>NZ_JBIAEA010000009.1:0-306425 GCF_042868165.1 Streptomyces sp. NPDC007872
GTTTTCGCCCGATGGTTCATCCCGTGATGGGATGAACCATCGGGCGAAAACGACCTCTAAGAGCGTGGCCCGAAGAGAAGGACCGTTACGGCACTGCCGGGTGCCGGCCTCTCGTGGACACAGAGACCGGCACCGGGGTCGTGCATAGGGGTGCTTGACGGAGTGGGCGGGGTCAGCCCTTGACGTTGACTCCGGTCCAGGCGGCCTTCACGGCCGCGACCTCGGTGCTGTTCGCGCCGTAGAGGTCGGTGGCGGCCTGGACGGTGCCCTTGCGGGCCGCCGCGTAGGTGGTCGTGGAGGTGAAGTACGAGGTCAGGGCCTTGTACCAGATCTTCACGGCCTTGTCCCGGCCGATGCCGGTGACGGTGGAGCCGTCCTTGGTGCGGCTCTCGTGCTGGACGCCGTTGATCTTCTTGGTACCGCTGCCCTCGGAGAGCAGGTAGAAGAAGTGGTTGGCGATGCCGGAGGAGTGGTGGACGTCGAGGTCCTTGGTCTTCGCGTCCCAGTAGTCGGCGGACTTGCCGTCCCGGCTGGGGGTGTCCTGGTAGCGCAGCGGCTTGCCGTTGCCGAAGTAGTCGATCTTCTCGCCCAGGAAGTAGTCGCCCTGGTCGAGGGGGTTGGCGGCCTGGAACTCGATGGCGGTGCCGAAGATGTCGGAGGTCGCCTCGTTCAGCCCTCCCGACTCGCCGCTGTAGACGAGGCCCGCGGTGGCGGCGGTGACGCCGTGGGTGAACTCGTGGCCGGCCACGTCGAGCTGGGTCAGGGGGTGCTTCCCGTCCGCGCCGTCGCCGTAGTAGATGGAGAAGGTCTCGTCGTCGAAGTAGGCGTTGGCGTGCTTGACGTCGTAGTGGACGTAGGAGGTGGGCGCCTTGCCGTCGTTCCTGATGCCGTCGCGCCCCAGCACGTCCTTGTAGAAGTCGTGGGTCTTGGCGAAGCCGTAGGCGGCGTCGACGGCCGCGGTCTGCCGGCTGGCCGCCGTCCCGTCGCCCCAGACGTTGTCGGTGTCGGTGAAGAGGGTGCCCGCGCCGCTCTGCCTGTTGTTCAGGTCCACCGTGCGGTGGTTGCCGCGGGTGCCGTCGACGAGCTGGTAGCCGTTCGTGATGCGCGTACTGACCAGATCGACCTTGCCGCTGTACTGGCTGGTGTCGTCGGCGACGTTGTGGATCGCCTGGTACTCGGCGAGCTTCTCGCCGGTGGCGGCGTCGGTGACGACGTGCAGACGGCTGGGGGTGCCGTCCTCCTGCACGCCGCCGACGACGGTCTCGTAGGCGAGGACGGGGGCGCCGCCGGCCGCCCAGACGACCTTGCGCGGCGCCTTGTCCGCCTCGACGACGGGCTTCTCGACGTCGGCGGCCTCGGCCGCCTTCACCGCAGCCGTCTTCGCGGCGCCCGGCGTCAGCTTCGGCGTCAGGGAGCCGACCCCGAGGGAACGGTCGGTGGCCCGGGTCACGCCCTTGACCGCCCCGTTGCCCGCACGGTGGACGATCAGGTCGCCGCCGAGGACGGGCAGTCCGGCGTAGGTGCGGTCGTAGCGGGTGTGAGTGGTGCCGTCCGCGTCCTTGACGACATCGCGGACGACCAGCTTCTCCTTGCCGTCGAGCCCCAGGGCCGAGGCCGTGCCCGCCGGCGAGGCGTCCGGTGCCGCGGCCCGGGGAGTGGCACCCGCGATCGTCGTACCGCCGGCGGCCAGCACGGCCACCACGACGGCGGTGGCGCCGCCGGTCAGGACGAGGCGCTTGCGGGATATGGAAGAAGACACGTGTGCTCCCATGCGTACAAGTGGGGGGTGGAAAGGTGTCAGTAACGCCTGGCCCCAGGGTGGTTGACCTCGGGCCGAGAAGAAGTTAGCCACATTCGCATGAGCATGTCACCCATTGCTTGTCCGAATTGCGGGCTGAAGCGGTAAAACTGCCGTGGGTGTTCACATGGTTGCAAGGAAATTAACAAAGTGAGACGTCGTATTGGCGTCGATGCCGATGCCGAAGTCCATCCAACGCTGAAGGCCCCGCCGGGGGTTGCGGCGCATGGTCCTGAGGGGAGGGATTGGCTGCCGTGGGACAGGATCTCAACCGCGAGGACGAGGGCAAGGCGGATGGGCGACACTTCCGCCCTGGTCGCGGGAGGTTGATTACGTATACGTAGAACCGGCTTCACGGATGTTCGGGAACGCGGGAAAGGGCGCAAGCTGGGGTGTCGGTCAACCGAACTCGCAAGGTCGCGCAGTGGACGTATGAGGTCTGCCCAGCATCGGTTGGCCGGCTTTGTGCGCGAGCGTGCGGGAAAGAACTGCGCGTGCAGTTTCTGTACAGGCCCGGCCGGATAGCCCGGCGCCCTGCCCTTCGGCAGCCGAAAACCCCAGCCTTCGTGCCTCCTTGCCCATTCCGTCGTCTTGTACGGTGCGGAGATCGACTCGTGCGGACCAGCGGTCCGGGCGCGGACAGGGGGTGCGTTCTGCCGGAGGCTTGCCGGAACAGCCCTGGCTGCAGACGCTCCTTGCGAGTGTCCCTCTCCTGCCCTGCTTCCGAGTGCCCACAGCTACCCGCTCGAACACGGAACCGGGACACGGCCCGCATGCTTCGACCGCCCCTGCCGGCCGGCCGGAACCCGGATGCCCATGCCATGCGTTTGTGCTGGCCGGAGCAGTGCGAGGTGTCGGCGACGACCGTGGCGATCGGGAGCAGGGGACCACTGCCTGCAAGCCTTGGGCAGGCTTTGCCGTGCGTGAGGTAACGCGAAGAGGCATCGGCATTGATGTGCCGATCCGAGGTGGGGTTGCTCTGCGAGGCTGTCGAGTCCTATCCGTTCGCCGCGAAGGAAGCCGTCGATCGCTTCCGGCGGATCGACCGTTTCCGGACGTGGTTCTTGAGGGCGCTCGGCAGTTGAGCCGGGCGACGGTGAAGTGCCACGGGTCTGGTGAACTTGTGCCTGGTGGTCTGCGGGAACGTGCCGCGCGAGGAAACCGGCGGCGAGGGCCGGGTCCTTGCAGGACGCGGCGATCGAGCACTGCCAGAAGTAGGCGGCGAGCAGGTCGGGCACCGGGGTGGTGCGGTTGCCGCAGGAGGCCATGAAGTGCGCCGGCGCGGCGTTGCGGCCTCCGTGGGTCGCTTCGCAGGCGGCGACTTCCGGCACGAAGTCGATCGTCGGGTTGCCGCTTTCAGTGCGCAGCAGCTCCAGTGCCCGGCCGGCGGCGTCCGCGGTGAGGGCCTGGAGCCGGTCGGTCACCACAAGGGCGCCGGCGTTGATGAGCGGGTTGCGCGGCACGCCGTTCTCGTGTTCCGGCTGTACCAGGGAGTCGAAGGGGTTTCCCGCAGGCTCACGGCCCACGCCCCGCCACGGGTGCTCGCCCTCCGGGGACAACGCCATGGCCAAGGTGAAGACCTTGGTGATCGACTGTGTCGAGAAGGGCCGTTTCCAGTCGCCGACGCCGTAGACCGTCCCGTCCGCTTCCGCGACGGCCATGCCGAAGTGCCGCGGGTCGGCCTCGGCGAGCAGGGGAACGCAGTCGGCCGGCCTGCCCCGGTCGGCGAGTCCCTCCACTTCCTCCGCGATGTGGTTCAGCACGGTTTCGAAGCGACCGGCCCGAGTGAGTCGGGTGGAAGTGCTGAGGATGCTGGCGAGGGTGGAGGCGGCGGGGTGAGACGTGGCAGGTTGCTCGGCGGCGGAAAGACGCTTGGAGCTGTACGGGTGGGAATCGGGCCGGTCCCGGAGCTGCTGGAGTCTTTCGAACGCCGGGACCGGGGGGGTTCGTCGCCGGCCCCGCCTGTTCGGTGTTCGTACGGGGAAGAGGCGGGGCGTCCCGGGTGTACCGACCGGGTCCCGTTCAGCAGGCTCGCTCGTCGTACGGGTGCGCAAAGGAGTCCCTGGTCGCACATCCGAAGAGATGGATGTCGTCCCAACACCTCACGGATGCCGCCGACCAGTCGAAGTCCCATCCGGGTCGGATTCCGCTCGCTCCCCAGCCGCCGTACTCCCTGCGGGGCATGCGCGAGCCGGCGGCCTGTGCGTCGAGTGCTGCCTCGCATGTTTCACGGGCGATCCGCAGGGCCTCCCGTTCACAGCCTGCGGGGCCGGTGAACAGGTGGAAGCCGTGGCGTTCCGGGTGCGTGGAACTTCTGGTGGGAACATTGACCTGGAAATAGGGCATGGTCATGGCGCCCTCTCCCTTTTGTCGCTCTGTACGGCCGCCGCTTCACATCGGTAGGTGAGGGCGCAGGTCGGTCGGTAATGATTCCGCCCGCACAGCAAGCAGGCCTGGAAAGTATGGGGTTCCGCTCTCGACCCGCTTCTTCGAGGGAATCGGCGGATCGAGAGCGGAGTGCGGTTTCGGTGCCCCCCGGCACCGGCGGTCCCGCCCAGGGATCGCCTGGCAGCAGGACGACAGGTCATGCGTCCGTGTGTCGCGCACGACTCGACAGATGTGTTTGCAGGAAGCTGTGACTTCCTCTGTCCGGTGTTTTCTTTATACACTCGCCACCACCCACTGGGCGGCGGAAAAGTGCCACCGGCACCATTACGCCGCCCGAGGTGTCGTCGGGGGCGCAGCGCAACAGGAGCAGGACGGACATGTCTCCCGTCACGGAATCGCAACTCGGCTCGTTCGGTCTCTCTCCGCTGGCCGCCCGGGCGTATCGGTACCTGTTGGACACCGGGCCCCTGACACGCGAGCAGTTGGGCGCGGACCTCGAAGTGCCCGGTCCCCACCTGCGGGACGCCCTTGAGCAGTTGGTGTCGTCCGCCTTGCTGGCTCCCCCGCATCAGGACGACGACCCCGTCGTCCCCCTCGATCCGACGGCAGGACTCCAACTGCTGGCCTCCCAGCAGCAGGCACGTCTTACCGCCGCCGTCACCGCGGCTGTCGCGTCCTACGACTCCTACCGCCGCACGCACAGCCTGGCACCGGGCGCACCCACGGTGGAAGTGATCGAGCAAGCCTCCTTGCAACGGACGGTGGTCGAGCTGGAGCGTGGCGTTGTCACCCAGGTGCGGAGCTTCGACACCGCGCCGTACGGGGCACCGTCCATCGCCAACCCGATCGAGATCGACAACCTGGCCCGCGGGGTTTCCTACCGCGTCCTCTACGCGCAGAGCACCGTGGAGGACGCCGAGCGCTACCAGCAGAACATCCTCCCCTGCGTCGCAGCGGGAGAAGAAGCCCGCTCAGCCCCCTCCGTACCGGCGAAGATGATGCTGATCGACGACCGCCTGGCCCTGGTCTCGCTCAGTTCCATGCATGCCGACACCCACCACGGAGCGCTCCTGGTCCACCGCTGCAGCCTCCTGCCGGCCCTCTCCGCGCTCTTCGAGTCCGCGTGGAAGGCCGCCCGCCCTCTGGGCCCGGCCCGGAGCGAAGGAGACACCGTGCTGCGCCCGGTGGACCGGCGCCTGCTCGCCCTGCTGGCGGCAGGCGTCCCCGACGAGGCCGCCGCCCGCAACCTGAACATCAGCAAAAGAACGCTGGCCCGTGCCATCGAGCGCCTGATGTCACTGGCCGGCGCCTCCTCCCGCTTCCAGCTCGGCCTGCACGCCCGTACCGAAGGCTGGTTGTAAGGGGCTGCCGGGAAGCAAGTCGCAGTCTCCACCCCCGTAGGGCTCCGGACAGGCCTTGCCGAGGTGAACCCACCGGGCCGGCGCGGGCCGGGAAAGGCGGCCGGGACGGGCTCGACGCACCACCGGCGCAGCCGTCGCCTCGCGGCGAGAGCGACTGCCGGCCCACGAGCCGACACCGGAACCGTCGAAGGCCCCGCTGAGTGCCCATGCGCGCGACTTCCTCGGCCGGCCCGGGAAACGGCTCCTCACCCTGCGGCATGAACGCGACCGCTTCCCGGGGCGCCGTCGGCATGGGTCGGCGCACTACGACACGAGCCGCTGTCCCGACTCTTCGCGAGGGGCAGGCCCAGGGCCGGCGCGGCCGTCCCGGAGCCGAGAGTGAGCACCGGTAGAGGGGCGAGCCCGCCCCGTCTGCGTTCCAAGCGGCGCCCATTGAAGGTGTTTTGAGCGTGAAGCGCACGCTTTGTTCCGACGTAATAGTGCCGGTGGCACTTCCGTGCCATTGCGTGGACTCACGGCGCATGTATAAAGGCTCCACCGATCGGCGGCTCTCCCCGGTTCGACCGGCGGAAATCGCCGCTTTTCCTGACGTGCACGTTCCCTTAACAGAGGGCGCGGGTGTGAAAGGGAGTTCCCCCGGCCCTGTACAGCAGGAACGGCCGGGCCCGCATTACTCGTCTTTCGGCACCCCCCACCGCCTTTCCTTGCCGACCGCGCCACACCGGCGTATCGCCGCAAGGGCATGAAGGAAGGCCAGTCCCATGATTCCTCCGCGTCTCCTGCGAACGGCCGTCGCCGTGTCGCTGGCCGCACTCGGCGCCTTCGGCACCGCGCAGAGTGCCCAAGCGGCCGACCTCCCCTACACGCAGGACGTCCAGCAGGGCGGCTACTGGTGCTGGGCGGCGACCGCCGCCGGCATCGAGAAGTACCACGGCTCCCCGATCGACCAGAACCGGTTCTGCCACATCGCCAGGAACCTGCCGGCCGACCAGCCCTGTCCCGACGAGGGTCTGGAGTGGCCCAAGATCGTCAAGGGGTACAACGCCACCGGCTATTCGGCCACCTGGACCCAGTCGTACCTGCCCTTCTCCACCGTGAAGAAGGAGATCGACGCCAACAGCCCCCTGGTCATGGGAGTCACCTGGACCAGCGGTTCCAGCCGGGGCAGCCAGCACACCATGGTCATCTACGGCTACGACGACTCCTACAGCACCGCCAACCCCACCATCAGCTACGCCGATCCGGGCCCGAGCTCCCAGCGCAAGACCACGGTCGCCTGGAAGGACCTCGGCGTGCGCACCCCGTCCTCGACGTTCACGTGGAGCGACTCCATCTACAACATCCGCAAGAAGGGCTGAGCCGGCCCGTGCGACGGCGCATGCGATGCGTCGCCCTCGCCGCGGTGCTGTGCTGCCCACTGCCGCAGGCCCACGCGACGCAAGCCGCGCCCCGCCCCGTGGTCGAGGTGCTGCCGCCGGAACGGGTACGGACCGCGGTCCGGGCAGCCCACACGCCGACCGCGGTGAACCTGGCACGCAGCAACCTGGGCATCCCGGCACGAGCCACTGATCCGCTGTACGTAACGGACCACGGCGTCTGCGTCTACCGGCTCAACCCGTCTTTCCGGCAAGGGCGGAGCGACGTCCCTCTCGCGGTCCTGGGCTACGTGGCGGTCACCGCGCGAACCTCCGACGGCCGTACGACGACCCTCCAGGTCGCACCGGTGCCGTCGGCCGGGGGAGGTGCTTCGTCCTGGGCCGCGGTGGCCGCGGCCCAGGACGACACCGAAGCCCGTCTGGCCCAGGGGCTCGACGAGGGGGCGGTCCTCTTCGAGGACCAGGGCCCGCGCGGACGTGAATGGTACGCACTCGACCAGCGGGCCCTGCGGCTCCTGACCCTCAAGGACGGCCGGCCGCATCGGTCCGCCGCCCTCTCGATCGCCGCCTACACGAAATCCCTGCGGCAACCCACCGCGCCGGCCACCTCCGCACACCCCGCGGCACGGCACACCGGGACCGGTACAGAAGTACGGCTGCTCCTCGGCGCCGTGCTCCTTCTCGCGACCAGCGCCTTCGCAGCCCTTCTCCGGTCCCGTTCCCGATCTCGGCGGCCCACCGTCCCGGTCGAAGACGCCACTTCCTCCTAGGACCGTGCCCCCGACCGTCCGGCAGCCGCTCTTCGTCCGCCGGGCATCCCCTCACCCCCCACTTCTCAGCACAGGAGTGCTCCATGCCCCACCGCTCGCGCCTCTCGTCCACCTCCCCGAAAAGGGCCGGCGGGCGGCACGCCGTCCTCCCGAAGCGGCGCACCCTGCTGGCGGCGGCCCTGGCCGCCGGAACCGGCCTCGCCCTGACCACCCCGCTCATGACGGGCACCGCCGCCGCCGCGACGACCACCTGTCTGAACGGGTCGCTGTCCTACGACCACTACAGCGCCGAGGCGGGGACCAACAAGCCCCTGGTCACGCAGCAGGCCCGCAACACCAACTGGGAGCTGTGGGGCAAGACCAGCCCCTCGAGCCAGGCACAGAGACTGGCCGGCGGCCTGACCAACCACAACAACGGTTCCTTCTCCGCCTGTTACACCGGGAGCACGAACCTGTCCGAAGCGTACGTCCGCTTCTACTCCAGCTCCGGCACCCTGTGGCGCGTGGTGGGGGCGGGCACCGCGAACACCGGCGACCCCAACTGGAAGAACACCACCCAGTACGCCTTCAACACCACCACCAGGACGTACCCGGCGGGAAGCGTCAACCTGGGCACGGTCAAGGTCCCGACGAACATGCAACGGGCCTTCAAGATAGTCGACACGCTGAACGAGCTGTACTGGAAGCGCGGGACCTCCTCCTCCTGCTGGACCGCCAACCAGACCTCCGCGTGCGACGCCCTGACCGTCGCCTGGCGCCAGGACGGCACGGACGGCGGCTACTGGGACCACCCCTCCAACCCCGGCGACACCAGCAACGGCACCGACTGGGTCGTCCTCCAGGGCGACAACCCCGACTCCAAGCACCTGATCCTCCACGAGGCCGGCCACTGGTTCCAGTGGGAGCTGCACGGCAAGAAGTGGCCCCCCGTCTACGGCTGCGAGAACCACAACCTGAGCTACGGCGACTCCACCACCTGCGCCTGGACCGAGGGCTTCGCCAGTGCCGTCGCCGCCTACGCACTCGGCGACGGCAACTACGTGTTCGACAACGGCGCCACCTACAACCTGCTGGACAGCAACACCACGAGGAACTGGGGCACGGGCGACAAGGTCGAGAGCCGCGTCACCGCCTCACTGCTCCAGTTGTGGGGCCCCAACGGCCCCGACGGCGGCAACTGGAACAAGACCCTGACGCTCATGAACAAGTACGTCAGCGGCGACTTCCGCCAGTACTTCACCGAGCACCGCCCCAAGGAGGGCCTGTCCACCACGGGCACGGCCAAGACCATCATCAACAACAACACGATCGTCTACTGAGCCGGCCCCGGTCTGCCCGGTGACCCGTCACCCGGCAGACCGGGCGGCCGAAGGATCCGCTCGTGCCCGCCGCCGGACCGGCACGAGCGGCCGGTAGAACGTCCCGGCCGACAGTGCCGACCCACCGAAGACGCACGCCTCGTATCGCCCCGAACCCGCGCCTCCTTCTCTTGCGCCGGGCGACCGCGCGCAGGCCCCGGCCCCGGCCTTGTGCGCACAGACCCGTACGACAGCCGCGGGATCGGCCCACCGCCGGCCCCGGCCCCTCAAGGGCCGCGGAGCGGTTCTCACATCCCAGCCGTCCGGCGCCACATCCCCGCCCGGCCGAAGACCACGGCATTCCCGCCACCCGTCCGGGCCCCCTGTGCCAAACGGAATCCGGCGTCTCGCCCCCGCCCTTCGCGGGCATCGGGCCACCCCGTCCCGACGACCGCGAAGACCGACATCCCCGAGGAGAAACGTGTCCACGGTTCCGGCTCACCGCCGTCTCACGAAGATCGCGCTCTCGACGCTCGTGGCGTCCGCAGCAACGCTCTCCGCAGCCCTCCCGGCCTCCGCGAGCCCCACGTCGCCCGTCACCGCCCCCGCCCCGGCATCCGCCGCGTCCGGCCCCGCGCCGTCCGCGACCACCTCCTTCGCCGTCCGCTCCGGCGCGCCCGGTCCCGTCGCGGCGCAGGCCGTCGCCTCCAACCTGCCCGTCGAGCACACCTGTAGCGGCAGTCTGCGCATCAACGCGCAGCGGATGAGCGCCCAGCAGCTCAAGGCGACCTGTGACAGCCTCGCCGGCCAGGACGCCTACTTCCACAACGTGGTCAAGGACAGCGGGCAGCCGGTCGCGGGCGACCGGAACACCACTCTGGAGGTGGTGGTGTTCGACTCCAGCTCCGAGTACCGGCGGCTGGCCGGCAGCATGTACGGGGTCTCCACCGACAACGGCGGGACCTACCAGGAGGGCAACCCGTCCGCGACCGGGAACCAGGCCCGCTTCATCGCCTACCGCGACGAGACCGCCCGGACCTTCACGATCAAGAACCTCAACCACGAGTACACGCACTACCTCGACGGCCGCTACGACATGTACGGCGACTGGAACGCCAACATATCCACCCCCACCCTGTGGTGGATCGAGGGCCTGGCCGAGTACGTCTCCTACGGCTACCTCGACAAGCACAACACCTGGGCCGCGGACCAGGCCCGCCGGCAGACCTACAGGCTCAGCACCCTGTTCGACACCACGCAGCAGCACGACCAGAACCGGATCTACGCCTGGGGCTACCTGGCCGTCTCCTACCTGGTGGAGAACCACCAGGACGACGTGGCGAAGATCCTCGGGTACTACCGCACCGGCTCCTGGCAGGCGGCGCGCACCTCCATCAAGCAGACCATCGGAACCCGCTACGACGCCGACTTCAACCGCTGGCTCCTGACGTGACCGTGCCGATCGCATGACCACAGATGGCGCCCGGCCCGTCGGGCGCCATCCTGAAGAGGAACAGTCGAGATCCATGGATTCGGCATGGTTCAGCGATAGCGCTGGAGTCCGCCGAGGTCCGGTGTCGGCGTACTCGAGAAGGTGGCTCTGGCAGGAACTTCGTAGTCGGAGATCACCTCGGTGACGCGGTCAGCCGGTCCGTGTAGCGGCGGCGTAGGTGGGCGATCAGGACGACGCGGTGGCGAAGGAGAGGGACACCGGCGCGGCCGGCCAGCCCGGGAGAGGCGTCGCGTCGCGGTTCTCGAGCATGGCGGCGAACCGTCGGACCAGGTCGTGAGTCTGTCTGAGTTCGGGGCAGTGGTCGAGGAGCCGGGGTAGGCGGTCGTTGACGTGGAGGTTCCGGCGGTGCGGGTGGGTGGTGATCCAGCGGGCGGCGCATGACCTTCTGCCAGGTGCCGGCCCGGGCGTATTTGCTCACCGTGCGGCGGTCCAGGCCGAACTCGCGGGCCACGGAGCTGTGGCTCCGGCCGGCGCGGGTCAGGGCCTGAACGGCCTCGAACAGTCTGCGGGCGCATCGTGCGGCCCGGCTGTCCTCCGTTGACTTCCAGGCGGTCGCCTCGGCCGGTGCGGGACCGCTCTCGCCGGCCGGGGGCAGGGCTGTGGGCAGGCAGCCGCTCCCCCAGTCCTCCGGGCCCTCCGGAAGGTCCGCGAAGGCCCGTCATGGCGGCTGAGCGCACTCGTCCGCCCTGAACTATGGTGTCCCACCACATACGCCCTTGACCTGCCACTTCCTACGGTGTGGCGACACCGAAACGTCCCCGCACATGCCTGGAAGTGGTGCACATGGCCGCCGCAACACCCTCCCCGACGCCACCCAACTCCCTCAAGAAGATCGTCGCCGCCAGCCTCATCGGCACCACCATCGAGTGGTACGACTTCTTCCTGTACGGGTCCGCCGCGGCGCTCGTGTTCAACAAGCTGTTCTTCCCCGAGTCCGATCCGCTGGTGGGGACCCTGCTGTCCTTCCTGACGTACGCGGTCGGGTTCGCCGCGCGGCCGCTCGGGGCGCTGGTGTTCGGGCACTACGGCGACCGGCTCGGGCGGAAGAAGCTGCTGGTGCTCAGCCTGCTGCTCATGGGCGGGGCGACGTTCGCCATCGGGCTGCTGCCGACGCACGCGACCGTCGGGTCCGCGGCCCCCGTGCTGCTGACCGTGCTGCGGCTCGTGCAGGGCTTCGCGCTCGGCGGGGAGTGGGGCGGGGCCGTCCTGCTCGTGTCCGAGCACGGGGACGCCAAGCGGCGCGGCTTCTGGGCCTCGTGGCCGCAGACCGGCGCGCCGGCCGGGCAGTTGCTGGCCACCGGTGTGCTGTCCGCGCTGACCG
Source organism: Streptomyces sp. NPDC007872 (assembly GCF_042868165.1). Taxonomy (NCBI): domain Bacteria; kingdom Bacillati; phylum Actinomycetota; class Actinomycetes; order Kitasatosporales; family Streptomycetaceae; genus Streptomyces; species Streptomyces sp. NPDC007872. Next base: position 11,826 of record NZ_JBIAEA010000009.1, read on the forward strand.
CGCTGCTCTCGGACGCCGCCTTCGCCTCCTGGGGCTGGCGCGTCCCGTTCCTGCTCTCCGGCGTCCTCGTGGTCGTCGGCCTGTGGATCCGGCTCTCGGTCGACGAGTCGCCCGTCTTCAAGGCCGCGCTCGCCGCCGCCGAGGAGCGCAAGGCGGTCGCCGGACAGGTCGAGAAGATGCCGCTCGTGGCGGTGCTGCGCCACCACTGGCGGGACGTGCTCATCGCGATGGGCGCCCGCATGGCGGAGAACATCTCGTACTACGTGATCACCGCGTTCATCCTGGTGTACGCGACCACCCAGGTCGGCCTCTCCAAGCAGACCGCCCTGAACGCCGTCCTCATCGGGTCCGCCGTCCACTTCGCCGTGATCCCGCTCTGGGGCGCGCTGTCCGACCGGATCGGGCGCCGGCCGGTGTACCTGATCGGCGCGATCGGCGTCGGGGCCTGGATGTTCCCCTTCTTCGCGCTCATCGACCGGAGCACCTTCGGCAGCCTGCTGCTCGCCGTCACCGTCGGCCTGGTCCTGCACGGGGCGATGTACGCGCCGCAGGCGGCCTTCTTCTCCGAGATGTTCGCGACCCGGATGCGCTACTCCGGCGCCTCCATCGGCGCCCAGTTCTCCTCCGTCGCCGCCGGCGCGCCCGCCCCGCTCATCGCGACCGCGCTGCTCGCCGAACACGACAGCTCGACCCCGATCTCCCTGTACGTGATCGCCGCCGCGCTGCTGACCGTCGTCGCGATCGTCTGCGCCCGCGAGACCCGCGACAGGGACCTCGGCGAGGTCGCCGAGCGGACCTCCGAGGACTCCCGCGTCCGCGCCGACGTCTGACCCCCGGGACGTACGGGAAAGGCCCCGGGCCCCGCTCGCCGTGAGCGGGGCCCGGGGCCTTTCCGTGCGTCACTTCCCCCCGACCGCGTCCGAGAGCGCGTGCAGCCGCAGCGCGAGCTGGATCTCCAGGGCCCGCGACGGGGACTGCCAGTCGGGGCCGAGGAGCCGGCCGATCCGTTCCAGGCGCTGGGCCACCGTGTTGACGTGGACGTGGAGTTCGTCCTTGGTACGGGCGGGACTCATGCCGCTCGCGAAGTACGCGTCCAGGGTGCGGACCAGCTCCGTGCCGCGCCGCCGGTCGTAGGCGACGACCTGGCCGACGGTGCGGTCGACAAAGCCGCCGATGTCCCGGCCGTCCGCGAGCAGCAGGCCGAGGAAGCCGAGGTCCTCGGCGGCGGCGCCCTGGCCCGAGCGGTGCAGGAGCCCCAGCGCGTCGAGGCAGCGGCGGGCCTCCTCGTACGCGACGGCCACCCGGTCCGGGTGGTCAAGGGGCGCCCGTACGGGGGCGGATGCGCCGACCGTGATCTGCTCGCGCAGGGTGCCGCCGAGGTTCCTCGCGGTCTGCCGGGCGAGTTCGGCGGCGGTCTCGCCGGGGCCGAGCGGCAGCAGCAGGACCGTACCGCCGTCGCGCGCGGAGGCCAGTCCGTGGCGGGTGGCGGCCAGGTGGGAGGCGGCCGACCACAAGCGCTGCCGGTCGGCGCTCTCGCGGCGGCCCGCGTCGGTGTCGGCGGCGCCGGCGGCGGGCCGGTCGATGCGGGCGGCGAGGACGACGTGCGGGGCCTCGCTGTCGGTGCGGAGGCGGGCGGCGCGCTCGCGCAGCAGGCGGCGGTCCCGGTCGGGGGCGTCGAGGAGGTCGTCGAGGAGTTCGCCCCGTACCCGCTGTTCGGCCTCGCCCGCCGAGCGGCGGGCGAGCAGCAGCAGGGAGGTGACCAGGGCGGCGCGCTCCAGGGTGCGCTGGTCGACGGGGTCGAGGTCGGGCCGGCCGTGCAGGACGAGGGTGCCCAGGGTCTCGCCGCCCGCGGAGACCGCGGCGAGCCAGTCGTCGCCCTCGCGGACGGCGTGGCCCCCGGCGCGGCGCGCGGAGCCCGCCCCCGCCTCGGTGAACTCGACGGTCCCACCGAGGACTTCGGAGACGGCACGGGCTACGTCGTGGACGCCGCCGCCGTGCAGGACCAGCTCGGAGAGGCGGTCGTGGACCTCGGAGGCCCGCTCGATGACGCCGCTGTGCTCGCGGATGATGTCGTTGGCCCGTTCCAGCTCCGCGAGGGCCGAGCGGGTCTCGGCGAGGAGGTTGGCCGTGTCGATGGCGACGGCGGCGTGCGCGGCGAAGGAGCCGAGGAGCGCGACCTGTTCGCGTTCGAAGACCCTGGCCCTGCGGTCGGCCGCGAACAGCACCCCGATGACCTGGCTGCCGAGGCTGAGCGGCACGCCGAGGATGGCGACGAGGCCCTCGTCCCTTACGGCCGTGTCGATGGTCCGGGTGTGCTGGAAGCGCGCGTCGTCGAAGTAGTCGTCGGTGACGTAGGGGCGGGCGGTCTGGGCGACGAGGCCGCCGAGTCCCTCGCCCATGCCCAGCCGGAGCTGCTGGAAGCGGGCGGAGACGGAGCCCTCGGTGACCCGCATGTAGGTGTCGCCGGCGGCCGCGTCGTTGAGGCTGAGGTAGGCGACCTCGGTGCCGAGGAGCGAGCGGGCGCGCTGGACGATGGCGCGCAGGACCGCGTCGAGGTCGCGGAGTCCCGCGAGGTCGTGGGCGGTGGCGAAGAGCGCGGACAGCTCCGCCTCGCGCCGCCGCCGTCCCTCCAGCTCGGCCCGGACCCGCAGGGCGAGCTGCTTGGCCTCTTCGAGGTCGGCCAGCGCCTCGGGGCCCGCGCCGCTCGCACGGGCGAGCAGCACGGGCCGGTCGTAGGCCTCCGTCGCGGCTCCCCGTGCGAGGAGTTCGAGGTAGGAGACGTGTTCGTGGGACATGGACACAGGGATACCTGCCGTACGTGTGGTCGCACCACCCCTGTGGACGACCTTCACAGGGGCGCCTTCAGTGGGCGGTCCAGCCGCCGTCGAGGGTGAGGGAGGTGCCGGTGATGAACGAGGCCTGGGGGGCGCAGAGGTAGAGGACGGCCTCGGCGACCTCCTCCGGTTCGATGAGCCGCTTGAGCGCCGCGTCCTTGAGCAGGACCTCCGCGAGGACCCGCTCCGGCGGGATGCCGTGGGCGGCGGCCTGGTCGGCGATCTGGCGTTCGACGAGCGGGGTGCGGACGTAGCCGGGGTTGACGCAGTTGGAGGTGACCCCGTGCGGGGCGCCTTCGAGGGCGGCGGTCTTGGAGAGGCCCTCCAGACCGTGTTTGGCGGCCACATAGGCGGACTTGAAGGCGGAGGCGCGCAGCCCGTGGACGGAGGAGATGTTCACGATCCGCCCCCAGCCCTGCCCGTACATGTGCGGGAGGGCGCCCCGGATGAGCCGGAACGGCGCCTCCAGCATCACGGTGAGGACGGTGTGGAAGACGTCCGGCGGAAAGTCCTCGATGGGGCGCACGAGCTGGAGCCCGGCGTTGTTGACGAGGATGTCGGCGCCGGCGGCGGCCGTCTCCGCGGCGTCCAGGTCGGTCAGGTCGAGCAGCCGCGGTTCGAGCTCCCCGGGGAGCGCGGAGGCCTCCCCGGCCAGGGCCTCCAGGCCCTCGGCGGCCCGGTCGACGGCTCTGACCCTGGCTCCGGCGGCGGCGAGCCGCAGCGCGCAGGCGCGGCCGATGCCGCCGGCCGCGCCGGTGACGAGCGCGGTGCGGCCGGTGAGGTCGAGGGCGAGTCCGGCCGCGCGGGGCAGGGGTGCGGCGAGGTCGGTACCGGAGGCGGTGACGGGAGCGCTCATGCTCCGCACCCTATGAAGGGGCCCCTCCCCCACCGATGTGCTTCGGACCCATAGTTCAGTCGGATGCTGTGGTGCGGAACCATGTGGGTTCGTCGGCGAGCGCCTTCTCGATCCGCAGAAGGGAGAAACGCTTCATCTCCGGCAGGTCGTCGACCTCGAACCAGCCGACCTCGGTCGACTCGTCGTCGTTGACCCGTGCCTCCCCGCCGACCGCGCGGCAGCGGAAGGTCACGTCCATGAACTGGCACTGGTCGCCGTTGGGGTAGACGACGGGCTTGCGGAGGGTCTCGACGAGCACGATCCGCTCGGCCTCGCAGCGCACGGCGGTCTCCTCGTACACCTCGCGCACCGCGCAGTCGGCGGGCTGCTCTCCCGGCTCGACGATGCCGCCGACGATCGACCAGCGCCCGTTGTCGGAGCGCCGTCCGAGCAGCACCCGGCCCCGGTCGTCGAACACGACGGCGCTCACACCGGGCAGGAAGAGGAGCTGATGACCGGCCGTCTCGCGCAGGGCCCGGATGAAGTCAGGGGTAGCCATGGACCGACCCTAGATCATGTACGGCCGCCCCCGGCCGGCCCCGTCGCCCCGGCCTCCGCCGCCCTGCCCCCGGTCGCCCCGGCTCACTCCGCGCGCGTGCGGCGGGCCCGTACGGAGCGGAGCGCCGACCAGCCGAGACCGGCGGCCGCGAGCGCCATGAGGAGGAACTCGGGGAGGGTGCCCATGCGGGTCGCGGGGGTCTGCGAGGAGCGCAGCGGCACCTTCTCGACCAGGACGTCCGGGGTGAACATCCTCGTCTGCGCGACGACCTCGCCGTCGGGGCGGATGACCGCGCTGACCCCGCTGGTGACGGGCACGACCACCGCCCGGCTGTGCTCGACGGCGCGCACCCGGGACATCGCGAGCTGCTGGTAGGTCATCTCGCTGCGGCCGAAGGTGGCGTTGTTGCTGGGGACGGTGATGAGCTGCGCGCCGTGGGTGACGGTGTCGCGCACGGCCCAGTCGAAGGCCGCCTCGTAGCAGGTGGCGAGGCCGACCTTCGTTCCCGCGAGGTCGAAGACGCCGATCTTCGTGCCGGGGCCGAAGTCGCGGCGCACCCGGTCCACGTTGCTGTTGAAGAGGCGGACGAGGGGCCGCATCGGGATGTACTCGCCGAAGGGCTGGACGTGCCGCTTGTCGTACGTGGCGACCGGGCCGAGCCCGGGCTCCCACTGGATGAGGGTGTTGCGGAGCTTGCCGGTCTCGGGGGCGACGACCGCGCCGATCACGGTGGGCGCGCCGATCGCGCGGACGGCCTCGTCGATGACGTCGGCGGCGTCGGCGTTCGCGTACGGGTCGATGTCCGAGGAGTTCTCGGGCCACAGCACGAAGTCGGGCTGCGGCTCGCGCTTCTCCTTCACCGCCTCGGCGAGCTCGCGGGTGCGGGCGGCGTGGTTGTCGAGGACGGCCCGGCGCTGGGCGTTGAAGTCGAGGCCGAGGCGGGGGACGTTGCCCTGGACCGCGGCGACGGTGGCGGTGCCGTCCTCGGCGGAGTCGTCGACGAGCGGCAGCGCGGCGAGCGCGCCGGTGACCGGGAGGAGCACGGCGAGCGCGGCGGCGACGAGCGGACCGCGCGGGACGGAGCCGGTACGGCGGGGGGCGGAGGCCCCGGAGGTGCGGGGGGCCGACCGGGGGGCGTCGGCGGGGCTCGAAGCGGCCTCGGCGGCGGGTGAGGCGGCCCTGTCGCTGTCCGGAGCAGTACGGATGTCCGCAGCGGTGACGGTGCCCGGAGCAGTACCGGTGTCCGCCGCGGTGACGGTGGCATGGAGGCCGTGCCGGGTACGGCGCGCGCGGATCAGCCGGGCCGCCTCGTACAGGCCGAAGCCGCAGAGGGCGACGGCGAAGCCGAGCAGCGGGGTGCCGCCGACGGCGGCGAGCGGCAGGAAGACGCCGTCGGCCTGCCCGAAGGCGACCTTGCCCCAGGGGAAGCCGCCGAAGGGCACGCGCGCGCGTGCCCCTTCCGCGAGGATCCACACCCCGGCGGCGAAGAAGGGCCATGCCGGGAGCCGGGAGACGGCCGCGACGCCGAGGCCCGCGGCGGCCACGAAGAGCGCCTCGACGGCGGCGAGCGCGAGCCACGGGCCGGGGCCGACCTCCTCGCCGGTCCACACGAGGAGCGGGAGCAGGAAGCCGAGGCCGGCCAGGTACCCGAGGCCGAAGCCGGCGCGGAGCCGGCGGCCCCGCAGGGCCCAGCCGAGCAGGGCGAAGGCGGGCGGCGCGAGCCACCACAGGGGGCGCGGCGGGAAGCTCAGGTAGAGCACGAACCCGGACAGCAGGGCCGCGGCGGGCCGCGCGAACCGTCGCAGCCGGTGGACCGGCGCGGGTGCGGTGTCGGTTTCGGACGCGTCGACGGGGGTGATGGTGGCGCTCACCTTGCGGAGTCTACGGGTCGCCCCTGTCCGCCGGGCGTCCGGTGCGACCCGGCGGGAAGCCCTCTGACCGGCCCGGAAACAGGTCGAGTGCGGGGCTGAGGTCTCCGGATCCGGACCGTCACGCCCCCGTCGCCGCGGGCGGGCCCGGCGGGGTCAGGCGGCGCAGGCGGTCGCGGATGACGCGGACGGCGGACTCGGCGCCGTCGACGGTGACCGTGAAGGTGTGTCCGTCGTCCAGGAGCAGGACCAGGCCCTCGCCCCGCCGGACGATCACGGCCGTGCCCTTCTCGGGGCGCCAGCGGTAGCCCCAGCCGCCCCAGTGGCGCGGGGTGACGCTCGGGGCGAAGTCGGCGCCGACGATGTGGGAGAGCGGGATCCGGCGGCGCGGCAGGCCGATGTGGCCGCAGCGGACCTCCATGGCCCGGTCGTCGACCTTCACGGCCACGTGGACGAAGGCGAGGGTGCCGAAGAGGACGAGCAGTCCGACCGTGACGCAGCCGATCACCGCCATGAGGAGGGCCGCGATGCCCGAGGTCCACTGCAGTTGGACGGCGAGGGCGACGCCCAGGGCCACGCAGGCGGCGCCGGCCGCGGCGGCCACCCACTGGAAGCGGTTGGTGGCGCGGCCGGTCCAGACGGCGGTCGTCCACTCGTCGGCGCGGGGATCCCGGGAATATTCCCTCATAACGGAAAGAATACCCAGTTCCGTTCGGAGCGGCGCGCCGGAGAGGAGCCCTTCGGTGACGCTCAGTGAGCGGGGGCGGTCTCCGCGAGGCCGCGTCCTTCGGCGTAGGCGAGGGCGGCCGTGGGGAGCCGGCCGGGGCGTCCGCTGAGGAGGACGGAGAGGGTGCCGGTGGGGTCGGCGTCGGGGGCGGGCTCGGCGCCGATCCGGCGCAGCGCCTGGGCGGCGACGGCGTCGGCGGAGCCGTGGAAGACGAGCGGCGGGAGGCCCTCCCGGCGGCGCGCCTCCAGGGCGGCGAGGATGCGCTCCTCGACCAGCTCGTAGTGGGTGCAGCCGAGGACGACGGCGCGGACGTCGGTCGGGGTGAGCGCGGCCGCGGCGGCGACGGCCCGGTCCACGGCCTCCTGGTCCGCGTGCTCCACGGCGTCCGCGAGACCCGGGCAGGGCACCTCGGTCACCTCGGCGCCCCCGGCGAAGTCACGGATGAGTCCGCGCTGGTAGGCGCTGCCGGTGGTGGCCGGGGTCGCCCAGATGGCGATCTTGCCGCCCCCCGCGGCGGCGGGCTTGATCGCGGGGACGGTACCGATGACGGGGACGTCCGGTTCGAGGGCGGCGCGCAGGGCGGGCAGGGCGTGCACGGTGGCGGTGTTGCAGGCCACGATCAGCGCCCGCGGGCGGTGCCCGCCGGCGGCGAGCGCGACGTCGAGGGCGCGCCCGGTGAGGTCCTCGGGGGTGCGCGGGCCCCACGGCATGCCGTCGGGGTCGTTGGAGAGGAGGATGTCCGCGTCCGGCCGGAGCCGGCGCACCGCGGCCGCCGCCGGGAGGAGGCCGATTCCGGAGTCCATGAGCGCGATCTTCACCCGGTCACCCTAGCCGATGGGCCCCGTATCCCCCTCGTTCTGGGGCAGACTGCCGCGAATGAGCACCCTTGCCTGGTTCGCGTTCGCCTCGTTGGCCGTCTGGGTCTGGCTGCTGCTCGGCCAGGGCTTCTTCTGGCGCACGGACCAGCGGCTTCCGCCCCTGCGCGGCGACGGGCACGCGCGCGAGGAGCCGGGGGCGTGGCCGCGCGTGGTGGTGGTCGTGCCCGCGCGGGACGAGGCCGGGGTGCTGCCGCTGAGTCTGCCGTCGCTGCTCGCGCAGGACTATCCGGGGGTCGCGGAGGTGATCCTCGTCGACGACGGGAGTACGGACGGCACGGGGAGCCTCGCCGTCGAGCTGGCGGGCCGGTGCGGCGGGCTGCCGCTGACCGTGGCGTCGCCGGGCGAACCGGAGCCGGGGTGGACGGGGAAGCTGTGGGCGCTGCGGCACGGCATGGCGCTGGCACGCGCGCGTGGACCGGAGTTCCTGCTCCTGACGGACGCGGACATCGCCCACGGGCCGGACAGTCTGCGCCTCCTGGTGTCGGCGGCGGTGGGAAACGATCTGGACCTGGTGTCGCAGATGGCCCGGCTGCGGGTCGAGAGCGCCTGGGAGCGCCTGGTCGTGCCGGCGTTCGTCTACTTCTTCGCGCAGCTCTACCCCTTCCGCTGGATCAACCGCCCGCGGCCCCGGGCGACGGCGGCCGCGGGCGGCTGCGTGCTGCTGCGGACGGAGACGGCGGTGGCGGCGGGGGTGCCGGAGGCGATCCGGCAGGCGGTGATCGACGACGTGTCGCTGGCGCGGGCGGTGCGGCGGGCCGGCGGACGGATCTGGCTGGGCCTCGCGGAGCGGGTCGACAGCGTCCGGCCGTACCCGGGGCTCGGCGAGCTGTGGCGGATGGTCGCGCGGAGCGCGTACGCCCAGCTCCGGCACAGCCCGCCGCTGCTCGCGGGGACGGTCGCGGGGCTCGTGGTCGTCTATCTGGTGCCGCCGGTGGCCCTGGTGGCGGGCGCGGCGGGCGGGGACGCGCCGGCGGCCTGGGCGGGGGGTGCGGCCTGGGCGGTGATGGCGGGGTCGTACGTGCCGATGCTCCGTTACTACCGGCAGCCGCTGTGGCTCGCCCCGCTGCTGCCGTTCACCGCGTCCCTCTATCTGCTGATGACGGTGGACTCGGCGGTGCGGCACCACCGGGGCCGGGGCGCGGCGTGGAAGGGGCGGACGTACGCGCGCCCGGAGGCGGCGCCGGAGCGTTGAACGCGCGCCCGCGCCGGGCGCCCTGCCGCAAAGCACCTGCCCGGCACCCCCGTCCGGTGCCTCCATCCGGTGCCTCCATCCGGCGCCTCCGTCCGACGCCCCGCCCGGCGCCTTCACGGAAAAGGCATTTCCGATACGGGTAGTAGCGTTTTCAATGACGGGGAGTAGTGCCGTCAATTCGGCGCGTACGCGTCACCCCCGAGGCGCCGACTTGACGGTCAATCAAGGGCGCCGAAGAAGAGCGGGCAATCATGCCCATGATCACTTCTGCCGTGCCCTCCCGGCACCTTTTCTTTATGCGTTCTTCATGCCGGGGGCACCGGACGGGGCGACGACGCCGCCGACCGGCCGGTAACCCCCTCCGAACTCGGCTTTTACGTGATCTTGAGACAGAACGCCGTCCCGTTTTGTCACGTTCGATCGGATTGGGGATCCACTGCTTCACGAAGCCCGTCAAACAACCCTCTAATCGGTCTCCCCAAGCGGCACATCGTGGGCTTAACTTATGGCCATGACCTCCCCCCGCTCCACCTATGGAGGCGGTTACCACACCGCGCCGTCCTTCCCGGACACCCCGATCTACGACTCCCTGGTCGCGGAGCGGGGCACGCCTCAGATCGCCCCGATCCGAGTGCCCGCCGCCTACGACACCGGCAGCAGCTTCCCCACCGGTGGAAGCGGCTCCTACCTGCCGGCGCTCTCCTCGGCGCTGCCCGCCCTCCCGGCGGCGCCCACCCCGCAGCCCGCCCCCGCCTACAACGGCGGTTACGGCTACCCGCAGCCCGCGCCGCAGATGGCCCCCGTACCCCTGCAGCAGGCTCCGGCCCCGTACATCCCGCAGCAGCCGTCGGCCCCGCGCGGCTACCCGGGCGGCCCGTACCCGCAGCAGCAGCCCCGCCCGGCCGCCGCCGGCTACGAGGCGATGCGTCCGGCGGCGCCCCGGCCCGCTCCGGTACCGGCCCCCGGCCCCTACGCGGACCCGTACAACCGTCCCTACCAGGGCGGGAATTACTGACCCCGGCACATCGACGGGTCCCCGGACCGGGGCGGCTGGCAGGATGACTCCATGTCCTCTCCCGTGCTCCGCTCCGTCCACGTCCACCCGGTGAAGGCCATGCGCGCGCTGACGTACGCGGAGGCCGAAGTACAGCCCTGGGGACTGGCCGGGGACCGTCGCTGGGCCGTCGTCGACGCGGCGGGCAAGGTCGTGACCCAACGCCGTCACCCCCGGACGGCGCTGGCCGCGGCCGAACCGCTGCCCGGCGGCGGGATCGTCCTGTCCGCGCCCGGACACCCGCCGCTGGCGGTCAAGGTGCCGCACCCCTCGGCCACGATCACGGTGGACGTGTTCGACAAGCCGGTGGAAGCCGTCCCGGCCGGTCCCGGCGCGGCCGTGTGGCTCTCGGCGTTCCTGGAGGGCGACTTCCGGCTCGTCCACATGGACGCGCCGGAGCACCGGCGCCCGGTGGACCCCGCGTACGCGCTGCCCGGCGAGACCGTGAGCTTCGCGGACGGCTATCCGCTGCTCGTCACCACCACCGCCTCGCTCGACGCCCTCAACTCCCTGATCGCCCGGGGCGACCGGGCCGAGGAGGGCCCCCTGCCGATGAACCGGTTCCGGCCGAACCTGGTCGTCGGGGGGACCGGGCCCTGGGCGGAGGACGACTGGACCCGGATCGCCGTCGGAGAGGTCACCTTCCGGGTCGCCCGTCCCTGCGGACGCTGTGTCGTCACCACGACCGACCAGCTCACCGCCGCGCGCGGCAAGGAGCCGCTGCGGACCCTCGCCCGGCACCGCAGGAGCGACGGCCGGGTCCTCTTCGGCCAGAACCTCGTCCCCGAGCACACCGGCACGGTCCGGGTCGGCGACGCCGTCAAGGTCCTGGACTGACCCCACCCCGCGGGCGGGGCGCGCGTCACACTTCGCCGCCCCGACGGGCGGGGAACGCGGCCCCGGGGCACACTCGTTGGAGAAGCCGCGAACAACGAGGGGGGCCGGACGTGCGCGCAGCCCTGGGACTCCGGCGCTGGCGGCGCAACCCCCTGCGCCGGACCACGGACCTCGTCGAGGCGTGGATCGCCCTCGTCGCCGTCGTCCTGCTCTGCGTCGCGGCTCCCCTGGTCGGCCTGCGCACCGGCACGTCCGCGGACGAGACGCTCCGGCGGGCGGTCCGCGCGCAGCAGGAGCAGCGGACGCCGACGACGGCCCGGGTGGTGCGGGCCGCCGACGCGCCCGCGAGCGGGCCCCGGACCGCCGAGGCCGGCGGGGAGGAGCGGTTGCGCCGCTCCGTGGTGGCCCGCTGGACGGCCCCGGACGGCTCGTCCCGTACGGGGACGGTGACGACGGCCCGGCGGCACTCGGCCCCCGGCGACACCTTCGCCCTGTGGACGGACCGGACCGGGCGCCCGGTGGCGCCGCCGCTGCGCCCGGACGCCGCCCGCGCGCACGCGATCACCGCGGGGCTCACGGCCGCGCTCCTCACCGGCCTCCTGGTCGAGACCGTCCGCCGGCTCGCGGTCCGCCGGCTCGTCCTGCTGCGGTACGCGCGCCTCGACCGCGCGTGGGCCGCGACCGGCCCCGACTGGGGCCGCACCGGCACCGGAAGCTGATCGGGTCCGACCGGTCCCGACCGCTCCGGACCGCCCCGGACCGGCGGTGACGCGCCCCGGGCACCCGGTGCGTTCCCGGTGCGGACGGGGGTACGCGACCCGTCATCCCCACGCCGCCGCGCGCGCTACGGTGGGGCATCGGATCAGCGGCGAGGCATGAGGCGGGGGCAGGACACACCCATGGCACAGGGCACGGTCCAGGTGACGCACACCGGCACATCGCGGTGGCGGCGCCGCACGGGTGAGTACCCCTCCCTCGCCGCCGCCCTGGAGGCCGCGGGCGACGGGGACGTGCTCACCGTCGCCCCGGGGACCTACCGGGAGAACCTGGTGGTGCGGCGGGCCGTCACCCTGCGCGGCCCCGAGGGCGGGGTCGGCTCGGTCCGGATCGCGCCCCCGGACGGGGTCCCGCTGACCCTGCGCGCCTCCGTCGTCCTCCAGGACCTGCACGTCGAGGGCCAGGACGTGGCGGCGCCCGCGCTGCTCGTCGAGGACGGCACGCCCGAGCTGCTCGACCTGCGGATCATGACCCGCTCGGCCGCCGGGATCGAGGTGCGGGGCGCCGCCCGGCCCACGGTCCGCCGCTGCACGGTCGACAACGCGGCGGGGATCGGCATCGCCGTGCTCGACGGCGCGGGCGGGGTGTTCGAGGAGTGCGAGGTGGTGTCCGCCGGACAGGCGGGCGTCTCGGTGCGGGGCGGCGCGCACCCACGCCTGGAGCGCTGCCGGGTGCACCACGCCTCCGGCGCCGGGATCGCCGTCACCGGCGAGGGCAGCGCCCTGGAGGGCGTGGGCTGCGAGGTGTACGAGATCAAGGGCGCCGGGCTCCAGATCGCCTCCCGCGCCACCGCCCACCTCACCGACTCCTCGGTGCACCGCACGTCGGCGGACGGCATCACCCTCGACACCGACGCCGTCCTCACCCTCTCCGACTGCGACATCCACGACGTCCCGGAGAACGCGGTCGACCTGCGCTCGCGCTCGGTCCTGACGCTCACCCGGTCGACCGTCCGCCGCTTCGGCCGCAACGGCCTGTCGGTGTGGGACCCGGGGACCCGGGTGGACGCCAACCAGTGCGAGATCCACGACAGCACCGGCGACTACCCGGCGGTGTGGGTGAGCGACGGGGCGACCGCCGTCCTCGACGCCTGCCGGGTGCACGACGTGCCGGACGCGCTGTTCGTCCTCGACCGGGGCTCGCGCGTGGACGTGGTCGACAGCGACCTGTCGCAGGTGCGGAACACGGCGGTGTCGGTGAGCGACGGGGCGACGGCCCAGCTCGACGACTGCCGGATCCGGGAGGCGTCCACGGGCGCCTGGTTCCGCGACCACGGCAGCGGCGGCACCCTGTCCGGCTGCACGATCGACTCCGTGCAGACCGGGGTCATCGTCACCAAGGGCGCCGACCCCACGATCGAGCGGTGCACGGTCACCTCGCCCGCCGAGGCCGGCTTCTACGTGTCGGCGGAGGGGCGCGGCTCCTTCCACGGCTGCCGGGTGACGGGCAGCGGCGGGTACGGCTTCCACGTCACGGACGGCTGCCGAACGACCCTGCGCAAGTGCCGTACGGAGCGGTGCGCGCGCGGCGGTTACGAGTTCCCGGAGGAGGGCGCGGTCGCGGAGGAGTGCACCAGTGACGAGAGCGCGGTCCGCTCCTCCGTACCCGACTCCTCCGGCTCCGGCTCCTCCCCGGCCGGCGGCGGTACGGTCCTGGCGGAGACGCGGACGGCCGGGCTGCTCGGCACCGTACCGGCCTCCCGGCCCGCGACTCCGACCCCGGCGCCGGAACCCGTCCCGGAGGCCCGCTCCTCGCAGGACGTGCTCGGCGAACTGGACGCCCTGGTGGGCCTGGAGAGCGTCAAGCACGAGGTGCGGACCCTCACCAACATGATCGAGGTGGGACGCAGGCGCCGGGAGGCCGGGTTCAAGGCGGCCTCGGTCCGCCGCCACCTGGTCTTCACGGGCAACCCGGGCACGGGCAAGACGACCGTGGCCCGGCTGTACGGCGAGATCCTCGCCTCGCTCGGGGTCCTGGAGCGCGGGCACCTGGTGGAGGTGTCCCGGGTGGACCTGGTCGGCGAGCACATCGGTTCGACGGCGATCCGCACCCAGGAGGCGTTCGACCGGGCGCGCGGCGGGGTGCTGTTCGTCGACGAGGCGTACGCGCTGTCGCCGGAGGACTCGGGGCGCGACTTCGGGCGCGAGGCGATCGACACCCTGGTGAAGCTGATGGAGGACCACCGGGACGCGGTGGTGGTCATCGTCGCCGGGTACACGGCGGAGATGGAGCGGTTCCTCACCGTGAACCCGGGGGTGGCCTCGCGCTTCTCGCGGACCATCACCTTCGGCGACTACGAGCCGGAGGAGCTGCTGCGGATCGTGGGGCAGCAGGCGGACGAGCACGAGTACCGGCTCGCCCCGGGCACGGACGGGGCGCTGCTCGCCTACTTCGCGAAGCTGCCCAAGGGTCCGGCCTTCGGCAACGGGCGCACGGCGCGGCAGACCTTCGAGTCGATGGTGGAGCGGCACGCGGGGCGAGTCGCCGCGCTCGACGCGCCGAGCACGGACGACCTGACCCTGCTCTACCCGGACGACTTGCCCGAGCTGCCCTGATCCCTCTCGTCCCTGCCGGAGACCTCGGTTTCGGAGGCGCCCTTCCCGCAGGTCCCCGGTCCGGAAGCCCCCTTCCCGCAGGGCTCCGGCGGCTCCCCGGCCCCCCGCTGCCGGGGGACGGCGGGCGGGAGGCGGTCGAGGAGGCCGGTGCGGCAGTGGATGAAGCCCGGGTCGGCCTGGTAGTCGGAGTGGCCCAGGATCGGTTCGGGCAGCGGGTGGTCGCGGGTGCGTCCGTAGGCGACCGGGTCGAGCAGGACCGGCTCGTCGACGGCGGGCCGCCCGTCCTCGGCGACGACCCGGACGGGCCCGCCGATCGGGTCGGTGGCGCGGTAGAGGTTGCTCCAGCAGTGCACCGTGCGGTTCAGGGAGCCCAGGGCCTCGGGACCGAAGTAGGCCGGGAACCAGCGTCCGTAGAGCCGCTCCAGGGGTGAGCCGTAGGTGAGCAGGGCAACCCGGCGGCGGGTGGCGGGCTTGAGCTGCCAGACGGCGGCGGCGGCGAGGACGCTGCCCTGGGAGTGCCCGGAGATGACGAGCCGGCCGCCGGTGCGCCGGGTCCAGGAGCTCATCCGCCAGGTGAGGTCGGGGACCGCGCGCTCGGCGTAGCAGGGCGGGGCGAAGGGGTGGGCGGCGCGGGGCCAGAAGGTGCCGACGTCCCAGAGGATGCCGATGGTGCGGCGGGCGGAGGGGTCCCGGTAGGCGCGGCGGCCCCAGGTGACGAAGAGCAGGAAGCCGAAGCCGATCATCCAGGAGCCGAGGGCCTGGGTGGCGGAGGCCAGGGCGGCGATCGCGGGGTGGGCGCCGTCGAAGGCCCGGCCCGGCACATTCCCGCTGGCCCAGGCGCCGACGACGGAGGCGGCCCCGAGGAACAGGGTGGCGCCGGAGACGACGCCGACGAGGACGGGTGCGGAGTCGGTGAGCGCCGCCCGCGCCCGGACGATCGCGATCCGTCCCGTACGGACCGGGTCGCGCTCGTCGCCGGTGGCGTAGTCGGCCTCGACCTCGGAGCGCAGGCGCCGGGCGGCGAGCACGGTCCGCGCGGCGAGGAGGGCGGCGGGCACGGCGAGGAGGAGGAGCAGGACGGGGATGACGGACGCCTGCCAACTGAGCAGGACGGGCGGGCTTATCCGGGGTCCCGGGTCGCCCATGCCGGGGGTGGCCGGTCCGTCGAGCCAGTCGGCCACGCGCTGGGCGACGCCGCCGGACATGATCCCGCCGAGGGCACAGGCGAGCATGGCGACGGCGGGTCCGCCGAGCCCGTACAGGGCGGTGCGGGGGTCCCGGCGGGGGCGCTGGAGGAGGAGGGCGACCGCGCCGAGGGCGACGACGAGGGCGCCCTGGGCGACGGTGAGGGCGCTGAAGACGGCGTCACCCGGGAGGGTCCCGGACGAGGCCCAGCCGGGCCGGGACCAGCCCGCGTACAGGACGGTGACGAGGAGCAGGGCGAGGGAGGCGCCGGGCAGCCAGGAGACCAGGGCGCGTTCGAGCCGCAGGTCGAGGCGGTTCTCGCTGCGGCCGCGCCGGCAGACGACCCAGAGGACGACGACGGCGAAGGCGGCGACGGCGGCCTGGAGGATCCGGCCGAGGACGGCTCCGGTCCCGGGGGCGGCGGTGTCGTGGCGGGCGGCGGCCGTGACGAGGGCGGCGGCGACGGTGAGGAAGCCGGCGGCGGTGTGGGCGGCCCTGAGCCGGGCGACGAGACGGCGGCCGTACCAGAAGCCGGGGCGTCCGAGGGCGGCGCGGGAGCCCGGGTCGACGGTGGCGGTGTCCCGCTGCGCCGACGGCGTGTCGTAGCCGGTGGGCGGGCGCTGGGCCTCGTACGCGGTCCAGGTCCGGTTGGACAGGTACCAGAGCAGGCCGACGAGGACGGCCGGGACGAGGGCGGCGACGGCGAGGCGGCGGCCGGGCACGGACCACCAGCCGCCGCGCTCGACGGAGAGGAAGCCCAGCCAGGAGGCGGAGTCGACGCAGGCGGGGGCGGCGGCGCACTGCCAGGCCGTCAGGTCGAGCGCGACCTCGCAGGCGGCGGCGGTGAGCAGGACGGTGAGGGTGAGGGCGACGAGCCGGACGAGGACCCCGTAGAGCCGGACGAGCCGGTGTCCGCCCGGGGCGGGCGGGCGCATCCAGTGCGCGAGGTTGGCGACCATGAAGGGCAGGAGCAGCAGCCATAACGCGCGGGTGCCGTCGCCGGAGGTGAGATTGGACCAGCAGTACGCCTCCGGGACCGGGCGCCCGGCGTACCGTTCGGGGTGCTCCTCGGCGTCGGCGTCCTCGATCCGCCGGTACACGGCGGCGGTCCGGTCGCCGGTGATCCGCACGGTCCTGGGGTCGTCGAGCATGTCCTGGGGGGTGGCTCCGCCGACTCCGTGGACGAGGAGTTCGAGCGCCGCGTCCCCGCTCTCCGGGGCGGGTGTGGCAGGGGACACTGGGGCGGCTCCCTCATGAGGTGGGAAGATGCGACGT
The DNA here is from genome assembly GCF_042868165.1 of Streptomyces sp. NPDC007872. Classification (NCBI taxonomy): domain Bacteria; kingdom Bacillati; phylum Actinomycetota; class Actinomycetes; order Kitasatosporales; family Streptomycetaceae; genus Streptomyces; species Streptomyces sp. NPDC007872. Next base: position 28,402 of record NZ_JBIAEA010000009.1, read on the forward strand.
CGGAGACAGGATCGCGGACGGCCGCGCGGCCGCGCACGGTCCCTCACCGAATTTCACCCTCATCCCCATATCCCCCGTCCCCTGCGGAAGGACCGGCCCCGGCGGTGACTGACAACCAGAACCTCCTCGCGGAGCAGCGGCGCGCCCTGATCCTCGACGAGGTCCGGCGGCGCGGCGGCGTACGGGTCAACGAACTGACCCGCCGTCTGAGCGTCTCGGACATGACGATCCGCCGCGACCTGGACGCGCTGGCCCGGCAGGGCGTGCTGGCCAAGGTGCACGGCGGGGCCGTTCCGGTGATCGAGGCGAGCACCCACGAACCGGGCTTCGAGGCCAAGTCGGTCCTCGAACCGAGCGCCAAGGACGAGATCGCGCGGGCGGCGGCGGCCCTGGTGACGCCGGGCACGGCGATCGCCCTGTCCGGCGGGACGACGACCTACGCGCTGGCCCGGCACCTGCTGGACGTGCCGGACCTGACGGTGGTGACCAACTCGGTGCGGGTCGCGGACGTGTTCCACGAGGCGGGGCGGACGGGCGGCTCGGGCGAGCCGCGGCGCGGGGCGGCGACGGTCGTCCTGACGGGCGGGGTGCGCACGCCGTCCGACGCCCTGGTGGGGCCGGTGGCGGACCGGGCGATCCGCTCGCTCCACTTCGACCTGCTCTTCCTCGGGGTGCACGGCGTCTCGGTGGAGGCCGGTCTGTCGACGCCGAACCTGGCGGAGGCCGAGACGAACACCTGCCTGATGCGTTCGGCGCGCCGGGTGGTGGTGGTCGCCGACCACACCAAGTGGGGCACGCTGGGCCTGAGTTCGTTCGCCTCGCTGGACGAGGTGGACACCTGGGTGACGGACGGGGGCCTGTCCGAGGGGGTGCGGGCGGAGGTGGCGGAGCACGTGCCGGGGCTCGTGGTGGCGGGCGAGGAGCGGGCGTGAGCCCCTTCCGGGTCGAGCGGACCGTGCCGGCGGCCCCGGAGGAGGTGTGGCGGCGGCTCACGGACTGGCCGGCGCACGGGCGGCGGGTGCCGCTGACCCGGACGAGGGTGCTGACGCCGGGGCCGAACGGCGTGGGGACCCGGTTCACCGCCCGGACCGGGATCGGCCGGCTGTCCTTCGACGACCCGATGGAGGTCGTGCGCTGGGAGCCCCCGTCGGCGGGCCGTCCTGGCGCCTGCCGTCTGGAGAAGCACGGCCGTGTGGTGCGGGGCTGGGCGCTGATCGAGGTGACGGAGGCGCCGGGCGGCGGCTGCCGCGTGGTGTGGACGGAGGAACTGGCGGTACGGGGCGTGCCGCGGGCCCTCGATCCGGTGCTCGCGCGGGCGGGACGGGTGGTGTTCGGGCGGGCGGTGGACGGGCTGCTGCGGGAGGGGTGAGGGGCGGGCCTCGCCGCAGTCGCGTCCGTGGGCGAGGCCGTGGCCCTGACCGGGGCCGGGTCCGTGGACGTGGACGTGGCGTCAACACCGCCCGGCTCCTGTGCTGTTGACGTCAGGTCAGTTAAGGTGCTCCTTCCGCTCACGCCCCGGGAGGTCCGGTCCATGGCACGCCGACTGAGGCCGGTGGAGCTCGACTTCACCGCGTCCGCGCCCGTCCGTCTGGTGTTCACGGCGACGCTGGCCGCCCCGCCCGCCGCCGTCTACCGCTCCCTGGCCGTGGAGGTGGGGAGCACGCCCTCCTGGTTCACCGCCCTCGCCTCCGCCGTCCCGACGGGCGACGGGACGGGCCGCAGCGTCCGGCTGCGAGGCGGGATCGCCCTGGAGGAGACGATCCTGGCCGCCGAACCCCGGGTCCGCTACGCCTACCGGGTGGACACGACGAACGCCCCCGGGCCCACGGCCATGGCGGAGGAATGGGCCCTCTCCCCCGCCGGTCGGGGCACGACGCTGCGGTGGACGATGGCCGCCGACGGCCCGGCCGCGTTCCGGCTCGCGCTGCGGTGCGCGCGGCCGGGCCTGGGGCGGTCGTTCCGGGGCGCGGCGCGCCGGCTCGACCGGCGGCTCACTCCGGCCAGGCCCCCGTCGCCAGGAAGCTCTCGATAGCGGCGGTGTACGGGGCGATGTCCAGGCCCTGGGCGGCCAGCCAGTCGTCGGAGTAGTACTTGTCGAGGTAGCGGTCGCCGGGGTCGCAGATCAGGGTGACGACGCTGCCGGTGTGCCCGTGCGCGACCATCTCGGCCACGATCTTGAAGGCGCTCCACAGGCCGGTGCCGGTGGAGCCGCCCGCCTTGCGGCCGATGGCCGTCTCCAGGGCGCGGACGGCGGCGACGCTCGCCGCGTCGGGCACCTTCATCATGCGGTCGACGGCCCCGGGCACGAAGCTCGGTTCCATGCGGGGGCGGCCGATGCCCTCGATGCGGGAGCCGCAGTCGGCGGTGGCGTGCGGGTCGTGCCGGGTCCAGCCGTCGAAGAAGCAGGAGTTCTCGGGGTCGGCGACGCAGATCCGGGTGTCGTGCTGCATGTAGTGCACGTAGCGGGCGATGGTCGCCGAGGTGCCGCCGGTGCCCGCGGTGGCCACGATCCAGGTCGGCTCCGGGTACCGCTCCAGCCTGAGCTGCTGGTACATCGACTCGGCGATGTTGTTGTTGCCCCGCCAGTCGGTGGCCCGCTCCGCGTAGGTGAACTGGTCCATGTAGTGGCCGCCGGTGCGCTCGGCGAGGGCGGCGGACTCCTCGTACATGGTGCGCGAGTCGTCGACGAAGTGGCAGCGCCCGCCGTGGAACTCGATGAGCCGGCACTTCTCGGGGCTGGTCGTGCGGGGCATGACGGCGATGAAGGGGACGCCGATGAGCTTGGCGAAGTACGCCTCGGAGACGGCGGTCGAACCGCTGGAGGCCTCGATGACGGGCTTGTCCGGCCGGATCCAGCCGTTGCACAGGCCGTAGAGGAAGAGGGAGCGGGCGAGCCGGTGCTTGAGGCTGCCGGTGGGGTGGGTGGACTCGTCCTTGAGGTAGAGGTCGATGCCCCAGTGCTCGGGGAGCGGGAAGCGCAGCAGATGGGTGTCGGCCGAACGGTTGGCGTCCGCCTGGACCTTGCGGACGGCCTCCTTCAGCCAGGCCCGGTAGGCGGGGTCGCTGCGGTCGACGTCGACGGTCGCCGTGGCGGTGCCTCCGGAGATGGCGGTGGCCCCGGGGGCGGCGGTGCCGCCGGGGGTGACGGCGCCTCCGGGGGTGGCCGGCGAACCGTTCTGCGCACTGTGCTCGGTGGTGCTCATCCGCGCTTCTCCTCGATCGCTTCCCCGGGGGTGCTCCCCCGGGTGCTCCACTGCCGACAATACCGCTCTCACCTGGGCAAACGTTCCCTTTGACCTTCCATAGGGAAGACTTGCGGAAGGGTGTGCGAGAGGGCCACTGGTGCGGTCGCGGACGGCCCGGCACACTGGGAGCGGCAATCCGGGAAAACGGGTGGGAAGGTGCGGATCGGCATGCAGGAACCGGAGTTCAGCGCCAGGGGCGTGGAGATCAACCGCTGGCTGCGCTCGCTGACGCGCGCGGGCGAGGTGCGGATCGAGGACGGGCGGCTCGCCCTGCTCACCAGTTACGGCAGCGAGATCGACAGCGCGCCGGTGACGGCGGTGCGGGCGGGGCGCCCGTGGTTCGCGGGGCCGGACGAGGCGGTGGCGACCGTGAACGGCACCCGGTACCGGCTGACGCTGCACAAGAACGGCCGCGACGGCGGAACGGCGGACTCCGGGCAGCCGAAGGGCTCGGAGGAGTCGGAGGAGTCGAAGGAATCGGGCCGCTTCCTCGCCGCGCTCAGGCGGGCGGCGGGACGACGCTGAGACAGGGGCCCGGCGCCGGGAGGCGTTGACGCCAGGCGTGAGCGCCGGGCGCGCCGGGCCCTCTCCCACCTGGCACGGTTCGCCGTGAGTTGCGGGACGGTCACCCCTGGCCCACGCTGGAATCACCTCACCGAGGGTTGACAGGTGGTGACAGTACGTTGTAACCGTCACCCCATTGGACCGCACGAGAGATCCGAACCTTCGTCTTCTTCCGGACTACTTCGGGGAGTCGCAGCCGTGATCAGCGAACCGAGCAGGTACTACGCGGTGGAGCTCCACGCCCTGCCGCAGCGGATCGGACAGGTCCGCAGGATTGTCTCGGCGCATCTGCGCCACTGGCATCTCGACGCCCTGGTCGACCATGCCCTGCTGGGAGTCACCGAGCTCCTGACCAACGTCCACCGGCACGCCCGGCCGGACAAGCGGTGCACCGTGGAGATCGAGCTGCTGCTCGACCGGCTCACGGTCTCCGTCAGGGACCACGACCCGCGCCTGCCGCGGACCGAGGGCCCGTTCGGCGATCCGGCCGACGCGCCGGCCGACGGCCTCGCCACCTCCGGCCGGGGCCTCGCCCTCGTCGGCGCGGTCAGCGAGAGCTGGGGCGTCCGGCCGTGCGAGGGCGACGGGAAGGTCGTGTGGTTCACCCTCGCGGCGCCGCCCGCGGGCGGTCCCGTCGAGACGCGCGAGGAAGTCGTGTACGGCGCCGCGACCGAGGGCCCCTTCACCGGGTACGAGCGGGTCCCCGCCGTGCCCCTGGGCGTCCCGGCCGAACCGGTCCTGAGCCCCGCCCCCGCGGTGGCCGCCGCCCGCCCGGTCCTGGCGGGCCGGGCGGGCTGAGGGACCCGGGCGGGCGGGGGCGGGTCACCGTCCCCGTACTCCTCAGGCCCCGCGCCCCTTGGGGCCCGCGGCGCGGCCGAACTGCTCCTCCAGGACGGTGAGGCGCCGCCAGTACTCGTCCTCGTCGATCTCACCGGCGGCGAACCGGTGGCCGAGCAGGGCGATCGGCGAGTGCTCGTCCGGCCCGCCGGCGCGACCGGCGCGGAGGTCCCGGCCCCGGCGCCACCCGGCGCGGCGGGCGAGGGTGACGACCCCGACGACGGCGACGGCCCAGACGAGGGGGAAGAAGAGGGCCCACGGGCCGGGGCCCGCATGGGCGAGTGTGTTCATGGCGTTCCAGCTCCTCGGTGCGTGTGGGGAAACGTCCCCGGTCCGAGAGTCGCCCCGGGAGGGGGTCCCGCGCGTCGTACGGGCAGCGGCTTCCCGCGTACGACACGGGGAGTACGCCCGCTCCCCCATCCCTGTCCTCCCCACTCTCCTTCCTTCTGTACCTACTGGTATGTACAGTACGGCCATGGGGACGAACGAGACCTCCGAGCGGCTGGTCGAGGCGACCCGCGAACTCCTGTGGGAGCGCGGCTACCTGGGCACCAGCCCCAAGGCCGTCCAGCAGGCGGCGGGCGCGGGCCAGGGCAGCATGTACCACCACTTCGCGGGCAAGCGGAACCTCGCCCTGGCGGCGATCCGGCGGACCGCCGGGGAGATGGACGCGGCGGCCGGGGCGGTCCTGGAGGGCGGGGGGTCGGCGTACGCCCGGATCGAGGCGTACGTGCTGCGCGAGCGCGACGTCCTGCGCGGCTGCCCGGTGGGGCGGCTGACCATGGACCCCGAAGTGATCGCGGACCCGGAGCTGCGCGCCCCCGTCGAGGAGGTGATCGGCCGACTGCGCGCCCGTCTCGCCGCGATCGTGCGGGAGGGACGGGACAGCGGCGAGCTGGACGGCTCCCTGGACCCGGAGGAGACCGCCGCGACGGTCGTGGCGACGGTGCAGGGCGGGTACGTGCTGGCCCGCGCGACGGGTTCGCCGGCGCCCTTCGACAGCGCCGTACGCGGTCTGCTCGCGCTGCTCGCCCCGCGCCCGGCCCGCTGAGGCCGGCCCGCCGAATCCGACCCACCGAATCCGCCCCGTCGAATCCGACGCGCCGAAGAGGAACCGGAGCCCGTTCCGTGCACGCGATGCAGTACGAGATCACGCTTCCCGCCGATTACGACATGGGCGTCGTCCATGAGCGGGTGGCGACCCGGGGCCATCTGCTCGACGCCTTCCCGGGCCTGGGCCTGAAGGCGTACCTGGTCCGGGAGCGCGGGGCGGACTCGCCCGTGAACCAGTACGCGCCGTTCTACCTGTGGGTCACGCCCGAGGGCATGAACTCCTTCCTCTGGGGAGCGGGCTTCCAGGGCGTCGTGAACGACTTCGGCCGGCCGGTGGTGCAGCACTGGACGGGCGTGGCGTACGCGGAGGGGCCGGCGCCCGCGTCGGCGCCGCGCGCCGCGACCCGGCGCAGGACCCCGCTCGGGGAGGCGGTCCCGCCGGGCGAGGCGGTGGCGGAGGCGGTGGCCCGGCACGCGCGGGAGGCACGCCGGGACGGGGTGGTGGCCTCGGCACTCGCGGTGGACCCGCGCCACTGGGAGCTGCTCTCCTTCACCCTGTGGGCGGGCCCGGAGGCGCCGTCCGGCGAGGGCGAGCGCTTCCGGGTGCTCCACCTGTCGGAGCCGGGGCGGGCGGAGCTGGGGGCTCAGGCCGTGGCGACCAGCGTCAGATAGGCGATGCCGAGGACGCCGCGGTAGCCGTTCAGCCAACTGGAACGCTGCCGGTCGACGCGGTCGCGCGTCTCGGCGGCGAGCGGGTGGCCGGGGTGGGCCGCGAGCCAGACCTCCGTGTCGTACCGGTAGCCGGACTCGAACTCCTCCCACTCCTCGGCGCTCGCCGTCTCGATCCAGACGGGCCGGAAACCGGCCCCGATCGCGAGGTCGACGAGGGCGCCGAGGGAGAGGTGGTCGTCGGCGCGGGCGCCGGGCCACATCCCGGCCAGTTCGGCCCCGGTGGGGACGCGCTCCCAGAAGCCCTCCCCCAGGACGACGCGGCCGCCGGGCCGGACGAGCCGGCGGAGTTCGCGCAGGACGGCGGCGGGGTCGTACGGCAGGTCGGGGTCGCAGAGCGCCTGGCCGGCCCCGAGGCAGAGGACCGCGTCGGCGGGGCCCCGGTCGGTGCCGAGCGCCGACTCCTCGACGAAGGCCACGCGGCCGGCGAGCCCGCGCTCCTCGGCGAGGGCCCGGCCGCGGGCCAGGTCCTCGCCGTTGATGTCGATCCCGACCCCCTCGGCTCCGGGAACGGCGTCGAGGAGGCGTAGGAGCAACTCGCCCCAGCCGCAGCCGATGTCGAGCACGTCGGCGGGCCCGGAGGCGGCGAGCCGCCCCAGGACGCGGGCGGCACGGGCCTCGGAGAGCGGCCCGTGGAAGGTGAGGCCGCCGAGGCGCGGGGGAAGTGCGGAGCCGGAAGAGGTCATGGGGCGGAACGGTACGTCGTGCGGCCGCTCCGCCCCACCGGTTTTCGCCCCGGTCCCGGGCGGAGACGCCGTACGGGCCCCAGCCTGGGAAGGGTGTACACCACGCGCGTGTCCCGCCACGTCGACGCCCCGCCCCTGGCCGTCTACCGGACGCTCCTCGACCCGGAGGCCGTCGCGCGCTGGCGGGTGCCGTACGGCATGAGCTGCCGGGTGCACGAGTTCGACGCCCGCGAGGGGGGCGCCTTCCGGGTGTCGCTGCGGTACGAGGGGGAGGACGGCGCCGGGAAGTCGGGGCCGCGCACGGACACGTACCACGGCCGCTTCGTGGAGCTGGTGCCGGACGAACGGGTCGTCGAGGTCGTCGAGTTCGAGACGGCGGACCCGCTGCTGCACGGGGCCATGACCCTGACGACGACCCTGGTCCCGGACGGCGGCGGCACCGAGGTCCTGGTCGTCCACGAGGGCGTCCCGGACGCGATCCCCGCCGCCGACGACGAGACCGGCACCCGCATGGCGCTGGACCGGCTGGCGGCCCTGCTCGAAGGACGCCCGGAGTAGTCGGGCGGCTTCCTCAGACCGGTTCGCGGGAGAGGGCCGCCAGGGGGTCGTCCAGGACCGGCTGCCAGGCGAGTTCGGCGGCGCCCACGAGGCTGTTGTGGTCCAGGGTGCAGGGGAGGATCGGCACGCCGCCGCTGCGGCCCCAGAGGCTGCGGTCGGCGACGACCGCGCGGAGGCGCTCGGGGTCGGCGTCGAGGAGCTCGCGGTGGAGGCCGCCGAGGACGATCCGGTCCGGGTTGAGGATGTTCACCAGGCCGGCGAGGCCGAGTCCGAGACGGTCGATCAGCTCCCCCACGGCGACCCGGACGCCGGGGTCGTCCGGGCTGGTGCGCAGCAGGTCGCGGGACTGCTGGAGCAGCGAGACCTCGGGGCCGGGGACGCGGCCGGCGGCCGTGAGGAAGGCGAGCGGGTCTGTCTCGACGTCGAGGCAGCCGCGACCGCCGCAGTGGCACGGGCGGCCCTCCGGGTTCACCGTCAGGTGGCCGACCTCCAGGGCGAGGCCCGAGCTGCCGGTGTGCAGGCGTCCGTCGAGGACGAGCGCGCCGCCGACGCCCCGGTGGCCGGTGGCCACGCAGAGCAGGTCCCGGGCGCCGCGCCCGGCGCCGTGGCGGTGCTCGGCGAGGGCGGCGAGGTTCACGTCGTTGCCGGTGAAGGCGGGGCCCTCGATGCCGGCCTCCCGCACCCGCTCGGCGAAGATCTGCCGGACCGGGGCCCCGGCGGGCCAGGCCAGGTGGAGCGGGTTGAGGGCGGTGCCCTCGGGCTCGGCGACCGCGGAGGGCACGGCGAGGCCGGCCCCGACGCAGCGGCGGCCGCTCTCCGCCAGGAGGACCGCTCCGGCCTCGACCACGGCCCCGAGGACCTGGGCGGGGTCGGCGGAGACGACGACGCTGCCGGGGGCCGTGGCGACGATCGTGCCGCCGAGGCCGACGAGCGCGGCCCGGAAGCCGTCCGGGTGGACCTGCGCGGCGAGGGCGACGGGACCCTTCTCGTCGACGGCGAGCCGGTGCGAGGGGCGGCCCTGGGAACCCGCGGCGGCGCCGGGGTTGGAGTCGACCCGGATGAGGCCGAGGGCCTCCAGCTCGGCGGCGACGGCCCCGGCGGTGGCGCGGGTGACGCCGAGCTCGGCGGTGAGGACGGCCCGGGTCGGCGCCCTGCCGGTGTGCACCAGCTCAAGCGCGGGGCCGAGCGCGTTGCGCCCCCTGTCCAGCCGTGTCCGGGTCGTCGTCGCCTTGCCGTTCATGGGGGCGAGTCTCCCATGATCGGACGACGCCCCCGACCTCACGGGGGTGCGGGCCCGCCCTCCACCACCGGAACCTCTCGGCCCCACGGCCGGAGGGCCCGACTCCGGGGCCGGAGGGCCCGACTCCGCGATCGGGGGCTCGGCCCCACGGCCGGAGACGTACCCTCCGGGACCGGGCGCTCGACTCCGCGACCGGAATCCCGACCTCGCGGTCGGGGAGCCCGACCCCGCGATCGGACTCTCGGCCCCGCGGCCGAAGGCCTCCCGCGACCGGGCGCCCATCCCTGCCGCCAGGGCCCGCTCCCATGGCGGGGGTTCGGCTCCCTGGCCAGGGCCTGCCCCCGTAGCAAGGGCCCGCCCCCACGGCCAGGCCTCGCCCCCCATGGCAGACAAAACCCGCCCGGCACGCTCCCGGAACCGCCCCACCCCGGTTGATTCGTCCGTCGCTCACCCCTATCCTGAGTTTGTGCCGCTACTAAACAAAGTACGGACGGCCGTCTCGGGGGACTCCGGCGGAGACACCGCCACCCGTTCCCTGTCCCGCCTCCGCTCCGCCCTGACCCTCTTCTTCGCCCTCGACGGCTTCCTGTTCGCCGGCTGGGTGGTCCGGATCCCCGCCGTCAAGGAGCAGACCGGCGCCTCGGCCGGGGACCTCGGCCTCGCGCTCCTCGGAGTGTCGGCGGGTGCCGTGGTGACCATGACGCTGACCGGGCGGCTCTGCCGCCGGTACGGCTCCCACGCCGTCACCGTCGCCACCGCCGCACTCCTCTCGCTCTCCGTCGTCCTGCCCGCGCTGACCCGCTCCCCACTCGCCCTCGGCCTCGTCCTGCTGGTCTTCGGCGCCGCGTACGGCGGCATCAACGTGGCCATGAACAGCGCCGCCGTGGACGTCGTGACCGCGCTGCGGCGCCCCGTGATGCCGAGCTTCCACGCCGCGTTCAGCCTCGGCGGGATGCTGGGCGCGGGGCTCGGCGGGCTGCTCGCCGGAAGCCTCTCCCCCACCGTCCACCTCCTCGGCCTCACGGTCGCCGGCCTGGCCCTGACGGCCGCCGCCGGGCCCGTACTCCTGCGCCGCCCCTCCCCCGCCCCGCCCGAGGCCCTCCCCGCCCCGTCCACCGCCTCCGGTACGCGGCCGGGTGCCCCGGCCCCGCGCCGTACGGTCCTCGTCTTCGGGTTGATCGCGCTCTGCACGGCGTACGGCGAGGGCGCGCTCGCCGACTGGGGAGCCCTGCACCTCACCCAGGACCTGCACGCCCATCCCGGGGTGGCCGCCGCCGGGTACTCCGTGTTCGCGCTGACCATGACGGCGGGACGGCTCTCCGGCACCGCGCTGCTCGAACGCCTCGGGCAGACCCGCACCCTGGTCGCGGGCGGCGCGACCGCCGCCGCGGGGATGCTGCTCGGCGCGCTCGCGCCGACCGTCTGGGCCGCGCTCCTCGGCTTCGCCGTGACCGGTCTCGGCCTCGCCAACATCTTCCCCGTCGCCGTGGCCCGCGCCGGCGCGATCGCCGGCCCCGGCGGGGTGGCGACCGCGTCCACCCTCGGGTACGGCGGAATGCTGCTCGGCCCGCCCTCGATCGGGTTCCTCGCCGACTGGTTCTCCCTGCCGGCCGCGCTCACCACGGTCGCGGTGCTCGCCGCCGGTGCCGCGGTGATGGGCTACCGGGCCCGGGACGCCAGGGCCGTCCGGACGGTCTGACGCACCCGCCCCGGGGCCGCGCCCCGCACCTCGCACCTCGCACCTGCCAGAATCCGCCCCATGGACATGATCACCGGGGGGACGATGAAGGTCGCGGAGCACATCGAGGCGCTGGACGGCGCGGGCCTGGGCCTGGCGGAGGCGGCGGCCGCGGCCGGGCCGGACGCGGAGGTGCCGGTCTGTCCGGGGTGGCGGGTCCGCGACCTCCTCCGGCACGTGACGACGGTGCACCGCTGGGCCACGGCCTTCGTGACCGAGGGACACATCACGTACCGCCCGGAAGGCGGCGAACCGGCGCTCGACGGCGACGCGCTGCTCGCCCACTACCGCGAGGGGCACGCGGCCCTGGTCGCCGCTCTGCGCGCCGCGCCGGAGGAGCTGGAGTGCTGGACGTTCCTCCCGGCGCCGTCGCCCCTCGCCTTCTGGGCCAGGCGGCAGGCGCACGAGACGACCGTCCACCGCGCGGACGCGGAATCGGCGCTCCCGGCGGGACCCGGGCCGGTGGCCCCGGCGGTCGGCGCCGACGGGATCGACGAGCTGCTGGGCGCCTTCCACGCCCGGAGCCGCAGCCGGGTGCGCACGCCCGAACCCCGGACCCTGCGGGTGCGGGCGACGGACACCGGCGACGTCTGGACCGTACGGCTCTCGGCGGACGCCCCGCGCACGGAACGCACGACCGGCTCTCCGGCCACCGCCCCCGTGGACGCGGAACTGAGCGGACCGGCCGGGTCGCTGTACCTGACGCTCTGGAACCGCCTGCCCGAGGACGCGGTCACGGTCACCGGGGACGCCTCCCTCGTCCGCCTGTGGCGGGAGAGGTCGGCGATCGGCTAGCGCCGGGGGCCCCGGATCGCCGCGACAGGATGCGCGCCGCGCGGCCGTCGGAAGAATGGGGCCCGGATGGCCCTCCACGGGGCCGGAAAGAGGGAGCCTGTCATGCCTGTCGCCGACACCCCGATGAACCTCACCCGGGCCGCCCACGTCGGGATCTCGGTCTCGGACCTGGACGCGTCGATCGCGTTCTACACGGCCCTGACCGGCCGGAAGCCCGCCGCGGAAGGAACGATGGACAGCGTGCCCTTCGGCCGGTCGCAGGGTCTCCCGGTCGCGAGGCTGCGGTACGCGACGATCGACATCGACGGCCTCGGCATCGATCTCATCGAGTTCCGGGAGCCGGCGGGCGACCGCACGAACGGCCGGGCGGACCGCCCCGGTTCCATGCACCTGTGCTTCAGGGTCGACGACCTCGACGCGGTCCACCGCCGGATGGAGGAGGCCGGGTACGACTTCCTGGGCGATCCCTACACCTTCCTCGCGGGCGAGGTCACCCCGGACGCGGCCCTCGGCACGAAGGTCGCCTACTTCAACGACCCCGACGGCACCAACCTGGAGATCATCGAACCGGAGGGCGGCTTCGCCAACTAGGGCCCGCCCGGCGGATCAGGGTCGGGCGGACGGCCCCGGGGAGGGCCGGACGGCTCAGGAAGACCGGTCCAGCATCCGGGTCAGGATCTCGCGCTGGAGGGGCTTCACCTCGGTGTGGCGGTCGAGGCCCTTCTCGGTGAGCCTCACCTGGACGCCGCGCCGGTCCTCGGGACACATCCCCCGGGCGACCAGGCCGTCCTTCTCCAGGCGGGCGACGAGCCGGGACAGCGCGCTCTGGCTGAGGTGGACGCGGTCGGCCAGCTCCTGGACGCGCCAGGCCGCCGGACCGCCCTCGGACCCGCCCTCGGACCCGCCCTCGGCGAGCACGTCGAGGACCTCGAAGTCACTGGCACCGAGCCCGTGCGGATGGAGGGCCCGGTCGAGCTCACAGGTCGTCCGGGCGTGTACGGCGAGGACGTCACGCCACTCGTCCACGAGCGCGCGTTCGGACTTGTTCGCTGCCATGACCGCACGGTAGCAGAAACCACCCCTTTTGTTGCACGGGAATTAAATGCTCTTGCATTCAATGCACGTGCATGTACTGTCTCTGCCCATGACCTCTCCGCTCACCGAAGCGCCCACGACGGACTCCGGGCGCTGGAGCCCGCGCCTCTGGGGCACCCTGCTCGTGCTCTGCGCCGCGATGTTCCTCGACGCCCTCGACGTCTCCATGGTCGGCGTCGCCCTGCCCTCGATCGCCGCCGACCTCGACCTGTCCACCGCCACCCTCCAGTGGATCGTGAGCGGCTACATCCTCGGCTACGGAGGGCTGCTGCTCCTCGGCGGCCGCGCCGCCGACCTGCTCGGCCGGCGCCGGGTCTTCCTGATCGCGCTCGCCGTCTTCGCGCTCGCCTCCCTGCTCGGCGGACTCGTCGACTCCGGCCCCCTCCTCATCGCCAGCCGGTTCGTCAAGGGGCTCAGCGCCGCCTTCACCGCCCCCGCCGGCCTGTCGATCATCACGACCACCTTCAAGGAGGGCCCGCAGCGCAACCGGGCCCTGTCCATCTACACCACCTGCGCCGCCACCGGCTTCTCCATGGGCCTCGTCCTGTCCGGGCTGCTCACGGAGCTGAGCTGGCGGTGGACCATGCTGCTCCCCGCCCCCGTCGCCCTGATCGCCCTCGCCTTCGCGCTGCGCCTCATCCCGCACAGCTCCCGCGACGACTCCTCCGGCGGCTACGACCTGCCGGGCGCCGTCACCGGCACGTCCGCGATGCTGCTGCTCGTCTTCACCGTCGTCGAGGCCCCCGAGGCGGGCTGGGCCTCCGCCCGCACCCTGCTGTCCTTCCTGGCGGCCGCCGCCCTGCTCGTCGCCTTCGTCCTGATCGAACGGCGCAGCGCGAGCCCCCTGGTGCGGCTCGGGGTGCTGCGCTCCGGCTCGCAGGTCCGGGCCCAGCTCGGCGCGGCGGCGTTCTTCGGCTCGTACGTCGCCTTCCAGTTCATCGTGACCCAGTACATGCAGTCGCTGCTCGGCTGGTCCGCGCTCCAGACGGCGCTGGCCTTCCTGCCCGCCGGTGTGCTCGTGGCCCTCTCGTCCACGAAGATCGGCGGCGTCGTGGACCGGTTCGGCACGCCCCGGGTGATCGCCACCGGCTTCGCCCTCCTCGTCGTCGGATACGCGCTCTTCCTGCGGATCTCGCTCGTCCCGCGGTACGCGGCCGTGATCCTGCCGTCGATGCTGCTCATCGGCGCGGCCTGCGCCCTGGTCTTCCCCTCGCTCAACATCCAGGCCACCAACGGCGTGGACGACCGCGAGCAGGGCATGGTCTCGGGCCTGCTCAACACCTCGATCCAGGTCGGCGGCGCGTTCTTCCTCGCCGTGACCACCGCCGTCATCACCGCGGGCGGCGGGCACGGCGGGAACGCCTCCCCGCAGGCGGTCCTGGACGGCTTCCGCCCGGGCCTGGCCGTGGTCGCGGTCATCGCCCTCGCCGGACTGCTCATCACCCTGCCGGGGCTGCGGAGGCCGCGGGGCACGGCGACCGGGTCGGTCGTGGTCGCACGCTCCTCGGACGCCGGCCCGGTGACCGAGGCCGCCCCGGCGAAGGTCGCCCTCCGCGACTGACCGTCGGGAGGTACGGGGGCGGGGGACGGGTGCGGCCGGGCGGATCAGCCCAGCCAGCCCGGCCGCACGAGCCCCGACTCGTAGGCCAGCACGACGAGTTGGGCGCGGTCGCGGGCACCGAGCTTCACCATGGCGCGGCTCACGTGGGTCTTGGCGGTGAGCGGGCTGACGACCAGCCGGCGGGCGATCTCCGCGTTCGACAGGCCGATGCCCACGAGGGCCATCACCTCCCGCTCCCGCTCGGTCAGCGCGTCGAGCGCGGCCGTGGCCGCCGGGGTCCTGGAGCGGGCCGCGAACTCCTCGATCAGACGGCGGGTGACGCCCGGGGAGAGCAGCGCGTCCCCGTGGACGACGGCGCGCACGGCCCGCAGCAGTTCGTCCGGCTCGGTGTCCTTGACGAGGAACCCGGAGGCACCGGCGCGGATCGCCTCGAAGACGTACTCGTCGAGCTCGAAGGTGGTCAGCATGACGACCCGCACCCCGGCGAGCTCCGGGGCGTCCGTGATCCGCCGCGTCGCCTCCAGGCCGTCGAGCCGGGGCATCCGGATGTCCATGAGGACGACGTCGGGGCGCAGGGCGCGCACCCGTTCCACGGCCTCCTCGCCGTCGGCGGCCTCCCCCGCGACCTCGATGTCCGGCTGGGCGCCGAGCAGGGCGCGGAACCCCGCCCGTACCAGCGACTGGTCGTCGGCGAGCAGGACCCGGATCGCGGCGGAGCCGTCTTCGGTCACGGGGTCTCCTCCGGCCGCCGGGCCGCTTCCGGTCACCGGGCCTCCTTCGGTCACGGGACCTCCTTCGGTCACGAGGCCTCCTCGGGTCCGAGCGGGAGGACGGCGTGGACGCGGAAGCCGCCGTCCGGGCGGGTGCCCGCCTCGATGGTGCCACCGAGGGCGGCGGCCCGCTCCCGCATGCCGGCGAGGCCGTTGCCGGTGCCGCCGGCCTCGGTGCCGGTGGCGGGGCCGTCGTCGTCGACCGTCAGCTCCAGGCGCCCGGAGCCGTACGCGACCCGTACGCGGGCGGTACGGGAACCGGAGTGGCGCACCACGTTGGTGAGCGCCTCCTGCACGATCCGGAAGGCGGCGAGGTCGGCGCCGGGCGGCAGGGCAGCGGCCCGGCCGTCCGTCGCGACGGTGACGGCGAGGCCCGCGGCCCCGGCCTGTTCGACGAGTTCGGGCAGCCGGTCGAGGCCGGGGGCCGGGGCGCGGGGGGCGTCACCGGGAGTACGGAGGGTGTCGAGGACCTGGCGGACCTCGCCGAGCGCCTCCTTGCTGGCCGCCTTGATGGTGGTCAGGGCGGTGCGGGCCTGCTCGGGGTCGGAGTCCAGGAGGGCGAGGCCGACGCCCGCCTGCACGTTGATCACGGAGATCGAGTGGGCGAGCACGTCGTGGAGTTCACGGGCGATGCGGAGCCGTTCCGCGTCGGCGCGGCGCCGTTCGGCGGCGGCCCGGTCCGCCCGCCGCCGGGCCCGCTGCTCGCGCTTCTCCCGGATCGCCTCGGAGGCGGCGAGGACGGCGACGGCGAAGGCGGCCGCGGTGATCTCCTGGCCCCAGGGCGCGGGCCCGTCGCCGACCGGGGGCAGCCGGCGGTAGAGCCAGTGCGCGAGCAGCAGGTGGCCCGTCCAGAGCAGGCCGAGGGCCCATGCGGCGGCGGCGCGGTGACCGTGTACGACGGCCGCGAAGCAGGCGACGGCGACCAGGGCGAAGACCGGGCCGTACGGGTAACCGGCCGCCAGGTAGCCGAGGGTGACGGCCGCGACGGCGAACACCACCGGCACGGGCCTGCGGTGACGGAGCAGCAGCGGGACCGCTCCGAGCAGCAGCAGGATCCGGCCGGCCGCGTCAAGCGCCTCCCGGCCGGTCTGGTCGCGTCCGGCGAACCCGCTCCCCGCCACCACGAGCAGGGCGATCAGCAGCGTCGACCGCCAGGGCAGCCGGCCGTCGCCCCGCTCCCACCGGCTCCGGCGACCGCCGGGGAGCCGGTCCGCCCTCTCCTCGTCCATACCGGCCACGCTAGCCGCGCCCGCCCCGCACCGACGTCAGCCCGAGGGGGTGGCCTGGCCTACTCCACCGGAAGTACGGCGGTGCAGGAGTGGGGACGGCGGTGGGGGGACGGGGCCGCGGGGCCGAGCGGGTTCAGCCGCGCGGAAGCAGGCCCACGTCCTGGCCCAGGCGGCGGGCGGCCGCGGCGAAGAAGGCGTCGCGGTCCTCGACGACGCGGTGGAACTGGCCGAAGACCTCGAAGGAGACCAGGCCGAAGAGCTGCGACCAGGCGGCGACGAGCGCGACGGCGAGGGCCGGGGGGAGGTCCGGGGCGATGTCGGCGGCGATCCGCTCGGCCTCCGGGCGCAGGGCGTCCGGGAGCGGGGGGAGGGCGACGCCCTCGCCGGTGTGGGCCAGGCGGACGATCCCGATCAGGGCGAGGCCGACGCGGGCGGCGGGGCCGACCGTGTCCTGGGGGGCGCTGTAGCCGGGGACCGGGGAGCCGTAGATCAGGGCGTACTCGTGGGGGTGGGCGACCGCCCAGGCGCGGACCGCCCGGCAGACGGCGGTCCAGCGGTCCAGCGGTCGCTGCCCGGCCGAGTCGGCGGCGGCCCGCTCGGCGGCGGCGCCGACGGCGTCGTAGGCGTCGACGATCAGGGCCGTGAGGAGGTCGTCGCGGCTCGGGAAGTAGCGGTAGAGCGCGGAGGACACCATGCCCAGCTCGCGGGCGACGGCCCGCAGGGACAGCTTGGCGGCGCCTTCCGCCGCGAGCTGGCTGCGGGCTTCGTCCTTGATGGCGGCGGTGATCTCGATGCGGGCGCGGGCGCGGGCTCCTTGGACTGTCGTCATGGAGAGCAGTGTGCCACTTGCAGAGCACCGCCACGAAACAAGAGCGCCATAACAAAACGAGAGCACCGCTCTTGATTGCGAGCACCGAACCGTGCACACTGATCTCAAGCGAGAGCACCGCTCACGATTTTCTCGCCACCGGAAGCCCCGCACCCGCCCCCTCCCCGCAGCCCTCAGGAGGCAGCCATGTCCGCCCAGCCCACCGGCACCCACGTGATGAAGCCCGGCTGGTTCACCGTGAACGTCCTCAACCGCGTGGTCGCCTGGACGACCCGCCGCGGCATCAGCGTCTGGGGCTCCCGCGTGCTCGCCGTCCGCGGCCGCAAGAGCGGTGAATGGCGCCGCACCCCCGTCAACCTCCTGACGGTGGACGGCGCCCAGTACCTCGTGGCCCCCCGCGGCCACGTCCAGTGGACCCACAACATGCGGGCGGCCGGAGGCGGAGAGCTGCACCTCGGCAAGCACGTGCAGGAGTTCACCGCCGTCGAGGTCGCCGACGACGCCAAGCCCCCGCTGCTCCGCGCCTACCTCAAGCGCTGGAAGGCCGAGGTCGGCATCTTCTTCGACGGGGTCGGCCCGGACTCCTCCGACGCCGAGCTGCGCGCCGCCGCGCCGAAGCACCCCGTCTTCCGCATCACGACGACGGGCCCCGCCGCCCCGGCCGCGTGAGCGGACCGGGCCGGCGGAGCCCGTACGGGTCGATCGCGCTTCCCGGCGGCCGTACCGAACCGCCACGCGCGGAGGGTCAGACGCCCGTCTCCGTGCCCTTCTCCGTGCCCTTCGTCTCCTCCGCGCCCTCCGCGGTGCCCTCCGCCGCGCCCCGTACGGCCCCCGTCTCGTCCGTGTCCTCCGGCTCCGGCGCGCCCCGCTCCTTCGCCGTGACGCCCCGGCCCGCCGGGCCGACGCCGGACGAGGTGTCCAACCGCTTGTCCAGGATCTCCAGGGCCCGCCGGGCCAGACCGTTCGAGCGGACCATGCCGCCGAGGGTGGCCGAGCCCCGGGTGATGTCGGCGAAGGCGTTCCAGGCCGGCCGCAGCCCCGTGAGGGTGGCGTGCAGCAGTCCCGGGCGCCGCTCGAAGACGGCGAGCATCCGCCGCCCGACCGCCATCTCCACGCCGAGGCCCGCCTTGATGGCGAAGGCGTAGTTCAGGGCCTGGCGGCGCGCGTCGACCGCATCGTTCGCCTCGGCGACCCGGACCGCCCACTCGCCCGCGAGGCGGCCCGAGCGGAGCGCGTACGAGATGCCCTCGCGCGTCCACGGCTCCAGGAGACCGGCCGCGTCACCGCAGACCAGGACCCGGCCGCGGGAGAGCGGCGAGTCGTCGGTGCGGCAGCGGGTCAGGTGGCCGGAGGAGATCGAGGGCTCGAAGCCGGCCAGGCCGAGCCGGGCGACGAAGTCCTCCAGGTAGCGCTTGGTGGCGGCCCCCTCGCCGCGCGCCGAGATCACGCCGACGGTCAGCGTGTCGCCCTTGGGGAAGACCCATCCGTAACTGCCGGGCATCGGGCCCCAGTCGATGAGGACGCGGCCCTTCCAGTCCTCGGCGACGGACGGCGGCACGGGGATCTCCGCCTCCAGGCCCAGGTCGACCTGGCCCATCTTCACCCCGACGTGAGCGCCTATGCGGCCGGCACTGCCGTCGGCGCCGACGACCGCGCGCGCCAGGATCGTCTCGCCGTCGGCCAGGACGACGGCGGCGGTCCGCCGGTCCGGCACCGACGGCCCGTGCTGCTCCACCCGGGTCACCGTGGCGCCCGTCCGCAGTTCGGCACCGGCCTTCTGCGCGTGCTCGACGAGCCGCGCGTCGAACTCGGGGCGGTTGATGAGCCCGAAGAGCATCCGGCGCGAGCGGCGGGTGCGGGCGAAGCGCCCTTCGAGGGAGAAGGTGACGGCGTGCACCCGGTCCTGGAGGGGCAGTTCGAAGCCCGGCGGGAGCGAGTCGCGGGAGGGGCCGATGATGCCGCCGCCGCAGGTCTTGTACCGGGGCAGCTCAGACTTCTCCAGGAGGAGCACCCGGCGCCCGGCCACCGCCGCCGCGTAGGCCGCGGACGCGCCGGCCGGACCGGCGCCGACGACCACGACGTCCCAGACGTCCGCCGCGCCGTCCGGGTCCGCCGTCCCGTCGTCCGCGGCGGAAGCCCCGTCCCCGGCGCGGTCCGTCACGTCACCCACCGCGCCTTCCGTCACGTCGTCCGCCACGTCACCCGCCCCCTCGCCCGTGACGTCGTCCCCGACGCCGTCCCTCGCCGCCTCCGCACCGCTGCCCTCAGGAGCCGCGCCCTCGGGCTCGGTGTTCTCCGGACCGGCGTTCCCTGCGTGCTCGCTGCTCACGATGTGCTTCTGCTCCTGATCCGACCGGGGGTCTGCTCCTGACGCATCCTACGGCGCGGTAGCCGGGGCCCCGGCCGTAGGATCGACGGTGCGTTCGCCGCGCCACGACACGCGACGGACGCCTCCTCCCGTCGTAACGTCGCACCCATCAGGAGCGTGCCCATGACCTCGAATCCGATCGCCGAGACCGTACGGTCCCTGATGCCCCGCGCCAGGGCGGAGCTCACGGAGCTGGTGGCCTTCGAGTCGGTGGCGGACGAGAACGTGGCCCCGCGCAGCGAATGCGAGGCGGCGGCGAACTGGGTCGCGGACGCGCTGCGCGCCGAGGACTTCCAGGACGTGGCCCTGCTCGACACCCCGGACGGCTCGCAGGCCGTGTACGGCATACTGCCCGGCCCGGCCGGCGCCCCGACCGTCCTCCTCTACGCGCACTACGACGTGCAGCCGAAGCTGGACGAGGCCGCGTGGCTCTCCCCGCCGTTCGAGCTGACCGAGCGCGACGGCCGCTGGTACGGACGCGGCACGGCCGACTGCAAGGGCGGGGTGATCCTGCACCTGCTCGCGCTGCGCGCCCTGAAGGCGAACGGCGGCGTCCCGGTGACGGTGAAGGTGATCGTCGAGGGCTCGGAGGAGCAGGGCACCGGCGGTCTGGAGCGGTACGCGGAGGAGCACCCCGAGCTGCTGACCGCCGACGCGATCGTGATCGGCGACGCGGGCAACTTCCGGGTGGGCCTGCCGACGGTGACCGCGACCCTGCGCGGCATGACGATGATCCGGGTGCGGATCGACACCCTGGAGGGCAACCTGCACTCCGGCCAGTTCGGCGGCGCCGCCCCGGACGCGCTCGCCGCGCTGATCCGCGTGCTCGACTCGCTGCGCGGCCCGGACGGCTCGACCGTCATCGACGGCCTGCCGGGCGACCGGGTGTGGGAGGGCCTCCAGTACCCGGAGGAGAACTTCCGCCAGGACGCCAAGGTGCTGCCGGGCGTGGACCTGCCGGGCGGCGGCACGGTCGCGGACCGCATCTGGGCGCGTCCCGCCGTCACCGTCGTCGGCATCGACTGCCACCCGGTGGCCGGCGCCACCCCGTCCGTCCCGAAGACGGCCCGCGCGCAGGTCAGCCTGCGGGTGCCGCCGGGCCAGGACGCGGCCGAGGCGACGAAGCTGCTCTTCGCCCACATCGAGAACCACACCCCGTGGAACGCCCGGGTGACCCTGGAGCAGGTCGGCCAGGGCCAGGCGTTCCAGGCGGACACGTCGAGCCCGGCGTACGCCTCGATGGCCGAGGCGATGGAGGTCGCGTACCCCGGTCAGGAGATGCAGACGGCCGGCCTGGGCGGCTCGATCCCGCTCTGCAGCACGCTGGCCTCGCTGTACCCGGAGGCGGAGATCCTGCTGATCGGCCTGAGCGAGCCGGAGGCGCAGATCCACGCGCCCAACGAGTCCGTGTCCCCGGAGGAGCTGGAGCGCCTGTCGGTGGCCGAGGCGCACTTCCTCGTCAACTACGCGCGCTCGAAGCAGATCTGACGGCTCGCCGGTTCCCGATCGGGTTCAGCGTTCGGCGAAGCTCGCCGAGAGCGTAGAACCGGGCGGCGGACCCGCGTGGACGCGTAGGTTCGCCGCATGGACCCCATCACCGTGACTCCACGGCTTCACCTGCTCGACCACTCCATCGGCCAGGCCTACCTCTGGCGGGACGAGGAGGAGCTGACCCTGATCGACGCGGGCTGGGCGGGGACGGCGGACGCGACGGCGGCGGCCGTACGGGCGGCCGGTCTGGACCCGGACCGGCTGCGCCGCATCGTGCTGACCCACTGCCACCGGGACCACGTGGGCGCGGCCCAGGAGCTCGCGGACCGCCACGGGGCCGAGATCGTGGCACACCGCCTGGACGCGCCGGTGGTCCGGGGCGAGGCCCCGGTGCCCGAGCCCGACCTCCTGGACTGGGAACTCCCGCTGTACGCGCACGGCCTGACCGTGCCGGAGGCGCCGCCGACCCGGGTGGACCGCGAGGTCGAGGACGGCGAGGAGCTCGGCTTCGGCGACGGGGCCGTGGCGGTCCACACCCCCGGCCACACCCCGGGCTCGATGGCCGTGCACCTCCCCCGCCACGGCGTGCTGTTCGCCGGGGACACGGTGGCCTCGGTCCGGGGCGTCACCTTCGGCGTGTTCCACGTCGACCGCGCCCTCGCCCTGGAGTCGATGCGGAGGCTGGCGGAGCTCGACCCGTCGGTGCTGTGCTGCGGGCACGGCGCGCCGGTGGTCACGGACGCGGCGGCCCGGCTGAGGGCGGCGGCGACAGCCGGGGAGGTCCCGGTCTGAGCGGCTCCGGCGGGGTTCACCCCACCGGCACCCCGGCCTCCAGGTTGAGGACCGTGCCCCGTTCCCGCGCGCGCAGGGCCCAGCGGAGGCGCTGGTAGCGGACGGGCGGCAGCAGGTCGGCGGCCTCCTCCTCGGTGACGAAGCGCCAGTCGCGCAGTTCGGCCCCGGGAAGGCTCAGCCGCCCGGTGTCGGCGGGCCGGAGGGTGCCGCCGTCGAAGAGGAGGCGCAGCCCTCCGTACTTGGGGGGCTCGGGGCGTTCCCAGTCGACGAGCAGCAGCCGGGGCACGGCGTCGAGCGCGAGGCCGACCTCCTCGGCCACCTCCCGCATCCCGGCCCGGGCCGGGGGCTCGCCGGGCTCGACGACGCCGCCGGGGAACTCCCAGCCGGGCTTGTAGGTGGGGTCGACGAGCAGGAAGCGGTCCTGCTCGTCGAAGAGCAGCACGCCGGCGGCGACGGTCTCGCCGGTCGGTTCGGGCGTCTGGACGATCCCGCAGGGGGCCGCGCGCCCGTCCCGGACCGCGTCGGCGACGGTCCGGGCGGTCTCCGCCGCGGTGAGCGCGGAGTTGTCGACGGTGTACGCGTCGGTGGCGAGCCAGTCGAGGGCGGCGCGGTACGGGTCCACGTGCCCGTGGCTCCACTCCCGTACGCGGGCGTCGACCTCGGGGTCGCCGTACTCCTCCCGGGTGTCGATCCGCTGACGCAGGATCGTTTCCTCAGGTGCGAGCAGGATGTGGCGCACCTCGATGCGGCGGGCGGCGAGCCCGCCGAAGATCTCGTCCCGGTACTCCTGGCGGAGCAGGGTCATGGGGACGATCAGGACGCCGCCGACCTCGGCGAGCAGGGCGGCGGCCGTGTCGACGACGAGGCGCCGCCAGATCGGCAGGTCCTGGTAGTCCTCGACCTCGGCGAGCCGCTTGGCCGGAAGGAGCCGGCGCACCGCGTCGCCGGTGGCCTCGGGGTCGTACAGGGTGCTGTGCGGGATCAGATCGACCAGTTCGCGCGCGGTGCCGGACTTTCCCGCGCCGAACGCCCCGTTGATCCAGACGATCACGTTTCCCCCTCTTCGGTAGCCCCCTGTGGCTTGCCCGCAACACCCTGCCACGGAAACCACGAACGTATGGATCGGCGGAGCGATCGGCATGGGCGTGACGCTTCGGGGAAACCGTCGTTGGGAACGGCAAGCACGAGGGGTGTGGAGATGAGTCGTACGGTTCTCGAACGTTTTCCCGCCGGCGGCCCGCGGGGCAGTTGGCCTGCCGAGGAGTTCGCCGGCGCGCGCCGGAACGAGGGAGTGCCCGCCCGGGTCGTGATGGACCTGGAGTCCGACGCGTTCCTGGTGGTCGTCGAACAGAGACCGCCGGAGCGGAGGGCGGCCGAGGGCAGACTGGTCGGCCAGAGGAGGGCCGAGCGGGTACGGGAGTGAACGGGGTGTGGGAGGAGAGGGAGCCGCGCGGCTCCCTCTCCTCCCACACCCCGTTCCCGCGTGCTCAAGGAGCGGTGCCGGCACCCGCGTTCGCGCCGGTGCGCGCCCCCGGCTGCCGCGCGCGCGTGGCGGCCGCCGCCGCGCCGAGGAGGCCCGCGTCCGTGCCCGTGAGGGCGGGGACGACCGTCAGGTCCCGTACGAAGGAGAGCGTGGCGTAGTCGCGGAGGCCGCGCCGGAGCGGGGCGAAGAGGACTTCGCCGGCGCCCGCCACCCCGCCGCCGACGACCGCGATGTCGATCTCGACGAGGGCCGCCGTGGCGGCGATGCCCGCCGCGAGCGCCCGGGCCGCGCGCTCGAACGCGGCGGTGGCCACCGGGTCCCCGGCGCGCGCGGCGGCGGCCACCGCGGCGGCGGAGACGTCGCCGTCGGGCCCCGGCCGCCAGCCGTTCTCCAGGGCGCGCCGCGCCAGGTGGGGCCCGCTGGCGACGCGTTCGACGCAGCCGCGCCCGCCGCAGGCGCAGGGCTCGCCGTCCAACTCGACCACGATGTGCCCGATGTGACCGGCGTTGCCGGTGGGGCCGGGGTGGAGGCGCCCGCCGAGAACGAGGCCGCCGCCGACGCCCGTGGAGACCACGAGGCAGAGGGCGTTGTCGTGGCCCCGGGCGGCTCCGAGCCAGTGTTCGGCCGCCGTCATGGCGACGCCGTCGCCGACGAGGGTGACGGGGCGTCCGCCGGCGGCCCGGTGGACCCGTTCGACGAGCGGGTAGTCGCGCCAGCCGGGGACGTTGACGGGGCTCACGGTCCCCCGGGCCGCGTCGACCGGGCCCGCGCTGCCGATGCCGACGGCGTCGGCGGCCTCCCACAGCGGAGAGGCGGCGAGTTCGCCGAGGACGTCCTCGACCGCCGCCATCACCGTCTCGGCGTCCTCACGCGCGGGCGTGGGCCGCCGGGACCGGACGCGGACGCGCCCCTCTCCGTCGACCAGGGCCCCGGCGATCTTGGTGCCCCCGATGTCGAGGGCGACGACGAGGCCGGTGGCGAGGTCGGTGTGCATGGGCGGGAAACCTCCGGGGAAGGCCGGGAACGGTCGGGCGTCCGTATGGTCTCACGCGGCCTGACAACGTTGTCCAGGTCCTATGCTCGTCCGGAGCCCGAAAGACGGCCCGGCCACGGCGGGGTCCCGACACGACGGAGGAGCCGCAGACCGTGGCCGACACCGCCCACCGCTCCGAGCGCCGCTACGGCAACCGGCCCACGATGAAGGACGTCGCCGCCAAGGCCGGCGTGGGCCTGAAGACGGTGTCCCGGGTGGTGAACGGCGAGCCGGGCGTCACCCCCGACACCGAGCGGCGGGTGCAGGAGGCCATCGAGGTCCTCGGCTTCCGGCGCAACGACAGCGCGCGGGTCCTGCGCAAGGGCAGGACCGCGACCGTCGGCCTGGTCCTGGAGGACCTCGCCGACCCCTTCTACGGTCCGCTGAGCCGGGCGGTCGAGGAGGTCGCGCGGGCGCACGGGGCCCTCCTCATCAACGGGTCGAGCGCCGAGGACCCCGACCGGGAGCAGGAGCTGGCGCTGGCACTGTGCGCGCGCCGGGTCGACGGCCTCATCGTCATCCCGGCCGGTGACGACCACCGGTACCTGGAGCCCGAGATCAGGGCGGGCGTCGCCACGGTCTTCGTCGACCGTCCCGCCGGGCGGATCGACGCCGACGCGGTCCTCTCCGACAGCTTCGGCGGGGCGCGCGACGGCACGGCCCACCTGATCGCGCACGGTCACCGCCGGATCGGCTTCGTCGGCGACCGGCCGCGGATCCACACGGCGGCCGAGCGGCTGCGGGGCTACCGCGCGGCGATGGAGGACGCGGGCCTGCCGGTCCGGGAGGAGTGGGTCTCGCCGGGCCCGACCGACCCGGAGCGGGTGGGCGCGGCGGTACGGGGGATGCTGGCCGCGCCGGAGCCGGTGACGGCGCTCTTCGCGGGGAACAACCGGGTCACCGTCACGGCCGTCCGGATCCTCGCCGCGCACGCCCGGCCGGTCGCCCTGGTCGGTTTCGACGACATCGAACTGGCCGACCTGCTCGGCATCACGGTCGTCGCCCAGGACGCCGCCGCGCTCGGCCGGACGGCGGCGGAGCGCTTGTTCCGGCGCCTGGACGGGGCCGAGGGGGCGCCGGAGCGGGTGGTGCTCGGCACGACGCTCCTCGCCCGCGGCTCGGGCGAGGTCGCGCCGCCGGCGGCCTGACGCCGGCCGGACGGCTTTCCCCGGGCGGCCGGTCCTTCCCGGGCGGCTACTCGGCCGAGGCGGTGAGGTCGCCGCGGCGCGGGGCCGCGAAGCGGTCGAGGGCGGCGCGGGTCATGCCGGTGAGGGCGTCGACCTCGGCGGTGTCGAGGGCGCCGCAGTCGATGCCGCGCAGCAGGTAGGAGCTGAGCGCCTTGGCGGTGGCGGGCTCGTCCATGACGTCGCCGCCCGCGTGGTTGGCGTAGGCGGAGAGGCGCTTGGCGGCGGCCTCGAAGCCCTCGCGGTAGAAGGCGAAGACGGCGGCGTAGCGGGTGGGGATGTGGCCGGGGTGCATGTCCCAGCCCTGGTAGTAGGCGCGGGCGAGGGCGCGCCGGGTGAGCCCGTAGTGCAGGCGCCAGGCCTCGTGGACGTGCGCGGTGGAGCCGACCGGCAGGACGTTGGTGGAGCCGTCGGAGACGCGGACGCCGGTGCCGGCGGCGGCGACCTGCATGATCGCCTTGGCGTGGTCGGCGGCCGGGTGGTCGCTGGCCTGGTAGGCGGCGGAGACGCCGAGGCAGGCGCTGTAGTCGAAGGTGCCGTAGTGCAGCCCGGTGGCGCGGCCCTCGGCGGCGCCGATCATGCGGGCGACGGCGGCGGTGCCGTCGGCGGCGAGGATGGCCTGGCTGGTCTCGATCTGGATCTCGAAGCCGAGGCGGCCGGCGTCGAGGCCGTGGGCCTTCTCGAAGGCCTCCAGGAGGCGCACGAAGGCGGTGACCTGCTCGGGGTAGGTGACCTTGGGGAGGGTGAGGACGAGGCCCTCGGGGAGGCCGCCGTGCTCCAGGAGGCCGGTGAGGAAGACGTCGGTGGTGCGGATGCCCCGGTCGCGTACGGCGGCCTCCATGCACTTCATCCGGATGCCCGTGTACGGGGCGGCGGTGCCGTTCGCGTACGCCTCGGAGACCAACCGGGCGGCGCGGGCCGCGTCCCGGTCCTCGTCGTCGCCCCCGTAGCCGTCCTCGAAGTCGACCCGGAGGTCCTCGATCGGCTCCCGCTCCAGCTTGGCCCGCACGCGGCCGTACACGTCCTCGGCGAGGTCGTCGGAGAGGCCGAGGACGGCGGCAAAGGAGGCGGCGTCGGGGGCGTGTTCGTCGAGGGCGGCGAGGGCCTGGTCGCCCCAGGAGCGGACGGTGCCGGCGTCGAAGAGGTTGCCGGGGACGTAGACGGTGTGGACGGGCTGGCGAGTGCCGGGGTCTCCCGGGTAGCGACGGTCCAGCTCGGCGTCCACCGCGGCGAGGGAGGCGCTGATGCCCTCGCTGACCGCGCCCGCGAGGCTCGTCGACACCTTCTCCTGCTGACCCATCCCACTACCCTCCTGTTTTCCGCTGCACGGAATCAACAATCCGTATGGCGAAGTTAACCGGCGGCCGGAGCTGAGTCAATGGGTGTCCGAAACGGCCGGGGGCCGCACGGTGAGAATCCACCGTGCGGCCCCCGGTCCGACAGAACCGCAGGTCAGCCCTTGCGGGTCTTGACCTCTTCGGTGAGCTGCGGGACGACCTCGAAGAGGTCGCCCACCACGCCGTAGTCGACGAGCTCGAAGATCGGCGCCTCGGCGTCCTTGTTGATCGCGACGATCGTCTTCGAGGTCTGCATGCCCGCGCGGTGCTGGATCGCGCCGGAGATGCCGGACGCGATGTAGAGCTGCGGCGAGACCGACTTGCCGGTCTGGCCGACCTGGTTGGCGTGCGGGTACCAGCCGGCGTCCACCGCGGCGCGCGAGGCGCCGACGGCCGCGCCGAGCGAGTCGGCGAGGGCCTCGATGATCGCGAAGTTCTCGGCGCCGTTGACGCCGCGGCCGCCGGAGACCACGATCGCGGCCTCGGTCAGCTCCGGGCGGCCGGTCGACTCGCGCGGGGTGCGCGAGGTGACCTTGGTGCCGGTGGCCAGGGCGCCGAAGGAGACCGACAGGGCTTCGACGGCGCCGGCGGCCGGGGCGGCCTCGACGGGGGCCGAGTTCGGCTTGACCGTGATGACCGGGGTGCCCTTGGAGACGCGGGACTTGGTGGTGAAGGAGGCGGCGAACACGGCCTGCGTCGCCACCGGGCCCTCGTCACCGGCCTCCAGGTCCACGGCGTCGGTGATGACGCCGGAGCCGATGCGGACCGCGAGGCGGGCCGCGATCTCCTTGGCCTCGGCCGAGGACGGCACGAGGACGGCGGCCGGGGACACGGCGTCGTAGGCGGCCTGGAGGGCGTCGACCTTGGGAACGACCAGGTAGTCGGCGAACTCGGGCGCGTCGGCGGTCAGGACCTTGACGGCGCCGTGCTCGGCGAGGGCCGGGGCGGTGTCGGCGGCGCCGTTGCCGAGGGCGACGGCGACCGGGTCGCCGAGGCGGCGGGCGAGCGTCAGCAGCTCCAGGGTGGGCTTGCGGACGGCTCCGTCGACGTGGTCGACGTAGACGAGGATCTCAGCCATGGGGATTCAATCTCCTGCGAAGGTGAGGGGGAGGTCTGAGGCGGCTCGCGCGGGTCCCCGGACGCACGTCCGGCTCGCGCGGCTGAAGTCTCAGATGAACTTCTGGCCCGCGAGGAACTCGGCGAGCTGCTTGCCGCCCTCGCCCTCGTCCTTGACGATCGTGCCGGCCGTGCGGGCCGGACGCTCGGTGGCGGAGTCGACCGCGGTCCACGCGCCCTCCAGACCCACTTCCTCGGCCTCCAGGTCGAGGTCGGAGAGGTCCAGGGACTCCACCGGCTTCTTCTTGGCGGCCATGATGCCCTTGAAGGACGGGTAGCGCGCCTCGCCCGACTGGTCCGTCACGGAGACGACGGCCGGGAGGGAGGCCTCGAGCTGCTCGGAGGCGGCGTCGCCGTCGCGCCGGCCGGTCACCTTGCCGCCCTCGATCTTCACCTCGGAGAGCAGCGTGACCTGCGGGACGCCCAGGCGCTCGGCCAGGATCGCGGGCAGGACGCCCATGACGCCGTCGGTGGAGGCCATGCCGGCGATGACCACGTCGTAGCCGGTCTTCTCGATGGCCTTGGCGAGCACCAGCGAGGTGCCCATGACGTCGGAGCCGTGCAGGTCGTCGTCCTCGACGTGGACGGCCTTGTCGGCACCCATGGACAGCGCCTTGCGCAGCGCGTCCTTGGCGTCCTCGGGGCCGACCGTGAGCACGGTGACCTCGGCGTCGTCCGCCTCTTCCGCGATCTGCAGGGCCTGCTCGACCGCGTACTCGTCGAGCTCCGACAGCAGGCCGTCGACGTCGTCGCGGTCCACCGTCAGGTCATCGGCGAAGTGCCGGTCGCCGGTGGCGTCGGGCACGTACTTCACACAGACAACGATCCTCAAGCTCACGCCGGCTCTCCTACTGCATCGTCATAACTGGGCTGCCTTGTTGCTCGCAGCATAGGCGCCTGAAGGGCGGGTTTCCGGTCGGGGCGCCGGACGCCCCGACCAAAATATTACTCGCCAGTACACCCAGTTCGTTACCGCTGAGCAAGCGCTCAGCCGTGTGACCTTCCCAACGCGCGGAGAGC
The DNA here is from genome assembly GCF_042868165.1 of Streptomyces sp. NPDC007872. Classification (NCBI taxonomy): domain Bacteria; kingdom Bacillati; phylum Actinomycetota; class Actinomycetes; order Kitasatosporales; family Streptomycetaceae; genus Streptomyces; species Streptomyces sp. NPDC007872. The sequence continues at coordinate 57,155 of NZ_JBIAEA010000009.1, forward strand.
GGCGCGTACGGGAACTCTCAGTCGCGCAGCGCGTTGAAGCGTCCGTGGTGGTAGAGGAGCGGCCGGCCCGCCCCGTCCGGGTCGCCCGCGACCGCCTGCGCGATGACGATCCGGTGGTCCCCGGCGGGCACCCGGGCCACGACGCGGCACACCAGCCAGGCGAGGACGTCGTCGAGCACGGGCACGCCCTCGGGACCGACGCTCCAGCGGGTCCCCTCGCCGAAGCGGTCGGCGCCGCTGCGCGCGAAGGTGGCGGCCAGCTCCTGCTGGTGCTCGCCGAGTATGTGCACGCCGATGAACTCGGCCTCGGAGACCACCGGCCAGGAGGAGGACGTGGTGCCCACGCCGAAGGAGATCAGGGGCGGTTCGGCGGCGACGGAGTTGAGCGAGGTCGCGGTGAACCCGACGGGGCGCTCGCCGTGCGCGGTGACGACCGCGACGCCGGCCGCGTGCCGGCGGAAGACGGAGCGGAGCAGATCGGGAGAGGCCTGCCGGGGCGCGCCGATCGTGGGAACGGTGCGGAGCTCGGGCGAAACCGTCATGGAATTGTCCTTCTGCGAGGGCGGCATGAGAGGAGTCCTGGGGTGGGTCAGACGCCCGGACAGCGCGCGCTCGCGTTGCGGGCCAGGTCCACGTGGGCCCGCCCGTAGAGAAGGAGTTCCAGAGTCACTCCGTCAGGGTGACGATCGGTGGCGGGTGCAGTCAAGTGCGTACCGCGATGTGGGAGGAGCGTCACCGCGCGCGTACGGGGGAGGAGCGCCGCCGCGTGCCCACGAGGAGAGGGGGTCGCCGCGCACGTACGGGAAAGAGGTGTCACCGCGTCAGACCGCCCGGCCCAGGGCGGCGATGACGTCCGCCCTGCGGGGCTGTCCGGCGGCCCGGCGGACGACGCGGCCGGTCCGGTCGAGGACGAACACGGTGGGGGTGCGCGCGACGCCGAGCGCGCGCACGAGGTCGAGCCGCTCCTCGGCGTCGATCTCGACGTGCCCCACGCCGGGCACCATCGCGGCGACCTCGGCGAGGGTGCGGCGGGTCGCCCGGCAGGGCTGGCAGAAGGCGGTCGAGAACTGGACCAGGGTGGCCCGCTCCCCCAGTGCGGCGCCGAGCACCTCCGGCCCCAGGACCTCGCTCATTCCTCCCCCCCTCCGTCTCGGTGCGCGCACGTCTGTTCCGCGCGTCACGGGGTACAGCGTTCCAGGGGTGACGTTCGATTCCCGTTCCCGCCACCGCGAGTGACGAGAATCTCCCCGCCCGAGGCCGCTCAGGCTGGTCACGACGTCCCACATGGGGCACGATCTGCCCGAAGCCGAAAACCTACGGCCGCGTAACTTCGCCGGGAGAACCCTCCCCGGACAAGCAGGAAGAAGGGGTTCCTCTCCGATGGCAGAACTCGTCTATCGGCCGGTCATCGGCGCCGCCCTGACCATGTTCAAGGCGCTGGACCTGAAGATCGACACGCAGGGTTCGGAGCACATCCCGCGCACCGGCGGAGCCGTCCTGGTCAGCAATCACATCAGCTACCTGGACTTCATCTTCACCGGTCTCGCCGCACTGCCCCAGAAGCGCCTGGTGCGCTTCATGGCGAAGGACTCGGTCTTCCGGCACAAGGTCTCGGGCCCGCTCATGCGCGGCATGAAGCACATCCCGGTGGACCGCGCCCAGGGCGAGCACGCCTACAAGCACGCCCTGGAGTCGCTGCGGGCCGGCGAGATCATCGGCGTCTTCCCCGAGGCCACCATCTCCCCGTCCTTCACGCTCAAGGGCTTCAAGACGGGCGCGGCGCGCCTCGCGCAGGAGGCGGGCGTCCCGCTGATCCCGATGGCGCTGTGGGGCACCCAGCGGATCTGGACGAAGGGCCGGCCGCGGAACTTCAAGCGGAACCACATCCCGGTGACGATCCGCGTCGGCGAGGCCGTGGAGGCCCCCGCCGACCAGTACGCGGGCGCCATCACCCGGCGGCTGCGCGAGCGCGTCCAGGAGCTCCTGGAGGCCGCGCAGCGCGCCTACCCGGTCCGCCCCAAGGACGCGGGCGACACCTGGTGGGTGCCCGCGCACCTCGGGGGTACGGCTCCGACGCCGGCCCAGGTCAAGGAAGCCTGACCGGCCCGAGCTCCGCGGGGAGCGTCCGCTCCAGGCGGCTCAGGTCGGGCGCGGCCCGCAGGGCCGCCAGGACGGCCGGGTGGGGTTCGGCGTGGAGCGGCGGGTAGTCCACCTCGCCGAGTTCCGGCCGTACGGGCCGCGCGAGGCGTTCCTCCCCGAGGGAGAAGCGGGTGGCGATGCCCGGCCGGTCGCCCCTCGGGTCCTGGCGGGCCCAGGTCCGCTCCCCGGGCAGCAGGACGGCGACGAGGCCGTGCACCACGGGGTGGGAGCCGTCGTCGTCCGTGAGGCGCTGGTAGCAGAGGGCGGCCGGGACGCCCCGGGCCCGCAGGAGCGCCGCGTACGCGATCGACTTGGCGTAGCAGATGCCGGTGCGCAGCTCCAGGACGTCGGAGGCGCGCCAGGTGACGCGGGGGTCGCCGGTGTCCATGGAGTGCGGGACGTCGTCGCGTACGTGGTCGAAGGCCGCTTCGGCGTATGCGTATGCGCCGGGGTGCGCGAAGGAGAGACGGTGCGCGATCTCCCGGACGACCGGGTGGCCGTGGTCGACGGCTTCGCTCGCGGCCAGATAGGCGCTGATGTCGGGGTCCTGCTGGACGAGTTCCATACGGGCCGACCCTACGAAGACGGCCGGACGGAATCAATCGATTTCCGTCCGGCCGCATACTCATGCAGTGCGGGCTAGCGGGCCAGCTCTTCCTTCAGGGCCTGGAGGAAGGCGTCCACGTCGTCCTCCGTGGTGTCGAAGGCGCACATCCAGCGCACGTCGCCGGCGACCTCGTCCCAGAAGTAGAAGCGGAAGCGCTCCTGGAGCCGGCGGCTCACCTCGTGCGGGAGGCGGGCGAAGACCGCGTTGGCCTGGACCGGGTAGAGGATCTCCACCCCGTCGAGGGCGCGCACCCCGGCCGCGAGGCGCTGGGCCATCGCGTTGGCGTGGCGGGCGTTGCGCAGCCAGAGGTCCTTCGCGAGGAGCGCCTCCAACTGCACCGACACGAAGCGCATCTTCGACGCGAGCTGCATGGACAGCTTGCGCAGGTGCTTCATGTGGCTGACCGCGTCCGGGTTCAGCACGATCACGGCCTCGCCGAAGATCATGCCGTTCTTGGTGCCGCCGTACGAGAGCACGTCCACGCCCACCGCGTTGGTGAAGGCGCGCATGGGCACGTCGAGCGAGGCGGCGGCGTTGGCTATCCGGGCCCCGTCGAGGTGCACCTTCATGCCCTTGGAGTGGGCGTGCTCCACGATCGCGCGGATCTCGTCCACCGTGTAGACGGTGCCCAGCTCGGTGTTCTGGGTGATCGAGACGACCTGGGGCATGGCCCGGTGCTCGTCCTCCCAGCCCCAGGCCTGCCGGTCGATCAGCTCGGGGGTGAGCTTGCCGTCCGGGGTCGGCACGGTGAGCAGCTTGAGGCCGCCCATCCGTTCCGGCGCGCCGCCCTCGTCCACGTTGATGTGGGCGGACTCGGCACAGACGACGGCGCCCCAGCGGTCGGTGAGGGCCTGGAGGGCGGTCACGTTGGCCCCGGTGCCGTTGAAGACCGGGAAGGCCTCGGCGCCCTGACCGAAGTGGCTGTGCACGATCCGCTGGAGGTGGTCGGTGTACCGGTCCTCGCCGTAGGCGACCTGGTGGCCTTCGTTGGCGAGGGCGAGGGCCGCGAGGATCTCGGGGTGGGCGCCGGCGTAGTTGTCGCTGGCGAAGCCCCGGACCGACGGGTCGTGGTGACGGCGCGCGTCGGTCCGGGGGCCGAGGGCCGCGGTCACGGCTTGGGGGTCAGCCACAGACGCTGTCCATTCGCTTCCTGGGCGGACTTGTCCCACAGGCCGGCGATCTCCGCGGCCAGGTCGTCGACGTCGGTGAAGCCCGCGAACTTCGCGTTGGGTCGCTCGGCGCGCATCGCCTCGTGCACCAACGCCTTGATCACCAGGATCGCAGCCGCCGCCTGCGGACCGTCGTCGCCCCCCAGCTTGCGGAAGGAGTCCGCCATGGCCAGGGTCCAGGCCTCGGCCGCCGCCTTGCCCGCGTTGTACGCGGCGTTCCCGGCGACCGGCTTGTGGGCGCCGGCCTGGCTGATCAGGGCGTAGCGGCCGCGGCCGCCCGCGCGGAGCAGCGGGTCGTGGAAGGCGAGCGAGGTGTGCTGGACCGTGCGGACCAGGAGCTTCTCCAGGAAGTCCCAGTCCTTGAGCTCGGTCTCCGTGAAGGAGGCGCTGCCGCGCCAGCCGCCGACGAGGTGGACCAGGCCGTCGATCCGGCCGAACTCCTTCTCGGTCTTGGCGGCCCAGTCGCGGGTGGCGGCGAGGTCGAGCAGGTCGACGGTGTCGCCGACGACCGTGGCGCCGCCGTGGGCGTAGCGGGCCGCGTCGACGGCCTCCGCGAGGCGGGCCGGGTCGGCGTCGGACGCGATCACGGTCGCGCCCGCCTCGGCGAGCCGCAGCAGCGTGGCCCGGCCCGCGGGACCGGCCGCGCCGGCGACCGCGATGACGGCGCCGTCGAGCGGCGCGCCGTTTCCGTCGGCGTTCATGGACACCGTCTCCTCCGTCTTCCCCGGGTGCTCGGCAGGAGCGCTCACGCGGCGGCCCGCTCGGTGCGCGGGGCGCCGGCGGCGGTGATCCCCTTGGTGGAAGCAGTTCGCTCGTGCGCTTCAGATTTCACTACATCCTCCGGGGAATCGTCGATTACACCGAAAATCTTCATGGGAGGCAGAGTGTAACCAGTAGGAGCTTCGATTCCCTCGTACGGGGCAAGATTTTCCAGGGCCTGGGCGTACATGCCCTCGCTGAACCAGCGGCACCCGAGGCGGTAGAAGAAGCCCCAGCCCTTCCCACCCATGCGTTCATCGCGGTCGTAGTCGTGCCACCCCTTGTCCTCGCGCAGCTTCTCCAGCAACATCTCGAAGCACGGCCGATCCTCGGGCTTGGGCTTGCGCCCCCCTGCCAGGATGCCTTCGATGCGGTCCCACTGCTCGTCGGAGACCCCAAGTGGGATCTTGATTCCGTGTCCACGTCGTGTGCGACCCCATGCACCAGGACTACGAGGAGATGAAGGCCGCGGGCCTGCTCTCCACCGAGTACAACAGCGACTGGGCCGGCGCCTTCGAGGTCGAGGACTCCCGCGAGGGCTGGGCCGACGCCCTCGTCGACCTGATCGACACCTCCATGACCGACGAGCCGGTCAAGCACAAGCAGCGCGTCTACGACGTCTCCCGCGTGCGCTGCAAGGGCAGCCGGCTGAAGACCTTCGGCGGCACCGCGTCGGGCCCCGGCCCCTTCGCCAGGATGCTCCAGGAGGTCGCCGTCGTCCTGAACGGCGCGGTCGGTGAGCGACACGTCGAGGTCGGCGACGGCTTCGGCTGGGGCTACGAGCACCTGACCCCCGTCGAGGCGATGGAGATCGACCACGCCATCGCCGAGTGCGTCGTCTCGGGCGGCGTCCGCCGCTCGGCCCGCATGGCGATCTGCAAGTGGAACGACCCCTTCATCGACGCCTTCCTCGATTGCAAGGCGGACGGCTCGAAGCACTGGACGACGAACATCAGCGTCGAGATCGACCACGACTTCGTCGGCTACCTCAACGGCACGAAGCACGACGACTTCGGCCCCGGTGGCAACGAGCTGGCCTGGATGGTCCACAAGAAGGTCGTCGAAGGGATGCTCCGGAACGGCGAGCCCGGCTACTGGAACAGCTCGTACTCCAACGAGGGCGAGGTCAACCCCGTCATCGCGACCAACCCCTGCGGCGAGATCGCGCTCCCCGAGACCGGCGCCTGCGTCCTCGGCCACGTCAACCTCGACTACTTCGCCCCGAAGGAAGAGGGCGGCCGGCCCGACTTCAAGGGCATGTACCGGGCGCACGAGCTGATGACGCGGTTCCTGATACGCGCCACCTACGGCGACATGACCGACGACCAGCAGCGCGAGGTCATGCACAGCGAGCGACGCGTGGGCGTCGGCCACCTCGGCGTGCAGGGCTACCTCGCCAAGATCGGCATCCGCTACTCCAACGCCCCGTTCAACGAGCCGTTCCGTACCCTGCTGGGTAACCTGTACGACGCCGTCCGCGACGAGGCCCGCGAGTACGCCTTCCAGCTCCGCGTCCCAGAGCCCGTGAAGGTGACCACCGTGGCCCCGACCGGCTCGATCGCGAAGCTCCCCGGAGTGAGCGAGGGTATCCACCCGATCTACGCCCGGTACTTCCTGCGCCGCGTCCGGTTCTCCATGACCGACCCGGCCCAGGCCGCAACCGTGCAGGAAGCGGTGAACGCCGGCCACCTGGTGGAGAAGTGCATCTACGACCAGTCCGGCAACACGATGGTCGTGGCCTACCCCACCAAGGAGAAGCTGGTCGCCGAGGTCGAGGCCCTGGGCTACGACCCCGCGATCGTGGAGTCCGCCGACGAGATCAGTCTGAGCTCGATGCTCGCCTTCCAGTCCATGTACCAGGAGGAGTACGCCGACAACGCGGTCTCGTTCACGGTGAACTTCCCCGAAGGCAAGTACACGGTCGACGAGGCCGCCGAGATCATCGAGATGTGGCTCCCGGACCTGAAGGGCACCACTCTGATGCCGGACGGGACCCGCGAACAGGCCCCGTACGAGCGGCTCACCGAGGAGGAGTTCAGCGCCTACGACGTGACCTCCGTCGAGGACGGCACGGACGAGGACTGCGCCTCCGGCGCCTGCCCGGTCCGGTAGCCGGCCGGCAGCCCCCGATTCATCTCACCGGGTCGGGGGCCGCCGGACTCACCACCTCCGGAGAGGAAGGCGAGGGCTCCGAGGCAGAGGGGGGCAAACCCCAGGAAGCCGCCGGCTCCCCACGCAATCCTGGTCGACAGCGTCTCCCCCAGGAAGCCCGCGACGATGCCGCACGAGAGTCCGACGTTCACGGAGGCCATGAAAGACATCAGAATGGCAACCGGACGGCTCATGTTCACTGCTCAAGCCCCTCTTTACGGGGTGGCCAGCGAATCGCGACAGACTCGACCGACCACCCAAGTGACAACAGGTGGTGTGAGGCATCCCGCCCAGTGGCGGACTGGGTGGATACCTCGGTCGAGTTCTGTCGAGCAGCCGTCAACAAACTCGGTGTGGCGGATGGACTCAGGCACTGCCGGAGCCCTTTGGTCGAACACCCCGCGAACTTCGAGGGGTCTGCGTTTTCAGCGTTCGCGCCCGGCTGCTGGGCGCGTTCGCACGGTTGCCTCCAGAGGAGTCCCGCAGATCTTCAAGGTAGCACAGCGCTACGACTCAAATACAAACTGACGACATGACGAAGCCCCCCTACCTTCGCGGGTAGGGGGGCTTCGTCGTCAGTTCCGGGGCCAGTCGTGCCCGCGCCGGCCGCGGATCAGCAACGTGCCGATCTTCTTCTTACCCGCCTCGGGGGCAGGCAGGATGGTGACGGTGACCTCCTCGAAGCCGTGCTGCTTCAGCATCGTCGCCCAGGTGTCTGCGGGGTAGTCCCATCGCTTGACGATCGCAGGGTCCTCGTCGGCCCCGCGCGGGATGTACGACGCCTGGCAGCCGTAGCACCCCTCGACCGCAGGGTTCTGCGACATGGCGAACACGCCGCCGGGCTTCAGGCGCGCGTGGACGGCCGGGAGCATGAGGTCGGGATCGGTGAAGTAGGCGGCGCCGAACACCGAGTAGATCGCGTCGAAGTGGGTCGGCCACTTCTCCAGGAACTCCACCGCCTCGCCCTGGTGGATGTCCATGTCGACGTCAGGCCAGCGCTCCACCGCCTTGGCGATCTGCCGAGGCGACAGGTCGACCCCCACGGCACGCATCCCGAGGGTGGCCAGGTGCGCCAGGTTCCCGCCCGATCCGCACCCGAGGTCGAGGGCCGATTGCCCCTCGCGCAGATCCAGGAGCATCGCTCCCGGCCCGTGGTCAGGGTGCTGCGTCCAGTTGAACCAGGTCGTCTCCCCCTTCGCGTTCGTCGCCCGACGCTGGGGCTTGGTCTGCGCGTACGTGTCCCACGCTGCGCTTCGGGTGTCAGCCACTCATCATCCGTTCTCGATCACGGGCGCAGCCGCCCGGCAACGTGCACCGGGCGGCTGCGTACATCATGGGTCTACTTGCCCTTGGTCACCGGGCTGTCGGTGCACCCGGCGTAGCTCTGGGTGCAGTCGACCTTCCCCTCCGCCGGCCAGAAGTCGGCGTCGATCTTGAAGCCCGCCGCCTCGATGATGTCGCGGGTCCGGGCGAGCATCTTCCGACCCTCGGCGGGGTTGTGCGAGTTCCGGTCCGGAACGTGGTGGATGAACCCGGTGCCGAGGTTGTCGCAGAACGCGGCGTACGAGGCGGTGTGCAGCATGAAGGCGTGCCAGAACTGGTCGACCCGCAGGCTCGGCGCCATCTTCTCCTCGGTGGCGCCGGCCACGGCGAGGAAGGCGATCATCTGGTCCACGCCGCGCTCGCCGAGGTCGTCGGTGAGCTCGGGCCAGTAGTCCTCGCGGACGAACGCGATGAGGTCGGCGCGCATCTCGGGGCCGAGGAGGCTTGCCGCCTGCTCCGGTCGCACATTGGTGATGGTCACGTTTTTACCTTCCGTCGTCGGATGGTGCATGAACGTGCTGGTTTTGCCGGGCCCCGCCCCCTGGCACTCGACCAAGAGATCCACGGGGGCGGGGCGGCTCCCTCGCCCGGACTTGAACCGGGGTCTCCGCGCGGCAAGCAAGAACAGGCAAAGAACCTGCCGGACTGCGGTGCTCTTCCTGACTGAGCTACGGGGGATGGTGCCACCGCCCCGCCGGAGCGCGGGGTAGACGCCGACGAGGCGGTGGGCCGGTGACCCGCCCTGCCGCACGGGCGGGGGAGCCTGCGGGGTAGGTGCAGGGCGGGTCAGTTCAGAGGGCGCCGGCTACAGCGACGCCGAGGACCAGGCCGCATGAGGCGCTGATCATGATGATCATCAGTAAGCCGGCGTACCGGCCGAGGACGCGCATCACTGCTTCATCCTCGTTCGGTACGACCGCGTGATGATCTCGCGGTACCCGGTGTGCGTCGGGTTCCGTCCGGAGTGGATCAGCGCCCAGGACTGAGGAGCTTCCCAGTCACCACTGCCGTCCGACTTCTCCCCGCACTCCTTGCACTGCATGGCGTGCGTGACCGGCTCGGTGCCGGGCTCGCGGTCGGGCGTGATGGTCCACTTCGCCAGAGCGAAGACTCTGCTCACAGACCCCACCTCGACCGCTTGTTCGCGACGGCAAGGCGAGCACTCAGCTCCTCCTGCGCGCGGGGCGCAACGATCTCGCGCGGTTCCGCGTCCCACTCAAGGCCGCCGCTCAGGGGGCGGAGCTGCACCTTGCCGTGCTGCTCGCCCATCACGAGGCCGATCTTGCCGGTGCCCAAGTCCTTGGCCACCTCGCCGATTTCCGGTCTGGTTCCTTGGTCGCTCGCCATGACCACGAAGTTACGAGGGGTGAGCATGGTGAACCAGACATGCCCCGTGGTAGTTACCTGACTGATCGCCAGGAACTACTACGAGGCATGGTAGTTACCCTGCAACGCCCAGGTGAACGGCCATGTCGCGCATGTCCTGGGTCAGAGTGCGCTTGCGGTGACTCAGAATGTCCCGCATGACGTGACGGGCCATCGCCTGGTGTCGCAGCCACTCTGGAGCCTCGGCCTTGATGCCTGCGAGCTCGTCCATCGCGTCCTGGTGTGATCCGAGGAGCACGTGGGCCTTCGCGACGTCCAGGCGATGCCGAGACCAGTTGTTCGCGCTCGGCCGGCCGAGCCTCTTGACCGCCTTGCGGCCCACGGGCCCGTCGTCGGCCCGATTGAGCACTCCGCGGGCGTCCCCGATGAGGGCGAGGTCTTCAATCACCTTCGCCTCGGCCGTCACGGGCCCGAACGTCGTCCAGTGCTCCCGGAAGTCGATGTGCTCGCGGTCGAGGGCGCTCGCGGCGGTCGCAGCCATGCGTCGGGCCTGCTTGGCGACGTCGGGGCGGTTGTTGCGACGGGCAGCGGACGCGACACGGAGGTTCAGCTCGCCCCAGACGGCCCATTGGCCCGGCGTGGCGGTGGAAGGGCGGGGTTCGATCTCCTCGGCCGTGGTGGCGGCCAGTTGCTCGGCCTCGTCGAAGCGGTCCTGTCGCAGGAGGAGCCAGCCCATCCCGACGATGCCCGTGGCTGCGAGCTGGGTCTCGCCGGCATCGCGAGCGTCCATGATGGCCCGCGAGAGGGCGTGGTAGGCCATGTCGTAGCGCCTCACCTGGGTGAGGTACTTCCCGGCCAGGAGGAAGGCGGTAGCGCGTGTGACGACCGCCTGCTGGCGCGCTTCCCCGTCGCTGAGGGCGACCGCCGTCTCACTGGCGCGCAGAATGCCCGGCAGGCGCTTGGCGACGGAGTCGTAGCGGTCAGCGTGGTACAGGGAGTGCGAGTCGGCGATGTCCGAGTCGATCGAGTGCAGGTCTCGGATGTCGGTGGGCTCGGTCACCACCGTGGTCAGTCCGATCGGAGGCATGAGCGCCTTGCGGAGCTCGGTCAGCTTGGGGCCGTCGCCTTCCGCCTCATGGACGGGGGCCGGCGCCTCGGAGGCGAACAGGCTGGAGGTCGTGGTGCCGAGAGCTCGGGCGAGCGCGTGAATCGTCTCGACGGACGCAGTCCCGCCTTGCTCGACCTTGCGGATGGTGCCCACCGAGAGATCGGCCTCTTCGGCGAGCCGTTCCTGCGTCCATCCCTCGCGGCGCCGATGGTTGCGGACGTTCTCTTGGAGCGACATGGAATCACCTCCATGCCAGCGTACGCCGGTTGGTGAACGCAGAAGGCCCCCGTCCGGAGACGGGGGCCAACCGATCAGGCGCTCTACTTCGTCGAGCCGACCTCGAACTTGAAACCTGAAGAGTCCCCGCGAATCCCCTTGGTGTCGGCGATCACGCCCTTCAGCTTCTTGGCGAGGGCCTCGAAGAACATGCTGAGCGGAAACTCGTCCGGAAGCACGTCGTCGACGAGCTTGCGCGGGGGCAGGGAGAGGTCGAGGGCGTCGGGGCCCTTGGCCCACGTGGAGCCCGGGTGCGGGGCGAGGTAGGTGGAGACCAGCTCGTACGCCTTGAACCAGTGGACGAGCTTGGGGCGGTCGATGCCGTCGCGGTAGAGCTTCTCGATCTCGGCGCAGAGCTGGTTGGTGACCTCGGGGGCCCGCTGCCAGTCGATCTTGAGCGTGTTGTCCGTCCAGCGCACCACGTCGTGCCGGTGGAGGTACGCGAAGAGGAGCTGGCCGCCGAGGCCGTCGTAGTTGCGGTTCCGGTCGCCGGAGAGCGGGAAGCGGAACATGCGGTCGAAGAGGACGGCGTACTGGACGTCACGGCCGTGCGTGTTGCCCTCGGCCTCCAGCCTCACGGCCTCCTTGAAAGCGGTGAGGTCGCAGCGGAGCTCCTCCAGGCCGTACATCCAGAAGGGCTGGCGCTGCTTGATCATGAAGGGGTCGAAGGGCAGGTCGCCGTGGCTGTGGGTGCGGTCGTGGACCATGTCCCAGAGGACGAAGGCCTTCTCGCAGCGCTCCTGGTCGTCGATCATGGCGGCGATGTCGGCGGGCAGCTCGATGCCCAGGGTGTCGACGGCGGCCTCGGTGACCTTGCGGAAGCGGGCGGCCTCGCGGTCGCAGAAGATGCCGCCCCAGGTGAAGCGCTCGGGGGCCTCGCGGACGGCGATGGTCTCCGGGAAGAGGACGGCCGAGTGGGTGTCGTACCCGGCGGTGAAGTCCTCGAAGGTGATGCCGCAGAAGAGCGGGTTGTCGTAGCGGGTGCGCTCGAGGTCGGCGAGCCACTCGGGCCAGACCATGCGGAGCACGACGGCCTCGAGGTTGCGGTCCGGGTTGCCGTTCTGCGTGTACATCGGGAAGAGCACGAGGTGCTGGAGCCCGTCGGCGCGGTCGGCGGCCGGCTGGAAGGCGAGCAGCGCGTCCAGGAAGTCCGGCACCGCGAAGCCGCTCGCGGCCCACTTGCGCAGGTCGGAGACGAGGGCGCGGTGGTAGGCGGCGTCGTGCGGGAGGAGGGGGGCGAGCCGCTCGACCGCGGCGACGACCCGGTCGAGGGTCAGCTCGACGAGGGAGCGGGCGGGGGCGTCCTCGGCCTCGAAGTCGACGGAGCCGTCCGCCTGCTGCCAGGCGCGGATCTCCTCCACGGCGTTCTTGAGCTCGGGCCAGGCCGGGTGGTCGATCACCCGGGCGTCGGTGGATATCCCCTCACCGGTCACGTCCTGCACAAGAATTTCCGTCATGCCTCTTCCTCCACAGGAGAACCTCGCGTCAAGACACCGTATACATCGACGCTTCTCCCCCACAAGAGGAGCAAGGGAAATTATCCTGCGAGACCCCCCTGTCGACAGAAGTTTTTCCTGTCGCCAGAGGGTGAGGCCACGCTTCCGCCCTTCGGGGCGTTTCGGTGCCCGCGGGCCCGCCGGGCCCCGGCTCACACCAGCGGCTTGACCAGCAGCTCGAACTCCAGGTCGTCGCGCCGGGGCACGCCGAAGCGCTCGTCGCCGTAGGGGAACGGCGTCGTCCGGCCCGTCCGCCGGTAGCCGCGCCGCTCGTACCAGGCGATCAGCTCCTCGCGCACGGAGATCACCGTCATGTGCATCTCGCGCACGTCCCACAGCTCGCGCACCCGGCGCTCGGCCTCCGCGATGATCCGCTTGCCGAGGCCCGCGCCCTGGAGTTCGGGGCGGACGGCGAACATCCCGAAGTAGGCGGCCTCGCCGCGGTGCTCCAACTGGCAGCAGGCGACGGCCTCGCCGTCCCGCTCGACGACCAGGAGGCGGCTGCCGGGGGCGGTGATGACGGCGGCCACGCCCTCCGGGTCGGTGCGCTGCCCCTGGAGGATGTCCGCCTCCGTGGTCCAGCCGGCCCGGCTGGCGTCGCCCCGGTAGGCCGACTCCACGAGCGGGACGAGGACGGGGACGTCCTCCAGGACCGCTTCGCGATAGCTGATCCGGCCGGTCTCCTGGGACGTGGCGGTGTCCATGTACGGGGCTCCCCTCGGGCGTCGACGATCGGCGTGCGCGATCGTCCCGAGCCTAACGCGCGCACCTTTCGCTCCCCCTCGTACGCCCGTGCGCAACCGTGCGCCCGCGTACCCCTCCGGAGAGGCGGGCATCTTCCTGCGGAGGGACGGTGTCGAGGGGGAGGTGTGCCGTGCACGGACCGGCTCTGTCCGGGTGGCTGCTGGTCGCCCTGTGCGCGGTGACGGGCGTGTACTGCCTGCTGCGGATGCGCGCGTGCGCCGGGGAGGAGCGGCGGGCCGCGGGCGGCGAGGCGGTGATGGGGTTCGGGATGGCGTCCATGGCGCTGCCCGCGGCGGTCCTGAGGCCGCCGGGGTGGAGCTGGGCGGTGTACGCGGCGGTGTTCGGCGCGACGGCGCTGCACGGCCTGCTCGCCGCCCGGCACGGCGGCCACCACCTGCACCACCTGGTGGGCTCGCTCGCCATGGTCTACATGGCGGTGGCGATGGCGGTCCCGGGCGCGCCGGGGGCGCACGCGGGGCACACGGCGACGGGCGCGGGGGGCATACCCGTGCTCACGGGCGGGCTCCTCCTCTATTACGCGGCGTACGTGCTCCGCGCGGGGACGCGGCTCGTCCCGGTGGCGGCGCCCGCGGGCGGTCCGGCGCCGGCGGGCGGGGCGGACCGGGCGGGCGGGCCGGAGATGACGCTGGCGTGCCGTCTGTCGATGGCGCTGGGCATGGTGGCGATGCTCGTGACGCTCTGAACGCTCCGGGGGAGGCGAATCGCTCACCGGACGGAGGGGCACGCGTCCGACCGGCCGTCCGGCGGACAACGAAACCGTGGCGTACGTCACTTGATCTCCGCGCCCGTACCCCCGGCCGGTACCGCGCTCATAGGCTGGCGCCATGTGGGTCTCCCTCGCGCTGTTCCTGCTCGGCCTCCTGACCGCCCTCGCGGCCCCCCGGCTGCTGTCCCGGGCGGACTGGGTCGAGCGAGAACCCGTGGTGGCCCTGTGGGTGTGGCAGTGCGTGGTGGCCGCCGTCCTGCTGAGCTTCGCGCTCTCCATGACGTTCAGCGCCTCCGCCGCCTGGCAGGCCGTGCGGGGGCAGGTCTTCGCGCCCGCGCCGAGCGCCGTGGTCGAGGCGTACGAGCTCGGCACGAGCGGCCCCTGGTCCGCCGTGCTCGCGGTGGCCCTCGCGGCCGGCGGGGTGTGGTCCGGGGCGATGCTGGGCCGGGAGATCGGCCGGGCCCGCGCCCGGCGCCGGCAGCGCCGCTGCGACCTGCTCGTCCGCGCGCCCCTGATGCCCGGCGAGGAGCCGGGCGGCGAGCGCCTGGTGGTCCTGGAGGGTGAGCGGGCGGACGCCTGGTGGCTGGCGGGGCCCACGCCCCAGCTCGTCATCACCACGGCGGCGCTGCGCCGGCTGAAGGGGCGCCAACTGGACGCGGTCCTGGCGCACGAGCAGGGCCACGCCCGCGCCCGGCACGACTGGCTGCTGCACTGCTCGGCGGCGCTGGCCGCCGGTTTCCCGGGGATCCCCGTCTTCACGGCCTTCCGCGAGGAGATGCACCGCCTGGTGGAGCTGGCCGCCGACGACGTGGCCTCGCGCCGGTTCGGCCGTCTGACGATCGCGCTCGCGCTGGTCGGACTGAACGAGGACCGGGGGGTGTTCGGGCCCGGCCCGGCCCCGGGCGCGGGTCTGCCCCAGCGGGTGAACCGCCTCCTGACCGCGGCGCCCCGGCTCACCGCGGGGCGCCGGCTGCGCCTGACGGCGGCCGCGGCCCTGGTGCCCGTGGTCCCGGTGCTCGTGGCCTTCGTCCCGGCCCTGCGCGCGCTGGGCTAGAGGTCGGCCCCCGTGGTGTCCCGGGAGGCGCGCGGGACGTGCGGCACGGTATCCGGGGCGTGTGAGGGGTCGTGCGGCGGCGATCCTGGGGCAGGATCGGCGCATGCGCTCCTCCGCCGTGGTCTCCGGAGTCCTGTCCGCCCTGCTGCTCGCGCTCGTCGCCGCCAACTGGTCGCCGCTGCTCTCCTTCGACCGGTCGGTCGCAGAGGAGCTGCACCGCGGCGCCGTCGCCCACCCCGGCCTCACCCGCGTCAACCGCGTCCTGAGCGACTGGGTCTGGGACCCGTTGACGATGCGCGCCCTGGTCGCCGGCACGGCGGTGCTGCTGTGGTGGCGGAGGGAGCGGCGGCTCGCCCTGTGGGTGGTCGGGGCGAGCGTCCTCGCCGTGCTGCTCCAGCAGGGCCTGAAGGCACTGGTCGGGCGGGAGCGGCCCCAGTGGCCCGATCCGGTGGACCAGGCGCACTACGCGGCCTTCCCGTCCGGGCACGCGATGACGGCGACGGTCACCTGCGGCCTGCTGCTCTGGGTCCTCGCGCTGCACTGGCGGGAGGAGTGGCGCGGCTGGGGCGCGCTGGCGGGCGCCGCGGCCGTGTCGGTGCTCGGAGTGGGGTGGACCCGGGCCTATCTGGGCGTCCACTGGCCCTCGGACGTCGTCGGGGGGTGGCTCCTCGGCTGGTTCTGCGTGGCCGTGGCGATCCTCGCGTACCGCCGGGGCGAGCGGCGCGGGACACCGGCCGCGCCCGGGACCGGTGGCGCGGACGGTGGGAGCGGAAGGGCGGGGGAACGGTGAAGCCGCCTGTTCTGGACGATCCCCCGTGTCGCCCAGAACAGACGGCCTCCCCGGCGGTCCGCCACGGAGGCAGGCCGACGGGATGCGCCGAGTATATTGGCCGGCAGCCAGTCAACGCAGGAGTCCAGCATGTCCCCGCGTAGCCCATCGGTCAATGAAGAGCTCCGGCGACGGTCGCGGGAGCGCATTCTGCAGGCCACCGTGGAGCTCGTCGACACCAAGGGCTACGAGGCGACCACGCTCGGCGACATCGCGGAGCGGGCGGGTACGGCGCGGGGGCTGATCTCGTACTACTTCCCGGGCAAGCGGCAACTGCTCCAGTCGGCGGTGCACCGGCTGATGCACCTCACGCTGGAGGCGGCGCTCGAACGCGAGCCGCGCACGGAGGACGGCCGGGAGCGGCTGGCCCGCGCGATCGACGCGATCCTGGGGCTCGCGGTGGAGCGCCCGACCCTGATGCGGACCCACATGGCGGGCATCCTGCAGGCCGAGGGCTTCGTGCGGTGCGAGGAGCAGCAGCGCCTCGCCTTCCTGCTGCGCGACACGGTCGAGCGGTACGGCTCCGAGGACGTGGACACGGACTATCCGCTGCTGCGGGCGCTGCTGATGGGCGCGGTGGTGGCGGTGCTGCTGCCGGGGGCCCCGATGCCGTGGACGCGGCTGCGGTCGGAGCTGTTCGCGCGGTACGGCCTCGACTGGGAGCGGGGCGCGCCGCCGGACGGGGGTCCGCCCGACGGCGCGCCGTCGTTCAGGTCACCGGCGGGCCGCGAGGTGCGCGGCGGGCCGGATCAGTCGAAGTAGTACGGCTGCGTCTGGACGTTGAGCTCGTCCAGGCGGACCCGCTTCGCGGGGTCGGTGCGGCGGTCGGAGATCTTCAGGACGTCGAGGCCCTTGGCGATGTCGTTCGAGTAGATGTGGCCGTTGTAGTAGTAGGCGGACCACGAGCCGCCGACCGATAGGGTGGTGTCGGAGAGCGGGCCGCGCTCGAAGTAGGCGATCTCCTTCGGCTCGGCCGAGTCGGTGAAGTCCCAGACGGAGACGCCGCCCTGGTACCAGGCCTGGACCATGAGGTCCTTGCCCTCGACCGGGATCAGGGAGCCGTTGTGGGCGACGCAGTTCTCGGTGGCGGCCTGGTGGCGCGGGATCTTGAAGTAGCCGCGGAAGACGAGCTTGCGCTTCTTGCCCTTGCCGACGATGTCGTAGATGCCGTCGGCGCCCCGGTTCGGGCCGACCTCGGCGTTGCAGGTGGCCGCGCCGCCGCCGCCGAGCTCGTCGGTGAAGACGACCTTGTCGGCGTCCTGGTTGAAGGTCGCGGAGTGCCAGAACGCGAAGTTGACGTTGTCCTGGACGCGGTCGATCACCCGCGGGTGCTCGGGGTCCGAGATGTCGAAGAGGATGCCGTCGCCCATGCAGGCGCCGGCCGCGAGGTCCTCCTCGGGCAGCACGGTGATGTCGTGGCAGCCGGTGGTCTTGGAGACGCCCGGGTTGGTGGGGGCGCCGGGGTTGCCGCCGCCGTCCGGGCCCTCGCCCGGGAAGAGGACGGGGAAGCCGACGAGCTTCGCCTTCTGGGGCGCCTTGCGGGGCACCTTGATGACCGAGATGCCGTCGTGCGGGGGCTGGCAGTCCGGGAACGCGGCGCCGGGGCCGTACGACGAGACGTAGATGTACACGTCCTTGCGCTGCGGCACGATCGTGTGGGTGTGGGAGCCGCAGGCGGTCTCGACGGAGGCGACGTACTTCGGGTTCCTGATGTCGCTGATGTCGAAGATCTTCATGCCCTCCCAGGACTCCTTGACCGTGGCGGGCTGCGTGGTGCTCGCGCAGGAGTCGTCGCTCCGGGAGGAGTCGGTGGAGAGGAAGAGCAGGTCGCCGGAGACCGAGATGTCGTTCTGGGAGCCGGGGCAGAGGACCTGGGCGACGGTCTTCGGGGACTTCGGCCTGCTGATGTCGAAGATGCGGAAGCCGTCGTAGTTGCCGGCGAAGGCGTACTCGCCCTGGAAGGCGAGGTCCGTGTTGAGGCCCGGCAGGGCGTCCTTGGGGATGTTCGCGAGGTGCTCGATGTTCCGGGTGTGGACGATCTCGTCCACGCCGGGTATCTCGCCGCTCCGGATCGCGGAGCGCGCGTCGGCGGCCCGTTCCGAGGAGACCGCGGTCCGCGCGGGGGCGTCTCCCGGGTCGGGGATGGCGGCCACGGGCCCGGCGGCGAGCAGTGTGGCCAGCAGTCCGGCCGCGGCGGATGCCACGCCCAGGCGTCTGATCCGTCCACGCGGGTCGCGCGCGGCGGTCGTGGTACGCGGGGTACGCAACGAAGTCACTCCGTCCTCCCTGGTGTCCGTTCGGTCCTGAACGGGTGTGGGACCCCGGCAGTATCTTCCTTGCCGTGCACATCTCAACAGATGGCAACACAGACGTAATGAAGGATTCCGATCGGTCCCCTGGAGAAAGGTGCTAGGAACGGACCCGGTCCCGCAAGAACACCTGGAGGTCGCGTTGTTGATCCGCCGTCAGCGTGCCGTCGCCGTCGCGGCCCTGTCCGCCGTCGCCGTACTCGCCCTGGGTGCCTGCGACTCGGCGCCGGAAGAGGACGCGCCGCGGGCGGCGTCGACCGGGGGGACGGTGATCGCGCCGGGGAAGCCGGGCGAACCGGCCCGGCGGGTCTCCCCCGAGGAGGCCGCCCGGCTGCTGCCCGACGAGAGCCCGAACGGCGCGGACTTCCGGTACGTCCAGATGATGATCGTGCACCACCGCCAGGCCCTGACGATGACGGAACTGGTGCCGGGGCGGGCGGAGTCCGACGGGGTCAGGAAGGTCGCCGAACGCATCTCGGCCGCGCAGAAGCCGGAGATCGGCGCGATGGAGGGGTGGCTGGAGAAGAACGGCGGGCCGCGCGAGCAGGGGGCGCACGACCACCACGCGATGCCGGGCATGGCCACGGACGCCCAGTTGGCCGCGTTGCGGAAGGCCCGGGGGAAGGCATTCGACGAGCTCTTCCTGAAGCTCATGATCACGCACCACCAGGGGGCCGTGACGATGGCGGCGGAGCTGCTGGGCGCGGGCAACAACGGCCTCGTGGAGGAGATGGCGAACGACGTGATCGCCCAGCAGACGTCGGAGATCAACCGGATGCGCTCGCTGTAGGGACGGGCCCTTCCCGGCGGCCGTCAGGCCGTCGCGCCGCCGTCGCCGCCCCCGTTTCCGTCGCCGCTCCCGTCTCCGTTCCCGTCGCGGCCGGCCTGGGCCTCCGCCGCCGCGAGGACGGTGTCGAGGAGGCCGGGGAAGAGGGCGTCGAGGTCCTCCCTGCGCAGGACGTTGAGCTTCGCCGTCCCCCGGTACACCTGCCGGACGACCCCGCTCTCGCGCAGCACCCGGAAGTGGTGCGTCGTCGTGGACTTGGTCACCGGCAGGTCGAAGTACGAGCAGCTCAGCTCGGTGTCCTCGCGCGCCATGTCGCGCACGATCCGCAGGCGCACGGCGTCCGCGAGCGCGTGCAGCACGTCTTCGAGGCGGATCCGGTCGCGCGCGGGGTGTTCGAGGACGCGCGAGCTGGTGGTGGTCGTCATGGCGGCGGCTCCACTTCTCCGGGAAGGAGCCATTGTACGAGGAACCTCGTAGTTTGACAGACGCCGTAGTACGGTGAGTATCGTACGAGCGTCCTCACGGCATCCCGGAACCGAGGCACCCCGAAACGGAGTCCGTCATGAGCGTCGCCCTGTTCGAGCCCTTCACCCTGAGGTCCCTGACCTTCCCCAACCGGGTCTGGATGGCGCCCATGTGCCAGTACTCGGCGGAGACGACCGGACCGGAGGCGGGGGTCGCCCGTGACTGGCACTTCGCCCACTACGCCGCCCGCGCCACCGGCGGCGCCGGACTGATCCTGGTCGAGGCGACCGCGGTGGCCCCCGAGGGCCGCATCAGCCCGGCGGACCTCGGCCTCTGGAACGACGCGCAGACCGAGGGGCTGCGGCGGATCGCCGGCTTCCTCAAGGAGCACGGCACCGTTCCGGGGATCCAGATCGGTCACGCCGGCCGCAAGGCCTCCACCAACCGCCCCTGGGAGGGCCGCGGGCCCGTCGCGCCCGGCGGCGACGGCTGGCAGCCCTCCGGTCCCAGCCCGGTCCCGTTCGCCGAGGACCACCCGGTGCCGACCGAGCTGACCGAGGAGCGGATCCGGGAGATCACCGGGCAGTTCGCGGACGCGGCCCGCCGCGCCCTGGCGGCCGGGTTCGAGGTCGTCGAGGTGCACGGTGCCCACGGCTACCTCATCGGCGAGTTCCTCTCCCCGCACAGCAACCACCGCACGGACGCGTACGGCGGCTCCTTCGAGAACCGGACCCGCTTCGCCCTGGAGGTCGTCGACGCGGTGCGGGCCGTGTGGCCCGAGGACCTGCCCGTCTTCTTCCGCGTCTCGGCCACCGACTGGCTGGAGGAGCGGGGCTGGACGGCCGACGAGACCGTGCGGTTCGCCGCGCTGCTGCGCGAGCACGGCGTGGACCTCCTCGACGTCTCCAGCGGCGGCAACGGCGGACCGGCCCGGATCCCGGTCGGCCCCGGCTACCAGGTGCCCTTCGCCGCCCGCGTCAAGGCGGAGACCGGGCTGCCCGTGGCCGCCGTCGGGCTCATCACCGAGAGCGGACAGGCCGAGAAGATCGTCGCCAACGGCGAGGCCGACGCGGTCCTCCTGGGCCGCGAGCTGCTGCGCGACGCCTCCTGGCCCCGCCGCGCCGCCCGCGAGCTGGGCGCGGAGACCCACGCTCCGTCGCAGTACGCCTGGGCGATCTGACGGGGTCCCCGGGAATCCGGAGGCGTGTCCGGAAGGCGCGCCCCGGGGGTCCGGGGCGCGTCCCGGAGGCGCCTGCCGGAGGCCCTGGGGCGCGTCCGGGAGGCGTTGTCAGTGGGCGGGTGCAGACTGGCCGTATCCGTGACAAAGGCGTCCTGGAGGTGGCAGCCATGCCCGACGTACTCCTCACCGTGGGAACCCGCAAGGGCCTCTTCATCGGCCGAAGGCACGACGGACGATGGGAGTTCGGGGAACCGGCGT
This sequence comes from Streptomyces sp. NPDC007872, assembly GCF_042868165.1. Taxonomy (NCBI): domain Bacteria; kingdom Bacillati; phylum Actinomycetota; class Actinomycetes; order Kitasatosporales; family Streptomycetaceae; genus Streptomyces; species Streptomyces sp. NPDC007872. Next base: position 77,862 of record NZ_JBIAEA010000009.1, read on the forward strand.
TCCCCGCGCAGGCGGTGTACTCGGTCGCCGTCGACACCCGGGGGCCGGCCCCGCGCCTGCTCGTCGGCGGGGACAGCGCCCACTGGGGGCCGTCCGTCTTCCACTCCGACGACCTCGGCCGGAGCTGGACGGAGCCGGCCCGGCCGGCCGTGCGGTTCCCCGAGGACACCGGGGCCTCCCTGGAGCGCGTCTGGCAACTGCACCCGGCGCCGGAGCACTCCCCCGGCGTGGTGTACGCGGGGACGGAGCCGGCCGCGCTCTTCCGGTCGGCGGACGGCGGCGAGTCCTTCGAGCTGGTCCGCCCGCTGTGGGAGCACCCGACCCGGTCGCGGTGGGAGCCCGGCGGGGGCGGCGAGGCCGTGCACACCGTGGTCACCGACCCCCGCGACCCCGACGCGCTCACGGTCGCGGTGTCGACCGCCGGGGTCTTCCGGTCGAGGGACGGCGGGGCGGCCTGGGAGCCCTCCAACGAGGGCGTGTCCGCGGTGTTCCTGCCGGACCCGCACCCCGAGTTCGGGCAGTGCGTCCACAAGATCGCCCAGGACGCGGGCGATCCGGACCGGCTCTACCTCCAGAACCACTGGGGCGTCTTCCGCAGCGACGACGCGGGCGCCCTCTGGTCCGACATCGGCGCGGGGCTCCCCTCCGACTTCGGGTTCGCGGTCGCCGCGCACCCCCACCGCCCCGGCACCGCCTACCTCTTCCCCATCACGGCGGACTCCGACCGGGTGCCCGCGGGCCGCCGGTGCCGGGTCTACCGCACGACCGACGCCGGGGACACATGGAAGCCGCTGACGGCCGGGCTGCCCGGGGGCGACCACTACGGCACGGTGCTGCGGGACGCGCTGTGCACGGACGACGCGGACCCGGCGGGCGTCTACTTCGGCAACCGGAACGGCGAGGTGTACGCGAGCGCCGACGACGGGGACACCTGGCACCTCCTCGCCGAGCACCTGCCGGACGTGCTGTGCGTGCGGGCGGCGGTGGTCTGAGGGGCACCGCCCGCGCCCCGGGTCAGGGCAGGCGCCAGTCCACCGGCTGCGCGCCCAGGCCGAGCAGGAGTTCGTTGGCGCGGCTGAAGGGCCGGGAGCCGAAGAAGCCCCGGTCCGCCGACATCGGGGAGGGGTGCGCGGACTCGACCGCCGGGAGGCCGTTCAGGAACGGGCGGGTGTTGCGGGCGTCGCGGCCCCACAGGATCGACACCAGGGGCTTGCCCCGGGCCGCGAGGGCGCGGATCGCCTGCTCGGTGACCTCCTCCCAGCCCTTGTCCCGGTGGGCGCCCGGCTTGCGCGGGGCGGTGGTCAGCGCCCTGTTGAGCAGCAGGACGCCCTGGCGGGTCCAGGGGGTCAGGTCGCCGTTGGACGGCCGGGGCAGGCCCAGGTCGGTGTGCAGCTCCCGGAAGATGTTCTCCAGGCTGCCGGGCAGGGAGCGGACCTCGGGCGCGACCGCGAAGCTCAGCCCGATCGCCATCCCCGGGGTGGGGTAGGGGTCCTGACCCACGATCAGGACCCGCACGTCGTCGAAGGGCTGCTGGAAGGCCCGCAGGACGTTCGGCCCGGAGGGCAGATAGGTCCGGCCCGCGGCGATCTCCGCCCGCAGGAAGTCGCCCATGGCCGCCACACGGTCCGCGACGGGGCTCAGGGCCTCCGCCCAGCCGGGCTCCACCAGTTCACTCAAAGGTCGCGCTGTCACGGTCCGTCACTCTACCGGCCTACAGTGACAACGGGCCCGGACGTCCACCGGGCCTCCCCCTCCCCGTACGAGGACGGTGCACCTTGGTTTCCGCGAACGCCCCCTCCCACGGTCCCGGCGGCCTGGTCGTCGGCGTGGACTCCGGCGGTTCGGGGCTGCGGATCGCCCTGGCCGACGCCGCGACCGGCATGCTCCTCGGCGACCGCGCCTCGCGCGAGCCGGTGCGGACCGGGCCGGGCGGGATCTCCGCCGCCCACTTCCTGGAGCAGGTCCTGCCGGCCGTCGGCGCCCTGACGGAGCCCTTCGGCGGGCGCCCGGTGCTCGCCGCGGCCGTGGGCGCCGCCGGCATGGCGACCCTCGGGGACGAGCTGCGGGCCGAGCTGCCGGGCGCGCTGGCGGCGGCGTGGGGGGTGCGGCGGCTCGCGCTCGCGGCCGACGCGATCACCGCGTACGCGGGGGCGCTCGGACAGCGGCCGGGCGCGGTCGTCGCGGGCGGCACCGGGATGATCGCGCTCGGCACGGACCTGGCGGCCTGGCGGCGGGCCGACGGCTGGGGGCACCTCCTGGGCGACTGCGGCAGCGGCGCCTGGATCGGCCGGGCGGGCCTGGAGGCGGCCGTGCGCGCGTACGACGGGCGGCGCGGCGGTTCGGCGGCCCTCCTGGACCGGGCCGAGAAGCTGTTCGGACCGATGGCGGGCCTTCCGGGCGTGCTCTATCCGCGGACGGACCGGCCCGCGGTGCTCGCCTCCTTCGCGCCCGAGGTGGGGCGCTGCGCCCCGGAGGACCCGGTGGCGGCGGACATCCTCGCGCGGGCCGGTACGCACATCGCGGAGGCGGCCGGGGCCGCGTGCCCGGCCGGGACCGGGGCCGTGGTGGCCCTGACCGGGGGCCTGTTCAGGATGGGTGACCCCCTGCTCGTACCCCTGCGGGCCGCGCTCGGGGAGCTGCTTCCGCACGCCCGGACGGTGGAGGCCGCGGGGGATCCGCTGGCCGGGGCGATCTCCCTCGCCTCGGCGCTCGCCACCGGGACGCTCCGGCTGCCGGAGGACCCGTCGCTGCTCCGGCTGTTCGGCGCGGGGGCCTCGTAGCGGGGTGTCCGCCCAGGTGGGGGCCGGTGTGGCGGGCCGGGCGCGGGCGGAGGCGGGACCGGAGGGAAACGGAAGCGGAACGGAAGGGGCGCCGGGGACGGGACATAGGGGGACAGAAGGCGCGTGACCGCACCTCAGCGAACGGCGGCGGGGTCGAAACCAGTAGCATGCGGCGCCATGAGCTCCCCCACTGGGCCTGCTTCCGGCCTGCCTGTACGAATGCCTCGACCCCGCCAGTCCGGGCGGCACCGTCGCCCCGAACCCGCGGCGGCGCCCGAGGGCGCTCCCGCACTGGTTCTCGCCGTGCCCGGCGTGCCGTCCGCCGCCATACGCTCGCTGGCCGAAGAGGTCGTGAGCATCGCCCGTTCCGAGCTGCCCGGCCTGGAGGCCGTGATCGGCTTCCTGGAGGGCGACGACGTCGAGTTCCCCTCCCTGGCGAACGTGCTGACGGCCGTCGAGGCGCTGCGCACCCAGCGGTACGAGCTGGCCGTGGCCGCCGGCCGCGAGGTCACCGCCCCGACGGGTCCGGCCGCGGTCGTCGTCCCGCTGCTCGCCGGACCGGACAGCGCCCAGACGCGCCGGGTCCGCCAGGCCGTGATGGACGGCGGCAACACCGCCGAGCTGACCGACGTCCTCGGTCCGCACCCGCTGCTCGCCGAGGCGCTGCACGTGCGCCTGTCGGAGGCGGGCCTGGCCCGCGCCGACCGCGCCCGCCTGTTCACGGTCACCACGGCCGCCGACGGCATCATCCTGGCCACGGTCGGCGGTGAGGAGGCCGTGCAGGCCGCCGGGATCACCGGCATGCTGCTCGCCGCGCGCCTCGCCGTGCCGGTGATCGCCGCCGCGCTCGACCAGGAGGGCTCGATCGCCTCCGTCGCCGAGCAGCTCCGCGCCGCGGGCTCGGAGCAGCTCGCCCTCGCGCCGTACCTGATCGGTCCCGAACTGGCCGAGGGGCTCCTCGACGAGGCCTCGAAGGAGGCCGGGTGCGCCGCCGCCGAGCCGCTGGGCGCCTACCCGGCGATCGGCAAGCTGGTCCTCTCGCAGTACTCGGCCGCGCTCGGCATCCCGCCGCAGCAGCCGCAGGGCGCGCCCGCGCTCTGAGGGTCGCGACGCCGTTCGCCGCTCCCACGGAAGGGCCCGCACCGGTCGGTGCGGGCCCTTCGGCGCGTCCGGGGGCGAGGAGGCCCGGGGGTCAGCCCAGGACGACGCAGGAGGCCGCCGGGGCCTCGATCGCGCCCGCGCGGGACGGGACGCCGGTCCCGGGGTCGAGGGAGAACCAGGTGACGTCGCCGGAGCGCTCGTTCGCCGCGTACAGGTGCCGTCCCGAGGGGGCGAGGGTCAGGTCGCGGGGCCAGGTGCCGCCGCAGGGCACGGTGGCGGTCAGCTCGGCCTTCGACCCGTCCGGGTCGAGGGCGAGGACGGCGAGGGCGTCGTCGCCGCGGATCGCGGCCCAGAGGAAGCGCCCGTCGGGGGCGACGACCACCTCGGAGGGGAAGCTGGGGCCGGGGGCGCCCTCGGGGACGACGCGGGTCTCGCCGAGCGGTTCGAGGGTGCCGGTCTCCGCGTCCCAGCGGCAGACGGTGAGGACGGGCTCCAGCTCGTGCAGGACGTACGCGTGCGTGCCGGACGGGTGGAAGGCGAGGTGGCGCGGGCCCGTGCCGGGGCGCAGCGCGGTCTCGGCGTGGAGGGAGGGCTCCTCGGTCGCGGGGTCGAGGGCGTGGATCCACACGGAGTCGGTGCCGAGGTCCACGCTCAGGACCCAGCGGCCGCTGGGGTCGGGAAGCACCTGGTGGGCGTGCGGGCCGCTCTGGCGGTCCGCGACGGGCCCGCTCCCCTCGTGGCGCAGGACCGCCGTGGCGGGACGGACGGTGCCGTCGACGGCCAGGGGCAGGACGGTGACGCTGCCGGAGGTGTAGTTGGCGGTCAGGACGTGCCCTCCGGCCAGGGAGAGGTGGGTGGGTCCGGAGCCGTCGACGGGGACGGGCGCGCCGAGCGGCCGGGGCTCGGGCCCGGTGACGTCGAAGGCGGCCACGGCGCCCGCATCGGTCTCGGACACGGCGTAGAGCAGGGGGCCGGCGAGGGCGAGGAAGGACGGGTCGGCGACGGCGTCGCTCGCGCCGGTGACGGTCAGCGCGCCCGTCCCGGCATCCACGTCGGCGACGAGGACCCCGGGTCCGCCCGCCGAGGTGAAGGAGCCGATCCAGGCCCGTACCGCGCCCTCGTGCTCCCCGTTCCGGACCGTTCCTGCGTCGCCCACGGCGTCTCCCCTGTCCCGGCGCCGGCCTCGTCCGGCCGGCCGTTCCGCGGCCGACGGTAGCAGGGGTCTAGACCAAGAGGCCGGAACCTGGACCGGTTCCGGCCCCCGAGTGCGGGCGGTCGGTTCAGGCGGCCGGGACCAGGGGTGCGCGCGGGGAGGTGCGCAGGGGCGCCGCGAGGTCGACGAGGGCCTGCTCCAGGCCGTGCAGGTGGCCGAGGGCGGCCTCGGCGCCGGGGTGGTGGTGCGGCACCCCGGCCGCCTCGGCGACCGCGGACCGTGCGGGCTCCGCCGGGGGTACGAGGGCGTGGACGGCGGCCTCGACGCGCCAGGCGGCGGCCGCGAGCCGGGCGTCGTGCGAGGCGTCCGGGTCGGCGGCGACGGCGGCGAGGCCCCTGATCTCGCGGGCGCAGTCGTCCAGGAGGGCGAGCACCCGGCGGGCGCGGGCCTTGCGGGCGCGCAGCGGGCTCAGCGGGTGCACGAGCGGGGCGAGGGAGAGCCGGACCCGGCCGAGCAGGAGTTCCAGCTCGGCGGCGTGCGGCGCCGGGTCGGCGGCCGGGTCGCCGGCGAGCCGGCGGGCGGCGGCCGTGGTGCAGGTGTGGACGCAGGTCACGGCCCGCTCGATCCAGGCGTTGGTGGCGGCGTGGGTGGTCACGGGCAGCAGGGCCACGCCGATCGCGGCGCCGATCGCGCCGGCGGCGGTCTCCTGGAAGCGCAGGAGCAGCAGCCCGGGGTGCAGGACGCCGAGCAGCCCGTAGAGCAGACCGGCCATGACGGTCACGAAGAACATCATCCAGCTATAGGAGAGCGGGGCGGTGTAGAAGATCCCGAAGACGCACACGGCGACCAGGAGGGCCGTCGGGGCGGGCGCGCCGCCCAGGGGGACGGCGATCAGGAGCCCGGCGGCGATGCCGGTGACGGTGCCGAGGACCCGGCGGAAGCCCCGGACGAGGGTCTCGCCGCGCGAGGCGGTGTTGACGAAGATCCACCAGGCGGTGCCGACGGCCCAGTACCAGCGCTCGTGGGAGATCAACTGACCGGCGGCGAGGGCGACGGCGCAGGCGGCGGTGGCCTGGAAGGCCTGGCGGGTGGTGTGGCGGGCGAGGCCGGCGCCCGGCAGCGGGAGGGGCGCGGCGGGCGGCGGGACGCGCCGCTCGACGCACCAGGCGCCGAAGCGGACGGCACCGGAGGCGAGCAGGGCGAGGGCCACGGCCGCGTACAGCTCCGGCAACTGCGCGGGGAGCGCGTGCAGGAACTGCGTCACGAAGAACTGCATGAAGGCGAAGATGCCGAGGGCGTGTCCGCGCGGCCCCCAGCGGCGGGCGTAGACCCCGGCGAAGACGACGAGGAGCCAGGCGGCGTCGCGCAGGAGGGGGAGGTCGTGGAGGAGGGTCGCCAGGGCGAGGACGGGGAAGCCGGCGGCGGGCAGCAGGGCGGTGGTGACGGCCTGGCGGCGCACGGTCGGGTCGCCCACGGTGAAGAGGGCGAGCAGCGCGGCGAGGCCGGCCGTGATGGAGGCGGTGAGGGAGAACCCCGCGAGCTCGGCGAGCGCGACCGCGAGGCCGATGCCGAGGACCGCCCGCAGGGAGACGCGCAGTCGGACGAGCCCCGGATCCGGGGCCACGAACATCTTCTTCACGGCTGTGGCCGCCCCCTTGTCTTGCCTTCCGCCGGCCGCGCGGCGCCCCGGGGTGGTGGGGTCGCGCGGACACGACGAAGGCGCCGCGGTCCGGACCGGCCTCGTCGCCGCCCCGGCGCTGCACGGCGCCGAAAGTACGTGGATACGACACAGGAAAACATCGAGGGCCCCATTGGCTCAACTCATCGCCGATGTGCTGGACCATCGGTCCAGTGAACGGATCGTCCGACGCTCCACTGGTGGGCCAACGGACCATCTCCGCCGGATCGGCGCCGCCGTGACGGGCGGGGACGGCGGTCCGGATCGCGGAAGGAGGCACTCCGGGCCTCGACGGTTCGCCCCGCTCCCGCCTATCCTCGCTTCTTACTTACCCGTCAGTAACAGCTCCGCACCGTCGCCTCGGAGGACCGCCATGCCCCGGCCCGCACATTCCGCCCTCGCTCTCGCCGGCCTGCTGGCCGCCGCGGGCGCCACCCACTTCCTCGCGCCGAAGCCGTTCGACTCGATCGTGCCGCGCGCCCTGCCGGGCAGCCCGAGGACCTGGACGCGGGTCAGCGGGGTCGCCGAGCTGGCGCTCGCCGCCGGTCTCGCGGCGCCGAGGACGCGCCGGGCGAGCGCCCGCGCGAGCGCCCTCTTCTTCGCGGCCGTCTTCCCGGCCAACGTGAAGATGGCGTACGACTGGCGCCACCGCCCGGCGGCGGCCAGGGCCGTCGCCTACGGCCGCCTCCCCCTCCAGCTCCCCCTGGTCCTCTGGGCCGGGCACGCGGCCCGCGCGGAGGACTGAGCGGCGCGGAGGCCCGGGAAGCGTAGAGTCGCCCCGGGCGGACGGGACCGAAGGAGGCCGGCGGGGCATGGCGGTGGACGAGCTCGACACCCGGATCCTGCGACTGCTGATCGAGCAGCCGAGGACGAGCGTGCGCGAGTACGCGCGGATCCTGGGCGTGGCGCGGGGCACCGTACAGGCCCGGATCGACCGGCTCGAACGGGACGGGGTGATCACCGCGACCGGCCCCGTCCTCTCCCCCGCCGCCCTCGGCCACCCGGTTCTCGCCTTCGTGCACGTCGAGGTGACCCAGGGACACCTGGACGAGGTCGGGGACGCCCTCGCGTCCGTGCCGGAGATCGTGGAGGCCTTCTCCATCACCGGGGGCGGCGACCTGCTGACCCGGGTGGTGGCGCGCGACGCCGGGCACCTGGAGGACGTCATCCAGCGCCTCATCCGACTGCCCGGGGTGGTCCGCACCCGGACCGAGATCGCGCTACGCGAGCGGGTGCCCCACCGGCTGCTGCCGCTGGTCGAGGCGATCGGGCGGGGACCCGGGGCTTCCTGAGCCTCCACCCAGGGCCGCATATGCGGCTGAAACGCTTACGTATGCATTGCACATGCAGCGAGAAGCCGTCTAATCTTGCGCGCATGCAGTCCTACACCATCGGGCAGGCGGCCCGCCTGCTGGGCGTCAGCCCCGACACCGCACGCCGCTGGGCCGACGCGGGCCGGGTCACCACCCACCGCGACGAGAACGGCCGGCGGCTCATCGACGGCCGCGACCTCGCCGCCTTCTCCGTCGAGGTCGGGCAGGGCGCCGCCGGGGAGGGCGAGGAGTCGTACACCTCGGCGCGCAACGCGTTCCCCGGGATCGTGACCGCCGTCAAGCTCGGGGACGTCGCGGCCCAGGTCGAGATCCAGGCCGGTCCGCACCGGCTCGTCTCGCTGCTCACCCGGGAGGCCGTGGAGGAACTGGGCCTGGAGGTCGGCATGCAGGCCACCGCGCGCGTGAAGTCGACCAGCGTGCACATCGACGTGACCTGACGGGCGCGACCCGACCGGGCGCGGCCCGACCGGACGTGACCCGACCGAACGCGGCCCGACCGGACGTGACCCGACCGCGTACGGGCCGGGGGCGGCGGGCTCAGCGGAGGCTCCGGGCGACCAGGACCGCCACGTCGTCCTGGGCCGATCCGCCGAGGAGCCGTACGAGGACCTCGTCGCACAGCGCGCCTAGGGGCCGGTCGAGGGGCCGGAGCGCCCGGGCGAGCTGCCCCATGCCCTGGTCGAGGTCCCGGTCGCGGGCCTCGACGAGACCGTCCGTGTAGAGGACGAGGAGCCCTCCCCGGGGCAGGACGACCTCCTCCGTGCCGAAGTCGTGGGCGCCCGTGCCCAGCGGGGTGCCCGGCGGCCCTTCGAGGAAGCCGACGGCCCCGTCCGGGGTGGCGACGGCCGGCGGCGGATGCCCCGCGCGGGCGATCGTCCAGCGGCCGGCGGCCGGGTCGTGGACCGCGTACACGCAGGTCGCCATCTCGTCCTCGCCCAGGTCGGCCACGACCGCGTCGAGGGAGCTGAGCATCCGGGCCGGCGGGATGTCGTGGCGGGCCAGGGTCCGCACGGCGGTGCGCAACTGGCCCATGACGGCCGCCGCGTGGATGCCGTGGCCCATGACGTCGCCGATGACGAGCCCGGTCCTGCCGCCCGGCAGGGCGATGGCGTCGTACCAGTCGCCGCCGACGTCGTGGGCGCTCGCGGGCAGGTAGCGGCCGGTGAGTTCGAGACCGTCGACGGCGGGGAGCGCGTGGTTGATGAGGGAGCGCTGGAGGGTGAGGGCGGCCTCCCGCTGGGTGGTGTAGAGCCGGGCGTTGTCGATGTTGAGGGCGGCGCGGGCCACGACCTCGTCGACGAGGATCCGGTCCTGGGCGTCGAAGGGCTCGCGGTCGCGCAGCCGGGTCACCGTGATCGTGCCGAGGACCTTGCCCCGGGCCACGAGGGGGACGAGCCGCGCCGAGCCGATGCGGGCGGCGAAGTAGGTGCGCAGCGGTTCGGCGCGCGGGCCGCCGAAGAGGGCCGGGAGGTCGGACGTGTAGAGGTCGGTGGGCCGCCCCTGGGCGACGGCCCGCTCGTACGCGGAGTCGAGCGGGATCTGGAAGGTCTGCCCCGGTACGAGCTGGGCCGTGGGGGCGGTCGGTTCGGGGAAGCGGGCGGCGAGCCGCCGCAGGACGCCCCGGGTGGAGGCGGCCGACTCGTCCGGCGCGAGGACCGACTCCAGCATCTGCACGTCGGCGGAGTCGGCGAGCTGGGGGACGAGGAAGCGGACGGCCTCCTCGGCCGTCCGCACGAGGTCCAGGCTGGTGCCGATCCTGGTGCCGGCCTCCGCGAGCAGGGCGAAGCGGTGCCGGGCCCGCTCGACCTCGCCGTGCGCCTCCTGGCTCTCGGTGATGTCGACGAGGGAGGCGATGAGCCCGAGGGGCCGGCGGTCGCCGCGGTCGAGGAGCGGGGCGTAGGAGCAGGACCAGACGCGGTCGCGGCCGGGGTCGGCGGGGGTGCGGCCGACCCGGCGGGCGTCGACGACGGCGGTGCCGGTGTGGAGGACCTGGCGCATGAGGGCTTCGAGCGAGTCGGCGTTGACACCCGGCACGACCTCGGCGAGGCGGCGGCCGACGTGCTCGGCGGCCGGGACGCCGTTCATCAGGGCCAGGGCGTCGTTGACGCGCAGGAAGCGCAGGTCGGGACCGAGGAGGGCCAGGCCGATGGGCGACTGGGTGAAGAGGCTCTCCATCGCCGCCAGGTTCTCGCGCATCCGCAGGACCTCGGAGGTCTCCACGGCGATGAGCATCGCCCCCGTCCGCCCCTCGGGGTCGGCGGCCGGCACGATCCACATCTCCATGGCGACCGTGTGGCCGTCGCGGTGGCGGACGGGCAGCGTGCCCATGATGGTCTCGCCCGCCTGGACGCGGACGGTGAGCCGGTCGGCGAGCTCCCGGTTGGCGTCGGGGACGAGGAGCGGGGTGGCGAGCCGGCCGAGCACGTGCTCGGGGCGGTGGCCGAGGAGGTCCTGGGCGGCGAGGGACCACTCGACGATGCGGCCGTCGGCGTCCTCCCGCCAGAGGGCGATCGGCAGCAGCTCGCGGAGCACGCCGGCGTCCCCCACGGCCGCCCGGGGCGGCTGCGGAACCCTGCTCGACGACTGGTGAGTCTCCAACGCATCGCCCCACGCCTCGGCCGGCCCCAGGGGGCGCGATTCCTACCGAATCACCCTATCCGAGACATCGTCGGCGGGCGCTGCGCGTGCGGCCGTTCGGTGTTCCCGGGCGCTCGGGGGCGGAAGGTGACAGTACGGGCCGGTAACGGCGAAGATCTGGGCGGACGCTCCGGGTGGACGCGTACGGGACGTGGATCCGTACGGGATGCGGATCCGTACGGGACGCGGATCCGTACGGACTCGGGCGGACGTGAACGTGTACGGCGAAGGGGGCGGCGGGCCGGCCGGGGGGCCGGTACCGCTCCGAGGACCAGAGAACGACCCGAGTACAGGGGTGCGCGCGTGAGCAGAGTGATCGACGGCCGTTTCGAGCTGGTGGAGCGGCTGGGCGGGGGCGGCATGGGGACGGTGTGGCGCGCCCGCGACCTGGCCCTCCACCGGGACGTGGCGCTCAAGGAGGTGCGTCCGCCGGACCCCGCGATGGCCGAGTACGACACCGAGGGCGCGCGGACCCTGCGGGAGCGGGTGCTGCGGGAGGCGCGCGCCCTGGCCCGGATCGACCACCCCGGCGTGGTGACGATCCACCACATCGTGGACGCGGGCGAGGGCACCTATCCGTGGCTCGTGATGGAGCTGGTCACCGGGGGCTCGCTCCAGGACCGGCTCGACCGGGGCACGATGGCCCCCGCCGAGGCCGCCGCGCTCGGCCGCGAGCTGCTCTCGGCGCTGCGCGCCGCCCACGGCCTGGGCATCGAGCACCGCGACGTGAAGCCCGCCAACGTCCTGCTGCGGCCCGACGGGCGGCCGGTCCTCACCGACTTCGGCATCGCGGCGATCCAGGAGTCCACCTCCCTGACCGCCTCCGGTTCGATCATCGGCTCGCCGGACTACATGGCGCCCGAGCGGATCCGGGGCGGCACGAGCGGCCCGGCGGCCGACCTGTGGTCGCTGGCCATGCTGCTGTACGTGGCGGTGGAGGGCCGCCATCCGCTGCGCAGGGAGAACACCCTGGCGACCCTGGCGGCGGTCATCTCCGACGACGTGCCTCCCCCGGTCCGGGCCGGCGCGCTGACCGGCGTACTGACCCGGCTCCTCGTACGGGACCCGGCGGCGCGCCCGGGCGCGGAGGAGCTGGACCGGGCTCTGGCGGCCGTCGCGACGGGGGCGCCGGGGGACGGCGGGGCGGTACGGGACCGGGTGCCGGGCTTCGGGGCGCCGGGGTCGGGGACGCCCGGTTTCGGGGCGCCGGGCTCCGGGACGGCCGGGTACGCAGGCCACGGAGGTCCCGGAGCCGGTCCCGAGGGGGCGACCTCGTTCCACCTCGCGCCGCCGGCCGCGGGTCCGACGGGGGTTCCGGGGGCGGGCGCCCCGGCGGACTTTCCCAGCGCGTCCCCCGCGACCGCCCCGGTGGCGGCGGGCGCTCCCGGGCGGCGGCGCGGGCGGCGCCTCGTCGTGGCGGCCGCCGTGGTGGCGGTCCTGGCGGTGGGGATACCCGTCGCCGTCGTGAACTGGGACCGGGGAGCGCACGAGCCGGACGACCGGCCGACCGTCGCCGCCCCCTCGCAGCAGGTCCCGGGCGCCCAGCGGCCCGTGGGGTCGGCGGCGCCCACGACGGCCCCCGCGGAGGAGCCCACGGCGGAGGAGACCGCCGGCAAGGCGGACCTGCTGACGCCCGCCGGGGTCCGGGCCGCCGTCGCCGCCGTCGAGGAGGCCTCGGGCGGCGCCAAGGTCAGCAGGTTCGTCGTGTACCCGGACTACGCGATCGCCGAGGCGATGGTCAAGGGCAGCACGAAGCGGTACGACCAGTACATGTACCGGGGCGGGGACGTGGCCGTCCGGCAGGGCCCCGGCGGCACCGTCTTCCCCGGCTCGGTCCCGGTGGACCTGGACTCCTTCGCGTGGGACGCCCTGCCGACGCTCCTGAAGCGTGCCGAGAAGGAGCTGGGGGTGAAGGATCCGACCAGCCGCTACCTGGTCGTCAGCCCGGCCTCGACACTGACGAACAGCGACGCCGGGATGAGCGTCTACCTGTCCGGCGCGTACGGATCCGCCTATCTGGCGGCCGACGCGAAGGGACGGGTGACCGCCACCTATCCCCTCGAGGACTGACGGCCCCGATCCGCCGGGCCGGCCTCGGGGTGGCGGAATGCCCCCGCCGCCTCCGCCGCCCCGTCCGCCGGATCCTCGACGAGGTCCGGAGCGCCCCGCGAGCGGGCGGACGACCTCGTCCGTGACGTCGGCGCCCCGCGGAAGCGGGCGGTGCGCCGGGTTCGGCACCGGCGGGCGTCGGATGTTCCCTCCACCGCAGAGAGGTCGACAAGCCTTCGAACAGCCCGCTCGCCGTCGTTCCGGGACGAGTTCGTGGCGCGTTCCGCTCGTTCGGGGCCGGCGGTCAGGCCCTCCCGGGGGCCGTGAACGTGACGGCGGCAGCCGGGGCGGTGACCTCCGCGTCGCTTCCGAGGGCGTACGCCGCCACCCGTGAGACCGTCGCGGCCGGGACCGTCTCGGCGATTCCCGGGACCGCCGGGACGTCCTGGGTGGCGTGCGCGTCGTGGGGCACGACGACCCGGTAGCCGCGGGCCAGGGCCGTACGGGCCGTCGCCTGCACGCACATCTCCGACATCACCCCGCAGACGGCGACCGCCCGTACCCCCGCGCCGGTGAGGACGCCGCCCAGGGGCGTGCGCCGGAAGCCGTCGTCCTCGGGCTTGCGGATCACCAGCTCCCGGGGGCCCGGTTCCACGCGGTGGTGCAACTCCCAGCCGGGGGTGTGGGGTTCGTCCTCGGACCCGGGCGGGCCGTCGTTCTGGAGGTGGACGACGAGCGCCCCGTCCCGCCGGGCCCGGGCGATCAGGTCCGTCGTGCGGTCGACGAGCCGTTCCGCCCCGGGCACGGCCCCGTCACCGGTGACGAACGCCGTCTGCACGTCCACGACGATCAGGGCGTCGACGGGCGGGAGGTCCGGGACCGGGGTGTCCGCGGCGGGGGTGTTCGGGGTCGGGGCGTCCGTGGGCTGTGTGCTGTCGGTCATTTCGGCATCCTGTCGCCCGCCCGCCCCCACCGCTACGGGATTTCGGCCCTCGGAGCGCGGGACGCCCTGTTCAGGAGCCACCGGCCGGAGACGCCCGTCGCCAGGAGGCCGGCGAGGAGGGCGACGAGGGAGGCGCCGGGGCCCGACGCCCAGTCGACGTCCGGGGCGTGGACGGCCAGGACGACGGCGGCGGCGAGGGCCACGGCCGGGACCGCGCCGAGGGCCGGGCGGAGGCGGGTCAGGTCGTCCTCGGCCAGGGAGGCGAGGACGCCGATGCCGAGGGCGAGCGCCCACACCCCCAGGCCCTGCGCGTCGGCGCGGTTCACCGTCCACGGCACGAGCGGGCCCCAGAAGGCGGGGAGGGCGAGGAGGCCGGCCCCGATGCCGAGCCAGCCGGAGCCGAGCACGGCGAGCGGCGGTTTCGACCAGGCGGGCAACGGGGCGGCGGGCTCCCGCCTGCCCTCCGCCGCCGGTCGCGCCCGTGCCCGGTACTGCGCGACGAGGCAGCCCACGGCGCCGAGCGCGAGGACGCCGAGGACGGCGACCCAGCCGAGGCTGAACAGGGCGAGGAACAGCGGCCTCCCCTCGGCCGCCTGGAGGCTGCCGCCGTTCAGGAGGCTCACCGCGAAGAGGCCGACCAGGACGGTGACGAGCGGCAGGACGAGGCTTCGTACCTCCTCCCAGACGCGGGCCCGGCCGATCGTGAGGAGGGCGGGTGCCACGCCGGCCATCGCCGCGCCGAGGAGTCCGGGGCTGAGCGCCTCCGGGGACACCCAGGCGCCCGCCGCGTACCCGGCCAGGCTCGTGACGGCGAGCAGGGCGCCGACGGTGAGGCTGACGCCCCCGACCACACTGCTCAGGACCACGATGCCGGGCGAGAGTTCCCGGCCGTCCGACGTCCCTCCGTCGAGCGCCCCTCCATCGGGCGTCCCGCCGTCGTGCGTCCCTCCGTCCACGGCCGGCCGCCGTCCGGTGCCGCTCATGTCCGCTCTCTTCCCCGACGGCGACCGTCCCGGGCCCGGTGTGCGCGGGAGGCAGGCCGTCCGCCGGCTCCCCCCGCCTCCTGAGGACTTCGCGCGCGTGCAGGATCCGCAGGCTCACCACCGTGACGGCCGCGTACGCGAGGACGCCGCAGCCGATGCCGACGCCCGCGATCAGGGCCGTCGGCCGGTCGAGGCCGAAGGCGCGCTCCAGGACCGGGACCGTCGCCGCCGAGAACGCGGGGGCCAGGCACAGGGCGGCGAGGTGCAGTCCCCACTCCTCGGCGGCCCAGTGGGCCCCCCGGGCCCGGGCGCGCGCCGCCCGCACGGCCATGACGGCGTACGTCACCCCGTACGGGACGAGGTACGCGAGCAGGAGCCGCCGCCCCGCCGTGCCCCCGTCGAGGAACGAGGGGGTGAGCCACCCCAGGCCGGCGGCGCCCGCGAGGTGGGCGGCGGCCCGGACCGGCGCGGGGCACCAGGTGCCGGTCAGGCCGGGGACGGCGGTGCGCCGGTCGAGGGCGCGGGAGGCGAGCAGGGCGCCGAAGGCGACGAGCGCGCCGAGGTGCATGAGCGCGACGCGGTTGACGTCGAGGATGTCGAGCCCCGGGTAGAGCCGGGGCAGCGCGCCCCATTCGAGCCGCAGCAGCGGAGCGGTCATCAGGAAGCCGTAGCAGAGGAGCATCCAGCGCTGGTGCAGGTCCGGGAAGCCCCGGACGGCGGCGAGGACGCCGGAGGTCACGCTGCCGACGGTGCCCACCAGGATGGTGGCGAGGACGATCCAGAACGCGGCACCGCTGAACGCCTCCGCCGGCGGGGTGCGCGCCAGGTAGAGGGCGGCGCCCGCCATCGACGCGTACACGGTGACGGCGAAGACGGCCCCGGCGGTCCGGTGCAGCCGGACGCGGCGCCGGACGGCCGAGAGGAGCTGCACGGGTCCGAGCAGCATCAGCAGGCCGCCGAGGACCGAGTGCACGATCAGCGGGACCAGGCTGCGCGCGTACGGTTCCGCCCGGTCGCGGACGGCCTCGGCCACGAACTCCGGCGAGACGGTCCGGCCGAGGACCCATTCGCCGAGGGCGGGCGCGCCCGGCCGGGCGTACGGCCAGAGTTCGGTGACGGCGATCGGCGCGTACGCCAGGCAGACCACCGTCACCGCGAGGGCGGCCGCCCGCCCCCGTCCGGTGCCTGCCGGTCGTCGACGTTCCACGGCGGTTCCCCCTTCGCCGTCCCCGGGTGTTCGCGTGTGCGCAACCGCGATAGTCCTGTCTGGACCATGGAGGGTCTACGGAGGAAGGTAGGGGGGCGCGGTGGCGGGGTCAACCGGTCGGTAACAAGAATCCGCGCGAGGGACCGGGACTTCGGGGGAGCGGGGTCACGGCTCCCGGCTCTCGACCCACTGCCAGAAGTCGACCATCATCCGCTCGTAGCGGATGCCGAACTCCAGCGCCTCGCGCTGTCCGCGCGTGAGCAGTTCGCCCACGTCGCGGGCCAGTTCCTCGTACCCGTCGAGGGTCTTCCGGTGCTCCTCGACCTGGACGGGGGCGTGGACGCGCGGGCTGGCCCCGAACCACAGCTTGAGGATGCCGCGCTCACGGGCCTCGACGGGGACGAAGGCCGGATCGGCGAGCCAGTCGCGCAGGGCGGCCGCGCCCGCCCCGGTGAGGCTCATCAGCCGCCGGTTCCGGCCTCCGGGCTGCCGCACCTCCGAGAGGAGTCCCGCCTCCAGGAGCCGGTCGCACTGGGCGTAGACCTGCGCGTGCGGCACGGACCAGAACGGCGCCACGGTCCGCGCCGCCTCGACCTTCACGTCGTACGGGCTGGCCTCGCCCAGTTTGTCGATGATGCCGAGCACGAGGTACGAGGGCGTGGTCAACCGGACTTCAGACATGCGGCGACCGTACCCCGGCCCCCTTCCGCCCGGGCCGCGCGGAGCGGCACGCCGGCCGGCGCTACGGCACGGCGCGTCCCGAGGGGGAACGGCCGGAGGGGGAACGGCCCGGAGAGCCGGGCCCGCCGGGCGGTGCGGGCTCCGGGCGGAGGACGTCCCAGAGGGCGGTCAGGCGGATGAGCCGGAGGATCCTCGGCTGGTCGCAGAGGAGCCGCCAGCGCGCGCCCCGTGCGCGCGTGCGCTGGGCGCAGCGGACGAGGAGGCCGAGTCCGCTGGCGTCGCAGAAGGTGAGTCCCCGGATGTCGAGGGTCAGGGCGTCGGCCTCCCGGACCAGGGCGTCGAGTCCGGGTCGCAGGCGCCGTACCAGGACGAGGTCGAGCTCGCCCCGAAGGGCGACGACGGTGCGACCGCCGGACGAACTCGCCTCCAGGTGGCGGCCTTGACGGGGGATCAATTGCATGAACCTCTCCAGGGGGTGGCTCCGCGTGTCACGTCGAGCGTGACGCCCTCCTACCCGGAGATGATGTTCAACCTTCCCCCCTGTCACCCGAATCGGCGAATGCCGGCTCTATTCCGCAGGTCGGAGGCCTGCGGCCTCCTCCCTGACGCGGTCGAACTCGGCACCCATGGCGGCGGCGAGCGCCTGGGCGGCGGAGAGGGGGCGGACCATGACGGTGAACTCGTCGATCCTCCCCTCCTCGTCGAAGTGGAGGAAGTCGCAGCCGTTGATCTCCTTGTCCCCGACCTTCGCGGTGAAGACGAGCGCGTGGTCGCGCCCGTCCGCGCCCTCGATCTCGCGGACGTACCGGAAGTCGGAGAAGACGCGCAGGACCCCGCGCAGGATCGCGGCGGTGAGGGCCTTGCCGGGGTACGGGTGGAAGGCGACGGGGCTGGTGAAGACGACGTCCTCGGCGAGCAGGGCCTCGACGGCGTCGAGGTCGCGGTTCTCCACGGCGGTACGGAACGGGTGCACGGCGCGACTCCATAGGCAACTAGTTGAGTAGGTGCGGAAGCAGCTAACCGTATGGTCCGCGTTCCGTCCAGGGGTCGCCGCCGGAGGCGGTCCGGGTCAGCCCGTCAGCTCCGCCAGGGGGAGGCGGCGGAACTCCAGGGTCTCGTACGGGCTCGCGGTCCCGGTCTCGTGGAGCAGGCCGACCGTCCCGGCGTCCAGGGGCACCAGGTCCGAGTAGCCGGCCTTCCTCCGGGAGACGGCCAGCACCCGCGCGGCGGTCCCGCCGTCGTCCGCGAGGCGCCAGACGGCGGGTTCGGCGCGGACGTCCGGCACCGAGGGGGCCGAGAACAGCAGGGCCCCGCCCGCGTGCAGGAGGCTGCCCTGCACGACGGGGACGCGGTCCAGGGCGGGCTGGGGCGCGAAGGGCCGTGCGAGGGTGGCGCCGCCGTCGCCCGAGACGGCGTCCGCGCGGTTGCCCGGAGCCGTACCGAGCTGGTCGCGGGTGTTGAGGTAGATCCTGCCGTCCGGGAGTTCGGCGGCGGTCGTCTCGTTGGCGTTGACGTGGCCGTCGTGGGTGGCGTCCACGAATCCGAGGCGCCAGGAGCGCCCGCCGTCGTCGCTGAGGAGCGCGTGCGCCCCGTAGTACCGGGGCTCCCGTCCGGTGTCGGTGGACCCGGCGGGCGGTGCCGCCGAGTGGTCGGCGGGGACGACGAGCCGTCCCGCGTGCGGTCCCCGGGTCAGGGCGAGGGCGTGGCCCGGCCCGGTGGCGTACCAGCGCCATCCGGGGAGCTTCACGCGCGCGGTGATCTCGCGCGGCGCGGAGAAGGTCCTTCCGTCGTCGGCGCTGCGCTGGACGAAGACCCGGCGCCCCCGGTCGGCCGGCACCTCACCGCGCAGGATCAGCTCCTCCGTCGCCTCCGCGCCGTTGTACGAGCTGAGCAGGACCACGTCGCCGGAGCGCGGGTCGACGACCGGCGCGGGGTTGCCGCGCGTGTCGCCGTCCCCGTCGGCGACGACCCGGAGCGGTCCCCAGGTGCACCCGCCGTCCTCCGAGCGCCGCACCACGACGTCGATGTGCCCGCTGTCCCCGCCGCCGGTGACCCGCCCCTCGGCGAAGGCGAGGACGGCGCCCCCGCGGGTCCGCACGGCGGCCGGGATGCGGTAGCTCGCGTAGCCGCCGGTCCCGGCGGTGTACGGGACGGACACCACGCACGACGTCAGGGGCGGGGCCGGTGCCGGGACCAGGGCCGGGGTCGTCCCCGCCACGGTCAGCAGGAGCGCTCCCCAGGTCCGGACGACCGTCATGCGGACCCTCCCTGCCGTCGCACCGTCCCCCGGACCGCCGCCCGGCGGTCTTCCCGGACAGTCTCCGGGCGGGGAGCCCCGCCGGGCGGCACGGCGCGCCGTGCCGCAGGCCTGTAAGCCCCCGTCGGCCCCTCACTCCGGTCAGCCCGTAACCCCCCATCGGCGGCCCGTCACTCCGGTCGGCCCGCCGCCCCCGTCAGCCCGCCACCCTCGCCATCCACGCCTCGACCTCGTCCGCCGAGCGCGGCAGGCCCGCCGACAGGTTCTCGTGGCCGTCGTCGGTGACGAGCAGGTCGTCCTCGATGCGGACGCCGATGCCGCGCCACTCCTCGGGCACCGTCAGGTCGTCGGGCTGGAAGTACAGGCCCGGCTCGACGGTCAGGACCATGCCCGGCGCGAGGACGCCGTCGACGTACTCCTCCGTGCGCGCCCGCGCGCAGTCGTGGACGTCCAGGCCCAGCATGTGGCCGGTGCCCGCCATGGTGAAGCGGCGCTGGAGGCCGAGGGCGTACGCGCGGTCCACCGGGCCCTCGACGAACCCCCACTCGACGAGCCGGGCCGTCAGGCTGCGCTGCGCCGCCTCGTGGAAGGCGCGGTAGGGGGCGCCCGGCCGCACCGCCGCCATCCCGGCCTCCTGCGCCTCGTGCACGGCGTCGTACACCCGGCGCTGGACGGGGGTGAAGGTGCCGCTGATCGGAAGGGTGCGTGTGACGTCGGCGGTGTAGAGGGTGCGGGTCTCCACGCCGGCGTCGAGGAGGAGCAGGTCGCCGGGGCGCACCGGCCCGTCGTTGTCCGTCCAGTGCATGATCGTGGCGTGCTCGCCGGCGGCGCAGATCGAACCGTAGCCGACGGAGTTGCCCTCCAGGCGGGCCCGGCGGAAGAAGGTGCCCTCGATCCAGCGCTCGGAGGAGGCGACCGCGCGGGAGAGCTCCGCGACGCAGTCGGTGAAGCCGCGCACGGTCGAGTCGACCGCCTTGCGCAGCTCGCCGATCTCCCAGGCGTCCTTGACGAGCCGGAGGCCGCTCAGCGCCTCCTCCAGCTCCTCGTCGCGCTCCTCGTCGGTGGTGACGGCCGCTTCGAGCGCCGGGTCGACGCCCCGGACGATCCGGGTCGGGACGCCGGAGCCGGCGGCCAGGTCCTCGGCGGCGGTGCGGACGTCGCGGCAGGGCAGCCCGAGGACGGCCCCGGACTCGTCGAGGGAGCGGCGGCGCCCGGTCCACAGCTCGGCCGTGTAGCCGATCCAGAACTCGTCGTCCTCCCGGCCGTCGCGGGGCAGTTGGTAGCAGTACGCGTCGTGGCCGCCGCCGTCGCGGGGTTCGAGGACGAGGGCGCCGTCGCGGGCCCGGTCGCCGGTCAGGTGCACGTAGCCCGAGTACGGACGGAACGGGTAGGTGTCGTCGTTGGAGCGCTGCTTGAGGTTGCCCGAGGGGACGACCAGGCGCTCGCCGGGGAAGAGCGCGGAGAGCGCGGCGCGGCGGCGGGCTGCGTACGGGGCCTGCTCGTCGGGTTCGAGCCCGTGCCGCTCGGTGTCCGCCCACCCCGTCCTCATGAGGGCGGAGAGTTCCTCGGAGACGCCTTCGTAGAGACCGTTCTTGCGACCCTTCGCCATGTCCTGCTCCTTCTTCCGGTCGGGTGCCCGCGACCGCCGGGCGTCGGCGGCCCCCGGACGGTACTGCGCCCGGCGCCCGCTGGTGGCCGGGATCCGCCAGTGGCACGGATCGGACGTGGCGGGCCGTGGCGGCCGCGATAATGCGGCCATGGCGAACGTGAAGCTCGGTGAGGCGCTCCGGCTCCTGGGGATCGGGGAGGGGGCCCGGCGGCTCTACCCGCACCTCCTGGACCTCGGGCCCGCGCCGCTGGACGTGGTCGGCGCGGCGGCCGGTCTGGCGGGCGACGGGCTCGCGGCGGCGTACGGCGAGCTGGTCGGCGCGGGTCTGGCGAGCGCCGTCGCGGACGGCGGGGACCCGGTGGCGCCCGTGCCTCCGGCGGCGGGTCTGGAGATCCTCGGCCGGCACCGGGCGGCCGAACTGGACGAGTCCCGGATCGCGGTCGGCGGGGCGTTCGAGGCGTTCCGGCGGCAGCGGCTCGCGGCGTACCACGACGATCTGGTCGAGGTGGTGACCGGGGAGGCGGTCGGGCCCCGGATGCGGCAGGCGTGGGCCAGCGCGCGGGAGCAGATCCGGCAGCTCGACTCGCCGCCGTACTTCCCGCTGCCGGGCGCCACCGACGACGCGCTCGCGACCCTGGCGCGCGGGATCACGCAGCGGGTCGTCTACTCGCAGGCGTCCCTGGAGCACCCGGGGCAGTTGGAGGAGTCGATCGAGCCGTGCGTGGAGGCGGGCGAGCAGGCGCGGGTGCTGCCGTCGGTGCCGGTGAAACTGCTGATCATCGACGAGGCGTACGCGCTGGTGTCGCTCTCCATCAGGGAGGCCGACGTCCACAACAGCATGCTCGTGGTGCAGCCGTGCGGTCTGCTCTCGGCGCTCGTGGCGCTCTTCGAGCAGACCTGGCGCGGCGCCCTGCCCCTGCACGGCCGTTCGGTGCGGCCGGCGGGGCTGCTGCCCGCCGACCGCCGGCTGCTCCGGCTGCTCGCGGCCGGGGCGGGCGACGACGTCGTCGCCCGGGAGCTGGGGGTCAGCCGCCGTACGCTCTTCCGCCGGATCCAGGTCCTGATGGCCCGGCTCGGTGCTATGAGCCGGTTCCAGATGGCGCTCCAGGCGCAGCGCTCGGGGTGGCTGTGACGCCGGCCGTCCCCCGGTCCTCCGGCTTCGTGAGGTTCTGCCACAGGAAGGTGTGCAGGAGGGCGCTGTTGTGGGCGGCCTGTTCGTTGTCCCCCGCGCCCGCGTGGCCGCCGCCGGTGTTCTCGTGGAACAGGACGCGGTGGCCGAGCTCCCGGAGCCGCGCCGCCGTCTTGCGGGCGTGGCCGGGGTGGACGCGGTCGTCGCGGGTCGAGGTCGTCAGGAGGACGGGCGGGTAGGGCCGGTCCGCCTCCAGGCGGTGGTACGGGGAGAGGTCCCGCAGGTGCGGCAGGTCGGCCTCGTCGTCCGGGTCGCCGTACTCGGCGATCCAGGACGCGCCCGCGAGGAGCTTGTGGAAGCGGGTCATGTCGAGGAGCGGCACCTGCGCGACGATCGCGCCGAACAGCTCGGGGTGCCGGGTGAGCATCGCGCCCATGAGCAGGCCGCCGTTGCTGCCGCCCACCGCGCCGAGCCGGTCCGGGGTGGTGACGCCCCGAGCGACGAGGTCCTCGGCGACGGCAGCGAAGTCCTCGAAGGCGCGCGGCCGTGCGGCGCCGAGCGCGGCCTGGTGCCAGTCGGGGCCGTACTCGCCGCCGCCCCGGATGTTGGCGACGACGTGGGTGCCGCCGCGCTCCAGCCAGGCCCGGCCCCGTACGGCGCCGTAGGAGGGGGTGAGGGAGACCTCGAAGCCTCCGTAGCCGTAGAGCAGGGTGGGGCCGGGGCCGGTGGCGGCGTGGTCGGGGCCGATGACGAAGTACGGCACGCGCGTGCCGTCCCGGGAGGTCGCGAAGTGCTGGGCGACGGTCAGGCCGGTCGCGTCGAAGCGGGCCGGGGCCTGCTTGAGGACCTCGGTGTCGCCGCCGATCTCGCCCCGGTGGAGGGTGGAGGGCTGGAGGAACCCGGACACGTCGAGGAAGTACTCGTCGGAGCGGTCCGGGTCCGTGTCGGTGACGCCGACCTCGGAGAGGGGCGGGACCCCGACGAGGGGCGCGCGCTCCCAGGGGCCCGCGTCGGTGGGGGTGAGGACCTCGATGCGGGTGCTGACGTCGCGCATCGTCTGGAGGATCAGGTGGTGGCGGGTCCAGGTGTGCCCGGCGAGGGCGGTCCGCTCGTCGGGGGTGAACAGGACCTCGAAGGTGCGGTCGCCCGCCAGGAAGGCGTCGAAGTCGAACGCGAGGAGGGAACCGCTCGGTTGCCCCAGCCACGCGGACCTCGGGGTGACGATCAGGTGCCGGCGGTGCGCGTAGGCGGAGGCGTCGTCGGGCACGTCGATCCGTACGGGCGTCCCGTCGGGCTCCAGGAGGTACGTCTCGCCGCGGAAGAAGTCCAGCGAGCGGCCGACGAAGTCCCGCTCGAAGCCGGGGGTGTCGTCGTGGTACCCCCAGGCGGACACGTCCGCCGCCTCGGCCTCGAAGACCGTCGCGGCCGTCTCCAGCGGGGTCCCGCGCCGCCACCTGCGGACCGTGCGGGGGTAGCCGGATTCGGTGAGGGAGCCCGGTCCGGTGTCGGTGCCGACGAAGACGGTGTCGGCGTCGATCCAGCCGATCTGCGTCTTCGCCTCCGGCACCCGGAAGCCGTCCGCGACGAACTCCTTCGTCTCCAGGTCGAACTCGCGGACCACGGCGGCGTCGGCGCCGTCCCGCGACAGGCGCACCAGGGCCCGGTCGTGGCCGGGCCGGCGCACGGTCGCCCCGTCCCACACCCACTTCTCGTCCTCCCCGGCGGCGAGCGCGTCGACGTCGAGGAGGACCTCCCACTCGGGCTCGTCCTTGCGGTACTGCTCCAGGGTCGTGCGCCGCCACAGCCCGCGCACGTGCTCGGCGTCCTGCCAGAAGTTGTAGAGGTGCGCGCCGCGCCGGGTGGTGTACGGGATGCGGTCCGAGGCGTCGAGCACCTCCCGCAGCCGCTCCTTCAGCGGGGCGAACCCGGGGTCGGCGGCCAGGGCCTCCGCCGTCTCGGCGTTCCGCTCGGCCACCCACGCGAGGGCGGCGTCGCCGGAGACTTCTTCCAGCCACAGGTACGGGTCGTCATCGCTCACCCCCGTATTGTGCGGGACCGGCGCGCGCGGGCGAAGGGGGCCGCCGGTGTCAGGCGGTCCGGCGCAGCCGTACGCCCAGGTGGTGCTGGAGCGGCCGGCCGACGGCCGCGAGGTCGTGGACGACGTCGAGGGTGTCCGGGCCGGCGAGGGTGTAGCGGCGGCGGGTGGCGTCGACCCGCTTGGCGGTGGGGGCGAGGGCGACCTCGTGGGTGGCGAGGTCGACGGCGGTGCCGTCCGCGCGGCCGACGGAGAGCTCCGCGATGCCGGTGGGCTGGGTGATCAGCGCCTCGACGCGCCCCTCCGGCTGGAGCCGCCACCAGCCGCTCTCCCGCGCCGAGGGCCGCAGCGGGGTGCCGTCCGCGTCGATCAGCCAGGCGCGCGCCTCGTAGTGGAGGAAGGGCCGCCCGTCGTGGCTGAACGTGACCTCCTGCTCGTACGCGAAGTCCTCGTCGAGCGACGGGTATCCGCCGCGTCCCCGGCCGGTCCAGGTCCCCAGGAGTCCGAGGACCGGGGCGAGCAGGGCGTGGGGCGCGGGCTCCGCGTCCGGGCGGAGGGCGTCGGGGTAGGGGTACTGCCGGTCGCGGTCGCTCATGGGGCGTGCTCCTGGGGCGTGGACCGCGCGGTGCGCGGCCCGGACGTCGTTCTCTTCGGCGGGGTCGTGCGGGGACTCAGGATTCTCCCCGGTCGGGGCGGAGCGCCGCGGCCGGTGGTTCCGCGGCGTGTCCGTCCTCGTCGTGGGCGCGGAGGGCGGCGACGGGTTGTCCGGTCCAGCGGTGGACGGCACGGCGCAGGCCGCGGGGGTCGGCGTAGCCGGTGCGCCGGGCGATGGCGTCGAGGG
This sequence comes from Streptomyces sp. NPDC007872, assembly GCF_042868165.1. NCBI lineage: Bacteria > Bacillati > Actinomycetota > Actinomycetes > Kitasatosporales > Streptomycetaceae > Streptomyces > Streptomyces sp. NPDC007872. Next base: position 102,279 of record NZ_JBIAEA010000009.1, read on the forward strand.
TCATGCCGGTGGTCGCGAGCAGGCGGAGGGCGTGTTCGCGCCGTACGGTCTGGAGCTCCTCCGTCCAACTGGTCCGGTGTTCGTCGAGGCGGCGCTGGAGCGTGCGGGTGCTGAGCGCCATCCGCCGGGCCGCGTCCCGCAGGGTGGGGGTCTCCTCGTCCAGGGCGGTCCGGAGGGTGGCGCGGAAGACGTCGAGCCAGTCGTGCAGGGGAACGGCCTCGTCCAGCGACTGCCGGGCGTGTCTGCGCAGGTGGGCGGAGAGGCCGGGGGCGTGGGGCTGGGGCGCCGTGAGGTCGGCGGTCTCGAAGGTGATGGAGTTGACGGGACTGGCGAACTCGACGGCCCGGGTGCCGTACATCTCCGCGAGGCTGCGGTGCGTCCGGGGGGCGCGTGCCGCGAGGGAGACCTTGACGGGGGTGATGTCGCGGCGGGTGCTCTCGCTGAACCTCTGCCGGAACAGGGCGAGGGAGTAGGCCCGTATCGCGGAGGCGACCTCGTCGGTGAGGTCGGCCGCGTTGACGTGGCTGATGGTGACGTGCCGGTCGTCCACGTCGATCCGCAGGGCCTCGGTGCCGGCGTCCGCCACCGTGGCGATGAAGCCGGAGGCGTCGCGGAGGCTTTCGAGCGGCGTCGCCGCCTGGGTGAGGAGGTAGTCCCAGAGGCCGAGGGTTCCCAGGGTGCTCGCGCGGGACATGTTCAGGGAGACCTCGTGCCACGGGGCCTGCAGGGTCATGAGCTCCCAGATGCGGATGTTGGTGGACGCCGGTGGCCGGTAGCGGTCCTCCCGCAGGTGTTCGGGGGCCATGCCGAGCAGATGGGCGTACGCGGCCGGGTCGACTCCGATGCGCGCGGCGGCCACCGCGTTCAGGCGGGTGAAGGCCGCCGGAGTCGTGCCGGGGAGCCGCGGGGCCTCCGCGGGGGCCGGCTCCACCGGCTCACGGGCGCGTACCGGGCCGTCGTGGCACGTCAGGCCTTGTCCGTGGCGCGTGGGGCCCTTGGGCGGGGGTGGGAGTCGGTCTAGCGTCATGCCTGTCCTTGCGCGGGGTGGACGGGGGGGATCCTCCACAGCTCACCGCGTGAGGAGCTGTTTACGCCGGGAGCCGGCGGCCGTTCGAGGGGGCGGCCGCGGGCTCCTGGTTCCCTTGCCGTCGTCGGCGCCGGGGGGGCGACGACGACGGCAAGGGCCCTGTCCCATCCGTTTTCGGTCCGTGAAGCGTGCGGAGACACGTTAGACGAGTTCGCGGACCGGGTGTGATCAGTGGTGATCACCTTCCGTGATCATGTCGGCGCCCCGGCGCGCCGTCGTCGGGCGGGGGCCCGCTCCCCGCCCCGTGCCGTCACCCGCAGGACGACGGCGGCGGTCGTGCCCGCGAGGAGGCCCCAGGTGAGGGCGGCGGGGATGCCGTGGCCGAGCCCGGCGATCCGGTACGCGAAGCCCCCGTACGGGCTCTCAGGGCTCAGCGCGATCCGTGCCGCCTGGGAGAGCAGCAGGCCGAGGACGGTCGCGCAGACCGTGACCACCGCCGTCGCGGGGACGGTGGCCCGGGTGAGCAGGCCGGGCAGCCACCGCAGGGCGCACCAGACCACGACGAGCACCAGGGCGTCGGGCGCGCGGTACAGGAGCCACTCCCCGGCCGGCGTGCCCGCCGGGCCGGTCCAGCCGCCGAGCAGCAGCCACTGGCGCAGCAGGTCGCCCGGTTCGGCGAGGAGGCCGCTGCCCGTGAAACCCGTCTGGAGGAGGACGGCGACCCGGTCGTACGAGAGGACGACCAGGGACAGGGCGATCAGGGCCGTCCCCGCGGTGGCGGCCAGGCGCGCGGCGCGGGCCGGGACGGCCGCGCGGGCCGGCGGTTCGGTGTCCTTGACGGCGATCCGGGCCGTGAACACGGTCGCCGCCGCCGCGACCAGCGAGGTGATCAGCACGATCTGCCGTCCCGAGGAGGCCGCGCCCGCCAACTGGGGCAGGAAGCGGTAACTGCCGTGCCCCGCCGCGGCGATCAGCCACGGCGTCGACACGGTGACCGCCAGGGCCCCGGCCACCGCGCCCCAGGCCCACACCGCGAGGAACGCGGCCGTCGTGCGGCCCCGGACCGGCGGCAGCCTGCGGACGAGGAGGAGCGCGCCGAGCGCGAAGAGGACGAAGAGGGCGCCGAAGCGGATCTGGAGCCCGGTCTCGTACAGCGCGCGGTAGCGGTCGCTGTCGCTCGTGGCGGTGTCCCCGGTGCCGCCGGACGTCTCCGCGCCGAGGCGGACCCCGGACGGCGGGTCGTACGCCCAGGGGGACAGCCAGCGTTCGAGTTCGGCGGCCGTCCCGTCGCCGAGCGTGCCTCCGGTGCCGGGCAGGTGCAGCGCCTGGGTGCTCGCACCCGCCCACCAGAGGAGCGCGGCGAGGATCAGCCCGCCGATCAGCGCCGGTATCGCCGCGCGCCGGTACGTCATGTGTGGTCCCCCGTCGGTGGTGCGTCTCGTGGAGCCGCCGGGGCTCCGTGCGGCTGCCGGTGCTCAGTACGGCCGTTGGCCCCAGGGAGACTAGAGGGCGGGGATCACGCGCGGGCCACGGGCCCGCCTCGTTTCGGATCCCGGGACGGCGCGTCCACGTTCCGAGACACCGTTGACCCGTCCCGTGACGGCCGCTACGTTCGCGCCATGTTGCGTACAGCCCTGCTCACCACGCGCGGTCACATCGACCTGCTGCGGGTGGCCTCCGCCGCGTGTCGCCGCGGCCGCTGACGCCCTTTCACCGCTCTCCGCTCCTCCCCTGACGCCCTGATCGCCGTGTGCGCGCGCCCGTTCCGCGCCCACGGACGCTGACGCGCACCCTCGCCGCCCCCTCCCTCCCGGAGTCCGTCATGACGGTCGACCACGCCCCACCCCCCTCGGCCCCTTCCGCGCCCGACATATCGGTTCTGCCCCGTTCGGGCGTCGAGTCCCTCACCCCCGCACGGGGATCCGGACGCGGCTTCTCCGTCCCCCGCTGGCTGCGCCGGGCCGTCGGACCGGTGCTGCTGCTCCTCCTCTGGCAACTGTCGAGCTCGGCGGGGGTGCTGCCGGCGGACGTGCTGGCGTCGCCGGGGACCGTCGCCCGGGCGGGCGGCGAGCTGATCGGGGACGGCACGCTGCCGCACGCCATGGGGATCTCGCTGCGCCGCGTCGCCGTGGGGCTGCTGCTCGGCGGGGCGGTGGGGATCGCCCTCGCCCTGGTGTCCGGGCTCTCGCGGCTCGGGGAGGACCTCGTCGACGCCCCCGTGCAGATGCTGCGGACGGTCCCCTGGGTCGGCCTCATCCCGCTGTTCATCATCTGGCTGGGGATCGGGGAGGCCCCGAAGGTGGCCCTCATCGCCCTGGGCGTCGCCTTCCATCTCTATCTGAACGTGTACGCCGGGATCCGGGGCGTCGACGCCCAACTCGTCGAGGCCGGCGAGTCCCTGGGGCTCGGCCGGTGGGGCCTGGTCCGGCACGTCGTCCTGCCGGGCGCGCTGCCCGGCGCCATGACCGGTCTGCGGTACTCCCTCGCCACGGCCTGGCTGGCGCTCGTCTTCGGCGAGTCGATCAACGCCGACGCCGGGATCGGCTTCCTCATGAACCAGGCCCGGGAGTTCTTCCGCACGGACGTGATCGTCGTCTGCCTGGTCGTCTACGCCTTCCTCGGCCTGCTCGCCGACGCCCTCGTCCGCACTCTCGAAAGGCTGCTGCTGCAATGGCGACCGACCTTCACCGGGCAGTGACCGTCCGGGGCCTCACCCGCTCCTTCGACGGGCGGCCCGTGGTCGACGGGCTCGATCTGACCCTGCACGCCGGGCAGTTCACCGCGCTGCTCGGGCACAGCGGCTGCGGCAAGTCCACGCTGCTGCGCGTCCTGGCCGGGCTCGACCGGGAGGTGTCCGGCACCGTCCTGGTCCCGCGCCGCCGCGCCGTCGCCTTCCAGGCTCCGCGCCTCATGCCCTGGAAGAGGGTCTGGCGCAACGTGCTGCTCGGCCTGCCGGGCAAGCCGGACCGGGAGGTCGCGGAGAAGGCCCTGGCCGAGGTGGGCCTCGGCGAGCGCTCGGGCGCCTGGCCGAAGACCCTCTCCGGCGGCGAGGCCCAGCGCGCCTCCCTCGCCAGGGCGTTGGTACGGGATCCGGACCTGCTGCTGCTCGACGAGCCGTTCGGCGCGCTCGACGCGCTCACCCGGATCAAGGCGCAGCGCCTGGTGGCCGAGCTGTGGCAGCGGCGCGGCTGCACGGTCCTGCTCGTCACGCACGACGTGGACGAGGCGCTGCTGCTCGCGGACCGCGCGCTGGTGATGCGGGACGGGGTCATCGCGTACGACACCGCCGTCGGCCTCGACCGGCCCCGCTCCCCCGGCGACCCCGCGCTCGCCGCGCTCCGCACCCGCCTGCTCGCCGAACTCGGCGTCGAGGAGGGGGAGGCCGCCGGGAAGGCGGCCTGAGCCCCGCCCCCGTACACGCCCCGTCCCCGTGCACGCCCGCGCACGCCCCTCGTCCCCGCATACGCCCTGTCCCCACGCACGCCCCCGCACACGCTTTCGCCCGCGTCCCCGGTCCCCGTACGCCCTCCGAGAAGAGAGTCCCGTGAAGTCCTTCCGCCCGTCCCTCGCCGCCCTGCTCCTGCCGCTGGCGCTCCTCGCCTCCGCCTGCTCCGGCGCCTCCGCGGCCGGTGAGTCCTCGAACTCCGACGGCAAGGGCTCCCTCGTCCTGAACGTCGGCGACCAGAAGGGCGGCGCCGAGGCCCTGCTGCGCGCCGCCGGTGAGCTCGACGACCTGCCGTACCGCGTCACCTGGTCGACGTTCACCTCCGGTCCACCCCTCCTGGAGGCGGTGAACGCGAAAGCCGTCGACATCGGCTCCGTCGGCAACACCCCGCCCGTCTTCGCCGCCGGCGCCGGCTCGAAGATCACCGTGGTCGCCGCGAGCCACGGTGACCCGGCGGGCGAGGCGATCCTCGTGCCCAGGGACTCGCCGCTGCGCACCGCGCGCGACCTGAAGGGCAAGAAGGTCGCCGTCGCCCAGGGCAGCTCCGCCCACTTCCAGCTCGTCGCCGCGCTCGCGAAGGCCGGTCTGAAGCCGTCCGACGTCCGGGTCACCCTGCTCCAGCCCGCCGACGCGCTGGCCGCGTTCACCACCGGCAAGGTGGACGCCTGGGCCGTCTGGGATCCGTACACCTCGCAGGTCCTGCTCAGCGGGAAGGGCCGGGTCCTCACCGACGGGCGCGGATCCGTCAACGGCCTCAACTTCCAGGTCGCCTCCCCCTCGGCGCTCGCCGACGAGGAGAAGGCGAAGGCCATCGGGGACTTCGTCGAGCGGCTGCGCCGCGCCCAGGACTGGGTGTACGAGCACCCGGAGGTGTGGGCGAAGGCATGGGCGAAGGAGACCGGCCTGCCGTACGAGGTGGCGCTCGCCGCAGTGAAGCGCAGCAACGGCACCCGCGTCCCCGTCGCCCTCGACGAGGCGGCCATCGCCTCCGAGCAGAAGATCGCCGACACCTTCGCCGAACTCAAGCTGATCCCCGGGAAGTTCCGCTTCGCGGACTACGTGGACACCCGTTTCAACAAGGACCTGCCGCCGTCGACCACCGCGGCGCGCAGCTACGGAAAGGCCTCCTGATGAGCGTCCATCTGCACTGGTTCCTGCCGACCGGCGGCGACGGCCGGACCCTCGTCGACCGGCACGCCTACACGGACGGCGGGATCACCCGGAACCGGACCGTGTCCGGGGTGCGCGCGCCCGACATCGACTATCTGGTCCAGATCGCCAAGGCGGCCGAGCAGTTGGGCTTCGAGGCGGTGCTGACCCCGACCGGCACGTGGTGCGAGGACGCCTGGCTGACCACGGTCGCCCTCGCCCAGCACACCGAGCGCCTGAAGTTCCTGGTGGCGTTCCGGCCGGGGGTGATCTCACCGGTGCTCGCGGCCCAGATGGCGTCCACGTACCAGCGGATCACCCGGGGCCGGCTCCTCCTCAACGTGGTGACCGGCGGCGACTCGGCCGAGCAGCGCCGCTTCGGCGACCACCTGGACCACGACCGGCGGTACGCGCGCACGGCCGAGTTCCTCTCGGTGGTGCGGGGCGTGTGGAGCGGGCGGCCGTACGACTTCGAGGGCGAGCACTTCCACGTCGAGGGCGGGCTCACGGCCCTTCCGCCGGACCCGCTGCCCGAGATCTTCTTCGGCGGCTCGTCCGAGGCGGCCGGGCCGGTGGCGGCGGAGCACGCCGACGTGTACCTGACGTGGGGCGAGCCGCCGTGGCAGGTGAAGGAGAAGATCGACTGGATCCGGCGGCTCGCGGAGGAGCGCGGCCGGACGGTCCGGTTCGGCATCCGGCTGCACACCATCTCCCGGGACTCGGCCCGCGAGGCGTGGGCGACCGCCGACCGGCTGCTCTCCGACCTGGACGACGAGACGGTCGCCGCCGCGCAGGAGCTCCTCGGCCGCAGCGAGTCGGTCGGCCAGCAGCGGATGCTGGCGCTGCACCGGGGCGGTTCGCTGGACCGCGAGCGCCTGGAGATCTCGCCGAACCTGTGGGCGGGCGTGGGTCTGGTGCGCGGCGGGGCCGGGACCGCGCTCGTCGGCAGCCACGCCGACGTCGCGGACCGGATCGAGGAGTACCACGACCTCGGGGTGGAGCACTTCGTGCTGTCGGGCTACCCGCACCTGGAGGAGGCGTACTGGTTCGGCGAGGGCGTGACGCCGGAGCTGGCGGCGCGCGGACTGCTGCCCGCTCCCCCGCCCTCCCCGCTCCTCGGCGTCCCGGCGACGAACGGACGTCCGGCCTCGGCCCCGGGCGGCGCCCCGCTGCTGGTGCCGGGCGGCCGGTAGGAGCCGCCGGCGGGGCGGGGGTGCGGGAAGATCCGCACCCCCGCCCCGGTTGGTAGAAGCGTGAACGATTTCGTGAGGGAAGAGGCGGCCGGGGAAGCGCGCGCGGTGGACGTCGTCGTGACCGGCGCCGGGCAGGCGGGCCTCTCCGCCGCCTTCCACCTGCGGCGCACCGGCCTGGAGCCGGACCGGGACTTCGTCGTCCTCGACCACGCCCCGCGCCCGGGCGGCGCCTGGCAGTTCCGGTGGCCCTCCCTCACGTACGGCAAGGTCCACGGGATGCACGCGCTGCCCGGGATGGAGCTGACCGGCGCGGACCCCGCGCGCCCCTCCTCCGAGGTGATCGGCGGCTACTTCGACGCGTACGAGCGGACCTTCGGCCTGCGGGTCCACCGGCCCGTGGACGTGACCGCCGTCCGGGAGGGCGAGGGCGGCCGGCTCCGGGTCGAGACCTCGGAGGGCGTCTACGCGGCCCGGGCCCTGATCAACGCCACCGGCACCTGGGACCGCCCCTTCTGGCCGCGCTACCCGGGCCAGGAGACCTTCCGGGGCCGCCAACTGCACACGGCCGGATACCCGGGTCCGGAGGAGTTCGCCGGGCGGCGGGTGCTCGTGGTGGGCGGCGGGGCCTCCGGCACCCAGCACCTGATGGAGATCGCCGAGGTCGCCGCCGACACCTTCTGGGTGACCCGGCGCGAGCCCGTCTTCCGGGAGGGCCCGTTCGGCGAGGCGGAGGGCCGCGCGGCCGTCGCGCTCGTCGAGGAGCGGGTGCGGCGCGGGCTGCCGCCGCAGAGCGTCGTCTCGGTCACCGGCCTGCCCCTCAACGACGCGATCCGGGCGGCACGCGCGCGGGGGGTCCTGGACCGGCTCCCGATGTTCGACCGGATCACCCCGACCGGGGTGGCCTGGGACGACGGCCGGAGCGTCGACGTGGACGTGATCCTGTGGGCGACCGGCTTCCGGGCGGCGATCGACCACCTGACCCCGCTGCGGCTGCGGGAGCCGGGCGGCGGCATCCGGCTGGAGGGCACGCGCGCGGTGCGGGACGAGCGCGTCCACCTCGTGGGCTACGGCCCCTCGGCCTCGACGATCGGCGCCAACCGGGCCGGACGCGCGGCGGTCTCCGGCGTCCGCCGGCTCCTGCGCCGCGAGAAGGACCGCGAGGAGGGCCGGGAGCAGGACCGGGCCGCCGTCCCCGCGGGCTGACCCGCCCCCGCCGGCCGACCCGTCCCCGCGGACGGGCCGACCCGTCCTCGCCGGCGGGCCCGTTCCCGCCGTCTCAGGGCTTCTCCGCCTTCCGGTGGGCGTTGAACTCGGCCACGTTCGCCCGGTGGGAGGCGTAGTCGGCGGCGAAGCGGGTGTCGCCCGGGGCCACCGTGACGAAGTAGAGCCAGTCCCCGTCCGCCGGGCGGACCACCGCCTCCAGGGCCTGGTCCCCCGGGTTGCCGATGGGGGTCGGCGGCAGGCCCTTGCGCGCGTAGGTGTTGTACGGGCTGGTGGAGCGGGTGTCCTCGTGGGTGGTGTCCACGGTGCTGCGGCCCAGGGCGTAGTTGAGGGTCGAGTCCATCTGGAGGGCCATGCCCCGGGCGAGCCGGTTGTGGACGACCCGGGCGACCTTGGCCATGTCGTCCGGGTTGTCGGCCTCGGCCTGGACGATGCTGGCCGCGATCACCGTCTCGTACACGCTCATTCCGTGGGACCGGGCGCCCTCGGCGATCTCCGGGGTGCCGAACCGCTTTCCGGCCGTGTCCACCATGAAGCGCAGCAGGCCCTCCGGTGCGGTGGTGGAGAGGACCGGATAGGTGGCGGGGAAGAGGTAGCCCTCGGGGTTGCCGCGGGCCTCGGCGGGCAGCGGGAGGGCGGTGGTGGGGGCGGTCGCGGTCTTCCGGGCGGCTCCCGGAGGGAGTCCGAGCGCCCGGTCGACGGCCGTGTAGACCTGGGCCGAGCGCCAGCCCTCCGGGACGAGCAGGGGCCGGGGCCGCTCGGCGGCCGGCCGCTCGTCGTGGGCGAGCAGCAGGGCGACGGTGACCGCGGCGGCGGCGAGGACGCCTCCGAGGAGGAGCACCAGCCACCCGCGCCGGGTGAGGCGGGGGCGGCGGGGCGGCCGGGGAGGGCGGGAACGGCGCGGGGGTGCGTACGGTGTCGGCCGGTACGTCATGGGCGCACGCTAACCCGGCCCGTACGGGAATCCGGGGAACCCCGCACGCGACGGCCCCCGTACGGCGGCCGGGCGCCGTCTCCCGGGACGCTCACGCGGTCCGGGAGACGGCCGCCCCCACCGATTCGTCCTCCGGGGGCGTGGCGCCGTCCCTGCGGACCAGGGCGGCGTACCGCCCGTCCCGGGCGAGCAGCTCCTCGTGCGTCCCGCGCTCGGCGATCCGCCCCTCCTCCAGGACGACGATCTGGTCGGCGTCGCGGACGGTGGAGAGCCGGTGGGCGATGGTGATCGTGGTGCGGCCGGCCGACAGGGCGTCGATGGCCCGCTGCACGGCGTGCTCGGTGCGGGTGTCCAGGGCGCTGGTCGCCTCGTCGAGGATCAGCACGGGCGGGTCGCGCAGGATGGTGCGCGCGATGGCGAGGCGCTGCTTCTCGCCGCCCGAGAAGCGGTAGCCGCGCTCGCCGACCAGGGTGTCGTAGCCGTCGGGCAGCGAGGCGATGTGGTCGTGGATCTGGGCGGCGCGGGCGGCGGCCTCGATCTCCTCGTCGGTGGCGTCCGGCTTGGCGAAGCGGAGGTTGTCGGCGACGGAGGCGTGGAAGAGGTACGTCTCCTGCGAGACGACGCCGACCGCGCGGGCGAGGGTGTCGAAGTCCAGGTCGCGCACGTCGACCCCGTCGAGGGTGACGCGCCCTTCGGTGACGTCGTACAGCCGGGGCACCAGATAGCTGAGGGTGGACTTGCCGGAGCCGGTCGGGCCGACGACGGCCAGGCTGCCGCCGGCGGGGACGGTCAGGTCGACGGCGTCCAGGGTCGGGCGGCCGGGGGCCCCGGCGTCGTACCAGAACTCGACCTTCTCGAAGGCGACCTCGCCGCGGACCGCCGGCAGCCGGACCGGCTCGGCGGGCTCGGTGATGTCGACGGGCAGGTCGAGGTACTCGAAGATGCGCTGGAAGAGCGCGAGGGAGGTCTGCATCTGCACGCCGGTGGAGAGCAGGCTGACGGCGGGCCGGAAGAGGCCCTGCTGGAGCGAGACGAAGGCGACGAGCGTGCCGAGGGAGATGGCGGTGCCGGCCGATCCGGTCGCCAGGCCGGCGGCCCAGTAGATCAGGGCGGGCATGGCGGCCATGACGATGCCGATGGTGGACATCCGCCACCGTCCGGCCATGGAGGAGCGGACCTCCAGGTCGACCAGGCGCTCGGACTCCTCGGCGAAGGACCGGGTCAGCGAGTCGGCGCGGCCCATGGTGCGGCCGAGCAGGATGCCGCTGACCGAGAGGGACTCGGTGACGGTCGCGGCCATGACGGCCATCTGCTTCTGGCGCTGGGTGGTGATCCGCTTGCGCTCGCGGCCGACGCGGCGGCTGATCCAGACGAAGACCGGCAGCAGGAGCAGCGAGACGAGGGTGAGGCGCCAGTCGAGGGCGAGCATGGCGACGACGGTCGCGACGACGGCGGTGAGGTTGGAGACGAGGGAGGTGGCCGTGGAGGTGACGGTCGCCTGCATGCCGCCGATGTCGTTGGCGATGCGGGACTGGACCTCGCCGGTGCGCGTGCGTGTGAAGAAGGCGAGCGGCATCCGCTGGAGCTGCTCGTAGACCGCGGTGCGCAGGTCGTGCATGACGCGCTGGCCGACGGTGGTCGAGATGAGGGTCTGGAGCACGCCGAAGACGCTGGTCAGGACGGCGGTGACGATCATGCCGAGGGCGAGCAGGCTGAGCAGCCCGGTGCGGCCCTGGGGGATCGCGACGTCCAGGATCTCCCTGAGCAGGAACGGCGAGGCGACCGAGACGAGCGAGGCGGCGCCGACCAGGAGGCCGACGAGCGCCAGGCGCGCGCGGTAGGGGCGGAAGAGCCGCAGGATGCGCCGCACCTGGGCGGGCTCCTTCGGTTCTCCGGGGTCACGGGGCGGGGGCGTCCATTCGGACTGTTCCTGGGGGCGCATGGGCTCCTTCGGAGGTCTCGGTGTCGATCAGAGCATAGGTCACTGTTACCTATACTCACAATGAACGGGGTCCTGATATTGTTCCCGTCATGAGCACTACCGACCGCACGAGCGATCCGGACGCCCCCGTCCGCACGGGCGGGGAGGGCGCCCCGGGCCGTGCGGGCGGGCCGGGCGCCTCCGACGCCGACGGACTCCTCGCCGAGCAGTTGCTCCGGCTCACCCGCCGGCTGCACCGCATCCAGAAGCGCCACCTGGAGCCGGTCGGCATCACCCCCGCGCAGTCCCGGCTCCTGCGCACGGTCGCGGCCTTCGGGGAGCCGCCCCGGATGGCCGACCTCGCGGCCCGTCTGGAGGTCGTCCCCAGGGCGGTGACCAGCCTCGTCGACGGTCTGGAGGCGGCCGGCCGGGTGCGCAGGGCGCCCGATCCGGACAACCGCCGCGTGATCCGGATCGAGCTCACCGACGCGGGCCGCGCCACGCTGCGGGAGCTGCGCAGCGCGCGCCGGGCGGCCGCAGAGGACATCCTTGCCCCATTGACCGCCGAACAGCGCGAGGTGCTCGGAGGCCTGCTGACCGCCCTGGTCGACCCCGGCCCGGAGGGCGGCTGCTGACCCCTCGGGGACGGGATCGCGCCGAAGGGGAGCCGTGACATGCCGCTGCTGGAACCGGATCCGCAGGCCCTCCGTCCCGGCCGGGAGCGGACCCCGGCCCCGGACCGGGTCCCGGATCTGCACGCCAAGGGGACCTCGCGCCGGCTGCGCGAGGAGCTGACCGGGATCCTCGGCCCCGGGAAGGTGCTCGGGAGGATCTCCGACCTCGTCCGCTACGCCTCGGACGCGAGCCCCTACCGCTTCGTCCCGCAGGTCGTCGTGGTCGCCGAGGACATCGACGACGTCTCCGCCGTCCTGTCCTACGCCCACGGCAAGGGCCGCGAGGTCGTCTTCCGGGCCGCCGGGACCAGTCTCAACGGGCAGGCGCAGGGCGAGGACGTCCTCGTGGACGTGCGCCGCCACTGGGCCGGCGTCGAGGTCCTGGACGGCGGCGCCCGTGCCCGGATCCGCCCCGGCACCACCGTCGTGCGGGCCAACGCGGCGCTCGCCCCCCACGGGCGGGTCCTCGGCCCCGACCCCGCCAGCGCGATCGCCTGCACGATCGGCGGGGTCGTCGCCAACAACGCCTCGGGCATGACGGCCGGCACGACCCGCAACTCCTACCGGACGGTCGCCTCGCTCACCGCCGTCCTGCCGAGCGGCACCGTGGTCGACACCGCCGACCCGGACGCCGACGAGGAGCTGGCGCGCGCCGAACCGGCGCTCTGCGCGGAGCTGCTCGCGCTGAAGGCCGAGATCGAGGCGGACGCCGAGCTGACCGCCCGCATCCGGGCCAAGTACACCCTCAAGAACACCAACGGCTACCGGCTCGACGCCTTCCTCGACGGGGACACGCCCGTCGAGATCCTGCGGGGCCTCATGGTGGGCTCCGAGGGCACCCTCGGCTTCCTCTCCGAGGTCGTCTTCGACACCCTGCCGCTGGACCGCGAGGTCTCCACGGCGCTGCTCTTCTTCCCTTCGCTGCCGGCCGCCGCCGCGGCCGTGCCGCTGTTCAACGACGCCGGTGCGATCGCCGTCGAGCTGATGGACGGCAACACGCTGCGGGCCTCGGTCAGCGTGGCGGGCGTGCCCGCCGACTGGGCCGAGCTGCCCAAGGACACCACGGCGCTCCTGGTCGAGTTCCGGGCCCCGGACCCGGCCGCCCTGGAGGCGTGCGAGCGGGCGGCGGACGGGGTCCTCGCCGGGCTCGGCCTCGTCGCCCCGGTGGCGTCCGTGGAGAACGCGTTCACCCGCGACCCGAAGCGGATCGGCGGCTACTGGAGGGCGCGCAAGGCGTTCGTGACGGCGGTCGGCGGCTCGCGCCCCTCCGGCACGACCCTGATCACCGAGGACTTCGCGGTGCCGCCGGCCCGGCTCGCGGAGGCCTGCGCCGCGCTGCTCGACCTCCAGGAGCAGCACGGCTTCGACGCGGCCGTGGCCGGCCACGCGGCCCACGGCAACCTGCACTTCCTGCTCGCCTTCGACGCGGCCGACCCCTCGGACGTCGAGCGGTACGCGGCCTTCATGGACGAGTTCTGCAAGCTGACCGTGGAGCGCTTCGACGGCTCCCTGAAGGCCGAGCACGCCACCGGCCGCAACATCGCGCCCTTCCTGGAGCTGGAGTGGGGGACGCGGGCGACCGAGCTGATGTGGCGGATCAAGGAGGCCTTCGACCCGGCCGGGGTGCTGGCCCCGCGGGTCATCCTGGACCGCGACCCGCAGGCCCATCTGCGCGGCCTGAAGACGATCCCGGCCGTGGAGCGGATCGCCGACCCCTGCATCGAGTGCGGCTTCTGCGAACCGACCTGCCCCAGCCACGACCTGACGACCACGCCGCGCCAGCGGATCGTGCTGCGCCGGGAGATGCTCCGGCAGAACGACGGCTCGCCGGTCGAGACCCGCCTCCTGGAGGAGTACGGCTACGACGCCGTCGACACCTGCGCCGGCGACTCCACGTGCGCGCTCGCCTGCCCGGTCGGCATCGACACGGGCGCCCTGATGAAGGAGTTCCGGCACGAGCGGCACTCGCCGGGCGAGGAGCGGATCGCCGCCCTGACCGCGAAGAACTTCCGGGCCGTGGAGGCCTCCGCGCGGCTCGCGGTCGCCGCCGCCGACCGGCTCGGCGACCGGGTCGCGGAGTCGGTGACCGCCCTCGCCCGCCGGGCGGTCCGCCCCGACCTCGTACCGGAGTGGCTGCCGGAGGTCCCCGGCGCGGCGCGGCGGCGGCTGCCCCGCACCCACCGCCCGGCGGCGACCGCCGTCTACTACCCGGCCTGTGTGAACCGGATCTTCGGCGAACCGGACGGCGAGGCCGGGCCCTCGCTCCCCGAGGCCGTCGTCGCGGTGTCGGCGCGGGCCGGGCGGCCGGTGTGGATCCCGGACGACGTGGCCGGCACCTGCTGCGCGACGATCTGGCACTCCAAGGGGTACGAGCGGGGCAACGAGGTGATGGCCAACCGGATCGTCGAGGCGGCCTGGGGGTGGACGGCGGGCGGGACGCTGCCGCTCGTGGTGGACGCCTCCTCGTGCACGCTCGGCATCGCGCGCGAGGTGGTGCCGTACCTGACGGAGGAGAACCGGGAGCTGCACGCCGGGCTCACGGTGGTGGACTCGCTGGTGTGGGCGGCGGACGAGCTGCTCCCCCGGCTCGACGTGCGCCGCCGGGTCGGCTCCGCCGTGGTCCACCCGACGTGTTCGATGCGGCACCTGGGCGTCGAGGACCGGCTGACCGGGCTGGCCGGGGCCTGCGCGGAGGAGGTCGTCGTCCCCGCCGACGCGGGCTGCTGCGCCTTCGCGGGCGACCGGGGCATGCTGCACCCGGAGCTGACGGCGTCGGCGACGGCCCGGGAGGCGGCCGAGGTCACGGCCCGCCCGTTCGACGCGCACCTCTCGGCCAACCGGACGTGCGAGATCGGGATGGACCGGGCGACGGGCCGGACCTACCGGTCGGCGCTGATCGCCCTGGAGCGCGCCACGCGCCCCTGACCTCCCCCGCGCGGCGGCGCCTTCGTACGTTCGGGTGACAGTCGGCGTCCGGTGCGACCCCGGGCGGGATCCGGAACAGTAGGGTCCGACTGTCCGGCACGGGGGCCTGTCGGCGCCCTCGCGCACCGTCGGTCACCGGAGCCGGGGCCGTGCGGGACGCATCGAGCAGCCGTGCCCACAGCCCCGGGAGGTCCCTTGGACGAGCAGACGCCGCACGCCCCGAGCCGCCGCGAGGTCCTCAGGACCGGCGCGGGGGCGGCCGGAGCGGGGCTCGGTCTCACCGCCGTCGGCGCCGGGGCCGGGACCGCCCACGCGGTTCCCGGAGCGGCCCCCGCGGCCGTGCCGGCGCCCCGGGGCGCCACCATGGCCGGGGTCCCCTTCGAGGCCCGTTCCACGGTCCGGGTGGGCATCGTCGGCTTCGGCAACCGGGGCGGCTCCGTGATCGGCCACTTCCTCGCCCACTCCTGGGTGCGGGTGGTCGCCGTCTGCGACCCGGTGCGGGAGAAGGCCGAGCGGGCCGCCGCGCGGGTGGTCGCCGCGGGACAGCCGGCCCCCGCCCTGTACGCCAACGGCGAGGAGGACTACGCGAACCTCTGCGCCCGCACCGACCTCGACCTCGTCTACGTGGCCACCCCCTGGGACACCCACTTCGCCGTCGCCCGGGCCGCGATGCTGAACGGCAAGCACGTCGGCGTGGAGTGCCCGGTCGCCATGACGATCGACGAGCTGTGGGAGCTGGTCGACCTCTCGGAGCGGACCCGCCGGCACTGCATGCAGTTGGAGAACTGCTGCTACGGGCGGAACGAGATGCGGGTCCTGCGGATGGCGCACGCGGGGAAGTTCGGCGAACTCCTGCACGGCGCGGGGGCGTACAACCACGACCTGCGCGCCCTGCTGTTCTCGCCGACGTACTACGAGGGGCCCTGGCGCCGGCTGTGGCACACCCGGCTGCGCGGCGACCTCTACCCCAACCACGGCTTCGGCCCGGTCGCGAACTACATGGACCTCAACCGGGGCGACCGGGCGGTGAGCATCAGCAGCCTCGGCACCCCGGCGCTCGGACTCGCCGAGTACCGGAAGGAGCACGTGCCGTCCGGCGACCCGAGCTGGAAGGAGACGTACGTCGGGAGCGACCGGACGGTCAGTCTCGTCCGGACGGCCAGGGGGCGGGTGATCCGGCTCGAACACGACGTCTCCACCCCGCACCCGTACAGCAGGGTCAACAGCCTGGGCGGCACCCGGGGCGTCTTCGAGGACTATCCGCCCCGGATCTATCTGGAGCCGGACCACAAGGACGACGAGTGGGGCGACTTCTCGGCCTACGCCGCCGCGTTCGACCACTGGCTGTGGAAGGAGCACGCCAACCCGCCGGGCGCGCACGGCGGCATGGACTACCTCATGGTCTACCGCCTGGTGCAGTGCCTGCAGAAGGGGCTCGTGCCGGACTTCGACGTGTACGACGCCGCCGTCTGGACGGCTCCGGTGCCGCTGAGCCACGCCTCGATCAGGGCGGGCGGGGCGCCGCAGGAAATCCCGGACTTCACGCGCGGGGAGTGGCAGCGGGCCCGCCCGGGCGTGGACTCGGTGAAGCCGGTCTGAGGTCCGGGGCCCGGGGAAGGACCGTGCCCGGCCCCCCGCGCGTGCGGGGCGCCGGGCACGGCTTCCTCAGCAGCGGCGCAGGTCCCGGGTCACGGTGCCCTGGACGGCCGTCAGGGTCCGGTCGTGGCAGCCCCCGGAGCCGTACAGGCGGTAGCGCTCGGTCGTGGTGCCGACGGCGTGCCGCTCCTCGCGCGGCACGCCGGTGGTGTAGGTGGCGTCGCCGGTGTACGTGTCGTCGAGGTGCGTCCGGGACGGGCGCCGTCCGTCGCGCAGGACGGTGGTGTCGGCGCGGTCCCCGAGCGTGAGGACGGTCCGCAGCCGGTCGCCCGCGCCGATCGTGGTCTCGCCGTCCATGGTGTACGTACGGTCGGCGCGGGTGGTGGTGCGGCCGCTGGTCACGGTCTCGCGGTCGGTCCAGCGGGCGGTGAGCGCGTCCGGGTTCTCCCCCTCGCCCCAGCGGTGGACGGAGGTGTGGCCGACGGTCCGAGTGACGGTGGTGGCGACCCGGCCGTGCGAGGTGTTCAGGTGGCCGGCGACGGTGAGCCGGTGGCCGGCGTCGGTGTCGAGCCGGTGGAGGGCGTCCGCCGAACCTGGCGTGTACACCGAGGAGTTGCGGGGCGCGGTCTCCTCGTGCCGGTCGAGTCCCCCGGTGACGACCCGGCTGCCCTCGTCCTGCCAGAGGAGGATGTTGGTGGGCACGGACCAGCCCGCCTGGCCGGCCGGGACGCCGGCGACGGTGACCTCCACGCGGTGGGGGCGCCCGTCGTTGAGGATCCCGGCGAAGGGGGTCAGGTCGTGGACGACCGGCCGCACGTCGAAGGCGCGGGGGCCGGGGGTGACGTACCAGAGGAAGGGGTTGGACCAGCCGCCGGTCCAGACCGTGGGGAAGGGGGCGGCGATGCCGGCGAGGCGTCCGTCGACGGAGACGCGGACCTCGCGGTGCGGTCCGCCGGACGCCCGGCAGGAGGAGGGCGCGGCGTCGGGGACGGAGAGGTACCAGTACTCCTCGCAGCCGCCGCCCGAGCCGGTGGCGTACACCTCGGCGAGGAGGCGTTCGGTGTTGCGCGGGGTGGTGAGGGTGGCGCCGGTGAGCGGGAGGACCCGGTCGGGGGTGCCGGCGGCGGGCTTCACGCGGCCCCGGGCGGTGTGGAAGGTGAGGGTGACGCGGACGTCGAGGACGCCGGTGTACGTCTCGTTCACGACATTGCCGATGAGCATCTCGACGGGCTGCGGCCGGGCGAGGACGTCGCGGTAGCGGGTGACGTCCTTCTCGACGGACCAGGTGATGCCGTCGGGCGAGGGCTGGGGCGTGGAGGTGCGGAGGATCTCGACGCCGCCGACGGCGACGTGTCCGAGCCGGTCGTACTGGCGGCCCTTCACCGTGCCCTCCAGGCGGAGGACGACCTTGTTCCAGGCGGTGCCGCACTCCTTCGGCGGGGTGTAACTCCCCCGGTACGGGGTGAAGTCGCGGAACCGCGCGGCCGCGAGGACGACTTCGCAGCTCGGGGTTCCGGGGGTGTCGACGGGCGGGGCGGCGGTGACCGGGTCGTGCCAGTCGGTGGTGAACTCGGCCGGGGGCGTGGGGCCGTCCGGGCCCGCGGCGGCGGCCGGCTGGAGGGTGAACAGCGCGGCGGCGGTCAGGAGCAGCGCGCCGATCGCCCTCGTGGTCCTGGGTGATCTCATGGGGCGGAAGTGAAGCGCGGTGGCCCCGGCCGGTCCAGAGGACGATGATCGGACGTGGCGCGATCTGTTCCCTCCTGGGGAAAATCGATTGCCCGGCCTCCGAGGGAAACGCGAACCTTGCACGGTTTCCGGCGCCGTCGCACCCCCGACGCGCGTCTCCCCCGCCCTACCCGGAGACCCTGGGACGCCATGCAGATTCGAGATCTTCCCCACGCCGATCCCGGGGTCCCCGACGTCCGTTCGGGCACGCGGTTCCTCGTCTGGCTCGGCCGCCGACAGCTCGGCGGGCAGCTCAGGTCCCTGGCCTGGGGGCTGCTGCACTACGCGGGCATCGCCGGACTGCCGTTCCCCATCGGACTCGCCGTCCAGGCGGTCGTGGACCGCGACGGCGGGCGGCTCGGGCTCGCCGGGGCGCTGCTCCTCGCCTTCGGGGCCGCGATCGCGGCGGGCGACGTGATGCTGCACCGCACCGCCGTCACCAACTGGATCACCGCCGCCGCCCGGGTGCAGCAACTGCTCTCCCGCAAGACCGCCGAGCTGGGCTCCGTGCTGACCCGGCGGGTCGCGGCCGGCGAGGTCGTGGCCGTCTCCACCGGGGACGTCGAGAAGATCGGCTGGTTCGTCGAGGCCCTGTCGCGGTTCGCGGCGAGCGCCGTCGTCCTGGTGGCCGTCTGCGCGGGCCTCCTCGTCTACCAGCCCGCCCTGGGGGCGGTGGTGGCCGTGGGCGTGCCCGTCCTCGCCCTCGCCGTGCTGCCGCTGCTCCCCCGCGCGACCCGCCGGGCGGACGAACAGCGCGAGAAGGCGGGCCGGGCCACGGAGCTGGCCTCCGACACCGTCGCCGGGCTGCGCGTGCTGCGCGGCATCGGCGGCGAGGAGCTGTTCCTGAGCCGCTACCGCGCCGCCTCCCAGGAGGTGCGCGGGGCGGCCGTGCGCAGCGCCCGCATGTGGGCGCTGATCGCCGCGGTCCAGGTCGTGCTGCCCGGCCTGCTGCTCATCGCGGTCGTGGTGCACGGCGTCCGGCTCGCGCTCGACGGGCGGATCGCGGTCGGCGAACTGGTCACCGTCTACGGCGCCGTGGCCCTCGCCCACCATCCGCTGCGCACCTTCGAGGAGATCGCGATGGCCTTCTCCTTCTCCCGGCCGTCCGCGAAGCGGGCCGCGCGGGTCCTCGCGCTGACCCGCACCACGACGACCGCGACCGCGGCCGCCGGGGACGGGGAGCCGAAGGCGGGCGGCGACCTGTACGACCCGCTGACCGGGCTGCGCGCCCCGGCCGGTCTGTTCACCGCCGTCGTCTGCGGCGACCCGGACGCGGCCGGGCGGCTCGCGGACCGGCTCGGCGGCCACCCGGCCGAACCGGAGGCGGACCACACCTCGGTGCTCCTGGGCGGGGTCCCGCTGGACGAACTGCCCCTGGAGGCCGCCCGCACCGCCGTCCTCGTGCAGGACAAGGACCCGGTGCTGCTCTCCGGCACCCTGCGCGAGCTGCTCGACGTGCCCGCGTCGGGCGTGGTGCGGGCCGGGGACGCGCTGGCCGCCGCCCGCTGCGAGGACGTCCTCGACGCGCTGGCCCAGGCGTCCGTGGACACCGGGGGCGACCCGATGCGGACCCGGATCAGCGAGCGGGGCCGGTCGCTCTCCGGCGGGCAGCGCCAGCGCCTCGCGCTCGCCCGGTCCCTGGTGGCCGACCCGGAGGTGCTCGTCCTGGACGAGCCGACCTCGGCGGTCGACGCGCACACCGAGGCCCGGGTGGCCGCCGGGATCGCCGGGCTGCGCGCGGGCGCGACCACCGTCGTCCTGGCCTCCTCGCCGCTGCTCCTGGACCGCGCCGACCGGGTGGTCCTGGTCGACGGGGGCGAGGCGGTCGCCGTCGGCACCCACCGCGAACTGCTGGCCCGGGAGCCGCGCTACCGCGCGGTCGTCACCCGCGAGACGGACGAGGAGCTCGCCGCCGTCCCCGCTCCCGGGGACGCTCTCGAAGCACGGGAAGGGGAATCGGCATGATCGGCCTGACGCCGCCCTCGTACGACCCGGGGGCCCCGACGACGGCGACGACGCTGCCGGTCGCCGCGACCGCGACCGTCCGCGCCTACGTCCGCGACCTGCTCCGCCGCCACCACAAGGCCTTCGCCCTGCTCGTGGGGGTGAACGCGGCCGCCGTGATCGCCTCGATGGTCGCCCCCTACCTGCTCGGCTCGGTGGTGGACGACCTGGCGGCCGGGGCACGGGACCTGCACCTGGAGCGGACGGTCGCGCTGTTCGCGGTCGCGCTGCTCGTCCAGGCCGTCTTCGTGCGGCTGGTGCGGCTGCGCGGGGCGGTGCTCGGCGAGGAGATGCTCGCGGACCTGCGCGAGGACTTCCTGGTGCGCGCGGTGGGCCTGCCGCCGGGCGTGCTCGAACGGGCCGGGACCGGCGACCTGCTCTCCCGGATCACCACGGACGTCGACCGGCTCGCCAACGCCATGCGCGAGGCCGTGCCCCAGCTCGCCGTCGGCGTCGTGTGGGCGGGGCTGCTGCTCGGCGGCCTCGTGATGACCGCCCCGCCGCTCGTGCTCGCCCCGCTCCTCGCGGCGCCGCTGCTCGTCGTGGGCTGCCGGTGGTACTTCCGGCGGGCGCCCTCGGCGTACCGCTCGGAGGCCTCGGGGTACGCGGCGGTGGCCGCCGCGCTGGCGGAGACCGTCGACGCGGGCCGCACGGTCGAGGCGCACCGCCTCGGTGCGCGCCGCGTCGCCCTGTCGGACCGGCGGGTCGGACAGTGGGTCGGATGGGAGAGGTACACGCTCTTCCTGCGCTCGGTCCTCTTCCCCGTCGTGGACCTCACGCACGTGGTGGTGCTGTGCGTCGTGCTGCTGCTCGGCGGGACGTTCGTCCTGCGGGGCTGGATGGACGTGGGACAGCTCACCACGGGCGCGCTGCTCGCGCAGATGCTGGTGGAGCCGATCGGGATCGTGCTGCGCTGGTAC
Organism: Streptomyces sp. NPDC007872; assembly: GCF_042868165.1. NCBI lineage: Bacteria > Bacillati > Actinomycetota > Actinomycetes > Kitasatosporales > Streptomycetaceae > Streptomyces > Streptomyces sp. NPDC007872. The sequence continues at coordinate 123,013 of NZ_JBIAEA010000009.1, forward strand.
GACGAGCTCCAGGTCGCGCAGGTGTCGCTCGCCCGGCTCGTCGGCGTCCGGGACGTCGAGCCGGAGGCGGGCGACGGGACGGTGCGGCCCGAGGGCCGGACGGTGCGGGCGGACGGGGTCCGGTTCGGCTACCGGGAGGGCGTCGACGTGCTGCACGAGGTGACCCTGACGGTGGCGCCGGGCACCCGGCTCGCCCTGGTCGGCCCGTCCGGCGCGGGCAAGTCCACCCTCGGGCGGCTGCTCGCCGGGGTGTACGCGCCCCGGGCCGGGTCGGTCACCCTCGGCGCGGCCGAGCTGGCGCGGATGCCCGCCGAGCGGGTCCGCGAGCACGTGGCCCTGGTCAACCAGGAGCACCACGTCTTCGTGGGCTCCCTCCGGGACAACCTGCTCCTGGCCAGGGCCGGGGCCGACGACACCGAGCTGTGGGCGGCGCTCGCGGCCGTGGACGCGGAGGACTGGGCCCGGGGCCTCGACGGGGGCCTGGACACCGAGGTCGGCTCGGGCGGCCGGGCCCCGACCCCGGCGCAGGCCCAGCAGATCGCCCTGGCCCGGCTCGTCCTGGCGGACCCGCACACCCTGGTCCTGGACGAGGCGACCTCCCTGCTCGACCCCCGGGCGGCCCGCCACCTGGAGCGGTCCCTGGGCCGGGTCCTCGACGGGCGCACGGTGGTGGCGATCGCGCACCGGCTGCACACCGCGCACGACGCCGACCTGATCGCGGTCGTCGAGTCGGGCCGGATCAGCGAGCTGGGCAGCCACGACGAGCTGGTCGCGGCGGACGGGGCGTACGCGGCGCTGTGGCGGTCCTGGCACGGGTGACCGGGCCGCACGCGGGAGAGGGCCCGCACCGGATGTCCGGTGCGGGCCCTCTCCCGTGCGGGCGGAGCCACCTGTGCGGGCGGAGCCACAGGTGCGGGTGGAGCTACACGTAACCGAGCGCGAAGGCTCCGCCGAGCCCGCCCAGGAGCATGAAGGCGGGGGTGAGGACCTTCAGCTCGACCCAGCTTCCGGCCCGGAACCGCATGAACTTGGGCGGGCCGACCGGGTACCAGAACTTGCGGCCGACGGGTATGGGCCAGAGGACCGGGCAGCCCGAGACCGTCAGGGCGTCGCCGATGTCGTGGACGAGGGCGCCGAGGACGATCGGCAGGCCGAGCCACAGGTACTCCTGGCCGGGGCCGGTGAAGAACCAGTTCGCGCCGTTGCCGGGGTCCTCCAGGATGTCCGCCATGATCCAGGCGCCGGCCGCGCCGAGCAGCCAGACCAGGACGTCGCTGGAGGCGCGGGCGGCCTTCCACAGGAGACCCTCCACGGCCAGGACGAGGTGGACGAAGAGGAGGGCGAGGACCGCCCACCGGCCGCCGCTGACCGCCGCCGCGGAGGCCCCGACGCCCATCAGGGCCGCCCAGAGCCAGGTGTGGGTGAGGGTCCGGTGGCCGCCGGTCCGCCGGGGGTCGGCCTTGGAGCGGGTGGCCTTGTAGACGGCGTACGACAGCCTGTCGATGATCCCGCAGAGGATCTTGGAGAGCGGCCCGAAGGAACGCGAGATGGTCGCGGACTTGTGGTCGAGGTCGGGGGCGAGGGCGGCGCCCGCGCAGATGAGCGCGCCGACGACGAGCACCGGCCAGGGCATCGGGCGGTCGTAGGCCGCCGCGAGGGCCCCGACCCCCAGCCAGGCCGCCGCTCCGGACAGCGAGTGCGCCGGTCCCATCATGGTTGGCCCGCCCCGTTTCTCCCCTGCCGGCCGCTCGGTTGGCGCCCGGTCGACGGACGAGCCTACCGCTCGTGATCAACACCGTCGCCGGCCGGTTCCCTCCTCCGGACGGAATCCAGGCAAGATGGGGGCGTGACCCTTATCGACCAGCTTCCGCCGACCGCCGACCCCGACGCCCTCTTCGAGGCCTTCTCCTCCTGGGCCGAGGAGCGGGGCATCACGCTCTACCCGGCCCAGGAAGAGGCGCTGATCGAGGTCGTCTCCGGGGCGAACGTCATCCTGTCCACCCCCACCGGATCGGGAAAGTCGCTGGTGGCGGCGGGCGCGCACTTCACCGCGCTCGCGAACGACCAGGTGACCTTCTACACCGCGCCGATCAAGGCGCTGGTGTCGGAGAAGTTCTTCGACCTGTGCAAGCTCTTCGGCACCGAGAACGTCGGCATGCTGACCGGCGACGCCTCCGTGAACGCGGACGCGCCGGTGATCTGCTGCACGGCGGAGGTCCTCGCCTCGATCGCGCTGCGGGACGGCAAGTACGCCGACATCGGCCAGGTCGTCATGGACGAGTTCCACTTCTACGCCGAGCAGGACCGCGGCTGGGCCTGGCAGATCCCGCTGCTCGAACTCCCCCAGGCGCAGTTCGTCCTGATGTCGGCGACGCTCGGCGACGTGTCGATGTTCGAGAAGGACCTGACCCGGCGCACGGGCCGGCCGACCTCGGTGGTCCGCTCGGCAACCCGGCCGGTGCCGCTCTCGTACGAGTACCGGCTCACCCCCATCACGGACACCCTGACGGAGCTCCTGGAGACCCGGCAGGCGCCCGTCTACATCGTGCACTTCACGCAGGCGCAGGCCGTCGAGCGCGCGCAGTCGCTGATGAGCATCAACATGTGCACGCGCGAGGAGAAGGACAGGATCGCCGAGCTGATCGGCAACTTCCGCTTCACCACCAAGTTCGGCCAGAACCTCTCCCGGTTCGTGCGCCACGGCATCGGCGTGCACCACGCCGGCATGCTGCCCAAGTACCGGCGCCTGGTGGAGAAGCTGGCGCAGGCCGGTCTGCTGAAGGTGATCTGCGGGACGGACACGCTCGGCGTGGGCGTGAACGTGCCGATCCGCACGGTGCTCTTCACGGCCCTCACCAAGTACGACGGCAACCGGGTGCGCACGCTGCGCGCCCGCGAGTTCCACCAGATCGCGGGCCGGGCGGGGCGGGCCGGCTTCGACACGGCCGGTCTGGTCGTCGCGCAGGCCCCCGAGCACGTCATCGAGAACGAGAAGGCGCTCGCGAAGGCCGGCGACGACCCGAAGAAGCGCCGCAAGGTGGTCCGCAAGAAGGCCCCGGAGGGCTTCGTCGCCTGGAGCGACACGACCTTCGAGAAGCTGATCGCGGCCGAACCGGAGCCGCTGACCTCCCGCTTCAAGGTCACCAACATCATGCTGCTCTCGGTGATCGCCCGGCCGGGCAACGCCTTCGAGGCGATGCGCAAGCTCCTGGAGGACAACCACGAGCCGCGCAAGGCGCAGTTGCGGCACATCCGCCGGGCCATCGCGATCTACCGCTCGCTGCTCGACGGCGGCGTGGTGGAGCAGCTCGACGAGCCGGACGCCGAGGGCCGCACGATCCGGCTGACGGTCGACCTCCAGCAGGACTTCGCGCTCAACCAGCCGCTGTCGACGTTCGCGCTCGCCGCGTTCGACCTCCTCGACCCCGAATCGCCCTCGTACGCCCTGGACATGGTGTCCGTGGTGGAGTCGACGCTCGACGACCCGCGCCAGATCCTCGCCGCCATGCAGAACAAGGCGCGCGGCGAGGCCGTGGGGAGGATGAAGGCGGACGGCGTCGAGTACGAGGAGCGGATGGAGCGGCTCCAGGAGATCTCGTACCCGAAGCCGCTGGAGGAGCTGCTCTGGCACGCGTACGGCGTCTACCGGACGTCGCACCCGTGGGTGGGCGACCACCCGGTGTCGCCGAAGTCGGTCATCCGCGACATGTACGAACGGGCCCTGTCCTTCACCGAGTTCACCTCCTGGTACGAGCTGGCGCGGACCGAGGGCATCGTCCTGCGGTACCTCGCGAGCGCGTACAAGGCGCTGGACCACACCATCCCGGACGACCTGAAGACCGAGGACCTGGAGGACCTGATCGCCTGGCTGGGCGAGATGGTGCGCCAGGTGGACTCCTCCCTGCTCGACGAGTGGGAGCAGTTGGCGAACCCGGAGGTCCAGACGGCCGAGGAGGCCCAGGAGAAGGCCGACCAGGTCAAGCCGGTCACGGCCAACGCCCGCGCCTTCCGGGTCCTGGTGCGCAACGCCCTGTTCCGCCGGGTGGAGCTGGCCGCCCTGGACAACGTGGACGCGCTCGGCGAGCTGGACGCCGAGTCCGGCTGGGACGCGGACGCGTGGGGCGGGGCGATGGACGCGTACTGGGACGAGTACGACGACCTCGGCACGGGTCCGGACGCGCGCGGCCCGAAGCTGCTGGCCATCGAGGAGGACGCGGCGCACGGCCTGTGGCGCGTCCGGCAGACCTTCGCCGACCCCAACGGCGACCATGACTGGGGCATCAGCGCGGAGGTGGATCTCGCGGCCTCCGACGAGGAGGGCCGCGCGGTCGTCCGCGTGACGTCCGTCGGACAGTTGTAGGAGGAGTTCCGTGGTGACCAACCCCGCCGAGAGACTGGTCGACCTGCTCGACCTGGAGCGGATCGAGGTCGACGTCTTCCGGGGCCGCAGCCCGCAGGAGTCGCTCCAGCGGGTCTTCGGCGGGCAGGTCGCCGGACAGGCCCTGGTGGCGGCCGGCCGGACCGTGGAGGAGGACCGGCCGGTGCACTCGCTGCACGCCTACTTCCTGCGGCCGGGCCGCCCCGGGGTGCCGATCGTGTACCAGGTGGAGCGGGTGCGCGACGGGCGCTCGTTCACGACCCGCCGGGTGACGGCGGTGCAGGAGGGGCGGACGGTCTTCAATCTGACGGCCTCCTTCCACCGGCCGGAGGAGGCGGGCTTCGAGCACCAGCTCCCGCCCCGGCACCTGACGGACCCGGAGGGCCTGCCGATGCTGGCGGACGAGATCCGCGACCACCTCGGGGCGCTGCCGGAGGCCCTGGAGCGGATGGCCCGCCGGCAGCCCTTCGACATCCGGTACGTGGACCGGCTGCGCTGGACGAAGGAGGAGGTCGAGGGCGCGGACCCGCGCAGCGCGGTGTGGATGCGGGCCGTGGGGCCGCTGGGCGACGACCCGCTGGTCCACACCTGCGCCCTGACGTACGCCTCGGACATGACCCTGCTCGACGCGGTCCGGATCCCGGTCGAGCCCCTCTGGGGGCCGCGCGGCTTCGACATGGCGTCGCTGGACCACGCGATGTGGTTCCACCGGCCGTTCCGGGCGGACGAGTGGTTCCTGTACGACCAGGAGTCCCCGATCGCCACGGGCGGCCGGGGACTCGCGCGGGGCCGGATCTACGACCGCGAGGGCAGGCTCCTGGTGTCGGTGGTCCAGGAGGGCCTGTTCCGGAAGCTGTGAGGCCCTTCGGCTCCGCTCACTCGAACTCGGTGCCGCCCTTGCGGGTGAGGTAGGCCGGGCTGACCGCCTTGGCGATGGCCCGGCCGCCCAGGACCGGGCTGTACCGCTCGGTCGCGGGCCGCACGACGACGCCCTCCCGCAGGTGCGCCTCCCGGCCGGAGACCGTCTCCCGGCCGCTCGCGTGGGCGAGGACGGTGTCCAGGTCGTACGGGCCGGAGTACAGGCGCGGGACGAGCGGGACCTCGCCGGGCTCCAGGACCTCGGCCGGGTCCAGCCAGCGGACCTGTCCGTCGATCTCGGCGGACACGTCGAACAGCGCGTAGCCGACGGTCCCGCTCCGGGCGTCGGCGCCGTACACCAGGTCCTGGACACCGGAGCCGTACACCTCGCCGAAGAGGCCGACGCGGCGGGCGCCGAGGCGCTTCGCCAGGCGCTCGGCGACGGCGGCCAGGCCGTGGCCGTGGACGGCGCGCCAGTACAGGTTGCGCGGGTCCTCCTTGAGGGCGAGGCCCTTGGCCCCGAAGCCCTTGGAGGAGACCTGGACGCGCCCGTCCCCGGCCCCGTACGTCAGCAGGCAGGCCGTGCCGTGGAGCTTCTCCGTCAGGACGACGGGCTCGCCGGGCTCGAAGACGTCCGGGTAGCGCTGGAGGTTCTCGACGTCGACCCAGGGCAGCAGGTCCGGCGCGGCCTCCACGTCCCCGCTCATGTGCGTCGGTATCGGCGGCACCCACTTGACGATGCCGAGCCGCTCCGCGAAGTCGGTGCCCTCGGCCGCGGCCCGTACGAGGTCGGTGTCCGCGAGGGCGGCGGGCCGGCAGACGAGTCCCTGGGACAGCTCCCCGCGCAGCCGCACCGCCTTGACCCGGTCCGCGTTCCCGCCGGCGAGGCGTCCGGTCAGCCCCAGCTCCTCGATGAGCGCGGCGGGCAGCACCGCCTGCTCGGGGATGTAGACGGCGGCGTCGCCGGTCTCGTAGGCGCCCTTGGCGACGACGGCCCGGTAGAGGCCGACCTGGGCCAGTTCCAGGGCGTCGGCGTCGGGGTGGGGGTGGACGGTCAGGACTTCGGCGGTGACGCGCAGGGTCGACACGGTTCAGGACTCCGGTTCCGGTGGCTCGGGTGGCGTTCTCATCCCGGCCAGCCTGCCGGGCCGGGAAACCGCTGGCCCACCGGTTTTCGCGGCTGGTAGCGTCGCGCGGCTCACGCCCCCGGCGGGTCCAGGCCCGGCAGCGCGTCCTGCTCCACCTCGTGGCGGCGGGTGCGGATCTCCGGGCCCGGCGGGTGGAGCTTGGCGTCGCAGGTCGGGCCGAGGCCGGTGCGGCGCGAGTCCGCGCCCGTCAGGGGGCGGCCGCAGAGCCGGCAGAGGACCCGGCGCGGCGCCGGGCGTGCGGTGGAGTCGATCGGGATTGCCAGTGGTTCGTCGCCCATGGTCAGATCAAACCCCATCCCCCCCCCGTGCACACGAGGAGCGGCCATGAGCCTGTACGACATCCCGCTGAAGACCCTGACCGGCGAGCCGGTCACCCTGGCCGACTACCGCGGCCGCGCGGTCCTGGTGGTGAACGTCGCCTCCCAGTGCGGTCTGACCCCGCAGTACGCGGGTCTGGAGCGGCTGCAGAAGGAGTACGGGGAGCGCGGCCTCACCGTGCTCGGCGTGCCCTGCAACCAGTTCGCGGGCCAGGAGCCGGGCAGCGCGGAGGAGATCCGGACGTTCTGCTCGACGACGTACGGGGTGTCCTTCCCGCTCCTGGAGAAGACGGACGTCAACGGCGCGGACCGCCACCCGCTCTACGCGGAGCTGGTGAAGGCCGCGGACGCCGAGGGCGAGGCCGGTGACGTGCAGTGGAACTTCGAGAAGTTCCTGATCGGCGCGGACGGGGAGGTCACCCGCTTCCGTCCTCGCACCGAGCCGGACGCCCCCGAGGTCGTGGCGGCCGTCGAGGCGCGGCTTGCCTGACGTGGCGTACGGCGCGGGGGTGGTCGAGCGGCTGCGGGCCGCCGGGTGCGTCTTCGCCGAGGAGGAGGCCGCGATGCTGCTCGCGGCGGCGCCCGGGCCCGCCGAGCTCGACCTGATGGTCGAGCGGCGGGCCGCCGGCCTGCCCCTGGAGCACGTCGTGGGGTGGGCGGAGTTCGCCGGGTTGCGGATCGCCGTCGGCCCGGGGGTGTTCGTGCCCCGGCGGCGGACCGAGTTCCTGGTCGGGCGGGCGGTGGAGCTGGCCGCGCCCGGCGCGCTCTGCGTCGACCTGTGCTGCGGCTCGGGAGCGGCGGCCGCGGTGCTGCTCGACCGGGTCGAGGGCGCGGAGGTGCACGCCTCGGACGTCGAGCCGGCGGCGGTGGACTGCGCCCGGCGGAACGTCGAGCCGCGGGGCGGCCGGGTGTACGAGGGGGACCTGTTCGCGCCGCTGCCGCCGGAGCTGCGGGGCCGGGTCGACGTCCTGGTCGCCAACGTGCCGTACGTGCCCACCGGGGACATCGGCCTGCTGCCGCCCGAGGCCCGCGACCACGAGCCGCTCGTCACGCTCGACGGCGGCCCGGACGGCCTCGACGTACTGCGGCGGGTCGCCGCCGGGGCGCCGGAGTGGCTGGCGCCGGGCGGGCACCTGCTGGTGGAGACGGGCGAGCGACAGGCGGACCGGGCGGTGGGGGCGGTCTCCGCGCACGGCCTGGCGGCGCGGATCGTCACGTGCGAGGAGCTGTACGCGACGGTGCTCGTCGCCACGCGGGCGGGGTGACCGGGCTTTCCCGGAAGGCAAGGCCCGTGGCGGCTCGGCAGTTCGGTGACTCGGCGGCTCGGCGGCTCGGCAGTTCGATGGCTCAGCGGCTCAGCGGCCGAACGTGTCGATGTTCTCGACGAGCCAGCGGCCGTCCCGGTGGACGACGTCCACGGCGAACATGGCGCCCGCGTAGACCCCCTGGTCCTGTGCCTTCGGCTGCTTGCCGCCCTTGGCGGTCCCGGCCGTGCTCACGCTGCTCTGGTCGGCGTAGACCAGGACCCGGGCGCGGTCGCCGTCGATCCGCTCGACCGCGCTGTCGGTGACCGCCGTGGTGATCACCGTCTTCTCCTCGGCCGCGCGGGCGAGCACCCCGCCGAACAGCGTCCGGTGCTGTGCGACGGCCTTCCCGGTGAGCAGGGTCTTCCCGGCCTTCTCGAAGGCGGCCGGGTCGGCGTGGTCGTAGGAGAAGAGCGCGGCGACGGCCGCGGCGGTCTGCCCCTTGATCTCGCTGGTACGGGCGAGGTCGGTGAGGGCCGTGTTGCCGCGGGCGGGGTCGTCGCGGAGCCCGGCCGCCCTGCTGTGCGCCCAGCCGGCGAAGCCGCCGAGGAGGAGGGTGAGGACGCAGAGGACCACGAGGGGGACGGGCCCGCGTGACCGGGTCCTCCTGCCGGTGACCTTCCGCTCCGGCTCCCCGGCCGTCTCTTCAGCCGTCCCTCCGGCCTTCTCCCGTACGGGCTTCGCCGTCGTCGGCCGTCCGGTCCGGGGGGACGGCCCGGTCAGGAGGCCCACGGACGCGCGGGGGCGGGGGTCCGTGCCCTCGGGCGCGGCGGTGGCGAGGGCCTGGCGGCGGCGCTGGCGGTTGAGGTGGTGGCGGGGCGTGGGCATCGTGCGTCGTCCTTTCGGGTGCGGGCGGCTCTCGGGACGCGGGCCGGTCAGCCGGCCGCCGAGCCGCCCACGGGGGCCTGCCCCAGGGCACTGAGCTTCCACTGCCCGTCGGTCCGGGTGAGTTCGCCCAGCATGCGGCTGTCCTTGTCCGTGCTCTTGCTGTCGGGCGTCGTGACGGTGATGCGCAGGGCGACGAGCAGCCGGGCCCGCCCCGCGCGGTCGTCGAGCTCGGTGACGGCGCCGGAGAGCACCCGGGCCGTGGTCACCGTCTTCGCGGCCTTGACCTGTCCGGCGAACTCCGTTCGCCCGTCCACGAGTTGCTCGTGCAGCTCGCCGGTCGTGGAGGACTCCCAGAGGTCCAGGCCCTGGTCCACGCGCCGGTGGTCGAGCGTGTTGAGGTTCTGCACGGCCTGCTCCCCCGCCGCCAGCGCGCGGTCGCGCTGCACGGCGTACGCGGCGGAGTCGTCGTGGGCCGCGGCGTACCAGTCCCGGCCCGCCCAGGCCGCGAAGGCGCCCGCGACGAGGGTGAGCACGAGGGCCACCGTCAGGGCCGGCCGGATGCCCGCCGGGGTGCGGACCGCGCGTGTCATGGAGTGCTCCCGTCTCCCGCTCGTGCGCATGCGCACGTTCGTGCCCATGGTCAGCGGGCCTTGATGTCGACGATCAGCCACCGGTCGTCCCGGAACTCCGCGGTGACGGTGAGCTGGGCGGCGGCGGACGTGGCGGGTGCCGTGTCGCGCCGCGAGGTCTGGTCGAGGAACACGAGCAGGCGCGCGGTGTTCCCGTGGAGGTCGATCACCCCGGTGCGGACGGCCTGGGTGGTGAGGGTGAGGCGCTGCTCGACCAGGCTCGCGCGGACCTGGGCGAACAGGTCGGTGTACTGGCGTGCGGCGCGTCCGGAGAGGACGGTCGCGGCGGAGCGTTCGGCGGCGTCCGCCTGGCCGGGCGCGTACGAGAAGACCCGGGCGAGGCCCTCGCCGACGTCGCCGCCGACGCGGGTGGTGGCGGCGGTGTCGGTGAGCGCGTGGTTGCGGGCGGACGGGGTGGACCGGAGCTGGTGGGCGCCGTAGAAGAAGCCGCTTCCACCGAGGAGGAGGGCGACGACGGCCGCGACGAGGACGGCCGTGCGCCGGCGGGGGGTGAACCGGCCGCCACCGTCGTCGCCGTCGTTGTCGTTGTCGCCGTCGCTGTCGTCGTCTCCGTCGCTGTCGTTGTCGTTGTCGCTCTCGTTGTCACCGTCGTCCGGGGTGTCCGGGGTGTCTTGGGCGTCCGGCTCGGGGCCGCCCTCGGCGGGAGCCGCCCCGATCGCCGTCTCCCCCGGCTCCGGAGCCTTTCCGTCCGTCTCCCCGGCCCTTCCGCGCAGCAGTCGCGTCACTCGTCCCCGCCCTCCTCCTTCTCGCTTCCCTCCGCGCCCGCGACGGGGACCGCGCTCAGGGCCGCGACCTTCCACGTGTCCTCGCCGGTGCGCGTCAGGACGGCCTCCAGGCGCTTGCGGTCACTGGTCGCGGTGGCGCCCCCGCGCGGGGTGACGTCGACGCGTACGGTCGCGATGAGCTTCGCCGTACCGGCGCGGGTGTCGAGCGCGGTGAGGGCGGCCTCGGTGACCGTGGCGCGCGCCGAGGCGCCCACCGCGGGCTCGGTGCGGCCCAGTTCGGTGCGGAGCGGGCCGGTGGAGGCGTCGCGCCAGGCCCGTACGCCCGCCGCGGCGCGCTCGCGGGTCGAGGCGTCGAGCGTGTTCAGGACGGTGAGGTGCCGCCGGCCCTCGGCGAGCGCGGTGTCCCGTGCGCGGCCGAAGGAGAGGCCCTCGTCGGAGCGGGCCTGCGCGTAGGTCCACGCGCCGGTGCCGCAGAAGCCGAGGGCGACGACGAGGGCGCCGGCGCCGAGGATCCCCGCCCGCCTCATCGCGTGCCTCCGGTGCCCAGGCCGAGGAGCCCGGCCATGTCCGCCGGGCCGTCGCCCTGGCCGGGCAGCGCGAGCGCGCCGGGCAGGGACGGGCGCGGGGAGCCCGTCGTCCCGCCCGTACCACCCGTGCTGCCCGTATTGCCCGAGGGCAGGGAGCCGGGTGTGGCCGGGGCGGGCACGGGGCCGCCCTTCGGGGCGTGCGCCGAGCCGCGGACGTTGATCCCGGCCGCCGCGGAGCCCGTACAGGCCGCACCGGTGTTGAGGGCGGGCGCGGTGCCCAGGTCGAGGCCGTTGCGGTAGCGCGTACCGCCGTATCCGGAGGTGCAGGGCAGGGGCTTGAAGAAGGTGACCGCCATGCCGAAGTTCACCTTTCCGCCGTCGACGGCGGTGGCTCCGGCCGAGACGGCCGCCGGGTACGTCACGAGCAGTTCCTCGATGCCGCGCTGCCGGGTGACGGCGACCTCCGAGGTGGTCAGGAGGTTGGCGAGGACGACGCCCAGGCTGGGGTCGAGGTCGCGCAGGAGGCCGCTGACCTGTCCGGCCGCGTCGGGGGTGACGGTCAGGACGCGCCGCAGGTCGGCGTCGGAGCCCTTGAGGGCGGCGGCGAGGTCGCGCGCTCCGGTGGCGAAGCCCCGGATGGCGCGGCTCTCGTCGGCCTGGGTGCGCAGGACGACCTCGCCGTCGTCGATGAGCCGTGTGGTGGACGGCAGGGCCCGGTCGGCGGCCCGGACGAACGCGCTGCCGTTGTCGAGGAGGGCCTGGAGGTCGTCGCCGTGCCCCTCGAAGGCCTTGCCGAACTCGTCGACGACCGTGCGCAGGGAGTCGAGCGGTACGGAGGTGGTGAGGTCGTTCATGCTCGCGAGCACGTCGGTGACCGGGGCCGGCACCTGGGTGTCGGTCTGCTCGATGCGGGCGCCGTCGGCGAGGTAGGGGCCGCCGTCGCTCTCGGGGCGCAGGTCGATGTACTGCTCGCCGACGGCGGAGAGCCCGGCGACCACGGCCTTCGCGTCGGCGGGGATCCGGGGGGCGGACTTCTTGATGCGCAGTTCGGCGACGACCCCGTCGGCGGTGAGGTCGATGTCGCCGACGCGTCCGACCGAGACGCCCCGGTAGGTGACGTCGGAGTGGGTGAACAGGCCTCCCGTACGGGCGAGGTGGACCTTGACGGTGTAGTGGTCGCCGACGCCGACGTGGCGGCCGAGGTCGGCGTAGCGGATGCCGACGAAGCCGAGGACGAGGACGGCGATGACGAGGAACGCCAGGTTCTTCAGCCGTACGGTGCGGGTGATCACCGGTTCTCGCCTCCGTCCGTCGGGGTGCCGCCGGTGCGGACCGGGGGCAGCGGCAGGGCCGGTCCGGTGCTCTGTCCCCGGCTCTGCCGGGCGCCCGGTTCGGGTTCGGGTTCCGGCTCGGGTTCCGGCTCTGGCTCCGGTTCCGGTTCGGGCTCCGGGTCCGTCGTCTCCGGGGCCGACGGGGTGGGGTCGGGGGTGGGGTCGGCCTTGGGGACCAGGGGCGGGATCACCTCGGTGCCGGGGACGGCGGCGAGGTGCAGATAGGTGTTGAGGTAGTCGCCCTTGATGCCCCGCATCACCTCGTCGGTGAAGGGGTACGTCAGCAGGACCTGGAGCGACGCGGGCAGGTCGGCGCCGGCGTCCGCGAGCGCCCTCAGGGTCGGCGCGAGGGCCTTCAGGTCGGCCACCATGTCCTTCTTGCTCGCGTTGACGGTGGTCACGGCGACGCCGGACAGGGTGTCCAGGGCGCGCAGCATGGTCAGCAGGGAGCCCCGCTGGTTCTCCAGCGTCTTCAGGCCGGGCGAGAGACCGGTGAGGACGGTGTCGACGTCCTTCTTGCGGCCGGCGAGGGTGGCGGAGAGCCGGTTGACCCCGTCGAGGGCGCGGGTGATGTCGCCCCGGTGCGCGTCCAGGTTGCCGACCAGGGTGTTCACCCGGTTCAGCATCGAGCGGACCTCGGGTTCGCGTCCGCCGAGCGCCGCGTTGAGCTCCCGGGTGATGGTCTTGAGCTGGTTGACGCCGCCGCCGTTGAGCAGCAGGGACAGGGCGCCGAAGACCTCCTCGACCTCCGTGTTCCGGCTGGTGCGGGCCAGCGGGATGACGCTGCCGTCGGTGAGTCGTCCGCCGTCGCCCTGCCCTGCGGCCGTCTGTCGGACGCCGCTCCGTCCGGTGCCGCCGGAGGTCGGGGCGACGAGCTGGACGTACTTCTCGCCGAGGAGGCTGGACTGCTCCAGGCGGGCGCCGGCGTCGGCGGGCAGCCGGACGTCGCCGTTGATCCTCAGGGTGACGCGGGCGGTCCAGCTCCCGGGCACCAGCTCGATGGCGGTGACGCGTCCGACGGCGACGTCGTTGACCTTGACCGCGGACTGCGGCACGAGGCTCAGGACGTCGTCGAGTTCGGCGGTGACCGTGTAGGGGTGGGGGCCGAGGTCGGCGCCGCCGGGCAGCGGCAGGTCCTCGATGCCGTCGAACCGGAGCGAAGGGGCGGGGACCAGGCCGAGGACGACGGCGATGCCCAGGCCGAGGGCGACGGTGCCGACGGCTCCGGCGCCGAGGAGCTTCCCGGCGGACGAGGTGGGGCGGCTCATCGCTCCCCCTTCCCGGTGCCCGCCGCGGAGCCGCCGGCCACCGGCAGCGGGAGCAGCGGTCCGCCCATGCTGATCTCGTTGAGGTTGGCGCGGCCGTCGAGGGTGCGGGTCTTCGGGTCGTACGCGTTGACGAGGTTGCCGGCGGCGAGCGGGGCGACGTCGAGGGCCTCGGCGAGGGAGGCCCGCTGGTCGACGAGGGTCCGGGTGAGGGGCACGAGCCGGTCGACGTTCTTCTTCAGTTCGCCGCGGTTGTCCTTGATGAAGGTCTTGACCCGGGCGAGGGCCTTGCCGAGTTCTTCCAGGGCGCCGGTGAGGTCGTCCTTGTTCTCGGCGAAGTAGCCGACGACCTCGTCCAGGCGTTCCTGCGCGGTGCGGACGTCGCCGTCCTTCTTCTTGAGCATGGTGGTGAAGGTCTGGAGCTGTCCGAGGCTGGTGAAGAGCTGCTCGCTGCTGCCGTCGAGGGTCTTGGCGGCCTTGCCGAACTCCTCGATGGAGGTGCCGATGGAGGCGCCGTTGCCCTTGAGGTTCTTCGCGCCGGTGTCCAGGAGTGCGGACAGGGCTCCTGCGGAGTTGGCACCGTCCGGGCCGAGGGCCTCGCTCAGGTCGGTGATCGATGCGTAGAGCTGGTCGATCTCGACGGGGACGCGGTTGCGCGAGGCGGGCAGTTCGGCGCCGTCGGCGAGGGCGGGGCCGGTGCCGTAGGCGGGGGTGAGCTGGACGTAGCGGTCGGCGACGATGCTCGGGGCGACGACGACGGCCCGGGCGTCGGCGGGGACGCGGACGCCCTCGTCGAGGTGGAGCCGGACGCGGACGCGGGTGCCCTGCGGTTCGACGGACTCGACCTCTCCGACCCGGACGCCGAGGACGCGCAGGTCGGAGCCGGCGTAGACGCCGACCGTCCGGTCGAAGTAGGCGGTGACGCGGGTGCCGTCGGGTTCGAGGACGCGTACGGCGACGAATCCGCAGGCGGCGAGCACCACGAGGGCGAGTCCGGCGGCGAGGGGCGTTCTGGGCTTGGTCATCGTTCACCGCTCCCCTTGCCCGTCGCCGGCTGTTTCGGCGGCAGGCATCCGGTCGTGGGCTGCGAGGCTTCGGGCAGGTAGGTCCGGGGCACCACGCCGCACAGGTAGCTGTCGAACCAGCGGCCGTTGCCGAGGGTGTTGCCGACGAGCCGGTAGTACGGGCCGACGAGCGCGAGGGTCCGGTCGAGCTTGCCGCTGTTCCTCTCCAGGACCTCGGTGACGCGGCCGAGGGACTTGAGGGTCGGGCCGAGCTGCCGGTCGTTGTCGCCGACGAGGCCGCCGAGCTGGGTGCCCAGCTCCCTGCTGCCCTTGAGGAGGGCGCGGATGGCGTCGCGGCGCTTCCTGAGCTCTCCGAGCAGCGAGCCGCCGTCCTCGATGAGCGTCTCGAAGCTGGACTTCCTGTCCTCCAGGGTCTTGGTGAACTTCTCGCTGTTCTCCAGGAGGCGGGCGAGTTCGGCGTCGCGCTTGGAGACGGTCCTCGACAGTTCGGAGAGGCCGGTGGCGGCGTTGCGGACGTGCGGCGGGGAGTTCTTGAAGGTGTCGGAGATCGTCGCGAAGCTGTCCGCGAGCTTCTTCGTGTCGAGTGCGTCGACGGTGCCGCTGAGGTCCTGGAAGGCCTGCGTCACGTCGTACGGGGAGGTGGTGCGGGACTGCGGGATGCGGGTCCCGGGGTCCTGCGGGGCGGAGCCCAGGGGGTCGAGCGCCAGGTACTTCTCGCCCAGGAGGGTCTTGATGGCGATGGCGGCGGTCGACCGGTCGCCGACCCAGGCGTCGCCGACCTCGAACGTCACCTTGACCTTGGGTCCGTCGAGGGCGACGGCGGTGACCTGGCCGACCTTGACGCCGGCGATGCGCACCTCGTCGCCCTCGTCGAGTCCGGCGGCCTCGGTGAAGTCGGCGCTGTAGGCGGTGTCGCCGCCGACGAGGGGGAGGCGTTCCACGTTGTACGCGAGGGCGGCGAGGAGGGCGAGGAGGAGGAGTCCGACGACGGCGACGGCGACGGGGCTGCGCTCCTTGACCGGCTTGAGCAGGGGGCGGCGGCTCATCCGCGGCACCTCGATTCGGTCACGGTGACGCCGGTCGGCGGCTCGGAGCCGTCGGAGGTGCCCACGCCGCTCACGCGCGCCTCGCAGAGGTAGAGGTTGAACCAGGACCCGTACGAGGAGAGGCGGGCCAGGGCGGTCATCTTGGCGGGGGTGTTGGCGAGGAAGGACTCGATGCGGGGGGTGTGGTCGCCGAGGGTCCCGGAGAGCCGGCCCAGTTCGCGGATGTCCTGCTTGAGGGGGGCGCGTGCCTCCTGGAACAGCCCGGCGGTCGTGGTGGTGAGGTCGCCGATCGCCCGGACGGCCTGGCCGAGGGGTTTGCGGTCGGCGTTGAAGCCGGTGACGAGCTTCTGGAGGGTGACGACGAGGTCCTCGAAGCCGGCCTCGC
Organism: Streptomyces sp. NPDC007872; assembly: GCF_042868165.1. Taxonomy (NCBI): domain Bacteria; kingdom Bacillati; phylum Actinomycetota; class Actinomycetes; order Kitasatosporales; family Streptomycetaceae; genus Streptomyces; species Streptomyces sp. NPDC007872. The sequence continues at coordinate 138,800 of NZ_JBIAEA010000009.1, forward strand.
GGTGGTTGAGGGTGGTCAGGACGGTGTTGAGGTGGGTGATGACCTGGCCGACGACCTCGTCCTTGGCGGCGACGGTCTTCGTGAGGGAGCCGATGTGCCGCAGGAGGCTGTCGACGGTGCCGCTCTCACCCTGGAGGACCTGGACGAGGGAGCCGGCGAGGTCGTTGACGTCGGCGGGCGAGAGGCCCTCGAAGAGCGGTTTGAAGCCGTTGAACAGCAGGGTGAGGTCGAGTGCGGGCGTGGTGCGCTCCAGCGGGATGGTCTCCCCGGACTGGAGGGCGCCGGACAGGGCGCCGCTGCCCCGGTCGAGGGAGACGTACCGCTGGCCGACCATGTCGAGGTACTTGACGGCGGCGGTCGCGGAGCGGGGCAGGGTGCGGTCCTCTCGGACGGTGAAGGTGACCTGGGCGGTGCGCCGTTCGACGACGCGCACGTCGGTCACCTCGCCGACCTCGACCCCGGCGATGCGGACGGAGTCGCCTTCCACGAGTCCGGTGACGTCGGTGAAGAGCGCCTTGTACGAGCGGGTGGCGGAGCCGACCCCGGTGTCGGCGATGCTGAAGCCGAGGACGGTGGTGGCGAGCGCCGTGACCAGGACGAACACGAGGGACTTCAGGACCGTCCCGGTCAGGCCGCGCCGTCGCGTGTGGGCGGGTGGCGTCGTCATCGGAGGGTCACCTCCGCTCCGCGGAAGGCGGGTCCGGCCAGGAGGCTGCTCCAGTCCGGCAGGTCGCCGGGCCGTTTCTTCGCGGCGGGGGCGAGGAGTTCGTTGACGAGGTCGTTCTCCTGCGGGGAGTTGGCGGGCCCGAGGTCCTGGTCGGCGGCGGCGGAGGCCCGGGCGGCGGGTGCGACGGAGGCGCCGAGGTAGGGCACGGGGTGGCAGCGCGGGCCGCCGCCGGAGCCGTAGGAGGGGGTGTCGCGGCCGGGGACGTAGGCGCCGCGCGCGGGCACGGCGGTGACGTTCACGTGGAGTCCGGGCCGGTTCGTGCCCTTGCCGAGCGCCTTGTCCATGGCGGGCACGAACTGGGCGAGGGTGCGCAGGGTGCAGGGGAAGGACGGGGAGTACTCGGCGAGCAGTTCCAGGGTGGGCCTGCTCGTGGCGCCGAGCCGGATGATGTTGTCCTTGTTCTGGCGCAGGAAGGTGGTCAGGTCCTGGGCCGTGCGGGTGGTGGCGCCGAGGGTGCCGGACAGTTCGGCCTCCTTCTCGGCGAGGGTGCCGCTGGTGGTGGTGAAGTCGGTGAGCGCGGTGAGGATGTCCGGGGCGGCGTCCGCGTAGAGGTGGCTGACCTTCACGAGTTCTTTCAGGTCGCGGTTGAGGGCGGGCAGGTGGGGGTTGAACTCGCGCAGGTGGGCGTCGAGTTGCGTGAGGGTGTCGCCGAGCTGGTCGCCGCGCCCCTCCAGCGCCTTGGAGACGGCGGAGAGGGTCGCCGAGAGCTTCTGCGGCTGGACGGCGGTCAGCAGGGGCAGGACGTTGTCGAGGACCTGCTGGAGTTCGACGGCGTTCTCGGAGCGGTCCTCGGGGATGACGGACCCGGGGCCCAGCGGCTTCGCCGAGGGGTTGCCGGGCGGTACGAGGGCCACGAACCGTTCGCCGAAGAGCGTGGTGGGCAGCATCTGGGCGCGTACGTCGGAGGGGACGTGGTCCAGGGTGCCGGGCCGCATGGCGAGGGTGAGCCGGGCCCCGGTGCCGGTGGAGTCGATGGCGCGGACCTCGCCGACGACGACGCCGCGCAGCTTCACCTCGGCGCCGAGGTGCATCTCGTTGCCGACGCTGCCGGTCTCGACGACGACCGGGTCGGAGTCGGTGAAGCGCTTCTCGTAGACGGCGACCGCCAGCCAGGCGAGCAGGGCGGGCACCAGGAGGAAGACGACGCCGGCGGACCGGCGGCGCAGGGTCTGGCCGCGTGGATCGCTCATCTCACCCCGCCACCTTCACGGTCGTGGTCGCGCCCCAGAGGGCCAGCGACAGGAAGAAGTCGGTGACGCTGATCAGCACGATGGCGTTGCGCACGGAGCGGCCGACGGCGATGCCGACGCCGGCGGGGCCGCCGGAGGCGCGGAAGCCGTAGTAGCAGTGGGCGATGATCACCATCACGCTGAAGACCAGCACCTTGAGCACCGACAGGAGGACGTCCGTCGGTGACAGGAAGAGGTTGAAGTAGTGGTCGTAGGTCCCCGCCGACTGTCCGTTGAAGAGGACCGTGATGTAACGGGAGGCCAGGTAGGAGGAGAGCAGGCCGATCGCGTAGAGCGGGACGATGGCGACGACGCCGGCGATGATGCGGGTGGTGACCAGGTACGGCATGGAGCGGATGCCCATGCCTTCGAGGGCGTCGACCTCCTCGTTGATGCGCATGGCGCCGAGCTGGGCGGTGAAGCCGGCGCCGACGGTGGCGGAGAGGGCGAGTCCGGCGACGAGCGGGGCGATCTCCCGGGTGTTGAAGTAGGCGGAGACGAAGCCGGTGAAGGCGGCGGTGCCGATCTGTTCGAGGGCCGCGTGGCCCTGGAGGCCGACGACGGTGCCGGTGAAGAGGGTCATCGCGACCATCACGCCGATGGTGCCGCCGATGACGCCGAGGCCGCCGGAGCCGAAGGCGACCTCGGCGAGCAGCCGCTGCACCTCCTTGAGGTAGCGGCGCAGGGTTCGCGGGATCCAGAGCAGGGCCCGGACGTAGAACAGGAGCTGGTCGCCGGAGCGGTCGAGCCAGACGAACGGGGAGGCCATCGGCCTCAGCCTCCCTTCGGCGGGACGATCTGCAGGTAGATGCCCGTCAGCACCATGTTCACGAAGAACAGCAGCAGGAAGGTGATGACGACGGACTGGTTGACGGCGTCGCCGACGCCCTTGGGGCCGCCGCGGGGGTTGAGCCCCCGGTAGGCGGCGACGATGCCCGCGATGAACCCGAAGATCAGGGCCTTGAGTTCGCTGATGTAGAGGTCGGGCAGTTGGGCGAGGGCGGAGAAGCTGGCGAGGTAGGCGCCGGGGGTGCCGTCCTGGAGGACGATGTTGAAGAAGTAGCCGCCCAGGGTGCCGACGACGGAGACCATGCCGTTGAGGAGGACGGCGACCGCCATGGTGGCGAGGACGCGCGGGACGACCAGGCGCTGGACGGGCGAGACGCCCATGACCTCCATGGCGTCGAGCTCCTCGCGGATCGTGCGGGAGCCGAGGTCGGCGCAGATGGCGGAGCCGCCGGCGCCGGCGATCAGGAGGGCGACGATGAGGGGGCTGGCCTGCTGGATGACGGCGAGGACGCTGGCGCCGCCGGTGAAGGACTGGGCGCCGAGCTGCTGGGTGAGCGAGCCGACCTGGAGGGCGATCACGGCGCCGAAGGGGATCGAGACGAGCGCGGCCGGCAGGATGGTGACGCTCGCGACGAACCAGAACTGCTCGATGAACTCCCGGAACTGGAAGGGGCGCCGGAAGACGGCCCTGCTCACCTCGGCGGCGAGGGCGAAGAGGCGGCCGGTCTGCCGCAGCGCGCCGGTGATCACGCGCCGCTCCCGGCGGCCGGCATGCGCAGGGTGGGCGCCACGGCGGTCCGCGCGTAGGTGTCCTCGATGGCGGCGCGGGCGGCGGGCGGCAGCCGGTCGAGCATGCCGAGGACCCGTTCCCTGCGCCGTGCGACGGCGGCGCGGGGCGGCAGGCCGGGCGAGGGCTCCAACTGCGGGACGATGACGCGGGGCGCGTGGGCGCGTGCGCCCCCGGCGCTGTCGGCCTCGGCGGCGAGGGTGGCGGCGTCCTTCTCCTCGGACATGCCGATGGGCCCTTCGCGGCGCCCCGCGAGGAACTGGGTGACGACCGGTTCGTCGCTGGTGAGGAGGACTTCGCGGGGGCCGAAGGTGACCAGGTTGCGCCGGAAGAACATCCCCATGTTGTCGGGGACGGTGGCGGCGATGTCCAGGTTGTGGGTGACGATGAGCATCGTCGCGTCGATCCGCGCGTTGAGGTCGATGAGCAACTGGGACAGGTAGGCGGTGCGGACGGGGTCGAGCCCGGAGTCCGGTTCGTCGCACAGGACGATCTGCGGGTCGAGGACGAGGGCGCGGGCGAGGCCGGCGCGCTTGCGCATGCCGCCGCTGATCTCGCCCGGCAGCTTCCCCTCGGCGCCGAGGAGGCCGACGAGTTCGATGCGCTCCATGACGGTGCGCCGGATCTCCGACTCCCGCTTGCGGGTGTGCTCGCGCAGCGGGAAGGCGATGTTGTCGAAGAGGGTCATGGAGCCGAAGAGGGCCCCGTCCTGGAACATGAGGCCGAAGAGCTTGCGGGTCTCGTAGATGTCGCGCTCGGGGCTGCTGACCATGTCGACCCCGTTGATGAGGACACGGCCCCGCTGGGGTTTCAGCAGTCCGATGAGCGATTTCAGGAAGACCGTCTTGCCGGTTCCGGAAGGGCCGAGCATCACGCTCACCTCTCCGGCCGGCAATGTCAGCGTCACGTCCTGCCAGATGTTCTGCTTGCCGAAGGACATGGTCAGACCCTCAACGACTACTTCGATTCCCATACCACCTCCAGCAGGCGCGAGTCGGGTGTGCACCGCGGGCGCACGTTAAGTCGGTGCGGATCACCGGGACAATAGGCGCGTCGCCGCGATCCTTGATCCATTGCCGTTCTTGTCACCGCGGAGACAAAGACCGGACCGGTTCTTGTCTCCGCCGAGATACAGCGGGCATCGCTTCTCCTCAGGGCCCGGCGGGCGGGTCTCCGTCGGCGGAGCCGCACCCCGTTGCGGTGCTCGGTCCGGCCCGTGGGTGCGCGCCGACCTGCGACTGAGCGCCGCCCGGGGAACGTTACGGCCGAGTAACCTCCCGGGGCAATACCGGGTTCCGAGTTTTCGGAAGACGGGGAAGAACGGCCGGATATTTGTCATCGGGGAAACAGAGCCACCCCTCGACTTGTCATCCGGAAGAGCGAATACACGCCTCTTCGGGGCCCCTGGGGCCGCTGCGGAGCGGCTTGATCCCACCCCTCGACCGATCGATCATAATTGTCGACATTGCGCACCCCGGAACCAAGGCGATTCCCGTTACCGCTCACCCACTTGACAGGCAATGGAACGAGTTCAAAGAATCATGGACTTCGCCATTGTTCAGCTAAGTTTCCCGCAAGTAACGTCAGGTTTCGCAGCCGGGGAATCCCGTGCCGCCGGCCGCTCGTCCCCCTCCACCGCGGCCACCTCTGCTGGTCAATCCCCAAGGAGAGTCCCAGAGTCATGAAGAAGCCCATCAGAAAGCTCGCCGTCGTCGCCGGTGGCGCCTCCGCCGCGTTCGCCCTGGCGGTGTCCCCGGCCTCGGCCGTGCCGTCGACGGTCTGGACCGTCAGCCCGGCGCCGTCGCCCGTCGCCGCCTCCGCGACGAACAGCGGGAACATCGTCCTGAGCGTCAACGGCATCGCCATGACGTGTACGAAGTCGACCGCCACGGCCTCGATGTCCAGCGCCACGGGCAACCCGGCGACCGTCGCCTCCATCAGCGCCATCGCCTTCGGCGCCTCCGGCGCCCCCTGCACCAGCGTCCTGGGCAATGTGACCACCGTCGCGACCACCCCCTGGACCATCGTGGCGCAGGACTACACCGCCGGGACCGGGGTCACCAAGGGCTACGTCGGGAACGTCGACGCCAAGGTGACCGTGGGCGCCTGCGTCTTCCGCGTCACGGGCAAGGCGTCCGGCACGTACACCAACTCGACGGGCAAGCTCTCCGTCAACAGCCTCGCCGGCGAACTGACCGTCGTCTCGTCGACCGGTTGCGGCAGCGCCGTCCCGGTGGGCGCCAAGCCGACCTTCAAGGGCGACTACCTCGTCAAGAAGACGGGCACCACCGTCATCCCGACGATCGTCGGCTCCAACCCGTAAGGCGTTCCCTCCGTGTCCGCCCGGCCGGTGACCCCGGCCGGGCGGGCGCGGGCTGTCCGCGCGTCCCACCGCCCTTCCCCTCCGCTCCCGCGCGGGGGCGACGACCACCGAGGAGAGTCCCGCACCGTGAAGGAACCGATCAGGAAGTGCGGCGTCGCCGCCGGAGCGGCTGCGGCCGCGTTCGTCCTCGCGGCGGCCCCTGCCTCGGCGGCTCCCTCGACCGTCTGGACCGTGGGTCCGTCACCGGTCGGCGTCTCCGCGACGAACAGCGCGAACGTCGTCATGCTGATCGAACTCGTCAAGGACAACGGCATCGCCGTGACGTGCTCGCGGTCGTCCTTCTCGGGCGGCCTGCGGAGCGCCACCGGCAACCCGGCCACCGTCGGCACCGTCGACTCCTTCGCGTTCGGCGCCCCCGGCGTGCCCTGCAGCAGCGTGCTCGGCACCGTGAGCTTCGCCCCCACCACCCCCTGGACCCTCGTCGCCCGGGACCACGACGCCTCCGCCGGCGTCACCAGGGGCCACCTCGGCGACGTCGACACCCGGGTCACCTGGGGCGCCTGCGTCTTCCGGGTCCGCGGGACGATACCCGTCACCTATACCAACGCGACGGGCAGGCTGAACCTCGCCGGCACGACCGGCGGTCTGACCGTCGTCTCGCAGACCAACTGCGGTGAGGCCGCCCCGGTCGGCGCCAGTCTAATCGTCAAGGCCGACTACCTGCTCAAGAAGACGGGCACCGCCACTGTCCCGACGATCGTCGGCTCCCACCCGTAAGGGCGCGGCTTCCCGCCTTCGCGGGCCGGCCGCGCCCCGCGCCGGCCCCTCCTCCCGTCGGCACCCAACGACCCGAGCGGAGCACCCAGATGAGAGGCCCCGGGCCCACCACCCGATCCCCCCGCGTCCGCGTCCACGCGCGCGGCGCGACGGTCGCCGCGTTCGTGGCGCTCGCCCCCCTGCTCCCGGCCTCGGCCGTCGCCGTGGGGACGCTGAAGGTCGACACCGCGCTGCCCTACGTCTGCACCCTGCCTTCGGGACAGCAGGCCGCGACGGTACGGATCACGGCGGCCTTCCCCGAAAGGGCGGCCGTGGGCGAGGAGATACGCCCCACCGACGTCACCACGACGGTGGAACTCCCCGCCGGGGCCGTGGCCGACCTCACCGCGCTCAAGGCCGCCGCCGTACGGGCGGAGACGCGGCTCGCGGTCGGCGTGGCCCAGAACGAAAAGCGCGCGGAGGCCACGTGGAGCGGTACGTCGCAGCCCGTCGCCGTGCCCGCCGAAGGACCCCTCGTGCTCACCACGACCGGGGACGTCCCCTCCCTGACGACCGACGTCCCCGGCGATCTGACCCTCGTCGCCGGGGCGTTCGCCGTCGACCTCGCCCCGAGCACGGCCGACGGTGCGGCCACCATCCCCGCGTCCCTCTCCGTCACCTGCGCCCCCGGCCCGGACGCCGGGGAGCGCATGCGGCTCGTCACCCTCCCGGTCGGCGCGGACGCCCCCACCACGGAACCGACACCCCCTCCCACGTCATCGGCCGTCCCTTCGCCGTCCGCCCCCTCGTCCGGTCCGCCCGCGCCGTCGCTCCCGGCGGACCGGACGGCCCCGACGAAGCCGGAGACCACGAACGGGACGAGCGGAGCCCCGAAGGGTCCGCGGGTCGGCCGGCGGACGGACGAGAGCGCGACGGCGGCCGACGGGAACGCGTCCCCCACACCGGCGACCCGGCCGGCGGCGCCCCCCTGCCTGACCGAGAATCCGACGCCCATGTCGCTGTCCGCCTACGTCACCGGCTACACCAACGTGCGGAAACTGAAAGGCGCCTCGCTCCTCCCGCTGTCCTGCATGCTGATCGAACAGGGCCTCTCGGGGGAGCCGCCCCACCCCGCCCCACCGGGCGAGATCAACTTCTTCGTCCCGTCGACGGCCAACCTGTCCTACCAGGGGCGCAAACAGACCCCGCCCTTCACCTCCACCTTCCTGACCTTCGACTTCCAGCCGGTCACGGCGACCATGGTCCTGGAACAGACCGGTCCCATCACGGTCGAAGCGCTCCTGCGCATCTTCCTGTCGGACTTCTCGAACTTCACGGAGACCGTGGTCCGGGCACCGCTCGTCCTGCGCGTCCTCGACGTCAAGGTCAACGGCGTCGAACTGGACGTGGGCCCCTCCTGCCGTACGGCGCAGCCGCTCACCTCCACCGATCCCGACCCCGCCCGGCACCCGGGGAAGCACCTGGTGCTCCTGGGGAAGGGACAACTCGTCAACGGCACCGACGCCGTCGGCTACCTGGTCTCCAGTGGCGGCCCGCTCACCGGCGAGACGACCATTCCCGCCTTCGAGGGCTGTGGTGCCGACGGAGAGGACCTCGACCGGCTGCTCACCGCCTCCATCTCCGGTCCCGGCAACTACGTGAAGCAGATCCAGGGCCAGACCTGTGCCGTCGACCCCAACGCCTGGAACCCGCTCGAGTGCACCGAGGACTCCCAGCCCCTCGTCATCCCCAAGCCCGAGCGCTGACCCGCCCCGCCCCGTTCCCCTTCCGCCAGAAAGGCCTCCGCCATGCCCCTCGTCCCCGCCCGTACGAAACTGGCCACCGTCTCCGCCCTCACCGCCCTCGGCGCCTTCGCCTCCATGGGCACGGCGACCGCCGCCGTCCCCGAACTGAACGGCGGCTGGGCCCCGTCCACCCGCTGCCCCGTCGACGCCCCGGCGATGCTCGCCACCGACGGCCTCGACAGGACGCCGCAGTGCGTCGCCTCCTTCTCGCTCAGCGGCTCCATCAAGCTGGGCAAGACGACCGTGAACACCGGGAAGACCAACCTCCAGATCGGTGCCATCCAGAACGCCGACGGCACCAGCACGGTCGTCGCCCCGCCCTCCGGCGCGATCATCGCCGACTCCGCCACCGTTCCCGGCGGCCTGCTCGGCCTGATGTGTCCGAGCGACATCCCGTTCATCTCCGGCATCTGCAAGCAGTTGACCGACGGGAAGCTCAACAAGATCACCGCCACCCTGGAGTCGGTCGGCACCCCCTCGGACTTCGACCAGATCGCGGGCGTCCTCACCGACCAGCCGATCGTCACGCTCCCGGTCCGGATCCACCTGGAGAACCCGTTCCTCGGCAGCAACTGCTACATCGGGACCAAGGAGAAGCCGATCCTCCTGCGCCCGCGCAACTTCACCGCGCCCGAGTTCGGCCTCGACCGCTTCAGCGCCGACGGCACCCCGAACGAGGAGGGCGACATCAGCCGCATCAACCTCCTCGGCTCCACCCAGGGCGACAACACCTTCGCCGTCCCCGGCGCCAGCGGCTGCGGCCTCGGGCTGCTCGGCCTGATCGACGGCGCGGTCAACCTCAAGACGGGCCTGCCCTCCCCCGCCGGGAAGAACAGCCTCGTCCTCAACAACACCCAGACCTATCTGACCGGCCTGTACGCGCCCGGGGTCGTCGCCCCCGACGCCGGGAAGGTCTTCTCCCAGAGCTGGCACTCCGCCGTCAAGTAACGGCCACCCAGGGGCGATTACCGGCCTAGTCGGCGGTGCTCGCCCTCCCGGGGACGCCAACTCCTGCGCAAGTTGTGTACAGCGACGAGCAGGTGTCCTAGCTTCAGCAGTTCCCGCAGGTACGCACCTGACGGCCGTGGCGGCGCCCCGTACTCCGGGCGGGGCGCCGCACCGCCGTTCCCCCACCGGTCGCGCAGAAGAGCAAAGGGATCGGTCCATGCCCGCTATCGCACAGCCGCCGAGCGTCGGTGAGCCCCTCGACCCGCTCCCCCGGGAGTTCGCCGATCTGATGAGGCCGGAGATCCCCGGGCTCATCAAGGAGATCGGGGTGGAGGTCCAGCGGACCTACCCCGTGTACGCCCACCTCTTCAACGGGCCCCACTCGGACGCGATCCGCCAGGGCGTGGAGCAGGCCCTGGCGGCCTTCGTGGACCGGGTCGCCGACCCCGGGACGAACTCGGCCGTCCGCGACGAACTGCTGCGCAAGTTCGGCCGGGTGGAGGCCTACGAGGGCCGCGACCTGGACACCCTGCAGGGCGCCTACCGTCTCGGCGCCCGCATCGCGCTGCGCCGGGCCAAGAGCATCGGGCGCACGTACAACCTCTCCCCCACCCTCATCCTGGCCTTCGCGGACGCCCTCTTCGCCTACGTCGAGGAGCTGGAGGCGCTCTCCCGCGAGGGGTACGTCATGGTCCAGGGGCGCGCGATGTCGGACACGGCGGCGCTGCGCAGACAGCTCCTCCACCTCGTCCTCGCCGGTCCGCCGCTGCCCCGGACGACCATCGCCGAGCTGTGCCGGGAGTCCTCCTGGGAACTGCCCTCCGAGTGCACCATGGTCGCGTTACGGGCCCCGGTCGCCGAACTCGTCCAGGCCGGCCTCGACCGGGACGTCCTCGCCGACCTCAGCCTTCCCCAGCCGCACCTGCTCATCCCCGGTCCGCTCACCGCCGAGCGCCTCGCGATGCTCGAATCGGCCCTGGCCGGCACCCCCGCCGTCGTCGGTCTGACCGTGCCGCCGCCGCAGGCCGCCCACTCCATCCGCTGGGCGCGGCGCGTCCTCCAGCTCGTCGACGACGGCGTCGTGCCGGACGCGCCCCTGGTGCGCTGCGAGGACCACCTGACAACGTTGTGGCTGCTCTCCGACCCGGCGCTCGTCCACCACCTCGCCGCGCGCGAACTGGCCCCGCTCGACGCGCTGTCCGGCAGCCGGCGCGACCGGCTGATCGAGACCCTGCGCGTCCACGTCTCCACCCGGGCCCCGGCCGAGCAGGTCGGCGAGATGCTGGGCGTGCACGCCCAGACGGTCCGCTACCGCCTGCGGAACCTGGACAGCCACTTCGGCGACCGGCTCCTCGACCCCGACCACCGCTTCGCCCTCGAAGCGGTGCTGCGCTCGCTGCACCTCCACGACGGGAAGCGGAAGGACTGAGTCCGGGCGGGATCGCCTTCGTACGACCACCATGTGATCGGATGGCGGTCATGAACGATCGGACCCTGTACCTGTTCAGCAGTGCCGCCTCCCCCGTCTTCGACGTCGCACGGGTCGTCGAGGAGGCGCAGGCCGACAACTGGGACGTGTGCCTCGGCCTCACGCCGACGGCCGCCCGCTGGCTCGCCGGCTCCCTCGACGGCCTCGCCGCCCTCACCGGGCACCCTGTGCGCTGGGACCACCGGCTGCCCGGCGAGCCGGCCGTGTGGCCGGAGCCGGACGCGATCGTGGTGGCGCCGGCCACCTTCAACACGGTCAACCGGTGGGCGCTCGGGCTCACGGACACGTGGCTCGTCGCGGTGGCGGCCGAGGGCATGGGGAAGCGGGTCCCCATGGCGGTGATGCCGTGCGTGAACTCCGCGTACGCCGCGCACCCCCGGTTCGACCTGTCCCTGGACATCCTGCGCGGCGCCGGCGTGCGGGTCCTGTACGGCGAGGGAGGGTTCGTGCCGCACGAGCCGGGCCAGGGGGATCCGGCGGCCTACCCGTGGCGGACCGCCCTGGACGCGGTCGGGGACGTGGTCCGGCCGTTCTGACGCGTCCGCCCCGCGCCCCGGGAGGGGGTGCGGGGCGGACGCGCGCCGCGGCGACCTGACTTACTTGGCGATCGTCCGGCTGATGACCAGGCGCTGGATCTCGCTGGTGCCCTCGAAGATGGTGTAGATGGCGGCATCCCTGTGCATGCGCTCCACCGGGTACTCGCGGGTGTAGCCGTTGCCGCCGAGGATCTGGATGGCCTGGGCGGTGACCTCCTTGGCGACCTCGCTGGCGTACAGCTTGGACATGGAGCCCTCGGCCGAGGTGAAGGGCTTGCCGGCGGTCGCCATCCAGGAGGCGCGCCAGACCAGGAGGCGGGCCGCGTCGATCCGGGTGGCCATGTCGGCGAGCTGGAAGGCGACGCCCTGGTTCTCGATGATCGGGCGGCCGAACTGGACGCGGGTCTTCGCGTAGTCGAGGGCCACCTCGTACGCGGCGCGGGCGGTGCCGACGGCCATGGCGCCGACGGCGGGGCGGGAGGCCTCGAAGGTGGCCATCGCGGCGTTCTTCACGCGCTCGCCGCCCGCCTTGGCCTTCTCGCGGGCGCGGGCGAGGCGTTCGTCGAGCTTGTCCTTGCCGCCCAGGAGGCAGTGGCCGGGGATCCGGACGTCCTCCAGGACGACCTCGGCGGTGTGGGAGGCGCGGATGCCGTGCTTCTGGAACTTCTGGCCCTGGGAGAGGCCGGGGGTGTTCGGCGGCACGATGAAGGAGGCGTGGCCCTTGGAGCCGAGCTCCGGGTCGACGACGGCGACGACGACGTGGACGTTGGCGATGCCGCCGTTGGTCGCCCAGGTCTTGGTGCCGTTGAGGACCCACTCGTCCTTGGCCCCGTCGTAGACGGCCCGGGTGCGCATGGAGGCGACGTCCGAGCCGGCGTCGGGCTCGGAGGAGCAGAAGGCGGCGACCTTGACGTCGTTGGCGTCGCCGTACATCTGCGGGACCCAGGTGCCGATCTGCTCCTCGGTGCCGTTGGCGAGGACGCCGACGGCGGCGAGGCCGGTGCCGACGATGGAGAGGGCGATGCCCGCGTCGCCCCAGAAGAGCTCCTCCATCGTCATGGGGATGCCGAGGCCGGTCGGGTCGAAGAACTGCTGGGCGTAGAAGTCGAGGGAGTAGATTCCGAGCTTGGCCGCCTCCTGGATGATCGGCCAGGGGGTCTCCTCACGCTCGTCCCACTCGGCGGCCGCGGGACGCATGACGTCGGCCGCGAAGCCGTGGAGCCAGTCGCGCACCTGCTTCTGGTCCTCGTTGAGTTCGAACGTGAACTCGCCCATTTTCCCTCCCAGCAGTATGTTACTTGCGGTAACAGCAGTCTGTTACCGCCGGGTAGGGGCTGTCAACCTGCGCGGAGGCGGCCCGGCCCGACCGGCACCGGGGCCGGACCGGGTGTTACGTTGCGACGGCCCGACACACACAGCACGCAGCACCGCCGGACCGTCGGGCGCGGAACGGCGGGACCGAGACCGTACGGCCGGGGAGACAGGCACATGGACATCGCGCACCGGACCACCGACCGGCAGACGCCCGCCGAGCAGCGGCGGCGCGAACTGCTGGAGGCGGCGGACCGGGTGGTGCTCCGGGACGGCCCCAAGGCGTCCATGAACGCGATCGCGGCCGAGGCCGGCATCACCAAGCCGATCCTCTACCGCCACTTCGGCGACAAGGGCGGCCTCTACCGCGCCCTCGCCACCCGGCACACCGACGCGCTCCTCGACGCGCTGCGGGCCGCGCTCGACGCCCCCGCCGACCGGCGCCGCCGGGTCGAGTCCACCCTCGACACCTACCTCGCCTCGATCGAGGCGATGCCGCAGGTCTACCGCTTCCTCATGCACCCCGCCGAGGAGTCCCACCAGACCGAGCAGGGCTTCGACGTCGGCCGCCACTCGGCCCCGCTCCTTCGCCGCATGGGCGAGGAGCTCGGCCAGGTCATCGCCGAACGCGTCGACCTGGGGCCCGCCGCCGAGGCCCAGGCCCGGATCTGGGGCCACGGCATCGTCGGCATGATGCACGCGGCCGGCGACTGGTGGCTCGGCGAACGCCCCTGCTCCCGCGCCGAGCTCGTCCGCAGCCTGGCCGACCTCCTCTGGGGCCGCCTGGCCGAGGCCGACGACCGCGCGGACGGGCCGGGCTTCTAGCGAGGATCCCCGCGCGCTTCCGGAAAGGGTCCCCGCGCACTTCCGGAGAGGGTCTCGCGCACGCGGGGGAACCCCTCAGCCCTCCAGGGCCGAGACCCCGCCGCCCCACGGCTGCTTGCGGACCGCCCGCAGCAGACGTGATCTGCGCCACCCCGTGACGTGGTCCGCGTAGACCCCGCCCGCCAGGTGGTCGGCCTCGTGCTGGAGGCAGCGGGCGAAGAACCCGGTGCCCTCGACCCGCACCGGCGCCCCGTCCAGGTCCACGCCCTCCACCACCGCGCGGTCGAACCGGGGCGTCGGGGCCTCCAGGCCCGGCAGGGAGAGACACCCTTCCGGCCCCCTGACCACGTCTCCGTCCGCCTCCACCAGGCGCGGGTTCACCACGTGCCCCAGGTGGCGGACCTCCTCGTCGTCGGGGCAGTCGTAGACGAAGACCCGCAGGCCCACGCCCACCTGGTTCGCCGCCAGGCCCACCCCGTTCGCCGCGTACATCGTGGCGAACATGTCCTCGACGAGCCGGGCCAGTTGGGGTCCGAAGTCGGTGACGGGCTCGCAGGTCGCGTGCAGCACGGGGTCGCCGAGCAGGGTCATCGCTCGGACCAGGCCGGAACTGCCGGGGATGGGGCGGTTTCGCATGCCGGTAAGGGTACGGTCCGCCGTGACCTGCCTGTTTCGTACGATCGCTCGGCGGTGCCGCTGTTCGGGCTCCTGGCCGGATCTCGATAGGCTGAGCCCGGACCGACGCGAGGAGGAACAAGAACGATGTCAGGACACCCCGGTAATCCAGAGCCGCTGTCGCCGCGCGCCAAGCTGGCCGTGACGGCGGGCAGGGCCGCGGCCGCGGTGTCGCGGGCGGCGGGACGCGGCAGCGGATCGGTGATCGGCGGCCGGGTGGCGCTCAAGCTCGACCCCGACCTCCTCGGACGCCTCGCCCAGCACCTGGACGTCGTCCTGGTGTCGGCGACCAACGGCAAGACGACCACGACCCGGCTGATCGCGGAGGCGCTGCGCGCCGCGGGCCCCGTGGTCTCGAACGCCCTGGGCGCGAACATGCCCGCGGGCATCACCTCGGCGCTCGCCGGCGGCTCGGACTCCCGGTACGGCGTGATCGAGGTCGACGAGAAGTACCTCGCGGGCGTCGCCCGGGACACCACGCCCAAGGCGATCGCGCTGCTCAACCTCTCCCGCGACCAGCTCGACCGCGCCGCCGAGACCCGGATGCTCGCCGAGAAGTGGCGCGAGGGCCTCAGCGGCACCAAGGCCGTGGTCATCGCCAACGCCGACGACCCGCTGATCGTGTGGGCCGCCTCCTCCTCCCCCAACGTGGTGTGGGTCGCCGCGGGCCAGGAGTGGAAGGACGACGCCTGGTCCTGCCCCGCCTGCGGCGGCGTCATGCAGCGCCCCGGCGACGACTGGTTCTGCGGCGAGTGCGGCTTCCGGCGCCCCGCGCCGAGCTGGGCGCTCAGCGGTGACCACGTGCTCGACCCGCACGGGTCGGCCTGGCCGATCCGCCTCCAGCTCCCCGGCCGCGCCAACAAGGCGAACGCCACCACCTCGGCCGCCGTCGCCGCCGTCTTCGGGGTGCCGCCGCAGGTGGCCCTGGAGCGCATGTACCAGGTGCAGGCCGTCGCCGGCCGCTACGACGTGGTCTCCTTCCAGAACCGCGACCTGCGGCTGCTCCTCGCGAAGAACCCGGCCGGCTGGCTGGAGACGTTCTCGCTCATCGACGGCCCGCCGGCCCCGGTGATCCTCTCCGTCAACGCGCGCGGCGCCGACGGCACGGACACCTCCTGGCTGTGGGACGTCGACTACGGCCGGCTCGCCGGCCACCCGATCATGGTGATCGGCGACCGCCGGCTCGACCTGGCGGTCCGCCTGGAGGTCGCGGGCGTGGACTTCCGCGTCTGCGACACCCTCGACGAGGCCGTCACGATGGCCCCGCCCGGGCAGATCGAGCTGATCGCCAACTACACCGCCTTCCAGGACGTCCGCCGCCGCGTCGGCAACTGACCCGTAGAGGACATGCAGCATGAGTGACAGCAGCCTGCGCCTGGTCTGGGTCTACCCGGACCTGCTCAGCACCTACGGCGACCAGGGCAACGCCCTCGTCGTCGAGCGCCGCGCCCTCCAGCGCGGTCTCAGCGTCGAGCGCGTCGACGTCCGCAGCGACCAGCCGGTGCCGACCTCGGGCGACATCTACCTGATCGGCGGCGGCGAGGACCGCCCGCAGCGGCTCGCGGCCGAGCGGCTGCGGCGGGACGGCGGCCTGAGCCGGGCCGCCTCCAACGGCGCGATCATCTTCTCGGTCTGCGCCGGCTACCAGATCCTGGGCCACGAGTTCATCAACGACCTCGGCGAGCGCGAGGCCGGCCTCGGGCTCATCGACGTGATCTCGACCCGCGGCGAGGGCGAGCGGTGCGTCGGCGACGTCCTCGCGGACATCGACCCGCGCCTGGGCCTGCCCCAGCTCACCGGGTTCGAGAACCACCAGGGCATCACCCACCTCGGCCCGACGGCCCGGCCGTTCGCCCGGACCGTCCTCGGCAAGGGCAACGGCACCGGCGACGGCACCGAGGGCGCGTACAACGACACCGTCTTCGGCACGTACATGCACGGCCCCGTCATGGCCCGCAACCCGCAGATCGCGGACCTGCTCCTGAAGCTGGCCCTCGACGTGAACGCGCTGCCGCCGACGGACGACCGCTGGTACGAGGCGCTGCGCGCCGAGCGCATCGCGGCGGCCACGCAGCCCGCCTGACCGTCCCGCACGGTCCGTCCGCACCTCTCGTACGCACGTGCGCTGTCCACGGTGCGGACATCCGGTTCGGCCCCGCCACCCCGCGGCGATAGGGTGGCGGGGATCCAGCCGGACGACGTGGTCCGGGAGTCGGCCCACGTTGCAAAGGTTTTCGGGCTATGCGCATTGGCGTGCTCACCTCCGGCGGAGACTGCCCCGGTCTGAACGCTGTCATCCGGTCCGTCGTACACCGCGCCGTGGTGGACCACGGCGACGAGGTCATCGGCTTCCACGACGGGTGGAAGGGCCTCCTGGAGTGCGACTACCGCAAGCTGGACCTCGACGCGGTGGGCGGCATCCTCGCCCGCGGCGGCACCATCCTCGGCTCCTCCCGGGTCCAGCCCGCCCATCTGGTCGACGGCGTCGAGCGCGCCCGGGGCCACGTCGCGGACCTCGGCCTGGACGCCATCATCCCGATCGGCGGCGAGGGCACCCTGAAGGCGGCGAACCTGCTCTCCGAGGCGGGCCTCCCGATCGTCGGCGTCCCGAAGACCATCGACAACGACATCGCCTCCACCGACGTCACCTTCGGCTTCGACACGGCCGTCACCGTGGCGACCGAGGCCCTCGACCGGCTGAAGACCACCGCCGAGTCCCACCAGCGGGTCCTGGTCGTCGAGGTCATGGGCCGCCACACCGGCTGGATAGCGCTGCACTCCGGCATGGCGGCCGGCGCGCACGCCGTCGTCGTCCCGGAGCGCCCCTTCGACATGGACGAGCTGACCGCCCGGGTCGGCGCCCGCTTCGAGGACGGCAAGCGCTTCGCGATCGTGGTGGTCGCGGAGGGCGCGAAGCCGCGCGAGGGCTCGATGGAGTTCAAGACCGCCGGCACCGACATCTACGGCCACGAGCGCTTCACCGGCGTCGCCAACCAGCTCTCCGTGGAGCTGGAGCGACGGCTCGGCAAGGAGGCCCGCCCGGTCATCCTCGGCCACGTCCAGCGCGGCGGGACCCCGACCGCGTACGACCGCGTCCTCGCGACCCGCTTCGGCTGGCACGCGGTGGAGGCGGCGCACCGCGGCGAGTTCGGCATGCTGACCGCGCTGCGCGGCACGGACATCACGATGGTCCCGCTGGCGCGGGCCGTGGAGACCCTCAAGACCGTCCCGGCCGACCGCTACGCCGAGGCGGAGTGCGTGCTCTGACGGCTCCCGTGCGTGACCGTACGCCCTTCCGTACGTGACACCCGCCCCCGGTCGCCGCCGCGGCCGGGGGCGGTTCTAGTCTGGTGCGGACAACAAGCGCGAATCGGGCTCCAGGAGTGTACGGATGGATCACAGCGGGCACGGCATGACCACGGATCTGCCGCCGTTCACGCTGGGGCGGGGCCTGGAATTCTCTCCCGACCCCTTCTTCCTGATCGGCTGCCTCGCGGCGCTCGTCCTGTACGGGTGGGGCGTGGCGCGGCTGCGGCGGCGCGGGGACGCGTGGCCGGTGAGCCGGACGGCGTTCTTCACGGTCGGCGTCCTCACGGTCGCGCTCGTGATGTGCACCAAGCTGAACGACTACGGCATGGTCATGTTCAGCGTGCACATGGTGCAGCACATGGTGGTCTCCATGCTGTCGCCGATCCTGCTGCTGCTCGGCGCGCCGATGACGCTCGCGCTGCGGGCGCTGCCGGTGGCGGGCCGGGGCTCGACCGGGCCGCGCGAGCTGCTCCTGAAGCTGCTGCACAGCCGGTACATGAAGGTGGTCACGCACCCCGGCTTCACGATCCCGATGTTCATCGCGAGCCTGTACGCGCTGTACTTCACGCCCCTGTTCGACTTCCTGATGGGCTCGAAGCCCGGACACATCGGGATGATGGTCCACTTCCTGATGGTCGGCGTGGTGTTCTTCTGGCCGATCATGGGCGTGGACCCGGGCCCGCACCGGCCGGGGTACGTGATGCGGATGCTGGAACTGTTCGCGGGCATGCCGTTCCACGCCTTCTTCGGCATCGCGCTGATGATGGCCTCGGAGCCGATGGTCGGGACGTACGCGAGCCCGCCGGCCTCGCTGGGGATCGACGCGCTCACCGACCAGAACGCGGCGGGCGGCATCGCCTGGGCGTTCAGCGAGATCCCGTCCGTGCTGGTCCTCATCGCGCTCGTCTACCAGTGGTACCACTCCGAGCAGCGGCAGGCGGTCCGCAAGGACCGGGCCGCCGACCGGGACGGGGACAAGGAGCTGGAGGCGTACAACGCCTACCTGGCCTCGCTCCGGGCGCGGCAGAACTGACCCGGGGCGGTTTCCGGCGCACGCCGGAGCGTCCGGGGAGTAGCGCGCGCCCCCTCCGGCGGGTCACCATGGTCGGGACGGCTTCCGCGGCCTCGGTCGCCTGGTCGGGAGGAGGACGGACCCATGTCCGGTCCCACGAAGACGATGACGGTGCTCACCTGCGCCGCGCTGGTGCTCACGACGGCGTACACGGTGGCGCTCGGCAGCAGCGGCTGGCTCTGGTTCGGTCTGATGGTGCTGATCGTGGTGACGATCGGGGTCGCCGCCTCGGAGAGCGGGACGGCCGCCGCCGGTCCGCGCCGGCGCCCGCCGGAGCGCCCCGGCCCCATGGGCCCGATGGGTCCCACGGGCCTCTGACCCCTTTCGTACGCCCCCTCAGCGCGGCGCGAGGACGATCCAGACCTGCTCCGGGGCGAAGGCCAGGGGCGCGCCGTCCGGGGTGGTGAAGGACGTGCCGGACGCGGTGGAGGGCCGGGACCAGCGGGCCTCGTGGGCGCGCCCGTCGCGCAGGACGAGCGCGGTGCCCTCGCCGACGGTCTCGGTGTACGGGGAGACCGCGCCGGTCCGGTCGTGGAAGCCGGAGGGGCGGACGGTGACGCGCTGGACGACGACCGTCTCCGGGGTGAGCGGTCCGGTGTCGGTGGCGCGGGCCTCGCGGCCGTCCATGGCGACCCGCCAGGCGCGGTCGGCGGCGGACCAGGTGAAGGCGTAGCGGGCCGCCGGGTAGCGGACGGTCGAGGTGGTGGTCGGGGTGCCGTCCGGTGGGGCGGCCCCGAAGCGGAGGCCGATGTCCCCGGCGTCCCCGGCGTCCGGGGCGGCGGCGAGGGCGCGGGCGGGGCGCAGGTAGAGGTTGTGCGGGGCGGCCCGGTCCGGGGAGCGCAGGAAGGCGGCGGGCGCGGTGCTCTCGGTGACGGGGTACAGCGGCGCGGCCCGGAGCAGCGGGTTCAGGGCGGACTGCGCCCCGGAGTAGGCGAGGGCGGGCCGGCCGAAGGCGGCGAGCAGGGCGATGTCGGACTCGCGGGCGCTGCGGACGGGTCCGACGCGCCCGGGGAGGCGGGAGGAGTACACGGCCAGGAGCCGGGTGGTGCCGCCCTCGACCTGTTCGACGTAGACGAGGTCGGCCGCGCCGAGCCCGGTGTGGGGGCGGGCCGCCGCCACGTTGTCGATCTTGACGGCGAGGACGGGGGCGGGTCCGGCGGGGAGGCCCGTGAAGGGCGAGCGGCCGGCGGGCGCCGTGGTGCCGGAGGGCGGGTCCGGGGCGGCCGTGCCGGAGCAGCCGTACAGCCCGGCCGCCGTCAGCGCGCAGAGGAGCGCGGTGAGGATCCGGCCGGGGCGTCTCGTTCCGTTCGTTCCGTGCCCGTTCGTCATGGTGACGCTCCCCCACCAGTGGACCACGGGCCCGCGTGCGGATACAACGGGCGTGGCGGGAAGACGAACGGATGACAGAGAGACTGTCGCACGGGCGAACGGGGTCTCGGGTGTTCTACCAGTTGATGAAGTACGTGCTCCTCGGGCCGCTGCTCAAGCTGCTGTTCCGGCCGCGGATCGAGGGCCTCGAACACGTCCCGGCGGAGGGGGCCGCGATCGTGGCGGGCAACCACCTCTCCTTCTCCGACCACTTCCTGATGCCGGCCGTCCTGGACCGGCGGATCACCTTCCTGGCGAAGCAGGAGTACTTCACGGGGCCGGGCCTCAAGGGACGGCTCACGGCCGCCTTCTTCCGGGCCGCCGGGCAGATCCCGGTGGACCGCTCGGGCAAGGAGGCCGGGCAGGCGGCGATCCGCGAGGGCCTGTGCGTGCTCGACCGGGGCGAGTTGCTCGGCATCTATCCCGAGGGGACCCGTTCGCACGACGGGCGGCTCTACAAGGGCAAGGTGGGCGTGGCGGTGATGGCGCTGCGGGCCGGGGTGCCGGTGGTGCCCTGCGCGATGGTGGGGACCTTCGAGATCCAGCCGCCGGGGCGGGTCGTGCCGCGGATCCGCCGGGTCACCATCCGGTTCGGGGAGCCGATGGACTTCTCCCGGTTCGCCGGGCAGGAGGACCGGAAGGCGGTGGTCCGCGCGGTCACGGACGAGATCATGTACGAGATCCTGCGCCTGTCGGGACAGGAGTACGTGGACGAGTACGCGGCGGTGGTGAAGGCCGCGGAGGCCGGGGCCGGGAAGCCCGGCGGGGCGCCGGACGGAGAGCCGCGAAAGTTCCCCGGCGGGGAACGCTGAGGGCGGATCCGCGCACGGCGCAAACCCCTGGGCCCGCGCACCGGGCGGCCGTAGCGTCCGGTGCATGACCGAGGGACACGCGTTCGTGCTGGGAGCGTCGGGACAGGTGGGGCGGGCGGTCGTACGGGCCCTCGCCACGGACGGCTGGGAGGTGACGGCCGCCTCGCGGGGCGGTGGCAGGGACGGGAGGTGGCCGGAGGAGGTCCGGTCGGTGCGGCTCGACCGGACCGAGGAGGGGGCGCTCGCGGCGGGGATCGGCGACGGCTGCGACGTGCTCGTGGACATCGTCGCGTACGACCGGGACCACGCCCGGCAGTTGACGGGGCTGGCCGACCGGGTCGGTTCGGCGGTGGTGGTGTCGAGCGGCGCGGTCTACGAGGACGACCGGGGGCGCAGCTTCGACACCCAGGACGAGCCGGGCGGCTTCCCCGCCTACCCGGTGCCGATCCCCGAGGAGTGGCCGACGGTCGCACCGGGCGACGCCACGTACGGGACGCGGAAGATCGCCCTGGAGCGGGAGCTGCTCGCGGCGGGCGACTCGCTGCCGACGACGCTGCTGCGGGCGGGCGCGATCCACGGGCCGCACTGCCCGGGGCCGCGCGAGCTGTGGTTCGTGAAGCGGGCGCTCGACGGGCGGCCGGTGCGGATCCTCGCGTACGGCGGGAGGTCGCGGTTCCACCCGGCGCACGTGGACAACCTCGCGGAGCTGGTCCGGCTCGCGGCGGCGAGGCCGGGGAGCCGGGTGCTCAACGGCGCCGATCCGCAGGCGCCGACGGTGGCGGAGATCGGGGCCGCGATCGACGCGGTCCTGGGGGTGGAGAGCGAGCGGGTGCTGATCGAGGGGGCGCCGGAGGGCCCCGGGGGCCTGGTGGGGCTCACGCCGTGGACGTCGGAGCACCCGGTCGTCTACGACATGGCGGCGGCGGAGCGGGAGCTGGGCTACCGGCCGGTGGTGTCGTACGCCGACTCGCTGCCGGAGACGGTGGAGTGGCTGGCCGGACGGGTGCGGGAGCGGGAGTGGCGGGAGGCGTTCCCGAACCTCGCGAAGTACGGGGTGGACTGGTTCGACTACGCGGCGGAGGACGCCTGGCTCGCGGCGCGCGGGTGACGCGGAGGTGGAGGGAGGGGCGCTCCCCCCCACCCCCGCGCCGGTGCCGCTACGGCTGCGGGGTGGCGTGCGGGGCGCAGGTCTGGTCCCTGGCGTCCAGCTTCCCGGTCAGCAGGTAGGCCTCGACCTTGGTGTTGAGGCACGGGTTGACCAGGCCGGTGATGCCGTGCGAGCCGGCGTCCCGCTCCGTGATCAGGCGCGAGCCCTTGAACCGCTTGTGCAGCTCGACGGCGCCGTCGTACGGGGTGGCGGCGTCGCGCTCGGACTGGGCGATGAGCACCGGCGGCAGACCCTGGTGGGTCTTCACCTCGACGGGCCGCCGGTGCGGGGCCGCCCAGGTGGCGCAGGGCAGGTTCATCCAAGCGTTGGCCCAGGTCATGAACGGGTACTTCTGGTGGAGGCGGGTGTTGTCCCGGTCCCACTTCTTCCAACTGGTCGGCCAGGGGGCGTCGGCGCACTCGACGGCGGTGTAGACGGCGTTGCCGTTCTCCGAGGAGATGTTGCCGGCCGTGTCGGTGGGGTCGGCGGCGGCCGAGTCGATCAGCGGCTGCGGGTCACCGGCGGCGTAGGCGCTCCAGGCCTCCGCGACCGGGGCCCACATGGAGTCGTAGTAGGGCGCGTTCTGGAAGAAGCCGATGAGCTCGGCCGGTCCGACCTTGCCGCCGAGGGGGTTCTTCTTGGCGGCGGCGCGCAGGACGTCCCACTGCTTGCGGACCTTGGCGTAGCTGTCGCCGAGGTGGTACGCGGCGTCGTTGCGGGCGACCCAGGTCATCCAGTCCTTGAGGCGGCCCTCGAAGGCGATGTCCTGGTCGAGGTTGGCCTCGTACCAGATCTTGTCCCGGGAGGGGTTGACGACGCTGTCGAGGACCATGCGGCGGACGTGGGTCGGGAAGAGGGTCCCGTAGACCGCGCCGAGATAGGTGCCGTAGGAGACGCCGACGAAGTTGAGCTTCTTCTCGCCGAGGGCGGCGCGGATGACGTCGAGGTCGCGGGCGCTGTTGGGCGTGGTCGTGAAGGGCAGCATGGCGCCGCTCTTCTCGGCGCAGCCGTCGGCGTACTCGGCGGCGAGCTTGCGCTGGGCGCGCTTGTCGGCCTCGCTGTCGGGGACCGGGTCGGCCTTGGGGCCCTTGACGAACTCGGTCGGGTCGACGCAGGAGATGGGGGCCGAGTGGCCGACGCCGCGCGGGTCGAAGCCGACGAAGTCGTAGGCCTTGGCGGCGCCCGCCCAGACGGCGTTCTTGGTGGTGACGCGGCGCGGGAAGCGCAGGCCGGAGGCGCCGGGGCCGCCGGGGTTGTAGAGCAGGGCGCCCTGGCGCTCGGCGGGGGTGCCGGTGGAGTTGATCCGGTCCACGGCGAGCTTGATCTTCTTGCCGTTGGGCTTGGCGTAGTCGACGGGGACGGTGACCCAGCCGCACTGGATCGGCTTCTCCAGGCCCCAGTCGGCCGGACAGTCCTGCCAGTCGATGCCGGTGGCCGCGGCCCTGGCCGCGGCCACGGCGACGCCGATCGACTCGGCGTCCTTGTGGTGCCGGTTGCTCTCGGCGTTCGCCGCCGGAGCCGCGAGCGCGCCCGCGACGAGCGTGCCCGCTATCAGCGTGCCGGCCGAGCCGAGCACTGTGGTGCGTCTCATGTGTCCTCCCCCGGTGGGGCGCCGTTTCCCGTGGTGGCGCCGGGTGTTGGTGGTCCAGGGGATCCTTTCGCCAGGGGGACCCGGGAGGAAAGGGAGAACAGGTGTTTCTTTGCCGAACCAATAACCGGAGAGCGGTGTACCGCTGAGCGGTGAACCGTCCGGCGCGGGCCGGTGGGGCTCAGAACGGGGCGAGCGCGTCCAGGGCGGTGTCGAGGAGGCGGCGCAGGGCCAGGGCGTCCGGGGCCACGGCGGTGACGAGGGCGGCGGGGCCGGCGAGCGGGGCGATCACCGCGTGCTCCCCGAGCAACCGGGTCTCCACCGGCTTTTCTTCGAACGCCGGGTCGACGACGAGGAGTTGTCCGGTGGCGCGGTGGCCGCCGAGGACCGCGCCGCCGTCCCAGCCGCCGGGGGCGCCGGGGCCGAAGGACAGCTCCTGGTCGAGCAGGGGGTGCCCGGCGCGGCGGACGGTGAGGCGGGTGGCGAGGGTGCCGGGCGGTTCGCCGTGCCGCCCGAGGACCTGCTCCTCGCGCAGCACGAGCCGGGCGGTGGGGGCGAGTTCGACGGTGGTCCGCATCCGCAGGTGCGAGCCCTCGACGGAGACGACCTGCTCGGGCAGCCAGCGGAGCACGCCGTCGTCCTCGACGTCGATCCGGACGTCGTACGCGGCGGGCCCGGCGCTCCGGCCCGGCAGGGCGAGGGTGGCGGCGGCCGAGTCGACCAGGAGCCGGGCCCCGGCCCGTACCCCCGCCTCGATCGCGAGCCGGTCGCCGCCGAGCGGGGCGCTCATCGCCCCGACGACGGTGACCCGGGTGTACGGCTCCGCCGCCCGGGTGCGGCGCAGGGCGAGCGGGCCGTCGCTCACCAGGAGCGGCAGCCCTCCGTCGGCGTCGGCGGCGATCCGGGCGGTGGCGCGCAGGCTCACGCGGTCCACGCCGCGAGCTGCGCCCCGACCCAGTCGGCGACGGGCCCGACGCCCTGCGCCGAGCGCAGGGAGGTGAAGAGGACGGGCAGGTCGCCGCGCTGCTCCTCGGCGTCGCGGGCCATCCGCTCCAGGTCGGAGCCGACGTACGGGGCGAGGTCGGTCTTGTTGACGACGAGGAGGTCGGCGGTGGTGACGCCGGGGCCGCCCTTGCGGGGGATGTCGTCGCCGCCGGCCACGTCGATGACGAAGATCTGGGCGTCGACGAGCCCCTTGGAGAAGGTGGCGGTGAGGTTGTCGCCGCCGGACTCGACGAGGATCAGGTCGAGCGGTCCGACGGCGTCCTCCAGCTCCTCGACGGCTTCGAGGTTGGCGGAGATGTCGTCGCGGATGGCGGTGTGCGGGCAGGCGCCGGTCTCCACGGCGCGGATGCGCTCGGGCGGCAGGACGGCCTCGCGGAGCAGGAACTCGGCGTCCTCGCGGGTGTAGATGTCGTTGGTGACGACGGCGAGGGAGAGGGTGTCGCGCAGGACGCGGCAGAGGGCGGCGACGGTGGCGGTCTTGCCGGAGCCGACCGGTCCGCCGAGTCCGACGCGCAGGGCGCGGCGGGTGCCGTCGGGGCGGTGGGCGTCGGCGGAGACGGCGCCGTGGTGGCTGTGGGCGTGGTCGAGGTGCATGGGGCGGCTCCGGGGTGGTCGTGTGTCGCGGAAGGGGGGGCGGGGCGCCGGGGCGTCAGGACGCGAAGAGGCGGACCGGCCAGGACGCGTGCTGTTCGGCGGTGAGGTCGAGCAGGGGCGCGGAGGCGGCCGGCAGGGCGTCCACCCCGTCCCGGGCGGCGGCCGCCGCCCGCTCGGCGACCCGGTCCATGTCGGGGGCGAGGCGGGCGAGGACGGCGGTGGCCCGGTAGGGGTCGAGGCCGAGGAGGCGCACCACCGCGGTCGCGGGACCGCCGACCGTCTCGTACGCCACGCAGTGCGCCGCGTCCTCGGGGCCGAGTCCGGCGGCCCGGGCGGCGGCGCCGAGGACGACGGGCTGGTGGGCGCCGCGCGGGAAGGCGGCCGCGAGCGCGTCGAGCCCGGGGTCGGGCCAGGCGGCGCGGGCGGCCCGCATCATCTGGCGGCCGAGCCGGCGGGCGGCGGCACGCAGGGCGGGCGAGGGGGTGCGGGCGTCGGCCGCCGCGTCGAGCGCGTCCGGGTCGAGCCCGTGCGCGGCTCCGGCGGCGAGCCCGGCGGAGGTGAGGCCCGTGGTGTGCAGGCGCCCCCGGCAGAAGGCCTCCAGGTCGTCGGCGTCCTTGATCCGGCCGGCCTTGACCGCGGCCTCGGCACCTCCGGAGTGGGCGTGCCCGCCGGCGGGGAACCGCCCGTCGGCGAGCACGAGCAGGGCCGAGCGCGTCCCCGTCCGCATCTCCGTTCGCGTCCCCATCAGAAGAGGAAGTAGCGCTGGGCCATGGGCAGTTCGGCGGCGGGGGCGGGTTCGACCGCCTCGCCGTCGATGGTCACCGTGAAGGTGTCCGCGTCGACCTCGACCCGGGGCAGCGCGTCGTTCTCGCGCATGTCGGCCTTGGTGACCCGCCGGGTGTTCCCGATGGGGGTGAACTCCTTGTGCACGTCCAGGCGTCGCGGCAGGTCGTCCTCGATCGCCGCCTCCGCGACGAAGTTGAAGGAGCCGGCCGCGGCGGCCTTGCCGAGCGCGCCGAACATCGGCCGGGGCAGGATCGGCTGGGGCGTGGGGATGGAGGCGTTGGCGTCGCCCATCTGGGCGTGGGCGATCTGGCCGCCCTTCATGACGACGAGCGGCTTCACACCGAAGAAGGCGGGCTCCCAGAGCACCAGGTCGGCGAGCTTCCCGGGCTCGACGGAGCCGATGAGGTGGTCCATGCCCTGGGCGGCGGCCGGGTTGATCGTGTACTTGGCGACGTAGCGGCGCGCCCGGTGGTTGTCGGCGCGGCCGTCCCCGGGCAGGGCGCCGCGCCGCTTCTTCATGACGTGGGCGGTCTGCCAGGTCCGCATGACGACCTCGCCGATCCGGCCCATGGCCTGGGAGTCGGAGGAGATGATCGAGAGGGCGCCGAGGTCGTGCAGGACGTCCTCGGCGGCGATGGTGGAGGGCCGGATGCGGGACTCCGCGAAGGCGAGGTCCTCGGGGACGGCCGGGTTGAGGTGGTGGCAGACCATCAGCATGTCGAGGTGTTCCTCGATGGTGTTGACGGTGTGCGGCCGGGTCGGGTTGGTGGAGCTGGGCAGGACGTACGGCTCGGAGACGACCGTGATGATGTCGGGGGCGTGCCCGCCGCCCGCGCCCTCGGTGTGGTACGCGTGGACGGTGCGGCCGGCGATGGCGGCGAGGGTGTCGCCGACGAAGCCGGCCTCGTTCAGGGTGTCGGTGTGGATGGCGAGCTGGGCGCCCGTCTCCTCGCACACGGTCAGGCAGGCGTCGATGACGGCCGGGGTGGCGCCCCAGTCCTCGTGGATCTTGAATCCGAGGGCTCCGCCGCGCAGTTGGGAGTGCATGGCCTCGAGGGACATGGTGTTGCCCTTGCCGAGGAGGCCGATGTTGACGGGGAAGGTGTCGAGCGCCTCGAACATCCGGGCCAGGTGCCAGGGGCCGGGGGTGATCGTGGTCGCCTTGGTGCCCTCGGCCGGCCCGGTGCCGCCGCCGACGAGGGTGGTGACACCGGTGGCGAGGGCCTGTTCGACGACGGTCGGCGAGATGAAGTGGACGTGGGCGTCGACGGCTCCGGCGGTGACGATCCGCCCGTTGCCGACGACGACCTCGGTCTCGGGGCCGATCACGAGGTCGGGGTGGACGCCGTCCATGGTGTCGGGGTTGCCGGCCTTGCCGAGGGCGGTGATCCGTCCGTCCCGGATGCCGATGTCGGCCTTGACGATCCCCCAGTGGTCGATGACCACGGCGCCGGTGATCACGGTGTCGGGGGCGCCCTCGGCGCGGGTGGTGCGGGCCTGCCCCATGGACTCGCGAATGACCTTGCCGCCGCCGAAGACGGCCTCCTCGCCCGCGCGGCCGGGGCCGCCGGAGCGGTCCTCCTCGATCTCCACGAACAGGTCGGTGTCGGCGAGGCGGATCCGGTCGCCGGTGGTGGGGCCGAACAGGTCGGCGTACACGGCGCGGTGCAGCTCAGGCACGGGGGTCTCCGTTCGCCCCGGCGGGGGTCGCTTCGGTGCTCGGGAGGGTCTCGGCGTCGAGCGGACCGGCGGTCTCCGCGTCGAGCGGACCGGCGGTCTCGCCGCGCAGTCCGGGCACGACGCGGCGGCCGGCGATCGGGACGAGTTCGACCTCGACCGGGATGCCGGGCTCGAAGCGGACGGCGGTCCCGGCGGCGATGTGCAGCCGCCGCCCGCGCGCGGCGGCGCGGTCGAACTCCAGACCGGGGTTGACCTCGGCGAAGTGGTAGTGGGAGCCGACCTGGACGGGCCGGTCGGCGGCGTTGAGCACGGTGAGGCGGGTGACGGGGCGCCCCTCGTTGAGGACGACGGGGCCGTCCGCGTGCAGGATCTCTCCGGGGATCATTCGGCGGCGCCCGCTCAGACGATGGGGTCGTGGACGGTGACGAGCTTGGTGCCGTCCGGGAAGGTGGCCTCGACCTGGACGTCGTGGATCATCTCGGGGATGCCCTCCATGACGTCGGCGCGGGTGAGCACCTTGCGGCCGGAGGCCATCAGCTCGGCGACGGTCCGGCCGTCGCGGGCGCCCTCCAGGATGTGGGAGGTCAGGAGGGCGACGGCCTCGGGGTGGTTGAGCCGTACGCCCCGGGCCCGGCGCTTCTCGGCCACGTCCGCCGCCACATGGATGAGCAGGCGCTCCTGCTCGTGCGGGCTCAGTTGCACTCTTCCACCTCACAGTCGTCGACCGGGACGGCACCCGGACAGCGCGGACCCTACCGACCGTCAACACTCTGTTGAACTGCCTGGATGCGGCCCACGGAGAGACATTGCACGTTAGGGCGGAAGTTTTTCCGGCTCGTTAACTCCGGCTTTGCGTTCCCATGATCATCCGACTGATGGCGCCCGCACGGACCCCTCAGGGCGCGCCGGGCTCGCGGTGGCGGGCGGCGAGGCCGAAGCGCCCCTGTTCGCCGGGGGCGGAGTCGACGGAGTGGAAGCCGGAGACCGACCGGATCACCCGCTCCTCCTCCTGCTGCGCCGCCGCTTCGAGTACGTCCAGGTCAGCGGCGGACACCAGGGCGACGAGGGGCTTCCCGTGGCGGGTGACGACGACGCGTTCACCGCCGTACACGACGCGGTTGATGAGGTCCGCGAGCTCGGCTCGCGCTTGCGTCACCGGGATCTCGTAGGTCATGCTCCTCATCTTACGGCCTGTACGTCCTGTACATTTTTTACAGATGGAGGCGACCGCCATGGATGCTCGACACGTCCTGCCCGAGTTCACGGAGCGGACCGCCTTCGGGGCCCGGACCCTCGATCTGTACGCGAAGCTGATGGAGTCCCGGATCGTCTTCCTCGGCACCCGGATCGACGAGACCTCGTCCAACGACGTGATCAGCCAGCTCCTGTACCTGGAGTACGCGGCGCCCGACCGGGACGTCGCGCTCTACATCAACTCCCCCGGCGGCTCCGTCACCTCCATGACCGCGATCCACGACACGATCCGGACGCTCGCCTGCGACGTGGCCACCACCTGCCTGGGCCAGGCCGCCTCCACCGCCGCCGTCCTGCTCGCCGCCGGGACGCCGGGCAAGCGCACGATGCTCCCCGGCGCCCGGGTCACGCTCCGGCAGCCCGCCGTGGAGGAGCCCTTGCGGGGCCGGCCGGGCGACATGGCCATCCAGGCCCGCGAACTGCTCCGCCGGCGCGCCCTGATGGCCGGACTGCTCGCCGAGCACACCGGACGGAGCAGCGAGCGGGTCGACGCCGACCTCGACCGCCTCACGGTCCTGGACGCCCCGGCCGCCGTCGAGTACGGGCTCGTGGACCACGTGATCACGAGCCGGCGCGCCGCGGCCGGCGGCGCGGCACGGTGAGCGGGCCGTGGTTCCCGAGCTGCCGCCGCTGCCGGCCCTGACGCGGGCCGAGGGCGAGCTGGTCGACGCGTACCTCGCGGTCGTCGACCTCCTGGGGAGGATCAACCCATCCAGAAGTACGCATACCTATGGGGCCCTGAGGGCGGCTCAGGCCCTGGTGGGGCGTGCGGAGGAGCTGCGCGAGGCCCTGGCGCTCATGCACGCGCGGGGCGAGAGCGAGGTCCACGCGGACACCCTGGCGCGCGCCCTGCGGGTGTTGGACGGGGAGCGGCGGGCCGGCCGGGTCACGCTCCCCCGGGCCTGACGGAGTTGACATTCCGGCATGTCGTGTCGAGGGCCGGACGGCCGACAGCCGCACCGGAAGCACTCGTCCGTTCGATGGAGTCGACGAGTCGACATATGGCTCCGGCGAGTTGCGCACCGGGGGTACACATCCGGCCGAATCGGGCGCTCCCTTGCTGGTGCGGGGCCCGTGGGCCAAACCTCCGACGATCACGAAAGCATCCTGTCCACCCGAATGGATCAGTCGTGAGGACTCTCACATATCGCTGTTTCCACTCGGATTTCGACCAAGCTGTGGGGCAAGATCCCTGCCGACGACAAGCCCCCGCCATCCGAGGCGGGGCGGTCCGGGCGGACGCCGAGTCCTGCCGCCGTCCCGGACGCCTGGTCGACAGGATTGGATCGGCAGGAGTGGAGGACCCGAGCAGTACGGGCCGTACGCGCTGTTTCCGCAGCGGGGCCGGCCCTTGGGGTGAAGCCGCAGCCGCGGCCGGGCATCTTCGCCTGCCCGAACCCGACAGGTCATCCTTCACAGGCGGCTGACGAAGGGTTGCGCATGACTGCGCAGATGCACGTCCCGTCCCTGCTGTCCCGGGCCGGAGCCGTCTCGGCTCTCACCCTCGCCGCCGTCGGCGGCACGCTGCTCGCGCCGGGCACGGCACCGGAGGCCCAGGCGGTGACCTCACACGCGAACAAGGCGCTGAGCATCGCCGCCTCCAAGAAGGG
Source organism: Streptomyces sp. NPDC007872 (assembly GCF_042868165.1). NCBI lineage: Bacteria > Bacillati > Actinomycetota > Actinomycetes > Kitasatosporales > Streptomycetaceae > Streptomyces > Streptomyces sp. NPDC007872. The sequence continues at coordinate 169,225 of NZ_JBIAEA010000009.1, forward strand.
GGCGCCGTACCGCTACGGGGCCGCGGGGCCCTCCCGGTTCGACTGCTCGGGCCTGACGCTCTACGCGTACAAGAAGGCGGGCAAGTCGCTGCCCCGCACCGCGCAGCAGCAGTACAACAAGACCCGGCACATCACGGCCGGCAGCAGGCAGAAGGGGGACCTGGTCTTCTTCCACTCCGGCGGGAAGGTCTACCACGTGGGCATCTACGCCGGGAGCGGCAAGATCTGGCACTCGCCCAAGACGGGCTCCTGGGTGAAGCTCGACAAGATCTGGTCCTCGAAGGTCTACTACGGACGCGTCCGGTGACCCCGCCCGGGCGCTGACCGGGCGCCGTGGAGGACGCCGGGGGGTGCGGTGGCGCCGCCGCACCCGAACCGCCGTCCCGGGGGGTCCCGGTCGCCGGACGGGCCCTAACAGCCCACCGGTGCGGCCGCCTTCCACGGCAGGACGATGCCGACCGTCTTGCCGCCGTCCGCGGTCGGGGTCACCGAGAGGCGACCGCCGGACTCCGCCGCCAGGGAGCGGATGATCACCATGCCGCGCCCGTTGTCCTGCTGGACCGCCGCCGGAAGGCGGCGGGGGCGGCGCGGATGGCTGTCCGTGACGCCGACGTGGAGCTGCTCGCCGCGGTCCAGGCGGACGTCCACCGTGAAGGTGGGCGACTGACCGAAGGTGTGCAGGACGGCGTTGGTGGCCAGTTCCGAGACGACCAGACGGACCGCGTCCGCCTGGTCGGAGAACTCGTCGAGCCCCCAGTCGGTGAGGACCTCCGCGACGAACCGCCGGGCGGTGGGGACCGAGGCGGGCTCGCTCGGCAGGGTGACGGATGCTTCCTGATGGTCTGCCATGGCGAACTCTGTCCCTTTCCCGCCGGGGCCGCTGCCCCGGATCTCGCACTGCGCGTCAGAGTCCCACCGATGCTGCCGCGCCGTACCGGGTTCCACCGGGAAAGGGCCCGTCTGTCGCCCGAAGCGGTGAACCGTACGACGTGTGAACGCCCCCGGCCCGTACGTCAGACGGCGGGCGCGGTCCGCAGGACCGTCTCCACGGCGCGGTCGATCTGCGCATCTGTCAGGTCGGCGCGTGCCGTGAGGCGCAGGCGCGAGACGCCGTCGGGGACGGACGGGGGCCGGAAGCAGCCGACCGCCAGGCCCTGTTCCCGGCAGTCCGCCGCCCAGCGCAGCGCCGCCTCCGGGGAGGGGGCGCGGACCGAGACCACGGCCGCGTCGGGCCGGGCCGCCGTCAGGCCGGCCGCGGTCAGCCGCTCGTACAGGCCGGTGGCGACGGCGCGGACCCGCCCGGCGAGCCCCGGTTCGGCCGCGATCAGGCGCAGGCTCGCGAGGGCGCCGCCGACGGCGGCCGGGGCGAGGCCGGTGTCGAAGATGAAGGTGCGGGCGGCGTTCACCAGGTGCTCGATGACCCGGGCCGGGCCGAGGACCGCGCCGCCCTGGCTGCCCAGGGACTTGGAGAGGGTCAGGGTGGCGACCACGTCCTCGTCGCCCGCTAGCCCGGCGCCGTGCGACGCGCCCCGGCCGCCGTCGCCGAGGACGCCGAAGCCGTGGGCGTCGTCCACGACGAGCCCGGCGCCGTGCGCGCGGCAGGCGGCGGCGAGTTCCGCGAGCGGGGCCCGGTCGCCGTCGACGGAGAAGACGGAGTCGCTGACGACGAGGGCCCGGCGCCCGGGGTGGGCCTCCAGCGTCTTGCGTACGGCCTCGGGGTCGGCGTGCGGGACGACGGCGGTCTCGGCGCGCGCCAGGCGGCAGCCGTCCACCAGGGAGGCGTGGTTGGCGGCGTCCGAGACGATCAGGGAGTCCCGGCCGCCGAGCGCGGTGAGCACGGCGAGGTTGGCGGCGTAGCCGGAGGAGAAGACGAGGGCCGCCTCGAAGCCGCAGAAGGCGGCGAGTTCGCGCTCCAGGTCGGTGTGGAGCAGGGTGGTGCCGGTGACGAGCCGGGAGCCGGTGGCGCCGGCGCCCCAGCGCCGGGCCGCCCCGGCCGCCGCCCCGGTGACCTCGGGCCTGCGGGTGAGGCCCAGGTAGTCGTTGCCCGCCAGGTCGAGGAGGTCCGACTCGGCCGCCCGGGGCCGCAGCGTGCGGACGAGGCCGGCGTCGGCCCGGCGGCGCGCCTCGGCGTCGGTCCAGTCGAAGGCGGTGCGGCGCGGAGCCGCGGCCGCCCGCGCGTCGTCGGCCCGTGCGTCGGCGGCCTGTGTGTCGTCCGCCCGCCCGTCCGCCCGTCCGTCGGCGGCCTGTGCGTCGTCGGCCTGTGGCATGCGGGATCCTCCGTCGGCGCCCTCGCCGGCCGGTCGGCCGTCGGCGGCTTTTGTAGGCAGCGCACAGACCCTAACCGCAGGAGAACGGGATCGTGGTGTGGTCATCCACACACCCCGAACGGCGCCGTTTGTTCGGATCCTCCTTGGCCCGGGGGCGGGCGGTAGGCAAGGATCAGCGGTTATGGACCTGCTGAACACGCTGGTGGAGAAGGGGCTGCGGCGCGAGCCGCCGACCCGTGAAGAAGCGCTCGCCGTCCTGGCGACCTCCGACGACGAACTGCTCGATGTGGTGGCCGCGGCCGGCAAGGTGCGCCGTCGGTGGTTCGGGCGGCGGGTGAAGCTCAACTACCTGGTCAACCTCAAGTCCGGCCTGTGCCCCGAGGACTGCTCGTACTGCTCGCAGCGGCTCGGCTCCAAGGCGGAGATCCTCAAGTACACCTGGCTGAAGCCGGACGAGGCGTCGCAGGCCGCCGCGGCGGGCGTCGCGGGCGGCGCCAAGCGGGTGTGCCTGGTGGCGAGCGGGCGCGGTCCGACGGACCGGGACGTGGAGCGGGTCGGCAGGACCATCGAGGCCATCAAGGAGCAGAACGAGGGCGTCGAGGTGTGCGCCTGCCTCGGCCTGCTCTCGGACGGCCAGGCGGAGCGGCTGCGGGAGGCCGGCGCCGACGCGTACAACCACAACCTGAACACCTCCGAGGCGACGTACGGGGGGATCACCAAGACCCACACGTACGCCGACCGGGTGGACACCGTGCAGAAGGCGCACGCGGCGGGCCTGTCGGCCTGTTCGGGCCTGATCGCGGGCATGGGCGAGGCCGACGGGGACCTGGTCGACGTCGTGTACGCGCTGCGGGAGCTGGGCTCGGACTCGGTGCCGGTCAACTTCCTCATCCCGTTCGAGGGCACCCCGCTCGCCAAGGAGTGGAACCTGACCCCGCAGCGCTGTCTGCGGATCCTGGCGATGGTCCGCTTCGTCTGCCCCGACGTCGAGGTGCGGATCGCCGGCGGCCGCGAGGTGCACCTGCGCTCGATGCAGCCGCTCGCGCTGCACATCGCGAACTCGATCTTCCTGGGCGACTACCTCACCAGTGAGGGCCAGGCCGGCCAGGCCGACCTGGACATGATCGCGGACGCGGGCTTCGAGGTGGAGGGCATGGGCACGCCCACGCTGCCCGCGCACCGCGCGGACGCGCTCGCGGCGGCCGGCGGCGGCTGCGGTTCGGGCGCGGGCGCGGAGGCCGGGGGCGGTTGCGGCTCGCACGCCCCGGCGGAGAGCGGCGCGGCGGAGGGTGGCGCGGGCTGCGGTTCGCACGCGTCGGCCGAGGCCGGTACGGGCTGCGGCTCGCACTCCGGTGGCGGCTGCGGTCCCTGCGGCGGTCACGTCCCGGACCGGGAGCCCGGCGCGGCCCCGGCCGCCGAGGCCGCGCCGGGCGGCGCCCGGACCGATCTGGTGGCGGTGCGCCGCCGGGGAGCCGGGACGGACCTCGCGCCGAATGCGTAACGACGAGCTCCTCGCCCTGGACCGGGCGCACGTCTGGCACCCGTACGGCCCCATGCCGGGCCGCGCGGAGCCGCTGGTCGTCGCGTCCGCGTCCGGGGTGCGCCTCCGGCTCGCCGAACCCGCCGAGGGGCGGGCCGAGTTGATCGACGGCATGTCCTCGTGGTGGTCGGCGGTCCACGGCTACAACCACCCCGTCCTCAACGAGGCGGTGCGCGGCCAGCTCGACCGGATGAGCCACGTCATGTTCGGCGGGCTCACCCACGAGCCGGCCGTCCGCCTCGCGAGCCGGCTCGTGGAGATCACCCCCGAGCCGCTGCGGCACGTCTTCCTCAGCGACTCGGGCTCGGTCTCCGTCGAGGTGGCGGTCAAGATGTGCCTGCAGTACTGGCGTTCGCTCGGGCGTCCCGAGAAGCGGCGGCTCCTCACCTGGCGCGGCGGCTACCACGGGGACACCTGGCAGCCGATGTCGGTGTGCGACCCCGAGGGCGGGATGCACGAGCTGTGGACCGGGGTCCTCCAGCCGCAGGTCTTCACGGACGCCCCGCCGGCCGCGTACGAGGAGTCGTACGCGGAGCTGCTGCGGACCGCGATCGGGCGGCACGCGCACGAGCTGGCCGCGGTGGTCGTGGAGCCGGTGGTGCAGGGCGCGGGCGGGATGCGCTTCCACGACCCGGGCTATCTGCGGGTGCTGCGGGAGGCCTGCGACGAGCACGGCGTGCTGCTGGTGTTCGACGAGATCGCGACCGGGTTCGGGCGCACGGGCACGCTGTTCGCGGCCGACGCGGCCGGAGTCTCCCCCGACGTGATGTGCGTGGGCAAGGCGCTGACGGGCGGTTACCTGTCGATGGCCGCGACGCTCTGCACGGGCCGGGTGGCCGACGGGATCTCGCGGGGCGAGGTGCCGGTCCTGGCGCACGGACCGACGTTCATGGGGAACCCGCTGGCCTCGGCGGTGGCCCTGGCCTCGATCGACCTGCTGCTCTCGCGGGACTGGCAGGTCGAGGTCAAGCGGATCGAGGCCGGGCTGCGCGAGGGGCTCGCCCCGGCGGCCGCCCTGCCGGGCGTGCGGGACGTGCGGGTGCTCGGCGCGATCGGGGTCGTCCAGCTCGACCACGGGGTCGACATGGCGGCGGCGACGCGCGCGGCGGTCCGGGAGGGCGTGTGGCTGCGCCCGTTCCGGGACCTGATCTACACGATGCCGCCGTACGTGACCGGCGACGAGGACGTGGCCCGGATCTGCGCGGCGGTACGGGCCGCCGCGGCGGCGGGCTGACCGAAGGATGGAGCGGACTGTGGGAATCGTCGTCGTCAGCGGCACCGGGACCGAGATCGGCAAGACGGTCGTGACCGCGGCCGTCGCCGCCGTCGCGACCGCCGCCGGGCGGTCGGTCGCCGTACTGAAGCCGGCGCAGACGGGCGTCGGGCCGGACGAGCGGGGTGACGCGGACGAGGTCGTACGGCTCTCGGGCGCCGCCGCCTCGGCCGAACTGGGCCGCTTCCCGGAGCCGCTGGCCCCCGGTACGGCCGCCCGGCGGGCCGGGCTCGCACCGGTCGGGCCCCGGGAGGTCGCCGAGGCCGCCCGGAAGCTGGCCGCCGAGCACGACCTGGTCCTCGTGGAGGGGGCGGGCGGGCTGCTCGTCCGCTTCGACGAGGAGGGCGGCACGCTCGCGGACGCGGCGGCGCTGCTCGGCGCGCCGGTCCTGGTGGTGGCCCCGGCCGGGCTCGGGACGCTCAACTCGGCGGCCCTGACCGGCGAGGCGCTGCGGGCGCGCGGCATCGGCCACCTGGGCGTGGTGGTCGGCAGTTGGCCGGCCGCGCCGGACCTGGCGGCCCGCTGCAACCTGGCCGACCTGCCGGAGGCGGCGGGCGCGCCCCTGCTCGGAGCCGTACCGGAGGGCTCGGGCTCCCTGTCCCCGGCGGACTTCCGCGCGACGGCGGGGAACTGGCTGGCCCCGGCCCTGGGCGGGACGTGGGACGCGGACGCGTTCACGGAAACGCACGCGGAGCCGTACGGGGGCTGACACCGGCCGGGGCGCCCGGGGACTCCGGCGCCCCGCGCGCCCGGGTCGCGGTCCCGGCCGTGCTCCCGGGGTGCGGGCCCCTCGTACGGGCCGGGCCCCGGCCCGTCGTGCGGCCCCGGGGCGCGCGGCTCCGTAGGCTGGAGGTACGCGCGCCCAGGCACGAGGAGCATCCGATGACGTCTTCGCGGCCGGCACCCGGGGGCCCGCCCCGGGTGCGCCACCCCCTCTTCGCCGGCTTCTACGCCCGGTTCAGCGTCTCCGCCGAGACCCGGGGCGGGATCGGGGCGCTCCGGGCCGAGCTGCTCGCCGGGCTCGCCGGCCGGGTCGTGGAGGTCGGGGCCGGGAACGGGCTGAACTTCACGCACTATCCGGTCGGGGTCACGGAGGTCGTGGCCGTCGAGCCGGAGAACCGGCTGCGCGAACTGGCCGGGAAGGCCGCGCGGCGGGCCGCCGTTCCGGTGACCGTGGTGCCGGGCACGGCCGAGGCGCTGCCCGCGCCGGACGGCGCCTTCGACGCGGCGGTGGTCTCCCTGGTCCTGTGCACGGTACGGGACGTGCCGGCGGCCCTCGCCGAGCTGCGCCGCGTCCTGCGTCCCGGCGGCGAGCTGCGCTTCTTCGAGCACGGGGCGGCGGACACACCCGGGCTCGCGCGGGTGCAGCGGGGTCTCGACCGCACGGTGTGGCCGCTGCTCTTCGGCGGCTGCCACACCTCCCGCGTCCCGGCGGCGGAGATCGAGGAGGCCGGTTTCGTCCTCGGCCCGTACCGCTCCTTCGACGTCCCGGAGGGCGGACCGAGACTACCGTCCTCCCCCTGCGTCCTGGGCACGGCGAGGCGGTGAGGCGCCGCCGTCCCGCTCTCCGGAACCCCCTGGCACGGCCGGTGGCCCCCGTGATGGGATCCGGCCATGATCGACCTGCAGATACGTGCCGCCACCGTCGACGAGGCCGAGGCCGTCCTGGCCTTCTGGCGGGAGTCCGCCGAGGGGACGTCCGTCTCGGACGACGTGCCGGGGGTCACCCGGCTCGTCGAGCGCGACCCGGAGGCCCTGCTCCTCGCGGTGGCCGACGGGCGGATCGTGGGGTCCGTGATCGCCGGCTGGGACGGCTGGCGCGCCTCGCTCTACCGGCTCGCCGTCCTGCCCCCGTACCGGCGCCGGGGGATCTCCACCGCGCTCCTGCGGGCGGCCGAGGAACGGTTCGCCGTGCTCGGCGGGCGGCGTGCGGACGCCATGGTCCTGGAGGCGAACGAGACGGGACGGATGCTCTGGGCCGCCGCCGGGTATCAGCGCGAGGACCACTGGCGCCGCTGGGTGAAGCCGCTCGCGCGATAAGGACCACAGGGGGCGATCGACATGCTCGCTTTGCCCGTCCTTTACCATGGTCTCCCATCCCGACGATCGAAAGGTGTGAGCGTCCGCCCATGGGCGAGCCTCCCAGTAGCACTGGTTCCGAAAGACTCGAAAGCCGCGGCTCCGGCCGTCGGCGCCGAGCGGTCCTCCTCCCGCCGCGTGATCATGGGACGGAGGTGAACCGATGACCGAAGTGCTCCTGCTCCTCCTCGCGCTCCTGCTCTCCCTCGCGTGCGGCGCCTTCGTCGCGGCCGAGTTCTCGCTGACCACGGTCGAGCGCGGCGAACTCGAAGCCGCCGCGAAGCGCGGCGAGCGCGGCGCGGAGGGCGCGCTCAAGGCCGTCAGGTCGCTGACGTTCCAGCTCTCCGGCGCCCAGCTCGGCATCACCGTCACCAACCTGGTGGTCGGCATGCTGTCCGAGCCGTCGATCGCCGCCCTGATCAAGGGCCCGGTCGAGGCCCTCGGCCTCTCCGCCTCGGTCGCCTCCTCGGTGGCCCTGGTCCTGGGCACCGCCCTGTCGACCGTGGTCCTGATGGTGGTCGGCGAGCTGGTCCCCAAGAACTGGGCCATCTCCTCGCCGCTCGCCGTGGCGAAGGTGGTGGCCACGCCGCAGCGCGTGTTCACGGCCGCCTTCAAGCCGCTGATCAGCCACCTCAACAACACCGCGAACCGGATCCTGCGCCGGCTCGGCATGGAGCCGGCCGAGGAGCTGGCCTCCGCGCGCTCCCCGCAGGAGCTGGTGGCCCTCGCCCGGCACTCCGCGAAGGAGGGGTCCCTGGAGGCGGACACGGCCGAGCTGTTCGTCCGCACCCTGAACCTGGCGGAGCTGACCGCCGAGAACGTGATGACGCCCCGCGTGCAGGTCACCGCCCTGGAGGTGCAGGCCACCGCCGAGGACGTGGCGAACGCGACCCGCGCGACCGGGCTGTCCCGCTTCCCGGTCTACCGCAACAGCCTCGACGCGGTCGTCGGCATCGCCCACATCAAGGACGTCCTCGCCATACCGGCCGCCGAGCGGTACCGCCGCCCGATCGGGGAGATGCTGCGCGAGCCGCTGCTCGTCCCCGAGACGCTGACCGTGGACAGGCTCCTGGACCGGCTGTCCGGGAAGCAGACGATGGCGGTCGTCATCGACGAGTACGGCGGTACGGCCGGGGTCGTCACCCTGGAGGACATCGTCGAGGAGGTCGTCGGCGAGGTCCGCGACGAGCACGACCCGCACGAGACGCCGGACCTGGCACGGGCCGGCGAGGACGCGGACGGGCGCGCGCTGTGGTCCGCCGACGGCGCGGCCCGCACCGACCAGGTCGGCACGATCGGCCTGCGGGTGCCGGACGGCCCGTACGAGACGCTCGCGGGCTTCGTCGCCCACGAGCTGGGACGCATCCCGGCCGTCGGCGACGGCGTGGAGCTCGCCGGCTGGCGGCTCGACGTCGTGGACGCCTCGGGCCGGCGCGCGGCCCGCGTGCTCCTGCACGCGCCCGCGCACGACGCCGGGGACGAGACCGGGGAGGCCGGCCGATGATCGCGGTCCAGTTGCTGATCGGCCTGCTCACCCTGGTCGTCAACGCCTTCTTCGTCGGCGCCGAGTTCGCCCTGATCTCGGTCCGCCGCAGTCAGATCGAGCCCCTGGCCGAGGCCGGGGACAAGCGGGCGCGCAGTGTGGTGTGGGGCCTGGAGCACGTCTCCGCGATGCTCGCGGCGGCCCAGCTCGGCATCACGCTCTGCACCCTGGTCCTGGGCATCGTCGCCGAGCCGGCCATCGCGCACCTGCTCGAACCGGTCTTCGACGCGGTCGGCGTCCCGCACGGCCTGGTGCACCCGATCTCGTTCGTGATCGCCCTGTCGCTCGCGACGTACCTGCACATGCTGCTCGGCGAGATGGTGCCGAAGAACATCGCGCTCGCCGAGCCGACGCGCTCCGCGCTGCTGCTCGGGCCGCCCCTGGTGACGCTCGCCCGGGCGCTGCGGCCGGTGATCTTCTCGATCAACGCCTTCGCGAACGCCCTGCTCAAGCTGTTGCGGGTGGAGGTCAAGGACGAGGTGTCCGCGACCTTCTCGGACGACGAGCTGGCCCGCATGGTCACCGACGCCGGTGACGCCGGGCTCCTGGACGACCGGGCCGCCGAGCGGCTGCACGACGCCCTGGAGCTGGGCCGCCGTCCCGTGCGGGACGTGGTGATGCGGGCGGACAAGGTGGTGTCCACCCCGGTCGGCACCACCCCCGAGGAGCTGGAGGCGCTGTCGGCGCGGACCGGGTTCTCCCGCTTCCCCGTGGTCGACGCGGAGGGCCGCATCCTGGGCTATCTGCACGTCAAGGACGCCCTGGACATCGTCCCGCGCGACCTGCCGTTCCCGGTGTCGTCGCTGCGGCCGATCGCCCGGGTGCGGGCGGAGACGCCGCTGGACGACGTCCTGACCGCGATGCGCCGCAGCCGGACGCACCTGGCGGCGGTCCTCGACGAGAACGACCGGCAGGCCGGGCTCGTGGCGATGGAGGACGTGCTGCGCGAGCTGGTGGGGCGCCCCGCGGCGTCGTAGCGGCCGCGCAGGGAGGACGAAGGGCCCCGGGATCCGTCCCGGGGCCCTTCGGGCTTCGTTCAGAGCGCGGTGGCGGCCAGCCAGTCGTCCAGGAGGCCCCGGTCGCCGGTGTGCGTGAAGCAGGGGTCGTCGGCGCCGTAGCGGCGGTGCAGGAGGAGGAGCAGCTCCCCGGCGTCCGCCTCGACGGCGGCGGTGGGCTCCGCGCCGCCGCTCCCCCGGGTCCAGGTGAAGCCGCCCCCGCCGGGGACGATGGTCCAGACGGCCCCGGTGTCGCGGGCGGTGAGGCGCAGGACCGTCCCGTCCCGGCCGAGCCGGGAGAGCGGCTCCGCGATCCGGGCGATGTACGGGGCGTCGGTCAGGAAGTGGTCGACGGCGTCCGCGGCCGCGGCGGGGTCGAGGGGGCCGGTCTTCCCGTCGACGGCGAGTTCGGCGTCGGCGAGGTGGACCAGGGTCTCGAAGAGCACGTGGCGGGGGTAGTGGCGGACGTGCGGGTCGGCGCCCGGGGACCAGACGGGGGCGTCCGGGTCGGCGTCGCGCGCGGTGGCGGCGAAGCGCTCGGCGCCGGCGACGAGCCAGTCGGCGTACGCGGCGGGGCCGGCCGGCGGGTCGAGGGGGACGTCCTCCGCGAGGATACGGGTGGCGGAGCGGGTCCGTACGAGGTGCTCGGCCCAGCGGTGGACGGTGCCGACGTGCCGGGCGAGGTCCGCGAGGGTCCAGTCGGGGCAGCCGGGGACGGGCGTCGCGGGGTCGGCGTCGCGGACGACGGCGGCGAGGCGGCGGGCGTGGTCCAGGACGGCGTCGCAGGCGGCGGCGTGGGTGTCCCCGGTGAGCCCGAAGCCGCCGGAGACCCCGAGCGGCCCGTCCCGCCGGGGGCCCTCAGGCGCGCGCGGGGCGGCCGCGCGCAGCAGCCCGTCGAGGGTCCGCCGGTCGGCCGCCGTGAGCCCGGAGAGAAGGGTGTGGCCGGTGGACTCCAGCCATCTCACCGCCGTATCGGGGTCGAGGACGTCCTCGTCGGCGTCCTCGACCGCCGTCACCAGTCCGGCCAGTGCCTCGGCCAGGGCGCTCAGGAGCGCTTCGCTCATCGGACTTCCCCTCCCGGGTTCTCCACGGCACGCCTCGCATACCGCACGGTATGATCGCTCCGCCATGGAGATCAATGCCACGTACAACAGTTTCGTCGCCCTCGGCGACAGCTTCACCGAGGGTATGTCGGACCTGAGGCCCGACGGCTCCTACGGAGGCTGGGCCGACGCCCTCGCGGGCCGTCTCGCCGCCCGCTCCCCCGGCTTCCGCTACGCGAACCTCGCCGTGCGCGGGAAGCTCATCGGACAGATCGTCGAGGAGCAAGTCGGCCCGGCCGCAACGATGGAGGCCGATGTGGTCACCCTCGTCGGCGGCCTCAACGACACCCTCCGCCCCAAGGTCGACATGGTCCGGGTGAGGGACCTCCTCACCGAGGCAGTGGAACGCCTCACACCCGCCTGCGGACAGCTCGTCCTGATGCGCAGCCCCGGCCGGAACGGCCCCGTCATGGAGCGCTTCCGGCCCCGGATGGAGGAGCTCTTCGCCCACGTCGACGCGCTCGCCGCCCGGCACGGCGCCCTGGTCGTCGACCTGTACGGGGCGCCGTCGCTCGGCGACCCCCGCCTCTGGGACGTGGACCGGCTCCACCTGACGGCCGAGGGGCACCGGCGGGTCGCCGAGGCCGTGTGGCAGACCCTCGGCCTGGAGCCCGGGGAGGACTGGCGCACCCCGATGCCGCCGACCGCGCGCCCCCGCTGGGCGAGCCGGCGGCTCGCGGACGCCCGCTTCGCCAAGGAGCACCTGGGCCCCTGGATCGGGCGGCGTCTGACCGGCCGCTCCTCCGGCGACGGCCTCGCGCCCAAGCGCCCGGAGCTGCTTCCGTACGCGCCCTCGGTGAGCGTCCGGTCGGAGCGCCCGTGACCCGCGTCTCGTAGCAAGCTCCACATCGGGCGGCGGCGGCGACCTGCAGAAACCGCCAGGTAAACTCTGCCCACGTGACTGCTGTGACTGCGAAGCCCCGCATCCCCAACGTTCTGGCCGGCCGCTACGCCTCCGCGGAGCTCGCCGTCCTCTGGTCCCCCGAGCAGAAGGTGAAGCTGGAGCGGCGCCTGTGGCTCGCCGTGCTGCGTGCGCAGAAGGACCTCGGGATCGAGGTTCCGGAGGAGGCCCTCGCCGACTACGAGCGCGTCCTCGACCAGGTCGACCTCGGCTCCGTCGCCGAGCGCGAGAAGGTCACCCGGCACGACGTGAAGGCCCGCATCGAGGAGTTCAACGCCCTCGCCGGCCACGAGCACGTCCACAAGGGCATGACCTCGCGCGACCTCACCGAGAACGTCGAGCAGCTCCAGATCCGGCTCTCCCTGGAGCTGATGCGGGACCGCACGGTCGCCGTCCTCGCCCGCCTGGGCCGGCTCTCCGCCGAGTACGCCGAGCTGGTCATGGCCGGCCGCTCGCACAACGTCGCCGCGCAGGCGACCACCCTCGGCAAGCGGTTCGCGACGGCGACGGACGAGCTGCTCGTGGCGTACGCGCGCCTGGAGGAGCTGCTCGGCCGCTACCCGCTGCGCGGCATCAAGGGCCCGGTCGGCACCGCGCAGGACATGCTGGACCTGCTCGGCGGCGACGCCGGCAAGCTGGCCGAGCTCGAACAGCGGATCGCCGGTCACCTCGGCTTCGCGCACGCCTTCACCTCGGTCGGCCAGGTCTACCCGCGCTCGCTCGACTACGACGTGGTCACCGCCCTCGTCCAGCTCGCCGCCGCGCCGTCCTCGACCGCCAAGACGATCCGCCTGATGGCGGGCCACGAGCTGGTCACCGAGGGCTTCAAGCCCGGCCAGGTCGGCTCCTCGGCGATGCCGCACAAGATGAACACCCGCTCCTGCGAGCGCGTCAACGGCCTCATGGTCATCCTGCGCGGCTACGCCTCGATGACCGGCGAGCTGGCCGGCGACCAGTGGAACGAGGGCGACGTGTCCTGCTCCGTGGTCCGCCGGGTCGCGCTGCCGGACGCCTTCTTCGCCCTGGACGGCCTCCTGGAGACCTTCCTCACCGTGCTCGACGAGTTCGGCGCCTTCCCGGCCGTCGTCGCCCGCGAGCTCGACCGCTACCTGCCCTTCCTGGCGACCACCAAGGTCCTCATGGGCGCGGTGCGCGCCGGGGTCGGCCGCGAGGTCGCCCACGAGGCCATCAAGGAGAACGCCGTGGCCTCCGCGCTCGCCATGCGCGAGCAGGGCGCCGAGCGCAACGAGCTCCTCGACAAGCTGGCCGCCGACGAGCGCATCCCGCTGGACCGGGCGCAGCTCGACGAGCTGATGGCGGACAAGCTGTCCTTCACGGGTGCCGCCGCCGACCAGGTCGCCGCCGTGGTCGCGCGCGTCGACGCGATCGTGAAGCAGCACCCGGAGGCCGCCGCCTACACCCCCGGGGCGATCCTCTGACCCCCTCCCCCCGGTTCACCCGGCAGGAGCTGGAGGCCGCTCGCGACCGCGTCGTTCCGGACGTGGTCGCGGGCGGCCTCTCGGTGCTCTTCTGCGGGATCAACCCGGGTCTGATGACGGCGGCGTCCGGCCACCACTTCGCCCGGCCGGGCAACCGGTTCTGGCCGGTGCTGCACCTGTCGGGGTTCACGCCGCGGCAGCTCCGGCCGGACGAGCAGGAGGAGCTCCTGGCGTACGGCCTCGGGATCACCAACGTGGTGGCGCGGCCGTCCGCGCGGGCCGACGAGCTGACCCGCGAGGAGTACCTGGAGGGCGGGCGGCTGCTCTCCGAGCGGGTGGAGCGACTGGCCCCGCGCTGGCTCGCGATCGCCGGCGTCACGGCGTACCGCGCGGCCTTCGACGAGCCGAAGGCGGTGATCGGGCCGCAGGAGCGGACGATCGGCACCACCCGGATCTGGGCCCTGCCCAGCCCGAGCGGCCTCAACGCCCACTGGTCGACGGCGGCGATGGCCGAGGAGTTCGCCCGGCTCCGCGAGGCGGCGGGGCTCCCGGAGGCGGGAGCGTAGGGCGGTTCCGGTCCCGCCGTGCGGACCGGGCCGGGGCCGTACGGCGACCGGGGTCCCGTACGGCTCTCGCGCGGGCCCGCGGGCGGTGAACGGGGCGTCCGGCACGTCCCGTTCCGCTTCGTACCCCCTCCCGCTTCCTCCCGGACGCGCCCGTCCGTCGCCGGTTCCGCCGGCCGGGGGCCCGGACCGCCGTCGGCACCGCGCGCACGGACCGTCACCCAAGCGTGACGGGGGCGGCACTCGCCGCGTCGGGACCCATTGAGTACCATCCGGCTGAAGGGCCACGAGCTGGGAGGACACACGGTGGGGCGGCTGACCGGCGGGGATCCGTCTCTGCTGCGGCGGATCAACTCCGCGGTGGTACTCCATGCGCTGCGGGGCGCCGACGCGCCCACGCTCACCGATCTGACCCGGATCACCGGTCTGTCGCGGCCCACGGTCGAGGGCGTCGTCGAAGGTCTCATGGAGGGCGGGCTCGTCGTCGAGTCGGCGCCCGAGGAGGGCGAGGCCCGGCGGCAGGGGCGTCCGGCGCGGAGGTTCCGCTTCCGCGCGGAGGCCGGCCACCTGCTCGGCATCGAGATCGGCCCGCACCGGGTGGCCGCCCTGCTCTCCGGCCTCGACGGACGGATCATCGGCGCGGGGTCCCGCGTGGTGTCGGAGACGGCGCCCGAGGACGAGCGGCTCGACCGGGTGCGCACGGTCGTCGCGGACGTGCTGCGCAGGGCCGGGGTCGCCCGGTCCAACCTGCGGGCCGTGGGCGTGGGCACGCCCGGCATCGTGGAGGCCGACGGGACCGTGCGGCTGGGGACGGCGCTGCCCGGCTGGACGGGGCTCGCGCTCGGCGAGCGGCTGCGGCGCTCCTTCCGCTGCCCCGTGATCGTGGAGAACGACGCCAACGCGGCGGCCGTCGCCGAGCACTGGAAGGGTGCCGCGACCGACTCCGACGACATCGTGTTCGTCCTGGCCGGGCTGAGCCCGGGGGCCGGTTCGCTGATCGGCGGCCGGCTGCACCGCGGTTTCGGCGGGGCGGCCGGGGAGATCGGCGCCCTGCACCTGCTCGGCCGGGGCGTCACCCCGGAGCACCTGCTCTCGACGACGGACGAGCCGCTGCACCCGCTGGACGAGCAGGCGGTCGCGGAGGTCTTCGCGCTGGCCAGGAAGGGCGACGCGCGGGCGGAGGCGGCGGTGGAGCGGTTCATCCAGCGGCTCGTGCACGACGTGGCGGCCCTCGTCCTGGCCATCGACCCCGAGCTGGTCGTGGTGGGCGGCTGGGCGGCCGGTCTCGACGGGGTGCTCCAGCCGCTCCGCGAGGAGCTGGCCCGGTTCTGCCTGCGGCCGCCCCGGGTGGTGCTGTCCCTGCTGGGCGAGGCCGCGGTGGGCACGGGGGCGCTGCGCCTGGCCCTCGACCACGTCGAGGAGCAGCTCTTCGCGGTCGACGGAACGGTGACGGCCCGCCGCTGAACCGCCGGAGGGGCGGTCCCGGGACGGGCCGGTACGGGCGGGGGCGTACGGAGGACGGCTACGAGGCCATGACCAGGTCGCCCGAGTCGCCGAAGGTGAGGCGGCAGGTGTCGGCGCGGTAGGTGGCGACGGAGACGGCGGCGGTGCGGCCCCCGGAGAGGTAGCGGGTCGTCACGACGAGGACGGGCGCGCCCGGCAGCCGGTCGAGCTCCTTGGCGTCGTCGGCGCGGGCGGAGCCGAGCTCGACGGAGCGGTCCTGGCCGTCCAGGGCGAGGTGCTGGAGCTCGCGGAGCACGGCGCGGGCGCGGGCGGTGCCCGCGGGGGCGTCGATGCCGCTGAGGCCGGGGACGGAGTCGGCCGGCACGTAGAGCAGTTCGGCGGCGACCGGCTGGCCCTGGCTGATGCGGAGGCGGCGGACGACGTGCACCCGGTCCTCGGCGCCGGTCTCCAGGACGCGCGCGACGGCGGCCGGGGGGACGTCGGAGGCGGAGTCCAGGGACTGCCAGGCCTCGTCGCCGACGCCCGGCCAGGCGTGCTGGGTGGTGGAGACGTCCACGCCGACGCGCGGCGGGGCGACCGTGGTGCCGACGCCGCGGCGCCGCTGGAGGCGCCCCTCCAGCTCCAACTGCTCCAGGGCCTGCCGGAGCGTGGCCCGGGCGACGCCGAAGCGCGCGGCGAGCTCGCGCTCGTTGGGGAGGATCTCCCCGACGGCGAAGTCCGAGTCGAGCGCTTCGCCGATCACCGTCTTGAGGTGCTGGTATTTCGGTTCCGGCACCGATGCCAGCCGCGTGGTCCCCACCCTGATCCTCCGCAATTCGCCGTGTCCCGCGGCGTTTTTCCGCGCCCTTGTTTATTAAAGGTTCCTGCACTAACTCTGCGACCATAAGGCGAGCCACCCCCTTGGTCAAGACCAATCCTCCGCCGAAAACCCCGGAATGTGGCTCTCTGACCTAGATCGTTCACAGGACGTTCGCACCCCTGTGAGGCGCCGGTAGCGGAAAACTCCCGCTCCGGGACGGCGGAGGCGGGGGTTCGTGCGGCGCCGGCGGCGCCGGACGGCCGAGAAGCGCGCCCCGGCGGGAGAGAGCGCCGTGTTATGGCCAAGTGTTATTACCCCGCGCGCCCCTCCCTTCGGAATCATGGGTCATGTCCATGCCGAACCACCGCCCCGCCGGCGGGGCTCCGGCATGCGCGCGGCCCCCTCCGGGCCGCCGCCCCCCACACGCGCGTCCGGCGGACGCGCCCACCGAATCGAGGAACCTTGCGCATCTCACGGCTCGTGCCCGCCCTCGCGGCCGCGGCGGTCTCCGTCCTCGCCCTCCTCTCCCCCAGCGCCTCGGCGGCGCCGGCGCCCGCTGCCCCGGCGGTCCGGGCCGTGCAGCCGATCATCGGCGGCGGCTACGCCTCGAACGCCCCGTGGGCGGCCCGGCTGCTCTCGAACGGCCGGGAGACCTGTTCGGCCACGATCATCGCCCCGACCTGGATCCTCACCGCCAAGCACTGCGTCACCGGCGGCGGGCTCTCGTTCCGCATCGGCAGCCTCGACCAGTACAGCGGCGGCACCGTGGCCAACGGCGCCCAGACGTACACGCACAGCGCGGACCTGGCCCTCGTCCGCCTCGACCGCTCCGTCTCGGCGACCTACGCGACGCTCGGCCAGCCGGGCACCGTGCGCGTCGGCCAGAACGTCCAGGTGTACGGCTGGGGCGCCACGTCCCAGTGCGGTTCGGAGGCCACCTGCCAGTCCCGCTACCTGAAGGTCGCCAACGTCACCGTCACCGGCGGCTGCACCGACGCCTACGGCGGCTCCGCGATCTGTGCCCGCCGGGGCGACGGCATCACCGCCGGCGGCGACTCCGGCGGCCCCATGACGGCCGCCGGAGCCCAGGTCGGCGTCGCCTCCACGAGCGACCGCCAGACCACCACGGCGTACACCAACGTGACGGCGTACCGCTCCTGGATCAAGTCGATCGCGGGCGTGTGACGCGCTTCCGTCCCTGACGGGTGAGGGGCCTTCCGCCGCGGTGCGGTGGGAGGTCCCTCGCCCTTCCCTTTCCCGGCTCTGCGTCAGATGCCCTTCAGGCCCCGGAACTTGTCGGGGTTCCGGATGATGTGGACGGTCTGGACGCGTCCGTCCCTGACCTCGATCTGGAGCACCGTGTCGACGTGCCCGTCGATGAACGAGACCAGGGCCGGGGCGCCGTTGACCTCGACGAGGCGGTGCTCGTACAGGAAGTCCGCCTCCCGGGCCACGGCGTTGAGGAAGCGGCCGACCTTGGCCGCGGTGTCGATGACCCGCAGCGGCGCCTTGGACTTGCCGCCGCTGTCGCCGACGAGGCGCACGTCCGGCGCGAGCAGGGCGAGGAGTTCGCCGAGGTCGCCGCCGGAGGCCGCCGCGAGGAAGCGTTCGGTGAGGTCGCGGCGCTCGGCCGGGTCGACGTCGTAGCGCGGCCTGCCCTCGTCGACGTGGCGCCGGGCGCGTCCGGCGAGCTGGCGCACGGCCGCCTCGGAGCGGTCCAGGGCGGTGGCGATCTCCCCGTACGGGAAGCCGAAGGCCTCGCGCAGCACGAAGACGGCCCGCTCCAGGGGCGAGAGGGATTCGAGGACGACGAGGACGGCGAGCGAGACGGAGTCGGCGAGCAGGGCGCGCTCGGCGGTGTCGGGGGCGGCCGGGCCGAAGTCGGTGACGACGGGCTCGGGAAGCCAGGGGCCGACGTAGGTCTCGCGGCGCGTGTGGGCGAGCCGGAGCCGGTCGAGGGCGAGGCGGGTGGTGATCCGTACGAGGAAGGCGCGCGGTTCGCGGACGGCGGCCCGGTCCTCGGCGGTCCAGCGCAGCCAGGCCTCCTGGACGACGTCCTCGGCGTCGGCGGCGCGCCCGAGCATCCGGTAGGCGACGCCGAGGAGCATCGGGCGGTGCTCCTCGAAGAGCGCGGTCAGGGCGTCGGTCGGAACGCCGCCGGAGCCGGGAGCGGTGGTACCGCCGGAGCCGGGGTCGGTGGTATCGCCGGAGGCAGGGCCGCCGGTACCGCCGGAAGCGGGTCCGGTGGTGCCGGGCGGGGCGTCGGCGGGGATGTCGGTGGGCACCCGTCCATCCCAGCCCACCTCCCGCGGCCTGTCCAGTTCGGAGCGGGCTCTTGAACTCCCGGCTACCGACCGGTAATTCTTACTGACGGGACGTCCAAGAAGCGCCTCGACAGGGAGTCCGCATGCCCGCACGGAACACGTTCACGATCGAGACCCCCACGGGTCCCCGCACGACGTCCCTGACGTACGAGAGGAGGGGCTCGGGCGAGCCCCTGCTGCTCCTCCACGGCATCGGACACCACTGGCAGGCCTGGGAGCCCGTCCTCGACGTCCTGGCCGCCGAGCGGGACGTGATCGCCGTCGACCTGCCCGGCTTCGGCGCCTCCGACGCGCTGCCGGACGGCTCCCCGTACGACCTGTCCGGCGTCGTCCCCGTCCTCGGCGCCTTCTGCGGGGCCCTCGGCGTGGAGCGTCCGCACGTGGCCGGGAACTCGCTCGGCGGGCTGCTCGCGCTGGAGCTCGGCCGGGAGGAGCTGGTGCGTTCGGTCACCGCCCTCTCCCCCGCCGGCTTCTGGACGGAGGCCGAGCGGCGGTACGCCTTCGGGACGCTGCGGGCCATGCGCGGCGCGGCCCTGTCGCTGCCCGTGCCGGTGATCGAGCGGCTCTCCCGCACGCCCGCCGGACGCACCGCCCTCACCAGCACCATCTACGCCCGGCCCGCGCGGCGTTCACCCGAGGCGGTCGTCGCCGAGACGCTCGCGCTGCGCGGCGCGACCGGCTTCCACCAGACCCTGGCGGCGGGCCGGACCGTGCTCTTCCGCGACGACGTCCCCGCGGTCCCCGTCACCGTCGCCTGGGGCACCCGCGACCGGCTGCTCCTCCGCCGCCAGGGCGTCCGCGCCAAGCGGGCCCTGCCCGCCGCGCGCCTCGTCCGGCTGCCCGGCTGCGGCCACGTGCCCATGAACGACGATCCGGCCCTCGTCGCGCGCGTGATCCTGGACGGCAGCCGCTGAGGCCGTCTTCGTACGGGTGAACAGGCCGGTGCCGAGGGCGGCGCCGGCCCCCACGAGCAGGCTGCCGACCGCCTGCGGGAGGCCGAAGGCGGCGCCCGCGACCAGGGCGGCGCTCAGGGCGGCGGCGACCGGGATCGCCCCGGTGAAGAGGGTGGCCCGTTCCACGCCGATCCGCTGGACGCCCATGTAGAAGAGGACGAAGCCGACGACCGTGGCCAGGACCGCCTGCCACGCGAGCGCCCCCGCCTCGACGCCCGTCGGCATCCGGACGAAGCCGGTGCCGTCCGCGAGCAGGCCGAGGAGCGCCGCCTCGGCCGCGCCGACCCCGCAGACGGCGGCGGTGAGCAGCTTCGGGCCGAGGATCCGCAGCACCGGGACGGCCAGGACCGTGAACCCCACCTCGCCCGCGAGCGCCGCCAGCGACCAGCCGATCCCGGCCGTGTCCGTACGCCCCCAGCCCTGCACGGTGAACGCGCCGGCGGTGACGAGCAGCGCCCCGTACAGCACGGCGCGGGCCGGCCTGCGGCCCTCGGCCAGCGGGACGAGGACGGCGACGACGACCGGCGCGCAGCCCACCAGGACGCCGGGGACGGCCGGTTCGGCGGTCCGCTCGGCGGCCAGCACCGCGAGGTTGAAGCCGACCATGCCGACGGCCGCGAGGGCGGCGAGCCGCAGCCGGTGCCGGGCGGTCAGGAGCCGGAGCGGGGCGATCCCGCCGCGGCCGAGCAGCGGGAGCAGGAGCAGACAGGCGGCCCCGTAGCGGAGCGCCTGTCCGCCCGCGTACGGATAGGCGCCGAGCAGGCTGTTCGCGGTGAAGGAGGCACCGACGAGGGCGTAGGCGAGGGTCACGATCAGGACGCCGCGCAAGGAGTTCGCGTTCACGGTCCCGACGCTAGGAATCCGCGCGGCCCCCGTTAAGGTCCACTTCCATGACGCCATCGGGGACCACTTCGGGCGGGGCGACGGATCCCGCCGGACAGCCCGCGTGGGAGCTGCTGCTCCCGGCCGCCGGGGCGCCGGCGCGGCGGCGGGGCCGGGCGCTCCAGGAGGCGCTGCGCGAGGCGGTCCGCTCGGGGCGGCTCGCGGTCGGGACGCGGCTGCCGTCCACGCGTGAGCTCGCGGCCGACCTCGGCGTCTCGCGGGGCCTCGTCACCGAGGCGTACGAGCAGCTCACCGCCGAGGGGTACCTGCGCGGCGCACGGGGCGCGGGGACCTGGGTGGGCGGCGCGGTGCGGGTGCCCGGCGGGGGCGGGGGCGGGGGCGGGACGGGCGGTACGGCCGGGGCGGACGGGCGCGGGGGGCGCGGTCCGGGCGCCGGGGTGCCGGGGCCGGGCGTCCGGGTGGACTTCCGGCCGGGGACCCCGGACCTGTCGCTGTTCCCGAGGAGCGCGTGGGCGGCGGCGCAGCGGTCCGTCCTGGCGCGGCTGCCCCACCGGGCGCTCGGCTACCCGGACCCGCGCGGGCTTCCCGAACTGCGCGAGGCGCTGGCCGGGATGCTGGCGCGACGGCGGGGCGTGGTGGCCGATCCGGAGCGGCTCGTGGTCTGTTCGGGCGTGGCGCAGGCGTCGACGCTCCTGGGGTTCGTGCTGCGGGCGCGGGGACTGCGCACGGTCGGCGTCGAGGATCCCGGCAGCCCCGAGCACGGACGCCTCTTCGCCTCCACCGGCATGGAGACGGTGTGGCTGCCGCTGGACGGGGAGGGCCTGCGTCCGGGACCGCTCGCCGCCTCGGGGGTGCGGGCCGTGGTCGTGACGCCCTCGCACCAGTTCCCGTCCGGGATCGGCTGGTCGGCCGGGCGGCGCGCCGCGCTCCTCGACTGGGCGCGGGCGGTCGACGGCTACGTCCTGGAGGACGACTACGACGGGGACTTCCGGTACGACCGGGCGCCGGTCGGCGCGCTCCAGGGCCTCGATCCGGAGCGGGTCGTCTACGCGGGGTCGGTCAGCAAGTCGCTGGCGCCCGGGCTGCGGCTCGGCTGGACGCTCGTCCCCGAGGAGCTGCTCGACGAGGTCGTGGAGCGGAAGCGGACGATGGACCTCGGCAATCCGGTGCTCGACCAGGCCGTCCTCGCGGAGTTCGTGACGCGGGGCGGGTACGACCGGCAACTGCGCCGCTGCCAGCGCGCCTACCGGGAGCGGCGGGACGTGCTGCTCGCCGCCCTCGCCGAGCACCTCCCCGGCACCGGCGTGAGCGGCATCGCGGCCGGACTGCACGTCATCGCGCGCGCACCGGCGCGCTTCGGCCCGCCGGAGCGGTTCCTGGCGCGGGCGGCGGGGGCGGGGGTGGCGCTGCGGTCCCTGGAGGAGTACGGCACGGCCCGCCCGGCGGACGGGGACGTACGGCTCGTCATCGGCTACGCGCACCTGGCGCCGTCGGCGATCGCGGAGGGGATCGGGCTGGTGGCGGGGGCGGTGGGGGGCTGAACGGAGCCGGTGGGGTGGGCTGTTCGCGCGGGAGGCCCGGACGGGGCGGGACCGGCGGGACGATCTGTTCACGCGGGGTTCGCGCGGGCGCCGTTCCCGGCCGTTAGGCAGGGGGCGGCGTAGCGACCACGACCGGAATCGACCACCTCCCGGAGGCCCTTCCATGTCCCACCCCGTGCCCGGCTCCTCCCCCGTGCCCGCCCCCGCGTCCGCGCCCGCGCGGCGCGGCCTCCTGCGCGGCTCGCTGGCCGCGTCGGCCGCGCTCGCCCTCGGCGGCGCCGGCCTCGCGGCCCCCGCGTTCGCGCTCTCCGGCCGGCCCCGGGCCGCGTGGGGCGTGCAGGCGGGCGACGTCACGGCCTCCTCCGGCCTGGTGTGGGTGCGCTCCGACCGTCCGGCGCGCATGATCGTCGAGACCTCCGCGACCGAGTCCTTCCGGCGGGCACGCCGCCACCGCGGGCCGCTGCTCGGGGCGGGCACGGACTTCACCGGCACCACGGCCCTGCGCGGCCTCCCGGCGGGCGAGCAGGTCCACTACCGGGTCACCCTGGCGGACCCGGACGACCCGCGCCGTACGGGCGAGCCGGTCACCGGCACGTTCCGCACGGCCCCGGACCGGCGCCGCGACGGCGTCCGCTTCCTGTGGTCCGGGGACGTCGCGGGGCAGGGCTGGGGCATCAACCCGGACATCGGCGGCTTCCGCGCGTACGACGAGATGCGCCGTCTCGACCCGGACTTCTTCCTGTGCAGCGGGGACGCGATCTACGCGGACGGGGTGATCGAGCCGAGCGTGACCCTGCCGGACGGGCGGGTCTGGCGGAACGTCACGACGCCGGAGAAGGCGAAGGTCGCCGAGACCCTCGCCGAGTACCGGGGCAACTTCCGGTACAACCTCCTCGACCACAACGTCCGGGCGTTCAACGCGCAGGTGCCGTCGATCGTGCAGTGGGACGACCACGAGGTGCGGAACAACTGGTACCCGGGGCAGATCCTGGACGACCCCCGGTACGCGGAGAAGGACGTGGACGTCCTCGCCGCCCGGGCGGCGCGCGCCTTCGGCGAGTACACGCCGGTCTCCACCCTCCACGTGCCGGGCGGACACGGCGGACGGAGCGGGCGGGGCGGGCACGGGCGGCGGGTGCACCGGGTGGTGCGGTACGGGCCGCTGCTCGACGTGTTCGTGCTCGACATGCGCTCGTACCGGAACCCCAACTCTCCCAACCGGCAGGCCGACGACACCACCGGCATCCTGGGCGCGGAGCAACTGGCCTGGCTGAAGCGGGAGCTGGCCGCGTCCACGGCCGTGTGGAAGGTGCTCGCGGCCGACATGCCGATCGGCCTGGTGGTGCCGGACGGGACCGCGAACTTCGAGGCGGTCGCGCAGGGCGACCCGGGCGCGCCGCTGGGCCGGGAGCTCCAGGTCGCGGAGCTGCTGCGGTTCGTCAAGCACCGGCGGATCACCGGCACGCTGTGGCTGACGGCGGACGTGCACCACACCTCGGCGCAGCACTACGCGCCGGAGCGGGCGGCCTTCGAGGACTTCGCCCCCTTCTGGGAGTTCGTGACGGGGCCGCTGGCGGCGGGCGCGTTCCCGGCGAGCGCGCTGGACGGGACCTTCGGGCCCGACCGGGTGTTCATACGGGCTCCGGAGCGGGGGAACCTGTCGCCGATGGAGAGCCCCTCGTACTTCGGCGAGGTCGACATCGACGGCCACAGCGGGGACCTGACCGTGCGCCTGCGGGCGGAGGGCGGGAAGGTGCTGTTCAGCAAGGTGCTGCGACCGGGGCGTGTCGGGCAGTGGCCCCGGGCCTCTGAGGGGGTTCCGGCCCGATGGGGCTCCGCCCTGAGGAGGTGAGGAGGTTCCGGCCCGATGGGGCTCCGCCCTGAGGAGGTGAGGAGGTTCCGGCCCGATGGGGCTCCGTCATGAAGGAGTTCCGCCCTGGAAGGGCCCCGGCCTGAAAGGGCTCGGTCCTGGAAGGCCTCCGGAGGGGCGTTGTCAGTGGTGGGTCCTACGGTTTTTCCATGACGCGATCCGTACAGGCGCTCGCCTACGCACGCCCGTCCGCGCTGGAGTCCACGGGCTCCGGCCGGCTGCTCGGTCTGGAGACGGCGGGAGGCCTCACGCCCCGCGGGGCCGAGGCCCGTCCCCGCTTCTTCTCCGGCTTCCTGGCCTCGCCGCAGGTCGCCGCCCGCGGTCTGCTCGCGGTCGCCGACGTGGCCGCGGCCCGCTACTACCAGCGGACACGGCCGGGTTCGCTGGATCCGGTGGTGACGGGGAACGGGGACCGGCTGCGGTTCGAGTCCTTCTCCGGCTGCGGCGGGGTGTACGCGCGCCTGGACGTGCTCGACGAGGGCCTGGGCGGCGCGGAGACGGAGCACGGCACCACCAACGTCGACGTCAACGATCCGCTGCGCGAGGCGCTGTCGCGGATGACGGGGGACGATCCGCTGCACCTGCGGGTCGGCCCCGACGAGATGGCGGTGAGCACCCTCGCGGGCGCGGTCGTGGAGAAGAAGGTGCCGCTGCCGGACCGCTGGCTGCGGGGGTTCGCCGAGGCCCAGGTCGCCTCGGCGCGGTTCGACCTGCGGGCGGAGCTGACGGGGGCGGAGGCCGTGCGGTTCCTCCGGTCCCTGCCGCGCACGCGATCCCGGGGGCGCGGTCCGCTGTGGATCACGCAGTCGGGCCGGACCTTGCGGCCGACGACCCGGCCGGGCGCGGGCGCGGTCTGCCTGCCGGGGCCGGACCGGCTGGCCGCCCTGGAGCGGGTGCTGCGGTACGCGACGGGGCTGCGGGTGTACGGGCCGGTGCCGGACGGCACGGCCGCGGCGAGCGCCTGGGAGGTGACGCTGCCGGGCATGCGGCTGACGCTCACGCTGTCGCCCGACCCGGCGCGGGGCTTCTCCGGCGAGGGCGGGGTCCTGGAGGCGCTCGCGACGGAGGAGGCGGAGCAGGACGCCGAGCTGGTCGCGGTGCTGCTCGCCTGGGAGCCGCGCATCGACCCGGCCGACCTCGCGGCGCAGGCGGGCCTGACGGCCGACCGGGTGCGGGCGGCGCTGACCCGGCTCGGCACGGCCGGGCGGGTGGGGTACGACGTGGCGGACGCGGCCTACTTCCACCGGGAGCTGCCGTACGACGCGGACCGCGCCGAGCGCCACAACCCGCGTCTGGTGAGCGCGCGCCGACTGGTCGCGGAGGGGGCCGTGGAGCTCGACGGCGCGTCGGCGGCGGTGGCCTCGGGCGACCGGCGCTACCGGGTGCGGGAGTCGGACGGGGTCCTGAGCTGCACCTGCCAGTGGTGGGCGGACCACCGGGGGCGCCGGGGGCCGTGCAAGCACGCGCTCGCGGTGCGGATGGCCCGGCGGGGCGCGGTGGTCGCGGCCGGGGCCGCGCCGTGACGGGCCCGGCGGCGGGCATCGGGGAGCGGGCGGCCGGAGCGGTGGCCGGCATCGGGAAACGGGCGGCCGGGGCGGTGGCCGGCATCAGGGAGCGGGCGGCCGGAGCGGTGGCCGGCATCAGGGAGCGGGCGGCCGGAGCGGTGGCCGGCATCGGGGAACGGGTCGAAGGGGCGGGACGGAAGACAATGGGGGCAGGCATGGAAATCGGTGCGGAGAACGGCGCGGAGAGCGGTGCGGCGGTGTCGGTGGAGGACGGTGCGCGAGGTGCGACCGGAGGCGGCGCGGCGGTCGAGCGGCTGCTCGACGCGGTGCGCGCCGGGCGGGACCGCCAGGTGCCGAAGCTCCTGGAGCCGCTGGACGCCGCCGCGCGCAAGGAGGCCCTCGGGAGGCTGAAGGCGCTGCGCGCCGAGGTCCGCTCCTGGGACTGGAAGCGGGGGCAGGAGGCGGCCCGGATCCGGCGCGGCCTGTACGTGGCGGGGGCCGGGTGCCACACGGGCGCGGCGGCGGCCTCGACCTGGCTCGCCGGCGGCGACATGCTGGGCTGGCAGCTCAAGGACGCGACCCCGGTCCTGGCGGTGCTCGCCGACCGGGACCCGGCCTGGCTGGCGGACGTGGCGGGACGGCTCGCCAAGCGGCGGAACGTCGCGGAGACCGTCTACGAACTGATCCGCGGGCTCGTGGTGCGCTCCGGCTGTCCGGTCCCGGCGACCGACGGCTACGTCCTGGGCTGGACGCGGAAGGTGACCGACAAGCGGCTCCTGGAGCGGCTGCGCGCGGACCCGCAGACCCCGGTCCTGGTGGCGCACGCGCTCTCGATGGGCGAGACCCCCGACCGGATGACCTGGTCGGTCGGTCCGGAGGCGCCCACGCACTGGCCCACGGCGATCACGACGCTCGTCGCGGAGGGGGTGCTCGACCGGGCCGGGGTGGTGGACCTGTGCGCGTCCCGGCTGCTGTGCGGCGGGCGGGCGCGGGACCTGAGGTTCCCGCTGGAGGTGCTGCGGCTCCTCGCGCCGACCCGGGAGGAGCTGCGGGAGCGGGTCCCGGACTGGACCGGGATGGCGGCCGACGCCCCGTCGCCGGTCGCCGGGTACGCGCAGGAGGTCCTGGCGGGGCTCGCCGTGGAGGGGGCGCTGCCGACGGGGGCGCTGGCCGAGATGACGGGTGCGGTGCTCTTCCGCACCGAGAAGAAGCTGGTGCGGGCCCAGCTCACCCTGGTGGGCAAGGTGCTCGCGCGGGAGCGGGGCGCGGCAGGCGAGCTGCTGCCCGCCGTCGCGGAGGCGTTCGGGCACGAGGACACCGGCGTCCAGGAGCGGGCGCTCAAGCTGGTGGGCAGGTATCTGTCCGCCGTGGACGCTGAGGTGCGGGCGGAGCTGGCCGAGGCGGCCGGGCTGCTCGGCCCGGCGCACCGGCGGGCGGCCGTGGAGCTGTTCGGGGACGCCCTGGGGGCGGCCGACGCCGGGCCGTACGAGGAGGTCCTGCCGCCGGTGCCGGGACCGGAGCCGGTGGCGCCCGTGGCGGCCACGGTCGGCGCGCTGGTGGAGGAGCTGGTGGCGAAGGGGCTCATGGAGGACCCCGTGGCGTTCGAGCGGGCGCTCGACGGTCTGGTGCGGCACGCGCACCGGGATCGGGCGGCCGTGGTGGAGGCGGTGCGGGAGGCGTTCCCGAGGGGGACCTGGGAGACGCCCCACCACTTCACGCACTACACCCACGGCATCCACGTGGTGCTCGCGTCGCTGCTCGGCCTCGTGAAGCGGTCGGTGATCGACGGCCACCGGGCGGAGGTGCCCGACCGGGACTCCTGTTCCCACGAGGGCCTGTCGGGCGTCCTCGAAGCGCGCCTGTGGGAGGCCGCCGCCCTGGTGGGCACGGACGGGCTGCCGTTCCTGCTCGCCACGCCGACCCTGCACACCGGCGGGATCGATCCGGCGGTCCTCGTGGAGCGGCTGCGGGCCTACCGGGACGCGGCCGTGGAGCCCGCCCCGGTCGATCTCGCCCAGGCTCTGGTGCGGGTCCTGCGGACCGACCCGTCGGCGGGGCGGGCGGCCGGGGAGGCGGCGGCGCTCGGCACTCCGGCCGGTCTGCGGCTCGCCGCCTGGCTGCGGGACGAGGACGCGCTGGGGGCGACCGTGCGGTTCTTCCCCCGGGGGGCCGAGCAGTTCTCGGGGAAGTGGTGGCTGGTCGACCGGACCGTGGTGGAGTTCGGGAAGCGTGCCGTGGTCCGGGAGGAGTTCCCGCCGGCCTTCCACTGGCTGGGCGGTGCCGTGCGGGCGACTCCCCGGCGCTGCTACCACTGGATCGGGGACCGGGCGCAGTGGGCTTCGGTGCTCCCGGCCGACCGCGAGGTCCTGGCGGCCTGTCTGCTTCCGGCCATGGCGCACTCCGTCGACGGGGACCAGCGCGGGACGACCGAGCCGCTGACCGCGCTGGCCGAGGCCGGGGGGCCGGTGGGCCGCGCGGTGCACCTGGCCCTGGCGTTCGGTCTCGGCTGCCTCGACTCCGACGACCGGCTGCGGGCGGTGGACGCGCTGCTCGTCCTGGCGTCGCGGGGCGAGCTGAACGCCCGGGCGCTCGGGGCGGAGCTGGCGTGGCTGGTGGCGGAGGGCTCGCTCAAGCCGAACCGGCTGGCGGACGCGGCTCGTACGGCGGCCGTCACGGGGGCGTACGGGACGGTCTGGGCGGTCCTGGAGGCGATGCTGCCGGAGCTGCTCGGCGCGGCGAAGCCGGTGCGGGGGCTGGGCGAACTGCTCGCGGTCGCGGCCGACTGCGTGGAGCGGTGCGGGGCCCGGGGGGAGGTCGACGGTCTCGATGCGGCGGCCTCGGCGCGGGGTTCCTCGCAGCTCGTCGTCCAGGCCGAGCGGCTGCTGAACGCACTCCGTCAGGAGGCCGATCAGCCTCCGACAGAAACGGCCTGAATCGGTCGTTAAGCCGCCAGAGGGGCGCTTAACCCGTCAGTCACAAAGCGTTCGTGATCACGCAACACCACTGGGCCACAGTGAAGTCATGACCGATGTGACGTCCTCGAAGAGCGCCCGCCATCCGCACCACTGGCGGCACGACCTGATCGAGCTGGCCGCGCTGTTCACCGCCGTGGTGGTGGCCGACACGATCGCCAAGACCATCGCCAAGGGCCCGGAGGGCCCCTACCTGCTGGTGTTCTCGGCGGTCGCGCTGGTCGCCACCGCCGCCTTCCACACCTGGTGGGCGCGGAGGCGCAGTCATGCCAGTCATGCCCCGCCCGCCGGTGATCCCGGCGGGCATCCGGCCGTCGTCCCCGCCGCGCGGCCGGAGCCCGCGACGGCGGAGGGGCCCGGTGCGGACGGCGGGTCCGGCCGGGCGGCCGGGACCTCGCTGTGGCGGATGCGCACCACCGTCGCGGACACCCCGGGCAGCCTCGCCGCCCTGTGCACGGTCCTCGCCCGCCTGGACGTGGACATCCTCACCCTCCAGACCCATCCGCTGGCGGACGGTACGGTCGACGAGTTCCTGCTGCGCGCCCCCGCCGACCTCTCCGCCCAGGCCCTGGCCCGGGAGACCGCGGCGGCCGGCGGCCGGGACACCTGGACCGAGCGGGCCGACGCCCACGACCTGGTGGACACGCCCACCCGGGTCCTCGGGCTCGCCACCCGTACGGCGCTCGACGCGGCCGAACTGCCGCTCGCGCTGCGCCAGCTCCTCGGCCGCTGCACCCTCCACTCCGTGCCGGCCGTCTCCCTCACCGGACGTCCCACCGGCGAGCAGGCCCCGGTCGAAGGGGTCCTGGAGGAGACCGTGATGCGGCTGCGCGACCCGCACGGCGGCACGCTCGTCGTCGAGCGCCCCTATCTCCCCTTCACCCCGACCGAGTTCGCGCGGGCGCGCGCCCTGGTCGAGCTCGACGCCCGCCTGGGCCCGCGCCTCCCGCGCGGCCGGGACGTGCTGACCCTGCCCGAGGGCAACGCGATCACCGTCCGCCGCGCCGACCAGCGCGACCTGGCCGCCGCGCGGGCCATGCACGACCGCTGCTCGGCCCGCACCCTGGGCCTGCGCTACCACGGTCCGGTCGGCGACGCCGACCGCTACCTCGACCACCTGCTCAGCCCCCGCTTCGGGCGCACCCTCGCCGTGCAGACCGCGTCCGGCCGCCTCGTCGCCCTGGGCCACCTGCTGTGGGACGGGGACGAGACGGAGGTCGCGCTGATGGTCGAGGACGACTGGCAGCGGCGCGGCATCGGCTCCGAGCTCCTCGGCCGGCTCGTGGCGATGGCCGAGGAGGCGAACTGCGACAGCGTGTACGCCGTGACCCAGTCGTCCAACACGGGAATGGTGGCCGCGATGCGGGCGCTGAACCTGCCCCTCGACTACCAGATCGAGGAGGGCACCCTGGTGATCACCGCCCGGCTGGCCCCGGCACCGCGTCCGGGCGCCCGGACGCAGCAGCACGGAGGGTCCCGGCCGGCGGAGCGCTGAGCGCCCACGTCAGGTCCCGCCAGAGGTCCTCGACGTCCTCCAGGCCGACCGACATCCGCAGCAGGCGGTCGCTGACGCCCGCCGAGCGCCGGTCGCCCTCGGCCACGATCCGGTGGCTGATGGAGGCCGGGTGCTGGATGAGGGTGTCGACGCTGCCGAGGCTGACCGCCGGGGTGATCAGCCGCACCCCGGCGATCACGTCGTGCGGCTCCCCGTACACCTCGAAGGCGATCATCGCGCCGCCGATCCGCGGGTAGTGGACGCGGGCGATCCGGGGGTCGGTGGCGAGCCGCCGGACGAGTTCGGCGGCCGTCGCGGACGCCGCCCGCACCCGCACCGGCAGGGTGGAGAGGCCGCGGAGCAGCAGGTAGCCGGCGAGCGGGTGGAGCACCCCGCCGGTGGCGAAGCGGACCTGCCGGAGGGTCCGCGCGAACTCCTCGTCGCAGGCGACGACCCCGCCCATGACGTCGCCGTGGCCGCCGAGGTACTTGGTGGCGCTGTGCAGCACGATCCGGGCGCCCTGCTCGACCGGCCGCTGGAGGACGGGGGTGGCGAAGGTGTTGTCGACCAGGAGCGGCACGGAGCCGCAGGAGTGGGCGAGGGCCCGGATGTCGGCCTCGGCGAGGGTGGGGTTGGCGGGCGACTCGACCATGACCAGGCCGGTGTCGGGCCGGATCGCCTCCGCGATGCCGGCCGGGTCGGTCCAGGTGACCTCGGTGCCGAGCAGACCGGCGTCCAGGAGGTGGTCGCTGCAGCCGTACAGCGGGCGGACCGCGACGACGTGGCGCAGGCCCTGGCTCGCCCGGGCGAGCAGGACGGCGGTCAGGGCCGCCATGCCGCTGGCGAAGGCGACGGCCGCGTCGGTGCCCTCCAGACGGGCGAGGGCCTCCTCGAAGCGGGCGACGGTCGGGTTGTCGAGCCGGGCGTAGACGGGCGGGCCGTCGAGCCGGGCGCCGGTGGTGGCGAACTCGTCGATCCGGGCGGCCTCGGCCCGGGCGTCGTACGAGGGGTAGGTGGTGGACAGGTCGATCGGCGGGGCGTGCAGCCCGAGGTCGGCGAGGTCCTCGCGGCCCGCGTGCACGGCTTCGGTGGCAAGGGCCCTCGGGGTGACCGAGGGGCCGAGATCCATGGCGTCCATGGCGGCACTGTGAACGGATACCGGCAAGTAGCAGGAAAGCTCCGTGCTACGTTCGGGCGATGGCCGATTCCGTCGTACTGGACCCGGTCGATCTGCACATTCTTCGCCTCCTGCAGAACGACGCCCGGACCACCTACCGCGAGCTCGCCGCCGAAGTCGGCGTCGCTCCCTCCACCTGCCTGGACCGGGTCGCCCGGCTGCGGCGCACGGGTGTGATCCTCGGTCACCAACTACGTCTGGATCCGGCCAAACTCGGCCGTGGCCTTGAAGCGCTCCTCCTCGTCCAGGTCCGCCCGCACCGAAGGGAACTGATCGGTCCGTTCGTCGAACGGATCCGGGCGCTGCCGGAGTCCCGGGCGCTGTTCCACCTCACCGGGCCCGACGACTACCTGGTGCACGTGGCCGTGGCGGACCCCACCGACCTGCAACGACTCGTCCTGGACGAGTTCACCTCCCGCCGCGAGGTGGCCCGGGTCGAGACCCGGCTGATCTTCCAGCAGTGGGAGTGCGGGCCGCTCCTGCCGCCTTCTGCGGGCCCCTCCTTGTCAGCCGTCTGAGGCCCGACGAGGGTGACGGCGGCCCGCCGGAGAGGCCAGGATGGCCCCCATGCCAGAGATCTCCAGCAGCCCGCTGCCCCGCCAGGTCGCCGACGACCACGTCGACGCACTCATCGCCCTCGACCCCATCGTCGGCACGTACTTGGGCGTCAGGGAGAGCGCCGGACTGCTGCCCGACTTCTCGCCCGCCGGCCAGCGGGCCGTGGCCGATCTCGCCCGCCGCACGCTCGCCCGGCTCGACGGGGCCGAGCGGGCGCCGGGCGCGGACGGCGACGCCGAGCGGCGGTGCGCCCGGCTGCTGCGGGAGCGGCTGACGGCCGAACTGGCCGTGCACGAGGCCGAGGAGGGTCTGCGCGCCGTCAGCAACATGCGCTCGCCCGCGCACAGCGTCCGCATCTCCTTCACCGTGATGCCGACGGAGACCGAGGAGGACTGGACGGCGGTGGCGTCCCGTCTGCGCGCGGTCCCGGCCGCCCTGGAGGGCTACCGCTCCTCGCTCGCCCTCGGCCTGGAGCGCGGGCTGCTCGGCGGCCCCCGCGCCACCGCCACCTTCGTCGGACAGCTCACCGAGTGGGCGGACGGGGCGGACGGACGGCCGGGCTGGTTCGAGGAGTTCGCCGCCACCGGGCCCGACGCGCTCCCCGCGGGGCTCCGCGCCGAACTCGCGACGGCGGGGAAGGAGGCCACCGCGGCCGTCGGGGCGCTGCGGGACTGGATGCGGGACGTGTACGCCCCGGCCGTCGCCGGCGCCCCGGACACGGTGGGCCGCGAGCGCTACCGGCGCTGGTCCCGCTTCTTCAACGGCACCGACCTGGACCTCGACCAGGCCTACGCGTACGGCTGGTCCGAGTACCACCGGCTCCTCGGCGAGATGCGGACCGAGGCCGAGCGGATCCTGCCCGGCGCGGACCCCTGGGAGGCGCTCGCCCACCTGGACGAGCACGGCGCCCACATCGAGGGCGTCGACGAGGTGCGCGCCTGGCTCCAGCGGCTCATGGACGAGGCCATCGAGGCGCTCGACGGCACCCACTTCGAACTCGCCGAGCGGGTGCGGCGGGTGGAGTCCCGCATCGCCCCGCCGGGCGGCGCCGCCGCGCCGTACTACACCGGCCCGTCCGAGGACTTCTCGCGCCCCGGCCGCACCTGGCTGCCCGTGGACGGCGCGACCCGCTTCCCGGTGTACGACCTGGTGTCGACCTGGTACCACGAGGGCGTGCCGGGCCACCACCTCCAGAGCGCGCAGTGGGCGCACGTCGCCGACCGGCTCTCCCGCTACCAGGCGACCATCGGCAAGGTCAGCGCCAACATGGAGGGCTGGGCGCTGTACGCGGAGCGCCTGATGGACGAGCTCGGCTTCCTGCCCGACGCCGAGCGGCGCCTGGGCTACCTCGACGCCCAGATGATGCGCGCCTGTCGGGTCGTCGTGGACATCGGCATGCACCTGGGCCTGGAGATCCCGGCGGACTCCCCCTTCCGTCCGGGCGAGCGGTGGACCCCGCAACTGGCCCAGGAGTTCTTCCAGCGGCACAGCAGCCGCCCGCCGGCCTTCGTGGAGAGCGAGATGACCCGCTACCTCTCGGTGCCCGGTCAGGCGATCGGCTACAAGCTGGGCGAGCGCGCCTGGCTGCTCGGCCGCGCCAACGCCCGGGCGGCGCACGGCGAGGCGTTCGACGCGAAGGCCTGGCACATGGCGGCCCTTTCGCAGGGGCCCCTCGGCCTGGACGACCTGGTGGACGAGATCTCGCGGCTCTGAGCGGGGCCGGGGCGGCGGTTCCCCGGCCGTCCGCGTGATCGGCCGGGGATCCCGTACGAGGGGATCTCGTTCAAGGGGATCTCGTTTGATCGGCACGGGATCCTCCTGCTATTCCTCCCCCATGACCACCGCCTACACGCCGGACGCCACCGACTGGCGCATCCTCGAGGCCCTCCAGTCCGAGGGCCGCGCCAGCTTCGCCGAGCTCGCGCGCGCCGTGTCGATGTCGCCGTCCGCGGTGACCGACCGGGTGCGGCGCCTGGAGGAGGCCGGGGTGATCACCGGGTACACCGCCCTCGTCGACCGGGAACGGCTCGGGCTCACCGTCCTCGCCTTCGTGCGGCTGCGCTATCCGCACGGCAACTACAAGCCGTTCCACGACCTGCTCGACAGCACGCCGGAGGTCCTGGAGGCGCACCACGTCACCGGTGACGACTGCTTCGTCCTGAAGGTCGCGGCCCGCTCCATGCGCGATCTGGAGACGATCACCGGGAAGATCTCCGGGCTCGGCGCGGTGACGACCAGCGTCGTCTACTCCTCGCCGCTGCCCCGGCGCCCCCTCAGCCGCTGAGCGCGTCCCCGCCGGTGCGAAGGCGCACCGCCGAGCCCTGCCGCGCCTTGACGACCTCCAGTTGGGCCGGGATCCGGCGGCGCAGGTCCCCGACGTGGCTGACGATGCCGACGCTGCGGTCCCGCTCGCGCAGCGAGTCGAGGACGTCGAGGACCTCATCGAGGGTCTGCTCGTCGAGGCTGCCGAAGCCCTCGTCGATGAAGAGGGTGTCGAGCCGGACGCCGCCCGCCTCGTCCGTGACCACGTCGGCGAGGCCGAGGGCGAGGGCGAGGGAGGCGAAGAAGGTCTCGCCACCGGAGAGCGTGGCCGTGTCGCGCTCGTGGCCGGTCCAGGCGTCGACGACGTGCAACCCGAGGCCGGCCCGCTTGGAGCCGGAGCGGGCGTCGGAGTGGACGAGCGTGTAGCGGCCCGAGGACATGCGCAGGAGGCGGGCGGTCGCGGCAGCGGCGACCTGTTCGAGCCGGGCGGCCAGGACGTACGACTCCAGGCGCATCCGGCGCTCGTTCTCGGCGGAGGTGCCGGCGGTGAGGGCCGCGAGGCGGGCCACCCGTTCGTACTCCTCGCGGAGCGGTCCCAGGCGGCGGACCTCGGCGACGGCCTGCCGGGAGAGCCCGGTGAGGCCGGCGACCCGTTCGCGGGCGGCGGCGAGGGCGGAGTCGGCCTCGCGCAGGGCGCGTTCGGCCGCCGCGTGGGCGGCCTCGGCGGCGGCCGGGTCGGCTGGCGGGAGCGCGGCGGCGGCCGCGGTGCCCGGTTCGGCGAGCCGGTCGGCGACGACGGCCTCCTCGGCCTGCCAGGCGTCGAGGCGCTGCTGGAACTCGCGGCGCTCCCGCTCGGCCAGGAGCGCGGCGGCGGCCTCGTCGGGGGTGGTGAAGCCCTCCTGGTAGGCGGCGTCGGCGAGCCGGTCGTCGGCCTCCTTGAGGCGCCGGGCGGCGAGTTCGGCGGCGCTCACGGTGCCGGCGGCGTCGACGAGGAGCTCGACGCGCCGCTCCAGGCGGGCGGCGTGTTCGGCCACGGTGGCGAACGCGCCGCGTCCCCGGGCGATCTCCTCGTCGAGTTCGGCCAGGCGCCGGTCCAGCGTCTCGCGCCGCGAGGTCCGGATGGCGACCCTCCGCTCGGCCTCCCGTTGCGCCGCCACCCGCTCCTCGTGCTCCCGCTCGGCCCGCGCGAGCGCCTCGCGCGCGGCGTGCGCCTGTCCGGCGAGCGCGTGGGCCTCGGCGTGGAGTCCGTCCAACTCCCGCACCTCGGACGCGAGTTCCTCGACAGTGGGGTCGGCGGCGGCCGGGTCGTCGTCCGGTCCGGTCCGGGCCTCCAAGCGGGCCGCCGTCCAGGACTCGCGGGTGACGGCCAGCTCGCGCTCGACGGCCGTACGGGTCTCCTCCGCGTCGCCGTAGGCCGCGTAGGCGGCGTCCTCGGCAGCGCGGTCGACGTGGCCTGCGGTGGTGCGGGCGGGGGCCGGGTGGGCGGTGGAGCCGCAGACCTGGCAGGGGTCGCCGGGGGCGAGGCCGGCCGCGAGTTCGGCGGCGATGCCCTCCAGGCGGCGGGACTTGACGTCGAGCCAGGTCTCGTGGGCGTCGTTGCGCCGCTCGCGGGCCTCCGCGAGGCGGTGCTCGGCCGCCTCGGCGCCCCGGGCCAGGGCGTCGCGGCGGCGGGCCGCGGCGAGCCTGCGGCGGGCGGGCTCCAGGCGGCCCGCGAGGTGTTCGGCGCGGGCGGCGGCGTCCCGGGCGGCCTCGACGCGCTCGGCGAGCCGGGCGCGGCGCGGCTCCCACCCGGCGAGCCAGTCGGCCGCGTCGCGCAGGACGTCCTCGTCGGCGCGCGCCTCCCGTGCCAGTGCGGTCCGTTCCTCGGCGACGGCGGCGGCGCGGTGCTCGGCGCGGCGGGCCGCTCCGAGGCCGCCGAGCTCCCCGCGCATCCGGTTCTCCAGGGCGGAGAGCTGCTCGGTCCCGGCGTCGGCGAGGTCGGACGGCAACCGGTCGCGGGAGCGGGCGAGGGCGGACAGGGCGGCGGCGTGCTCGTGCTCGGCGTCCCGGCGCAGGGCCAGGGCGGGGGCGACCCGGTCGGCCCGGAGGCTCCGGTCCAGGGTCGTCCGGAGGCGGTCGCGCTCGGGGGCGCGCTCGGCGATCCGCTCGCGGCGGCGCAGCGCGTCGGCGTGGCGCTCCTGGCGGGCGGCGAGGTCGCGCTCGGCGTCGAGGGCGGCGCGCGCCGCGGTCCGCCGGAGCTCGGCGGCGGCGAGCCGCGCGTCCGCGACGTCCAGGGTCTCGCGCGCCTCGGTGCGGGCGACGGCGGCCCAGGTGAGGACGGAGGCGGCGAGTCCGGGTTCGCCGGGCCGGCCGTCGACCGGGGTGCGGGCCGCGTCGAGCCCGCCGGCGGCCTGGGCCATCCGGTGGGCGAGGGCGAGCAGCCGCTCGTCCCCCTCCCGCACCCGCTGTTCGGCCACGCGCCGCAGGTCGGCCAGGCGTTCCTCGACGGCGGCGAAGCGACGGGTGTCGAAGAGGCGGCCGAGGAGCCTGCCCCGGGCCTCGGCGTCGGCGCGCAGGAAGCGGGCGAAGTCGCCCTGCGGGAGGAGGACGACCTGGCAGAACTGCTCGCGGCTCATGCCGAGGAGCTGGGTGATCTCCTCGCCGGTCTCCTGGTGGGAGCGGCTGAGGCCGTTCCAGACGCCGGTGGCCGGGTCGTACTCGCGCAGCCAGGTCTGCGCCTTCTCGGTGGTGAAGCCGGTGCCGCGCCGCTTGGGCCGCTGCTGGGCCGGGCGGCGGGTGATCTCCAACCGCCGGTCACCCACGGTCAGTTCGAGGAGGACCTCGGTGTACGTGCCGGCGGGGGCGTGGTCGCTGCGCAGGGAGCCGCCGGGGGTCTGGCGGACGCCGGGCACGCTTCCGTACAGGGCGAAGCAGACGGCGTCGAGGACGGAGGTCTTGCCCGCGCCGGTCGGTCCGTGGAGCAGGAAGAGGCCGGCGGAGGACAGGGCGTCGAAGTCGACGGTCTGGGTGGCGCCGAAGGGGCCGAACGCGGTGATCTCCAGGCGGTGCAGCCTCACCGGCCCACCTCGCGCTCGGCCGTGTCGACCCGTACGTCGTCGAAGGCGCCGTACAGGACCGCCCGTTCGGGTCCGTCGAGCGCCGCGCCGCCGCGCACGTGGGACACGAAGTCCTCCGCGATCTGCTGGTCGCTGCGGTCCCGGAGCCGCCGGGCGTAGGAGGCGCCGGTGCCGTCGCCGGTCCGCTCGGGGTCGAAGACCAGGTTGAGGGTGTGCGGGAAGCGTTCGGCGAGCCGGTTCATGGGGTCGGCGGGCCGTACGGGGTCGGTGAGGGTGGCCTCGACCCAGGAGCCTTCGTGGCGGGCGTGCGCGGGGTCGGCGAGGAGGTCGTCGAGCCGGCCCCGGAGCCGGGCGAGGGGACGCGGGACGGGGCAGTCGAGGCGTTCGGCGTCGAGCTCCGCGCCGTCGGGGCCCGCCGGGCCGAGGTCGACGAGCCACATGGTCTTGCGGTGGTCGGCCTCGGAGAAGGAGTACGCGAGGGGGGAGCCGGAGTAGCGCACGCGGGGGGTGAGGGTCTGGCTGCCGTGGAGGTGGCCGAGGGCGACGTAGTCGACGCCGTCGAAGATCCCGGCGGGGACGGCGGCGACGCCGCCGACGGTGATGTCCCGCTCGCTGTCGCTGGGCGCGCCGCCGGCGACGAAGGCGTGGGCGACGACGACGGAGCGGGTGGCGGCGGGCCGGGCCGCGAGGTCGGCGCGGACCCGGTCCATGGCGGCGGTGAGCACGGCCTCGTGACCGGCCTTCCCGGCGCCGAGCCGCTCGCGGACGAGGACGGGTTCGAGGTAGGGCAGGCCGTAGAGGGCGACGTCGCCGTGGGCGTCGGCGAGGACGACGGGGGTGCCGACGCCGCCGGGGTCCGTGCGGAGGTGGATGCCGGCCCGTTCGATGAGTCCGGCGCCGACGCCGAGGCGGCGGGCCGAGTCGTGGTTGCCGGAGATCATGAGGGTGGGGACCCCGGCCTCGGCGAGCCGGTGCAGGGCGGTGTCGAAGAGTTCGACGGCGGGCAGCGGGGGCACGGCCCGGTCGTAGACGTCGCCGGCGACGAGGACGGCGTCGACGCGGTGCTCGCGGACGGTGGCCACGAGGTGGTCGAGGAAGGCGGCCTGGGCGCCGAGGAGTCCGACGCGGTGGAAGGACCGGCCGAGGTGCCAGTCCGAGGTGTGCAGAAGCCTCACGTCGCCGTCCCGCCCCGCATGTGTGCCGTCCCTCCCCCACCGGTCCCGCACCGGTCGCCGTTCGTGTGCGCCCACCACGCTATCCCGAGCGGGGGCGTGGGGACGGCCGTCCCGGTGACGGGGCACCGGGGTCGTGCGTCACACGTCGCCGTACGCCTCGCCGCCGAGTTCGAGGGCGGCCGTGCCCGCCGTGGCGTCGGCGAGCCAGGCGCGGAAGGCCTCGACGTCGGCGTCGGGGAGGCCGATCCCGATCGTGACGGCGTCGGCGTACCGCACGTCCCGGACGACGCGGCCCGTCGCCCGCAGGTCGTTCTCCAGCTTGCCCGCCCGCTGGTGGTCGACGGTGACGGTGGCGAGCCGGAAGCGCTGCCGGGTCACGGTGCCGAGCGCGTCGAGGGCCTCGCCGACCGCTCCCCCGTAGGCACGGATCAGACCGCCCGCGCCGAGCTTCACGCCGCCGTAGTAGCGGGTGACGACGGCGGCGACGTACCGCACCTCGCGGCGCAGCAGCATCTGGAGCATGGGGACGCCGGCCGTGCCGCCCGGTTCGCCGTCGTCGCCGGCCCGCTGCACGGAGGCGTCGGCGCCGAGGACGTAGGCGAAGCAGTTGTGGGTGGCCGTCGGGTGCTCCGCGCGGACGCGCGCGACGAACTCCTGCGCCTCCCGCTCGTCGGCGACGGGCGCGAGCGCGCAGAGGAAGCGCGAACGGTTGACCTCGGTCTCGTGCACGCCCTCGCGGGCCAAGGTGCGGTACTGCTCCTGCATCCGGCCAGCCTACGTTCCGCCGGGCCGGCGCTCCCCGGCGGCCGGTGGGGGCCGCGGGAATCAAGGACCGGCGCGGCTCGTTCCCCCAGGAGACGGACCGCGCCGAGGAGAGGCAGCAGAGACGATGAGCGCCGACAGCACGACCACCGGTCCCGCCGAGTACTCCGCGTCGGAGGCGGTACGGCGGATCCTGACGTCCACGGGCGACACCTGGGCGGTGGTGGGCCTCTCGAACAACCGGGCGCGGGCGGCCTACGGGGTCGCGGCCGTCCTCCAGCGCTTCGGGAAGCGGATCGTCCCGGTCCACCCGAAGGCGGAGACGGTCCACGGCGAGCGGGGTTACGCCTCCCTCGCCGAGGTCCCGTTCCCGGTCGACGTCGTCGACGTCTTCGTCAACGGCGACCTGGCGGGCGGGGTCGCCGACGAGGCCGTGGCGATCGGCGCCAAGGCGGTCTGGTTCCAGCTCGACGTGATCGACGAGGCCGCCTTCGCCCGTACGCGCGAGGCGGGCCTGGACATGGTGATGGACCGCTGCCCGGCGATCGAGATCCCGCGTCTGGGCTGACCGGAAGGATCAGGCCGGGGGAACGCCGAGGCCCTCCAGGACGACCGCGCCGGGGAGTTGGCCGAGGGCCTTGCCCGGCAGGATGAGCTTGCCCCGGCGGCGGCCGCTGCCGACGAGGACCCAGGGCGTGTCGACGACGGCGGCGTCCACGAGGAGCGGCCAGTCGGCGGGGAGGCCGACGGGGGTGATGCCGCCGTACTCCATGCCGCTCTCGCCGGTGGCCGTGTCCATCGGGGCGAACGAGGCCTTGCGGGCGCCGAGGTGACGGCGCACCGCTCCGTTGACGTCGACGCGGGTGGCGGAGCCGACGACGCAGGCGGCGAGGGTCGTCCCACCGCCCCGCTTGGCCGCCACGACCACGCAGTTCGCGGAGGTGTCGAGGAGGTCGGCGCCGTGGTGCTCGACGAAGACGGCGGTGTCGGCGACGGCCGGGTCGGTGTCGACGTAGAGCACCTGGTCCGCGGGGACGGGTCCCGTCCAGGCGCGGACGGCGGCGGCGACGGGTCCGGTCAGGAGGTCGAGGCGGTCCGCGGCGGGGCGGGCGTCGGTGAAGTCTCCGATGGGTGCGCGCATGCCCGCCACGCTAACAACCGGCGCGGGGTGGACGGGGCGCCGTCTCGGAGTACGGGCGGGGACGTACGAACAGTCCCGAACAGGCCCTCAGGACGCCGCCGTGCCCGCCTGTTCGACCTCCCACGCCGCGAGCGCCGCGAGCTGCTCGGGGGTGACGTCCCGCGGGATCGGGACCGGCGCGGGGGTGCGGAGCGGGGGCTGCCAGCCGTTCTCCGGGTCCCAGCTCCGGACCACCTTCGCCGGGGCGCCGGCCACGACCGCGTGGTCGGGGACCTCGCCGCGCACGACCGCGCCCGCCGCGACGACCACGTTCCGGCCGAGGCGCGCGCCGGGGAGGACCACCGCGCCCGTGCCGAGCCAGCAGCCGGGGCCTATGGAGACCGGTGCCGAGCGGGGCCACTGGCGGCCGACCGGCTCGTCCGGGTCGTCGTAGCTGTGGTTCGTCGAGGTGATGTAGACGTACGGGCCGCAGTACGTGTCCGAGCCGATCGTCACCCTCGCGTCGGCGATGACGTGGCTGCCCCGGCCGAGGACGACCCCGTCGCCGAGGGTCAGGACCGTCTCGGTGCCGAGGTCGAGGTCCGGCAGCATCCCGGCGGTCAGCGTGACCTGCTCGGCGATGATGCAGCACGCGCCGATCTCGATCCACCGCTCGCCGAAGACCGTGCCCTGCGGGAAGGCGAGCCGGGTGCCCTCGCCGAGCCGGCGGAAGCGCAGCCTCCCCTGGTGCTCGGCGGTGACGGCGCCGGCCTGCTGCGCCCAGCGCCAGCCGCCCTGGAGGGCGTGCGCGACGACCCGGCGCCGCCAAGCGGCGAGGGATGAGAACGTGTTTCTGTTCCTGGGCACCCGGACACGGTAGTCGGCGGCGCCGCGCCCGATGACCGCCGTGCGCTGTGATGTCCGTCATGAGTCCCGTCATGAGCACGGCATAGGCTGCGGCGCGGGGGCATCCCCGGGCGCGACACGACCGCTGACGACCAGGAGCGAGGAACCATGACAGAGGCGTTGATCAAGGGTGTGGGCGGCAAGGAGCCGCGGATCGACCCGACGGCCTTCACCGCCCCCACCTCGGTGGTCCTCGGCGAGGTCACCCTCGGCGCCCGCGCGAACGTCTGGTACCACACGGTGCTGCGGGCGGACTGCGGCCCGATCGAGATCGGCGAGGACTCCAACGTCCAGGACAACTGCACGGTCCACGTCGACCCCGGCTTCCCCGTCTCGATCGGGGCCCGGGTGACCGTCGGGCACAACGCGACCGTGCACGGCTGCGTCATCGAGGACGACGTGCTCGTCGGCATGGGCGCCACGGTCCTCAACGGGGCCCGGATCGGCGCCGGGTCGCTCGTCGCCGCCCAGGCGCTCGTCCCGCAGGGCATGGAGGTCCCGCCGGGCTCACTGGTCGCGGGGGTCCCGGCGAAGGTGCGCCGCCCGCTGACCGAGGAGGAGCAGGCGGGCATCCGGCTCAACGCCGAGATGTACCTGCACCTCGCCAAGGGCCACGCGGAGGCCTTCGAGGACTGAGCGCGCCCGGACGGCGGGCACGCGGAGGAGGGCGGCACCCCGCCGGGGTGCCGCCCTCCGTGCCGTACGGGAGGTGCTCAGTCCGCGACCGGGGCCGGCTCCGGCTCGGCGGCGGACGCGGCGGCCCGCTCGGCGGCCGCCTTCTTGGCGCGGTTCTTGATGACCAGCATCGAGGTGAGGCCGATCAGGACGGCCAGGACGAGGCCGAGCCAGGAGAAGCGCTTCAGCCACGCCTCGGCGACGACGCCGACCGAGTAGATGACGGCCGTGGTGCCGCCGGCCCACAGGATGCCGCCGAAGACGTTGGCGACGAGGAACTTCCAGTACGGCATGTGCAGCACGCCCGCGAGCGGTCCGGCGAAGATGCGCAGGAGGGCGACGAAGCGGCCGAAGAAGACCGCCCACATGCCCCACTTCCGGAAGGAGCTCTCCGCGAGTCCGATGTTGGCCTCGCTGAAGTGCTTGGGGAACTTGCTCCCCAGCCAGGCGAGCAGGGGTCTGCCGCCCTTGCGGCCGATGGCGTAGCCGATCGAGTCCCCGACGATCGCGCCGGCGGTGGCGCAGGCGCCGAGCACGTACGGATTGATGTCGCCGTGCTGCGAGGCGAGCAGCGCCGAGCTGACGAGGACGATCTCTCCGGGCAGCGGGATGCCCAGGCTCTCCAGCCCGATCACCACTCCCACGAGGACGTAGACGGCGATCGGGGGGATGGTCTCCAGCCACTCCTGGACGTGCAACGCGGCTTCCTCCCGTGTGGACTCCCCTGTGCGCGCCCCGTCCGTGGTCGGGGGACGTGGCGCCGGCGTGCACCGCGGCGGGCACGCCGGGGAAGCCTACCCGGTCGGGGAGGCCGGGCCCCGACGCCGAGCGCCGGGGCGGGCCGGGCCCGGCGGAACGCGTCCGCCCCCGCGCCGGAAGGGGTGCGGGGGCGGAGGAGCGGCGGTCCGGCCGGGTCAGGCGTTCGGGCGCAGGGTCCATACGACGGTCATCTCGCCGGTCACGGCGCCGTCCTCGCGGGTGATGTCGATCCGCACCGGGAACTCCGGGCGCTGTCCGGCGTCGAGCTCGGCGACGACCTCGGCGGCGGGGCGGCCCAGGGTGGCGGTGGCGGTGACGACGCCCATGGCCAGCTTCTTATAGCCGATCTCGGCCTTGACGGCGAGCGGGACCGCGCGGCTCAACTGGTCGCCGAAGGCGGCGAGCACGATGGCGCCGCTGGCGGACTCGGCCAGGGTGAACATCGCTCCGGCGTGCGGGCCGCCGACGTGGTTGTGGTAGGCGGGCTGGTCCGGCAGGCGCACGACGGCGCGCTCGGCGGTGGTCTCCAGGAACTCCAGGTTCAGGGTCCCGGCCATGGGAACCGTCGCGGCGAGCATCTCGCCGACGGTCATCTGGTCTGCGCTCATGGAGCGTGATGTTACTCGCGGGTAGAACTCTTGGCCATCCCCCTCGGGACCTTCGCGGACTCCCGGGACCGGGGGCGGGCGTGGTCGGACGCCCCCCGCACCTCTATGGTTACTGGCCATGTGGCCAGGACAGCAGCCGCCCGGGGGCGAGCAGAACCCGCAGGACCAGAGTCAGAACCCCTACCAGCAGCCGGGGTACCAGCAGCCGAACCCGTACCAGCAGCCGCCGGCCCCGCCCGGATACCCGCAGCAGCCACCGGCGCAGCCGGGCCATCCGCAGCAGCAGCCGGGGTACGGCCGGCAGCCGCCGGTCCCGCCGGGGTACCCGCAGCAGGGGTACGGCCCGCAGCCGGGACAGGTGAACCCGTACCAGCAGCCGACCGTGCCGCAGCAGTACGCGGTCCCGGGACCGGGGCAGCCCG
Organism: Streptomyces sp. NPDC007872; assembly: GCF_042868165.1. Lineage (NCBI taxonomy): Bacteria > Bacillati > Actinomycetota > Actinomycetes > Kitasatosporales > Streptomycetaceae > Streptomyces > Streptomyces sp. NPDC007872. Next base: position 212,174 of record NZ_JBIAEA010000009.1, read on the forward strand.
GCGGCCCGGGCGGTCCCGGCGGGAAGAAGAGGACGACCGTCGTGGCGATCGTCGCCGCGACCGCCGTGGTCGTCGCGGCCGGCGTCACCGCCTTCCTGGTGCTCGGCGAGGACGACGAGAAGCCGGCCGTCGCCGACCCGAAGCCGTCCGCGACGGCCACCGCCTCCGTGGACCCGTCGACGGCCCCCGAGCCCGGCCCGTCGTCCGACCTCGACAACCCGCGCGACGACGCCGCGCGGCAGCCGACGATCCCCGGCTGGAAGGTCGTCTACAACCCGAAGTACGGCACCCTCTTCGACGTGCCGCCGGAGTGGGACGTGGCGAAGCCCGGGACGATCAGCTTCCTGGAGGACGAGAAGAAGGGCGACGGCACCCCGCTCGTCACGATGTCCGGGCCCACGCACCTCAAGAGCAAGTGGTGCACCTACGACACCAACAAGGACGGCAGCGAGGAGTCCTGGAGCCTGGCGTCGGCCGGCACCAAGGGCGGCCAGGGTGCCAAGAGCACCGCGGAGGCCGCGTACAACGAGGCCGCCACGTGGGTGTGGGGCGGCTACGCGCAGCACATGCCGCGCAACACGATCAAGATCACCAAGGCCGTGCCGTACACGACGAAGTCGGGCCTGGCCGGCAGCCTGTCGACGGCCACCGCGCCGGGCGTCAAGAAGCGCAACAAGTGCGAGTCGGACGGCAAGGCGATCGCCTTCACCTTCAAGAACGCGAAGAACGACTTCTCGACCTGGGTCCTCAACGCGGCCGACGGCGTCTCCGGCGAACTGCCGGACGCCACGATCCGGCAGATCCTCTCCACGGTCCGGCTCGCCGAGGACTCGTGACGGCCGGAGACCAGTGGTGGTTCCCGGGGCGGCGGGCCGCCGCCCCGGGGAGCCACGGCCCGTCCGCACGGCGGTTTGGCAGTTCGGGCAGGTGGCGGGGATAGTCCCGGGGTGACCTCACCCGCCGGCTCCCCCGCTCCCTCCGCCCCTCCCGGCTCCCCCGCCCCGACCCGCTCCCGCCGGCCCGAGTGGGCCGGACGCAACTACCTCCTGCTGACCGCCGCCACGGTCGTGACCAACCTCGGCACGCACGGCGCCCTGATCGCCACCACCTGGGCGGTCTTCGACTCCGGCGGCGACGCGGGCGACGTCGGCCTCGTGGCGATGGCGCGCTTCCTGCCGCTCGTCCTCTTCCTGCTCGTCGGCGGCGCCGTCGCCGACCGGCTGCCCCGGCACCGGGTGATGGTCGCCGCCAACGCCCTCAACTGCGTGTCGCAGGCCGTCTTCGCCGCCCTCGTCCTCTCCGGCGGGGCCCGCGTCTGGCAGATGATGGTGCTCACCGCGCTCTGCGGCACCGGCCAGGCCTTCTTCAACCCGGCGGCCGAGGGCATGCTCCTGGCCACCGTCAGCGGGGAGCAGGCGAGCCGGGCGTTCGCCGTCTTCCGGATGGCGATGCACGGCGCCTCCATCGGTGGCGCCGCGCTCGGCGGCGCGCTCGTCGCCTTCGTCGGATCCGGCTGGGTCCTCGTGGTCGACGCCGTCGCCTTCGCCGTCGCGGGCGGGCTGCGCGCCTTCCTCGACGTGAAGGGCGTCCCCGAGCGCGCCCCCGGCGGCGGTCTCCTCGCCGACCTGCGGGAGGGCTGGCAGGAGTTCGTCGGCCGCCCCTGGCTGTGGTCGATCGTCGCCCAGTTCTCCGTGGTGGTGGGACTGATCGGGGCGGTCGAGGCGGTGTACGGGCCGCTGGTCGCCCGGGAGGAGCTGGGCGGCGCGCGCCCCTGGGGCTTCGCGCTCGCCGCGTACGGAGTGGGGACGGTCGCCGGCGCGGTCCTGATGACCCGGTGGAAGCCGCGCCGGATGCTGTTCGTCGGGACGCTGGGCGTCTTCCCGATCGCGCTGCCCTCGGCGGCGCTCGCGGTGCCGCTGCCCGCGATCGGCCTGACGGCCGCGATGTTCGTGAGCGGCGTGGCGATCGAGGTCTTCGGCGTCTCGTGGATGACGACGATGCACCAGGAGATCCCGGAGGAGAAGCTGTCCCGGGTCTCCGCCTACGACTGGTTCGGTTCGACGGCCCTGCTGCCGCTGACGACGGCGCTCGCGGGCCCGGCGGAGGGCGCGTTCGGCCGGAGCGGGGCGCTGTGGGGCGCGGCGGCGCTGATGGTGCTCGTCACCGCCCTCGTCCTGCTGGTGCCGGACGTGCGGAACCTGACCCGGCGTCCGCACGTGCCCGTGGGGAAGGAGCCGGGAGCCGTGCCGCCGCAGGCGCGCTCAGCCGATGCCGAAGGCGCCGTCCGGGGGAACGGGTGACGGCACGGCCCCCGCGTCCCCGACCGGTTCCGCGTTCCCGGTGAACCGGGCGAGCGCGTCCCCGTGCTCCACGCGCGCGGGGAACGCGTCCGCCGCGGCCCGGCGCGCGAGGCGGGCGGTGTCGAGCGGGCGCGTGGAGGCGACCAGGACGGCGTTGCCGAAGCGGCGGCCGCGCAGGACCCCCGGTTCGGCGACGAGCGCGAGCTCGGGGAGGACGGCGGCGAAGGTGGCGAGCTGGGAGCGGAGGAAGGCGAAGGGGGCGCCGTCGGCCAGGTTGGCGGCGTAGACGCCGCCGGGCCGCAGGACGCGCCCGACCTCGCGCGCGTACTCGACGGAGGTGAGGTGGGCGGGCACGCGCGAGCCGCCGAAGACGTCGCCGACGATCAGGTCGGCCGAGGCGGTGGGCGCCGCCTCCAGCCAGCGCCGGGCGTCCGCGCCGTGCACGGCGATCCCGGAGTCCGCGGGGAGCGGCAGGTGCTCCGCGACCAGGGCGAGCAGACCGCGGTCCGCCTCGACCACGTCCTGGCGCGAGCCGGGCCGGGTGACGGCGACGTACCGGGGCAGGGAGAGCGCCCCGCCGCCCAGGTGCAGGACGTCCAGTGGCTCGCCCTCGCCGGCCGCGCCGTCGACGACGTGGGCGAGCCGGCGCGCGTACTCGAACTCCAGGTGTGCCGGGTCGTCGAGGTCGACGTACGACTGGGGTGCGCCGTCGACCGTCAGGAGCCAGGCCCGCTCCCGGTCCACGTCGGGCATCAGGCGCGCGGTGCCCTGGTCGACCTCGCGGACGACGGGGATGTGCTCGTTCACGCCTCCATTGTGACGGGGCGGGACGGACCGGTGCGGGACGGGGCCGGGCACCCGCCGGTCGCGGGGTCAGCCGTTCCGGACGGCGGCGACGGCCTTCGCGTGGCGGGCGGCCTGGGCGCGTCCGGCGCGGGCCGCGGCGGCCCGATGGGCGGGGTCGAGCGCGTTGCGTCCGAAGGCCGCGCGGGAGTCGGCGTCGGGGGTGATCACCTCGACGCGGGCCCCCGCGGCGGCGAGGTCGGCGCCCTGCCGCTCCGGCGAGGGGATCACCTTGCTGCCGCGTCCGTCGGGGGCGAGGACGACGACACCCTCGTATCCGGCGGCGAGGTGGGCGTTGGCCGTGGAGTGGATGCCGCCGTCGATCAGCCGGCGCCCGCCGACGGTGGCCGGGGGCCAGAGGCCGGGGACGGCGCAGCTCGCGGTGACGGCGTCGGCCAGGGGGACGCCGTCGGTCGCGCCGTACGCGACGAGCTCGCCGGTGACGGCGTCGACGGCGGTCACGAGCAGCGGCCGGCCGGGCCACTCCGTGGCCGGTCCGAGCCGCCGGACCACGGTCTCCCGGCGGGTCGCCCCGTCGACGGTGCGGGACCCGAGGGCGAGCCGGCCGATCCTGCGTCCGTACTCCTCCGGGGTGCGGGAGCGCAGGACGGCGACGGCGTACCGCAGGAGCGTGGGGCCTCCGAGGCGCGCGGCGGGTTCCACGTCCTCGTCGCCGAGCTCCCGCTCGTACAGCTCGGGGAGGCCGATCGCGCCGAGCCGCGCCCCGACGACCGCGCCGGCGGAGCTGCCGACGACGAGGTCCGCCCCGGTCAGGTCGGTGCCGGCGTCGAGGAGTCCCCGCAGCACGCCGGTCTCCCAGGCGGCCCCGACCATGCCGCCCGCGCCCAGTACCAGTGCCGTCCGCCGCTCCGTCTTCTGCGTCATGTCCCCATTCTGGTCCGGCGGTTGGGGAGATCGGCGGGCGGGGTGAGGTTCTTGAGGGCCTCGCGGACGGAGAGGGGGGAGAGCCGGGATCCGTGGGCGGCGACGAAGGCGCGGACCTCGGCGGGGGCCGTCTTGGCGTACTCGCGCAGGCTCCAGCCGATCGCCTTGCGGACGAAGAAGTCGGGGTGGCCGGCGCGGCGCAGGCAGTGGCCGAAGAGGCGGTCCGCGTCGGTGGCCCCCTTGAAGCGGAGCTGGTGGAGGAGGGCGGTGCGCGCGACCCACAGGTCCTCGTCGTCGATCCACGCGTCCATCTCGGCGGCGAGGGCGGGGTCGGCCGCGACCAGGCCGCCGACGACGTGGGCCGCGAGGTGGTCGACCGTGTCCCACCAGGAGACGGTGGTGACGAGGCGGCGGGCGACGGGCAGGAAGCCGGAGGAGCAGCGCCGCACGTGGCGGCGGAGGTAGTCGACGGCGAAGTAGTGGTACTCGCGCTCGGGCAGCGCGAAGCAGCGCAGGGCGATCGCGGCGCAGTCGTCCTCGTCGGGGCGGGGGGTGCCGTCGAGGACGGTCCGGGACAGGGCCCGGCGCTCGGGCGTCCGCACCCCGAGGAAGGGCGCGACGCCCTTCATGTACGCGACCGTCTCCTGCGCGCGGAAGGGGTTCCCGGCGGCGGGGTAGAGGGCGGTGAGCCGTTCGAGGACGGTGTCGGCGAGGGCGCTGGCGGGTACGGAACCGACCCCCGTGAGGGGCGTCTCGGCCGGGGCGCCCGTGACCCCGGGGCCGACCGCCGGGGGCCTCCGGGTCGAGGCTCCTCCGGACGCGGCCCCGGCCGCCGGAGACCTCTCGGCCGGGGCTCTCCCGGGCGTGGGATCGGTCATCGCGGGATCCCTCCGGCGACGGAATCGGTCATGGGACGGGCCTCTCGGTCGCGGCGCGTTCCGGAATCCGGTCCGGACGGACATGACGCACATTACGGCGCTCCTACGCACCCGTCCGTTACTCTCCCCGAATGCTCGCTTCCGTGCCCCGGCCGCCGGGCTCCCTCGCCGCCCGCTGTTCCCGGGCCCTCCTCGCCCCCCGCTCGCGCCTCTCGCTGCTCGCGCTGCTGCTGCTCACGGCGGCCGTCCTCGTGGTGCTCTACGAGCCGCAGCGGCTGCTGGCCTCGGGCCGGCCGCCGCGGACGAGCGGCGCGGACGCGGTGCTGCTCTTCGCCCTGGCGTACGGGGTGTGCACGGCGGCCTTCGTGCCGCGCCCCGTCCTGAACCTGGCGGCGGGCGCGCTCTTCGGCTCGGCCGCCGGTCTGACGGGGGCGGTCGCGGGGACGGTGCTCGGCGCCGGGATCTCGTTCACCCTCGGCCGGTACCTGGGGCAGGACGCGCTGCGGCCGCTGGTGCGGGGCCGCTGGCTGACGGCGGCGGACGGGCAGTTGAGCCGGCACGGGTTCCGTTCGATGCTGGCGATCCGGCTGTTCCCCGGGGTGCCGTTCGCCGCGGCCAACTACTGCGCGGCGGTCTCCCGGATGAAGTACGTGCCGTTCCTCCTGGCGACGGGGATCGGTTCGGTCCCGAACACGGCGGCGTACGTGGTGGCGGGCGCCCAGGCCGGTTCGCCGGATTCGCCGGCCTTCCTCTTCTCCGCGGGCTTCATCGTCCTGTCGGGGCTCGGCGCCGCGGTGGTGGCCTGGCGCAAGCGCCACGGCCTGCGGGCTGCGGCTCCCGCGCGGGACGACGTGCCGGAGCCGGAGCTGGTGGCAGGAGCCCGCTGAGGTTTGCCGACGGCGTTCCGGGAGATATGGCGGGCGCTACCTCGTGTACATGCTCTGTCGGGGGATTCTTCACCTCTGGGCGGTACGCTGCGCACGACCTTCTGACCACACACGTACATAACGGGACGGCCCTGGCCCCATGAGTTGGTTCGAATCGTTCATCCTGGGACTCGTCCAGGGGCTGACGGAGTTCCTCCCCATCTCCTCCAGCGCGCACCTGCGCCTCACGGCGGCGTTCGCCGGCTGGCACGATCCGGGGGCGGCGTTCACCGCGATCACCCAGATCGGTACGGAGACGGCGGTCCTGATCTACTTCCGCAAGGACATCGTCCGGATCGTCTCGGCCTGGTTCCGTTCCCTCACCGACAAGTCGATGCGGTCCGACCACGACGCCCAGATGGGCTGGCTGGTGATCGTCGGCTCGATCCCGATCGGCGTCCTCGGCATCACGCTCAAGGACCAGATCGAGGGCCCCTTCCGGGACCTGCGGCTCATCGCCACCACCCTGATCGTCATGGGCGTCGTCCTCGGCGTCGCGGACCGGCTGGCCGCCCGGGACGAGATCGGCGGCCGCCACCGGGCGATCCGCGAGCGCAAGACGCTCAAGGACCTCGGCGTGCGGGACGGCCTGATCTACGGCGTCTGCCAGGCCATGGCCCTGGTCCCCGGCGTCTCCCGCTCGGGCGCGACGATCTCCGGCGGCCTGCTCATGGGCTACACCCGCGAGGCGGCGGCCCGCTACTCCTTCCTCCTCGCGATCCCGGCGGTCCTCGCCTCGGGCGCGTACGAGCTGAAGGACGCGGGCGAGGGGCACGTCTCCTGGGGCCCGACGATCTTCGCGACGATCATCGCCTTCGCCGTCGGCTACGCCGTCATCGCGTGGTTCATGAAGTTCATCACCACCAAGAGCTTCATGCCCTTCGTGATCTACCGGATCCTGCTGGGCATCCTGCTCTTCATCCTGGTCGGCACGGACGTCCTGAGCCCGCACGCGGGCGAGTCGGCGGGCTGATCGTCTCCCGCTCCTCTCCCGTCGGAGACACGAGTCACGTCGTCCGGGGGCCGGTTCTGTCAGTCCCGCCCCGTAGGCTTGTCCTCATGTCCAAGACCCCCGAGCCCGCCGCCCAGACCGCCGATCCCGCCGTCATCAACTGCCGGATCCGTGCTCTGCTCGGCCGCGGCGAGCTCACCGGGGCGGACCGCGAGGAGTACGCCCGGCTGCTCCTCGAGTGGGAGGCCGCGGTGCGCGCCGAGCAGGAGCTCGCCGCTTAGGCTCCCCGGCGCGGCGCCCGTACGGCTCCGGAGGCCCCCGTGCGTCAGGACGCCTGGGCCAGCGACTCCCGTACGACCCGCTCGCACAGTTCGTGGGTGAGCAGGGCGTCGCGGGCGCCCAGCACCCGGCCCTCGCGCACCGCGTCGAGGAAGGCGAGCACGGCCTGCTCGATGCCGCGCTGGCGGGCCACGGGCACCCAGTCGCCGCGCCGGCGGACGGTCGGCTGGCCCTTGTGGTCGACGACGTCGGAGAGGTTGAGGACCTGGCGCTTGGTGTCCCGGCCCGAGACCTCCAGGACCTCCTCGGTGGAGCCGTTCATCCGGTTCATCATGCCGAGGGCGGTGAACCCGTCGCCGGAGAGCTGGAGCACCACGTGGTGCATGAGCCCGTCGCGGACCCGGGCCCGCACGTCGACGTGCTCGACCTCGCCGGGCAGCAGGAAGCGCAGGGTGTCGACGACGTGGATGAAGTCGTCGAGGACCAGCGTGCGGGGGTCCTCGGGCAGGCCGATCCGGTTCTTCTGGAGCAGGATCAGGTCGCGCGGGTGGTCGAGGCACTGGGCGTAGCCCGGGGCGAAGCGCCGGTTGAAGCCGATGGCGAGGGAGACCGCGCGCTTCTCCGCGAGCTCCACGATCCGCTCGGAGTCGGCGTACTCGTAGGCGAGGGGCTTGTCGACGTACGTGGGGACGCCGGCCTCGACGAGCCGCTCGGCGATCTCGGCGTGCGCGGCGGTCGAGGCGTGCACGAAGGCCGCGTCGAGTCCGGCGGAGAGCAGCCCGTCGAGGGTGGTGTGGCGCCGGGCGGCGGGCAGGTGCAGGGTGTCGGCGACCCGCTCCAGGGTGGCGGGGGTGCGGGTCTGGAGGTGCAGTTCGACCCCGGGGAGGGTGGCGAGGACCGGGAGGTAGGCCTTCTGCGCGATGTCGCCGAGTCCGATGCAGCCAACCTTCACGGGTGTCTCCCTTGTCGTCGTTCGCCGGCCCCGCTCGTACGGGCCGTTCGCGCCGGTCAGCTTACGCGGGACGGGCCGGGGCGGGCCGGGCCGCCGGGCGGCCGCCAGTCGGCGATGCCGTCGAAGCCCCGCAGGAGGAAGCCGGGTCCGAGACGGGAGACGGCGACGACGAGGGCGGAGCGCAGGGCGACGGCCGGGCGGGCGGAGAGCATCGTGAGCGCTCCGGTGCGGGCGGCCTTGCGGACGACGGCGGTGGTGCGCGGCAGCCGGTCCGCCGTGTAGGCGGCGAGCGCGCGGCTCGGCGTGAACGCGGCGTCGGCGCACGCGTGGTGGGCGAGGACGACGGCGTCCTCGACGGCCTGGTTCCCGCCCTGGCCGAGGGACGGCATCATCGCGTGCGCGGCGTCCCCGAGGAGGGCCACCCTGCCCCGGTGGTACGCGGGCAGCGGGGTGATCAGGTGGTGCACGTCGTGCCGCAGGACCCGGTCGGGTGCGACGGCGGCGAGGAGCTCGGGCACCGGGTGGTGCCAGCCTTCGAAGAGGCGCAGGAGTTCGGCCCTCTCGTCGTCGGGCGCGCGGGCGCCCTCGGGGGCATTGGCCATGGCGTACGCGTAGACCCGGCCGTCCTTGAGCGGCTGGGTGCCCCACAACCGTCCGGCGCCCCAGGTCTCGTGCGGCGCGAAGGGGCGTGCGGGGGCGGGCACGACCATGCGCCAACTGGTGCGGCCGGAGTAGCGGGGGCCGGGGTGGCCGGGGAAGAGCGCCCGCCGGGTCGCGGAGTGGATGCCGTCGGCGGCGAGGACGAGCTCGGCCTCCCACTCCGTCTCCCCTCTCCCGGTCACGGCCGTGACGCGGGCCGGGCGTCGGTCGTCCCCCGGGTCCGTCACCGTGGCGGTCGTGCCGGTCCGGACGGTCCCGTCCGGGAGGGCGGAGGTGAGGATCTCCACGAGGGTGGCGCGGTGGAGGAGGACGAGGGGGCCGCCGAAGCGCGCGGCGGCGGCCGCCGCGTCGGTACGGACGAGCCAGCGGCCGCCGGGGGTCCGCATGCCACCGTCCCCCTGCCAGGCGGAGAGGGCGCGGACCCGGTCGCCGAGGCCGACGACGTCCAGGGCCCGCTGGGCGTTGGGCGCGAGGCCGATGCCGGCGCCGACGGGGGTGAGGTCGGCGGCCCGTTCCAGGACGGTGACCCGCCAGCCCCGCCGGTGCAGGGCGACGGCGGCGGTGAGCCCTCCGATGCCGGCTCCGACGACGAGGGCACGGCGCGCGTCGGGGCCGTCCGGGCCGGAGCCGTCTGCGTCGGGGCGGCTCGGGTCGGGGCGGCTCGTGTCGGCGCGGTGCTGTTCCATGGCTGCTCCCTCGGGGCGGGCGACCGTCGAACCGGAAACTACAGGTGTAGTGACCCCGGCACCACGACCGTACTACAGGTGTAGTGCCGCGGGGAGGGGCCGGTAGTAGGTTGTCCTCCATGACCGCGGTTCCCGACTTCCCCGCCTCGCGTGCCGACCGGATCGGCGACGCCGCCCTCGACCTGCTCGTCGAACGGGGGATGCGGGGCCTCACCCACCGGGCCGTGGACGAGCGGGCCGGGCTGCCGCAGGGGTCGACGTCCAACCACGCCCGCACCCGCCAGGCCCTCCTGGAGACGGCCGTGCGGCGCCAGGTCGAGCTGGAGTCCCGGGTCCTCACCCCGCACGAGATGCCGGGTCCGGACGGCGGCGGGGACGCGCTCGTGGACGCGCTGGCCCTCGCCCTGCACCGCTACCTCACCGACCACCGCCCGCTGCTCGTCTCCCGCTACGAGCTGGCCCTGGAGGCCACCCGCCGCCCCGAGCTGCGGAGCTTCTTCGACCGGGCGGGCGCGGTGTTCCACGACCCGCTGACCGCGATGATGGCGGCGGCCGGCTCGGCGTCCCCCGAACGGCACGCGCTGTCCCTGATCGCCTGGTCCGAGGGGCTGATGTTCTCCTGCGCGGCGGGCTCCTTCCACGCGTCCGTGCCGGGCCTCGCGGAACTGCGCACCGGAATCGACGAGTTGTTGCGCGGCATGCTCGGGGGCCCGCCCCGGTCCGCACCGGCGTGAATCCCCTGGCGCCGTCTCCCGGTCATGGGGGACGATGCCGGGCATGATCACCGAACAGAGCGACACCACCCCGCGCGTCTCCCCGTCCACCACCTCGGGCGAGCGCGAAGCGCTGGAGCAGTGGCTCGACTTCCACCGCGCGACCCTCGCGAGGAAGTGCGAGGGGCTGGACGACGCCCGACTGCGCACCCCCTCCGTCCCGCCCTCGGACCTCAACCTGCTCGGTCTCGTCCGGCACATGGCCGAGGTCGAGCGCGGCTGGTTCCGCCACACCCTGGCCGGCGAGGAAGCCCCCTGGATCTACTCGACGGAGGAGGACCTCGACCGGGACATCCACACCGGGGAGGGGGACACCTACGAGGAGGCCCATGCCACCTGGCAGGCCGAGATCGCCCACGCCCGCGCCCTGGCGGCGACCCGCGGCCTCGACGACCTGGGCGTCGGCAGGCGCCAGAACGGGGAGAAGTACAACCTCCGCTGGATCTACCTCCACATGATCGAGGAGTACGCCCGCCACAACGGCCACGCGGACCTGCTCCGGGAGCGGATCGACGGCGCGACCGGCGACTGAGGCGACCGGACCGCCGGGCCGCACGGCGGGTCAAGGGCGGACACGCGCCGGCTCACCCGTGCGGGGCATTCCCCGCCGGTAGGGGCGCGAAGATCACCGCCGGAGCAGCAGAGTGGCGCGGGTGCATGGAACCCGAACCACAGCGAAGATCCTGTTAGGGGCGGCGATGGCCGCCCTGACCGGCTGCGTCTCGGTCGACGCGCCACCGGCCGCGCCCGCCCCCGCCGCCCCGGCGGCGGAGCCCGTACGGCCCGGGAAGGACGTCGCACCGCAGATCGTCGACGGCCCGGCCCGCGAGGCCCTCGAAGCGGCGCTCCCCGCTCCCCCGCCGTCCGCGGCGGCCCCGCCGCTTCCGCGGGAGCCCCGCCCCGACCTCGTACCGCGACGACGGGAACAGCCGCGCGCGTCGGCCCGGCCGGCCCCGTACGGACCGGCCGCGCCGCCCGCCCCGTACGGACAGTGAGTCGGCGGTAGGCCCCCGGGGGGGCGCCCTCCCAGAGCGGTCGGCGGTCCCTCACTCCCCCCGCAGTCGCAGCTCCAGGCGCTCGATCGCGGCCCGTACCCCGTTCCCGTAGCCGTCGTCGTCGAGGTGGGCCGACGCCGCGCGGGCCAGGTCCAGATGGGCGCGCGCGGCGTCGGGTCGGTGGAGCTTGACGTAGTCGGCGGCCAGGTTGAGGTGGAGCGAGGGGTACAGCGCCCGGACCGCGGCCGACGCGTCGTGCGCGGCGAGCCGCTCGTCCGTGAGGTCCCCGGCCGCGCTCAGCGCCCGCAGGTCCCAGGCCAGCTCGGTCTCGGGGTCGTCCTGGGTGTCCGCCATGTAGTGCGCGAGGGTGCAGCGGTGCAGGGGGTCCCCGTCCGGGCCGATCTGCTGCCAGAGCGTCCCGAAGCGGTTGCGGGCCTCCTCGCGGTCGCCGCCGTGGAGCAGCATCAGGGTCTGCCCGATCCTGGTCATGACCCCGTCGTCCGACACCTGCTGCTGCTCGGTCACCGCGACCTCCACAAGATCACCACTGGGAGGGCCGACGCTAGCCGTCGCCGGCCCGGATCGGGCCGAGGCTCAGCCGAGGTCGGGGATGCGCCAGTCGATCGGCTCGTGGCCCTGGGCCGCCACGGCCTCGTCGATCTGCGTGAAGGGGTGCGATCCGAAGAACTTCTTCGCCGACAGGGGCGAGGGGTGGGCGCCCTTCACCACCACGTGCCGCTCCTCGTCGATGAGCGGCAGCTTCTTCTGCGCGTAGTTGCCCCACAGGACGAAGACGGCCGGGTCGGGGCGCGAGGCGACCGCGGTGATGACCGCGTCCGTGAACTTCTCCCAGCCCTTGCCCTTGTGCGAGTTCGCCTCGCCGGCGCGGACGGTCAGCACGGCGTTGAGCAGGAGGACGCCCTGCTCGGCCCACGGCATCAGATAGCCGTTGTCCGGGATCGGGAGGCCGAGCTCGGCGTTCATCTCCTTGTAGATGTTCCGCAGGGAGGGCGGGGTCTTCACGCCGGGGCGGACCGAGAAGCAGAGGCCGTGGCCCTGGCCCTCGCCGTGGTAGGGGTCCTGACCGAGGATCAGGACCTTCACCTTGTCGTACGGGGTGGCGTCGAGGGCGGCGAACACCTCGTCCTTCGGGGGGAAGACCGGTCCCTTGGCGCGCTCCTCCTCGACGAACTCGGTGAGCTGCTCGAAGTACGGCTTCTGCAGCTCCTCGCCGAGAACACCCCGCCAGGACTCGGGCAGCATGCTGGTGTCGGTCACGGTCAACAACCTCCGGTGGACGTTCCTGTCTACGTCCCAGAACCTACCGGGGGCCACTGACAGCGGCCCCCGCAGGCCTTCCGGTACCGGCTACCAGCTCGCCCGGCGGTGCAGCTCCCACATCTGCATGACCGTCTGCGGGTCGAGGGCGCGCTCGCCGCCGCCGATGTCCTCGCGGGCCGCGATGTAGAGCTTGCCCTGCCACAGGGGCAGCAGCCGGACGTCCTTGACCATGATCTCCTGGGCCTCCACGAACTCGTCCGTGACGGTTCCGCGGTCGCTCTGGCGGCGGGACTTCGGGAGGATCTGGTCGGTGATCCGGGGGCTCAGGTAGGGCGTGCCGAGGACGTTCTCCTTGCCCACGAAGGGCGCGACGAAGTTGTCCGGGTCCGGGAAGTCGGGGAACCAGCCGCGGCCGAAGACCGGGTACTCGCCCTTCTGGTAGGCCGCCTGGTACTCCGTCCAGGGCTTGCCCTGGAGGGTGACCCGGAAGAGCCCGGACTCCTCGAGCTGCCGCTTGAGCTCCTTGAACTCGGCGGCCGTCGAGGAGCCGTAGCGGTCCGTGGTGTACCAGAAGGTCAGCTTGACGGGCTCGTCGATGCCGGCCTCGCGGAGGATCTTCTCGGCCTTCTCGGCGCTCGGCGTGCCGAAGCGGTCGAAGAACTGGGTGCCGTGGGCCGCGATGCCCTTGGGCACCATGGAGTACAGGGGCTCGGCGGTGCCCTGGTAGACCCGGTCGACCAGTTCGTCGCGGTCGACGAGCTGGGCGATGGCCTTGCGGACGGGGAGCTTGGCGACCGAGGGGTCCTGGGCGTTGAAGACGAGGTAGCGGATGTCGGTGCCGGTCGACTCGACGAGCTGGAGGCCCTGGTTCTCGGGCTTGTCGTCCTGGAGGGAGACGACCTCCTCGGCGGTGAGGCCGCGGTAGGTGGCGTCGATCTCCTTCTTCCGGAGCGCCGCGACCATCGCCTCGGACTCCTTGAAGTACTTGATGGTCACCCCCCCGTTCTTGAGGTGCGCGAACCCCTTGTACGTGGGGTTCTTCGTCAGCTCCGCCGACTCGCCCTCGGTGTAGGAGTCGAGGACGTAGGGGCCCGAGCCGCTGACCTTGCCGTCCTTCGAGCGGAGCCGGTCGGCCGGGTAGTCGGCCGGGTCCACGATGGACATGGCGGGGGTGGCAAGGACGAACGGGAAGGTGGCGTCCGGCTTGTTGAGGCGGAAGACGACCGTGCGGTCGCCGACGGTCTCGATCTTGTCCAGGGAGCCCAGCATGCCGTTGGGGCCGCCCTTGTGGTTGATCGTGCGGATGCGCTCGATCGAGTACTGCACGGCCTTGGCGTCCAGCTTGTGCCCGTTGGAGAACGTGAGGCCGTCGATGAGCTCGCACTCGAAGACCCGGCTGGCGGTGTCCGTGAACTTGCAGTCGGCGGCGTCCGACTGCGGCGTCGTGCTGCCCGTCGGGAAACTCACCAGGGTCTGGAAGACATTCCGGAAGAGCTCCCAGGCATTGTCCCAGGACGCGGCTGGATCAAGCGTGGAGGGAGAACTCGTCGTGCCGACCACGAGTCTCTGATCCCCGGCGGATTCACTGTCCGAAAAGACACCGCATCCGGTCACCAGGGATATGGACACAAGGGCTGCAGCCGCCTGCAGACTGGTCCGGTTGAACACGTGCACGCTCCTCGTTCAGCCATGGGTCGGCCGACGATACCGCAGCACCCCGTCAGGTCAATGTTCGAGCCCGACGGGGCACTTGAGTCATTCGAGGCAGAACCGGGGTCAATCCGGACACGAATTCCGGAAAGTGTCCGGTTATCGGTCACCCGACTCCGGCGTTCAGGAAAATCCCGCCGTCGACGACGAGCGTCTGGCCGGTGATCCACTCCGACTGGGAGGAGGTGAGGAAGGCCGCAGCACCGCCGATGTCGGCCGGCTCGCCGAGTCGGCCGAGCGGATAGGAGGCGGCGGCCTCCGCCTCGCGGCCCTCGTAGAGCGCCTGCGCGAATTTCGTCTTGACGACGGCCGGGGCGATTGCGTTGACCCGTACGACCGGCGCGAATTCGTGCGCGAGCTGAAGGGTCAGATTGACCATCGCGGCCTTGCTCATTCCGTACGCCCCGATGAAGGGCGAGGCGGATACGCCGGCGATCGAGGCGATGTTCACGATCGCGCCGCCGTTGTGCTTCTGCCAGGCGTGCCAGGTCCGCTGGGCGAAGCCGAGCGCGGAGATCACATTCGTCTCGAAGACCTTGCGGGCCACATTGAGATCCAGGTCCGCGATGGGGCCGAAGACCGGATTCGTACCGGCGTTGTTGATCAGGAAGTCCACCCGGCCGAAACCGTCCATAGCCGCCTCGACGGCGGCGGCCTGGTGGGCCTCGTCGTGGGCCTTGCCGGGGACGCCGATCGCCCGGTCCGCGCCGAGGCGCTCCACGGCCTCCTTGAGGGCCTCCTCGCCGCGCCCGGTGATGACGACCCGGTCGCCGCGGGCGACCAGGGCCTCGGCGATGCCGTAGCCGATGCCGCGGCTCGCCCCGGTGACCAGGGCGACCTTGCCGGACGGCTCCGGCGGTTCCTGCGTGCTCATGTCCGTCTCCTCCTGCTCGTGTCGCTGCCGGTCGTCAGTTGAGGGGGCCGCCGGCCACGTACATGACCTGGCCGGAGACGAAGCCGGCGTCGTCGCCCGTGAAGAACGCGATCGCGTTCGCGACGTCCTCGGGGCGGCCGACCCGCTGCACCGGGATCATGGAGGCGGCGGCGGCCTGGAACTCCTCGAAGCCCATGCCGACGCGCTCGGCGGTCTGCGCGGTCATCTCGGTGACGATGAAGCCCGGGGCGACGGCGTTGGCGGTGACGCCGAACTTGCCCAGCTCCTTGGCGAGGGTCTTGGTGAAGCCCTGGAGACCGGCCTTGACGGCCGAGTAGTTGGCCTGGCCGCGGTTGCCGAGCGCCGAGGAGGAGGAGAGGGAGACGATCCGGCCGAAGCCCGCGTCCACCATGTGCTTCTGACAGGCCTTCGCCATCAGGAAGGCACCCTTGAGGTGCACGTTCATGACGAGGTCCCAGTCCGACTCGGACATCTTGAAGAGCAGGTTGTCGCGGAGCACGCCCGCGTTGTTGACGAGGATCGTCGGCGCTCCGAGCTCGGCGGCGACGCGCGCCACGGCGGCCTCCACCCGGGCGCCGTCGGAGACGTCGCAGCCGACCGCGAGGGCGGTGCCGCCCGCGGCGGTGATCTTCTCGACGGTGTCCTTGCAGGCCGCCTCGTCGAGGTCGAGTACGGCGACGGCGCGGCCCTCGGCCGCGAGGCGGATCGCGGTGGCCGCGCCGATGCCCCGTGCGGCACCCGTGACGACGGCTACGCGCTGCTCGGTGGTGGACATGCTTGGTTCTCCTCGCCCTTGGATCGTCCCTGGTGGCGGCCGGACCGTCGTCCGCTCCTGCGCCCCGCACATGAGCGACCGCTTAGTATCGTCCGCAGACGAGACGCTAGAAGCCCTGGCACCCGGTGTCAACGGCCCATCGGGTGCACCTGGTCACCCTCCGTCCGGGGGCGGACCCTCAGCGCACGAGGAGATCGAGCAGGCGTTCCACCTCGGCCTCGGGATCGGCGGTGAGGCCCGTGTGCACGGGCCCCGGCTGCACGACCGTGGAGCGCGGCGCGATCAGCCAGCGGAAGCGGCGCCCCGCGTCGTCGCGCGCGGCCTGCCCGGCCGCGTCCCCGCCGAGGCAGACCCCCTCGACGGCCCGGAGGGCCGCGCGCACCCCGGTCACGTCGGCCGCCGGGTCGAGCACGGTCAGCTTGGCCTCGTCGAGGTGCGTGCGGGCGGCCACGAAGGAGCGGGCGCGGCAGTAGACGACCACGCCCGCGTTGAAGCACTCGCCGCGCTCGACGCGCGGCACCACGCGCAGCAGCGCGTACTCGAAGACGTCACGGTCGCTCACGTGGTGCCGTCCTTCTCGGTGGCCTTCTCGGTGGCCTTCTGGGTGGGGTGCGGCCGGGGCGCGAGGCGGTCGGCGAGCCAGCCGGGCGGCTGCTGGGGCCGGCCCTCGGTGCGCGGTCCGAGCGTGATGCGCTCGTGGATGGTGGCGGCGCGGGGCAGCAGCGCCTCGACGTAGGCGGCGCGCACCTCGTCCGCGCCCGTGAAGCCGGGCTCGTCGAGGAGCCACTCGTCGGGCACGTCGGCGGCGACCTCGTCGAGGAGCTCGCGGGTGACGAGCGGCGCGAGCTCGGCGGCCGCGGCGGCCACGTCGGGCGCGAAGGGGGCGAGCGCGTGGTCGGAGGCGTCGTACGGCTTGGCGGCGGAGGCGGCGGCCCCCGGCCAGTTGTGGTGCCAGATCATGGTGGCGCCGTGGTCGATGAGCCACAGGTCGCCGTGCCAGACGAGCATGTTCGGGTTGCGCCAGGACCGGTCGACGTTGTTGACGACGGCGTCGAACCAGACGACCCTTCCCGCCTCGGCCGGGTCCACCTCGTACGCCAGCGGGTCGAAGCCCAGCGACCCCGGCAGGAAGTCCATGCCCAGGTTGAGCCCGCCGCTCGCCTTGAGCAGCTCCTGCACCTCCTGGTCGGGTTCGGAGAGCCCGATGACGGGGTCGAGCTGGAGGGTGACGAGCTCGGGCACCCGCAGCCCGAGCCGGCGGGCGAGCTGCCCGCAGATCACCTCGGCGACCAGGGTCTTGCGTCCCTGTCCCGCGCCGGTGAACTTCATGACGTACGTGCCGAGGTCGTCGGCCTCGACGATCCCGGGGAGCGAGCCGCCTTCACGCAGGGGCGTGACATAGCGGGTCGCTATGACCTCTTCCAACACTTTCCCAGGCCACCCATCTCTTCAGCCCTACAGTCCATGAACGCGTTCTCCGGGGCGCGGGGGCGGGAGCGCCGGTCGGCGCCGCTCCCCTCACCACCGCATTCCGGCACGAAACGAGGATAGTGACCTGAGGTGATCGCCGGCGCAGGGCGTCCGGATCGCCGGATGGGGCCCACGACGGAATCCCCGGCTTCCGGTGGGTGCGGGGCGGGGCGGGGGGAGGCGAAGCACCGCGGCAACAGTGCGGCAACGAACTCTTGGTCTCGCGTGCATGGATCGCGGGCGGGTGCGGTCGTAGCGTCGGGTCCGCCGCCTTCGTCGCTCCGCACCCAGCCGAGAGGGTTAATGTCATGGACACGTCCAAAACGTCCGGTCCCAGCCGCCGGGGGGTGCTGGCCGGCGCCGCGGCCGTCGCCGCCGGCGCCACCGTTCCCGCGTTCGCCGCGCCCGCCCGGGCCGCCGCGCGGCCCAACGTGCTGCTGATCGTCACCGACGACCAGCCCAAGCAGACCGAGTGGGCGACGCCGAAGACCGTCGCCTGGCTGGCGGAACAGGGCGTGCGGTTCACGAACGGGCACGCCACCACGCCGCTGTGCGCGCCGTCGCGCTCGTCGGTGTTCTCCGGGCGGTACGCGCACAACCACGGGGTGCGGAACAACGGGGCGTCGCGTTCGCTGGACCAGCACACCACGCTGCAGCGGTACCTGAAGCAGGCGGGGTACCGGACGGGGCTGTTCGGGAAGTACCTCAACTCCTGGGACCTGACCGAGGCTCCGCCGCACTTCGAGGAGTTCGCGCTGCTCAAGCCGTCGTACGTGGACGGGACGTTCAACGTGGACGGAACCGTGCGGACCGTGCCCGGCTACACGACCACCGTGGTGAAGAACCGCACGCTGGCGTTCCTCGACAAGTCCCGCACGGACACACGGCCCTGGTTCGCGTACGTCACCCCGTACGCCTCGCACGGGCCCAACACCCCCGAGTCCAAGTACGCCGGCACCGACGTGCCGGCCTGGGACGGGCGTCCGTCCGTGCCCGAGACGGACCGCAGCGACAAGCCCGCGTACGTCCGCGACGCGACGCAGACGCTCGCGGACGGCCGGCTGACGCGGGCCAAGCAACTGCGCACGCTGCGTTCGGTGGACGACGCGGTGGGGGCGTTCCGCGACAAGCTGGCGGCACTGGGGCAGTTGGACAACACGCTGGTGATCTACATCGGTGACAACGGCTTCAACTGGGCCGACCACGGGCTCGGGGGCAAGGGCGTGCCCTACCGGCCCGCCCACGAGGTGCCGTTCTACCTCTCCTGGCCCGGCGGCGGTCTCGGCGGCGGTACGACCGACAACCGGATCGTGGCGAACATCGACATCGCGCCGACCGTGCTCGACGCGGCCGGGATCACGCCGGACACGCCGCACGACGGACGCTCGTTGCTCGGCGGGCACTCCCGCGACCACCTGCTGATCGAGTGGTGGAGGCAGGGCACGGGCACGGAGGGGCAGAACACCTGGTCCTCGTACGTCGCCGAGGACCGCCAGTACACGGAGTACTACGAGCTCCACACGGACGCCGCGGGCAACGTCGGCGGGACGGGCCGGGTCACGTTCCGTGAGTACTACGACCTGGACGCGGACCCCCACCAGTTGAGCAACAGCCTCCACCGGGCGACGCCCGCGCAGGAGAAGGCGCTCGGCATCCCGGGACTCGCGGCCGCGCTGGCCGCGGACCGCGAGTCCTGAGTCGTGTCACCAGCGGGACGGCGCCGGCGGTGCGACGACCGGAGGGCGGTCGTCGCAGGTGAGGGTGTTCGGCAGCATCCACGGGGCGAGCCAGCCGCCGTCGTTGCCGCCGAGGTCGGTCAGGGCGAACTCCGATCCCGTGGCCGGGAAGTCGAAGGAGCCGCAGTTGTTGACGCCGACGGCCCCGACGTTGCGGGCGTCGACGTTCTCGAAGGTGGCCGAGCCCTTCACCCGGGCGCTGAGGACGGAGTTGCCGGTGCCGTCGACGCGGACGTCCTTGAAGTGGACGGCCGGGACGGCGACCCGGTCCTTCACCCCGTACTCGCTGACCAACATGATCGCGTTGTGGGTGGAGTCGAGGTAGTGGTCGCCGGTGACGCGGACGTCGGCGTCGATGCTCCGGTCCAGGGCGTAGAACCAGATGGCGCCGAGGCCGATCTTCCAGTTGAGGTCGAGGGTGCCGGCGCGGACCGTGGTGTTGCCGGTGAAGCGGAGGGTGCCGGTGAAGGGTTCGGCGCCGAAGCGGGAGCCGGCGTGCAGGCCGCTGCCCTCCCGTACGGGGTCGGCCACGAGGTTGCCGCTGACGGTGTTGTCCTCGCCGCCGTAGATCGCGATGCCGTTGGCGAGGGTCGGGGACTGGACGGTGTTGCGGGAGAAGGTGTTGCGGGCGTCGGCGGTCGTGTCCGACCACATGGCCAGGCCGTCGTCGCCGGTGTTGCGGACGAAGTTGTCGTGGACGAGCGAGTCGGTGACGCCGGTGTGGAGGTTGAGGGCGTCGGCGATCTGGTCGGTGATCACGTTGTTCGTGACCTTCACGTTCGCCATCGGGCCGTCGAACCAGAGGCCGACCTTGGTGCGGTGGAGGTGGAGGCCGTCGATCGTGGAGTCGCTCATGGCTCCGCCGATGGCGTTGACCTGGTCGGTGTCGATCCGCTCGCGCACGTCTCCCTCGATCGCGAAGCCGCGCAGGTGCACGTTACGGCTGCCGCCCTCGGCGGCGCTCCTGCCGTAGAGGCCGACGCCGGTGTGGCGGGAGCCGTCGGGCGCGGGCTCGGCCAGGGTGACCTGGCGGCCCTTGAGGATCGTGTGCCAGTTGCCGGCGCCGACGATCGTGACGTCGTCGACGACGACGTGCCGGTCGATCCGGAAGGTGCCCGGCGGCAGGTACACGGGCCGGTCGACGCGCCGGGCGAAGGCGATGGCGCGCTCGACGGCGGGGGCCGCGTCGCGGCGGCCGGTGGGGTCGGCGCCGAAGGCCAGGACGTTCACGCCGCCGCGCTCCACGTGCGGCGGGGCGACCAGTTCGGTGTCGAGGAGGTCGATCACGGTCCAGGCGGCGGGGCTGCCGGCCGGGACGGTGAGGCGGACCCGGTCCCCGGCGCGGTACGTACGGCCGAGGAGGAGGCGCTGCTCGTCGTAGAAGTGGGTGGGCCGGAAGGGCTTGGTGATCTCCGGGGCCGGCGTGGTGGCGGCCGGGACGCAGGCGCACTCGGTGATCCACCAGTCGGGGTGGAGGAGGCCGGCGCGCGGGTCGTTGCTGAAGGGGTACTGGTTGTAGAGCCAGGAGTACTGGGAGGTCAGCGTCATCGTCGTGCGGTGGCGCCCGTCGACGGCGACGTCGAGCGGGGCGGTGATGCCGCCGCCCCCGGGCGCGTCGGGGATGCTGTAGCGGACGGTGAGGGCGTTGGCGTTCCGCGGCAGGACGAACTCGACGTGCTGCCCGGCGGTCAGCCGCACGGCGGAGCGTCCCGACGCCTCGGAGGGGAGCGTGTACGGGGTGCGGTCCGGTCCGATGACCGTGCCGTCGGTGGCGGCGTTCTCCGCCTCCTGCTCGTCGAAGGCCACGGTGGCGCCGCGGCCGGCGACGAGGTCGGGGGCGAGGGCGGCCCGGGTGACCACGGGGCCCCGGGCGGCCGGTCCCCGGCCCCCGGTTCCCGCCGCGGCCACGCCGTCGAGGAGCAGGCTCGCGCCCAGGGCGAGGGCGGTGGCCACCAGGGCGGCTCTCCGGCCGCCTCGTGCGCCGCGTCCGGATCGGCTCGGACTCATGTCGGGCTCACTTCCGTCGGAGGTGGTGCGGGCGTCGCCCGGACACGGGGCCCGGGCCGTGGGAGCGGCGGGCCCGGTGCGCGGCCCCGTGGCCGGGGGCGCGCACCGGGCGTCCCGCCGTGGGCGGCGCGGTCAGGTGCGCAGCCAGACGGCGGTGTCCGTGGGGAGGGAGCCGTCCGCCGGCAGCGGCTCGCTGGACAGCAGGACCTCGGCGTGCGGCGGGAGGTCCACGGGGGCGCCGGAGAGGTTCACCACGCACCGGAGGTCCTCCGCGCGGGCGAAGGCCAGGACCCCCTCGGGCGACGGCAGCCAGCGCATGGGGCCGTCCCCGAGCGCGGTCTCGGCCCTGCGCACCCCCAGTGCCGTGCGGTAGAGGGCGAGCATCGAGCCCGGGTCGGCGGTCTGCCGGTCGACGGCGTGGCGGCCCCAGTCGGCCGGCTGCGGCAGCCACGGTTCCGTACCGGCGTGCGTGCCGAATCCGTACGCGGGTGCCTCGGCCTCCCACGGGAGGGGGACGCGGCAGCCGTCGCGGCCGGGGTCGGTGCCGCCGGAGCGGAAGTGCATGGGGTCCTGGATGCGGTCGAGCGGGACGTCGGCCTCGGGCAGGCCGAGTTCCTCGCCCTGGTAGAGGTAGACGGAGCCGGGCAGGGCGAGGGTGAGCAGGGCGGCGGCGCGGGCCCGGCGGGTGCCGAGCTCCAGGTCGGTGGGGATGCCGAAGCGCTTCTTGGCGAAGTCGAAGCCGGTGTCCTCGCGGCCGTAGCGGGTCGCGGTGCGCGTCACGTCGTGGTTGCAGAGCACCCAGGTGGCGGGGGCGTTGACGGGGGCGTGCTCGGCGAGGGTGTCGTCGATGGTGCGGCGCAGCCGGTCCGGGTCCCAGGGGCAGGCGAGGAAGTTGAAGTTGAAGGCGGTGTGCAGTTCGTCGGGGCGCAGGTAGCGGGCGAAGCGCTCGGCGTCGGGCAGCCAGACCTCCCCGACGAAGACGCCGCCGTACTCGTCGGCGACGGCGCGCCAGGAGCGGTAGACGTCGTGGATCTCGTCGAGGTCGATGTACGGGTGCGGGTCGACGCCCTCGGTGAAGTCGCGGAGGTCGGGGTCCTTGGTGAGGAGGGCGGCGGAGTCGATGCGGACGCCGGCGACGCCGCGCGCGAACCAGAAGCGCAGGATGTCCTCGTGCTCGCGGCGGACGTCGGGGTGGGCCCAGTTGAGGTCGGGCTGTTCCGGGGTGAAGAGGTGGAGGTACCACTCGCCGTCGGGGACCCGGGTCCAGGTGTTCCCGGAGAACTGCGAGGGCCAGTCGTTGGGAGGGAGTTCACCGTGCTCGCCGCGGCCGGGGCGGAAGTGGAAGCGTTCCCGTTCGGGGCTGCCGGGGCCGGCGGCGAGGGCCTGTCGGAACCAGGCGTGCTGGTCGGAGACGTGGTTGGGGACGATGTCGACGATGACGCGCAGGCCCAGTTCGGCCGCTTCGGCGATGAGCTTCTCGGCCTCGTCGAGGGTGCCGAAGGCCGGGTCGATGGCCCGGTAGTCGGCGACGTCGTAGCCGCCGTCCACCATCGGGGAGGCGTACCAGGGGGTGAACCAGAGGGCGTCGACGCCGAGTTCGGCGAGGTGGGGCAGTCTCGCCCGGACGCCCGCGAGGTCTCCGGTGCCGTCGCCGTCGCCGTCGGCGAAGCTGCGCGGGTAGACCTGGTAGATGACGGCGTCGCGCCACCAGTCGTCGGTGCGGGGCGGATGAGGGGCTGCCACGGGACGGTCCTTTCGGGCAGGGCGGTTCTTCGCCGCCGGCCCTGACAGCGGGGCGGCAAGGGGGCCGGCGGCGAAGGCTTATGGGGTGCGGGCTCGTGACGGGGCGGGGCTCGGGCCTGTTCAGCCCTTGAGGCCGCCGGCGGTGAGGCCGCTCATGATGTTCCGCTGGAAGACCAGGAAGATCAGCAGCGTGGGAAGGGAGGCGATGGTGAGCGCGGCGATCAGCACGTTCACCGGGACGCCGTTGGAGAGCGAGTAGATGCCGACGTTGAGGGTCTGCTTGGACGGGTCGGGCAGGGTGAGCATGGGCCAGAGGAAGTCCTTCCACACCCCCACGACCGCGAAGATCGACACGACGCCGAGGACGGGGCGGGAGATCGGCAGCACGATCGACCACAGGATCCGCAGGGGCGAGGCCCCGTCCATCGAGGCGGCGTCGAGCAGTTCCTTGGGGATGGAGTCGAAGAACCGCTTCAGCAGGAAGATGTTGAAGGCGTTGGTGACGGCCGGCAGCCAGATCGCCCACGGCGTGTTCAGCAGGTTGCGCTCGACGACGGGTACGTCGAGCACGGTCAGGTACTGGGGGACGACGAGGACGGTCGCCGGGATCATCAGGGTGGCGAGCATCATGCCGAGGATCGCCTTGCCGAACAGGGGCCGCAGCTTGGAGAGCGAGTAGGCGGCGGCGACGTCCAGGACGAGCTGGAAGGCGAGGGCGCCGAAGGCGTAGTAGAGAGTGTTGAGGAGGAGGGTGGCGAGGTCCATGACCTCCCAGGCCCGTGTGTAGTTCCCGGGCTCGAAGGTGCCCGGGACCAGGGTGGGCGGGGTCTGGATGACCTCCTGGGCGTCCTTGAAGCCGCTGGACACGAGCCAGTAGAGGGGGCCGAGGAAGACCAGGGTGAACAGGAGGAGGACGGCGGCGAGGACGATCCGGTAGAGGACCTTGCCGCGGGGCCTGGCGAGGACGGCGGGCGAGATGAGCGTGCGTGTAGACATGGCGGGTCTCCGGTCCTATTCGTCCTCGGCGCGGCTGAGCCTGACGTACACCGCCGAGAAGCCGGCGAGCAGGACGAGCAGGAGCAGGCCGAGCGCCGCCGCGGCACCGTAGTCGTTGAAGTTGAAGGCGTACTGGTAGATGAGGTAGACGACCGTGGTGGTCGAGCCCTCGGGGCCCGCGCCGCCGGTGAGCAGGAAGGGCTCCACGAAGACCTGCATCGTGGCGATGACCTGCATGAGGGCCATCAGCGACAGGATGAGGCGGGTCTGCGGGATGGTGACGTGCCAGATCTTGCGCAGCAGCCCGGCGCCGTCGAGCTCAGCGGCCTCGTACAGCTCGCCGGGGATGGACTGGAGCGCGGCGAGGTAGATGAGGGTCGCGCCGCCCATGTTCATCCAGGTGGAGGCGATGACGACGGCGAGCATCGAGATGTCCGGGTCCTGGAGCCACTGCTGCTCGGGCAGTCCGACCGAGGTGAACAGTTCGTTGAGGAGCCCGTAGCCGGGGTCGTAGAGGTACTTGAAGAGGAGGACCGAGGCGACCGGCGGCAGCATGACGGGCAGGTAGACGAGGAGCCGGAGGTAGCCCCGGCCGTGCTGGAGCTCGTTGATGACCACCGCGACGAGGAAGGGCACGGCGAAGCCGAGGACGAGGGCGAGGACGGTGAAGAGGGCGGTGTTGCCCCACGCCTGCCAGAAGGCCGGGTCGTTGACGACGGTGGCCAGGTTGTCGAGGCCGACCCAGGTCGTGCGGCCGTCCTCGGTCTTCTGGAAGGCGAGGAAGAACTCCCGGACCATCGGGTACCAGGAGAAGACGCCGAAGCACAGCACCGCGCCGATGAGGAAGCCGTGGGCGGTCAGGTTGCGCCGGAGGCCTCGGGCGAACCGGGCGCCGGCCGGTGCGGGGGCCGCCTCTCGTGGCGGGGAGGGGCGGGAGGTGCCCGCCTTGCTCGGGGTCAGACTGGGGGCCGACATCGTCTCTCCTCGGTGCTGTCTGCCGGTTTCGGGGCCCGACGGCGTCGGGCGTGCGGGCGGGCCGGCCGGCGGGGGCCGGCCCGTGGGCGGGGCGGGCACCCGCCCGCTCCGCCCGGACCCGCTCACTGGTGGGCGAGGACCTGGTTGACCTGCGCCTCGGCGGTGGAGAGGAGCTTGTCGACGTCGGCGTCCTTGTTGGTGAGGATGCCGGACATGACGTTGTCGAGGACCTTGTAGACCTCCTGGGCCTTCGGCGGCTCGTTCTTGCCCGCGACCGGGTTGTCCATGAAGGTCTTGAAGTTCTCGACCGGCATGGTGGCGTGCTGCACGCGGGCGGCGTCGTCCTTGGCCTTGGAGTCGTTCAGCCAGAAGTTGGGCTGCGGGATGCCGACCGGGAGGCCGTCGGCCTTGGTGCGGGCCCAGTCGAACTGGCCCTTGCCGACGGTGAGGTTCTTGAAGGTGAGCCAGGCGATCGCGGCCTTGATCTTGTCGCCGGATATGCCCTTCTTGATCATGTAGTTGTTGCCGCCGGCGAGCGTGTTCTTGCCGCCGGGGATCGGGCCCATGCCGAAGTTCTCGTACTTGGCGCCGAGTTGCTGGACCATGTAGGCGATGTCGTCGGGCGCGGCGAGGAACATGCCGAGCTTGTCGGTGGCGATCTGCTTCTGGAGGTCGCCCCACTTGAGCAGTTGGGTCTTGCCCATGGAGTCGTCCTCCCAGCGCATGGCGTGGAGGTTCTTCGCGACCTGCTTGCCGAGGTCGGTGTTGAAGGCGGCCTTCTTGCCGCTCGCGTCGACGACGTCGCCGCCGAGGCTGTACATCTGGGCGGTGAAGTGCCAGCCGCCGGTGTTGCCCGCGCTGTACTCGCCGAAGCCGGCGACGCCGTTGCCGAGGGCGGCGATCTTCTTGGCGGCGGCGCGGACCTCGTCCCAGGTGCGCGGCGGGGCGTCGGGGTTCAGGCCGGCGTCCTTGAAGAGCTTGCGGTTGATCAGCAGGCCCATGGTGTAGTTGCTGGTGGGCAGGCCGTAGAGCTTGCCGTCCTGCTTGAGTGAGCCGAGGACGTTCGGGTCGATGTCCTTCAGGGCCGGGACGGTCTTGTCGTTGACGTACGCGGTGATGTCGGCGGCGCCGTCGTTGTCGAGGACCTGCGGCAGGTCGGTGAAGTACGTGTAGAACACGTCCGGCTGCGACTTGGCCTTGAGCATCGCGGTGAAGCGCGGGGGCTCCAGGCACTGGCCGGGGGTGGAGCGGCCCTCGATGGTGACGTTCGGGTACGTCTTGTTGAAGGCGGCGACGTCCTCCTTCCACTCCTTCAGCTCGGCCGCCTTCGCCGTGGGCGGCATGCAGTCGATCGTGAGCGTCACCTTGGTCTTCGGGTCCAGCGGCGTCGCCGGGTCGGACGAGCCGTTCTGCTGGGACCCGCCGTTGTCGTCACCGCTGCTGCTCGTGCCGCAGGCGGCGAGCGCGGTCAGCGACAGGGCGGAGACGAGGGTGATCGCGACGGCACGACGGCTGCGGCGGAACCGGGCACTTCTCATGGGTGGACCCCTTCGGGCATGACGAGGAGGAGCGGTGCGTGGATGTGGAGGTCACCCCGCCGCCGACGGCTTGGCGGGGTGCGGCACACTCAACCACCACCAACAAGTGAACGCAATATCTCGCGCTGATTTCGCAATTGCGCGACAGTGAGGCGTAATCGAAACGTGACCGACACGCACCTGACCGACAGGAGACGAGGGCGCGCCGAGGCGTCCCGGGGCGCCGCGGCCGGCCCGGGTCCCGTTCGGGACCCGGGCCGGCCTCCGTCACCTCCGGGAGGCGGCGGGAAGCGGAGGGATCACGGGTTGAGGTTGATCTTGAAGGTGGAGGTGGTGTTGCGGACGTCGACGGCGTTGCCGCTCATCCGCAGGCCGTTGAAGGTCACCTCGCCGACGGCGGGGCCCTGCCCCGACTCCGGCATCTCGTTGGCCCAGAGGCCGAAGCCGGACTTGGCGTCCCAGGCGTCGCCGCTCTTGCGGGCCCCGGTGATCGAGACGTCCGTGAGGACGGTGTCCTTGATCGGGAACTGCGGCTGTCCGCCCACGTAGTTCGTCTGGAACATGATCCCGCTGTAGGTGGGATCGACGATGTCGACGTGGTTGACCCGGATGCCCTGGAAGACCTTGGAGGCGGAGAAGAGCCACATGCCGGGGAAGGTCTGGTTGCCCCAGAAGTGGCCGCCCGCCCGGACGATCGAGATGTTCTCGAAGGTCGTCGGCTCGGTCCCGAACCCGTTCATCGGGTAGCCGAAGTCCAGCGAGGAGATGGTCACGCCGGAGTAGACCAGGGTGTCGGCGATGTGGATGTTGCGGAAGGTGTTGGCGTAGCCGCCGTAGACGGCGAGGCCCGCGGCGCGCCAGGTGAGCGTGCTGGTGAGGTTCTCGTAGACGTTGTTCTTCATGTCGGCGCCGCCGGCGTCGATCGCGGAGAACAGCGCGAAGCTGTCGTCGCCGGTGGCCCGGGCGTCGTTGTTGACGACGTGGTTGTCCGTGGAGCCGTTGGTCATGTTGATGCCGTCGGCGAACAGGTTGCGGATCCGGGAGTTCCTGATCGTGATCCGGTCCGCGTTGGCGCCCCAGTACAGGCACACCATGTGCTCGTTCCAGATGTCGTCGATCACGATGTCGGTGACGTTCGCGAAGTCGAAGACCTTGCCCGGCCCGTCGATCCGCGAGGTGTAGTTGCCGAAGTAGGCGAAGCCCTTGAACAGCGAGCCCTTGGCCGCCGCCTCGGCCCGGAAGCCGACGTCGGTGTTGTCCTGGGTCGAGGGCGCGTGGAACTTCGTGTACCAGGGCCCGGCGCCGACCACCCTGACGGCCTTGCCGTACACCTGGAACTTGCTGGACGTCTGGTAGTCGCCCGGCGGCAGGTAGACGCCGACGAGGGCGCCGCTGGTGTCCATGCGGACCTTGTCGAGGGCGTTCTGGACGTCCTGGTGGGTGAATCCGGCCGGGACGGTGTACGCGGCCGGGTCCGGGTTCGCCACCGGGGCGACCTGCTCCAGGTCGACGAAGTCGATCGCGTAGTGGGCGGCGGTGTTGGCCGCGTCCTTCTGGAGCCTGATCCTGCTGCCCGCCGGGACCGTCTCGCCGAGGAGCAGGTGCGCCTCGTCGTAGACGTGCCGCGGCCCCCCGGAGCCCGGGGAGTTGCCGGGCGCGGTCTCGGAGCCGTACAGCCAGGCGTACTTCGAGGTCAGCGGGAGGGCCTTCTTGAAGACGCCGTCGACGTAGACGTTGATCGTGGAGTCGATGCCGCCGCCGCCCGGGGCGTCCGGGATGGAGAAGCGGGTGACCAGGGTGTTGGTGGCGGCGCGGGTGGTGAACTCGACGTACTCCCCCGTCGCGTCCAGGTCGACGGCCTTGCGGCCGGAGGCCTCGCCCGCGATGTCGCCGACGGTGCGGTTGGGCCCGACGACGGTGGCGCCGCCGCCCGTGGTGCCGTCCTCCGCCTCGTACGTGGTGTACGGCATGTTCGCGCCGCGCCCGACGAAGAGCGGCTGGGAGGCGGTGTTGTTGGCGCGCTTGACCGGCAGCTCGCCGGCGTCGTCGGCGAGGACCGTCCGCACCGTGTACGAGCCGTTGGCCGCCGTCCACGGGCCGAGGGTCACCACGGTCGAGGCCCCGGCGGCGAGGCTGCCGCCGTAGGAGCCGGTGAGGGTCTTGATCGTGGCGCCCTGCTGGTCGAGCAGGTTCAGGGTGACGCCGTGGCTGCCCGCCGAGGTGGCCTGGTTGCCCTGGTTGCGCACCGTCGCCCGGAAGGAGACGGCGTCACCGGCGGACGGGCTGGACGGGGTGGTCGTCACCGAGGCGGTGACCACGTCGGGGCTGGTGACCGGCTTGACCACGAGCGGGGTGGGGCTGGTGTGGGTGTTGTTGGACTCGTTCTGCTCGATGACCGCGTTCGCCTCGTCGGCGACCGCGCTCAGCTCGTACGTACCGGCCTCCCGCGCTCCGATGGAGGCGCTGACGGTGGTCTGCGCTCCGGCCGCGAGGGCGCCGACCTGGGCGGTGGCGACCTTGGTGCCGCCGAGGCGCAGCGCGACGGCGCTGGCCGGGGCGGCGGCCGGGCCGCTGTTGCGGACGGTGGCGGCGACCGTGATCTGGTCCGACTCGACGGGTGCGGCCGGTGTCGTGGTCAGGCCGGTCACCTCCAGGTCGGGGTTGGGCGCCGGGACGCCGATCACCTGGAACTCGGCGAGCTGGCCCGCCGAGGAACCGGTGTTGGCGGTGAACTTGAGCTGGACGTCGGCGACGCGGGCGGTGACCGGGACGGTCACGGTGTTCCCGCCGGCCGGGTCGAAGGTGTAGCTCTTCGCGGCGACCAGGGTCGTGAAGCCCGAGGCGCTCTGCTCGCGTCCGAGGACCTCGACGGTCTGGTTGCGGGTGGCCCAGGCGGTGGCCGGGTCGAGCTTCAGCACCAGCCGGTCGAGGTCGGCGTTGGAGCCGAGCTTGACGGTGAGGGTGTTCGGGTAGCTGCCGCCCGCGCCCTCCCAGTAGGTGCTCGTGTTGTTGTCGTTGGCGTTCGCCGCGACGAAGCCGTGGACCGTGGAGGAGGCGCTGATCGCCTTGCCGACGGCCAGGTTGGAGCCCGTGGGGCCGGTGCCGTTGCGGGTGACGGCGTTGCTGTTCGCGGACTGGTTGCCGGCCGCGTCCTTGGCCCGCACGTGGTAGGTCACCGTCTGGCCGGCCGGGCGGTTGTCGGTGTACGTGGTGACGTTGCCCGGCACGCTCGTCAGGAGCGCGTTGTCGGCGTAGACGTCGTACCCGGTGACGCCCGTGTTGTCCGAGGAGGCGCCCCAGGTGAGCTTCACCTGGCCGGAGGTCGCCTCCGTGAACGCCAGGTTCGCCGGGGCCGTCGGCGCCTGGGTGTCGCCGGTGTCGCCCTGCCGGGTGACCGTGTTGCTGTTCGCGGACTGGTTGCCGGCCGCGTCCTTGGCCCGGACGTGGTACGTCACCGTCTGGCCGGCCGGGCGGTTGTCGGTGAAGGTGGTGACGTTCCCGGCGACGCTGCTGAGCAGGGTGCCGTTGGCGTAGACGTCGTAGCCGGTCACCCCGGTGTTGTCCGAGGAGGCGCTCCAGGTCAGCCTCACCTGGCCGGACGCGGGCTCGGTGAACGCCAGGTTCGCCGGGGCCGTCGGGGCCTGGGTGTCGCCGGTGCTCGGGCCGTAGACCTCCAGCTCCGCTATCTGCGCGGCCGGCTGCACGGTGTTCGCCGTGACCAGGATCCGGACGTACCGCGCCGTCGTCTCGCCGAACGGGATCGTCACGGAGTTCTGGCCGGAGGGGGCGAACTCGTACGCCTTCGACGCCGTGAGGTCGGTGAAGTCCGTGCCGTTCGCGCTGCCCTGGACCTTCAGGGTCTGGCTGCGCGCGCCCCAGGTGTCGGGCAGGCGCAGCACGACGCGGTCGACGCGCACCGAGGACCCGAGGTCGGCCCGGAGCCACTGGGGCAGCTCGTTGTTGCGGCTCTCCCAGTAGGTGGCCTTGTTGCCGTCGTTGGCGTTGCCCGCCGCGTACACCTCGGTGTGGCTGCTCGCGGTCAGGGTCCTGCCCGCGGCGAGGTTGGCGGAGGTGCCGTCGGCGGCGTGCACCTCCAGCTCGGACAACTGGGCGGCCGACCAGCCGGTGTTGGCGGTGATGTCGACGCGTACGAAGCGGGTCTGGGCGGCCGGGAAGGTCACCGTGACGGTGTTCCCGGCGCCCGGGCTGAAGGTGTAGGCGGCCGAGCTCTTCAGGGTGGAGAAGCTGGTGCCGTCGGCGCTGCCCTGGACGGACAGCGTCTGGTTGCGGCTCTCCCAGCCCGCCGGGAGCTTCAGGACGACCTCGTCGACGCGGGTGCTCGCGCCGAGGTCGGTCTGCACCCACTGCGGCAGGCTCGATCCGGAGCTCTGCCAGTACGTGCCCTGGTTGCCGTCGGTGACGTTCGCGGCGCCGTACTCCGGCAGCGCGCTGCCGGCCGCCGCGGGATCGCCCAGCGCGATGTTGGGTCCTCCGGCGGCCTGGGCGGTCACGAGGGGACCGCCCAGTGCAAGGAGGCTCGTCGCGATCACGGCGCTCATGCCCCGTGTTCGCCGGTTCTGCAATCTCATGTGTCCTCGATCTCGGCCCCGTGCCCGTGGGCTGCGCGGCGCGGCTCGTCGGAATCCCGTACGGCTCGCACTTGTCGTCTATTTGCTGCGAGCGGTGGAAGAGTTGCAGAGAATCGGCACCTCGTCTACGCCATGAAGCGAACCGATTGCAGAAAGTCGGTCAGGCCGGGCGCGGGCACGCCGAAGACCCCGCTCACCGGAGGTGACGGGGTCGCCGGACCGGCGAAGGTCCGGCGGGGATCGGCGGAGCCGGGCGGGGCCCGGTGGGGCCCGGCCACCGCCGCGGCCGGGCCCCTCGTCGCGGCGCCTCGGGCGCCGACGGCGGCGTTACGGGTTGGTGATGACGAACTGCGAGCCGGGCTCGACCAGGATGTCGCCCTCGGCCGAGTGGGTGATCGTCACGTTCGACAGGGTGGCGCTGCCGCGGGCGCCGCTCATCGCGAGGATGCCGGAGCCGTTGTTCGACTTGTCGATGCGGACGTTGCTGATCTTCACGTTCGGCATCTCGCCGCCGCCGGTCTTGAACTGGATGCCGTCGTACGTGGAGTCGACGATGTCCGTGTCCTTGATGGTGACGCCCGGGATGGGCTGGCCCTGCGCGAACAGGGTGATGGCGCCGAACTCCTGGTCCTCGTTCCAGAACGCGCCGCCCGTGCGGTACAGGGCGTTGTTGGAGATGAGGGTCTGCCCGGAGAAGGGCAGCGGGTCGTGGTCGGTCGCCAGCATGATGCCGGGGTAGTTCATGGTGTCGGCGACGATGTTGTTCTCGATGGTGTTGCCGAACCCGCCGTAGACCGCGATGCCGTTGGCCCGCCAGGGCAACTGGATCGTGTTGTTGCGGAAGTGGTTGTTGGAACCGATGTCCACCGAGGTGTCCTTGACGTACTTGCTGGCCCAGACGGCCAGCGCGTCGTCGCCGTTGTTGCGGAAGGACGAGTTGAAGACGGTGGAGTTGCGGGTGCCGTTGGCGAAGTTGATGCCGTCGGCGTAGGTGTTGCGGATCCGCATGCCCGAGAACTCGACGCCGTCGCCCGGCCCCCACAGTTCGGGGATGTTGGTGTAGTCGCGGCCGGCCCAGACGCCGACGTTGGCGTGCTCGATCCAGACGTTGGTGATCTTCGTGTTCTTGCCGAAGCGGCCGTTGAGGCCGACGCCGCCCTCCTCGTTGGCGTTGTTGCCGCGGATGGTGCCGGATCCGAAGATCGCGATGTCGGAGATCTGCGTGTTGTGGTCGATGTCGAAGCCGAAGTTGCCCTCGTGCGGGTGGTTGATGCCGCCCGCCTGGTGCGGCGGGGTGAGGGTGTAGAGCTGCGAGTGCCACATGCCGGCGCCGCGGATGGTCACGTCGCGGATGCCGACGGTGTTGTAGATCCCGCGGTTCAGCGGGTCGTCGGTCAGGATCTTCTGCTCCTGGCGCCACTGGCCCGCCGGGATCCACACGCAGGAGATCTCGCCGTTCTGGTCGGCGGTCACCGCCCGCTGGATCGCGTCGGTGTCGTCGAGGCCGTCGTTGGGCACCGCGCCGTAGTTCGTGATCGAGACGCAGCCGGCCGGCTGGGCCGCCGGGGGCGCGACCTGCTCCAGGTCGATCAGGTCGATGACGTAGTAGGAGGCGGTGTCGCCCGCGTCCCGCTGGAGCCGGAACTTGGTGCCGGCCGGGTAGGACTGGGACAGCAGGGCGTTGGACTCGTCGAACAGGCGGCGTGCGTCGGTCCCCGGGGTGTTGCTGAGCCCCTCCGGGTCGTCGGTGGTGCCGTAGAGCCAACTGTGCTTGGAGGAGAGCGTCAGCTTCCGCACGAACTGCCCGTCGGCGTACAGGCTCAGCGTGGCCTCCCGCCCGCCGCCGGCGGCGGCGTCCGGGATCGAGTTGCGCACGACGATGGAGTTGGCCGCGTTGGCGGAGGTGAACTCCACGTACTCACCGGTGGAGTTGAGCCGGACCGACTTGCGGCCGGAGGACTCGGTGGCGAAGTTGGTGTGGCCGAAGGTCCGCTTGGCGTCGGCGGTGAGCAGGGTGCCCTGGTAGCGGGCGTCCTCCGCCTCGTACTCCGTGTACGGCACGGCGGCGCCGCGGCCGACGACCAGGGAGCGGCTGAAGACGTTGTTGTTCTCGTTGGTCTCGGCCACGATCGCGGTGGCGTCGGCCGTCGCGGTGAGGGTGACCCCGCCGCTCGCGGCGGTCCAGGTGCCGGAGAGCGGCACGGTGACCGACTGCCCGGCGGCGACCGCCGGGGTGGTCCCGTTCAGGGTGGTGGTGCCGGCGGCGAGGCGGGTGACGGTGCCGGCGGCGACACCGGTGGTGCCCCGGTTCTGGACCGTGGCCGTGAAGGAGACCTGCGCGCCGACCGCCGGGGAGGACGGGTTCGGGGTGATCGCGGTGACCGTGAGGTCGGGGCCGGGCGCCTGGCCGACGACCAGCTTGGAGGAGCCGGTCCGGCTGTTGTTGGTGTCGTCCTGCTCCACGACGGCGTTGGCCGGGTCGACGACCGCGGACACGGTGTAGCTGCCCATCGCCTTCCTGCCGACGGGGATCCTGACGGTCGTGGAGGCGCCCGGCGCGAGCGCGCCGACCTGCGCGCTGCCCGCCACGGCGCCTTCGAGGCTCACGTCGACGGAGGTGGCCGGCGAGGCGGCGGTCCCGGCGTTGCGGACGGTCGCGGCGATCTCGACGGGGTCCGTCTCCGAGGGGGAGGAGGGGGACCACGTGAGGCCGGTGACGGTGAGGTCCGGGTTCGGGGCGGCGGCGCCCACCACCTCGAACTCGGCGACCTGGGCGCCGGGGGCACCGCTGTTGGCGGAGAACCTGAGCTGCACGTCGGCATAGCGCCCGCTCACCGGGACGGTGATCGTGTTGGCACCCGAGGACGGATTGAACTGGTAGTCGGCGCGGGCCTTGAGGGTCGTGAAGCCGGACGCGGACTGCTCGCGGCCGAGCACCTCGACGGCCTGGGTGCGCGGGCCCCACGCCTGGTCGGGGTTGAGCTTGATCCGGACGGCTTCGAGGTCGGCGTTGGCGCCGAGCCTGGCGGTCAGGGTCGCGGGGAAGCCGGCCGACTCCCAGTAGGTGCCGGTGTTCCCGTCGTTGGCGTGGGCGGCCACGTACGACTGGGTGACCGACGAGGCCTCGATCGGCTTGTTGCGGGCCAGGTTGGTGCCGGTCGGCGGCGGGTCGACCGGGCCGCCGCCGTCCTCGCCGAAGACCTCCAGCTCGGACAACTGGGCCGCGTTCCAGCCGGTGTTGGCGGCCACCTGGACGCGGACGTAGCGGGCCGTGGTCGCGGTGACGGGGATGCTGACCGTGTTGGCGGCGGCCGGGTCGAAGGTGCGCGCCCCCGATCCGGAGAGCGCGGTGAAGGAGGTGCCGTTCGTGCTGCCGAGCACGCTCAGGGTCTGGACGCGGGAGCCCCAGGAGGCGGGCAGCTTGAGCGCGACCCGGTCGACCTCGGTACTGGTCCCCAGGTCGACCTGCACCCACTGCGGGAACGACCCGTTGGGGCCCTCCCAGTAGGAGGCCTGGCTTCCGTCGGTCACGTTGCCGGCGACGTAGCTTCCGTTCGTGCCGCCCGCGGTCGCGGGCCTGCCCAGGGCGAGGTTGGGGCCCTCGGCGGCGTGGGCGGGGGTGGGGAGCGTCCCCACGCCTATCAGCCCCGCCATCACCGAGCCGACGATCACTCGCCGCCCGTGGTTTCTCAGTCGCATGGAGTCCTCTTGATTCCTCGCCCGGACGACCGGCCGCGACGCGTCCCGCCGACGGCCCGAACAGCACCGGGGAGGGACGACGGGCCGGAGGCGTATACACCGGACGAACGTCGACGGGGACCTCGCACAGCACCTTTCATGCCCGAAGAGGGAACATTCGAGGGCGGGCAAGGCTTTTTGAGCTGCTCAGTCAATCTTTTGCGATGACCGGGTGACAGGTTTCCGTCAGGTCACCACTTTGTCAACGGCGCCGACACAACTGGCTCGTGGGAGGGCTCGGCGACGACGGGAACGGACGGGGCGGCGGGGCCTCCCCCGTGTCCGGGCGCACGAAAAAGGGCCAGACCATCAGGTCTGGCCCTCGGACGGGGGGGTGGATCAGGTGGCGGACGGCGGGGCGGTCGAGCCCCGCACCACGAGCTCCGGCTCGAAGAGCAGCTCACCGGGGTGCGCCTGCGTCCCCTGGATCTGGGCGCACAGGAGGTCGACGGCCGCCCGCCCCATCGCCTCGATCGGCTGCCGCACCGTCGACAGCGGCGGCTCGGTGCAGTTCATGAAGGCGGAGTCGTCGAATCCGAGCACCGACACGTCGGTCGGGACGGTGAGTCCGCGCCTGCGGGCGGCCCTGATGGCGCCCAGGGCCAGTGGGTCGCTCGCGCAGATGACCCCGGTCACCCCCCGGTCCCACAGCCGGCTCGCCGCCGCCTGTCCCCCTTCGAGCGAGAACATCGAGCGCTCCACGAACTCCTCGGCCAGCTCCGTTCCCGACGCCGCCGCGGCCGCCCGCGCCGCGGTCAGCTTCCGGCGCGAGGGGATGTGGTCCTCGGGGCCGAGGACCAGACCGATGCGCTCGTGCCCCAGCGAGGAGAGGTGACGCCACGCCTGCTCCACCGCCGCGATGTCGTCGCAGGAGACGCACGGGAAGTCGAGTTCCTCGATGGGGGCGTTGACGAGGACGACGGGGATGTTGCGCTCCGCCAACTGCCGGTAGTGCTCGTGCGGCGCGTCGGCCTGCGCGAAGAGCCCTCCGGCGAAGATCACTCCGGAGACCTGCTGCTGGAGGAGGAGGTCGACGTAGTCGGCCTCCGAGACGCCGCCCTTGGTCTGCGTGCAGAGCACCGGCGTGAGGCCCTGCTGCGCGAGGGAACCACCGATGACCTCGGCGAAGGCCGGGAAGATGGGGTTCTGCAGCTCCGGCAGGACCAGGCCCACCAGCCGGGCCCGCTCGCCGCGGAGCTGCGTGGGGCGCTCGTAGCCGAGGACGTCCAGCGCGCTGAGCACGGACTGGCGGGTGGCCTCCGAGACCCCCGGCTTGCCGTTGAGAACTCGGCTGACCGTGGCCTCGCTGACTCCCACCTTTTTCGCCACCAGAGCAAGTCGTCGCGTCACGAACGCAACTCTAGCGCAAAGAGAGTCAGGAAGTTACATAATTCTTGCCATGATTGCAGCACGACACGCACGCGTCCGAGACGGCTTCCGTCATTCGGGGGCACGGGGTTCCGGGTCCCCCGTCCTGCCGTGAACCGGTCCCGACGGCCCGCCCCGCCGCTCGAACCGGCCGTCGAACCGGCCTTCGAACCGGCCGAGGAGGGCGGTCAGGAGGACGGCGGTCAGGGTGCCGGCGACGACGCCGCTGCCCAGGATCGTACGGGCCCAGCCGGGGAAGCCGTCGTACAGGCCCGGGGTCAGGAGCGGCAGCAGACCGGCCGCGAGGGCCAGGGCGGCGGCCATGGGACTCGTACCGGCGCCGGAGAGGTCGGCGCGGCGGAGCATCTCGACGCCCATCACGGCGATCACCGCGTAGACGACGAGCGAGGAGCCGCCCACGACCGCCTCCGGGATGCCGGCGAGGGCGCGGGAGACGGGGGTCGCCAGGCCGATGCCAATCAGGAGCGCCCCGGCCGCGGCGGTGACGAAGCGGCTGCGGACCCCGGTGAGCCGGCCGATGCCGATGTTCTCGGCGCTGGTCACCATCAGGGACGTGCCGAAGAGGCCGCCCACGAGGGAGACGAGGGCGTCGGCGCGGGCGACGCGGGGGACGTCCTTGCCGGGGTCGGGGACGCGGCCGGCGGTCTCGCTGTTCAGCACGGTCTGGCCGGTGATCTCGGCCAGGGTGGTGAGGCTGAAGACGAGCAGCGGGAGGGCGGCCAGGACGTCGAACCGCGGTGTGCCGTACGGCAGGAGGGCGGGCAGCGAGAAGCCGCTGCCGGGCGCGGGCGCGAAGGTGCCGAGGCCGGTGACGACGGCGAGCAGGACGCCGGCCGCCATGCCGGTGAGGATCGCGGTCTGCCGCCAGACCCCGCGCAGCAGGACGTACGCGCCGACGGTGGCGGCGACGGTGAGGCCCGCGAGGAGGACGGCGCGGGGTTCGCCCGTGCCGTCGGGTCCGGTGACGAGCCGGGCGGCGACCCGGATCATCGCGATGCCGATGAGCAGGACGGTGACGCCCATGACGAGCGGCGGGAAGAGCCGGACCACGCGCGCGTAGAGCGGGAGGACGGCGATGAGCAGCGCCGCCGCGAGGAGGACGGAGCCGGCGGCGGTGGGCGTGCCGTGGTCCTGCGCGATCTGGAGGAAGAGGGCGGTGGCCGCGCCGCCGGGCAGCATGACGAACGGCAGCTTGGCGCCGATCCGCCACACGCCGAGGGACTGGAGCAGGGCGCCCGCGCCGCACAGGACCAGGACGGCGCTGAGCAGCGAGGCCGTCGCGCCGGGCGCGAGGCGCAGGGTGCCGGCGGTGAGGAAGACGGTGGAGACGGGCGCGGCGATCATCGCCAGGACGTGCTGCGCGGCGAGCGGCAGGAGCCGGCGCGCCGGGACGCGGGCGTCGACCGGGGCGGTGCCGGACGCGTCGGGCCGCGCGGGAACGGTGGTCGGGGTCACGAGCCCGCCCCCAGCCACGGGATGTCGGCGGCCGCGTAGCGGTAGGCGCGGAAGACGGCGTTGGGCTCGGACGGGAAGAGGCCGCGGACCTCGTCCTCCCGGTATCCGGCGAAGTGCGGGACGACGTACTCCCAGCACAGGTAGCCGTCCTCCGTCACCTCGAAGAGCCGGCCGGACGGGGAGTCGGTGACGAGGGTGTTGCCGTTGGGGAGCCGCTGCGCGGAACCCATGAACGGGGCGAAGAAGAACTCGCGGGCCGGGTCGTGGTACTCCCACGCGATCGCGCCACTCTCCCGGTCGATCTCGACGACGCGGGAGTACGGGACGTCGTGGTGCGGCCGGAAGACGCCGTTGTCGAAGACGAGGAAGCGGCCGTCGTCGAGCTCGGTCGGGGCGTGCTGCTGGCTGGTGGTGCCGGGGGCGCTGCGCCACAGGATCTCGCCGGTCTCGCGGCTGATGACGACGACGGCGGAGACGCTGCGCAGACTGGCCAGGACGTTGCCGTCGCGGAGCGGGGTGACGCTGTTGATCAGGGGCCAGTGCTCGCGGGCGTACGCCTCGTGCAGCGGGTACGCCTCGCGGTCGAGGTGTTCGGAGGCGCGCCAGGACCAGAGGAGTTCGCCGTCGGGTCCGACCTCGCGGAGGGTGTCGGCCCAGACGGTGCCGCCGTCGGCCTCGGAGCCGGGCACTCCGCCGCGTACGGCCTCGGCGTCGGCGCCCCGGAGGGGTTCGAGGGCGGTGTAGAGGATCCGGCCGTCGTCGAGGTGATGGGCGTCGTGGTGCTGGAGGGGGTCGCGGTGCTCGCGCAGCACCGTGCCGTCGGGGGCGGCGTGGAGCATGACGCCGCCCCGGTACTTGTGCCACATCGGGAACAGGGCGTCCTCGCCGGGCAGGACGCCGTTGTAGGCGAGGGTGCCGTCGGTGAGGAGGCGGGCGTGGCGGCCGGGGCGGTACGGCAGGTTCCACCGGTGGACGGTCTCGCCGCGCAGGTCGACGAGGTACACCTCGCCGGTGCCGGTGAGCGGGGCGTAGAGGGTGTGGCCTTCGTAGGCGGCGGTCTCGTCCAGGGCGAGGAGACCGGTCGGTCGTCGGCGGCGGGAGTTCTGATCGATCGTGGGCATGGCGGCGCTCCTGCGTTCCGGGTCGGTTGCGGGGCTCTTTCGTCAAACTTTCTTTGACTGGAGCAACTGACTTTGAAACTAGAGGCGTCGTGTGACAGGCGTGTGTCGGGAGTGCGAAACCGTGTCCGGATCCCGTCACGGCGGCCGCGTAGGGTGCCGGGAGCGGCGAAGATCGCGGCAGGCACGGCCGGGCGGGCGGAGAGGGACGGGGACCACGATGGAGGCGAGGGCGCCGCGCGGCGACGGGGGGAAGCAGGACGGCGAGGCGGGGCGCGCGCCCCGGGTGGGGGCCGCCGTGCGCCGTCGGCGGCGGTCGCTCGACCTCACCCTGGCCGAGGTGGCGGAGCGCAGCGGGCTCTCCTCGCCCTTCCTCAGCCAGATCGAGAACGACCGGGCCCGCCCCAGCATGCGGTCGCTCCAGCGGATCGCCGACGCGCTCGACACGACCGCCGTCCGACTGCTCGCCGCGTCGGACGAGACCCGCACGGTGGACGTCGTCCGCGCCGACGACGACAGCGGTCTGCGGGACGGCGCGCGGGTGCGGCCGGTGGTCCGGGGCCGTCACCAGGTGCACGCCCTGGAGTTCACCGGCGAGCACGACGCGGACCGCGAGTTCCTGCACCGCAACGACGAGTTGCTGTACGTCGCGGACGGCGCGGTGGAGGTCGAGGCGGAGGGCCGGGTCCACCGGCTCGGACGCGGGGACACCCTGCTGATGTCCGGCGGGGTGCGCCACCGCTGGCGGACCGTCGGGCCCGGCGCGCGCGTCCTGGTGGTGGCGGTCGCCGACCACGTGGAGGTCCTGGAACCCTGACGCGGCCGGCGACCGGGGGCTCAGGGGGAGCCGGCGAGGCCCGGGGGGCCGGTGAGCCTCTGGGGCCCGGTGAGCCCTGAAGGTCCACTGAGCCCCGGGGAGCCGGTGGGCCCTGGAGAGCCGGTGAGCCCCGGGAGCGCCGAGCCGTCGGGGAGCCGGCCCGTGAGCCGTACCGGCCCCTCCGCGGTGGTCCGGGCCGTCAGGAGCGGGCCGCGCGCGGTGGCGGTCACGGCTCCCCCGGCGGTGACGCCGGTCAGCCGGCGGCTGCCCGCCGCGAGCAGGTACCGCGTGCCCGACCGGGCCGTCCAGTACGTGCCCGCGAGGACGTCCTGGCCGAAGCGGCTGCACGCCGCCGTGTCCCGGAGCCCCGCCACGGTCCGGGGCGCGGAGCCGCCGGGCGCCTCGAAGGAGACGGTCACCCGGCCGCTCCCCTCCCAGGTGTCCGCGCGGGAGCACACCCACCGGGCCCGGCCCGCCCGCTCGGGCAGGGACTGTTCGGCGTACTCCCAGCGGTTGACCGACCGGACCCCGGTGCCGCGCAGCGCCGCCAGGGAGCAGGCCGAACGCGCCCAGGCCGCGAGCCCGCGTGCGCCGGTCGCCTCGCGCGGCGCACGGGCCGGGACGTCCGCGCCCGGCGGCGGCGTCCACGTGAGGTGCGCGGGGACCGGTTCCCCGAGGTCCGCGAGGAGGAAGGCATGGTCCTCGACGATCCGGGCCGAGGAGCGGAGCTGGAGCGCGGTCACGCCCGCGCACGCGCCGGGCGCACGCCCCGGTTCGTCCGCGATGCCGTACGGGACGGGGCCGGTCACGCCGTCCGGGGCGACGTCCAGGGGGCGGGCGGGGGTGCCGGGCGCGCCGAGGTCCCGTACCGCCGCCTCGGCGATCCAGGGCGCGAGGAGGTAACGCGCCCGTCCGGCGGTGCGGGTGAGGACGACGGCGGCGCCGGTGGTGACGTCGGCGTCGTCGACCCGCGCGAGGTCGAGGGCCACGGGCCCGCGTCCGTCGCGGGGTTCGGCGTACCGGGCGATCCTGCGCCCGTCGTGCAGGAGCACCACGGCCGTGCCGTCGACCGTGCCGGCGTAGAGGAGCCGGGGCGGTTCGGCGGGCGGTGCGGCGGACGTGCCCGGGGTGACGGCCGGCCGGACGCCGTCCGCGGCGCCCCGGGTCCAGGTGTCCAGGGCCCGCCGGAGCAGGGCCGTGTCCCCCGTCCCGGCGCCGCGCGCGGGCCAGGCGGTGAGGTCGACGCGCGAGGTGTCGGCCCAGCGGTCGGGGGGCGTGCGCGGGAGCGCGGCGGGGTCGGACGCCGGGGCGGGGGCGGGCGGGGAGGCGACCGGTTCCGGTTCCGTGCCGGCCCGGACCCCGGCGGTGACGGCGACGCCCGCCGTGACGAGCAGCACCGCGCCGGCGAGGGCGGCGAGCCGGGTGTGCCGGCGGCGGCGCAGGAGGTCGGTGGGGCGGGTGTGCACGGTGCACGGGTCGAACTCGGCGCTGCGGAGGAGCGTCCCGACGTCGGTGCCGGACGCCGCGCCGATCCGTTCGGCGGCGCGGAGGGCGGCTGCGGGGTCCGCGACGTCCGCCGAGGCGAGGAGCCGGGCGGTCGCGTCGGCGGGGAGGCCTTCGAGGATCCGCAGGGCGAGCGCGGCGCGCGTCTCGGGGGCGGCTTCGGCCAGGGCCCGGTCGAGGGCGAGTTCGTCGGTTCCCCCGGCCCGGGGGAAGAGCCGCAGGCCGAGCACGAGGGGCAGCCGGAGCGGGGCCGCGAGGCGGCGCGGCGGGCGGAGCGCGGCACGGACCACGGCCGCCCGCAGCCACGCGTGCGCGGGGCGCTCGCCGGCGCGCTGGCCGGGCAGGGAGATTCCGGCGGGCGGCGGGCCGGCCGGGGGCGCCTCGGACGAGGACGTCGCGGGCGGGGACGTCGCGGTGCGGGACGCCTCGGTCGGAGACGTCTCGGTCGGGGGTGCCTCGGCCGGGGACACCTCGGTGAGGGACCCCTCAGTTCGGGACGCCTGGGCCGGAGACGCCTCGGTTCCGGCCGCCCGAGTCGAAGACGCCTCGGTTTCGGGTGCCTCGGCCGGAGACGCTCCGTCTCCGGCCGCTCCGGTCGGGGGCTGCTCGGCCGAAGGTGCCTCGGACAGGGGCTCCTGGGCCGAAGACGTCTCGGCCGAGGGCTCCTCCCTCCGGGGCTTCCCGGGCCGCGGCCTCCCGGATCCCCGGCCGCCGGTCGCCTCCGCCAGGGAGTTCTGGACGAGGGCGTGGGCGGTGAGGACGCGGCGGTGGCGTCCGAGCGAGGGCGGCAGGACGAGGTAGGCGAGCCGTACGAGCGCGGGGTAGTGCTCGACGAGCGCGGCCTCGGCGGCCTCGCGGGCGGGGCGACGGGCGGATGCGGGCACGGACGCGGACGCGGATATCGAGGTGCCGGGGGCGGCGTGACGGGACGGCATGCCCGGCAAACGAGTCCGAGGGGTCCCGCGTCACTCCGCTCCCGTGGCGGGTCCACGCCTCCGGCACTCGCCGGTCCCGGAAACGGAGAAGGCGCGGGGCCACCGACCCCCTTGGTCCGGTGGCCCCGCGCGGGGATGCCCTTCGGGCGTGCTTCGCGCGCGGGGGACCCGATTCCCGTCGGGTCCGCCCCGCGACCGCTCCCGCCGCGGGTTCCGCGCGCCCGGCGCCTACTTGGGCATGAGGACGGTGTCGACGATGTAGACGGTCGCGTTGGCCGTGGGGACGTTGCCGCAGACGACCTTCGAGGTGTCGTTGACCGTGTACTCCTCGCCCGAGCCCTTCGTGGTCAGCATGCCCTTCTGGAGGGTCTCGAAGGAGCCGTTCTCCAACTGCTTCGGGGTCAGCTTCTGGCCCACCACGTGGTACGTGAGGACCTTCGTGAGCATGTCCTTGTCGGCCAGGACCTTGTCGAGGTCGGCCTTCGGGATCTTCGCGAAGGCGTCGTTGGTGGGCGCGAACACGGTGATGTTCTGGGCGTTGTTGAGGGTGTCGACCAGACCGGCCTTCTTGACGGCGGTCACCAGGGTGGACAGGGCCGGGTTGTTGGAGGCGGCCGTGGCGACGGGGTCCTTCGCCATGCCGTCGAACGAACCGGCGCCCTCCTTGGGCACACCGGCACAGGCCGGGCCGAACGGACCGTCGGGGGTCATGTCCGAGTCGGCGGGGGCCGAGGAGTTCTCCGCGGCGGCGGAGCTGGAGGCCGGGGCCCCGGCCCCGGACGCCTCGTCCTTGCCGGAGTCCGAGCAGGCCGCCAGGGAGAAGGGCAGGACGGCCGCGGCGGCCACGGCGACGGCGGTGCGACGGATGCGGGAAGTGGTCATGGGAGGAAACCTCTTTGGTCCGGATGCGTAGGGAACTGCGCACGTGAAGGGGGAGACGGCCCCGCCTCCCGGTCGGGAGGACGGTGGCGCGTCCGGGCCGTCCGCGACGAATCGTTCGCTTTCGGCCCTGCTGTCACGGGTCATTCGGCGCCGGCCGCCGATCGGATGGGTCCCAAAAAAGCTTTCACCCGTTCGAGTGAGAAAAAGGCCGCGCGTTAGGGTGTGGGGTGCTCCCCCGGACCCTCCCCGCCCGCCCGTCCCTCGCCGACTCCGTCCTCCTCTCCCACACGGAACGGGGGCGGGAGTGGCCGCTCCTCGTCTGGGCCCCGGGGCCGGGCGTGCGGATGGTGTCGAGCGCGGTGCTCGGCGGGGGCATCGGTGCGCGGGAGTGGGTGGTCAACGCCCAGGTGCCGCCCGGTTACGACCGGCTCGACCCCGTCGCCCACCTCCGCGAACTCGCCTCGGGCGCCGGGCTCTCCGGTCCGGGCGTGGGCCTCATGACGGCGGCCTCGGTCGCGGACCGGCGCCACGCGGTGGACGGCGGCGCGCACGCCGTGGTCACGGCCGGGATCGGGGTACGGGGCTGGGCCGCCGCTCCGGGCGTCGGCGGGGTCGCGGTCCCGCGCCCCGGGACGATCAACATCGTCGTGTCGCTGCCGGTGCCCCTGACGGACGCGGCCCTCGTGAACGCCGTGGCCACCGCCACCGAGGCGAAGACGCAGGCCCTGGTCGAGCTGGGCGCCGACGCCTCCGGCACCCCGACGGACGCCGTCTGCGTGGCCGCGCCCTGCCCCGTGGAGAACGTGGAGGACGCAGAGGGCGCGGGCGACAGGGCGTTCGCCGAACCGTTCGCCGGGCCGCGCTCCCTCTGGGGCGCGCGGCTCGCCCGCGCCGTGCACCGGGCGACCCGGGAGGCCTGCGCGGGACTGCTGGCCGCCGAACGCACCGGTCCCGCCGCCTGACGCGCACTCGCATCGGTTGTGCGTCGTAACCTGGCCGTATGACCGAATCGGCGACGTACGGACTCACCACCGGAGCGGTGGCGCGGCGCCTCGGGGTGTCACCGACCACCCTGCGCTCGTGGGACCGGCGGTACGGGATGGGGCCCGCCGCCCGCCAGGG
Source organism: Streptomyces sp. NPDC007872 (assembly GCF_042868165.1). NCBI lineage: Bacteria > Bacillati > Actinomycetota > Actinomycetes > Kitasatosporales > Streptomycetaceae > Streptomyces > Streptomyces sp. NPDC007872. Next base: position 255,977 of record NZ_JBIAEA010000009.1, read on the forward strand.
CGGGCGGCACCGGCGCTGGGCCCCGGAGGACGTCGCGATGCTGGAGGAGATGTGCCGGCTGACGGCCTCGGGCGCCCCTCCGGCCGAGGCGGCGCGGATCGCGCGGGCGGCCAGGACCGGGGCGGAGGGCCCCGGTGCGATCCTCGGAGCGGTTTCCGGTACGGCCCCGGGGACGCGGGCCCGGCCCACCGGGCCGGAGCCGTACCCCGACCGCCTCGCAGGGCCGCTCCGGGACCGTCCCGAGGAGCCGGGGCCGGCCCGGCAGCCCGGGTCCGGCAACGGGCTTCCGCTCGGTGACGTGCGGCGGGAGTGCCGGGGGCTCGCGCGGGCCGCCGTGCGGCTCGACGGCCCCGCCCTGGACGCCCTGCTCCGGGACGCCGTCGCGGACCACGGGCTCGTCACCGCCTGGGAGGAGGTGATGGCCCCGACCCTGCACGCGGTGGGCCGCAAGTGGGAGTCGTCCGGGGACCGCTACGTCGAGGTGGAGCACCTGCTGTCCTGGCACGTGTCGACCGCGCTCCGGCAGGTCGCACCCGCCGGACGCGGCTCCCTGGCCCCCGTACCGCCGGTGCTCCTGGCCTGTGTGCCGGGCGAGCAGCACACTCTGCCCCTGGAGGCGCTGGCGGCGGGGCTCTCCGAGCGCGGTCTGCCGACCCGGATGTTCGGCGCGGCCGTCCCCGCCGAGGCGCTCGACGCCGCCGTGCGGCGCATGGGTCCGGCCGCGGTCGTGCTCTGGTCGCAGGCGCGCTCCACCGCGAACCACGCCCTCGCCCGGCACGTCGCCGGGAGCTCGTTCGGCGTGAAGGGCGCGCGGACGCGTCCGCTGATGCTCCTGGCCGGCCCCGGCTGGGCGGGCCGGGGCCTGGGACCGGGGATGCTGCGCCCGGGCGGCCTGCGGGAGGCGCTCGACGCGCTCTCCCACCACGCGGGGACGCGGGTCACCGCGCCCCCGGTGTGAGGGGGCCCCGGGCGCGGTGCGGGCCCCGGGCCGCTATCCGTGCGAGAGCAGCGCCGCCGTGAGTTCGGCCGCCCTGCGGTGCCAGACGTCCGCGCCCCGGAGCATGGCGTGGCCGCCGATCCGCATCGGGATGCCCACCGCGTCGGCTCCCGCCGCCCTGGCCCTGCGGACGAAGTCCCAGGACTCGCGGGCTGAGGTGACGCGGTCGGTCTCGTCGTGGAGCAGGTAGAGGCGCCGGCCGCCGAGGTGCTCGACGGGCTCGCCGGACGGGCACCAGGGCGCGAGGGCGACGACCCCGCGCACGGCGGGGTCGCCCGCGGCGCGGAGCGCGGCGCGGCCGCCCATGGAGTGGCCGAGGAGCACGACGGGCACGGGCCCGATCCGCTCGCGGAGGTCGTTCAGGGCGGTCTCGGCGTCCCGGGCGGCGTCGGCGCGCGCCCCGTTCCAGCCGCGGTGGCGGTAGCGGACCTCGGCGACGAGGACGCTCCGGCCCCGGACGGCGCGGGTGACGGCGGCGGCGAAGGGGCGCATGCGCAGCGCCGGGAGGTTGAGGGCGGGCGGTGGCTCGGGCCCGTCGGCGCGGCCGCCGTGGAGCAGCAGGACGGCCGCGGTGGGCGCCGCGGGGGCGCTGCGGACGAGGAGGGCGCCGGTCTCGGCGCGCCGGGTGCGGCAGACGTTCACCGGGCGGCCGTCCCGTCCGCGCGCCGGTGCGCCGGCCGGGGGGAGAACCCGCTCTCGCGGGCCTTGTGGGCCGCGTGTCCGGGCCGCTGCGCCATATGGGCCTCCAGAAGTCGCTTGCCGCTTCCCAGGACGAGCGGTCCGCTCGTGACGAGGGGGGAGACGACCGTGAGGCCCGCAGTCTGCCAGGTCCCACGCGGCGTCAGGTACGGGCCCCACCGGAAGGACGGGCCGGACGCGCGATCTCCGTGGCGGGCGGGCGTCGGGCGGGGCATAGAACGTCAGGTCGTCCCGGGGGCCGTTCAGGCCGTGACGGCCCCGCCGGTGGCGGCTTCGGCGACGGCGAGGCTGCGGCGCATCCGCTGGAGGCCCCGGCGCGCGTGGCTCTTGACGGTGCCCAGGGGCAGGCCCGTGCGGTGGGCGATCTGCGTCTGCGTCAGGTCCCCGAAGAACGCGAGGGCCAGGACGTCGCGCTGGACGCGCGGCAGGCGGGCGAGTTCGCGGGTGACCACGATCCGGTCGAGGACGTGGTCGGGCCCCTCCCCGGTGCCGTCGGACGGGGGCAGGGCCGCTCCGGCGGCGGCGACGAGGTCGAGCCTGCGGGTGCGGGCGCCGAGGGCGTCGGCGATCTTCCGCCGGGTGATGCCGACGAGCCAGGCGGGTACGGAGCCGCGCTCGGGGCGGTATCCGGCACGGCCGCGCCAGGCGGCGAGGAAGACCTGCTGGGTGACGTCCTCGGCCTCGCGCGGGTCGCCCAGGGCGCGGGAGGCCAGGGTGTGCACGAGGCGCGCCCAGCGGTGGTGGGCGAGGGCGAGGCAGTGCTCGTCGCCCCGGACGAGCCCCCGGCCGACCTCCGCGTCGGAGAGGGCGGGAAGGGCCGCTCCGGCGTCCGGGGGGAGGTCCGTCGCATGGGCCGCCGGGGCGGCCGGGTCGTACGCGGGGGCGGGGCCGCGGACGGCCGTACGGGCTGCGTTCATGGCGAAGCTCCTCCTCGCTGGGGCTCCGTGCCCCCGGCTCCCTCAGCCTCCGTCCGGGGGAAGGGGTGGCTCAACTCGCATCGTTTGTGCGTCGTCTTCCGCTTTTCGACGCACCGCCGCCCGCTCGGACGCGCCCCCTACTCCAGGCCCCGGCCGTGCCGGAAGCGGGCGGTGCCGTCGGCGAGGGCGATCAGCGGCTCGGGATAGTCGCGCGCGGCCCCCTCCCGGTCCTTCCGCTTCCAGGGCTCGTGGACCGAGGCGCCGGGCAGGGCGGCGAGTTCGGGGACCCAGCGGCGGACGTAGGCGCCGTCGGGGTCGTAACGCTTGCCCTGCGTCACGGGGTTGAGGACCCGGTTCGGCCGGCTGTCGGCCCCGGTCCCGGCCACCCACTGCCAGTTGAGCTGGTTGTTGGCGAGGTCGCCGTCCACGAGGAGGCGGAGGAAGTGCCGGGCGCCCTCCCGCCAGTCGAGGTAGAGCGTCTTGGTGAGGAAGGAGGCGGTGAGCAGCCGGCCCCTGTTGTGCATCCAGCCCTCGTGGGCGAGTTGGCGCAGGGCCGCGTCCACCACGGGGTAGCCGGTGCGGCCCTCCCGCCAGGCCCGCAGGTCCGCCTCGGCCTCCGCGCCCCGCCGCCAGCGGTCGTGCCGGGGCCGGTAGTCGTCGGCGGCGATCGCGGGGCGCGCGGAGAGCATCTGGCGGTGGAAGTCCCGCCAGCAGAGCTGCCGTACGAAGGCCTCGGCGCCCGGACCGCCCCGGGCGCGGGCCCGGTGGACGGCCTCGGTGGCCGAGAGCGCGCCGAAGTGGAGGTACGGGGAGAGCCGCGAGGTCGTGTCCCCGGCGAGGTCGTCGTGGCCGGTCTCGTAGGCGTCGGCGTGCCGGGACAGCCAGGCGCCGAGCCTGCGCCGGGCCGTGGTCTCGCCGCCCTTCGCGAGGCCCTCGGACACGTCCGCCACGGAGGCGCGCGACGGCGGCCCGTCGGAGCGCAGACCGCTCGGCACCCGTACCCTCCGGGGGGCCGCCAGGGGCGCGCGGAGCCGTTCGCCGGACCAGCGGCGGAAGTACGGGGTGAAGACCGCGAAGTGGTCGGAGCCCTGCGGGGTGACGTCGCCGGGCGGCACGACGGTGGTCACGGCGTCGTGCACGTAGAGGCGGCGCCCGTCGGACTCCAGGGCGTCCCGCAGCCGCGCCTCGCGGGCGTGCGCGAAGGCGGAGTGGTCGGCGGCCATGTGGACCTCGTCGGCGTCGGACTGCCGCACCGCGCCGCAGACTTCGGCCACGGCGTCGCCCTCGCGCACGACGAGCCGTCCGCCGCGCTGCCGCAGTCCGGCGTCCAGGTCGGTCAGGCAGTCGGCGAGGAAGGCGAGCCGGTTGGGGACGGCGAAGCCGGCCCGGTCGACGGCGGGGTCCCGGACGAACAGCGGGACGACCTCGTCCGCCGCGTCCACGGCGGCGCGCAGGGGCGGGTGGTCGTGCACCCGGAGGTCGGAGGTGAAGAGGACGACGGAGACGGTCATGGCGCCTGGTTCCTGGGGTTCGGCCACCGGACGGCGCCCGCGGGGGCAGGACGCCCGGTGGACTGCGACTGTGGTGCGGCCCTGCGGCCGCGTGGCGGCCGTGCCGTCCCTTTTCCGCCCGCGACAGGCGTACGGATGCGGGGGCGCTCCGCGCGGGCCGGTGCGCCCCGGAGGGCCCGTCCCGCTCCGGCAGGCCCCCGCGCACGAACCTCACGCGCGGGGCGGTGCCTCCCCCGCGTGGGCCGGTACGTCGCCGGTGCGGGCGGGCGGCCCGTCCGCGTCCTCCGGCGACACGGGCTCCCCGGCCGCCGCCCGTTCGGCCGTGCGGGCGATGTTCCGCGCCATGCCGCCGAAGACGACCGCGTGGAACGGCGCCACGCTCCACCAGTACACCTGTCCGGCGAGTCCGCGCGGATGGAACAGGGCGCGCTGGCGGTAGCGGGTCCGCCCCTCCTCGTCGCGTTCGGAGCGCATCTCCAGCCAGGCGAGCCCGGGGAGCCGCATCTCCGCGCGCAGCCGGAGCAGGCCGCCCCGCTCGATCTCCTCGACCCGCCAGAAGTCGAGCGCGTCGCCGACCCGGAGCCGCTGGGCGTCCCGGCGGCCCCGGCGCAGGCCCACGCCGCCGACGAGCCGGTCGAGCCAGCCGCGTACGGCCCAGGCCAGCGGGAAGGAGTACCAGCCGTTCTCGCCGCCGATCCCCTCGACGACCTTCCAGAGGGTCTCCGGCGGGGCGTCGACGGTCCGTTCGCGTTCGTCGGTGTAGAGGCTGCCGCCGGCCCAGTCGGGATCGGTGGGCAGCGGGTCGCTGGGCGCGCCGGGCAGCGAGGCGGAGGACCACCGGGTGGTGACCTTGGCCTCCTGGATGCGCTGGAGGGCGAGGGTGAGGGCGCGGCCGAAGGGGATCGGGGTGCCGGGCGGGTCGGGGACGTACTCCGCGATGTCGTGCTCGGCGCAGACCACCTCGTACCGCAGCGACTCCGCGAGCGGCCGGGCCAGGCCGGCCGGGACGGGCGTGACCAGGCCGATCCAGTGGCTGGACAGGCCGGGGGTGAGCATCGGCACGGACACGATGAGGCGCTTGGGCAGGCCGGCGACCGCCGCGTACTCGATCATCATGTCGCGGTAGGTGAGGACGTCCGGGCCGCCGACGTCGAAGGCCCGGTTGACGTCCGGGGGCATGTCCGCGCTGCCGACGAGGTAGCGCAGCACGTCGCGCACGGCGATGGGCTGGACGTGGGTCCTGACCCAGCTCGGCGTCAGCATCACCGGGAGCCGCTCGGTGAGGTAGCGGAGCATCTCGAAGGAGGCGGAGCCGGAGCCGATGACGACGGCGGCCCGCAGCACGGTCGTGGGGACGCCGGAGTCGAGCAGGATGCGGCCGACCTCGGCGCGGGAGCGCAGGTGCGGGGAGAGTTCCTCCTCGGGCACGCCCTGCGGGGTGAGGCCGCCCAGGTAGACGATGCGGCGGACGCCGGCGGCGCGGGCCTCCTCGGCGAAGGTCCGGGCCGCGCGCCGGTCCGTCTCCTCGAAGTCGTGCCCGGAGCCGAGGGAGTGCACCAGGTAGTAGGCCACCTCCACGCCCTCGAACGCGGGCTTCAGGGTCGCCGCGTCGGTGACGTCGCCCTTGACGATCTCGACCCGGTCGGCCCAGGGGTAGTCGCGGAGGTTGGCGGGGGCGCGGGCCAGGCAGCGCACGCGGCGGCCGGCGTCGAGCAGCTCGGGGACGAGCCGCCCGCCGATGTAGCCGCCGGCACCGGTCACGAGACAGAGGCCGGACCCGGGACCGGACGGGTCGTCCGGCGTCAGGCCTTCCGGCTCCGGGTCGGACGGCGTCGGGCCGCTCGGCTTCGGGTCGTCCGGCGTCGGGCCTTCCGGCCTCGGACCGTCCGATGCCGGGCCTTCCGGCCTCGGACCGGACGGCCTCGGACCGTCCGGCGTCGGGCCGGGCGTGGCCCTGGGGTGTGTCGCCATGGCAGGGAGTGCTCCGTTCCGTCCCGGGGGCGGGCTCGCCGGGACCCGTGCGGGTCGGGTCCCACGCCGCTTCTTCTCCCACCATGGCCCGGACGGATGCGGAAGGGCGATGTCTATAGGCTGAACGCGTGGCCCGCGAAGAAGACCGAGACGTTCCCGCCGCCCCGCCGGGCGGCGCCGGTGACCTGCACAGTTTCGCCGTCGCGCTGCGGCGGACGCAGGGCGAGATCAACCGCCTCGTGCACGGCTTCGCCCAGACCCAGGGGCTGCACCCCACGGACGTGCAGGCGCTCGCCGTCGTCCTGGACAGCCCCGAGCCGTTGACGCCGGGGCGGCTCCGGGAGCACCTCGGGCTCACCTCCGGCGCGGTGACGGCCTGTCTGGACCGGCTGGAGCGGGCCGGGCACATCCGCAGGTCCCGGGAGAGCGCCGACCGCCGCGTGGTGCACGTGCACTACGAGGACGGGGCGAGGGCGGCGGCCCGCCGGTACTTCCTGCCGCTCGCGGAGGCGACGGCCCGGGCGCGGGACCGGTTCGACGACGACGAACTCGCGGTGGCCCTGCGCTTCCTGAACGTCCTGAACGACGAACTGGGCGCCCTGCGCGTGCCGCGCCGCTGAGCCGGGCGCGCCGCGGAGCGGGCGCGTCGCGAAACGGGCGCCCCTCGGAACGGGCACCTCGCGAAACGCGAACGCCTGCGCCGAACGGGTGCATCCGTACGGCCCGTCACCGCCGAAGGTCCCACGAGAGCACGCGTACGCGGTGTTCCGTGGCATCCGATCGCCCGTTCCGGGTACCCGGGCGTCCGGCCCCTCCCCGGAGTGGTACACACTTCTCTCAATCATTGAGATTGTTAATGGTCAAGTCATAGTTCGGAGATTCGATGCCCCGCGCCCCCCGCCGGACCCGCTTCCTCGTCCCCCTGGTCCTCCTCCTCGTCTGGCTCGCCGTCGGCGGCGGTCTCGGCCCCTTCGCCGGCCGGCTCGGCGAGGTCTCCACCAACGACCAGGCGGCCTTCCTGCCCCGCAGCGCCGAGTCCACCAAGGTCATCGAGGCGCAGAAGTCCTTCCGCACCTCGGAGTCGGTGCCCGCGATCGTGGTGTGGACGGCGAAGGACGGCGGCACCCTGGACCCCGGCTCGGCCGACGCCGCCACCCGGTCCCTCGCCGCGCTCTCCGGCCGCCCGGGGACCGCCGGGCCGCCCTCCCCCGCCCTGGCCTCCGAGGACGGAAAGGCGCTGCGGGCCGTCGTCCCGCTCCGGCCCGACCTCGGCGACGCCCTGCCGGACACGCTCGACGCGGTGCGGAAGGCGGCGGCCCCGGTGCCCGGGACGACCGTGTGGCTCGCGGGCCCCGCCGCCACCCAGGCCGACCTCTCCGACGCCTTCTCCGGCATCGACGGACTGCTCCTCGCCGTCGCCCTGGTCGCGGTGCTGCTGATCCTGCTCCTCGTCTACCGCAGCGTCCTGCTGCCCCTGATGATCATCCTGGGCGCGGTGTTCGCCCTCGGCCTGGCCTGCGCGATCGTGTACGTGCTCGCCGACGCCGGCCTGGTCAGGGTGGACGGCCAGGTGCAGGGCATCCTGTCCATCCTGGTGATCGGCGCCGCGACCGACTACGCGCTGCTCCTCGCCGCCCGCTACCGGGAGGAGCTCACCGCCCCCGGCGCCGACCGGTTCGCCGCCATGCGCAAGGCCCTGCGCCGCTCCGTCGAGCCGATCGTCGCCAGCGCCGCCACCGTCGCCCTCGCGCTGATCGCCCTGCTCGCGAGCGACCTGTCCAACAACCGGGCGCTCGGTCCGGTCGGCGCCATCGGCATCGTCTGCGCGGTGGTCAGCGCGCTCACCTTCCTCCCGGCGGCCCTGGCCCTGACGGGCCGCGCCGCCTACTGGCCGGCCCGCCCGAAGACGCTCCCGGAGGGCGCGGCCCCCGAGGCCGCCCGGGGCGGACAGGCCCTCTGGCGGCGCGTCGCCGCCGTGGTCGACCGCGCGCCCCGCAAGGTGTGGGCGATCACCCTCGCCGGCCTCCTGGCCTGCGCCGCCTTCGCGCCCGCGCTGAACTCCCGGGGCGTCCCCTTCGACGAGATCTTCGTGAACGACGCGCCGTCCGTCGCCGCGCAGGAGACCCTCGGCCGCCACTTCCCCGGCGGCGCGGGCAACCCCGCCGTGATCGTCGCCGACGCCGGGGCCGCGACCCGCGTGGCCGCCGCCGCGCGGGACGTCGAGGGCGTCGACTCGGCGTTCCCGGTGGACGCGACGGGCCGCCCGGCCCCCGGGAAGCCGCTCGTGGTCGACGGCCGGGTCCGGATCGACGCCACCCTCGCCGACGCCGCCGACAGCGACGCGGCGCGCGAGACGCTCGCCCGGCTCCGTACCGCCGTGCACGCGGTCCCCGGCTCGGACGCCCTGGTGGGCGGCTCGACGGCGCAGCAGTACGACACCCAGCGCACCGCCGCACGGGACCGCGCGCTCATCGTGCCGGTGGTCCTGGCCATCATCCTGGTGATCCTGGTGGCGCTGCTGCGCTCCCTCGTGCTGCCGCTGCTGCTCGTCGCCACGGTGGCGCTCAACTTCGCCGCCACCCTGGGCGTCTCGGCGCTCGTCTTCGAGCACGTCCTCGGCTTCACCGGCACGGACTCCTCCGTGCCGCTGTACGGTTTCGTCTTCCTGGTGGCACTCGGGGTCGACTACAACATCTTCCTGATGTCCCGGGTCCGCGAGGAGTCGCTGCGCCACGGGGTCCGCGAGGGCGTCCGCATCGGCCTGACCGCGACCGGCGGCGTGATCACCTCGGCGGGCGTGGTGCTCGCGGCGACCTTCGCCGCGCTCGGCGTGATCCCGCTGGCGTTCCTGGTGCAGATCGCGTTCATCGTGGCCTTCGGCGTCCTGCTCGACACCCTGGTCGTCCGCTCGCTCCTCGTCCCGGCCCTGGTCCGCGACCTCGGTCCGAGGGCGTGGTGGCCGGGCGCGCTGAGCCGTCTCCCCAAGGAGGGAGGGACCGCGCCGGACCCGTCGTAGACCGGACCAATCCCCCGGGGCCGCCGCTCCGAAGACCCCGCAGGAGCGGGGCACCCGAGGCCACGCAGGAGGGCACAGGCGGATGAGAGAGCACGCGCGCGTCGGAGGCGGTCCGGTCCCGGACCGGAGCGAGGGGCTGCCCGAGCTGATGGTCCAGGTGGCCCGCGGGGACCAGGACGCCTTCGCCGGCGTCTTCGACCGGGTCTCCGGCCCCGTCCTGGGCGTGGTCCGCTCGGTGCTGCGCGACCCCGCGCAGTCCGAGGAGGTGGCGCAGGAGGTGATGGTCGACCTCTGGCGCTCCGCCGCCCGCTACCGGCCGGACAAGGGCTCCGTCCTGAACTGGGCGCTGACCCTCGCCCACCGCCGGGCCGTGGACCGGGTGCGCTCCGAGCAGGCCGCCTCGGACCGCGCCCGGCGGGTCGCGCTGCTCGACCACAGTCCCGCGTACGACGAGGTGACCGAGGAGGTGGAGAGCCGCCTCGACCGCGAGCGGGTACGGCGCTGTCTGCGGGGCCTCACCGAGCGCCAGCGCCAGTCCGTGACCCTGGCCTACTACCGCGGTCTGACCTACCGTGAGGTCGCGGAGCTGCTCTCGCTGCCCCTGGGGACCGTGAAGACCCGGATGCGCGACGGGCTCATCCGGCTCCGCGACTGCCTGGGGGTGACGGCGTGACGACCATCGACGAACTGCACACGCTGACCGGCGCCTACGTCCTCGACGCCCTGGAGACGGACGAGGAGCGGGAGGCGTTCGAACGGCACCTGGCCCAGTGCGCCCCGTGCGCGGACGAGGTGCGCGAGCTGTCCGAGACGACCGCGCGCCTCGGCCTGGCCGTCGCCGCGCCGATCGACCCGGCCCTGCGCGCCGAGGTGCTGCGCCGGATCGTGGACGTCCGCCAGTTCCCGCCCCCCACCCGGCCCGTCGGCCGGTCGCCTGGCGGTCTCGGGAGGCTGCGGCGGCTGCCCCGCTGGGCGCTCGCCGCCTCGGTCGCCGGTCTGGTGGCGCTCGGCGGGGTCGCGGGGTGGCAGTACGAGCGCGCCGAGGACGCCGACCGGCGCGCGGCCGTCGCGGAGGAGCGGGCGGAGGCGGTCGCGGCCGTCCTCGCCGCGCCCGACGCCCGGGTCTCCACGGCCCGGCTCGCGGACGGCGCGGTGGGCACCCTCGTCCACTCCCCGTCCCAGGACCGGGCGGTGTTCGCCGCGGCGGGGATGCCGGCGCCGCCGCCCGGGAAGGTCTACCAGCTCTGGTACGACGACTCCGGGACGATGCGGCCCGCCGGTCTGATGACGCCGGGCGCGGCGACCTCGGCGGTCCTCCTGGAGGGGCCGGCGAACCGCTCGGCCGGGATCGGCATCACCGTGGAGCCGGCGGGCGGTTCGTCCCGCCCGACCTCGGACCCGGTGGCGACGATGGCGATGCCGACGGCCTGAGGCGGCGGGGCGGGGCGGCCACGGCCCGGGGGCGGCCGCCCCGTCCCGCTCACGGCTCTCACGGCGTTCCCGGCGTCCCGGTGGGCGCCGGCGGGGCGGGGCAGGCCACCGAGCCCGGCTTCACGGACAGCTTCAGCTTCGGGGTGGTGAGGAGGCCGGGGAGCTGGAAGTCCTGGGCGGTGCCGGTGATCCGGTCGAACTTGGCGTAGCGCGCCTGGATGCCGAAGCGGTGCTGCGGGCTGTTCAGCGGGTTGTCGACGTAGGCCCCGGAGGAGTCCTTGACGGTCTTCACGTCGGCGCCGTTGGTGTTGAGGTCGACGACGCCGTCCATGTCGAGGACGCCGGTGGCGCTCCTCAGGTCGAGGACGGTGTTCTTGGTCCTGATCTCCCAGGAACCGGGATTGTCGTCGCCGAGGGTCAGCATCAGGGTGTACGTGGCTCCGCCGATCTGCTGCTTCTGGCTCAGGCACAGGCCGTTGATCATGCCGTCCGCGAAGCCCATGCGGAGCACCCGCACGGTCCCGGCCGAGCCGTCGGGCCGTACGACGGCCTGGTCGACGACGGCGGCGCCGTACTGCGTCCCGTACAGGCTGCTGGTGGTGAAGTCGACGGGCCGGTCCTGGATCTGGAGGCCGACGGCGAGGGCGCCGGTCGCCATGGCGGTCCCGAGGCCGCCGGCGGCGAGCAGCGCGGGCACGGCGACGGCGAGGGACCGGCGCCAGTGGGTGCGTCCCTCCTCGGGGGCGCTGCGGCTTTCGGGGCTCATGGGGAGGTCACCGTGATGGTTCCGGGGAGGTGGACGGGGTTGTCGGTGGAGTTCAGGGCCGCGTGGTCGTCGACGGTCCGGATCGCGTAGATGTCCCCGGTGAAGTCCTCGGCCCCGGCAGTCAGCGGGATGAGGGAGCCGAAGAAGTCGAGGAGGCCCTGCACCCCGCAGATCTTGACGAGGACGCGGAGGCAGACGTTGCTGATGTTCCCCCACATCGTCGTCGTCTCGGGCTTGCCCGCGCTGTCGTAGCCGCCGAGGGAGCCCTCGTCCGGGACGTCGATGGTGACGGTGTGGCCGTTCGCCTTCTGGACCACCTTCATGTGCGAGCGGATCTTGAGCTTGGTGAAGGTGTACTTGTTGGTGGTCCGGGTCGTGCCGTCCGAGAGCCGGATGGTGACGTCCTTGTCGACGCTCAGCGAGACGGCGACCATGCTGTCGATGGTGACGCGCAGCGGGTCCGGGGAGGGCAGGAAGGGTACGCCGAGCGGCTGGACGGCGGCGGGCGCCCCCGCGGCGCTGCCCGGCTGCCCCGACCAGACGGCGGTGGCGACGGCGAGCGCCAGGGCGGTGCTCACGGCGAGGGCCCGCTGCCGGGTCCCGCCCGGCCGGGTCCTCACCCCTCCACCGCCCTGCGGCGCGGGCGCTTGGCTCCCCAGCCGACCATCATGGAGCCGCCGAGGACGCCGAGCGCCATGCCGAGCAGGAAGCCGCCCAGGTTGGAGACGACGAGCGAGACGACGGCGAGGATCGCGCCGATGAGCCCGAAGGTGTACCGCTGGGCGGGCAGCGCCATCGGGATGAGGCCGCACAGGATCATCCCGCCGCCGACGAGGTAGCCGGCGATCCCCCCGAAGCCCGTGCTCACGATCAACTGGAGCGAACTGAGGGAGAACTTGAGGACGGTCCAGCCCCCGGCGACCAGCCACACCCCGCCCCAGAAGGGGCGGGTGCGGCGGAAGGCCCGGAACCACGCCCACGCGGCCCGCACCCGGCTCAGCACGTCGTGGCCGATCCGGGAACGACCTTGATCTTCAGGTCGGGCAGGACGAGGGCGCCCGCCATCTCCGCGTCGTACGCGGTGGCGTTGAGGCCGTGCAGCTTGATGGAGCTGCCGCCCTCGCCGCCCGCCGAGCCGAGTCCGAAGCCGCCGGGCAGCGCGCCCGTGAGGGGCTTGCCGGCGACGGTGACCTGGTCGGCGGACTGGCCGAGCACCGCGTTCTGGAGGGTGGTGGGCCCGTACGCCTGGAGTTCGGTGGCCTGGATGTAGAGGTTCGAGGCGTCGATGTCGGTGGTGAAGGTCCCGGGCGGGGTGGCCGTCACCTTCTGACCGCCGGTCAGGAGCAGCGAGTACGGGACGCCGGCGATCTTCTGGTGGACGATCCCGCACAGTCCGGCGAGCCCGGCGCTGGCGAAACCGACGCGCGCCATGGCCGTGTTGGTGGTCGTGGTGCCGTCCGGGCGCCCGACGGCGGGGGTGTTGACGATGGCGCCGAAGCCGCTGCCCTGGACGCCGTTGGAGGTCAGGGTGAAGGGCTCGCCGGTGACGCTGAAGTTGGCGGCCAGCGCTCCCTGGGCCAGCGCCGTGCCGAGGGCGCCGATGGCCAGGGCCGAGGGGACGAAGGCGAGGGCGCCGCGTCCCCAGCGGGTGCCGCGGCGGGTGTCGTCGGCGGCCTCGGCCAGCATCCGGGTGTTCCAGTCGGCGGCGGCGCGGGCGCCGGCCGTGCGCATCCGGGCGAAGGACTTGCCCAGCCCGCGGGCGCCGGAGAAGAGGTGGTTCATGCGGATCCGCTCCCAATGGACACGGGGGGTACGGGGGTTTCGGCGGCCGTCCGGTCGCGGCGGAGGAGGCCGCGGGTCCGCCCGGCGGGCTTCTCGGGGAGCCAGGCGAAGGCCATGGAGCCGCCGAGGACCGCGAGGACCATGCCGACGAAGAGGCCGCCGAGGTTCGACAGCGGGAAGGAGGCGACGCCCGCGATCACCGCGAGGACGCCGGCGGTGTGGCGCTGGCTCGGCAGCAGCAGGATGAGCAGGGCCATCGCCATGAGGACGACTCCGCCCGCCATGCCCGCGATCCCGCCGATGCCGACCTGGAGGATCTTGCCGAGGGGGGCCATCGGAAGGAAGAAGATGACGAAGCCGCCGAGCCCGGTCCAGACGGCGGCCCAGAAGGGCCGGGTGCGGCGCCAGCGGCGGAAGGCCGCGCGGGCACCGCGGGGCCGGCCGGCCGGGGCGGACTCCCCGGACCCCCCGGACTCCCCGGACTCCTTGGTGAACGCGAGTCCCCCGGTGGAGGCGGGCCCTTCGGTGGACGCGGGCCCCCGGGTCGGCTCGGGCGGGTCGGTCGGCGGATCGGTGCTCATGGAGGCCTCGCAGCGGTGGGTCGGGGAGGTACGGGAGCGGGGGCGGGGTCCAGGGGGCGGGGGCCCGCGCCTCCGGGAGTCCCGGAGGGGTCCGGAGGACCGGGAGGGTTCCGGAGGGCGCGGGCCCCCGCCGGCGGGGCGGCGGAGTGCCGGGGCCGTGCGGCTCAGCAGCCCTTGTCGCCGTGGGCGATGCCGATCGCCAGGTCGGGCAGGGTGATCGCGCCGGAGATCGTGGCGGCGTTGGCGTCGGCGTTGAGGTTCTTGATGTCCGTCCGGCCGCCGGTGGCGTCCAGACCGAACTGGCCGGCGGTGCCGTCGGTGATGCCGGTGCTCTTGATCCCCGCGCTGTCGGCGGCCGCGCCGATGACGTTCGGGCTGCCGTCGGCGGCGTGCAGGGTGGCCGTCGACGCCTTGAGCGCCTGGGCGTCGAGGACCAGCTTGTTCGCCTGGAGCCCGGCGCCGGCCACGAGCTGCTCGCTGGTGAGCGGGGTCGCGGCGGCCGGCGAGGAGATGTTGAGCGACCAGGTGCCGAGGCTGCCGATCACCGGGAGGTTGACCGACTGGACGGCGTGGACGCAGATGCCGTCGAGGCCCGCCTTGGCGAGGCCGACCTCGGCGGAGCCCTTCGGCCCGCCCGCGTCGACGGTGTGCATGACCGCGCCGATGCCCTGCGGCGCGGCCACCGTCTTGGAGCTGAGGGTGAAGGGGACGCTCGTCAGCGAGAGGTTCGCGGCGAGGGCGCCCTGCACCATCGCCGTGGCCATGGCGCCGATCGCCACGGTGGCCGGCAGGGCCAGGAACACCGATCTGCGCCAGCGGGTGACCCCTCTGGTCTCTTCCTGCATGTGCTCTCCAACCGTCGTCCCGCACGTGTCGCGCGGGTGGGGTGCGAACACAGCCGTGCGTCCTCGGCCGGATGGTCGGAGACGGATGACACTTTGCGGCTGCATGTTCGAGAATTGGACACTCTCTTATGGAGTGTCAACACTTCGGACAATCCTGAGGAGAATTCCTCTGGACTAGGCTTGGCCGATGCCACGGTTCAGGGAGACGGTCCGGACACTGCTGCGCGAGCGCCTGCTCGACGCGGCGTACGAGGCGGTCGCGGACCGCGGCTTCGACAAGCTGCGCATGGCGCACCTGGCCGGCGCGGTCGGCGTCAGCCGGCAGACGCTGTACTCGGAGTTCCCCTCCAAGGAGGCGGTCGGCGAGGCCCTCTTCCAGCGCGAGCTGGAGCGCTGCCTCGTCGGCATCCAGGCGGGCCTGGACGCGCACCGGGACGACCTGCGCGCGGCCGTGGAGGCCGCCGTCGGCTTCACGCTCACGCTGGCCGGCCGGAACCCGCTGATCAGGGCCATGCTGACGAGCACGGGCGAGGACGGACTGCTCCCCTACCTGACGACCCGGTCCGCGGCGGCGTTCGCCACGGCCACGGCGATGGCCGACGCGTACGTCACGGAGGCCTGGCCCACCGTCGACCCGGTGGCGCGCGAGCTGGCCGTGGACGCGGCGGTGCGGCTGACGGCGAGTCACATCGTGCAGGCCACCGCCTCCCCCGAGGAGTCGGCACGGCGCATCGCGGACACGGTGGTCAGGGTCGCCCTGAGCACGGGCCGCGAGAAGCTCCCGCCGAGTCCGGTCACGTAGCCGCCTCAGGGGCTCGCCCCCCGGTACTCCTCCAGGACCGGCCGGTTGCCGAGGTCCGGGGACGCGGAGACGGGGAAGGCGCGCACGCCGACCCTCCCCTCGATCCGGTCGATCTCGCCCCAGCCGTACGCCCGCGAGTCGTCCGACAGGTCGGGGTTGTCGCCCAGGTAGAAGAACGCGCCCTCGGGCACGGTCCGCAGCGCCGCCCGCGCCGAGCGGCTGCCCTCCGGGGTGCAGCAGGCGCCCGTACGGTGGGCCTGCGCGGCCCACTGGGGCGCCGCCACCCGGTACAGGGGCCCCTTGCCGCCCTCCTGGAGGAGGACCTGGAAGGGTTCGTCCGGCGTGGAGACGATCGCGATCCGGTCGCCGGGGAGTCCGATCACCCGCTTGACCAGGAGGGTGTCCTTGTGGGTCGCCCGCAGCAACACCACGTCGAACCGGCGCGCCTCTCCGGCGGAGCCCGGGGCGGCGAGGACGCGGTCGCCCTGGTGGAGGGTGGGGGTCATGCTGGTGCCGTCGACCCGGATGCCGAGGGCGGTGACGGCCACCCAGGCGAGGAGGCAGAGCAGGACTCCGGTCCCGAGGACGGCGCCGGCCGCCCGGCGTGCGCTCACCGGCGCCGGGTGGGGTCCGGGGGCCGCACGCCACCGGACCGGTCGATTTCGGTCATGGCGGGACGGTAGGCCGGACGGCGGACGACGGCTGTGACCGTACCGCTCAGGGTTGTTGACCGCGCGGGCCCGAAGGACGGTACGGGGCTACCCCCGCCCCCTCCCCTGGTACGCCCGGGGCGTCTCGCCCGTCCAGCGCCGGAACGCCCGGTGGAACGCGCTGGGTTCGGAGAACCCGAGCTGCCGGGAGAGCCGCTCGATGGAGACGCGGCCGCCGGCCAGTTCGGCGAGGGCGTGGTCGCGCCGCACCTGGTCGCGAAGGCGCTGGTACGTCGTCCCCTCGGCGGCCAGCCGACGGCGCAGGGTCTGCGGGCTGACGGAGAGGCGCACGGCGAGCTCCTCGGGCGTCGGCACCGGCCCGGCGGGCAGGGCGCGCCCGATCAGGTGCCGCACCCGGCCGGTGACCGTACTGCCGTAGTCGGCGGAGACGAGCACGTCGACGGGGGCGCGGCGCAGGAAGACCTTGAGCGCGGCGGCGTCGCGCAGGACGGGCTCGCGGAGGTCCGCCCGGTCGAAGACGGCGGCCGTCCGCTCCGCGCCGAAGACGCAGGGCGCGCCGAACAGGAGGTCGTACTCCCGGGCGTGCCGGGGCTCGGGGTGGACGAACTCGACCCGGCGCAGGCCGACCCTGCGCCGGATCAGCCAGCTTGCGAAGCGGTGGGCGACGAGGACGGTGGACTCGGCACCGAAGTGGAGGGGGTCGTCGTACCCGGAGATGTCGAACTCCAGTCGGGCCTCGTCGGCCTCCTCGCCGTCGGGGGCCTCCGGGCCCGGTCCGGGCTCCACGAGGCGGAAGCGCGGTCCGGCCGGGAAGAGGGAGTAGAAGGTCTGGGCGCGCCGGAGGGCCTCGCCCAGGTCCCGGCTGCCGTGGACCACGACGTGGGCCATCATCGCGAAGGTGCCGACCTTGCTGGGCGCGCCGCCGAAGCCGATCAGCTCGTCGTCCAGGGTGTTCCACAGCGTCCTGACGAGCCGGCCGAACTGCTCGGCGGGGACCCGGGCCTGGGGCTCCTCCAGGACCGCCGGGGGCAGCCCGGCCCGGGCGAGGAGCGGCCCGGCGGCCACCCCGTGCCGCTCGGCGCCGAGCAGCGCGGCCCGCACGTGGTGGGAGCTGACCGACCGTGTCGACACGTGCGTCGCCTCCGTTCCGGCCGCGTCGCGCTCCGGACCCCCGAAGCTGGACACTTTCCTGGAAGGATGTCCAGGTTCGGACATTCTACTGAGAACTGTAAGGCCCTTCGTTCCCCTCCCGGACGGGAGGAACGGAGACACCGCGGCCACGGGATACGGTGACGAGGTGACGGAGACGCTGCCCGCCGACGTGGCCCTCGTGCTGGAGGCGGTTCTCGGAGAGGACGATCCGGTCCACCTCGCGCTCCGCCGGCAGGTGCCGCACCTCCGCGTGCAGAGCCGCTGCACGTGCGGCTGCGGCACGGCGTACTTCGCTCTCGACACGCACGCGGTGGAGCCGGCGCCGTCCGGCCCGGGCACCGTGGTGGCGGCCAAGGTCCTCGTCCTCACGGAAGACGGCGAGTGTCCCGGCGAGGTCCTGGTCTTCGCGCAGGGCGGCTACCTCTCGTGGCTGGAGGTCTGCTCGTGGAGCGACGGGACCGAGGTGACCCTGGCCACCGCCGAACGGTCACTGCGCCGCGGACGCCGGCCTTCGCCCGGGGCCGAGGCGCCCGGGTGACCCGCCGTCGAACGGCCGTTCCCCGACGCCCGTCCTGACCGCACCACCGCCGGGACCGATCTCCACCCGCCGCGACCGCCGCCCGTCCGGCTGCCGACGACACCGACGGCCGAACCGGCACCGAAGGCGGAGCCCCCGCAGCCGCACCCTCAGCACCCCAGCGGCTCGGCCACCTTCCGCAGCGCCCCGACGACCGCCCGTACGGAGGGGCGGCGGCCCGCGTCGGCGCGCCAGGTGGCGTAGATGTGGCGTCGCATCTTCTGGCGTACGGGCACGAAGGCGACGCCCTCCGGCACCGGGCGGCCGAGGCGGGGGGTCACGCAGACGCCGAGTCCGGCCGCGACCAGCGCGAGCTGGGTGTGGTGCTCGCCCGCGAAGTGGCCGATGCGCGGCTCGATGCCCTGTGAGCGCAGGGTGAACATCAGCCAGTCGTGGCAGAACTCGCCCTCCGGCCAGGACACCCACTCCTCGTCGGCGAAGTCGACCAGGTCCACCTCCTCGCGTCCGGCCAGCGGGTGCCCGGCGGGCAGCGCCACGTCGGCGGTGTCGTCGAAGAGGTGGGCGCGCTCCAGGCCGCCGGGCACGGGCGCCCGCTTGTTGCTCCAGTCCAGGACGATCGCGAGGTCGGCGTCGCCGCGCAGCACCGCGCGCACCCCCGGCTCCGGCTCCAGCTCCGTCGTGCGGACCCGGAGTTCGGGATGGCCGGCGCGCAGGGCGGCGAGCGCGCCCGGGAAGAGGCCCCGGGCCGCCGTGGGGAAGCCGGCGAGCCGCACCTCGCCCACGACCCGCCCCCGCTGGGCCTCGATGTCGGCCTGGGCCATCTGGACCTGGGAGAGGATCCGGGCGGCGTGCTCGGCGAGCAGCATCCCGGCGTCGGTGAGGCGCACGCCCCGCCCGTTCTTCGCGAGCAGCCGCTGCCCGACCTCGCGCTCCAGCTTGGACAGTTGCTGGGAGACGGCGGAGGTCGTGACGTGCAGTCCGTCGGCCGCGCCGCTGACGGAGCCGTGCCGGGCGACGGCGTCGAGGGTGCGCAGGCGCTCCAGGTTCAACATGTAAGCGATCCTAAGGGAAGGGGTCGAGGAAGTCTCACTTGTCCTAAGGGGTCGCTCGCCCCCACCCTGAGTGCCATGAGTCCCGCAGCCCCGCCCTCCATTCCCGCCGTCCCTCCCTCCGCCTCGTCCGCCGGGCCGTCCCGGCCCGCCTCCCGCCTGCTCGACTGGCGCGTCCGGTTCGGTGCGCTGGCCCTCGTCTGGGGCTTCAGCTTCCTCTTCATCAAGGTCGGCACGGAGGGCTTCGCCCCCCTCCAGGTCGCCTTCGGACGGCTCCTGTTCGGTACGGCGGTGCTCGCCGTCGCCCTGGTCGTGAAGCGCGACCGGCTGCCGCGCGGAGCCCGCGTCTGGGGTCACCTGGCGGTCGCGGCCTTCCTCCTCAACGCGCTGCCGTTCTCCCTCTTCGCCTACGCGGAGCTGACGATCCCGTCGACCCTGGCGGGCATCTGCAACGCGACGACCCCGCTGTGGGGCATGCTGCTCTCCCTCGTCGCGCTCTCCGAGGACCGCCCGACCCGGGTCCGCGCGGCCGGCCTGGGCATCGGCTTCGTCGGCGTGCTGACCGTGCTCGGCGCCTGGCAGGGCTTCTCCGGTCTCGACGCGACCGGCACCGCGCTCGCCCTCCTCGCCTCCTTCAGCTACGCGGTCGGCTGGATCCACGTCCGCCGGACGCTGGCCGGCTCCGGCGCCTCGAACCTCTCGCTCGCCGGTTCCCAGGTGGGCCTGGCGACGCTCCAACTGGCCGTGGTCACCCCACTGTTCACCTCGGCCCCGGAGTCGGTGGAGCTCCTGCCGCTGCTCGCCGTGATCGCGCTCGGGGCGCTCGGCACGGGGTACGCGATGCTGCTCCAGTACGGCATCGTCGCGGAGGTCGGTCCGACGACGGCCTCCATGGTCACGTACTTCATCCCGGTCATCGCCGCGACGGCGGGCGTCACGCTCCTGGGCGAGCGGCTCGGCTGGAACACCCCGGTCGGCGCCGTCGTGGTCCTGGCGGGCGCGGCCCTCACCCAGACCCGCGCCTCCCGCCGCCGTACGACTCCCCCGGTCGAGGCGGCGGTCGCGGCCCCGGAAGCGCCGGAGCCGGCCCCCACTCTCCCGAAGCCCGCCGCCCGCGCCTGAGTTTCCGTACCCCCGGGGTGACGACCCGGGGGTACGGGTCGCGCTCCGGAGGTGCGGACCACGGCCCGGAGCACGAGCCGCGCCCCGGGGACACGGGCCACAGCCCGGAGGCGCGGTCCCCCCGCTCAGGCTCGCGTACGCCGGCGGGCGACGTTCCGTTCCAGGAGCCGCGTCGAGGCGGCGACCCCGGCGCCGCCGTCCGGGGCGGGGGCCGGCAGCCTGCCGTCGGCGCGCTTCAGTTCGGCAAGCGCCGAGTCGATCGCCTCGTGGGCGGCGAAGAGGCAGGGGGTGCTGTAGATCGCCACGTCCACGCCGAGTTCGGCGAGTTCGGCGAGCGAGAGGCGCGGGGACCTGCCGCCCCCGATCTGGTTGAAGAGCAGCGGCTTGCCGTCGACCACCTCGCGGATCCGGCGGATCCACTCCACGCTGCGCACGCCGTCCACGAGGACCACGTCGGCGTCGGTGGCGGCCAGGCACTTGGCCCGGTGGAGGATGTCCTCCTCCTCGGTGGCGTCCGTGCGGGCCACCACGACCATGTCCCGGCGGGTCGCGAGGACCATCTCCAGTTTGGCGAGGTACTCGTCGAGCGGCAGGACCTGCTTGCCGTCCGCGTGGCCGCAGCGGCGCGGGCGCTTCTGGTCCTCCAGGACCACGCCCGAGGCGCCGGTCCGCTCCAGGGACTCCACCACGTGGCAGGCCACCTCGGGATCGACGTAGCCGTCGTCGATGTCCACGAGGAGGTGGTGCCGGGGGAACGCGCCGCGCAGCCGCTGCACGAAGGCGACCATGTCGGGCCAGGCGATGAAGCCGATGTCCGGAAGCCCGTAGTACGAGGCGGCGAAGCCGAACCCGGAGACGAACATCCCGTCGTAGTGCGCGGCCGACAGGGAGGCCGAGTACATGTCGTACACGCCGATCAGCGGGGTCGTCCCCGGTTCCGCGATCCGGTCGCGCAACCTGCTGCCGTGGCTCATCGTCCGACTCCTGGGGGTGTGGGAGAACACGGGAAACGTGAAGGGGCGCGCACCACCGGGGAAGGGTGGGCCCGCGCCGGAACCCGATGATTCACCGACCGGGAGCGGGACTCGCGCCCCGCAGGGGGCGACTCACCCTCCAGGCGTAGCGCATTCACCGCAGAAACGTCACCGGGACGCCACGCGCAGCGGGTGGCGGCCCTTCCGGAGAGGGCCTACCCGTAACTCCGCGCCGGTGCGGGCCCCGCCGCCCCCGCGACGGCGTCGGCCAGGGGCTCGACGTCCGCGACGGCCAGGCCGGAGACGGTGAGCCGGACGGCCGGACCGGTGTCCATCCGGAACCGCGCGCCCGGGGCCACCGCCCAGCCCGCCGCCAGGAGCCGCGCGACCGCGCCCGTCTCGTCGGCGACCGGCACCCACACGTTCATGCCGGAGCGCCCGTACGCCTCGACGCCGCGCCGGGCGAGGGCGCGGACGAGCCCGTCGCGCCGCTCGCCGTACGAGCGCGCGACGACGGCCGGGTCCACCGCTTCCGAGGCCCACAGGTGCGCGACGGTCCACTGGAGCAGCTTGCTGACCCAGCCGGGGCCGAGCCGCTGCCGTCCGAGGACCCGGTCGACGGTCTCGGCGTCCCCGGTGAAGGCGGCGATCCGCAGGTCGGGGCCGTACGCCTTGGCGACCGAGCGGACGAAGACCCAGCGGTCGGTGGTCCCGGCCAGGGGGTGGAGCGGCTGCGCGACGATGCCGTGCCCGTGGTCGTCCTCGACGAGCAGGACGCCGGGGTGCGCGGCGAGGACCCGCCGCAGCTCCCGGGCCCGGTCGCCGGTGACGCAGGCGCCGGTCGGGTTCTGCGCCCGGTCGGTGACGATCACCGCCCGCGCCCCGTCCCGCAGGACCGCGCGCTCGACCTCCTCCGGGAGCGGCCCCCCGTCGTCGACGGCGACCGGCACCGGCCGCAGTCCGAGCGCGGGCACCAGGTCGAGGAGGCTGCCCCAGCCCGGGTCCTCGACGGCGACGGCGTCGCCCGGCCTGAGGTGGACCGCGAGGACCCGTTCGATGGCGTCGAGGGAGCCCGAGGCCACGCCGACGGGCCCGTCCGGCACGCCGTCCGCGTCGAAGGCGGCGCGGGCGAGCCGCCCGAACTCCTCGTCGACCGGGGCCTCCCCGTACATGCCGGGCCGCTCGGCGTACCGGCGCGCGACCTCCGCGAGGGCGGTGTCGAGGGACGGGAGGAGGGCGCGGTCGGGGCTGCCGTTGCTCACGTCCCGCACCCCGGCGGGCGCCTCGACCCGGATCGAGCCGCGCGCGGTCGTGGCGGGGCGGGGCCGCACCCGGCTGCCGCGCCGCCCGTCGGTCTCGATGACCCCGCGCTCGCGCAGGGTGCGGTAGGCGGCGGCGACGGTGTTGGGGTTCACGCCCAGGGTGGCCGCCAGTTCCCGCATGGGCGGGAGGAGTCGGCCGGGCGCCAGCGCTCCGGCACCCACCCCCCGCTCGACGCTGGCGGCGATGTCCGATGCGCGACGGCCTTCGATCCGATACTCTCCTAGCACAAACACGATTATGCACTAGAGCAATGGAGTACGCAATGAGCGCCACCGCCGAAGGCCTCCCGCCCACTGCCCCGGAACCGACGCCGACCGACGCCCCCGTCCCAGGACCGACGCCGACCGGAGCCTCCGCCCCCGCCCCGGAAGCGACACCGTCCGCCGCCTACACGCCGACCGTCCGGACCGTGCCCACCCGCTCGCGGGAACGCGCCTCCTACGACAGGCAACTGGTCCACTCGATCCTCGACGACGCCTACGTCTGCCACCTCGGCTTCGTCCGCGACGGCGTGCCCGTCGTCCTCCCCACTCTCTTCGGCCGGGTCGGCGAGCGCCTCTACGTCCACGGCTCCACCGGCTCGCGGCCGCTGCGCGCGACCGGCGACGGCACGAAGGCCCCCGGCCTTCCGGTCTGCCTGACCGTGACCCACGTCGACGGCCTCGTGCTGGCCCGCTCCGCCTTCCACCACTCGCTCAACTACCGCTCGGTCGTCGTCCACGGCACCGCCCACCGGGTCACCGACCCCGAGGAGCTGCGGATCGCCCTCGACGCCCTGGTGGACCACGTCGTCCCCGGCCGCTCCGCCGACTCGCGCCCCGCGAACGCCAAGGAGCTCGCCGCCACCGCCGTGATCCGCCTCGACCTCGACGAGGTCTCCGCGAAGGTCCGCACCGGCGGCCCCAACGACGACCCCGAGGACCTGGCCCTCCCCCACTGGTCCGGCGTGGTCCCCGTGCGCGGCGGCTACGGCGCCCCGGTCCCGGCGGACGACCTCGACCCGTCCGTCGCCCTGCCCGGCTACCTCGCCGCGCTCTGACGGCGGGCGAAGGAACGCGCGGACCATGCCGGACGACCGGCCGGCGCCCGCCCGGGAGGGGCGCGCCCGGAAGAAGGCCCGGCCCTACGCCACCGCGGCCTCGCGCCTGCGTTCCACCGCCGTCCGCGTCTCCGCGAAGGCGAGGCCCGTGACGGCGGCGAGGAGCAGCAGCGTGCCGAGCACGATCGCGGCGGTGAGCCGCTCACCGAGGAGCGAGACCGCGATCAGGGCGGCGCTCACCGGCTCCAGGAGCATGATCACGGAGACGGTGGCGGCCCGGACGACCGCCGCTCCGGCGAAGTACAGCGCGTACGCGAGCGCGGTCGGCACCGCCGCCACGTACCCGAGCAGGAGGAGTACGCCCACCGGCTCGCCGGTGTGCGGGACGAGCCCCTCCGCGAGCGCCGCGGGCAGCAGTCCGGCCGCCCCGATCGCGAAGGCCCAGGTGGTCGTGGTCAGGGCGTCCGCGCCTCCGCCGGCGCGGCCGAGCCGGCGGGTGAGCAGGGTGATCGCCGCGTACCCGGCGGCCGAGACGACCGCGAGGACGACGCCCACCGGGCGCACCTCGGCGTCGCCGCCGCCCAGGACGAGGACGACGAGCCCGGCGAGCGCCCCGGCCACGGCGGCGGTCCCGCCGCGGCCCAGCCGCTCCCCCAGGGTGAGGCGGGCACCGAGCGCGATGAGGACGGGACCGGAGCCCAGGGTGACGACGGTGCCGACGGCCAGGCCGGTGGCCTCGACGGCGGCGAAGTACGCGCTCTGGAAGACCGTGAGGCCGACGCCCGTGCCGAGGATGCGGACCGCCCTCCGGCGGCGCGGTTCCTCCACGGCGGTGCCGGACGCGCGGCGGGACCGCAGGGCGAGGGCACCGAGCAGCAGGACCAGGCCGCCGGCGCAGCGCCAGAAGGAGAGGGCGAGGGGGCCCATGTCGCTGACGCGGAAGACCAGCGAGGCGGCGGCACCGGCCGTGCCCCAGGCGATTCCGGCGACGATCAGGTAGCAGAGGCTCCGCCCGACGGACAGGGCGGATCCCGAGGAGTTCGACACGTGACTTCTCCGTGGAAGACGGGAGGGAAAGGTGGTCGCTCGGCTCCGCGCGCGGGCAGCGACGGACCACCCGGCGGCGAGGGATCGCCGCTCGGGCCCGGTCTTCGTCGGGGAGGGTCTCCGCGCGCGCTAGGCGGCGGGAGGCGGAAGCACGGTCGGATGCATGATCGGCACCCTACGGGGCGGTCCGTCCGGCGGACAACCCGGCGTCCCGGTCGGCCGTCTCCGTCGCGGCACCGCTCCCCGCCCCGGTCCCGTTCGCGTCGCCCGCTCCGCCGGCCACGGGCCCGGACGGCGGCGCCTTCGGCGTCGAGGACTGGGCGATGAAGGCGCCGACGAGGACCACCGCGCCGCCGACGATCTGCGGCGCGCCCAGGTGCTCGCCGAGCAGGACCCAGGCCAGGACGGTCGCGATGACGGCCTCCAGGCAGGCCACGACGCCCGCCACCTGCGGGGAGAGCCGGCGCACCGAGACGACGCCGGTGGTGTAGGCGAAGACGGTGGCGATCAGCACGATCCAGCCGAGCAGCAGCCAGGCGGGCACACTGGCGTCGTCCATGGCGGCGCGGCCGCCGAGGACCGCCCAGTCCATGCCCCAGGGCCGGGCCACGACGGTGAGGACGAGCGCGCCGACGATCAGGCCGTACGCGATGACGCCGACCGGGTCCGCCGGTTCGGCCTCGTCGGAGCCCTGGTCGGAGAGGACGAAGTAGCCGACCTGGCAGCAGGCGGCGGCGAGCGCGAGGAGGAGGCCGGGGAGGTCGAAGCTCAGTCCGGACCAGACCTGGACGACGCACGCGAGGCCGCCGACGGCGAGGACGACGCCGAAGGCGGCGGCGCGGGTGACGGGCCGCCGCTGGACGAAGCGGACCCAGCCGAGGACGAGGGCCGGGGCGAGGTACTCGACGAGGAGGGCGACGCCGACGGGGATGCGGGAGATCGAGGCGAAGTAGAAGGCCTGGACGCCGGCGACGGCGAGCAGTCCGAAGCCCAGGAGGAGGGCGGGTTTGCGGCGCAGGAGGTCCCGGTGGCGCCAGGCCACCGGCAGCATGACGAGCGCGGCGCCGGCGACCCGGAGCCAGACGACGTGGAGCGGGTCGAGTCCCGCCTCGATGAGCGGCTTGGCCGCCACTCCCGAACCACCGAATGCGAAGGCCGAGGCCAGGGCGAGTCCCAGGCCGGCGCTTCTCCCCTGAGACGCGTGCATGGGGTCATCATGACAGGGCGCCGTCAGGGGTGTAACCCCCGTTACACCTGTTGAGACGGCCCCCCGTGGCGGGCTCCGCCGGAGGTGCCGCCGGGGGAGGGGTCACCGGCGCGGTCGAGGGCTTCGCACGGGGCGCACAGGCGGTCGGCACGGGCGGCCAGGGCGGCCGGGTCGACCCCGGCGCGGCGCAGCACCTCGACGGCCCGGCTCTCGGGGTCGGCGGCGACGACGGCGAGCAGGTCGACGCCCCGGGCCTGCGGCTCGCCGCGCTCGGCGGCCCGCCGGAGGGCGCCCTCCAGGGCGGCGGCCGCGGCCGGCGACCAGCCGGAGGCCCGAACGTCCCGGGGCTCGGCCCCGCGCGTCGCGGGCAGCAGGCGCCGGGCTCCCGAGTCCTCGACGGAGCGCTGCCAGCGCAGGCCGTAGCCGATGGACCGCTGGACCAGGTAGCCGAGGACGCGGGCGAGCCGCTCGCGGCCCTCGAAGACGGCGGCGGCCTCGGGGTCGGACTCGACGAGGGAGTGCAGCAGGTGCGCGGTGTCGATCTGGCGGTCCCCGTCCCGCAGGGCCCTGCGGCGCGCGCCCGAGACGGCCGCCGCGAGCGACGGCGTCAGGAAGGGGAGGAGCTCCGCGCGCAGGGCGGCGGGCTGCCGGAGCGACGGGGGGCGCGGGACGGGACTGTGCACGCTCCCACCTCATCAGGCCGGGGCGGCCGGAACATCACCGGGGAGGAGCATGTCCGCGTCCCACCGGAGGTGGGCACGGGTGCGCGGTTCCTCCTCCTTGCGAAGGAGATCGCCCCCGACACGCCCGGAGGGCCGCGCGCCGCCTTGCCTCGCGGCCCTTCTGCAACCACGGCCCCTCTCCGCTCGTCTTTCCGAACGTGTTCTGGACGGTGGGTCTGCCCGCGCTCGACGGGCGGCAGTACGTGTACCGGGTGTACGCGCCCCGGGAGGCGCTGCCGGCCGATCTGTTCTGGGCCGCGTTCCACTGCCACGAGGAGGACGGGGCGCCGCGCGCCTCCGACAGCTTCGACGCGGCGGAGATCCGGTGGGTGGGCGACGGGGCGGGCCCGACCGCGGCGGAGCTGACGGTCCACCGGTCCTGAAGGCGGGAGAAACGGAGGAAGGGGCCTGCGGCGATCGCCGCAGGCCCCTTCCTCTCGTCTCAGTCCTCGTCGGCGAGGATCAGGTACAGCTTCTTGCGCGCCTCGTTGATCACGGCGACCGCCTTCTCCCGCTGCTCGGGACTGCCGGTCTTCCAGACCTGCCCGAACGCCTCCATCAGGCCGAAGCCGGCCTGCCGGATCTCGTTCACGGCCTCCCAGTCGACCCCGCGCCCGGCCTCCTCCCAGGGGGCCTCGGGACCGTCCTCGGCCTCGGCGCGCCCGGAGTCGGTGAGCGTGAACAGCTTCTTGCCGCCCTCGCTCGCGCTGGTGATCAGCCCCTCGTCCTCCAGGAGCTGGAGGGTGGGGTAGACGGAGCCGGGACTGGGCTTCCAGGCCCCGTCGCTGCGCTCGCCGATCTCGCGGATCATCTCGTAACCGTGCATCGGGCGGTCCTTCAGGAGCGCCAGGATCGAGGCCCGCACGTCACCGCGCCGCGCCCGTCCCCGGCCGCCACCGCGACCCCGCCCCCCGAAGGGGCCTCCACCGAACGGTCCGCCGCCGAACCCGGGCCCGAAGGGACCGAAGGCGGCACGCCGCCCCTCGAAGTCTCCCCGGCCTCCGGGGCCACGGCCTCCACGACCGGCTCCGTGTCCGTTTCCGTACTCGTGTCCATGTGAACGCATCGCAACGCTCCTTCCATCGGGATTTCTTCTACGAACCATCGCGATGCTTCAACGATATATCGGAACTGTTCGGTGAGCAAGGGGACCGAAAGGGATGCACGCAAGGGGAACGCCAGTTCGATTACGGAGGAACCAAAAGAGGGTGCCCCCGGCCGGGGGCACCCTCGCGGGCCTCAGTCCAGACAGAACTCGTTGCCCTCGATGTCCTGCATCGCGATGCAGGACTCGTTCTCCTCGTCGGCGAACAGCGTGTACAGGTGCACTCCGCCGAGCTCGACCAGCCGGGCGCACTCCGCCTGGAGCGCGGTGAGGCGCTCCTCGCCCACGAGCCCGGTCCCGGCCCGTACGTCGAGGTGCACCCTGTTCTTGGCGACCTTGCCCTCCGGAACGCGCTGGAAGAACAGCCGCGGGCCCTCGCCCGAGGGATCGACGCAGGCGAACCACTTCACCTCGTGCCCGGGCGGCAGCGAGCGGTGGTAGTCGTCCCAGGTCTCGAACCCCTCGGGCACCGGCGGCACGACGTAACCCAGCACCTCGCACCAGAACCGGGCGAGGCGCTCGGGGTCGGCGCAGTCGAAGGTGAGCTGGAGTTTCCTGATCTTTGACATCGGCACACCTTAGGGGCGTGCGCCGCCGACGAGGAACCCGATATTTGACCTTGTCACGGTGTCAAGGCCTTCACTGACGCCGAGGAGGTGGTCCCGATGACCATGTCGAAGGAAGAAGAGGGCGGGACGGCACGCGCGCTCCGGGCACTGGGGAGCGACGACCCGTCGGTCCGGCTGCGGGCGGTGCTGGCGATCGGCACGGCCCCGGGCGAGGACCCGGGGACCGTGGGCGGCCTCGTCGAACGGTGCGCGGTCGAGCCCGACTTCTCCGTACGGGAGATGCTGACCTGGGCGCTCACCCGCCACCCGCCCTCGATGACGGTCCCGAAGCTCCTGCACGAGGTCCGCTCGGGGTGCGCGCGGGCCCGGAGCCAGGCCCTGCACACCCTGTCCAAGATCGGGGACCGGCGGGCGTGGCCGGTGATCACCCCGGCGCTGCTGGCCGACCCCGACGACGAGGTGGCCCGGAGCGCCTGGCGGGCGGCGGTCGTCCTCGTGCCCGAGGGGGAGGAGCACGGGCCGGCCGTAGGGTTGGCGACACAGCTCGGACGCGGCGGACGCGAGATGCGGCTGAGCCTCAGCCGGGCACTGATCGCGCTCGGGGAGGCGGCGCTGCCGGTCCTCGCCGCCGCGGCGACGGATCCCGACCCCGACGTGCGCGCGCACGCGGTCGCCACGGAACGCCTGTGGCGCGACCCGGAGGCCGGGTTCGAGTCCGCGGTCGAGGAGGCGAAGCGCGTCGTGGCCCTCGGCGGGGCCGGACAGGAGGGATGACAGGCGTGTTGATCGGTGACGTGGCCCGGCGCTCCGGGGTCAGCGCCCGCATGCTCCGGCACTACGAGACGCTCGGCCTGGTCCGCCCGACGGGCCGCACCGGCTCCGGCTACCGGGAGTACTCCGACGAGGACATCCGGCGCATCTTCCACGTCGAGAGCCTGCGGTCGCTGGGGCTCTCGCTGCGCGAGGTCGGGCGCGCCCTCGGCGATCCCGGCTTCGCGCCCGCGGAGCTCGTCGACGGCCTCGTACGCCGGACGCGGGAACGCATCGCGGCGGAGACCGAGCTGCTCACGCGGCTCCGCCGGATCGGCGCCGCGGAACCCGGCGACTGGGAGGACGTCCTCCGGACCGTCGCGCTCCTCCAGGCGCTGGGGTCGACGAGCGCGGGAACGCGCCAGCGCGCGGCCCTGTCCGCGTCCGAGGAGGCTCCCCTGCCGGTGGAGGCGCTGGTCGAGGCCGTACTGAACGAGTCGGACCCGAACGTCGCCGGGGCCCTGCGCTGGGCCCTGGCCCGGGCGGGCGAGGACGGACCGGCGCTCCTGGCGGAGGGCCTCGGCTCCCCGGCCCCCGAGGTACGGGAACGCGCCGTCCGGTCCCTCGCCGAGCTGCCGGACGAGGAGGCGACCGCCCTCCTGCGGGACGCCCTCGCGCACCCCGACACCACGGTCCGGGGGCACGCGGCCGTGGCGCTCGGGGCGCGGGGCACGGCCGAGGCGATCCCGACGCTCGTCGACCTGGTCGCCGGGGAGACGGAGGGAACAGGAAAAACGAAGGGGACGAACGACGTGGACGCGGCCGACGCGCTGAGCGCCCTGGCGGACGACCCCGCCCTGGCGGACCGGATCGCCACCGGCCTCGTCGACCGCCTCGCCCGCGCCACCACCGGACCGTCCGCACGCCGCCGGCTGACCCAGGCCCTCGCGGACATCCCGGGCCCCACGGCCTCACGCGCGCTCGCGGACCTCTCCAGCGACGAGGACCGCGCCGTCGCCCTCACCGCGACGTACGTCCTCGGACTCCGCGACGGACGCTGACGTCCCCGCCCCCGGCACCGGCACCGGCACCGGCACCGGCACCGGATACTGAACGGCGTGATCCCCGCATACCCGTACGCACCGCTCAACGACCCGGCGGACTTCGCGTTCCGCCTCGCCGCGGCGGAGGACTGGACCGACGCGGCCCTGGAGTCCCGGCAGGAGGGCCGGTGGACACCGACGGAGACGGAGTACCTGATCCTGGCCGACGTCGTGGCGGCCACCAACCCCCTGCACGGCGGCCGCCTGCCCCCGCACACCGGCGCGTCGGTGTACGTGCGCCTGGGACGGATCAGGAACTGGGCCGGCGTGCTGCGGCTCGCCGCCCGGGCCGGGGGCTGGGAGCTCCGCCCCGTCGTGGGCACGGACCCCTACGCCCTCACCCGGCCGCTCGGCGCGGCCGACCTGCTGTCCGGCGTCTACGCGCTCGCCGAGCAGGGCGAACAGTGGCAGCGGCTGATGCTGGCGACCGTGGGCGACCTCAACGCCGCGGCCCGCGAACGGCCCTCACCACGGCCCCGGCCCCAGCCCCTGGAAGAGGCGGTCGAGGAACGCGCACCGGGATTCGCGAAGGACCTGGCCGCCGCGGAGCGGTTCTTCACCGGCCCCGGCTCACTGGAAGACCTCCCGCTCGCCTTCCCCTGACCGGGCCCGCACCCCGTCCTCCACCTCGCTGACCTGTTCGCGTGAAGCCCGCCGAAGACCTCCGCTTCCCTCCCGCGCTCGCCGCCCTGGCGGTCCGGTTCGACCACGTCGGCGGCGGCGTCGACTTCGACCCCTTCCCGGCCTTCCTCTCCCCCGGCGAGACGACCGAGTGGCTCCGGTCCTGGACCGGCAACGAGCAGCTCACCGGTGAGGACTTCCGGGTGTTCGGACAGGACGGCACCGGCGGATACGCCGCGTTCTGGCCGGTCCGCCCGGACTCGGCGCCGGAGAACCAGCCCGTCGTCTTCTTCGGTTCCGAGGGCGAGACCGGCGTCGTCGCCCGCGACCTGGGCTCCTTCCTGCGGCTCCTGGCCGACGGCGTCGACCCCTGGGAGGCGGCCAACCCCTACGGCCCCGTCCCGTCCCCGCACCCCCACCCCGAACTGACCGCCGTCGCGGAGCGGTACGCACCCGGGCTCCGCGCCCCGGCGACCACCGTGATCGAACGGGCCGCCCGGGAGTTCCCCGACTTCGACGACGTCGTCACGAAGCTCTGCCGCTGAGCCCGGAGGACCGCTCCGCGCTCACCCCACTGCGGCACCCCGCCGGCACCAGCGGGAGCGGCACCGACCACAGCCGCGGCTCCGGGCCGGGCCGGGACGCGCACCACACCCCCGTGGCTCCATCAGGTCCAGTTCTCCGCGATTGGCCTTGGCCGCCGGAAATCCGCCCCCGGTACCGTCGGCGCCATGCGCATCCGAATCGTCGACGCCTTCACCGACCGGCCCTTCTCCGGCAACCCCGCGGGGGTCCTCCTCCTCGACTCCTTCCCGGAGGACGCCTGGCTCCAGAAGGTCGCCGCGGAGGTCAACCTCTCCGAGACGGCCTTCGCCCACCCGCTGCCCGCCGGCGGCGAGGCGGACTGGGCCCTGCGCTGGTTCACGCCGACCACCGAGGTCGACATGTGCGGTCACGCCACCCTGGCCACCGCCCACGTCCTGCACACCACCGGCGCCGCGACCGGCACCGTCCGCTTCGCGGCCCGCTGCGGCGTCCTCGGCGCCACCGCCGAGACCGACGGCACCATCACCATGGACTTCCCGACCTCGCCCCTCACCCCCGTCCCCGGTCCGGACGGCCTGGAGAAGGCGCTCGGCGCCGAGGTCGTCGCCGTCCACGACACCGGGATCCACATCGGGGACCTCGTCGTCGAGCTGCGCGACGAGGCCGCCGTCCGCTCCCTCGCCCCCGACCTCGCCGCCCTGAAGACCATGTCCTCGCGCGGGACCATCGTGACCGCCGCCGCCGAACGCCCGGACAGCGGCTACGACTTCGTCTCGCGCGGCTTCTTCCCGGCCGTCGGCATCGACGAGGACCCGGTGACCGGCAGCGCCCACACCGCGCTCGCCCCCTACTGGTCGGCCCGGTTCGGCCGCGACGAGCTGACCGGCCTCCAGGGCGGCGCCCGCACCGGCCTCGTCCGCACCCGGCTGCGCGGCGACCGAACCCTCCTCGGCGGCCGTGCCGTCACGGTCATCGAGGGCGACCTGCACGCCTGACCGCTCACCGGCCACCGGCCGGAAGCACCACGGCCGAGGGGCGTACGGAGGATTCCGTACGCCCCTCGGCCGTCTACGCCCCTCGGCCGCCCAAGCCCCTCGCCCGTCGTCGCGACCGCCCGTCACACGGTCGGCAGCCACCCCACCTTCCCCGCGAGCAGCCCGTACCCGACGAAGGCCACGATGTCGAGCAGCGCGTGCGCCACGACCAGCGGCCCGACCCGGCCCCAGCGGCGGTACAGCAGGACGAAGACCACGCCCATGACCACGTTGCCGAGGAAGCCGCCGATGCCCTGGTAGAGGTGGTACGAGCCGCGCAGCACCGAGCTGGCCACCAGCGCGGCCGTCGGCGACCACCCCAACTGCCCCAGTCTGCGCAGCAGGTAGCCGACGACGACGACCTCCTCCAGGACGGAGTTCTGGATCGCCGACAGGATGAGGACCGGGTACTTCCACCACACGTCCGGCAGTGACTCGGGCACCACGGTCAGGTTGAACCCGGACGCCCGCGCCGCCAGGTAGAAGGCGAGCCCGGCGCTCCCGATCCCCGCCGCGACCAGCGCCCCGCGTCCGAGGTCGGGCCACGGGCGGGTGCGGTCGAAGCCGACGGCCCGCAGCCCGGAGCCCTCGCGCAGCAGCAGGTGGGCGACGAGGACGACCGGCACGAGCGCCGTGGCGATGCCGAAGAGCTGCCAGGACAGGTCGAGCCAGGGCCGCCCGGGGGCGTACGAGCCGTTGAGCGTCGCCGCCTGCTCCTTCAGCGCCCCGGGCCTGGTCAGCGAGCCGATGAAGCTGATGAGGGCCGACACCCCGCTCGCCCCGAGCGAGAGGGCGAGCACGATGAGCGTCTCGGAGCGCAGCACCGTGCGCGGCAGTCCCCCGGGGGACGGGGAAGCGTCTCTCACTCGTTGGTCCGACACCACACCTGACTCCACTCCCCGGACGACACGTCCCGGACGACCCGAACCGTCCGGACATGATCGCCCATGAGCCGCCCGGGAAGGGGACGGGGGCAGGGGGCGGAGCCGTCAGTGGATCCCCACCGGCCAGGTGTGGACCGGCTCCCCCTCCCTCATCAGCGTCCGGTAGCGGCGCGTCGTCGCCGCGAGCGCCGTCTTCCGGTCGAGGCCCGCCTCCAGGGCCCGGTGGAAGGTGTCGACCTGCCAGGAGGCGCCGTTCACCCGCCGCCGGCAGCGCTGCTCGATCACCCCGAGGTAGAAGTCCCGGTCGGCGGGTTCGACGTGCCAGGCGTCGAGCCCGGCCGCGGCGAGCGGCAGCAGTTCGTCGAGGACGAGCCGTACGGCCGGCAGGGTGGCGACGCCGCCCGCGCGCCCCGGCCGGGGCCAGCGCAGCTCCGCCTCGATGCCGTGACGGCAGGCCGTGTCGAAGTTGGCCTCGGCGTCCTCGAAGGACATCCGCTTCCACACGGGCCGGGTCTCGTCGGCGAGCGCGCGCACCAGGCCGTAGTAGAAGGCGGCGTTCGCGATCACGTCCGTCACGGTCGGTCCCGCCGGCAGGACCCGGTTCTCGACGCGCAGGTGCGGGACGCCGTCGACCAGACCGTACACCGGCCGGTTCCAGCGGTAGACCGTGCCGTTGTGCAGGACGAGCTCCTGGAGGCGCGGCACCCCGCCCCGGTCGAGGACGAGCAGCGGGTCCTCCTCGTCCTGGAGGGGGAGGAGGGCGGGGAAGTAGCGGAGGTTCTCCTCGAAGAGGTCGTACGCCGAGTCGATCCAGCGCTCCCCGAACCAGGTGCGCGGCCGCACCCCCTGGGACTGCAGCTCGGGCGGCCGGGTGTCGGTGGCCTGCTGGAAGAGCGGCGGGCGCGACTCCCGCCACAGCTCCCGGCCGAAGACGAAGGGGGCGTTGGCGCCGAGCGCGATCTGCACTCCGGAGACGGCCTGCGCCGCGTTCCACACGGCGGCGAACCGGGCCGGGGTCACCTGGAGGTGGAGCTGGACCGAGGTGCAGGCGGCCTCGGGGACGATCGACTCCGAGGTGCACTGGAGCCGTTCGACGCCGTGGATGTCGAGGATGAAGTCCTCGCCCCGCGCGGCCAGTATCTGGTCGTTGAGCAGGGCGTAGCGGTCGTTGTCCGACAGGTTCTCGGGGACCAGGTCGTGCTGTTCGAGGGTGGGCAGCACGCCGATCATGACGACGCCCGCGTCCAGCTCCGCGGCCTTGCGGTCGGCGTACCCGATTCCGGCTCCGATCTCCTCCGCGAGCCGGTCGAATACGCGCCCCTCGAGCTGGTGGGGGGCGATGTTCACTTCGAGGTTGAACATTCCGAGTTCCGTCTGGAAATCGGGGCTCGCGATCTTTTCGAGAACCGGCCCGTTCAGCATGCGGGGCAGGCCGTCGGGACCGGCGAGATTGAGTTCGATCTCCACGCCCATGAGATTGCGCGGCCGGTCGAACCTCTTCTCCGCCAGGAGCCTCGCGAGCCCCGCCAGACATTGCTGGAGTTTCCTCCGGTACTGCTGCCGGTCGGACGGGCCGAACCCGTCGGCCACGACCTTCTCGCCCATCGAAGCGTCCTTCCCCGGGTGGGCGGCCGTCAGGGCGGCCGCGCGTCACGGACCATGATGCCCACCTCTTTGATCCACAACGCCTGCGGGACGGGCCTGTCGGAGGATAGGCTGGATGCAGCACTCCAACGGCACATTCCACGGGCACGGAACAGACGACATATACCAATGTCATATTGTCCTGGGATTCGGGA
Source organism: Streptomyces sp. NPDC007872 (assembly GCF_042868165.1). Lineage (NCBI taxonomy): Bacteria > Bacillati > Actinomycetota > Actinomycetes > Kitasatosporales > Streptomycetaceae > Streptomyces > Streptomyces sp. NPDC007872. Next base: position 290,550 of record NZ_JBIAEA010000009.1, read on the forward strand.
TCGGAATTCAGCCGACCGGCTCCTCGCGGTGTGCGCAGGTGAGAGAGGTATCGTCCTCCTGATTCCGCTTGAACGCCCCTCGAAGACGACCTGATGATGTCTTGTCAGGAATATCGGCGACGTCTAGCGGAAACACTGTGTGAACACATGTCGTATAAACTCCGCGGACGAGGCAGAGTGTTGGCGCCCGGCCATGGCCCCACGGCCCCTCTCTGGCCCCGCCGCCGACAGCGCCGTCGTACCTGCCCACGCGTCACCGTGTCTCCTGAGCGAGAGGCGACCCACCATGCTCCGACCCTCTCCGGCCCCTGCGCCGGCCCTCCGCAGCGTCCTCGCGGCGCTCGGCTCACCGACCGCCGTCCGTGAGGCGCGCACCCCCGCCCTGCGGGCCGCGCAGGGACCGCTGAGTCCCGAACTCCCCCTGCCCGTGCACGTGTTGGGCGTCACCGGAGCCCCGGGGCACCCTCCCCGCATCCGGCTCGCCGGATGGCGCTTCCTCATCCGGAACGGGGACCGGACGATCGCCGGCGCGGACAGCATGCTCACTCCGGACGGCTGGTCCTTCTCGCACTTCTTCGAGGGGCCGTACGTCTCCGCCACGGAGCGGGCCCTGCACCAGGCCGAGGGCCTGCCGGACGTGTACCAGCCCCGGCTGCTCTCCGTGCCGGAGCTCTACATGCTGACCCTCTGGCTGCACGCCGATCCGGAGACGGACGGCACCACCGTCGCCCCGGGCACCGCCGACCTGCTGGTGCCCCTGGCCCCCGCGCCGCCGGGAATCGCGTCCCACCGCCCGTTCCCGATCGCCGACCTGCTGCCCGTCCTCAGCACGCGCCTCGCGCCGCCGCCCCTCCTGGGCTCGGCGGCGCCCGCCTGATCCATCCCACGCGCACCCGCGCCCCGTGACCCGACCGGGCCACGGGGCGCACCGCTGTCCGAAAAGCCCGCCCGAACGCGCCGCCCGAACGCCCCGCCCTTACGGACTAGCCCGCTCGGACCACCCCGAACCATCCGAAGGGACGGGGTGGTCGGGCCGAACCGCCCCTGCGGGTGACGCGTCCTTCCCGGAGAGGACGAGCTGCCGCGAAATCCCTGCGGAAGTCCGTCCCGGGGGCAAGACTTGGACCGGAACCGAACCGACCGACGGGGGCGGCCGTGAGCGCGCAGAGCCGCAGGACATCCACCACGACGCAGCGAAAGAATCCACCCATGTGCCAGCACCAGCCCGCCTGTCCCACCGCCGACTCCGCCGACCGCGAGGCGGCCCGACTGACGGCACACCACCCGGAGCAGGGCTGGAGCCTGCTGTGCAACGGCGTCCTGCTCTTCGAGGACACCGGTGAGCTCCTGCCGGACGGGCAGATCATCGCCCCGCACCGGCCGCTCACGGCGGGCCGGGTGACGACCGCCGCCTGACGGGGCGGCACGAAGCCCGAGGGCCGGTCCGGAGAAGAACTCTCCGGACCGGCCCTCGGTCATGAAACCCGGCCGTGAGGGCCCGCGGTCTCAGTTGTCGTACTCGTCCAGCGGCGGGCAGGAGCAGACCAGGTTCCGGTCGCCGAAGGCGCCGTCGATGCGGCGCACCGGCGGCCAGTACTTGTCGGCGGCCGAGACGCCGGCCGGGAAGACCGCCTCGTCCCGCGTGTACACGTGGTCCCACGCGCCGCCGAGCGCGGCCGCGGTGTGCGGGGCGTTGCGCAGCGGGTTGTCCTCCGCCGGCCACTCGCCCGCGGCGACCTTCTCGATCTCGGCCCGGATCGCGATCATCGTGTCGCAGAAGCGGTCGAGCTCGGTCAGGTCCTCGGACTCGGTCGGCTCGATCATCAGCGTGCCGGCCACCGGGAAGGACATCGTCGGCGCGTGGAAGCCGTAGTCGATCAGGCGCTTGGCGATGTCGTCGACGGTGACGCCGGTCTCCTTGGACAGCGGACGCAGGTCCACGATGCACTCGTGGGCGACCAGACCGGCCGGACCGGTGTAGAGCACCGGGAAGTGCGGCTCCAGGCGCTTGGCGATGTAGTTCGCCGCGAGCACCGCGACCTGGGTGGCGCGCTTGAGGCCCTCGCCGCCCATCAGGCGCACGTACGACCAGGAGATCGGCAGGATGCCGGCGGAGCCCCACGGGGCGGCCGAGATCGGACCGACGCCGGTCTCCGGGCCCGCGGTGGGCTGGAGCGGGTGGTTCGGCAGGTACGGGGCGAGGTGGGCGCGGACGCCGACCGGGCCGACGCCGGGGCCGCCGCCGCCGTGCGGGATGCAGAAGGTCTTGTGCAGGTTCAGGTGCGAGACGTCGCCGCCGAAGTGACCCGGCTTGGCCAGGCCGACCAGGGCGTTGAGGTTGGCGCCGTCGACGTACACCTGGCCGCCGGCCTCGTGGACCTCGGCGCAGATGTCCGCGACGTGCTCCTCGAACACGCCGTGCGTGGACGGGTAGGTGATCATCAGGACGGACAGCTCGTCGCGGTACTGGGCGATCTTGGCCCGCAGGTCCTCGACGTCGACCTCGCCGTCGTCGGCGGTCCTGACCACGACGACCTTCATGCCGGCCATCACCGCGGAGGCGGCGTTGGTGCCGTGCGCGGAGGACGGGATGAGGCAGACCGTGCGCTGCTCGTCGCCGTTGGCCCGGTGGTACGCGCGGACGGCGAGGAGACCGGCCAGCTCGCCCTGCGAACCGGCGTTGGGCTGGATCGACACCTTGTCGTAGCCGGTGACCTCGGCGAGGCGCTCCTCCAGCTCGGTGATGAGCGTGAGGTAGCCCTCGGCCTGCCCGACCGGGGCGAAGGGGTGCATCTGGCCGAACTCGGGCCAGGTCACCGGCTCCATCTCGGTGGTCGCGTTCAGCTTCATCGTGCAGGAGCCGAGCGGGATCATGCCGCGGTCGAGCGCGTAGTCGCGGTCCGCGAGGCGGCGCAGGTAGCGCAGCATCGAGGTCTCGGAGCGGTGCGCGTGGAAGACCGGGTGGGTCAGGTACGCGTCGGAGCGCAGCAGACCGGCGGGCAGCGCGTCCTCGGTGGCGGCGTCCAGGGCCTCGACGTCGGCGGTGACGCCGAAGGCGCCCCAGACGGCGGCGAGCTGCTCGCGCGTGGTGGTCTCGTCGCAGGAGACCGACACGTGGTCGGCGTCGGCGCGGTACAGGTTCACACCGGCCTCGCGGGCGGCGGCGGCGACCGTGTCGGCCTTGCCGGGCACGCGGGCGGTGAGGGTGTCGAAGAAGACGTCCCCGGTCAGCTCGACGCCCCCGGCGCGCAGACCGGCGGCCAGGATCGCGGCGTACCGGTGGGTGCGCAGCGCGATGCCCTTGAGGCCGTCGGGGCCGTGGTAGACGGCGTACATGCCGGCCATGACGGCGAGCAGCACCTGGGCGGTACAGATGTTGCTGGTGGCCTTCTCGCGGCGGATGTGCTGCTCGCGGGTCTGGAGGGCCAGGCGGTACGCGCGGTTGCCGTCGGCGTCGACGGACACGCCCACGAGCCGGCCGGGCAGGGAGCGGGCGTGCTTGTCCTGGACGGCCATGTAGCCGGCGTGCGGGCCGCCGAAGCCCATGGGGACGCCGAAGCGCTGCGTGGTGCCGACGGCGATGTCGGCGCCCAGCTCGCCGGGCGAGGTGAGCAGGGTGAGGGCGAGCAGGTCGGCGGCGACGGTGACGATCGCGCCGAGCTCGTGGGCCGCGTCGATCAGCGGCTTGATGTCGCGGACGGCACCGGAGGCGCCGGGGTACTGGATCAGCACGCCGAAGACGCCGCGCTCGGCGACCTCGGCCGGGATGCCCTCGCTCAGGTCGGCGACGACGACCTCGACGCCGGTCGGCTCGGCGCGGGTCTCGATGACGGCGATCGTCTGCGGCAGGGCGTCGGCGTCGACGAGGAAGACGCCCTTCTTGACCTTGCCGACGCGGCGGGACAGCGCCATGGCCTCGGCGGCGGCGGTGCCCTCGTCGAGCAGGGAGGCGCCGGAGGTGGGCAGGCCGGTCAGGTCGGCGACCATCGTCTGGAAGTTCAGCAGGGCCTCCAGGCGGCCCTGGGAGATCTCCGGCTGGTACGGCGTGTAGGCCGTGTACCAGGCGGGGTTCTCCATCACGTTCCGGAGGATCACCGGCGGGGTGAAGGTGCCGTAGTAGCCGAGGCCGATCATCGGGGCGAGGACCTGGTTGCGGTCGGCGAGCTCGCGCAGCTCGGCGAGCACCTCGGCCTCGGTGCGCGCGGCCGGCAGGCCCAGCGCCTCGGCGTTCTTGATCACGTCCGGCACCGCGGCGGCCGTGAGCTCGTCGAGCGAGCCGTAACCGACCTGGGCGAGCATCTTGGCCCGGGCCTCGGCGTCGGGCCCGATGTGCCGCTGCTCGAACGGGATGCCCTGCTCGAGCTCGGAGAGCGGAATGCGGTTGGCGGTCATGTACGGAGGCCTCCTGGTCGTCACGACCTGCGAGGGGCACCACGGCGCGGGTGCCCGGACGGCCTCCCCCTCTGTCATCTCAACCTGAGAGCTTCACCGGCACGCCTCGCGGCACGCCGGCTTTCACCGTCGGTGAGAGCGCATGCCGTCGGACATCCGCTCTGCTTTCCAGAGTGACCTCGTCCGTGCGGTACGGGGGCCTGAGAGATTCCGGGGAGGATTTGCTCCTTCGGCGCCCACCGGAAGGTTTCTCCGGGGGACTCTCCCGCACGGGGTCGACAGCCACACCCAGCCTACCAGCGCGGTTGAGACTCCCTTCGCTCAAGTGGCCGACATCCCGGATGTGCCCTTTGGTAGGGGGTAGAGGAGTTGCGACCAGTTGGAGGGACCGTGCAGACCGACATCGATCCGCGCAGCCTGATCGGCCGCAAGGCGTACGACCGGAACGGACACAAGATCGGAACCGTCGACGAGGTGTACCTCGACGACGCGACCGGCGTCCCGGAGTGGGCCGCGGTCCGCACGGGCCTGTTCAGCAGGGACGCGTTCGTCCCCCTGGAACCGAGCGACCTGCTCGACGACGGCCTCCACGTCCCGTTCGAACGCGCCCTCATCAAGGACGCCCCGGACTTCGGCGTGGGCCGCCACCTCTCCCCGGAGCAGGAACTCCAGCTCTACCGCCACTACAGCCTCGCCCTCCCCCCGCCCCCCGCGGACACCCCGGACAAGGACTTCGGCCGCCTGGCGGGCCAGGAAAGCGCCTGACCGGAACCGCCCGAAAACACCCCGCAGCCGCCGACGACGCGGCACGCCCCACGGGAAGACCCGCGCCCCTGCCCACCCACCGTCACGGGTGGTGCGGGGGGTGCGAGTGGGAACCCGGCCCGGCCGCCAGGCCGGGCGCACCCCCACGCCCCGCAGCCGCCGACGGCACGGGCACAGGCGCCGACCCCGCCCCCGCCCCGGAACCCCGCACCAGCGGCAACGCCTCCCCCGCCTCCAGCTCCGGATCGTCCACGGCGAACGTCCGCACCCGCCCCGGCGCCGACCCCGGTTCCTCGAACCGCACCGTGACCCGTCCGAGCCCGCTCCCCTGCACCCACCCGGCCCCGTGCACCGCGTGCCGCACGTCGTGCCCGGGCGCCCAGTACCGCTCGACGGGCGCGACGGACCCGGCCCCGACCGGCTCGGCCACCACCACCTCGGGCGCCACCGCAGCGGCACCGGCCTCTCCCCCGCCCCCCTCACCCGTGAGCTCCGCCTGGGCGAACAGGTCCTCCTGCGTGTAGTCCGCGAGCCCGCTCACGCCCACCCCGAGCAGCCGCACGCCCCCCGTGGTGTCCACCGACTCGAGCAGCCGCCCCGCGGCCTCCCGCACGACTCCCAGCGCGTCCGTCGGCCCCCGCAGCGTCTCGGACCGGGTGAGCGTCGAGAAGTCGAACCTCCGCACCTTCAGGACGATCGTCCGCCCCGAGTGCCCCGACGCCCGCAGCCGCTCCACGCACCGCTCCGCGAGCCGCTCGACCTCTCCCCGGATCCGCACCCGGTCGTGCAGGTCCACGGCGAAGGTGTCCTCGACGGAGACCGACTTGGCGTCCCGCTCGGCCACCACGGGCCGGTCGTCGTGCCCCAGGGCCATCCGGTGCAGCGAGGCCCCGTGCGCCCGCCCCAGGAGCCGTACGAGCTCGTCCTCGCCCGCTTCCGCGAGGTCGGACACGGTCGTCATCCCGGCCCGCCGCAGGTGCTCCCCGGTCGCCGGCCCGACCCCGGGCAGGATCCGCACGGACTTCGGTCCGAGGAGCTCCCGCTCGGTGCCCGGCGGTATGAGGGCGAGTCCGTCCGGCTTCGCCTGCTCGGAGGCGATCTTCGCGAGCATCTTGGAGCCCGCGAGCCCCACCGACCCGGTGAGTCCCGTCGTGGCGAGGATGTCGGCCCGCAGCCGCTCCCCCGCGGCCCGCGCGCTCGCCGTGTCGTCGGCGACGCCCCCCGCCTCCAGGTCCACGAAGGCCTCGTCGAGGCTGAGGGGCTCCACGAGCGGGGACAGGCCCCCGAGCAGCCGCATGACCTGCTCGCTGATCGACCGGTAGAAGGCGAAGCGCGGCACGAGATAGGCCGCGTTCGGCGCGAGCCGACGCGCCTGGCCCATCGGCATCGCCGAGTGGACCCCGAAGCGACGCGCCTCGTACGAGGCGGTGGCGACCACGCCCCGCGGCCCGATCCCACCCACGACCACGGGCTTTCCGCGCAGGCTGGGCTTCGACGCCTGCTCGGCGGCGGCGAAGAAGGCGTCCATGTCGAGATGCAGGATCGTCGGCGCGGCTCTCACGCCTCCGATGCTCCCCCATGCCACTGACAACGGCCGGACGCCCCGGGACGCGCCCCGCGACGGAGCCGTCCCGAAAACCGCCCGCGGACCCGGCTCAGACCGCCCGGTCCCGCCGCCTGCGGGCCAGCTCGTCGCCGGGGTTGTGCCCCACGAGCGTCTCGCCGGTGTCCACCCGCTCCCCGTGCAGTTGCGAGAGCGCCGCCTCCACGTCCCGCCAGACCACGCCGACGGCGATGCCGAAGACGCCCTGCCCGCCCTGGAGCAGGTCGACGACCTCGTCGGGCGAGGAGCACTCGTAGACCGTGGCCCCGTCGCTCATGAGCGTCATCCGCTCCAGGTCGCTGAAGCCCCGGGCCCTCAGGTGCTGCACCGCGGCCCGGATGTTCTGCAGGGCCACCCCGGTGTCGAGGAAGCGCTTGACGATCTTCAGGACGACGACGTCCCGGAAGCTGTAGAGCCGCTGCGTGCCCGACCCGTACGCGGGCCGCACGCTCGGTTCCACGAGACCGGTGCGCGCCCAGTAGTCCAGTTGGCGATAGGTGATGCCGGCGGCCGCGCACGCCGTGGGGCCGCGGTAACCGATCACCTCGTCCGCCGCGCCCGTACCGGCGCCCGTACCGAAGTCGCTCACACTGCCGTGAAGCGGATACGGACCGTTCTCCCCGGACACGCGTCCGAGGGAGCTGCCCGCCGTACCGTCCGCGCTGCTCATCACGCCGACCCTCCGTCCTTGACCTGCCCACACGAAGGTAGGCAGTCACTCGGGGTGCGTCAACGATCGCCACACTCGGCACGCCGAGTGATAATCACCCTGAGAGTGGTTTCCCGTGTCTCTCTCCGGGGAAAGGCTACTCGAATGCTCTGACAGCACCCCGCGAACGGCCCATGGCCGTACCGCCCGGTCTCACTGACTGTTGGTCCCGAAATCCTCCGGTGAGATCTGGTCGAGGAATTCGCGGAACTTCTCCACCTCGTCCTCCTGCTCGTCCGGGATCGCGATGCCGGCGTCGTCCAGGACGCCGTCACTGCCGAAGATCGGCGTCCCGGTCCGGAGGGCCAGCGCTATCGCGTCGGACGGCCGGGCGCTCACCTCGACGCCGCTGGCGAAGACCAGCTCGGCGTAGAAGACCCCGTCACGCAGATCCGTGATGCGGACTTCGGTGAGCTCCTGCCCCACGGCCTCCAGCACGTCCTTGAACAGGTCGTGCGTCAGCGGTCGCGGAGGGGCCATCCCCTGCTGCGCGAAGGCGATCGCGGTCGCCTCCCCCGGTCCGATCCAGATGGGGAGGTAACGATCGCCTCCCACTTCACGTAGGAGCACGATCGGCTGATTGGAGGGCATTTCCACTCGGACACCCACAACGTCGAGCTCGTTCACACAGCAACCCTAGGACGTGCCCGACCGGTTTGGATAGTCGGGCCCCTCTCCGGTCACTGCGAGCGGGTGCCCAGGGCGATCTGCATCAGGGCCGCGTGCAGCCGCACCGACTGCGCGGCCAGCTCCTGGGCGGTGGCCTCCGCGTGGGCCCTGGTCTGCGGATTGCGGTGCCGGCGCAGCGGCGCGACCACCTGTTCGATCAGCCCGGCCTCCCGGTCGGCGGCCGCCTTCACGGACCGCAGGTGACGGGGCTCCAGACCGAATCTCCCCAGATCCGCCACGAGCCGGGCGACGGTGACGGTCTCGGGGTCGTAGCCCCCGCCCTCCGTCTCGGCGATCAGACCGTACGACTCCCACTCCGCGAGCTCGGTCTCGGTGACCTCGGCGGCGGCGAGCAGCTCGTCCCGTTCGAGCCGCGCGGCGGCCGGCGGCTCCGGGTCCTGCTCCCAGGGCCCCTCCAGGAGGTCCCGACGGCGCCCGGGGGCCGGGAGTTCGACCCGCTCGCCCCGGGCGAGGGCGTCGAGGTGCTCGCGGATGACCTTCAGCGGAAGGTAGTGGTCCCGCTGCATCCGCAGGATGCGGGCGAGCCGCTCCACGTCCTGCCGGCTGAACTTCCGGTAGCCGGAGGCCGTCCGCCGGGGCTCGACGAGCCCCTCGGCCTCCAGGAACCGGATCTTGGAGATGGTCACTTCGGGAAACTCGTCGCGCAGTTGGTTCAGCACCGTGCCGATGCTGACCAGTCTGTCGCCCGCGGTGGCGGTGCCGGATCCGGCACCGCCCGTCGGTGTTCGCAGCATGGACCTTCCCTGAAGGGGATTCCCCGAGGCGTCACACGCCCCGCTGGCTCGAATGGAAGACCAGCCGGTACTTGCCGATCTGCACCTCGTCACCGTTGGACAGAACGACCGAGTCGATCGGCTCGCGGTTGACGTACGTGCCGTTGAGGCTGCCGACGTCGGAGACGGTGAAACTGCCGTCCTGCCCCCGCCGGAACTCGACGTGCCGCCGGGAGACCGTGACGTCGTCCAGGAAGATGTCGCTCTGCGGGTGACGGCCGGCCGTCGTCAGCTCTCCGTCGAGGAGGAACCGGCTGCCGGAGTTCGGCCCCCGGCGCACCACGAGGAGCGCGGATCCCAGCGGCAGCGCCTCCACGGCCGCCAGCGCCTCCGGGGAGAGCGACGGCAGCGCGGTCTGGCCGGTGACCTCCGCGTCATAGGCCTCCAGGCCCGAGATGGAGATCGTCGACGTCGTCTCCGACGCGCGTTCCGGGGCGACCCCGCCGCGCAGCGGCGTGCCGCAGTGGGAGCAGAAGCGGCTGTCGGCCGCGTTGCGGTGACCGCACCTCGTACACACCGGCATGGACGCATCCTCCTGCCGCGGCTGCCCCGCCGAGGTCTGTGTCGCGTACGGGTCGGAGGAGAACCCTCCACCCGCACTCGAGGTCGATGGTTCACCGAAACCTATGCGGGCGGCCCCGGCGGGGTCAACAGAAGACGCGCCCGGTGCGCCCGGAATGTCACCACCCCGACCTCCGACCTCGTCACGGAAGAGCGGGCGCTCGCCGCCCTGCTCCTCGCTCTGGGCGTGGCGCGGCGCGCGGTGCCGGGCGTTGCCGTCCTCACGTGCGCTCTTGCCGAACAACTTCGCAAACAACTTCACGGGCGATTCCCCTTGACCGAAACAGACCCGCCCGTGGGGCAGGACGAACCGAGATCCATCACACCTGCCGACCCGGACACCTTCACAACGTCCGTATCCTCCGGACAGTTTCCACCACGCACCACCGTTGTGATGCGCCGACCCCCCGCAAGGCCCTGCCCTTGTCGCGGGACCCCCCTCGTACGCCTCCTCACTGCGAGGACGACTGAGCGTAGTCAGGCCGCTCCGCCGGTCGCAAGGCGTCGACGACGATCTTCGCCGACCGCTCCACCGTGGCCGTGGCCTGCTCCTTCTCGAGGGTCTGCACGACACCGCCGGGGATGTTGAGCGCGGGCTCGAGATCCTCCGGCTTGCCGATGACCTTGAAGACGTACGGAGCGGCCACCTGCGTTCCATCGATCCGCATGTCATCACCACTACCGGTGAAGTAACTGTCCGCCACCACCCGGACACCGTTGACCTGGATCGCCTCGGCGCCCGCCGCGCGCAGCTCCTGGATGGCGTCGAGCAGCATGTCCGACTCGACGGACCCGGTGGGGTCGCCGACGGACAGGGTGATGCCGGGGCCCTCGGCGGCGACCGTGCCGGCCAGGATGCCGAGCTGCCGCTCCTTCTCCTGGGTCTGCTTGCGCGCCTCCTCGGCCTGGTCCGAGCTGGACTCCAGCTCGGAACGCTGCTTCTCCAGACGGGTCTTCTCGTCCTCCAGGCGCTGCGTGCGGTCGTCGAGCTCGTCGAGGATCCGCACCAGGTCCTCCTGGCGGGCGCCCCGCAGGGCGCTGTTGTCGCTGGTCGAGGAGACCTGGATGGCCAGACCGAGCCCGAGGCCGAACAGCAGCAGGGCGACGACGAGTTGGGCCCTGGTCACCCTCGGCGGCCACAGCGCGGAGATCAGCCTGTGCCGACCGCCCCGCTCGTCCCGTCCGCCCGCGCCCGACGGCTCGGCCGCGGGGGGCGCCTCGGCGGCGGGAGGAGGTGCCACGGGCTCCCGGGCTCCCCGGTCCGTGCTCCCCGGCGCCGCGGGCGAGCCGGGGACCGCCCCGGGCGCACCCTCGCCCGGGGGCTTCCGGTGCTGGTGGTGAGGGGCGGAGGGCGGCTGCGTCTCCACCTTCCGGAAGACCCGGGTGTCCACGTCCTCGGGCACTTCGGGACTCCTGGGCGCCGCGGGCCCTGCCGGGGCCCCGGCCCCTTCGGGGACTTCGGGACTCCCGGGGCGCCGCTGCTCCTCCGGCACCCGGGGGTCCTGGGGACGCTGCGGGGCCTGGGAGCCCTGCGGGTCCTGGGCACCACGGGGGTCCTGAGGGTTCTGGGGGTCCTGAGGGTTCTGGGGGTTCTCGCTCATCGGCCTCACGCCCGGAAGACGTGGCGCCGGATGGCGGCCGCGTTGGAGAAGATCCGGATGCCGAGCACGACGACCACACCGGTCGACAGTTGCGCGCCCACGCCCAGCTTGTCGCCGAGGAAGACGATCAGCGCGGCCACGACCACGTTGGACAGGAAGGAGACCACGAAGACCTTGTCGACGAAGATCCCGTCGAGCATGGCCCGCAGTCCGCCGAAGACCGCGTCGAGGGCGGCGACCACGGCGATCGGAAGATAGGGCTCGACCACCGCCGGAACCTCGGGGCGGACCAACAGTCCGACCACCACTCCGACGATCAGGCCCAGTACGGCGATCACGATGTGCCCTTCCCTGTGTCGGCCGTGGCCCGACCGGAGGGCGTCGCCCCGGCCCCCCTCGGCTCTGCGGTACGTACGGTCAGGCTCGGCGCGGCCGGAAGGCGCACGTCGCCCTCGGCGGAGATGCTGCTCCTGATCCCGAAGTTCTCCACCAGCGCGTGCAGGTACTGCCCGTCGGCGCTGTCCTGGAACGCGGTGCTCAGCTTCTGCCCGTTCCCGATCGCGAGGACGGTGTACGGCGGCACCAGCGGCTTGTTGTCGACCAGTATGGCGTCGCCGGCGGCGCGGATCGCGGACAGCGACGTCAGCCGCTGCCCGTTGATCGCGACCGCCTCGGCGCCCGACTCCCACAGCCCGTTGACCACGCGCTGCATGTCCCGGTCGCGGACCCGGCCGGTGTCGGAGAAGCCGCTGCTCTCGCGGGGGCCGCCGCCACCGGTGTCGGTGTCCTTGGCGTCGTCGACGACCAGCCGCACCCCGGGGCCGTGCACCGGCGTCGCGCCCGAGAGCAGCGCCACCAGCTCGGCCTGGTCGCCGCCGTACTCCTGGAGCGCCTGCCTCTGCCGCTCCCCGACCTCGGTACGGATCCGCTCGACGTCCTGTTCCAGGCCGTCGGCCTCCGAGGACTCCGCCTCGATCCGGTCGATCAGTTCCTGTCGCTCCTTGGCGACGACCGGCGCGGAGACCCGCGCCTCGGCCGCGCCGACGGTCACCACGGCGGCCGCGAGCAGGAGGCCGGCGGCGACGCCGAGCTTCGCCCGCAGACTGCGGGGCAGCCCGCCGCCCTCGGCGGCACGCCGGGCGGTCGCCTCGGCGTATCCGTCGTCGAGGGCGTGGTCGATCACGTTGTTCAGCAGCGACATGGACGCGTCCGGACGCGGCGGCGATGATCCGGTGCTCCGAACGGGGGGCTGCTGCGACATGCCGCACATCGTCGCACGTCGCACGGCGTACCGCCGAATGGCCCCTCCGTCCGGTGGGGAGGTGCTTCTCGGGCACCTCCCCACCGGACGGGGCGACTCCGTCAGCGACCTGCGCTGTCGACCACCGCGGCCCACTCGTCGAGCAGGGCCTGCGCGGAGGTGTCGTCGGGACCCTCGGCCCACAGATGGGTGACGGCCTCGGCGGGGTCGGGCAGCACCATCACCCAGCGCCCGTCGGCCTCCACCACCCGGACGCCGTCGGTGGTGTCGACGGAGCGGTTGCCCGCCGCCTCGACCACCTTGCGCATCACGAGGCCCTTCACGGCCCACGGGGTCGCGATGTCCCGCTTGAGGACGTGGGCCCGCGGGATCCGGGCGTCGATCTGGCTCAGCGTGAGCTGCGTCCGCGCCACGAGACCGAGCAGCCGCACGAAGGCGGCGGTCCCGTCGAAGACGCTGCTGAACTCGGGCACGATGAACCCGCCGCGCCCGTCACCGCCGAAGATCGTCGACTCCTCCCGGCCGACCCGGGTGAGGTCGTCGGGCGAGGTGGTCGTCCACTCGACCTGGGTGCCGTGGTACGCGGCGACCTGCTCGGCGATCCGCGTGGTCGTCACCGGCAGCGCGACCCGCCCGGAGCGCCGCTCGGCAGCCACCAGGTCCAGCATGACCAGGAGCGCCCGGTCGTCCTCGATGATCCGGCCCCGCTCGTCCACGAGGGACAGCCGCTCGCCGACGGGGTCGAAGCGCACGCCGAACGCGGCCCGCGCCGAGGCCACGATCTCCCCGAGCCGTACGAGCCCGGCCCGTCGGCTCTCGACCGACTCCGTGGGCCTGGACTCGTCGAGACCGGGGTTGATCGTCAGCGAGTCGACTCCGAGCCGTCCGAGCAGGCTGGGCAGGACGAGCCCGGCGCTGCCGTTGGAGGCGTCCACGACGACCTTCAGGCCGGCCTCCGCGATCCCGGAGGTGTCGACGTTCCGCAGCAGCGATCCGGTGTACGAGTCGAAGACGCTCGCCGGGAAGGAGAGGTCGCCGATCTCACCGGGGAAGGCTCTCCGGTACTCCTGGCGCGCGAACACCCGGTCGAGCTTGCGCTGCCCGCCCTGGGAGAGGTCGGCGCCGCGCTCGTCGAAGAACATGATGTCGACGGAGTCGGGCACGCCGGGCGAGGTTCGGATCATGATGCCGCCGGCGCTTCCGCGCGCGGTCTGCTGCCGTGCCACCGGCAGCGGCACGTTCTCCAGGTCCCGCACGTCGATGGCACTGGCCTGCAGTGCCGAGATCACCGCCCGTTTCAGCGCGCGGGCGCCCCGGGAGTGGTCACGGGCCGTGGTGACGGTCGAGCCCTTCTTCAGGGTCGTGGCGTACGCGCCCGCGAGGCGGACCGCCAGCTCGGGCGTGATCTCCACGTTGAGGATGCCGGAGACCCCGCGCGCTCCGAAGAGGTGGGCCTGTCCCCGGGACTCCCAGATGACCGAGGTGTTGACGAACGCGCCGGCCTCGATCGTCTTGAACGGATAGACCCGGACGTTGCCCTGCACGATCGATTCCTCACCGACCAGGCACTCGTCCCCGATGACGGCTCCGTCCTCGATCCGGGCGGCCCGCATGACGTCGGTGTTCTTGCCGATGACACAACCGCGCAGATTGCTCTGCTGGCCGATGTAGACGTTGTCGTGGACGACGGCCTTGTGCAGGAAGGCGCCGCTCTTGACGACCACGTTCGACCCGACGACGGTGTGCTCGCGGATCTCGGCACCGGCCTCGACCTTGGCGTAGTCACCGATGTAGAGCGGTCCGCGCAGCACGGCGTCGGGGTGCACCTCGGCGCCCTCCGAGACCCACACGCCGGGCGAGATCTCGAAGCCGTCGATGTCGACCTGGACCTTGCCCTCCAGGACGTCCGCCTGGGCCTTCACATAGCTCTCGTGCGTACCGACGTCCTCCCAGTAGCCCTCGGCGACATAGCCGTAGATCGGCTTGCCCTCCTTCATGAGCTGCGGGAAGACGTCCCCCGACCAGTCGACCGACGTGTCGGCCTCGACGTAGTCGAACACCTCGGGCTCCATCACGTAGATGCCCGTGTTGACGGTGTCCGAGAAGACCTGGCCCCAGGTCGGCTTCTCCAGGAAGCGTTCGACCTTGCCCTCCTCGTCGACGATCGTGATGCCGAACTCCAGGGGGTTCGGCACCCGGGTGAGGCAGACCGTGACGAGTGCGCCCTTCTCCTTGTGGAAGGCGATGAGATCGGTGAGATCGAAATCGGTGAGCGCGTCCCCCGAGATGACGAGGAAGGCGTCGTCCTTCAGCGCTTCCTCGGCGTTCTTCACGCTTCCCGCTGTACCGAGCGGTTTCTCCTCGTTGGCGTAGGTGAGCTCCATCCCGAGCTCTTCGCCGTCGCCGAAGTAATTTCGGACGAGAGAGGCGAGAAACTGCACGGTGACGACGGTCTCGTTGAGACCGTGCCTCTTGAGCAGTCGTAGGACGTGCTCCATGATCGGCCGGTTCACCACCGGCAGAAGAGGCTTGGGCATGCTCGAGGTCATGGGGCGAAGACGGGTTCCCTCGCCACCGGCCATCACGACGGCCTTCATGTCGGAAGCGTCCTCCTTCAAGAGATGACGGTCCTGCCGACTTCGCCTGCCCGCTCAGTAACCCGCGGACGTCCTCGTTGTTGCCGGCGACGCTGCTCGACACAGAAGGAACGGACTCAATCGGCCTCGGTATCCGTCTTCACGAGTCGACGGACCTGGACCACGTAGAGGATCCCTGCCCACCAATACAGAGTTGTACCCCATCCGGCGAAGGCCCACCCGAAAACTTCAGCGAGTGACGAAAGCCAGCCCGTTCCGTCACTGAGAAGCAGCAACGGGAAGGCGTACATGAGGTTGAAAGTCGCAGCTTTGCCGAGGAAGTTGACCTGCGGCGGCGGGTAGCCGTGCCTCCGGAGGATTCCCACCATGACCAGGAGCATGGCCTCGCGCGCCAGAAGGGCGGCGGTCAGCCACAGCGGAAGGATCTCCCGCCAGGTGAGGCCGACGAGGGTGGACAGGATGTACAGGCGGTCGGCGGCGGGATCGAGCAGCCGGCCGAGGCTGCTGATCTGGTTCCAGCGTCGGGCGAGTTTCCCGTCGAGGTAGTCGCTGACGCCACTGAGCGCCAGGACGAGCAGCGCCCAGCCGTCGCTCTTGGGACCACCGAACTCGGGGCGGAGAATCAGCCACAGAAACAGCGGCACGCCGACGAGGCGCGCCATGCTGAGAATGTTGGGGATGGTGAGGACCCGGTCGGTCTGAACGCGAGTCTCCTGGACCTCCACCCGGGGGCCTCCTGCTGAGGATGGTGCCGACGTTGCCCCCTGACCCTACCTTCAGCCACCGGACCACCGCGCACAGGGGTCTCGCCGGCGCCCGTGAACGCAGAAAAGCCCCGCACCATAAAGGTGCGGGGCTTTCCCACAATGATTGTTCGGCAGTGTCCTACTCTCCCACAGGGTCCCCCCTGCAGTACCATCGGCG
>NZ_JBIAEA010000010.1:0-245959 GCF_042868165.1 Streptomyces sp. NPDC007872
CAGAGAGTTGGTCACGAGTCTCGTCCGGGATGCGCATACCACACCAACGAGCGCCAGCACGGGAAGCAACACCTTGATGATCTGCAAGCCCTTAGCCGCATCCCGGGCGGCGGCACCACCGAATTGAAGAGGGACCACGACGCCTCCTCGGAGCTCAGTCCTTCTCCCAGTTCGAGTGCAGACGGGACTTCACGTCGTCCGGGGGCAGGAACTTCGACCAGCGTTCGGGGAACTCGGAGGGCATGTCCGGGTCGTCCTCGTCGACGTCCTCCGCCTCGGCCCGGACGCGGGCGACGAGTTCTGCGGCCTGGACGGCGCGGGCGCGTTCGTTGGCCTCGCGGGCGGCGGCGGTGGCGACGGAGGGCCAGACGCGGTCGATGGCGGCGTTGACGGCGGCGCCGACGAGGACGGCGAAGGCGGAGACGCCGATCCAGAGGAGGACGGCGATGGGCGCGGCGAGGGAGCCGTAGATGGTGGGGCCCTCGACCTGGCTGGTCAGGTAGATCCGCAGCAGGAAGCTGCCGAGGGTCCACATGGCGAGCGCGACGAGGGCGCCGGGGATGTCCTCGATCCACGGCGACCGCACGGGCACGGACACGTGGTAGAGCGTGGTGAGGAAGGCGATGGAGAGGAGGATGACGGCCGGCCAGTAGAGGACGGAGACGACCTCCGTCCCCCAGGGGACGAGCTCGACGACCCGGTCGGGGCCGACGACGGCGAGCGGCAGCACGACGGCGCCGATGACCAGGGCCACGAGGTAGAGCAGGAAGGCGAGGAGCCGGGTCTTCACGATGCCGCGGTGGCCGTCGAGCCCGTACATGACGGTGATGGTGTCGATGAAGACGTTCACCGCGCGGGAGCCGGACCAGAGGGCGATGGCGAAGCCCAGGGAGATCAGGTCGGGCCGTTTGCCCCGGGTGACGTCGTCCAGGACCGGTTTGGCGATCTCCTCGACGCCCCGGTCGGAGAGGACCGTCCCGGCGGCGCGGAGGATGTTCTCCTGGATGCTGGTGACGGTGTCGGTGTTGGTCCAGTCGTCGGCGTAGCCCAGGAGGGCGATCAGGCCGAGGAGCAGGGGCGGCAGGGACAGCAGGGTGAAGAACGCCGCCTCGGCGGCGAGACCGAGGATCCGGTACTCGATGCACGAGTTGACGGTGTCCTTGAGGAGCAGCCAGACCATCTTCCGCTTCGAGACGTTGCGGTAGAGGACGCGGGCGCGGTGGAGCCTGCTCCCGGGCCGCCGCTCGGGCCGCTCGGGCCGTTCGGGTGTTTCTCTTGCTGCCTGCACCTGCTTACCGTATCCGCATGGCGCGGACCACCCACACAGTGACCAATCAGCCCCCTCCCCTGGTGGGGTACGACGTCTTCACGGGCGACCGTGCCCTGGCCGAGGCGGTCGGGCGGCACCTCGCCCCGGAGCTCCTCGACGAGGCCCGGGAGTCGCTCGCGCTGCTCGGCCGGGCGACGGGTTCGGAGCAGGTGCGGGAGTGGGGCGAGCAGGCGAACGAGAACCCGCCCCGGCTGCGGACCCACGACCGCTACGGCCACCGGGTGGACGAGGTCCGCTTCCATCCGGCCTGGCACCGGATCCTGGGCCGTTCCGTGTCGGCCGGGCTGACCGACGCGTGGGACCTGCCGGGCGGGCACGTGCGGCGGGCGGCCGGTTTCCTGGTGGCGACGCAGGCGGAGGCCGGGCACGGCTGCCCGCTGTCCATGACCCACGCGGCGGTGCCCGCGCTGCGGATCGAGCCGGAGCTCGCCGGGGTGTGGGAGCCGGCGGCCCGCTCGCGCGTGTACGAGCGGGCGCTGCTGCCCGTCGCGGAGAAG
Organism: Streptomyces sp. NPDC007872; assembly: GCF_042868165.1. Lineage (NCBI taxonomy): Bacteria > Bacillati > Actinomycetota > Actinomycetes > Kitasatosporales > Streptomycetaceae > Streptomyces > Streptomyces sp. NPDC007872. Next base: position 1,828 of record NZ_JBIAEA010000010.1, read on the forward strand.
CCGGGCGCCCTGCTCGGGATGGCGATGACGGAGAAGCAGGGCGGCAGCGACGTCCGGGCGAACACGACGGAGGCGAGCCCGCTGGCGGCGGCGGGCGAGTACGTCCTGACCGGGCACAAGTGGTTCTGCTCGGCGCCGATGTCGGACGCCTTCCTGGTCCTGGCGCAGGCCCCGGCGGGCCTGACGTGCTTCCTGGTGCCCCGGGTGCTCGCGGACGGCTCGCGCAACGCCTTCGCGATCCAGCGACTGAAGGACAAGCTGGGCAACCGGTCGAACGCCTCGGCCGAGGTCGAGTTCGACGGCACGACCTGGGCGCGCCGGATCGGCGAGGAGGGGCGCGGGATCCGCTCGGTCATGGGGATGGTGGCGGCGACCCGGCTCGACTGCGTGCTCGGCTCGGCGGCGCTGATGCGGCAGGCGGTGGCGCAGGCCGTCCACCACTGCTCGTACCGGAGCGCCTTCGGCGGGCCGCTGGCCGAGAAGCCGCTGATGCGGAACGTGCTCGCGGACCTGGCCCTGGAGTCGGAGGCGGCGACGGTCCTGGGGATGCGGCTCGCGGCGGCGTACGACGCGGCCGAGGGCGGCGGGGAGGACGCCGCGCGGGAGCGGGCGCTGCTGCGGATCGCGGTGCCGGTGGCGAAGTACTGGGTGACCAAGCGGTGTACGCCGGTGGTGACCGAGGCGCTGGAGTGCCTGGGCGGCAATGGGTACGTGGAGGAGTCGGGGATGCCCCGGCTGCTGCGGGAGTCGCCGCTCAACTCGGTCTGGGAGGGCTCGGGGAACGTGCAGGCCCTGGACGTGGTGCGGGTGCTGCGGACCGAACCGCTCTCGCTCGACGCGTTCCTGCGGGAGGTCGGGGCGGCGCGGGGCGCGGACCACCGCTTCGACCGGGCGGTACGGGACCTGCTCGCCGAACTGGCGGACCTGGACGGCATCGAGGCGCGGGCGCGGCGGCTCGTGGAGCGGATGGCCCTGGTGCTCCAGGGGGCGCTGCTCGTGCGGTGGGCGCCACCGGAGGTCGCTGACGCGTTCTGCGCGGCGCGGCTCGGCGGGGACGGCGGCGCGGCCTTCGGCACGCTGCCGCACACCCTGGACCTGCGGTCGGTGGTGGAGCGGGCGCGGGTGGAGGTGTGACGGCGGAGGTCTGTGGCGCGGGCGGGCGACCGGCTCGCGGCGCGGGCACGTGGCTCGGGCGGGTGGTCGGCTTGCGGCTCGGGCGCGTGGCTCGGGCGGGTGGTCGGCTCGCGGCGCGGGCGCGTGGCTCGGGCGGGTGGTCGGCTCGCGGCGCGGGCGCGTGGCTCGGGCAGGCGGTCGGCTCGCGGCGCGGGCAGGCGGTCGGCCCATGGCTCGGGCAAGCAGTCGGCCCACGGGGCGGGTGCGCGAAGAAGCGGGGGTGGTGCTGCGCCGACACGGCACCACCCGCCGCTCGCACAAGCCTCGCCCAGGGGGGCGGGTGAGGGCGAGAGTTGCAAAGGGTTGCAGGATTACCCGAACCGGGTCTCGCCGGACGGTCCCGGGCGGCACGATGGGCAGCGACGCTCCGGACGTCCGCCCCTGTGCGCGCTCCGGTCGTCTGCCCTGTGCAGAACCGTTACAGCACCCCGGGTGGCTGGGAGGGACTAATGAAGAACACGCGGCTCGACATGGGGCGGCTGGCCGCCATGGACACCGCCCGGGCCGCCAGGCTGCTGCACCGCGTGCGCGAGGAGACCCTGGCGGGCCGGACCCCGCCCGTCGCGCCCCGTCCGGTCATCGACGCCTCCTGGCAGCGGATGGCCCGGCTCGGTCTCGACCCCGACCGGGGCACCAGCAGCGTGCTGCTCCGCCGCGACGAGCTGGAGGAACGGCGCAGGACCACGCTCCTCGCCGAGGTCATGCAGACCCTGACCCGCGGCCTCGCCGGCATCGCCGACGCCTCCCTCCAGATCATGGTCGTCACCGACGAGCACGGCCGGGTGCTGTGGCGGCAGGGGAACGCCGGGGTGCTGCGGCGGGCGAACGGCATCTGTCTGGAGGAGGGCGCGGCCTGGACCGAGCGCACGACCGGGACCAACGCGGTCGGCACGGCGCTCGCCCTCGGCCGGGCGGTGCAGGTCCACTCCGCCGAGCACTACCTCCACACCCTGCACGACTGGACCTGCGCCGCCGCGCCCGTGCGCGATCCGCGCGACCGGCGGCTCCTGGGGATCCTCGACGTGAGCGGCCCGGCGTCCACCTTCCATCCGGCGATGCTGGCCCTGGTCGACTCGGTGGCCCAGCTCGCCGAGGCCGAGATGCGCGAGCGGCACCGCCGGTCGGTCGAGCGGCTGCGGGCCGTCGCCGCGCCGGTCCTGTGCCGGGTGGGCGGCCGGGCCGTCGTGGTGGACCCGTACGGCTGGACGGCGGCGGTGACCGGGCTCGCGCCGGTGGACCGCGTCCCGCTGCCGAAGTCCTTCCGCGCCGGACGGGTCCGGCTCCCCTCGCTCGGGGCGTGCGCGGTGGAGGCGCTGCCGGGCGGATGGCTGCTGCGGGTCGAGGAGGAGGCCGGGACGCCGGACGCGGAGGCGGCGCAGCGGGTGGTGCTCGACCTGAGCCGGCCGCGCCGCTGGACGGTGTCCGTCTCGGGTCCCGCGGGCGGCTGGCAGCAGGAGCTCAGTCCCCGGCACGCCGAGCTGCTCTACCTCCTGGCGCTGCACCGGGACGGGCGGACGGCGGCGGAGCTGGCGGAGGACGTGTTCGGGGACCGGACGAGGACGGTGACCGTACGGGCCGAGATGTCCCGGGTGCGCCGGACCCTCGCGGGGGTCCTGGCCCACCGCCCGTACCGCTTCCGCGAGGAGGTGACCGTGGAGGTCCTGCGCCCGGAGTCGCCGTCGGACCTGCTGCCCCACTCGACGGCACCGGCGGTGCGGGCCGGGGCGGCGGGGTAGCCGGCGGTACGGGCCCCGCCCGCGCCCGGTGGCGCAGGAGACCCGACCGTACGGCACCCCCGTCCACCATGCGGACAACCGTCTCCCCCGGGCCTCCCCTCCCCCGGGGCCGCCCTGGGCATCGCGCGCCCCGCATGATGCGATGACCCCATGAGCATCACTCTCACCACCTGGTCCCTCGAACAGACCTCCCCGTCCGACCTGCGTCCCGCCACCCCGCCGGAGGGCGACGACGTGGTGGTCCGGCGCGCCGAGGTGCCGTCGGCGGAGTTCAGCCGCTTCCTCTACACCGCCGTCGGCGGCGACATCCGCTGGTCCGACCGCCTGTCCCTGACGTACAAGCAGTGGCAGGAGATCGTCGAGAAGCCGGGTGCCGAGATCTGGGTGGCGTACGACAGGGGGACGCCGGCCGGGTACGTGGAGCTGGAGGCCCAGGCCGACGGCGTGGTGGAGATCGTCTACTTCGGCCTGATCCCGGCCTTCCGGGGCCGCCGGATCGGCGGGCACCTCCTGTCGTACGGGACGGCCCGCGCCTGGGACCTGGCCGAGCGCTGGCCCGGACGGGAGGCCACGAAGCGCGTCTGGCTGCACACCTGCTCGCTCGACGGCCCGCACGCCATGGCCAACTACGAGCGGCGCGGCTTCCGGCTGTTCGACACCAAGGTGGAGCAGGCCGAGGAGACCGGGACGCCCGGCCCATGGCCCGGCGCGTACGCCTGAGACCAGTCGGCGAAAGGGGGCCCTCGGGTCCCCCTCCTGGGCCTCTTCCCGGGCCCCTCACCACCCCCCTTCGCGTGACCCAGAACACACCATCTCGTTCTGCGAGACGACAATGTCCATATCCTGGACGATGCTGGACTGGTTCCAAAGTCCCGTGACACGCTTCCGCCATGTCTGGAACTGGAATTGCCTTGGTGAGTCGGCGGCACGTCGACCTCGGCCGCATGTCCAGCGCCATCTGTCCGGCGCGCTGAGAGAACCAGCACCGCCGCGATCACTTTTCCACCCGACTCTGCCCCCTCCTGCTGCGCACCGCCGCGCCACCCTCTGAACCGAGCGCGCGTGTGTGCAGGTCAGAGCCGCCCTCTCGCAGTCCCGAAGGACGAAACGCCATGGCCGCCACCCCGGAAGACCCCACCCCCGCCGCCGCCCGCCGCAAGGCCGGGCGTCACCGTGGCGAGGGTCAGTGGGCCGTGGGGCACTTCACCCCCCTGAACGGCAATGAGCAGTTCAAGAAGGACGACGACGGTCTCAATGTGCGGACACGTATTGAGACGGTCTACTCGAAGCGCGGATTCCACTCCATCGACCCCAACGACCTGCGCGGACGCATGCGCTGGTGGGGCCTCTACACCCAGCGCAAGCAGGGTCTGGACGGCACCAAGACGGGCGTTCTGGAGCCGGAGGAGCTGGACGACGAGTACTTCATGCTCCGGGTCCGCATCGACGGCGGCCGGCTGACCACCGAACAACTGCGGGTCGTCGGCGAGATCTCCGAGGAGTTCGCCCGGGGCACCGCCGACATCACGGACCGGCAGAACGTCCAGTACCACTGGATCCGCATCGAGGACGTCCCCGAGATCTGGAACCGCCTGGAGGCGGTCGGCCTGTCCACCACCGAGGCCTGCGGCGACACCCCGCGCGTCATCCTCGGCTCCCCCGTCGCCGGCATCGCCGCCGACGAGATCGTCGACGGCACTCCCGCCATCGACGAGATCCACCGCCGGATCGTCGGCAACAAGGACTTCTCCAACCTGCCCCGCAAGTTCAAGTCGGCGGTCTCCGGCTCGCCGCTGCTCGACGTGGCGCACGAGATCAACGACATCGCCTTCGTCGGCGTGCGCCACCCGGAGCACGGTCCCGGCTTCGACGTGTGGGTCGGCGGCGGGCTCTCCACCAACCCCAAGCTCGGCGTCCGCCTCGGCACCTGGGTCTCGCTCGACGAGGTGCCCGACGTGTACGAGGGCGTCATCTCGATCTTCCGCGACTACGGCTACCGCCGGCTGCGCAACCGCGCCCGCCTGAAGTTCCTCGTCGCCGACTGGGGCGCGGAGAAGTTCCGCCGGGTCCTGGAGGACGAGTACCTGAAGCGGAAGCTGACGGACGGTCCGGCCCCCGAGGAGCCCGCCGGCCGCTGGCGCGACCACGTCGGCGTGCACCGGCAGAAGGACGGCCGGTTCTACGTCGGCTTCGCGCCCCGCGTCGGCCGCGTCGACGGCGCCACCCTGACGAAGATCGCCGAGGTCGCCGAGGCGCACGGCTCCGGCCGGGTCCGCACCACCGCCGAGCAGAAGATGCTCGTCCTGGACGTCGAGGAGGAGCAGGTCGACTCGCTGGTCGCCGGCCTGGAGGCACTCGACCTGCGGGTCACCCCCTCGCCCTTCCGGCGCGGCACGATGGCCTGCACCGGCATCGAGTTCTGCAAGCTGGCGATCGTCGAGACGAAGGGCCGCGGCTCCTCGCTCATCGACGAGCTGGAGCGCCGGATCCCGGAGTTCGACGAGCCGCTGACCATCAACATCAACGGCTGCCCGAACGCCTGCGCCCGCATCCAGGTCGCGGACATCGGCCTCAAGGGCCAGCTCGTCCTGGACGACGAGGGCAACCGCGTCGAGGGCTACCAGGTGCACCTGGGCGGCGCGCTCGGCCTGGAGGCCGGCTTCGGCCGCAAGGTCCGCGGCCTCAAGGTCACCGCGGCCGAGCTCCCCGACTACGTGGAGCGGGTCCTCAAGCGCTTCCAGGCGGAGCGCGAGACCGGCGAGCGCTTCGCGACCTGGGCGTCCCGCGCGTCCGAGGAGGCGCTGTCATGAGCGAGCGTGCCGCGCCCTTCTTCTGCCCCTACTGCGGCGACGAGGACCTGCGTCCCAACGAGCGGGGTCACGGCGCCTGGGAATGCGCCGCGTGCAGCCGGGCCTTCCAGTTGAAGTTCCTGGGGCTGCTCGCCCCGGGGACTTCGGACGGAACCTCTGGAGGGGACGACATATGACGATCGCTCAGGACGTCACCGAGGCCGACCTCAAGGCACTCGCCGAGCGGGCCGGCCGCGAGCTGGAGGACGCCTCCGCGACGGAGATCCTCCGGTGGGCCGTCGACACCTTCGGCGAGCGCTTCTGCGTCACCTCCTCCATGGAGGACGCGGTCGTCGCCCACCTCGCCTCCCGGGTCCGCCCCGGCGTGGACGTCGTCTTCCTCGACACGGGCTACCACTTCGAGGAGACCATCGGCACCCGCGACGCCGTGGACGCCGTCATGGACGTCCGCGTCATCACCCTGACCCCGCGTCAGTCCGTGGCCGAGCAGGACGCCGAGTACGGTCCGAAGCTGCACGACCGCGACCCCGACCGGTGCTGCGCGCTGCGCAAGGTCGCCCCCCTCGAAGAGGGGCTGACCGCGTACCGCGCGTGGGCCACCGGTCTGCGCCGCGACGAGTCCCCGACCCGGGCGAACACCCCGGTCGTCGGCTGGGACGAGAAGCGCCGCAAGGTCAAGGTCTCGCCCATCGCCCGCTGGACGCAGGACGACGTCGACGCGTACGTGACGGAGCACGGCGTCCTCACCAACCCGCTCCTCATGGACGGGTACGCCTCCGTCGGCTGCGCCCCCTGCACCCGCCGCGTCCTGGAGGGCGAGGACGCCCGCGCCGGACGCTGGGCGGGCCGCGCCAAGACCGAGTGCGGGCTGCACGGCTGATGACCATGACCCCCCACCCCCCTTCAGCGACCTCCCGGGAGAACCACGTGACCGGTGCCACCATCTGGCTCACCGGCCTGCCGAGCGCCGGCAAGACCACGATCGCGTACGAGCTGGCCGGGCGACTGCGCGACGAGGGCCACCGCGTCGAGGTCCTCGACGGCGACGAGATCCGCGAGTTCCTCTCGGCGGGCCTCGGCTTCACCCGCGAGGACCGGCACACCAACGTGCAGCGGATCGGCTTCGTCGCCGAGCTGCTCGCCTCGCACGGCGTGAAGGTCCTCGTGCCGGTCATCGCCCCGTACGCCGACAGCCGCGAGGCCGTCCGCAAGCGCCACCAGGCGGAGGGCACCGCCTTCGTCGAGGTGCACGTGGCCACCCCCGTCGAGGTCTGCTCCGTCCGTGACGTGAAGGGCCTGTACGCCAAGCAGGCGGCGGGCGAGATCAGCGGGCTCACCGGGGTCGACGACCCCTACGAGGCCCCCGAGGCGCCCGACCTGCGGATCGAGTCCCAGGACCAGACCGTGCGGGAGTCCGCGGAGCGGCTCCACGCGCTGCTCACCGAGAAGGGCCTGCTGTGACCACTGTCGCCCACGTCCACACGACCGACGGCTCGTTCGCCCTGTCGCACCTGGACTCCCTGGAGTCCGAGGCGGTGCACATCTTCCGCGAGGTGGCGGGGGAGTTCGAGCGGCCGGTGATCCTGTTCTCCGGCGGCAAGGACTCCATCGTCATGCTGCACCTGGCCCTGAAGGCGTTCGCGCCCGCGCCGGTGCCGTTCACGCTGCTCCACGTCGACACCGGGCACAACTTCCCCGAGGTCATCGAGTACCGCGACCGCACGGTCGAGCGGCACGGGCTGCGGCTGCACGTGGCCTCCGTACAGGAGTACATCGACGCCGGGAAGCTCCGCGAGCGCCCCGACGGCACCCGCAACCCGCTCCAGACCGTGCCGCTGACCGAGGCCATCCAGGAGCACCGGTTCGACGCCGTCTTCGGCGGCGGACGGCGCGACGAGGAGAAGGCCCGCGCCAAGGAGCGCGTCTTCTCCCTGCGCGACGAGTTCTCGCAGTGGGACCCGCGCCGCCAGCGCCCGGAACTGTGGCAGCTCTACAACGGCCGGCACGCCCCCGGCGAGCACGTGCGCGTCTTCCCGCTGTCCAACTGGACCGAGCTGGACGTGTGGCAGTACATCCAGCGCGAGGGGATCGAGCTGCCGGAGATCTACTTCGCGCACGAGCGCGAGGTGTTCGCCCGCAACGGCATGTGGCTGACCGCCGGCGAGTGGGGCGGCCCGAAGGAGACCGAGACGGTCGAGACCCGGCTGATCCGCTACCGCACGGTCGGGGACATGTCCTGCACCGGTGCAGTGGACTCCGACGCCACCACGCTCGACGCGGTGATCGCCGAGATCGCCGCCTCCCGGCTCACCGAGCGGGGCGCCACCCGGGCCGACGACAAGCTGTCCGAGGCCGCGATGGAAGACCGCAAGCGCGAAGGGTACTTCTAATGAGCACGTCCACCGAGCAGCCGGCCGACCTGTCGGCGGCCACCACCCTGCTGCGCTTCGCGACCGCCGGTTCCGTCGACGACGGCAAGTCCACCCTGGTGGGCCGGCTCCTGCACGACTCCAAGTCGGTCCTCGCCGACCAGTTGGAGGCCGTGGAGCACGCCTCGCGCTCCCGCGGCCAGGAGGCGCCCGACCTGGCGCTGCTCACCGACGGCCTGCGGGCCGAGCGCGAGCAGGGCATCACCATCGACGTGGCCTACCGCTACTTCGCCACGACCCGGCGCCGGTTCATCCTGGCCGACACCCCCGGGCACGTGCAGTACACCCGGAACATGGTCACCGGCGCCTCCACCGCCGAGCTGGCCGTGGTCCTGGTCGACGCGCGCAACGGCGTCGTCGAGCAGACCCGCCGGCACGCCGCCGTCGCCGCCCTGCTCCGCGTCCCGCACGTGGTCCTGGCCGTGAACAAGATGGACCTCGTCGACTACGCCGAGCCCGTCTTCGCCGCCATCGCCGAGGAGTTCACCACGTACGCCTCCGAGCTGGGCGTCCCGGAGATCACGGCGATCCCGATCTCGGCGCTCGCCGGCGACAACGTCGTGGAGCCGTCGGCGAACATGGACTGGTACGGCGGCCCGACGGTCCTGGAGCACCTGGAGACGGTCCCGGTCAGCCACGACCTGACGGCCTGCCACGCCCGGTTCCCCGTGCAGTACGTGATCCGCCCGCAGACCGCCGAGCACCCCGACTACCGGGGCTACGCCGGGCAGATCGCCGCCGGTGCCTTCCGGGTCGGCGAGGAGGTCACCGTACTGCCGTCCGGGAAGACCTCCACGATCACGGCGATCGACGCGCTCGGCGAGGCCGTCGACATCGCGTGGGCGCCGCAGTCGGTGACGATCCGGCTCGCGGACGACATCGACATCTCGCGCGGCGACCTGCTCGCCCCGACCGGTGACGCCCCGGCCACCAGCCAGGACGTCGAGGCGACCGTCTGCCACGTGGCGGACCGGCCGCTCGCGGTCGGCCAGCGGGTCCTGCTCAAGCACACCACCCGTACGGTCAAGGCGATCGTCAAGGACATCCCCTCGCGGCTGACCCTGGACGACCTCTCCCAGCACCCGGCTCCGGGGCAGTTGGTCGCCAACGACATCGGCCGGGTCGTGGTCCGCACCGCCGAGCCGCTCGCGCTCGACGCGTACGCGGACTCCCGCCGCACCGGTTCGTTCCTGCTGATCGACCCGGCGGACGGCACCACGCTCGCGGCCGGCATGGCGGGCGAGTCCTTCGCCACCGCCAAGGCCGTCGCGGCGACCGAGGACGAGGAAGGATGGGACTTCTAGACATGCTCTCCGACATCTACTCGACCTTCGCGAAGGAGGGGGGCCGCGTCGGCAGCGGCACCCTCGGCAGCGGCCAGGGAGGGGTGGCGCGATGTGCGCGATGACGTACGCGCACCGCTCGCGCGCCCACACCCCCCACGAGCCGTATCCGTCCCCGTCCCACCGCCGAAGACGTGCGTCATGAGACCACGTGCCGAGAGGAAAGCCTCGCGTGTCTGCCACCGGAAACTCCCGCACCACCCGTAAGTCGCTGCGCGGCGGCATCGCCGCAGCCGCCGCCCTGCCCCTGCTGATCGGCGCGCTCGCCTCCTGCGGCTACGGCTCCGACGCGAAGAAGGACGAGTCCTCCGACAAGAAGGCTCCGGTCGCGTCCGACGCGAAGAAGCTCTCCGCCTCCGAGGTGCGGCTCGGCTACTTCCCGAACCTGACGCACGCCACCGCGCTGATCGGCGTCCAGGACGGCCTGATCCAGAAGGAGCTGGGCGGCACCGCGCTGAAGCCCCAGACCTTCAACGCCGGCCCGTCCGAGATCGAGGCGCTCAACGGCGGCTCCCTCGACATCGGCTTCATCGGTCCCTCGCCCTCCATCAACGCCTACGTCAAGTCCAAGGGCAAGAACCTGCGGATCATCTCCGGCTCCGCCTCCGGCGGCGTGAAGCTGGTCGTGAACCCGGACAGGATCAAGACCCTGGACGACCTCAAGGGCAAGAGGATCGCCACCCCGCAGAAGGGCAACACGCAGGACGTCGCGCTCCTCAACTGGATCGCCGAGAAGGGCTGGAAGGTCGACCCCGAGTCCGGCAAGGGCGACGTCTCGGTCGTCCGCACGGACAACAAGGTCACCCCGGACGCCTTCAAGTCCGGCTCGATCGACGGCGCCTGGGTGCCCGAGCCGACCGCGTCCAAGCTGGTCTCCCAGGGCGGCTCCGTCCTCCTGGACGAGACCACCCTGTGGCCCGACAAGAAGTTCGTGATCACGAACATCATCGTGTCGCAGAAGTTCCTCACGGAGCACCCGGACGTCGTCGAGGCCGTGCTCAAGGGGACGGTGAAGACCAACGAGTGGATCAACGCCAACCCGGACAAGGCCAAGGAGTCGGCCAACGCGGCGCTGAAGAGCCTCGGCGGCAAGGCCCTGGACGCCAAGGTCATCGACCCGGCGTGGCCCAGCATCGCGATCACCGACGACCCGCTGGCCGCGACGCTGAAGACCCAGTCCGAGTGGGCGGTCAAGGCGCAGCTCATCAAGCAGCCCGACCTGGCCGGCATCTACGACCTGACGCTCCTCAACAAGGTGCTGAAGGCCGCCGGCAAGCCCGAGGTCTCCGACGCCGGTCTCGGCGTCAAGTAACCACCGGCGAACCCACGAACCCCAGGAGGTGACGACCATGGCCACGACGCTCGCCAAGGCGGCCGAGGGCACGGCGGCGGAGCGGACGCACGCCGCCCGGATCGAGCACGTCTCGAAGTCCTTCTCCGGCCCGGCCGGTACCCAGCTCGTCCTGGACGACGTCAGCCTCGACGTCGCGCCCGGCGAGTTCGTCACCATCCTGGGGGCCTCGGGGTGCGGCAAGTCCACCCTGCTCAACCTGGTCGCGGGGCTCGACCGGCCGACCCAGGGGTCCATCGCGACCCCGGGCGGCCGGCCGGCCCTGATGTTCCAGGAGCACGCCCTCTTCCCGTGGCTGACCGCGGGCAAGAACATCGAACTGGCCCTGCGGCTGCGCGGGGTGCCCCGGGCCGAGCGACGGCCGGAGGCCGAGCGGCTGCTCGAACTCGTCCGGCTCGGCGGCGCGTACGGCAAGCGGGTGCACGAGCTGTCCGGCGGCATGCGGCAGCGGGTGGCCCTCGCCCGGGCGCTGGCCCAGGACAGCCGACTGCTTCTGATGGACGAGCCGTTCGCGGCCCTCGACGCCATCACGCGTGACGTGCTGCACGGCGAGCTCACCCGCATCTGGGAAGCCGCGAACACCAGCGGCTCCGCCGCGGGGAACCTGTCCGTCCTCTTCGTCACCCACAACGTGCGCGAGGCCGTGCGCCTCGCCCAGCGCGTGGTCCTGCTCTCCTCCCGGCCCGGCCGGGTGGCCAAGGAGTGGACCGTGGACATCCCGCAGCCGCGCCGCATCGAGGACGCGAACGTGGCCGAGCTGTCCGTCGAGATCACTGAACACCTGCGTGGGGAGATCCGCCGCCATGGCCAGCACTGACACCGTCCCGAAGGCCAAGGCGGACGACCTCGCCGGTCTGGAGGCCGGGCTCGACGCCCTGGACGCGGTCGAGATCCGCCGCACCCCGGTCCGCGAGGTCCTCGTCAAGAAGGTCCTCCCGCCCACCCTCGCCGTCGCCCTGGTCCTCGTCGTCTGGCAGGTCCTCGTCTCGGCGGGGATCACCGAGGAGACCAAGCTGCCCGCGCCGTCCGCGGTGTGGGACGGCCTGGTCGACATGTGGCTCCAGGGCACCCTCCTGGAGGTCATCTGGACCAGCGTGTCCCGCGGCCTGGCCGGCTTCCTGCTGGCCCTGGCCATCGGCACCCCGCTGGGCCTGCTCGTGGCCCGGGTGAAGTTCGTGCGCGCCGCGATCGGCCCGATCCTGTCCGGTCTGCAGTCGCTGCCCTCGGTGGCGTGGGTGCCGCCGGCCGTGCTCTGGTTCGGCCTGAACGACGCGATGATGTTCACCGTCATCCTGCTCGGCGCCGTCCCGTCCATCGCCAACGGTCTGGTCTCCGGCGTGGACCAGGTCCCGCCGCTGTTCCTGCGGGCCGGCCGCACCATGGGCGCCACCGGCCTCAAGGGCACCTGGCACGTGGTCCTGCCGGCCGCGCTGCCCGGCTACCTGGCGGGCCTGAAGCAGGGCTGGGCGTTCTCCTGGCGCTCGCTGATGGCCGCGGAGATCATCGCCTCCTCGCCCGACCTGGGCCTGGGCCTGGGCCAGCTCCTGGAGAACGGCCGCAACAACATCGACCTGCCCGGCGTGTTCCTGGCGATCCTGCTGATCCTGGTCGTCGGCATCGCGATCGACCTGCTGATCTTCAGCCCGCTGGAGCGGTGGGTGCTCCGCAGCCGCGGCCTGCTCGTGAAGTGAGCTCTGAACCACCATGAACCACCCTGTCCTCCTCGTGATCGCCCACGGCAGCCGCGACCCGCGGCACGCGGCCACCGTCCAGGCGCTGGTGCGCCGGGCCGGCGCGCTGCGGCCGGGACTGCGCGTGGAGACGGCGTTCCTGGACTTCAACCTGCCGTCGGTGACGGGGGTCCTCGACCGGCTCGCCGCCGAGGGGGCACGGGACGTGGTGGCGCTGCCGCTGCTGCTGACCCGGGCCTTCCACGCGAAGGCGGACGTGCCGGCCGTCCTGCGGCAGGCCCCCGCCTCCCTGCGGATCCGGCAGGCGGAGGTCCTGGGCCCGTCGCCGCTGCTCGTCGCGGCGGTGGAACGGCGGCTGTACGAGGCCGGGCTCGCGCCCGGCGACAAGAGCGCGACCGGGGTCGTCCTGGCCTCGGCGGGCTCCACCGACCCGGAGGCGATCGCGGTGATCGCAGAAACGGCGCGGGAGCTGCGGCGCACCGGTTGGTGCTCCGTGCGGCCCGCGTTCGCCTCCGCTGTGACTGCCGGGGGCTTCCCCCGCGCGGAGGACGCCGTACGGGCGCTGCGCGCCGAACCGGGCGTCCGGCGGGTGGCGGTCGCCCCGTACGTGATCGCGCCGGGACGCCTCCCGGACCGGATCGCCGCGGGCGCGGCGGAGGCGGACGTCCTCGCGGACGTGCTCGGCCCCTCGCCCGAGCTGGCCCGACTGCTGCTCGCCCGGTACGACGGGGCGGCGCGGGCGGCGGAGCGGGTGGAGGCGGCGGCCGTCTGAGGCGGCGCGGCCGACCGGGCGGTCAGCCCTTCGGGTTCCGGCCGCTGATCGCCAGGGCGCGGTCGAGCGGCGGGGCGTCGTCGGGGACGTCGACCGGCGTGGCGAAGCCCTCGTACTGGCGGTAGACCTCGGCGTGCTCCTCGACGACGCCGAGGACGAAGGCCGCCGTCCCCTCCGGCAGCGCGAACCCCTGGCCCGTGGAGCGGGCCAGGTCCCAGCCGTGCAGGGCGAGTTCCTTGACGATCAGGGACGCGACCACGGGGGCCGGCATCGCGGTGGACCCGAGGTCGACCTCGCCCTCCCAGGCCCCGGGCCGCTCCCAGGCGGCCAGCGCCCGGTCGAGCCGGGCCGCGTACGCCCCGGCCCAGCCGGGCTCCCCGGCGAAGTCCCGCTCGGCGGTCTCCTCGGGGAGCGGGGTCCGCAGGGCGCGGTGTTCGAGGCCGTGCGCGGAGTAGGCGACCAGGTGGTTGGCGAGCTCGCGGACGGTCCAGCCGTCACAGACGGAGGGCTCCGCGAGCTGCCCGTCGGTGACGCCCCGGGCGACCCGGCTCGCCTCGGCGGCGCAGACGGTGAGGTGGGTGTGGATGTCGTTCATGCCCCGACGCTACGGAGCGGCCCGCCACCCGGTCTTGAACTTTCGCGACACCCCGGCCTTCGCGACATCCCGATTCTCGTGACACCCCGGCTTTCGCGACACCTCCGTCTCCTCCGCCGGCGCCGCATCCGCCGCCCCCCGATGGGCCGAATGCAGCACGGGGCCACGCATCGCCCCCGTTCCCGGGTAGACCCAACCGGGACCGCTTCCGAGGTGACGTGAGGGGGGTGATGGGCGCCCATGGACGTCGGCACCGAGGTGGACGCCGGTACCGGGGCGAGCGCCGGTACCGAGATGGACGCCGGTACCGAGGTGGTCGTCGTCGGGGGCGGCGCGGCCGGGCTGTCCCTCGCGTGGCGGCTGCTCGCCCCTCCGGACGGCGTCCCCGCCCCCCGCGTCACCCTCGTCGAGGCGCCGCCGGGCCCGCTGCGGCCCCCGGAGCGCACCTGGTGCTTCTGGGAGGCCGGGCCGGGGGCGTACGACTCCTTCCTGACCGCGAGCTGGGGCGGGCTCCGGGTGCGGGGGCCCGACGGTTCCGGACCCGTGCGCTCCCTCGGGAGCCTGCGGTACAAGATGCTGCGCTCCGGGGAGTTCGAGCGGGGCCTGCGGCCCCGGCTCTCCGCGCTGCGCCGGGTCGAGGCCGTCGTCGAGGAGGTCGCCGACGGGCCGGACGGCGCCGTCGTCACCTGCCGGGCGGCCGACGGGACCGTCGCGCGGCTCCGGGCCCGCTGGGTCTTCGACTCCCGGCCGCCCGCCGCCGCGCCGCCCGCCCGCACCGCCCTGCTCCAGCACTTCCGGGGCTGGTTCGTGCGCACCGAACGCCCGGTGTTCGCACCGGACGTCGTCGAGCTGATGGACTTCCGCACGCCCCAGCCGGCGCACGGCCTCTCCTTCGGCTACGTCCTTCCCACCGGCCCGTGCGAGGCGCTCGTCGAGTACACCGAGTTCGGCCGGGCCCCGCTGACGACCGCCGCCTACGACCGGGCCCTGGCCCGGTACACCGGGGACGTGCTGGGGCTCGGCCCCTTCCGGGTGCTCGGCACCGAGCAGGGGGCCATCCCGATGAGCGACGGCCGCCACCCCCGCAGGGCCGGGCGGCACGTCTTCCGGATCGGAACGGCGGGCGGGGCCGTACGGCCCTCCACCGGGTACGCCTTCGCGGCGATCCAGCGCCAGGCGCGGGCCGTCGCGGACGCCGTGCACGGGGGCCGCCGCCCGGTGCCCCCGCCCCCGTACTCCTCCCGGGCGCTCGCGATGGACTCCGTCCTGCTGCGCGGGCTCGACACGGGGCGGATCGACGGCCCGGCCTTCTTCACCCGGCTCTTCGCGCGCGTGCCCTGCGAGCGGCTGCTCCGCTTCCTGGACGGTGCCACGGGCCCGGCCGAGGAGTTCTCCATCGGGCTGCGCACGCCCGTCCCCGCCATGCTCCGCACGGCGGCCGAAGTCCCCCTACTCCCCCGGCGCCCCCGCCCGGGACCGCACCAGGAGGCCCCCGATGACCGGCCGTGAACTCCTCTCAGCTCCGGAACGGACCCCGGACCGGGCCACGGCTCCGCGCCGCGGCCGCGACCGCCGGGCGGCCGTCCTGCCCGCGCACCCCGGGCGGGCCCGGGCGGACCGGGACGGGCCGCGCTGCGCCGTCGTCGGGGGCGGGATCGCGGGTCTCGCCGCCGCCACCCTGCTCGCGGAGCGCGGGGTCCGCGTCACCCTGTACGAGCGGGAGGCGTCGCTCGGCGGCCGGCTCGCCGGATGGCCCGTGGAGCTGGCGGACGGCTCCTCCGCGACGATGAGCCGCGGTTTCCACGCCTTCTTCCGCCAGTACTACAACCTGCGCGGCCTGCTGCGGCGGGTCGACCCGGGCCTGGAGCGGCTGCGGCCGCTGCCCGACTACCCCCTGCTGCACGGCTCGGGCCTGTACGACAGCTTCGCGCGCGTCCCCCGCACACCGCCGTGGAGCGCCGTGGGCTTCGCCGCGCTCAGTCCCTCCTTCGGCGTGCGGGACCTGGCCCGGATGAACCCCCGGGCCGCGCTGCCCCTCCTGGACGTGCGCCTGCCCGGCGTCCACGAGCGGTACGACGACGTCAGCGCGCGGGAGCTGCTCGACCGGATCCGCTTCCCGGAGAAGGCCCGGCACCTCGCGTTCGAGGTCTTCTCCCGCAGCTTCTTCGCCGACCCCGGGGAGCTGTCGGCGGCCGAACTCGCCCTGATGTTCCACATCTACTTCCTGGGCTCCTCCGAGGGGCTGCTCTTCGACGTGCCCGACGAGCCGTATCCGCAGGCCCTGTGGGAGCCCCTCGCCCGCTACCTCGAAGGCCACGGCGTCGACGTCCGTACGGGTGCCCCCGTCGACCGGGTCGAGACCGCGCCGGGCGGCGGCCACCTGGTCCACGGCCCGAGCGGTACGGAGCGCGTCGACGCGCTCGTCCTCGCGCTCGACACCGCCGGGCTCCGGGCCGTCGCGGCGGCCTCGCCGACCCTGTGCGACGAGGCCTGGCGCACCCGGATCGCGGCCCTGCGCACGGCCCCGCCGTTCCTGGTCACCCGGCTCTGGCTGGACCGCCCCGTCGCCCCGGACCGGCCCGGCTTCCTCGGGACCGGGGGCTACGGCCCGCTGGACAACATCAGCGTCCTCGACCGCTGGGAGGGCGAGGCCGCCCGCTGGGCCGGGAAGACCGGCGGCTCCGTGGTAGAGCTCCACGCCTACGCGGCGGACGCGACGGCGGGCCCGGCCCCGGTGGGGCGGGAGCTGGTCGAGCAGCTCCACCGCGTGTACCCGGAGACGGCGGGCGCGCGGATCGTCGACCGGCGCGACGAGTGGCGGGACGATTGCCCGCTCTTCGCCGTCGGGAGCCACGCGGACCGGCCCTCGGTCGACACCCCCGACCCCACCGTCACCGTCGCCGGCGACCTGGTCCGCACCGACCTGCCGGTGGCGCTGATGGAACGGGCCGCCACGACGGGCTTCCTGGCGGCCAACGCGCACCTGTGGCGCTGGGGGCTGCGGGGCCAGACGCTGTGGACGGTGCCCCGGCGGGGCCGGTCGGCCCTGCTGGGGGCGGCGGCGCGGGCGTACGGAGAGTACTGAACCGGCCGCCGTACGGGGGGGCTGAACCGGCCGTCGGTGGAGCCCGGGGCCGCCCCCGTACGGGAAGTCCCGGGCCTCACCGCCGTACCTCAGCCCGGGAACAGCCCCCGTGCCCGCAGCGACCAGCGCCGCTCGGCGTACGCCAGGTCGTCGCGCCACAGGCGGCCCGCCGCCGCCCGCATCGCCGGGCGGAGGAGGGGGGCCGCCAGGCGGGCCACGGCGAACCCCCGCCGGTCCGAACCGGCGACGACGGCCTCCACGACGGCGGTGCGCGGGCGCCGGGCGCCCGCCGGGGTCAGGGGCGTCGCGTGCGTCTCGACCACCGATCCCGCCCCCTCGCCCGCCGTGATCCGCATGACGACCGTCCGGGGCCCGGGGGCGGTGAACACGGCCCGGACGGGCACCACGACCCGCCCGGCCACCTTGAACGACACCTCCACCTCCAGCGCGTCGTCCTCCTCGGTCGGGGTCCGCAGCACCTCCAGGTCGACGAAGGAGTACGGGTGGAGCCAGGCGCCGTGCCAGGGGTCGAGCCGGTTGGCGACGACGTCCTCCGGCTCGCAGGCCCCCACGCCCGTGTAGACGGCGGCGACCGCCCCGGCCGCCGGCGGGCGTTCGGGCACGGCGGGCCGTTCCGTCGGGGTCTCGCCGCCCACTCGGTCGAGCCTGACCCAGAGCAGCGTCCCGTCGTCGTGGACGGGCCACGGCGACCAGCCCGCGAAGGGGCCGCCGTCCAGGGCGAGTCCGTGCCAGTGGCAGATCAGGGTCCCGCACCGCACGACGCTGTCCTTCAGCGGCGCCCCCAGGTGCGGGCAGGCGCCCGGGCCCGCGTGGGGCGTCCCTTCGGCGTCGCGCCAGAGGACCAGTTCCGTGCCCGCCACGGTCCGTCCGAGCGGCCGGCCGTCGCGGAGGTCGCGGCTGCCGCCGACGACGAACCAGTTGCCCGAGGGGCGGGCCCCGGCGCGGTCGAGGGCCTCGGCGATCAGGGCCGGCTTGGCCTCCCGCCACGTGGGCCGCTGCCGCTCCCAGGCGACGGCGTTCCGGCGCAGCCGCAGCGGGATCTCCGGCCTCCGCATCGCGCTCACCGCTCACCGCCTCCCGTCGTGCCCGTCGTACCCGTCGTCTCCGTCACGCGTGCCGTGCGGTCGAGCTCGGCCCCGCTCCTCGCCCACGTCCTGCGCACCTCCGTGCGCGGAACCGCCGGGACGGCGGGGGTGGTGCGGGCGCGCCCCGGCAGGGTGCGGGCGGCGAGGGCGGCCACCAGGCCGCGTCCCGCCACGGCCGCCCTGCGGCGGCGGCCGACGACCGCCCGGCGGTGCACCGCCGCGTACCCGTCCCGCTCGATGGCCGTCAGGATGTCCCGGTACAGCACGAAGGCGGTGCGGACGCAGGGCGCCGATACGGGGGCGAGCCGGGCGATGCCGGGTTCGGCCTCGCGGTAGACGCCCCGGGTCAGGGCGGCGGCGGCCCGCAGCGCGGCGGTGATCCGGGCGTCCCGGCAGCCGGTCATCCTGCTCCACGTCAGCAGGTCGGGATCGACCCCGTACGCGGCGAGGAGGTCCAGGGGGAGGTAGACGCGGCCCCGGTCGAGGTCCTCGCCCACGTCCCGGAGGAAGTTGGTGAGCTGGAAGGCCCGGCCGAGCGCCGCCGCGTACGGCTCGGCCTCCTCGCGGGGGACGACGGTCCCGAGGACGGGGACCATCTGGAGCCCGATGACGGCCGCCGAGCCGTGCATGTAGGCGTGGAGGTCGGTGTAGGTCGCGTACCGCTCGACCGTCAGGTCGCTGCGCATCGAGGTCAGGAAGTCGGTGAAGTGGCGCTCCGGGATGTGGTGGCGGGCGCGGGCGTCGGCCGCCGCCATCACCACGGGTTCGCGGACCTCCCCGCCCCGGACGGCGTGCCGCCACTGGCTCTCCAGGACGTCCAGGGCGGCGGAGCGCTCCTCCGTCGTCGCGTCGGTGCCCAGGTCGTCGACGATGTCGTCGGCGCGCCGCGCGAAGCCGTACAGGGCGTGGACGGCCGAGCGCCGGTCGACCGGCAGGAGGCGGGTGGCCAGGAAGTACGTCCTGCCGTGGCGGGCGTTCAGGCGCCGGCAGGCGGTGTACGCGGCCCGCAGGCGGGGGTCGGTGATGCCCGCCGCGTCCAGTTCCCGGGCCGTCATCGCGCGGCCCCGCTCGTGCCGGGCACCCGGGTCCGGTCCGCGCCGGGCCGCGCGGGGCGGCGGCCGGGGCTGGCGGGGCCGCCGGTGATCCGGGCCGCCGCGAGCTTCCCGGAGACCAGCACCGTGGGGACGCCGACGCCGGGGGTGGTGCCGCAGCCGGCGAGGACGGCGTTGGCCGTGCCCCGGACCAGGTTCCGGGGCCGGAAGGGGCCGGTCTGGGCGAAGGTGTGGGCGGCGGAGAAGGGGGTGCCGGCGGCGTGTCCCCGGGCCGTCCAGTCCGCCGGGGTCACCAGGGCCTCCTCCTCGATCGAGTCGCCGAAGCCTTCGAGGCCCCGGCGTTCGAGTTCGCGGACGAGCGCGTCGCGGTAGCGCGGTCCGAGGTCGCCCCAGTGGGCGGCGTCCGGCCCGGTCCGGGTGTTCGGACAGGGGGCGAGGACGTAGTGCAGGTGGCGGCCGGGCGGGGCGAGGGAGGGGTCGGTGGCCGTGGGCCGGGTGACGAGCAGCGAGGGGTCGCTCATCAGGCGCCCCCGGTCGATCAGCTCGTGGAACGTGCCCTCCCACGCCGTCCCGAAGGAGAGCGTGTGGTGGGCGAGTTCGGGCCAGGTGCGGTCCGTCCCCGCGTGGATCACGACCGCGCTCGGGGAGTGCCGCAGTCGGACGGGGCGGCGCGGCTCGCGTCCGAGGAGGCCGTAGGTGACGGGCAGGTCGGGGGTGAGGACCACCGCGTCGCAGGGGATCCGGCCGTGCTCGGTGAGGACGGCGGTGACGCGCTCGCCCCGGCGTTCGAGCGCGGTGACCGGCTCGTCGCACCGGACCGTGCCGCCCGCCCGTACCACCGCGTCCGCCATGGCCGCCGGTACGGCGTGCATCCCGCCGCGCGGGAAGTAGACCCCGGCGACCGTGTCCATGTAGGAGATCACCGCGTAGGCGGCCAGGGCCCGGGAGGGCGCCACGCCCGCGTACAGGGCCTGGAAGGAGAAGACGCGCCGCAGCCGTTCGTCCGCCAGGAAGCGGGCCACCGCCCGGTCGAGCCGGCCGAAGCCGCCGAGGGCGGCGAGCCGGGCGAGGTCGGGGTGGAGGAGCTGGGCGGGGGAGTCGAAGTTGGCGTCGATGAAGCGGCGCATCTGGACCGCGTACAGCTCCTCCAGCCAGCGGCGCAGCCGGCCGTACCCCGCCGCCTCGCGGGGGCCGGCGAAGGCGGCGACCTCCGCCTCCATGGCGTCGGCGTCCGTGTGCACGTCGAGGCGCGTGCCGTCGGCGAACAGGGCCCGGTAGGCCGGGTGGAGCGGGACGAGGTCGACCCGGGCGCGCAGGGAGTCCCCGACCGCGCGGAAGGCGTCGTCGAGGAGGTCGGGCATGGTGAGGACGGTCGGCCCGGTGTCCGCCCGGTAGCCGCCGAGGTCGAGGCGGCCGGCGCGGCCGCCCGGCAGCGGTTCGCCCTCGACGACGGTCACCCGGCGCCCGGCGCCGAGCAGGTGGAGGGCGGCGGCGAGCCCGGCGAGCCCCGCGCCCACCACGACGACGTGGTCCGTCGGTCCGGCGATCCTCTTCACCGGGCCTCCCCGATCAGGACGGGCAGGGTGGGCGGTACGGATGGTGCGGGCGGTTCCGGCGGCGCGGCGGCGCGTCCCGGTTCCAGTCCGCAGGCCGCTCCGAAGAGGGCCCCGATCCGGTCCGCGGCCTCCCGCGCGAGTCCGGCGCGCGCCACCGTCTCCGCGCCCCGGGCGCACAGCTCCTCGACCCGCCGGGCGACCCGGTCCCGGGCGCCGCAGGAGACGAGCAGGTCGAGGACGCGGTCCACGTCCTCCTCGGTCGTACGGTCTCCGCCGGTGATCCGTTCCAGGAGCCCGAGCCCGGCCCGGTCCCCCAGCTCGGCGCAGCGCTCCCCGGCGACGGCCAGGAGGTAGGTCGCCTTCCCCTCCCGGATGTCCTCGCCGACCGGCTTCCCGGTGGCCGCCGGGTCGCCGAAGGCCCCGCGCACGTCGTCGTGGAGCTGGAAGGCGAGCCCGGCGGACCGTCCCGCCTCGCGGAGCGCGCGGACCGTGTCCCCGGACGCTCCCGCGAGGGTCGCGCCCAGGGCCAGGGGGTGTCCCATCGAGTAGAGGGCCGTCTTCAGGACGGCCGTGCGCACCGCCCGTTCGGCCGAGGCGTCGCCCGTGACCTGGGCGCGCAGGTCGAGGTACTGGCCCGCGACCATCTCCGTGCGCATCACCCGCCAGACCCGGGCCGCCCGGGACGCCGACGGCAGCCCCGCGACGGACTCGGCGAAGGTGTCGTCGGCCCAGGCGAGGGCCAGGTCGCCGGCGAGGACGGCGGCGGCGCCGCCGAAGGTTCCGCAGGGCAGCGCCCGCTCCCCCGTGCCGAAGCGCGCGTCCAGTTGCACGTGCACGGCGGGGCGGCCCCGGCGCAGGGGCGAGCCGTCCATCACGTCGTCGTGGATCAGCGCGCACGTCTGGACGAGTTCGAGGGCGGCCGCGACCCCCAGGGCCGCCGGCGTCTCGGGGACCCCGCCGCCGCTGCCGCGCAGCGCCCACCACAGGAACTCGGCGCGCAGCCGCCTGCCGCCGCCCAGGGCGAAGGCGGCAACGCGGTCGGCGACGTCGGACGCGAAGTCGGGGTCGGCGTCCGCCGCGTCCGCCGTCCGTTCCCGGAGGACGGCGGCGAGGTGCTCCTCGACGGCGGCCGGTACCCCCTCGTCTACCTGAAGCGGATCGCGCACGCGCATCGGTTCACCCCTCGCTCGCCGGGCGGCATCTCTTCGTCCTCACGGGTCATTCAGTACCGCCGGCGGCATCGGATGCACCGTATCTTGGGCCGCCCGGCCCAATCACCGCCCGGCGCCGCCCGCCCGCCCGCGTGTCGGGCGACACTGCGGGCGAGACCCGATGCGGGAGACCCCACGGAGGAGCGGTCCATGACCCTGCTGTACGACGCCGACCTCGCCCACGCCTTCGACCGGGCCTCGCGGACCTACGACCGGATGACCTCCGCGAGCCCCGGCTACCACCGGCACCTGCTCCGCTCCGCCCGCCGCCTCGCCCTGCCCGACGGCGGCCGGGGGTGGTCGGTGCTCGACCTCGGCTGCGGTACGGGGGCGTCGACGCGGGCGCTGCTGCGGGCCGCGCCCGGGGCGTCCGTCACGGGCGTGGACGCGTCGGCCGGGATGCTCGACCGGGCGCGGGACAAGCCGTGGCCGCCCGGGGTCTCCTTCGTGCACGCGCCCGTGGAGGGCCTGGCGGAGGCCGGGGTGCGCGGCCCGTACGACGCGGTCTTCGCCGCCTACCTCTTCCGCAACGTGGCGGATCCCGACGGGGCGCTCGCCCGGGTCCGGGAGGTCCTGCGGCCGGGCGGGCGTCTGGTCGTCCACGAGTACGCCCTCGGCGGCCGGGCGGTCCACCGGGCGGTGTGGTCGGCGGTGACGGGCGGGTTCGTCGTGCCGTGGGGACGCCGCCACGGGGACGGGGCGCTCTACCGGCACCTGCGGCGCAGCGTCCTCGACTTCGACACCGCGCCCGCCTTCGCGGACCGGCTGCGCCGCGCGGGCTTCACGGGCGTGCGGGCGCTTCCGCAGCCGGGCTGGCAGACGGGCATCACGCACACGTTCGTCGGGGTCAGGTCCTAGGGGGTGTCTTGTCGATCGGGCCGGATCAGGGAGCGGTGTCCGGTGCCGTGCGTCGCAAGGCGGAGGAGGGAGGCAGGGCGGAGCCCTGGCGAGTGACGACAACGCGGCGAGGTGCGGTGCCGGACACCGCGAGCCCGGCATGATCGGCGAGACACCCCCTAGGGGACCGCGAGGCCGATGCCGACGGCCGTGCCCGGTCTTGTCCGCGGGCCCGCCCCGTGCCAATGTGACCGGCAGGTAACTTACCCGGCGTCAGGATCGGTGGTGCGGTCATGAGGGGCGGAACGCGTTCGTGGTGGGGATGGGGGAACGTCGAGGACGCGGTGACGGGCCGGGAGCGCGAGGAACTCACCCGCCGCACCGCCGCGTTGCTGCCGGGGGCGGACCTGACCGTCCACGAGCCCCCCGCCATCGGGTCGTTCGGCGTCGGCCGGAGCAGGGTCCGGGCGCCGCGGGCCCTGGAGCCGGTCGTCTCCGAGGACGTGCGCGACCGGCTGGCGCACAGCCACGGGCAGGCGTTCCGCGACGTGGTGCGGGCCTTGCTCGGGCGGTTGCCCCACGTGCCCGACCTCGTGGTGCGCCCGACCTCGGAGGAGCAGGTCGTCGACGTGCTGGAGTGGTGCGGGGACGCGGGCGTCGCCGTCGTCCCCTTCGGCGGCGGCTCGTCCGTGGTGGGCGGCGTCGAGCCCCGCGTGGGCGACGCGTACGCCGGGGCGGTCAGCCTGGACCTGGGCGCGATGGACCGGGTCCTGGAGGTCGACCTGACCAGCCGGGCCGCGCTCGTCCAGGCCGGGGTCTTCGGCCCGCACCTGGAGGACCAGTTGCGCCCGTGGGGCCGCACGCTCCGCTTCTTCCCCCAGTCCTTCGAGTTCTCCACCCTCGGCGGCTGGCTGGCCACCCGGGCGGGGGGCCACTTCGCGACGCGCCTGACCCACATCGACGACCTCACCGAATCGCTGCGGGTCGTCACCCCCGGCGGCGTCGTGGAGTCCCGCCGGCTCCCGGGCTCGGGCGCCGGGCCCTCCCCCGACCGGATGTTCCTCGGCTCGGAGGGGTCGCTCGGCGTCATCACCCAGGCCTGGGTCCGCCTCCAGGACCGGCCCCGGTGGCGCGCGGGCGCCTCGGTGGGGTTCGCGGACCACTACGCGGGCGTACGGGCGGTGCGCGCCCTGTCCCAGTCCGGACTCGACCCGGCCGACTGCCGCCTCCTGGACCCCGTCGAGGCCTTCGTCAACGCCGGGTCCCCCACCGCCGTCCTGGTCCTCGGCTTCGAGTCCGCCGACCACCCGGTGCACGCCTGGATGGAACGCGCGCTGGAACTGTGCCGGGACCACGGCGGCACCCTGCCCGAGCCGCCGCACTACACGGACACCGCCGACGGGCCGGCGCGCACCGGCACCGCCGACCGGTCCGCGCGCGCCGGGGCGGCCGGCGCCTGGCGCGACTCCTTCCTGCGCATGCCCTACCAGCGGGACGCCCTCGCCGCCCAGGGCATGATCGTGGAGACGTTCGAGACGGCCTGCACCTGGGACCGTTTCGACGGCCTGCGCGCGGCCGTCGACGCCGCGGCCCGGGACGCCCTGCGCCAGGTCGGCGCGGAGGGCGTGGTGACCTGCCGCTTCACCCACGTCTATCCCGACGGCCCCGCGCCGTACTTCGGGATCTACGCCACGGGCCGCTGGGGCAGCACCGTGGAGCAGTGGGACGAGATCAAGCGGGCGGTCTCCGAGGCGCTCCTCGCCCACGGCGCCACCATCACCCACCACCACGCGGTGGGCCGCGACCACCGGCCCTGGTACGACCAACAGCGCCCCGAACTGTTCGCGGCCGCCCTGCGGGCCGGCAAGGCGGTCCTGGACCCGGCCGGAATCCTGAACCCGGGAGCCGTCGTCGACCCCCTGCGCCCCGGCCCCGGTTCCTGAATCGGGGCGGACGGCCCGTCAGCCCTCCCGGGTCATCTCCACCAGTTTGAGGACCGTGTTCCAGTTGCGGGCGGTGACCACGAGCCCCGGGGAGAGGGACGGCCGGGAGACGACCTCCCCCAGCCGGGACCTGCCGAGGCCCTCGGGGACGTAGAGGTAGAGGACCCGGTCGCCGAGGGCGAAGGCCTCCGGGTGGTAGGCCTCCCGGTCGATCGCGGCGAACCGCTCGGCGTCCGGGGGGCCCGAGAAGTAGAGGGCGTGGAGCTGCTTGCCCTCCAGTTCCGCGGCGGGGAACGGGCAGGCGTCGGCGACGGCGGCGAGATAGGCGCCGTCCCGGACGAGGCAGTCCACGCGGAACCCGAACCGGTCCTCGATCGCGTCTTCGAGCGCGGTCGTGAGCTCGCCCTCGGAGGCGTCCGCGTCGGTGGTGAAGACGGCGTTCCCGCTCTGGAGGTGGGTGCGGACGTTCCGGTGGCCGAGGCCTTCCAGGAGGGAACGGAGTTCCGCCATGGGGACCTTCCGGTGCCCGCTCACGTTGATGCCGCGCAGCAGGGCCGCGTACGTCTGCGTCATGGGGTCACTGTAGGGCGCGGACACGGGCGGGCCACCGCGCCTCGTGGGGGGCGGCACGGTGGCCGGTTCGAACACTGTCCGATGGAGGGGTGCGGGAGAAGGCCCTTCACCCTACTGTGACTTTTTCAACAAGGTTTCGTAATGACGGGCTCCCCGCGAACCGTTCATTTGCGCTGATAGCGGGCGAGCACCCGGTTGCCGTCCTCGACCAGGCGTCTGCGCAGTTCGGCCTCGTCGATGGCACCGCTGTAGTACTCCTGGAAGGCCGGCGTCGCCACCTTGTCCTTCCACTCCGGGTACCCCCGCACGGACTGCGCGGGCGCGGGGAGCAGCCGCCCGGCCACGGCGGCCCCGGTCGCCCAGCCGTCCTCGGCCGTGTGCAGGGAGGGGTCCGCGAGCGCCGTCGTGCCGACCGGCAGCATCCAGTCCCCGCGCGCGAGCCGCACCATGTTCTCCGGGCGCAGGAAGAAGTCGAGGAAGGCCGCCGCCTCCTTCTTGTACGGGCTGTCCTCGGCGATCGACAGGGTCTGCGGGGAGACGCCCTGGGCGAGCCCGGCGCTCCCGGCGGGGGCGGGCAGCACGGTCCACGCGAAGCCCTCGGGCGCCTGCTGGACGATCTGCTGCCGGTAGGCGAAGCCGAGCGGGACCATGGCGTACTTGCCGGCGAAGAAGCCGGGCAGGGTGTCCGAACCCCCGCTGCCCAGCGTGGTGCGCGGGGCGGTGCGGTCCTCGACGACCTGGGCCCGGACGGTGGCGGGGACGACGGCGTCGGCCTCGGTGAAGTCGACGGTCACCCGGCCGTCCGCGCCCCGGTGGAAGAGCCGGCCGCCCGCCGAGAGGCCCAGGTTGAGGCTGACGGAGACCGGCTCCTTGAGCGGCCAGGCGACGGCGTACCGGCCGCGCCCCATGCTCCGGGTGAGGTCCCGGGCGACCTGCCGGAACTCGCTCCAGGTCCAGGGCTTCTCCGGGGTGGGCATCCGGACGCCGGAGGCCTCCAGGAGCTTCCGGTTGGCGAGGATCACCCGGGGTTCCTGGAGGAACGGCACGCCGTAGACCCCCTCGCCGAAGGTGGTGGTCTCCCAGCTCCGGGCGGGTATGCCGGCGCGCAGCCTCGCGGACAGCAGGGGGCGCAGGTCGGCGAGGTGGCCGCCGTGGGCGAAGTCGGCCAGGTCGTCGGAGGCGTCGTGGACGATGTCGGGGGCCTCGCCGCCCTCGAAGGAGGTGAGGAGCTGGTCGTGGACGGAGTCCCAGCTTCCCTGCACGTACTCGACCTGGACGCCGGGATGGGTGGCGTTCCACTCCTCCACCAGCCGCCGGTTGGCGTCGACGGACTCCTTCTGCCAGGCGAGGGACTGGAAGCGGAGCCGCACGACCCCGTCGTCGGGACGGTCGTCCCCGGCGGCGCAGCCGCTCAGGAGCAGGAGGAGGACGGCGAGGAACACGGGGAGAGACCTGAGGAACATGAGGGGATGCCCGAGGAACACGGGGAGAGGCCTGAGGAGCACGGGGAGACGCCTCATGACTTCACCGCCCCGGCCAGCGTCCCGCCGGTGATCCGTCTCTGGAGGACGGCGAAGACGACGAGGGACGGCAGGGTCGCGAGGAAGGCCGCGGCGGCGAGGGGTCCCAGGTCCGCGACGCCCTCGGCGCCGAGGAAGTGGGTGAGGACCACCGGCAGGGTCTGCTTCTCGGGGGTCTTGAGCAGGACGAGCGCGAAGAAGAACTCGTTCCAGGCGGTGACGAAGGCGAAGAGGGCCGTGGCGACGACGCCGGGGGCGAGCAGCGGGGCGGTGACCGAGACGAGGGTGCGGAGCCGGCCGGCCCCGTCGACGGCCGCCGCCTCCTCCAGTTCGGCCGGGACCGCCCGGACGTATCCGATCAGCATCCAGAGGGCGAAGGGCAGCGACCAGACCACGTAGACCAGGACGAGCCCGAACACGCTGTTGATCAGGTGCAGGTTCTTGAGGATCAGGAAGAGCGGGATGATCACCAGGACGAAGGGGAAGGCCTGGCTGATCACCACCCAGCCGGTGGCGGCGCCGGAGAGCCGTCCCCGGTGGCGGGCCGTCGCATAGGCGAGCGGGGTGGCGAGGGCCACCGCGATCAGGGCGGCGGCAGCCGCGGCGACCAGGCTGTTCGCGGCGGCCCGGAGCAGCGGCTGTTCGTCGAAGGCCTGCCGGAAGTTGTCGAGGGTGGGCTCCTCCGGGATCCAGGTCGGGTGGAGCGAGGCCAGCTCGGGCGCGGGCTTGAAGGCGGTGGAGACCAGCCAGAGGAAGGGGAGGGCGAGGAAGGCCAGGTAGGCGAGGAGGGCGAGGTACTGGCCCGCCCTGGCCGCCCTGCCGGTCCGGAAGGCGCTCACCGGTCCTGGTCCCCTTTCAGTCGGCGCACGAGGGAGAGGGCGACGAGCACGGAGACGGCGGCGACCATCACGCAGCCCATCGCGGCGGCGTAGCCGAACTGGCCGTAGCGGAAGGCCTCTTCGTAGGCGAAGAGCATGGGGAGCCGGGTCCGGCCGCCCGGCCCGCCGCTGGTCAGCACGTACACCAGGGCGAAGGAGTTGAAGTTCCAGATGAGGTTGAGGGCGGTGATGGCGAGGGCCACCGGCCGCAGCGCGGGCCAGGTGACGGTGCGGAAGCGGCGCCAGGCCCCGGCGCCGTCGAGGGCGGCGGCCTCGTGGAGTTCGCGCGGGGTGTTCTGGAGTCCGGCGAGCAGGGCGACGGTGGTCTGGGGCATGCCGGCCCAGACGCCGACGACGATGACGGCCGGGAGGGCGGTGGCGAGCCCGGAGAGCCAGTCGTGGCCCTGGCCGAGCCCGAGGTCCCGGAGGGTCTCGTTGAGGATGCCGGCGTCCGGGTTGTAGACGAGCCGCCACATGATGCCGACGACGACCTCGGGCATGGCCCAGGGGACGATGGCGAGCGCCCGGGCCAGCCAGCGGAACCGGAGCTTCTGGTCGAGGAGGAGGGCGAGGCCGAGGGCGAGCAGGAACTGGGGGACGGTGACCCCGACGGCCCAGACCAGGCCGATGCGGAACGACTCCCAGAAGAGGCCGTCGTGCAGCAGGTCCTGGAAGTTGAGGGTGCCGACCCAGCGGGTGGGCTGCGTGCGGCCGGACTGGGCGTCGGTGAAGGCGAGGACGACGCCGTAGAGGAGCGGGCCGACGCTGAGGACGAGGATCGGCAGGAGCGCCGGGAGCACCAGGAACCAGGCGCCGAAGTCGGGCCCGCGCGGCCGCGCCCCGGAGGCGGCGCGCGGCGCGCGCGCTCGGTCCGGCCGCTTCGTGACAGTCGTCGACCCCATGGTCCCTCCCCCTTCCATCCGCTCTTCCCTCCATTTCCCCGGCTCGCCCGGAACCGTCCGCTCCGGTCCGTCCGTTCCAGACCGTCCGCTCCGGCTTGTCCGTTCCAGACCTGCCGCTCCGGTCCGTCGGTCTACCCCTGCCCGCTGCCGTCGCCGCGCGAACCCCGGGGGAACCCGGAGGGGACCCCGAACGAACCCCGCCGCGCCGCCGGGGCGATCTCCGGGGCGGGCCGGCCGGATGCGAGACTTCGACGCGAACGCACAGGTGAGGGAGAGGTCGATGGACGAGGCGCGGGCACGGGAGGTCCTGGACGGGGCGGGGCTGCCGGCCGGGGAGGCCGAGCTCCTCGCGCTCGGCGAGAACGCGGTCTTCGCCGCGGGCGACCTGGTGGTGAAGGTCGGCCGGGACGCCGAGCTGCTCGGGCGGGCGGAGCGCGAGCTGGCGCTCGCCGCCTGGCTCGCGGAGGCCGGTGTCCCGGCCGTGCGGGCGGCGGAGGAGGAGCCCCGGCTCGTGGCGGGCCACCCGGTCACCCTCTGGCACCGGCTGCCCGCGGCGGTCCGGCCGCCCGAGCCCCGGGACCTCGCCCCGCTGCTGCGGCGGGTCCACGCCCTGCCGGAGCCGGAGGGCTTCGCGCTCCCCCGCCGCGAGCTGCTCGGCGGCGTCGAGCGGTGGCTGCGGCTCGCGGGGGACGCGATCGACCCGGCGGACGCGGCCTTCCTGCGCGAGCGGCGCGACTCCTTCGCCCCGGCGGCGGCCGCCCTGACCCCGCGTCTGGCGCCGGGCCCGATCCACGGGGACGCCCTGCCCCGGAACGTCCACGTCGGTCCCGACGGCCCGGTCCTGGTCGACCTGGAGACCTTCTCCTCGGACCTGCGCGAGCACGACCTCGTCGTCCTGGCGCTCTCCCGCGACCGGTACGGCCTCGACCCGGCCGCGTACGACGCCTTCACCGGGGCGTACGGCTGGGACGTCCGGGAGTGGGAGGGGTGCGCGGTGCTGCGCGGGGCGCGGGAGACCGCGAGCTGCGCGTGGGTGGCCCAGCACGCGCCGACGAACCCGAAGGCCCTGGCCGAGTTCGAGCGCCGGGTGGCCTCGCTGCGGGACGGCGACCCCGAGGTGCGCTGGTACCCGTTCTGAGGCGCGCCCGTTCTCAAACATGCGCTCGGGGACACGCCCGCTCCGGGCCCCACCCGCTCCGCAGCCCACCCGCCCTGACGGCCCGTCCGCTCTGCCATCATGATCCCGTCGAACCGGTCTTCGGGAACGGGGTGTTGTGATGCGGGTGGAGCTGTCGGACGTCACGCTGGACGTCGAGGTGAGCGGTGAGGGGCCGGTCGTCCTGCTGGTGCACGGCTTCCCCGACAGCCATCACCTGTGGCGCCACCAGGTCCCGGCCCTGACCTCGGCGGGCTTCCGGTGCGTGGCCCCCACGCTGCGGGGCTTCGGCGCGTCGGACCGGCCCGAGGGCGGTCCGGAGGCGTACCACCCGGCGAAGCACGTCGGCGATCTGCTCGAACTCCTCGCCCGACTGGACGTCGACCGGTTCCACCTGGTCGGCCACGACTGGGGCTCGGGCGTGGCCCAGGGTCTCGCCCACGCGGTGACGGACCGGGTGCGGAGCCTGAGCCTGCTGTCGGTGGGCCACCTGACGGCGAACCTGGAGGCGGGCTGGGAGCAGCGGCAGCGCTCCTGGTACATGCTGCTGTTCCAGCTCGCCGGGGTGGCCGAGGACTGGCTCGCGCGGAACGACTTCGCCCAGCTCCGCGAGATGCTGGCCGAGCACCCGGACGCGGAGTCCGTGATCGAGCCGCTGCGCGCGCCGGGGGCGCTGACGGCCGCCCTGAACGTCTACCGGGCGGGGCTGCCGCCGGAGGTCCTGTTCGGCGCGGACCGGTCGGCGCCGCCGCTCCCGGAGGCCGTTCCGGTGATGGGCGTCTGGTCGACGGGCGACCGCTTCCTGACCGAGCGCTCGATGTCCCGTACGGGCGAGCACGTCGCCGGGAGCTGGCGCTACGAGCGGGTCGAGGAGGCGGGTCACTGGCTCCAGCTCGACCGGCCGGAGAAGATCAACGAGCTGCTGCTCTCCTTCCTGAAGGAGAACTGACCGCGGGGCCCCGGCCCGGAGGGGGCTGGTGCGTCGGTACGGCCGCGTCGCGCAGGGGCCACGCCGTGTCGACGACCGCCTCCGCGTTCCCCTTGCGGCGCAGGAAGGCCTGGAAGTCCTCGGCCCAGGCGCGGTACCAGTCGATCTGGCGCGCGTGGAGCTCGGCCGGGTCGAGGTCGGCCACCCGGCGGTGCCGCTCGGCTATCGCGACGGCGACCCGGACGGCGGCGAGCGCGTCGGCCGCGGCCTCGTGGGCGGATTCGAGGACGACGCCGTACTCGCCGCAGACCGCCTCCAGGGTCCGCTTGCCGCGCCGGTAGCGGTCGACGGCGCGGTCGATGGTGTACGGGTCGACGACCGGGCCGATCCCGGTCCCGCCGAGCCTCTCCTCCATCGGGGCCAGCCCGTGGCGGCGCAGCTCGGCGGCGAGGAGGGTGAGGTCGAAGGAGGCGTTGTACGCCACGACCGGGACGCCGTCCTCCCAGTACTCCGCGAGGGCCTTCGCGATCTCGTCGGCCACCTCGCGCACCGGCCGGCCCTCGGCCGTCGCGCGCTCGGTGGTGATGCCGTGGATCGCGGCGGCCTGGTCCGGGATGTCGACCCCGGGGTCGGCGAGCCAGTCGCGCCGTCGTGCGACGTCTCCCCCGCCGTCGACCTCCACGATCGAGGCCGTCACGATGCGGGCCTCCAGCGGATCGGTGCCGGTCGTCTCCAGATCGAAGCCGACCAGCGTCTCGCCGTGCCAAGCCATCGGGTCCTCCTTACGTGATCTCCCCCGTGGTACGACCACCCTCGCACGCGACACTGACAACCGCCCCGGGTCCCCCTCTCCCGGGGCTCAGGAGACGGGCCGGGAGTCGAGCCAGACCGATTCGAACTCCTCGCGGTACGTCTCGAACAGTCCGTGCTCCCCGTCGCCGGCCGGCCGGCCGTGGCGGACCACGTTCCGGCCGCCGCCGCGCAGCACCAGGACCGGGGCCTCCATGCCCCGGGCGCGGCGCAGGTAGGACTGGACGACGCCGACGCCGTCGGGGCCGTCGCCGTCCACCAGGTAGGCGGTGAAGCGGGGGGTCTCGTCGAAGACGTGGATCTGGAAGGCGCCCGGGTCGCGGAGCTTGGAGCGGACCCGGCGCATGTGCAGGATGTTCATCTCGACCGAGCGGCTCAGTTCGCCCTTCTTGAGGCCGAGTTCCCGCTCGCGCCGCTTGACGGCGCTGCTGGCGGGGTTGAGGAAGAGGAGCCGGGTCCGGCAGCCGGACTCGGCCAGGCGCACCATGCGGCGCCCGGAGAAGTTCTGCACGAGCAGGTTCAGGCCTATGCCGGTGGCGTCGAGGCGGCGGGCGCCGCCGAAGAGGTCCTCGGCGGGCAGTTGCCGCTGGAGCCGGACCCGGTCGGGGTGGACCTGCACCACGTCCGCGTACCGGTCGCCGACGAGGTCCTCGACGGCGTCCACGGGCAGCCGGTCGGCGGACGGGACCCCGGCCCCGCTGCCGAGGATCTCCAGGATGCGGGCGGAGGCGCGTTCGGACTGGGCGAGGACGGTCAGCGAGAGGGCGCGGTTGCGGGAGACCACGTTGCGCGTGACCTCCAGCTCGTCGAGGGCGAGCTCGACCTCGCGCCGGTCGTCGAAGTAGGGCTCGAAGCAGGGCCAGTGCTGCACCATCAGCTCGCGGAGCTGCGGGAGGGTGAGGAAGCTCAGCACGTTGTCGTCGGCCGGGTCGAGGAGGTAGCCCTTGCGCCGCGAGACCTCGCGCACGGCGACCGCGCGCTGCACCCACTCCTGGCCGGCCGGTCCGGCGGCGGCGACCACCCACTCCTCGCCGTGGACCGGTTCGTAGATGGGCCGCAGGACGGCGGCGACGACGGCCCGCAGGCGCTGTTCGACGAGATTC
Source organism: Streptomyces sp. NPDC007872 (assembly GCF_042868165.1). Classification (NCBI taxonomy): domain Bacteria; kingdom Bacillati; phylum Actinomycetota; class Actinomycetes; order Kitasatosporales; family Streptomycetaceae; genus Streptomyces; species Streptomyces sp. NPDC007872. Next base: position 34,388 of record NZ_JBIAEA010000010.1, read on the forward strand.
AGCCAGATGTAGGCGCGGCCGGCGCGCTGGGCCCGGGTGCGGACCTCGCTCCAGGCCTCGGCGTCCCAGTCGAGCTCGGCCCCTATCTCGACCGGCCTGGTCACGGCGACCGTACCGGGCGGCGCACCGGCCCCCGAGGGCGCGCCCGCGCCCGGCGGCACGCCGGCCCCCGGGGGTGCGGCCGCTCCGGGCGGCGCCTCGGCGGGGCCGCCCGGGCCCCCGTCCCGACCCGCGTCCCCTGGGGGCAGCTCCAGACCTCCCGAGCTCACCCGCGCACCGCCTTCTGCTCCTGGACACTCGTTTCGACCGCTCCGGCAACGATCAAGGAAGGGTACTCCGGGAGCGGGAGGCGGTGCAGCAGGATCGGCAGGCTCCTTCCTCAACTGCCCAGCCGGAAGCGCCTGTTCCGCGGGGCGAGATCGGGTGGAGTGAGCGGATTCATAGCGGTTGCGCCCCCGGGTGCCGGCGGAGGCCCGCGGGCGCCCCGGCACCGGTCGGAGGCACCCGCCCGGGGCGGTGCGGCGGAACCCGATGTTGACCCCGGAGGCGGTCCGTCCGGAGTCTCCCGGGTTGTCCGTTCCCCCGGGTGGCGGGATGTCATTTCGTACACATTTCCTCCCCGTCCCCCGCACGGTCGGGGGTCACCCGGCAGGACCGGGCGAAGTCCTGGGAACTCGCGCCTCTTTCGGGCAGGATCTGGCCGAAGACCATCCAGAGGAACCCGGACAGAAGAGGAATAGTCGTATCCATGCAGGTCTGGCCGGGACAGGCGTACCCCTTGGGCGCCACCTATGACGGTGCGGGAACCAACTTCGCGGTCTTCTCGGAGGCCGCCCACAGGATCGAGCTGTGTCTGCTCCACGACGACGGCTCGGAGACGGCGGTGGAGCTGCGCGAGACCGACGCGTTCGTGCGGCACGCCTATCTGCCGGGCGTGATGCCCGGACAGCGGTACGGGTTCCGGGTGCACGGCCCGTACGCCCCGGAGCAGGGGCTGCGCTGCAACCCGGCGAAGCTGCTGCTCGACCCCTACGCGCGCGCGATGTCGGGGCAGGTCCGATGGAGCGAGGCGGTGTACGGCTACCCGTTCGGGAAGCCGGACGCGCGCAACGACCTCGACTCGGGCCCGCACACGATGGCCTCGGTCGTGGTCAACCCGTACTTCGACTGGGGCGACGACCGGCGCCCGCGCACCGAGTACCACCACACGGTGATCTACGAGGCCCACGTGAAGGGCCTGACGATGCTGCACCCGGACCTCCCCGAGGAGCTGCGGGGGACGTACGCGGGCCTGGCGCACCCGTCGGTGATCGGGCACCTGAAGGAGCTGGGGGTGACGGCCCTCGAACTGATGCCCGTCCACCAGTTCGTGAACGACCACCGGCTCGCGGACGCGGGGCTCTCGAACTACTGGGGCTACAACACGATCGGCTTCTTCGCCCCGCACAACGCGTACGCGTCCTGGGGCGACCGGGGCCAGCAGGTCCTGGAGTTCAAGTCGGCGGTCCGGGCGCTGCACCAGGCGGGCATCGAGGTCATCCTCGACGTGGTCTACAACCACACCGCCGAGGGCAACCACCTGGGCCCGACGCTCTCCTTCAAGGGCCTGGACAACCCCTCGTACTACCGGCTCGTGGACGACGCGCCCGCGCACTACTTCGACACGACCGGCACGGGCAACTCGCTGCTCATGCGGTCCCCGCACGTGCTCCAGATGATCATGGACAGCCTGCGGTACTGGGTGACCGAGATGCACGTGGACGGCTTCCGCTTCGACCTGGCGGCCACCCTGGCCCGCCAGTTCCACGAGGTGGACCGCCTGTCGTCCTTCTTCGACCTGGTGCAGCAGGACCCGGTGGTGAGCCAGGTCAAGCTGATCGCCGAGCCGTGGGACGTGGGCGAGGGCGGCTACCAGGTGGGGAACTTCCCGCCGCTGTGGACCGAGTGGAACGGCAAGTACCGGGACTGCGTGCGGGACCTGTGGCGGGGCGAGCCGCGCACCCTCGCGGAGTTCGCCTCCCGCCTGACCGGCTCCTCCGACCTCTATCAGGACGACGGCCGGCGACCGCTCGCCTCGGTCAACTTCGTGACCTGCCACGACGGCTTCACCCTGCGCGACCTCGTCTCGTACAACGAGAAGCACAACGAGGCGAACGGCGAGGAGAACCGGGACGGCGAGGGCCACAACCGCTCGTGGAACTGCGGGGCCGAGGGCGAGACCGAGGACATCGGGATCAAGGAGCTGCGCGCCCGCCAGATGCGCAACTTCCTCGCCACCCTGATGCTGTCACAGGGCGTGCCGATGCTGAGCCACGGCGACGAGTTCGGGCGGACGCAGGGCGGCAACAACAACGCGTACTGCCAGGACAACGAGGTGTCCTGGGTGCGGTGGCCCAAGGAGAACAGCGAGGTGGAGGCGACCCTGCTCCGCTTCACCCGGGCGATGGTGCGGCTGCGCCGCGAGCACCCTGTCTTCCGGCGCCGCCGCTTCTTCCACGGACGGCCGGTCGAGGGCACCCACGACGAGCTGACCGACATCGCCTGGTTCACGCCCGAGGGCGAGGAGATGACCTCCCGGGACTGGCAGGCGGCGCACGCCAAGGCGCTGACCGTCTTCCTCAACGGGAACGCGATCTCGGAGCCGGGCACGCAGGGCGAGCGGATCGCCGACGACTCCTTCCTGCTGATGTTCAACGCCTCGTCGAAGGAGCTGGAGTTCTCGGTGCCGGACAGCCACGGCCACTCCTGGCACACGGTGGTGGACACCTCCGACCCGCAGGGCATGCCGCCGCACGAGGGGCCGGAGCTGGCGGGCGGCGAGCGGGTGACGCTCGCGCCGCTCAGCCTGACCGTGTTGCGCCGGCCCGTCTGAGCACCGCCTGAGCGCCATCTGGGCACCGTCTGAGTCCCGCGTGAGGACCACGGCCCCGCCGGGCGACCGGCGGGGCCGTTCGGCGTCATCCTTTCGGGGGAATCCGGGGCGGTGGGTACGGGCGGACGCGGCGGCGATGACAGAGAAGCCCTCCAGCCGGGTACGTACGTTCGCATGACCTCCTTTCCGGCCCGTTCCCCGCTCTCGCGCCTCACCGCCCTGCCGACCGCCACCTATCGGCTCCAGCTCCAGCCGGACTTCCCGTTCGCGGCCGCCGAGCGCGCCGTGCCGCACCTGGCCGGTCTCGGGGTCTCCCACCTGCACCTCTCCCCCGTCCTGGAGGCGGTGCCCGGCTCGGCCCACGGCTACGACGTCACCGACCACCGGTCCGTACGGGCCGAGCTGGGGGGCGAGGAGGGGCTGCGGGCCCTGGCCGCGACCGCGCGGGCGCACGGGCTCGGCCTGGTCGTGGACCTGGTGCCCAACCACATGGCGGCCTCGCCCGTGCACAACCACGCGCTGCGCGCCGTGCTCCGCGACGGCCCCGACTCGCCGTACGCCCGCTGGTTCGACGTGGACCGGCACGCCGGGGACGGCCGACTGCTGCTCCCGGTGCTGCCCGCGCGGCTCCCGGAGGTACGGGACCGGTTCCGGGTCTCCGGCGGGACGCTGCGCCTGGACGGGCAGGAGTTCCCGCTGCGCCCCGGCACGGAGGAGCTGCCGCTGGACGAGCTGCTCGACGCCCAGTGGTACCGGCTCGGCTGGTGGCGGCTCGCCCGCACCGAGCTGAACTACCGGCGCTTCTTCACCGTCTCCGACCTCATCGGGGTGCGGGTGGAGGAGCCCGAGGTGTTCGAGGCCACCCACGCGAAGATCGTGGAGCTGGTCGCGGACGGGGTGGTCGAGGGGCTGCGCATCGACCACCCGGACGGCCTCGCGGACCCGCAGGGCTATCTGGAGGACCTGGCGGAGGCGACCGGCGGGCGCTGCTGGACGGTGGTGGAGAAGATCCTCACCGGTACGGAGGACCTGCCGGCCGCCTGGCCGGTGGCGGGCACCACGGGGTACGACGCGCTGCGGCGGCTCGACGGGGTGTTCACCGACCCCGTGGGCGCCGACACGCTCGCCGAGCTGTACCGGGGGTACGTCGGCAAGGCCGCCGACCGGGGCGGCCGCTGGGAGGCGACCGAGCGGCGCGCCGCGTACGAGGTGGTCGGGCACGACCTGGCCGCCGAGACGGCCGCGCTGACCCGGATCGCGGAGCGGATCTGCGCCGCCGACCCCGGCCTGCGGGACCACGCGCCCTGGGCGCTGCGCACCGCGGTCCGGGAGCTGCTCGTCCGGGTGCCGGTCTACCGGACCTACCGGACCGGCGGCGAGGAGGTGCTGACCCCGGAGGCGGCGCGCGGCGCGAAGGCCGCGTTCGCGGTGGAGGAGGAGGCGACGGCGGTCGACCTCGTGCGGGAGCTGGCGCTCGGCCTGCGGGGCGACGGGCCCGAGCACCGGGCGTTCCGGGCGCGGTTCGCGCAGACCTCCTCGGCGCTGCGGGCCAAGTCCGTGGAGGACAGGGCCTTCTACCGGTACACGCCGCTGCTCTCGGCGAACGAGGTGGGCGGCGACGCGGGGCGCCCGGCGGTATCGGTGGAGGAGTTCCACGCGTACTGCCTGCGGATCGCCCGGGACTGGCCGGGCACGGGCACGGTCCTGTCCACCCACGACACCAAGCGGAGCGCGGACGTGCGGGCCGCGATCGCGGTCCTCGCCCAGTGCCCGGAGGTGTGGACGGAGCTGCTCGGGGAGGTGGCGGGGGTGCCCGCGCCCGACCAGCACCTGGCGTGGACGGCCTGGCAGACGGCCTTCGGCCTCGGCACGCCGGACGCGGACCGGCTCGTGCCCGCGCTCCTCAAGTCCGTGCGGGAGGCGGGGCTCAGGACCAGTTGGACCGAGCCGGACGAGGAGTACGAGCGGGCGGTGGCCGAGTTCACGGCGGCCGGGCCCGGCCGGATCCCGCTCCGGGCGGCCTCGGAGGCGGCCTTCGCCCTGGAGCCGCACATCCGGGCGCACGCGCTGGGCGCGCTGCTCGCGCAGCTCACGATGCCGGGGGTGCCGGAGCTGTACCAGAACACGGAGCGGGAGTACCGGGCGCTCGTCGACCCGGACAACCGGGCCCCGTTCTCGGCCGGTCCGGACGACGACCGGACGGCCCTGGTCCGGGCGGCGCTGCGGTTGCGGCGCGAGCGCCCGGGAGCCTTCGGGCCCGGCGGGGCGTACGCGCCGCTGGCGGCCGAGGGGCCGGCCGCCGGCCACTGCCTGGCCTTCGCCCGCGGGGGCGAGGTGGTGACGGCGGTGACCCGGCTCTCGCTGCGGCTCGCGGAGATGGGCGGCTGGCAGGACACGGAGCTGGTGTTGCCGGAGGGCCGCTGGGCCGACGTCCTGGACGGGGTGCGGGAGTTCACCGGCGGCCCGGCGACGGAGCTGAAGCTGGCGGAGCTCTTCGAGGAGCGGCCGGTGGCGCTGCTCGCGCGGATCCCGGACGGGGAGGGATGACGAGGGGGTGAGGACCGGGGAGGGGCGCGGTCCTCGTCCCTCCCCCGTCCTCCTGTGCGGGTCAGGAGCGGCTCGCCCGCGTGACCTCGCACTTGGTGTACTCGGAGCCGTCGCCGGTGCCGGGGTACGCGGTGGACAGGTCGACGCTCTTGGAGGCGCCCGCCGCGACCGCGATGTCGTTCGTGGTCGCGGTCGCCGGGACCGCGGAGGTGCCCTTGAACTTCAGCGTGACGTCGTAGTCGTAGTCGAGCACGCCGTCGTTCTTGATGGTGATGCGCGCGGTGAGGTTCTTGGTCGTCGCGTCGTAGGCGCACGTGGCGATGGTGATGTCGCGTATCGCCTTGTCGGCGCCGCTCGAACCGCCGGAGACGGAACCGCCGGAGGTGCCGTTGTCGTCGTCGTTGTCGTGGTGGCTGCCGCCGCTGCTGGAGCCGGAGCCGCTGTGGCTGCCGCAGCCGCCACCGCCCGAGCCGCGGGCGCCGGTCAGGGCGACGAGGGCGATGCCGAAGACGGCGAGTGCGCGGACATGACGCTTCTTCATGTTTCAAACCCCGTTGAAAGTGGTAGTAACCACGGCTCGGTTGACGAGCGCACGTCACCCTAGCAGCGGCGGTGGGGTCGCGCCTCAGCCTCCCGGACGGACGATCAGGGTGCGCGGGGCACGGGTGATGAGCCCCGCCGGGGTGGGCCGGAAGCCGTCGGCGAGGCGCAGCCGGGGCATCTCGGCGAAGAGGGCCCGCAGGGCGTACTCGGCCTCGATGCCGGCGAGGAGGACGGCCGGGCAGAAGCCGGATCCGTAGGTGAGCTGGCCCGGGTCGTCGCGGAGCGGGTCGAAGCGGTCGGGCTCCCGGAAGCGCTCCGGGTCCCGGCCGGCCGAGCCGACGAGCAGCGCGACGGACGCGCCCGCCGGGACGGTGCCGCCGCTCACCGGCACCTCGGCGGCGGTGCGGCGCACCGCGATCTGCACGGGCGGGTCGCGGCGCAGCGACTCGGTCCAGGCGCGGGACACGAGCGCGGCGGGCGCGTCGCGGAGGGCGGCGACCTGGTCGGGGTCGGAGAGGACGTTGCCGAGGAAGGAGGCGAGCGCCTTCTCCCGTACGGCGATCTGGGCGCCGCACTCCCCCGCGAGGGCCCCGGCCGCCCGGCCCCGTACGAGCCGCATCATGTCCCGGTAGGGGACGCCGACGGCGGCGGCGACGGTTCCGGCGGGCAGCCAGTGGCAGAAGTCGGCGACCAGGTCGGCCTGGGGCCGTTCGGCGATCCGGCGGGCGAGGACGTACGCGGTGCGTTCGGTGACGGACCGCAGCGCGGCCGTGTCCACGTCGACGTGGGCGCGGGCGCACGGCGGGTCGCCGGGGCGGTGCCCGTGGGTGAAGCGGCCGTCGGTGAGGGCGGCGGCCACGTCCGCGTACCGGCTGAGGACCCAGGCCCGCAGCAGCGGGTCGTAGGTCAGCGGGAACTCCTCGCGGAGCCTGCGGTGGATGCCGTGCGGGTCCTGCGAGGCGCCGGGGTCGAGGGGGCTCGGCGCGACGGTCCGCCCGCCGGTCCCGCCCGTCCCGCCGGTGGCCGGGACGGGCGCGGTGCGCACGCGGCCGGGGAGGGGCGCGGCGCCCCGTCCGGTCCGCGCGGCGGAGGCGCTCCGGCCCGGCCCCGTCTCCGCGGGGGTGGCGGCCGAGGGGGCGGCCGGGTTCATGGCCGGCAGCCGGGTCCAGGCCCCGCCGGACCTTTCCGGCCGGTCGTCGTACGCGCCCCGGCCTTCCGGGAGGTGATCGCGGCCGCCCCGGCCTTCCGGGAGGCCGTCACGGACGTCCCGGCCTTCCGGGAGGTGATCGCGGTCGCCTCGACTTTCCGGTCGGCCGTCACGAAGGCCCCGGTCTTCCGGAAGGCCGTCACGAAGGCCCCGGCCTTCCGGCCGGTCGTCGCGGATGCCTCGGGTCGGTTCGGCGGTCATCACGCCCCCTGCTCGGTCGGCGGTGGGTGCCGCGGGCCGGAGAACGTGGCGCGCGTCCGGACCAAGCCCACCATCCGGGGGACCGCGGCGCCCACTCACGTACCGCCGAACAGGTGAACCTTCCGGGCGCTCAGCGGTATGCGGTGGCGCTCACTGGTGGGAGAGGCGGAACGCCATCTGCCCGAAGCCGACCACGTCCCCGGGCCGCACCACCACCGCGCCGGCGACCCGGCGCCCGTTGACGGTGGTGCCGTTCGTCGAGCCGAGGTCGCGCAGCACCCACGTCCCGCCCTGGAGCGAGAGTTCGGCGTGCAGCCGGGAGGCCGTCTCGTGGCTGAGCCGCAGCCCGTTGACCGGGTCGCGGCCTATCCGCAGCGGATGCGGCCCGGGGTGCGGGAGCAGCAGCTTCGGCAGCCGCTCCGCGTGCCAGGCGCGGCCGAGCTTCGCCGTGAAGGCGGACATCCGCTCCACCGCGCCCACCACGCGCCGGGTCCAGGTCCCCTCGGTCCTCAGGTCGGCGACGAGCAGGTCGAGTTCGTCCGGCCGGCGGGCCTGGAGCGCGCGCTCCATCCGGAAGAGGAAGGTGTCGTGGGAGAGGCGGCCCTGAGCGGCTCCCTCACGGAGCAGCACCAGCGCACGGTCCCGCTCGGCGTCGGTCAGCCGGGGGGAGTTCGCCGGGAGCTCGAAAGGGGTCGTCACACCCGAGATTGTCGGTCCGACGGGCCCGAAGTGTCCAGAAGGGCCCCGGAAACGGGCCCGGGGCCCCGCGAAGGCCCCACCAGGACCCCCGCCCGGCTCCGGCGCCCCGCCGAGAACTCCGTACCCCCTTTCCGGGATCACTGCTACGGTCGCCCGGCCTCACCACCGAACTCCCCGGGAGAACACCGCACGTGATCGCGATACGCCCGCTCGCGGGACCGCAGGAGCTGGACCTCTTCCTCCGTCTCGCCTACTCGCTCGACCACGAGCTCGCCGACGACCTCGCCACCGGCCGCCGCCTCCCGGAGTGGATGTGGGTGGCCCTGGACGGCGACCGGCTCCTCGGCCGGATCGCCTGGTGGACCCACGCGGCGGGCGCCGGACCGCAGGCGCTCGACTTCTTCGACCTGGACCCGGAGCTGTCCGACGGGGACCGCGCCGACGTCGGCCTGCGGCTCCTGGAGACGGCGACGGCTGCGGTCGTCCCGGCGGGGGCGCGGCGCCCCGAGTACGGGCGGTTCCTCCCCGCCGACTGGCGCGAGGTCCCCGAGACCCGGGCGCACCTGGAGTCGCTCTTCGCCGTCCTGGAGCGCTCCGGCGCCCGTCCCCTCGTGGAGCGGCTGCGCCTGGAGTGGCGGCCCGGCACCCCCGTACCGGAGCCGAAGGGGCGCCTGGGGTTCCGTCCGGTGCGGGACCGCGAGGACCTCGTCTCCCTGATGGTGCCGGTGCTCGACGGCACCCTCGACGCGCACGGGCGGGCCGACCTGGCGTCCGGGCTCCCGGCGCGGGAGGTGGCGGAGCGGCACTACGACGAGGAGTTCGCCCACTACTCCTCGCCCCGGGAGTGGTGGCGGGTGGCGACGCTGCCGGAGACCGGCGAGCCGGTCGGCTTCGTCGTGCCCGCCCGGAACAACTACCACCACACGATCGCGTACGTCGGTGTGCTGCCCGCCCACCGGGGGCACGGGTACATCGACGACGTCCTGGCGGAGGGGACCCGGATCCTGGCCGCCGCCGACGTGCCCCGGATCCGGGCGGCCACGGACCTGGGGAACGTGCCGATGGCGGCCTCCTTCGCCCGTACGGGCTACGACACGTTCGAGCGCGCGATCAACTACGTGTGGGACGCGCCGGGCACGCCGGGGTCCTGACTGCCAGGATGGTCGCGGTGACCGGCCGTGACCACCGCACGGCCGACTGGTTCCGACGACGAGGGGATTCCCGTGCTCTTCGAGGTGTGGGCGCCGAACGCCCGTGACCGGGTGACGCTGGAGCTGAACGGCACCGGCCACCCCCTGGAGCGGGACGCCGAGCGGGACGGCTGGTGGACGGGCGTGGCGCCCGCCGGGGACGGCGACCGGTACGGCTTCGCCCTGGACGACGGGCCCGTGCTGCCCGACCCCCGCTCCCGCAGGCTGCCCGACGGGCCCGACGGCCGGAGCGCGGTCGTCGACCACTCCGCGTACGCCTGGCGGAACGGGTCCCCGACGCTGCGGCTGCGCGGCGGCGTCCTGTACGAGCTGCACGTGGGCACCTTCACCCCCGAGGGCACGCTCGACGCGGCGGCCGGGCGCCTCGGGGAGCTGGCGGGCCTCGGCATCACCCATGTGGAGCTGATGCCGCTGTGCCCGTTCCCCGGGACGTGGGGCTGGGGGTACGACGGGGTGGCGCCGTGGGCGGTGCACGAGCCGTACGGCGGTCCCGGGGCGCTGAAGCGGTTCGTGGACGCGGCCCACGGGCTCGGGATGGGCGTGGTCCTGGACGTGGTCCACAACCACCTGGGGCCCTCGGGCAACTACCTGCCCGCCTTCGGGCCGTACTTCACGGACACCCACCACACCCCGTGGGGCTCGGCGGTGAACCTGGACGCGGCCGGTTCGGACGAGGTGCGGGCGTACTTCCTGGGGAGCGCGCTCGCCTGGCTGCGGGACTACCGGATCGACGGGCTGCGGCTCGACGCGGTGCACGCGCTCGCGGACACGCGGGCGCTGACGTTCCTGGAGGAGCTGTCGGCGGCCGTGGACGAGCTGGCGCGGGAGCAGGGCCGCCAGCACTTCCTGATCGCCGAGTCCGACATGGGCGACCCGCGCACGACCACCCCCCGCGCGCTGGGCGGGGTCGGGCTCCACGCCCAGTGGAACGACGACTTCCACCATGCCCTGCACACCGCCCTGACCGGCGAGTCGCAGGGCTACTACGCCGACTTCGCGCGGGCGCCGATCGCCGCGCTGGCCAAGACGCTGACGCACGTCTTCTTCCACGACGGCACGTACTCCAGCTTCCGGGGCCGCCACCACGGGCGGCCGGTGGACCGGGAGCGGACCCCCGCCCACCGCTTCCTCGGATACGCGCAGACGCACGACCAGATCGGCAACCGGGCCCTCGGGGACCGCCTCTCGGCCTCGGTCTCCCCCGGGCTGCTCGCCTGCGCGGCGGCCCTGGTCCTGACCGGGCCGTCGGTGCCGATGCTGTTCATGGGCGAGGAGTGGGGGGCGACGACGCCCTGGCAGTACTTCACCGACCACACCGACCCGGAGCTCGCGGAGGCCGTGCGGCGGGGGCGGCGGCGGGAGTTCGCGGAGCACGGCTGGGACGAGAACGAGGTGCCCGACCCGCAGGACCGGGCCACCCGGGACCGCTCGGTCCTGGACCGGAGCGAGCGCGAGGAGGACCCGCACAAGCGGCTGCTCGCCTGGCACCGGGAGCTGATCGCGCTGCGCCGCACGCTGCCGGACCTGACGGACCCGGACCTGGGGGGCGTGAAGGTCGCCTACGACGAGGAGGACCGCTGGCTGGTCTTCCGGCGCGGGGACCTGCGGGTGGCGGTGAACCTGGGCAAGGAGCCGGCGGTGATCCCGCTGGGCTCCAACGGCCGGGACCGGGTCCTGGCGTCCTGGGAGCCGGTCGACCCGCCGGCGGCGGACGGGGTCCTGCGGGTGCCGGCGGAGTCGGCGGTGGTCCTGTCGGACGGCTGACGGGGGCGGGGGCGTCGTCGGGGCCGCTCGGCACGGGGGCTCCTTCTCGGACCGCTGCGATCCGCGGTGTGCTGCGATCCGCGGTGTGCTGCCGCGGCCCGTTGCGACCCGCCGCGGCCCGGACGTACGGCATCCCGCCCGGCGAGGGCCTGCGCCGCGCCCCCTCAGCGGCGGTCGGGCCCCTGGGCGATGAGCCGTTCCAGAAGCTCCTGGAAGTCGTCGCCGACGACGATCCGCAGGTCGCCGCGCTCCTCGTCGCGCTCGCTGAGCTGGGTGAGGGTGCCGTCGCGCCACCAGAAGACGTACGGGCTGATGGCGCCCGGGGTGTCCTCGTACCCGGTGGCGGCGAAGGAGGCCATGGCGCCGAGGGCGGGGATGACGGTGGTGTCCCGGATGGGGTGGAAGGCGAGCTGGTGCCGGAAGGGCAGGGCGACCAGGGCTCCGTGCTCGCCGAGCGGGAGGCCGGTGACGCGCCGGGCGACCCCGTCGAGGTCGAGGACGCGGCTCGCGGTGTAGAAGGAGTCGCCGAGGACGACCTCGAAGCACATGCCGTCGGCGTCGCGGACGGTCTCGTGCCCCTCGACGGGAAGGCCGCGCAGGTTGCGCAGGGCCCGGTCGCGCAGGTGGGCGTGGTCCCCGAGCCGGGCGAGGGCGTCGTCGGTGAGCATCATGACGCTCTCGGGCAGGTCGAGGGCGAGGACCTCGTACAGGCCGGGGGCGACGGTCCTGGCGTACCCGAAGGAAGCGGCGTCGATGCCGTCGCCGCTGACGACCCGGGGGTAGAGCTGGGAGCGGATCTGCTCGGGCGGGAGGGTGTCGAGCGCGGAGGGGCCGTCCATGGCCCGGACGACCAGCTCGATGTGCCGGCGGACCAGTCCGGGCCAGACGCGGGGGCCGCGCCGGTCCTGGTGGCAGACGGCGGCGAGGTTGGTGAGCCCGAAGCGGCGTCCCCGGTCGTCGACGACGTGGTCGGCGTAGACGGTGACCTCCAGGCCGAGCTCGGCGAAGGTCGCCCGGACCCGGCCCCGGAAGAGCGCGGCCTCGTTCCGGGAGAAGTACGCGAACTCGGGATCCCTCGGCGCGTCGTCGCCGTCCCGCCTGGGTCCCCGCCGCAGCCAGCCCACGCCCGCCCGCCTTCCGTCGCCGTCGGTCCCAGGGTAGCGACTGCGGATGTCGGCTCCCTTTCGGTCGGGTCAACTCGTCCGCGGGCCGGTCGGGTTCGCCGTGCTCGCGCTCAGGAGCCGTCGGGGGCGGTGAGGAGGGCGCGGGCGTAGTGGGCGAGGGAGCGGTTGTAGCGGGGCAGCAGGGGGGCGAGGGCGCCCAGGGCCAGGGAGGCGGCCTCGCGGTCGCGGCCGGTGTCGGCCAGGGCGAGCGCGAGGAAGGCGTCGACGGCCCCGGCGAGGGCCTTCTCGTCGGCGTCGAGCCGGTCGGCGGGCAGGTCCCGTTCGGCGGTGAGGAGCTCCACGGCGAGGTCGGGCCGGCCGAGGTTGCGCAGGCTGCTGGCGAGCTGGATCACGGCCCGGCGGCGGCGCAGCCCGGTGAGTCCGTGGTCGAGGGCGCGCCGGTAGAGCGCGACGGCCTCCTCCGGCAGGCCGGTGGAGTCGTGGGCGGCGCCCTGCTCGAAGAGCGCGGCGGCGTCGTCGTCGGGCCGCTCGGCGGCCAGTCCGGCCACGCGGGCACGGAAGTCGGCGGGCTCGTGGTCGTCGATGCGCTCCCAGAGCGCGGCGATCCGGCGCTCCCAGTCCTGGTCGTCGGTCATGGCGGCACCCTAGAGGACGGCGCGGCTCCGCCGGAGGGCGGGCGGGGAGGGCTGGGGCGGGCGCGGCCGGGCGACGGGTGACGGGCAGCCGCACCGCTAACCCATCGGTACGACGAGGTGGGCGCGGTCCCGGCTCCGGGCGACGAGTCGGGCGTTGAGCTCGTCGGAGGTGTGGACCCAGTGTTCGGCGCGGGTGCGGTCCTTGCCGAAGCGGACGTGGCGGTCGATCAGGCGGGGGACGCGGAGCCGGGCGTCCAGGTCGAGGTACCAGGCCTCGTCGAGGAGGGGCAGGACCCCGGCCCAGGCGCCCTCGTCGTGCAGGAGGTAGTTGCCCTCGGTGACGACGAGCGGGACGTCGGGGCCGACGGGGACCGACCCGGCGACCGGCTCCTCCAGGGAGCGGTCGAAGGCGGGAGCGTAGACGGTGGTGCCGGGCTCGGGGGCGCGCAGCCGGGCGAGGAGCGCGGCGTACCCGGCGGCGTCGAAGGTGTCGGGGGCGCCCTTCCTGTCCGCCCGGCCGAGGCGTACCAGCTCGGCCTGGGCGAGGTGGAAGCCGTCCATGGGGACGAGGACCGCGAGGCCGCCGAGGCGGTCGACGAGCCGGGCGGCGAGCGTGGACTTTCCGGCGCCCGGCGGTCCGGCGAGCCCCAGGATCCGGCGCCGCGCCCCTGCGGGTCCGGGCTCCGCCAGGGTCCGCGCGCGGGCCGCGAGGTGCTCGAATTGTTGCGTGTCCATGTCGGACATGGTCGCAGTGGGCGTGGCGATTGACGCGGGTAGATCCATACGTATTACTTTTGGCTCCATGCCGTCCATCGCACTCGTCACCCTCGTCGTCCGTGACTACGACGAGGCCGTCGCCTTCTACACCGACGCCCTCGGCTTCGACCTCGTCGAGGACACCGACCGGGGCGACGGCACCCGCTGGGTCGTCGTCCGGCCGCGCGGCGCGGCCGGGGTCGGCGGCCTCGGGAACGCGGGCCTGCTCCTCGCCCGTGCCAAGAACGAGGCCGAGGAGGCCGCGATCGGCAACCAGACCGGCGGCCGGGTCGGCTTCTTCCTCCACACCGGGGACTTCGCCCGCGACCACGCCCGCATGACGGCGGCCGGCGTGAAGTTCCTGGAGGAGCCGCGCCACGAGCCGTACGGCTCCGTCGCCGTCTTCGAGGACCTGTACGGCAACCGCTGGGACCTGCTCCAGCCGGCGGACGCGGGCGCGTAGGCCTCCTGGGGGAGTCGACCGGGTACGGAACGCGCGACGGCCGTCGATCCGGACGCGGCCAGGACCGGCGGCGAGGAGCCGGGCAACTCCTGCCAAGGGGTCGCCCGTTGCTCTCCGGGGCGCGCCCGCGCCCCGGAGCGGAAAACCGCTGTCGCGCCGCGCGCCCGGCTCCCTACACTCACGTCCCGGCGCACCGTTCGGTGCCGCCGACAGACGTCCGCGCATCCGTCCGCGCGTCCGATCGAGGGGAGAAGACCGTGCGCAGCCACGCCGCCGTCGCCGTGTCCCCCTCCCGCGCCCGGTACGACGTGATCCTCGCCTCCTCGGCCGAGCGGTGGCGGCTGCGCGCCCGCCATCGCCGCCCGTGACGACCCCGTACGCCTTCCGTACCTGAGCGTCGCCCGGGAATCGCGCTGCCCGTTCCACCACCGCAGCAGCGAAAGGCACGAGAACCGTGCGTACCCCTGACACCACCGCCGGCATCACCACCGTCCGCAACCTCGGCATCCTGGCCCACGTCGACGCCGGCAAGACCACCGTCACCGAGCGGGTCCTGTACCTGACCGGGGCCGTCCACAAGCGGGGCGAGGTCCACGACGGCACCACCGTCACCGACTTCGACCCGCAGGAGCGGGACCGGGGCATCACGATCTTCGCGGCGGCCGTGAGCTGCGACTGGGCCGGTCACCGGATCAACCTGATCGACACGCCCGGCCACGTCGACTTCTCCGACGAGGTCGAGCGCTCGCTGCGCGTCCTCGACGGCGCGGTGGCCGTCTTCGACGCCGTCGCGGGCGTCGAGCCGCAGAGCGAGACGGTGTGGCGGCAGGCCGACCGGCACGGCGTCCCGCGCCTCGCGTTCGTCAACAAGCTGGACCGGGCGGGCGCGGACCTCGACGCCGCCGTGGAGTCGATCCGCGACCGGCTCGGGGCCGTACCGCTCCCCGTTCAGCTCCCCGTCGGGAGCGAGGACGGCTTCACCGGCGTCGTGGACCTGCTCCGGATGCGGGCGTACGTGTGGGTCGACGGCGCCGACGCGTACACCGAACAGGGCGTTCCCGAGGGCCTGTTGGACGAGGCCCGACAGCGTCGGCGCCGCCTGGAGGAGGCCGTGGCGGAGCTGCACACGGGCGCCTTCGAGGAGTTCCTCGCCCATGAGCGGCTCGCCGAGGAGACCCTGCGGGGCGCGCTCCGCGACCTCACCCTCGCCGGGGAGGCCGTGGTCGTGCTGTGCGGCTCGGCCTACCGCAACCGGGGCATCGAGCCCCTGCTCGACGCCGTCGTCGCCTACCTCCCGGCCCCGTCGGACATGCCGCCCGTGCGCGGCGAGGTCCCGGCGGACCCGGAGGCTCCGTTCACCGCGCTCGCCTTCAAGGTGAACGCCACGGCCACCGGCCGCATGACGTACGTCCGCGTCTACGCGGGCACGATCGGGAAGGGGGACACCGTGCTGGACGCCGTCGGCGGACGCACCGAGCGGATCGCCCGCATCCTGCGCGTGCAGGCGGACCGGGCGACGGAGGTCGAGGCGGCGCGTGCCGGTGACATCGTCGCCGTCGTCGGCCCGAAGGCCGTCCGCGCCGGGGCGACCCTGTGCGATCCGGCCGCGCCGGTCGTCCTCGAACCGCCGACGACCGCCGACCCGGTCGTGTCGGTCGCCGTCGAGGCCCGCCGCAGCACCGACACCGGCCGCCTGGCGACGGCCCTCGCCCGCCTGTCGGAGGAGGACCCGTCGCTCGTCGTCCGGTCCGACCCGGAGACGGGCCAGACCGTCCTGTCCGGCCTGGGCGAACTGCACCTGGAGGTCGCGGTGGAGAAGCTGCGCCGCGACCGGGGCCTGGAGGTCACGGTCGGGCGCCCCCAGGTGGCGTACCGCGAGACGGTGGCGAAGGGCGTCACCGGCCTGCTGTACCGCCACGTCAAACAGGACGGCGGTGCGGGCCAGTTCGCCCACGTCGTCATCGACCTCGAACCCCTGGAAGGAGACGAGGAGTTCGTCTTCACCTCCACCGTCACGGGCGGTCGCGTCCCGCAGGAGTACGTCCGCGCGGTCGAGGCCGGCTGCCGGGACGCCCTCCTGGAGGGCCCCCTCGGCGGCCACCCGGTGACCGGCGTCCGGGTCACGCTCACGGACGGCGCCACGCATCCGAAGGACTCCTCGGAGATGGCGTTCCGCACGGCGGGGCGCTTCGCCCTGCGCGAGGCGCTCCGGGCGAGCGCGATGACCCTCCTGGAGCCGGTGGCCGAGGTGACCGTCACCGTCCCGGCGGAGTCGGTCGGCGCCGTCCTCGGCGACCTCGCGGCCCGCCGGGGCCGGGTGAACGACCGGACGGCCCGGGGCGGTACGGCGGTGGTGGCGGCGACGGTGCCGCTGGCCGAGCTGTTCGGCTACGCGTCCCGCCTGCGCGGCCGCACGCAGGGCCGGGGCACCTTCACGACCCGCCCGGCGGGGTACGAGCCGGCCCGGGGCTGAGGTCGAGCTCGGCCCGTACGGTCTTCCCGACCGGTACGCGGTCGAGCACGGCCCACCGCGAGGCCAGCGCCCCGACCAGGAGCAGCCCGCGCCCGCCCTCGTCGAGCGACCCCCGCTCGCCGGGGGCGGGCCGCCGCTCGCCCCGGGTGTCGGAGACGTCGATCCGGAGCACCTGTCCGGGCGCGTACGAGAGCGTCAGCTCGCAGTCGCGTCCGGGCACCCGGCCGTGGGTGACGGCGTTCGCGGCGAGTTCCGCGACGAGCAGCGCGGCGGTCTCGGAGGTCTCGGAGTCGTACGGGACGCCCCAGCGGTCGAGCTGGAGCACGGCGAGCCGCCGGGCGAGCCGGGCGCCGCGCGGGGTCGAGCTGAAGCGCTGCGCGAACACACGTACGGTGACGGGCACTTCGCGGGTCACGGGGGAGGTCATGGGGTCAATGTGGCGTCGCGCGGGGAGGGTTGCCAGCTCAGAAACCCGTACGCTGCGACAGCGTACGGGTTCACCCTCTGGACCGTACCGGTCACCATCCGTGACGATTGACCCGTTCCAGACGAGCGCACGGGTGCGGGAGGTGGCCGGGGTGACGGACGAGGTTCCGGAGGACGTGGCGGAGGGGTCCCAGGGGCGGGGCGAACCGGAGACGTCGGACAGCCTGAAGACGTTCGGGGCGGTGGTCAAGGCCTTCCGCAAACGGGCGGGCCTCACGCAGGAGGCGTTCGCGCCGAGGGTCGGGTACTCGCTGCCGACGATCGCCTCCATCGAACAGGGACGCCGCTTCCCGCCTCCCGGCTTCGTGGAGCAGGCGGAGGTGGTGCTCGACGGATTCGGGGCGCTCAAGGACGCGTCGAGACACCTGAGCCGCAAGCCGGGCCTCGCGAGCTGGTTCCGGCCGTGGGCCAGGTTGGAGGCGGAGGCCGTGTCCCTGTACACGTACGAGAACCGGCTGGTGCCGGGGCTGCTCCAGTCACCGGCGTACGCGAACATCCTGTTCCACGAACAGATCCCGGCGCTGGGCGACGACCAGATCAAGGCGCAGATGGCGGCCAGGATCGAGCGGAAGAAGTTACTGACGGACCGCCCGGACACGACATACAGCTTCATCGTGGAGGAGCACGTCCTGCGGCGCAGGACGGGCGGGGCGGAGGTCATGCGCGAGCAGATCGACCACATCCTCGACCTCTGCGAGCGCCGCAACGTCGAGTTCCAGATCATGCCGCAGGCACAGGAGCACCACGCGGGACTCGGTGGACCCATGCAACTCCTGGAAACCCCTGAGAACAGGTGGTATGCGTACTGCGAAGGACAGCGCATCGCCCAGCTCATCGCCGACCGCAAAGAGGTCAGCATCCTGCACAAGCGGTATGCCAGGATGCGGTCACAGGCTCTGTCCTTCGAGGAGTCCGTGAGCCTGCTGCGGGAGATCCGAGGAGCACTATGAGCACCACAGACCTTGCCTGGTTCAAGAGCAGCTACAGCAGCAGCGGTGACGGCGACTGCGTAGAGGTCGCCCTCTCCTGGCACAAGTCCAGCTACAGCAGCGGAAGCGACGGCGACTGCGTCGAGGTCGCCTCCTGCCCCTCCACCGTCCACGTCCGCGACTCCAAGAACGTCACCGGTCCGCAGCTCGCGCTCTCCTCCGCCGCCTGGACCTCGTTCCTGACCCGGCTGAGCTGAAGGACGTCACCATGAGCACGACCCCGGCCGACTACCTCTCCGGCCTCTTCTCGCTCGACGGGCGCACCGCCCTCGTCACGGGAGGCAGTTCCGGTATCGGCCGGGCCATCGCCGGGGCCCTGGCGCGGGCCGGAGCGAAGGTGGTCGTGCTCGCGCGCAAGGAGGCGGACCTCGTCGCGACCGTGGACGAGCTGACGGCCGCCGGCTGCCGGGTGGCCTGGGTGAGCGCGGACCTGAGCACCCGGGAGGGGATCAGGGCCGGGGCCGAGGAGGTGGCGGCCGTGTTCGGCGAGCCGGACGTCCTGGTGAACTCGGCGGGGATCAACCTCCGCCCGCCGCTGGGCGAACTGGGCGAGGACGTCTGGGACGCGACGATGACCGTGAACCTGGAGGCGCCGTTCCTGCTGGGTCAGCGGTTCGGACCCGGGATGGCCGGGCGCGGCTTCGGGCGGATCATTCACGTCACCTCGCAGCAGGCGCACCGCGCGTTCGTGCAGAGCGGGGCGTACGGGGTGTCGAAGGGCGGGCTGGAGTCGCTGGCCCGTTCGCAGGCGGAGGCGTGGTCGGCGTACGGGGTCACGGCCAACACGCTCGTACCCGGTTTCGTGATGACCCCGCTCAACGAGCGGCTCTCCTCCGACCCGGAGAAGGTCGCCGCGCTCGCCGCCCGCACGATGGTCGGCCGCAACGGGCTCGCGGAGGACTTCGCGGGCGCGGCCGTCTTCCTGGCGAGCGCGGCCTCCGCGTACGTCACCGGTCACTCCCTCTTCGTGGACGGCGGCCTCTCGGTCCACTGAGCCTCCCTCACCCTCGACAGCGGCAGGCCGGGCGGGTACGGACGGCATCCTTGCGAGGCGCCCGCAAGCGTCCATGACTCGTCGGCGGCCTGAACCCGGGGGCTGTGGGCGTAGGGTCTCGAGGATGCGGATAGGCGAGCTTGCCCGGCGCACGGGCGTGAGTCCGCGCTCACTGCGGTACTACGAAGACCAGGGACTGCTGACCAGCTCGCGCTCCGGCGCGGGGCAGCGTCACTATTCCGAGGGCGCGGTCCAGCGCGTGTCGCTCATCCGGCAGTTGTTCGACGCGGGGATGTCCAGCCGGGTGATCGCGACCGTGCTGCCGTGTGTGGACGTCCCGGGTGACCTGGACGTCGCCGAGGAGACGTTCACGGCGATGATGCGCGAGCGCGACCGGATCGACGCCGACATCGCGCACCTGATCGATACCCGGAACGCACTCGACGTGCTGATCGGGGCCAACAGTCGGCACCGTGCGGAGCTGTCCACGGCCCCGGAACCGGTGGCACGGTCGACCTGATGCCGTGATCCGCGTCTCAGCCGGTTGCCCCTGACACCAATGGCAGAGGTGAGGATGGCGACGGCGCCCGGAAGCACCGGGCCGGCCATACGAGAGGCGGCGGAAGATGGGGCAGGCATGGGGTTTCCACGAGTACGGCGGGCCCGAGGTGCAGGAGCTCTTCGATCGTCCCGATCCCGTACCCGGTCGCGATGAGGTACTGATCCGGGTCGAGGTCGCCGGCGTGAATCCCCTCGACCACCTTCTGCGCTCGGGTCCGGTCGACGGGCTGGACGGCGGGCGTCCGTTTCCCCGCGTGCTGGGCATGGAGGCGGCCGGAACCGTTCTCGCCCGGGGCGAGGACGTCACCGGGTTCGAGGTGGGCGACGCGGTCTTCGGCTTCGCGCTGACCGGCGGCGGCACCTATGCCGAGACCACGGTGCTGTCCGCGCCGAACACCGCGCGCATCCCGGCGGGCCTGTCCGCGGCCGTGGCGGCGACGCTGCCGGTGGCCGGGACGACCGCGGTGGACGTGCTCGACCAGCTCGGACTGCCGGCCGGTGCCACGGTCCTGGTCAACGGGGTCGGGGGCGGGGTCGGCCTCGCCGTCGCCCGGCTGGCCACCGGGCGCGGGCTGCGCGTGATCGGCACCGGGAGCACCGCCAAACGCGAGCACGCCGAGGACATCGGGGTGCGGTTCGTCGACTACACCGCCGAGGACGTCGCCATCGCGGCACGCGAGCTGGTTCCGGGCGGCTTCGACGGGATCGTCGACCTGGTCGGAGGCGCCTCGCTGCGGACGGTCGCTCCGCTGGCCCGGGATCCCCGCGACGTCATCGCCGTGGGTGATGCGTCCGTGTCCGGTCTCGGCGGGCGTTTCGTCGAGCGCCGTGTCGACCGCGAGAACCTGGAGCGGTCGGCCCGGCTGGCCCTCGACGGAGTCCTCGCCCCCGTCATCACCGCGGTCCATCCGCTCTCCGAGGCCCCGGCCGCCCTCGCCGCCGTCGAGAACGGTCACGCCTCGGGCAAGGTCGTCATCGAGGTGGCATGAGAAACGCCCGGCCGCCCGACGCCGCCGCCCGCCCCTTACGGGGACCGGCGAGAACCCGTGGTCGGCGCGTCATCCGGGCATGCCTCGTCCCCCGGCCGGTTCCCCGCCCCGCAGGTCCCGGTGTCGGGCATGATCTGCGGGAGGAGAGGGCGCGGGGGCGCCCTTCCGGAACACCGGGCGGGGGACGGGGACGCGGTATGGAGTGGGGAACGCTGGTCGCCACGCTGGGCGGCGGTCTGATCGCGATAGCGGGCACGGTCCTGGCCGACCGCCTGCGCACCCGCCAGGAGCACCGGCGGGGGCTTCAGGAGCGCCGCCGGGAGGTCTACACCGAGTTCATCGCGGCGGCGGGCGCGGCCCACACCGAGCTGCGGCGACTCGCGCAGAGCGGTGGTGGGGACGGCCTGGAAGAGGCGAGCCGCTCGGCGCTGACGGACGCGCGGGTCTACGAGGTGCGCGAGCGCCTCTTCCTCGACGGCAGCGCCGGGATCGCGGGGGCGGGCCAGACCATGTTCGAACGCCTCCGTGACCTCCGGAGGGCGGTCGCCGGGGGCGCCGGGGTCGCGGACCCCGCCTTCCACGACGTCTACCACCCCTACCTGGACGCCGTCTGGGCCTACCGCGAGGCCGTCCGCGACGAGTTGGAGGGCCGCGCCCTCGCCCCGGCCGACTTCGGCTGGTCCGCGTGGGACGGCCGCGAGCGCTGCCCGCACTGCGCGGGGCGCACGGCTTAGGCCGGGTGCCTGACGCTCTCGAATCAGGCCGGGCGCCTGACGCTCTCGAAGATACGGGCGAAACCCTCCGCCCCGTGGCCCGCTTCGATCTGTCGCCGGATCAGTTCCTGGACCATGGCGACCGGCTCGGTGCCGACGCCCTGGGCGGAACCGGCGGCCAGGATGTCGCCGAGGTCGGAGAAGTCCAGGCTCTGCTGTCCTGCCACGGTGTAGTCCCCGCCGTCGATCACCTCGGCGAACCCCTGGAAGGAGCCGGTCATCGCGGTCAGCCAGGGCGCGGCCCTGGCGGCGAACTCGCGCGCCGACACCCCGGCCGGCGCGACCATGGCGGCGCCCTGCACGAACCCGGCGAACATGACGTACATGCCCGCGAGCAGGGCGAGGTCGTACAGGGACGCGAGGCCGGCGTCCTCGCCGAAGTAGGCACTGGTCCCCCACAGGTCGAACAGCGCCTCGTAGCGGTGGAAGACGTCGGCCGATCCGCTGTAGAGGACCGAGGAGCCGGGCCCGCCGATCATCTGGGGTACGGCCATGATCCCGCCGTCCAGGTGGGCGATTCCGGCCCGGTCGGCCCAGGCGGCCAGTTCGCGCGACTGCTCGGGGGACGTGGTGGTCACATTGACCAGGGCCCGCCCGGCCAGGTCGCCGGAGAGGGGGTCGAGCACCTCGTGGACCGACGCGTGGTCGAGGAGGCAGACGATCACCAGATCTCCGGCCCGGATCGCGTCACCGGCCGTGGCGGCGGGCCGCGCGCCGAGGGCGACGAGGCCGTCCGCCCTTCCTGGCGACCGGTTCCAGACCGTCGTCGTGTGTCCGGCCTTCACCAGGGCGGCCGCGAGCGCGCTGCCCATCGCTCCCAGGCCGAGCACGCTCACCCGGACGCCGCCGTCGCCGTTGCCATTGCCGTTGCCGTTGCCGTTGCCGTCAGTCGTCATCCTCGGTGCTCCCTCTCGTGTTCCTCGTTCTCCTTCGATCCTCTGCGCCGCCGGTAGGGTTGACCAGTACGGACTAATGAGTGGGGTACTCACCCCGGGGTAAGTGCGGTGCGAGGGAGGGCTGATGGCGACGTCGGCACGACGCGGTCCCTACTTCTGCGGGATCGACGCGGCGATGGATGTGGTCACCGGCAAGTGGAAGTCGCTGATCCTCTGGGAGCTGCACCACCACGGGATCCGCCGGTTCGCCGAGCTCCGGCGCGGCCTGCCGGGCGTCAGCGAGAAGATGCTCGTCCAGCACCTGCGGGAGATGGAGGAGGACGGGCTCGTGCACCGCGAGGTGTACCCCGAGGTGCCGCCGAAGGTCGAGTACTCCCTGACGGAGCACGGCGCCTCGCTCAACGCCGCCCTGACCTCCCTCGGCGAGTGGGGCACCGAACGGATGCGGCGGATCGGCGCGGAGAAGGTCCCCGTCGACGCGGGGCAGGGGCCGGTGGCGGAGGCGCGACCCGGTTATTCGGTGGAGCCGCCGCGGCGGCGCTGACAGGGTGGGCCGCATGCCGTCGCACCCCGCCGAGGAGCAGTTGCGTCACCTGCACGCCTCGCTCCGGCTCCGCAAGCGCCCCGAGGACATCGCCCAGTCGGTCCAGGAACTGTTCGCCGCCCGCGGGGTCACGCCCGATCCGGCGACCGCGGCCGCCCTGGAGAAGGCCGCCGCGCACGCGCTGGGCAGGGTGTGGCACGGATACACCTCCATGCTGGAGGACTTCGCCCGTCCCGTCGGAGCCCGGCGCCAACTCGGCCGCGCCACGGCCCTCTTCCCCTCGCTGCCCCCGCTCCCGGGGGACGCCGGTGACGATCCCGCCCGGATCGAGGCCGTGATCCGGCGGGCCGGCGTGGAGATATGCCGGGAGTACGGGGAGAACGACTTCGGCATCGACCGGCTGAACCGGGCGGAGCGCGCCGACGCCGGAATCGGCGAGCTGTCCAAGCGGCAGTACAACAAGCGCTTCCGGCTGCTGCGCCGGATGGAGGCCAAGCTGGCCCGACTCCTCCACGAGCAGCGCCGTCGCGAGGTCGTCGTCACCGGCAAGGGCGCGCTCGCGCACACCCTGTCGTACGAGGAGTTCGCGGGCGATCCGGACACGGCGGCCTTCGTCGCCTACCTCACGGCCCGCGGGTACATGCGCAGCGTCTTCACGAACGGCGGGCAGCGCAGGCCGTACGACGAGGTGGCGGACGCACTGTTCCGGCGCCTGCGGGCGGCGGAGGAGCGGACGAACTGGTACGCGGTGGCGCACGTGCACCCCGTCCCCGAGGTCCTCGGGCACCTGTCGGACGACGAGCTCGTCCGGCTCCTGGTCCGCTGGAACCGTTTCCTGCGCGAGGTCGCCGAACTCCTCGAGGACGCGTGGGACCGCTCGTCCTCCATCGAGCCCACGAGCATGGTCGTGCGCCCGGGGCACGACTCCTCGACGTGGAACCAGGCGGCCCAGGCGTGGAGCACCGCGCGGGCCCACTGGTTCGCCCTGATGACGGAGCTGGGACAGGAGGGAGTCCTGGACCGGGTGTGTCCGGGCAAGGTGCCGCGGCTGATGGCGGCGGACGTGGCGTACTGGCACCGCAGGAGCGGCGGGGGCCTGCATCCGGACACGTACGTGTGGGCGGACCTGCCACGGCCCTGGGCGGTCCTCCGGGGCGAGGAGGAGTGTCCACGCTCCCTGGTCGAGACGGTCTGCGCGCGGTACGGCGTGGATCCGGTGGCGGGCGGCTGGACGGCGCCGCGGCCGGTGGCGGAGGCCGTACCGTTCCGCCGTACGCCGGAACTCGTCCACGGCGTGGCCGTCGCCGATCCGCTGGTGGCGAGCGCCCTGCGGTCGGCCGGGGTCTTCTCGGGGAAGGGCCAGCGGGCCGCGGCGGCCGAGTGGCTGTGACGGGAGGGTCGCGGGGCCGCGGGGCCCCTAAATCGTTTGCCCCGACCGTCCGTCCGGACGGATGATCGGGACGGCGGCGAGGAAGCTCTGCGGAGGAGCGCCCGGCTCGATCTCCGGGTGGACGCAGGTTCGAATCCTGTCCTTGCCGCCGCTCTTCCTCCCCTGCTCCGGCCGCACCGCCGGGACGCCCGCATCGAGTTCGCTCCGGCCCCCGGGGTGACCTTTCCGTGACGTGCGGAAGGGCAACCCACGCCCTGGCCGGGAGGTCATGTGATCGTGATCAGACGCCTCGCGCGCACCGCCGCGCTCCCCGCCGTCCTCCTTCTGCTCACCGCGTGCAGCGGTGGTGACGAGGGGGACGCGCACGCGAAGGCGCAGCCTTCGCAGCATCCGGTCTTCGGCCAACCGCTGGGCCGCCAGGTCTTCCTGGCCCTGCGCGAGACGCAGAAGTCGGGCAGCGCGAGCTTCACGCAGACGGTGTCCTTCGGGTCCGCGAAGGGCACGGCCGTACAGACGCTGAGCGGCAGGCTGGACTTCACGGAGGGGGCGGGCGAGGCCGCCGTGCGGTGGCAGGTGCCGGAGAAGTACTCCGCCGCGGTGGAGGGGACGCTCCTCGGCACCACTCCCGGCAGGACACCGGGCACGGGCTCCGGCAGGTTCGTCGTCGACCGGCAGCAGATCCACTACCGCGCCGCCTCCGCGGGCTACTGGCTCCGGTACGGCAGCGACGACGTCCTCGCCGCAGGGGACGGAAACGACCCGATCGGTCACCTGCGGGGTTCCGAGAGCCCGGTCGGCGGCACCCTCCTGGAGGGCTTGGGCGGCGCGGAGGCGAAGGCACGGCAGGAGGAGCCCGCGGGGGGCCGTACGTACCGGGCGGAGATGCCCTTCTCGGTGGGGTGGACGATGTTCCCCTCGGACCTCCGCAAGGAACTGGCGGCCGAGATGGGCACCAGCGCCCTCCAGGCCGGCTTCCCCCTGACCGTGTCCGTGGACGCGCGGGGCCGGATCACCCACGGCCGGGCGGACATGTCGAGGCTCCTGCGGAAGGGCGGCGCCCTCGCCGACGTGACCTCGCTGACGATGGACCTCGCCCTCACCGGGTTCGGCTCGTCGAAGCCGGCCGGGCCCCCCGCGGGGAACGTCCGCAAGGCCGCCGAGGCCGTGCTGCCCATGCGCGACGTGAAGAACGGCGGCTGCGTCGACTTCGACACCGGCCGGCGCGTGACGCACGTGGTCGTGGGCGTGCCCTGCTCCGGACCGTACGACGCCCGCGTCTTCGTCCAGGTCCCGTTGCGACCGGGCGCGACGGCGGCGGAGACCCAGGAACGGGCCGACATCGCCTGCTCGTTCGCCCACGACGTGGCCAGGCCGGCGTGGGTGCCGAAGGCTGCGGAGATCTGGTCCTGGTGGACGCCGGGTCACGCGTCGGGGCCGGGCGGCGAGGACCGGGTGACCTGCTACCTCACCGCGGAGCGGGGCGGTTCCCAGGACGGGTGAGAGGGGAGCGGCCCCCGTAGCCCGTGCCCCGGACGCCCTCCCCTTTCCTCCGCCTTCTCGGGGCGGGCGGCGCGGGAGGGCGTCCGGCACCCGCTCAGCCCTCCGTCGGCTCCAGCCGCAGCGAGATCGAGTTGATGCAGTACCGCTGGTCCGTCGGGGTCGGGTAGCCCTCGCCCTCGAAGACGTGGCCCAGGTGGGAGCCACAGCGGGAGCAGCGGACCTCCGTGCGGACCATGCCGTGGGTGCGGTCCTCGATCAGTTCGACCGCGTCGGAGTCCTTCGGGTCGTAGAAGGACGGCCAGCCGCAGTGCGAGGAGAACTTCTCGTTCGAGGTGAACAGCTCCGCGCCGCACGCACGGCAGGAGTAGACGCCCTTGGTGGTGGTGTCGGTGTACTCACCGCGGAAGGCGGGCTCGGTGCCCGCCTGGCGCAGCACCTGGTACTCCGCCGGGCTCAGTTCCGCACGCCACTGCTCGTCCGGCTTCTCGACGTCGTACGCCATGGGCTCGCTCCCTCTGCTTCGCGCTACTTCGACAGGTGGTCCAGGATGCGCGGGCCGAGGTCCGTGACGTCGCCCGCTCCCATGGTGAGAACGAGATCGCCGGGGCCGGCCATTCCCTCGACGATCTCGGGCACGGCGCCCTTGTTGTGGACGGGCGTCACGTCGGCGCCGGCCTTCCGGGCCGCCTCGACGATCAGCTCGCTGGTGACGCCCGGGACCGGGTCCTCGCGGGCCGGGTAGATGTCGAGGACCACGGAGGCGTCCGCGAGGGCCAGCGCCTCGCCCATCTCCTCGCCCAGCTCCTGGGTCCGGGAGAACAGGTGCGGCTGGAAGACGACGAGCAGGCGGGCGTCCCCGGCGGCGCCGCGCATGGCCTCCAGGTCGGCGGTCATCTCGGTGGGGTGGTGCGCGTACGAGTCGATGACCTGCACGCCCTTCGCCTCGCCCTTGAGCTGGAGGCGGCGGCCGACGCCGGTGTAGGCGGTGAGGGCCTGCGCGAGCTCGGCCGGGTCGATGCCGACGCGGGCGCCGGCGGCGAGCGCGGCGGCGGCGTTGTGGGCGTAGTGGCGGCCGGGGACCGAGACGGTGAAGGTGTGCCCGGTGCCGTCGAGCTCGACGGTCACCTCGCTCTTCATGCCGTTCGGGACGATCTTCAGGATCCGGGCGTCGGAGTCCTCGGACTCGCCGACCGTGACGATCTCCAGGCCCTCGCGGTCCGCGACCCGGCGGGCCAGCTCGCGGGCGCCGGCGTGCTCGCCGACGACGAGGGTGCCGCCGGGACGGATCTTGGCGGCGAAGGCCTCGAAGGACTCGTAGATCTCGTCCAGGGAGGCGTAGTTCGCGTGGTGGTCCAGCTCGACGTTGAGGACGATCGCGACCTCGGGGTCGTACTTCTGGAAGCTGCGGTCGCTCTCGTCGGCCTCGGCGACGAAGACCTCGCCGTCGCCGTGCCGGGCGTTGGTGCCGGGACCCGCCAGGTCGCCGCCGATGGCGTACGAGGGGTCCAGGCCGAGGTGGCCGAGGGCGACGGCCAGCATGGAGGTGGTCGTGGTCTTGCCGTGCGTGCCGGCGACCGCGATCGCGCGCAGGCCGTCCATGAGGGAGGCGAGCGCGTCGGAGCGGTGCACGACGGGGATGCCGAGCTCGGCGGCGCGGGCCAGCTCGGGGTTGTCGGCGCGGATGGCGCTGGAGACGACGACGGCGGAGGCGTCGTCGGCCAGGTGCTCGGCGGCGTGGCCGATGTGCACGGTGACGCCGAGGGCGCGCAGGGCCTCGGCGGTCGCGGAGTCCTTGGCGTCGCTGCCGGCGACCTTGGCGCCGCGCTGGGCGAGGATCTTCGCGATGCCCGACATCCCGGCACCGCCGATGCCGATGAAGTGCGGCCGGTCCATGGCGGCGGGAATGGCGGGTGCCATGCGGATCTCTCCCCGGGGTGTTTCGTTGCGCGTCGTCGCGCGTCGTTGGCTGGAAGTCCCCAGCCTAGTGGCTTCCTCCGGACGCGCCCGGCAGGGCACGACCCGGCCCGCGCCCCCGTACGGAGCGCGGGCCCGGCCGTCACCGCGCGGTCACTCGCTGTGCGCGAAGAGCTTCAGGACGGGGACACCCACCTTGTGGCGGGCCCGGGAGGCCCAGTCGCGGTGGAAGAACTCCTCCACGTAGTGCGGCGCGGTGAGGACGATGACCTCGTCCGCGTCCGCCTCCTCGACCACGGCCTTCATCTTGTCGAGCGGGTGGTCCTCGACGACCTGGCCGACCGCCTCGCAGCCGGCGTCCCGCAGGGCCCGGAGCGAGTGCTCCAGGGCCTGTTCGGCGGGGGGACGGGCCTCCTTGCCCTCCGGTTCCTCGCCCTCCCGGGCGGCTTCCTTCAGTTCGCCCATGGCGACGTCGTCGATGGCACGCAGCAGTACATCGGCCTGGTCACCGCGCGGCTGCATCAGGACAACGAAGGACACGCCCTCGTCGCCGTGCAGCGTGGTGACGAATTCCACGTCGACGGACGTCAGGGGCTTCTCGATCATCAGAACGCTTGTGAACACTTCGGGAGCCCTTCTGCGGAAACCATCCTTCCCCGTGTTCGCACGGGGTCTGCGACAGTAAGTGTGCCCGCCCGACGGTAAGCGGAACGACGAATTCCGCTTTTCTCAGGACCGAAGGTAGCGGGTGAAGAGGAAGCCGTCCCGCTCCAGGACGGAAGCCACCCGGAAGCGTGTCGGGACGGCCACCGGGGGGCCTCCGGCGATCCGCTGGGCGTCTCCGGCCGTCATGGTCGGCGAGATCGTCAGGCACAGCTCGTCGAGGACCCCCGCCGCCACGAACTGGCCGAGCAGCCTCGGCCCGCCCTCGGTGAGCTGGCGCCGCAGCCCGCGCTCCGTCAGCACCGCCAGGGCACGGGCGGGGTCGACCCGGGTCCCGTCGCCCGCGAACAGCACCTCGGCCCCCGCCTTCCGGGCCTCCCCGACCCGCTCGGCGGGCGCCCCGCTCCCGGTGAGGACCAGGGTCGGCACCAGCGGCGCGGTGAAGAGCGGAAGCGAGAAGTCCAGGTCGAGCGAGGCGCTGACCACGGCGATCACGGGAGCCGGGCCCTGTCCGGCGGCGGCCCGGCGCTCCGCGAAGGCCTCCCGCGCCCGGGCGGGACGGTACCCCTCCAGACGTACGGTCTCCGCACCCACCACGATCACGTCGGCGAGCCCGCGCAGGGTGCCGAAGATCCTCATGTCGGTCTCGGAGGAGAGCGGCTGGGAGCGGCCCTCGTGCTGGCCGGCGCCGTCGAGCGAGGAGACCATGTTGGCCCGCAGCCAGGGGCCGTCGCCCGCCGGGTAGGCGTAGGCGTCGGCGAGCGCGTCGAGGGACCAGTCCCCGCCCTCCCCCTCCGTCCCGGCCCCGTCGGCAGGTCCGGCGGGTGCGGCGGATCCGGCGGGCCCCGCGGGTGCGACCGGCACGGCCGGTCCGGCTGTCATGTCCGTCACAGGAAACAGGCGTCGCATCCAGGCAGTCTGACATGGCGCTTACAGTGGGGAACTGTGTCGACCCGTGCCCTCACCGAAGCCGTCCCCCCCGCCGCGGCCCCGCTCTCGCTCTGCTCCCGAGAGCCCCGCGTCCCCGCCGAGCGCCTCGTCGCGGAGATGGTGCCGCCGCCGCGCTTCGACTCCGTGCGCTTCGACACGTACATCCCCGACCCGAACCAGCCCAGCCAGACCCAGGCCGTCGAGGTCCTGAGCGCCTTCGCCGAGGGCCTGGGCGGCGCGCACGCCTCCGGCGCCGGGAAGCGCCGCTGGTTCGCGCGGAAGCCCGCCGCCCCCACCGGGCCGCGCGGGGTCTACCTGGACGGCGGCTACGGCGTCGGCAAGACCCACCTCCTCGCCTCGCTCTGGCACGCGACCCCCGCCGAGCCCGCCCTGAAGGCCTTCGGCACCTTCGTCGAGCTGACCAACCTGGTTGGCGCGCTCGGCTTCCAGCAGACCGTGAAGACCCTGAGCGGGCACCGGCTCCTGTGCATCGACGAGTTCGAGCTCGACGACCCGGGCGACACCGTCCTCGTCTCCAGCCTCCTGGGGAAGCTGGTCGAGTCCGGCGTGGCGCTCGCCGCCACCTCCAACACGCTGCCCGGCAAGCTCGGCGAGGGCCGCTTCGCCGCCGCCGACTTCCTCCGCGAGATCCAGGGCCTCTCCGCCCACTTCCGGCCGCTGCGGATCGACGGCGAGGACTACCGCCACCGGGGCCTGCCCGAGGCCCCCGCGCCCTTCTCCGACCAGGACGTCACCGCGACCGCGTACACCACGCCGGGCGCCTCCCTGGACGACTTCCCGCACCTGCTCGACCACCTGGCCAGGGTCCACCCGAGCCGGTACGGCGCCCTGACCGACGACCTCACCGCCGTCTGCCTCACCGACGTGCGGCCCGTGCCCGACCAGTCGACCGCGCTGCGGCTGGTCGTCCTGGCCGACCGGCTCTACGACCGCGAGATACCCGTCCTCGCCTCCGGCCTGCCCTTCGACCGGCTGTTCAGCGACGAGATGCTGAACGGCGGGTACCGCAAGAAGTACTTCCGGGCGATCTCGCGGCTCACCGCGCTCGCCCGCGACGCGAAGGGGCTCGTCGCGCAGTAGCTTGGGGGCCGTACCCGATCGATCGAAAGGGATCCACCATGGCCACCGTGCGTCACGCCCACACCGTCTGGCAGGGCGACCTGCTCAAGGGCTCCGGCACCGTCTCCCTCGACTCCTCCGGCATCGGCTCCTACGACGTCTCCTGGCCCGCCCGGTCGGAGGAGCCGAACGGCAAGACGAGCCCCGAGGAGCTGATCGCCGCCGCGCACTCCTCCTGCTTCTCGATGGCCCTCTCCCACGGGCTGGCCGGCGCGGGCAACCCGCCCACCCGCCTGGAGACGAAGGCCGACGTCACCTTCCAGCCGGGCGAGGGCATCACCGGCATCCACCTGACCGTGCGGGGCGAGGTCCCCGGCCTGGACGCGGACGGCTTCCGGGCGGCGGCGGAGGACGCGAAGAAGAACTGCCCGGTCAGCCAGGCGCTGTCGGGCACGACCATCACGCTCGACGCCGAGCTGGCCTGACCCCCTCCTGACGCGGGGCCAGGACCGGCGCCACGCGCGGAAGTCGCGGCCCGCATGGTTCACGCGCCACCGGAGTGCGTGATACACACGTGCGGGTCGCACGTCACACAGGCAACACGTGACGCGACGGAGCGTCACCACCTGTCCTGTCCGCCAACAGGGGAGTTCGTTGCCTCATGTCCGCAACACGACGTCAGATCCTGTCCCGCACCGGCGCGTCCGTCGCCGGGATCGCCTTCACCGGCGCCCTCTCCGAGCTCTTCGCCGGAAGCGCCGGCGCCGCTCCCGGCGACCGTCCGCCCCGGGGAGGCTACGGCCCCCTCGTCCCCGACCCCCGCGGTCTCCTCGACCTGCCGGCCGGGTTCCGCTACAAGGTCCTCTCCCGGCAGGGCGACCCCCTCCGCTCCGGCGAGGGGCCCGTCCCCGGCAACCACGACGGCATGGGCGCCTTCCCCGGCCACCGGGGCCGGACGCACCTGGTCCGCAACCACGAGAACAAGGCCACCGGGAAGATCGGCGTCCCGACCGTCCCCGGCCTCACGTACGACCCGGCGGCCAAGGGCGGCTGTACGGTCCTGGAACTCGACGGGCGGAACGACGTCCTCGGCGAGCGGGTCGCCGTCGCGGGCACGGCCGTCAACTGCGCCGGCGGGCCCACGCCCTGGAACACCTGGCTGACCTGCGAGGAGACCGAGGACCGGGCCGGCACGAACGGCTACACCAAGGACCACGGCTTCATCTTCGAGGTCGACGGCGCCGACCCGCGCCGCACCGGAGCCGTCCCGCTCACCGCCATGGGCCGCTTCCAGCACGAGGCGATCGCCGTCGACCCGCACAGCGGCATCGTGTACGAGACGGAGGACGCCTTCGAGCGCCCCTTCGGGCTCTTCTACCGCTTCCTCCCCCGCAAGCCGCTCGGCGGTACGGGCTCGCTGCGCGCGGGCGGCACCCTGGAGGCGATGCGGGTGCCGGGCGTCCCCGACCTCTCCGCGGTCCAGGAGACCGGGACGCGCTTCGAGGGCGTCGAGTGGGTCCCCGTACCGGATCCGCTGGCGGCCGGAACTCCCGTCCGCTTCCAGGACTTCGGGCCCAGGGGCATCACGCACGCGCAGAAGCTGGAGGGCTGCTACTGGGGCGGGCGGGCCGTCTACTTCGTCTCGTCGTTCGCCCGGACCGGGGACGGCTCGGCGGCCACCCACTTCGGCCAGGTGTGGAAGTACGAGCCGCACCGGCGCCGGCTCACCCTCGTCGTCGTCTTCGGCCCGAGCACCGACGTGCAACTGCCGGGCGAGTCCCCGGACAACATCTGCCTGGCGCCGACCGGGGGCCTGATGGTCTGCGAGGACGGCGGCGGCGCGCAGCACGTCTTCGGGGTGAGCGAGCGGGGCGAGGTCTACCCGGTCGCCCGGGGGCGGCAGAACATCGGCACGCCCGACGCCCCGGAGTGGGGCGAGTTCGCGGGGGTCACCTTCTCCCCGGACCGGAGCACGATGTACGTCAACTGCTACACGCCCGGGACGACGTTCGCGGTGACGGGCCCCTGGCGCCACTGACCGGCCGGCTTTCCGGGGGCGCGGCCCGCCCCCGGAAGTCGCGGACGGCCCGGTTGCGGCGGAGGATCAGGGGAAGGCGGGCGGGACTGCGGAAGGAGCGCGAGATGCCGAAGAAGAGCGACGGGAAGAAGCGGCGCGAGGAGCGGGAGCCGGACCTGCGTGACGTGCTGCGCGTCCCCGTGGGCGAACCGGTCGACCTCTCCTCGCACGACGCCCGGGGCATCCCGGCGGGCCCCGCCGACAAGGCGGCCGGGGTGGCCGCCACCGCCGACCTCGGGCCGCGCCTCGCCGAACTCCAGGAGCGCCTGTACGCGTCGAGCACCGCCGGGGACCGGCGCAGGCTGCTCCTGGTCCTCCAGGGCATGGACACCAGCGGCAAGGGCGGCACGGTCAAGCACGTGATCGGCTTCCTCAGCCCGTCGGGCTGCCGGGTGCGCGCCTTCAAGGCCCCGACGCCGGAGGAGAAGGAGCACTCCTTCCTCTGGCGGATCGAGAAGGCGCTCCCCCTGCCGGGCGAGATCGGCATCTTCGACCGCTCGCACTACGAGGACGTCCTCGTCCCGCGCGTCCACGACCTGGTCTCCCGCTCCGAGGTCAAGCGCCGCTACCGGCAGATCAACCACTTCGAGAAGTCCCTCGCGGACGACGGGGTGACGGTCGTCAAGGTCTTCCTGCACCTCTCGTACGAGGAGCAGCGCGCCCGGCTCCTCGCCCGCCTCGACGACCCCGACAAGCACTGGAAGTTCACCACGGGCGACATCGAGGAACGCGCCCTGTGGCCGGACTACCAGAAGGCGTACGAACTGGCCCTGGAGCGCTGCGGTACGGACGCGGCCCCCTGGTACGTGGTCCCGGCGGACCGCAAGTGGTACCGGAACTGGGCGATCAGCAAGCTGCTCCTCGAACACCTGGAGGCGCTGGACCCGAAGTACCCGCCGGGCGACTTCGACGTGGAGGAGAGCCGGAAGCGGCTGCTGGCGTCCTGAGCGGAGCCGTCCGCCGGGCCGCGTCCGGCGGGGCCCGTGTCGGCCCGGCGCGTGGACTCGGCCGACGCCCCTGTCGGGTCGCGAGCATTAATAACTTTGATCGGATAACTTCCGATCGTGAATATTCCTGTACGAAAAGTGGCGGCTCTCGGTCTGCTGGGCGCCGTCCTCGTCGGCTGTGGCGAGGGCGCCGCCCCCAAGGCGCCGAGCGCCAAGGCGTCGGCCGGAGCCCCCTCGCCCTCCGCGAGCGCGAGCGCGAGCACCGCCGCCCGCCCCAAGCCCGGCGCCGAGCCCGCCGCCGCGCCCACCATGACTCCCGGGCCGAACGGGCTCACGCCCGTCTACACGCGCCGGGCCGCGAACTCCCCGAAGGGCACCGAGAAGGTCGTCGCGCTCACCTTCGACGCCGACATGACGGCCGACCAGGGGCCCCGGGCCGCGCGCGGCGAGCGGTTCGACAACCCGGAACTCATCGCCACCCTGCGCCGCCTGGAGGTGGACGCGACCGTCTTCATGACGGGTCGCTGGGCGGAGGAGTACCCGGACCAGGCCAAGTCCATCGGCGGCGACCCGCGCTTCGAGATCGCCAACCACTCGTACAGCCACTACGCCTTCTCGTCCCCCTGCTACGGCCTGCCCACCGTCGCCGGGCCCGACATGGCGGCGGACGTGCGGCGCGCCTTCGACGCCTTCCGGGACGCCGGGGCCCTCAACGTCGTCCCTTACTTCCGCTTCCCCGGCGGCTGCTACGACGACGCGGCCCTGCGCGCCCTCGGCCCCGCCGGGGTGACGGCGGTCCAATGGGACGTGGTCAGCGGGGACGCCTTCGCGAAGGACGCGGACGCGGTCGCCGAGCAGGTGCTCGACGGGGTGAAGCCCGGTTCGCTCGTGGTCATGCACTGCACCCGCAGCGCCGCGCCCGTCACCGAGCGGGCGATCCGCCGGATCGTCCCGGAGCTGCGGGCCCGCGGCTACCGCTTCGTGAAGGTGTCCGACCTCATGCGCGGCTGAGGGGCCTCAGCCCGAGCAGGCCGTGCGCTGGGCCTCCTGCCACTCGCACACCGGGCAGAGCGTGACGCCCTTGGCCGACCGCGGGTACTCGGTCGGCTCCTGGCACAGCACACAGGCCGCGAACGGGCCCTCGGCCGCCGGTTCGGGCCTCGGGGCGGGCGCGGGGGCGCAGGACGACGCGGACGCGGAGGCGGACGCGGGCGTGGTCTCGGGCGCGGTCTCGGTCATGCGTCCGAGCGTACTCCCGGCGCGCTCCCTCCCGGCGTGCCGTGACGGCGGTTCTCACGGGGACCGCCCGTCACGGCGCCGGTGAGGACGCGCGTGACGGCAGTGGCAGACTTGCCCGGTGAGCAGCGACGAGACCGATTCCCGCGACGAGAAGCCCCAGTTCGTCCTCCCCCTGGTGGTGCGGATCGAGCGCGAGGCGCCCCCCGCCCGCACCGACGCCCTGGAGACCGCGGCGCGGGCCGTCCTGGAGATCCTGACCGACGGGCGTTCCAGCGGCGAGGGCGAGTGGGCGCGGGCCATGGCCGACTGGCAGGACGCCCGGATCCGCAAGGTGGTGCGCCGGGCGCGCGGCGCCGAGTGGCGGCGGGCGTGCGCGCTCCCCGGCATCACGGTCACCGGCGCGGAGGCGGAGGTACGGGTCTTCCCGCCGGTCCCGCTCGACGGCTGGCCCAAGGACCTGGCCCGCCTCCAGGTCTCGGGCACCGACCTCGACGACCCGGCCGCCCCCGGCCCCGCACCGGAGGGGGCGGCGGTGCTGTGGTTCAACCCCGGCCTCGACATGTCGGCGGGCAAGTCGATGGCCCAGGCCGGCCACGGCGCCCAACTGCTCTGGTGGGCGATGCCGGACGCCGAGCGCGAGGCCTGGCGGGAGGCCGGCTTCCCCCTCGCCGTGCGCACCGCCCCGGCCGACGACTGGCCCGCCCTGGCCACGAGCGGCCTCCCGGTCGTCCGCGACGCGGGCTTCACGGAGATCGCCCCCGGCTCGCCCACGGTCGTGTCGGCCTTCCCCCGCACCGACTGAGACGGCGGCCGGGAGCCCCGGGACGCCGAAACCTCAAATGAAGCTCTGAACGTCCCCCTCCCGGGGTTCGAACGTTCCCGCGTGGGCCATCACAGGGGAACTGAGGACCGAAGGAGGGGGACCATGACGGAACTCGGCATCGGCATCGGCTGGCGTCCCGAGATCGCGGAGGCGGTGGAGGGGCTGCCCGGGGTCGACTGGGTGGAGGTCGTCGCGGAGAACGTCTGCGCGGACCACCTGCCCGACTCGCTGACCCGGCTGCGGCGGCGCGGCGTCACGGTCGTGCCGCACGGGGTCTCGCTCGGACTCGGCGGCGCGGACCGGCCGGACCCCGGCCGGCTCGCGGCGCTGGGCGAGAAGGCGGTGGCGCTGGGGGCGCCGCTGGTCACGGAGCACATCGCGTTCGTACGGGCCGGGGGGACGCTCACCGCGTCCCCGGCGCTCGAAGCGGGCCACCTGCTTCCCGTGCCCCGCACCCGGGACGCCCTCGACGTGCTCTGCGAGAACGTGCGGATCGCCCAGGACGCGCTGCCCGTGCCGCTCGCCCTGGAGAACATCGCCGCCCTGATCTCCTGGCCGGGCGAGGAGATGACGGAGGGGCGGTTCCTCGCGGAGCTGGTGGAGCGCACGGGGGTGCGGCTCCTCATCGACGTCGCCAACCTGCACACCAACCACGTCAACCGCGGCGAGGACCCGGCGCGGGCCCTGTCCGAGCTGCCCGTCGAGGCCATCGCGTACGTGCACGTGGCGGGCGGCGTCGAGCGGGACGGCGTCTGGCACGACACCCACGCCCACCCGGTGCCGCGCCCGGTCCTCGACGTCCTCGCCGACCTCGCCTCCCGGGTCTCCCCGCCCGGGGTGCTCCTGGAGCGGGACGACGACTTCCCCCCGGCGGAGGAGCTGGCGGAGGAACTGACCGTGATCCGGGCGACGGTGACGGGCGCGTCCGCCCGCCGCGGCGCGCAGGCGGAGCGGCGGGCCGGCCGGCCGCTGCTCATCGGCGCCGGTGCCCGCGCCTCCGGCGGGCCGATGCCCGAGGTCCTGCCGGACGCTCCCCCGGTTCCGGCGACGGCGGGTGCGCCCGTACGGGACGGGGGCGCGCCCGGCGAGGGCGCGCGGCAGCGGCTCGGGCTCGCGCAGGCCTCGCTGCTCTCGGCGCTCGTCGCGGGCACGCCCGTGCCCGAGGGGTTCGACAGCCGGCGGCTCGGGGTGCAGAGCCGGGCGCTCGCGGCCAAGCGGGCCGGGGTGGTCGCCAAGGTCGCGCCGGAGCTGCCCGAGATCCTGGGCCGGGAGTTCCGGCCCGCGTTCCTCGCGTACGCCAGGTCCCGTCCCATGAACGGCGGCTACCGCCGGGACGCGCTCGACTTCGTCGA
Organism: Streptomyces sp. NPDC007872; assembly: GCF_042868165.1. Taxonomy (NCBI): domain Bacteria; kingdom Bacillati; phylum Actinomycetota; class Actinomycetes; order Kitasatosporales; family Streptomycetaceae; genus Streptomyces; species Streptomyces sp. NPDC007872. Next base: position 71,030 of record NZ_JBIAEA010000010.1, read on the forward strand.
GCACCTGCTGATCGCCGGGCGTCCGGAGGACCCGGTCGCCCACCGCCGGCTCACCCGGTGGTGGCAGGACCGTTCCGGCAACCGCCCGCAGGGCCCCGCCGCGCGGCTCGTCCGGGCCGCCCGCCACGCACTCGTACGGAGATGACCATGGGCCTCCCGACCACCCTGTACTACCTCGTGGCCGCCGTCGCCGTCGGCCTGCTCGTCACCCGGGTCGTCCGGTCGCGCCGCGGCCCCGGCGGGCCGGTCCACGACCGGTACGAGGCCGCCTTCCTCGACGGCGGCCCCGCCAGGGTCGCCGACAGCGCCCTCGCCGCCCTCCACGCGGACGGACGGATCGCGATCGGCGGGCCCGGCATCGTGGCCGTCGTCCGCCCCACCGCGCGCGACCTGGTGGAGCGCGCGGTGCTCCAGGAGCACGCCGCCGCCCCGCACGGCGCCCTGCACCACCTGCGGCTCGCCGTGATGCGGCACCCGGCCGTGCAGGAGATCGGCGACGGGCTCGCGGAGCGCGGCCTCCTCGTGGACCCGGCGACGCGGCGCGTCACGAAGCGGTGGTGCGCCGCGGTCGGCGTCACGGCGTTCGTCCTGTTCCCGGTCTCGTTCCTCGTCACGATCGCCGACTTCGCCACGGCGGAGGAGTTCTCGGTGCCGTTCACCTTCAAGGTGGTCCCGGCGCTGCTCGCCATGGGCGTCGCCGCCGGGGTCTGCGGGTCGGCCTCCGCCGGACGGGTCACCCCGGCCGGCCGGCGGGCGCTCGCCGCGTACGGACGCGAGCGGGGGCACCTGGCGGACGCGGGCCACCTCGTGGCCCTGCACGGGCTGCGGGCGCTGCCGGACCCGGTGCTCCGGGAGCAGCTCCTCGCCGCCGCCCGCGTCAACGGGCCCCGGAGGCCCGGACGCGGCAGGCGTTCGGGGCCGTCCCCGCACCACCACTCCTCCTCGTCCTCCTCGGACGCGGACGCGCTCGGCGCGGTCACCGTGTGGTGCGCGGACGCCGGGTCCTGCGGCGGAGGGGGCGGGGGCGGCGGGAGCTCCTGCTCGTCGGGTTCGTGCTCCTCCGGATCCTGCTCGGGAGGGGGTTCGAGCTGCGGCGGGAGCTCCTGTTCGGGTTCGAGCTCCAGCTCGTGCTCCAGCTCCAGCTCGTGCTCGAGTTCCAGCTCCAGTTCGTGTTCCAGCTCCAGCAGTTGACCGCCCGTACCGTACGGGGGAAGGGCCGGAGAGGGCCCGGAGGAGTACCGGAAGAGGTCCCGGAAATGACGCCGGTGCGGCGCGCGTGACGCGCGCCGCACCAGGAGCCGGACCCGGTGTCGCTGGAGCGACGGGCGGATGGTTTCCGCCGGCCGTCTGATCTTCCGGGTCGAGGGATGGCGCGCCCGGCCGGGAGCCGGGCCGCCACCGGGTTTCACGGGGCCGTCAGGCCAGGCCCGCCACCAGGTCGGCGACGCTCTTGCGCCGGCCGGTGTAGAACGGGACCTCCTCGCGGACGTGCATCCGCGCCTCGGAGGCGCGCAGGTGGCGCATGAGGTCCACGATGCGGTGCAGCTCGTCGGCCTCGAAGGCGAGGAGCCACTCGTAGTCGCCGAGCGAGAAGGAGGCGACCGTGTTGGCGCGGACGTCCGGGTAGCCGCGGGCCATCTTGCCGTGGTCGGCGAGCATCCGGCGGCGGTCCTCGTCCGGCAGCAGGTACCAGTCGTACGAGCGGACGAAGGGGTAGACCGAGACGTAGTCGCGCGGGTTCTCGTCGGCCAGGAAGGCCGGGATGTGCGACTTGTTGAACTCGGCCGGGCGGTGCAGCGCCATGTTCGACCAGACCGGCTCCAGGGCGCGGCCCAGGCGGGTGCGGCGGAAGAGGTTGTACGCCTCCTGGAGCTCGTCGCTCGTCTCGGCGTGCCACCAGATCATGACGTCGGCGTCGGCGCGCAGACCGGAGAGGTCGTACGTGCCGCGGACGGTGATGTCCTTGGCCGCGAGCTGGTCGAACAGCTCCTGGACCTCGTCGGCGTAGCCGCTCCGGTCCTCGGGCAGGACGTCGCGCAGCTTGAAGACGGACCACAGGGTGTAGCGGATGACCTCGTTGAGGTCCTTCGCCTTCTTACCGGCGTTCGGGATCTTTTCGGGCGCACTCATGCGCCCATTCTCGCCCGTCACGAGGAGTGCCCCGCACCGGGGGCCGCCGTTTCCGACGTGGCGATGATCTCGTCGGCCGCGCGGTGGGCCGAGGCGATGCAGGCGGGGATGCCCACGCCGTCGTACGCGGCGCCCGCGATCCGCAGTCCGGGCAGGGCCGCGACGGCCTCGCGCACCCGGGCGACGCGGGCGAGGTGGCCGACCGGGTACTGGGGCAGGCCGCCGGCCCAGCGGGTGACCGTGCCGGCGACGGGGCGGGCGCCGAGGCCGGTGGCGGCGGCGAGGTCCTTGAGGGAGGCGTCGACGAGGTCGGCGTCCTCGCGGTGGAGCTGCTGCTCCTCGCCGTGGCGGCCGACGGAGGTGCGCAGGACGAACAGGTCGGGGGCGGCCTCGGCGACCCACCCCCACTTGCGCGAGGAGAAGGTGGAGGCCTTGATCGTGTGGCCGTCGACGGGGGGCACGAGGAAGCCGGAGCCGGGCAGGTCGGGCACGTCCGCGCGGCGGAACGCGAGGGTGACCAGGGCCATGGAGGCGTACTCGACCGCGCCGAGCTCGCCCGCGGCGGCGGGGGCGTGCTCCGCGAGGAGGGCGGCGGCGGGCCCGGCGGGGGTGGCGAGGACGACGGCGTCGGCGGTGAGGACGCGGTCGCCGCCCACGACCTGCCAGGTGGTCGCCCCGGTGCGGCGCAGCGCCGTCACGGGGGCGTTCAGGAGGATCTCGCCGCCGGCCGCGCGGACCGCGTCGGCGACCGCGCCGGGCAGGGTGCCGACGCCGCCCTCGATCCCGGCGAAGACGGAGCCGCCGAGGCCGGTGGCGGCGCCCGCCGCGTCGGCCGGGACGGCGGCGCCGGCCCGCTGGACGGCCCGGACGGCGGCGGTGAGCGTGGGGTGCTCGCGGGCGGCCTCGAAGAGGGCGGGGACGGCGGCCCTCAGGGAGATGCGGCGGGCGTCCCCGGCGTACACCCCGCCGAGGAGGGGCTCGACGAGGCGGTCGACGACCTCGTGGCCCATGCGGGCGGCGACGTACGCGCCGATGGCGATGTCGTCGCCGATCTCGGTGGGCGGCAGGTCGAGGTCGGCGGCGATCCGGCGCACGCCCTCCTCGGAGAGAAGGCCCTCGACCGCGCGGGCGTCGCCGGGGACGCCCATGACGTGCCCCTTGGGCATGGGGACGAGCTCGCCCCGGGACCAGACGGACGCGGTGGCGGTGGCGGGGGCCTCCAGCCGGTCGCCGAGGCCGACGGCGCGGGCCAGGGCGACCGCCTCGGGGCGGCGGGCGAGCAGCGACTCGGCGCCGAGGTCCACGGGCGCGCCCGCGACCTCCCCGGCGAGGAGCTTGCCGCCGAGTCTGCCGTCCGCTTCGAGGAGGGTCACCCGGTGGCCGGCGAGGGCCAGCCGGTGGGCGGCCGCGAGGCCGGTGATCCCGCCTCCCGCGACGACGACGTGGGGTCCCGTGGTGTCCGCGTTCATGGGACCACTCTCTCAAATCGCCCGTCCGCTCCCGTTCCGAGGCCCGACCGTGACCGCATCGCTACCGCCGGACGGCAACCCTCGCCGCCGGGTCGTACGTCAAAGGGGCATCGATCATCACCACCTTGGGGGGTTCCCGTGCGGAGAACGAGTACGACGGCCGCCGTCCTGCTGACGGCGTCGCTGGTCCTGACGGGCTGCGGGGCGGGCGGCACGGACGCGGGCGACAAGGCGGCGGGGGCCCGGGCGGCGCAGCCCGCCGACCGGGGGCGGGGCACGGTGGACGGCTCCTCGGGGGCCGCGTCCGGGACGGGTGCCGACTCCGACTCCAGGTCCACGTCCGGTTCCGGTTCCACCTCCGGTTCCGCGCGGGCCACGGCGAAGGCGCCCGCCCCGCAGCACGTCATCCGGACCGCCTCGCTGTCCGTGGAGGTCGCGGACGCGACGAAGGCCCTGGCCACGGCCCGTGCGGCGGCGGTGGGCGCGGGCGGGCGGGTCGAGGACGAGTCGACGGAGCGGATCGACGACGCGTACCTCGCCTCGCGGATCGTGCTGCGGGTGCCGCAGGCGGAGTACGACTCCGTCCTCGCCGAACTGGCGGGCACCGGGAAGCTGTTGAACCGCAAGGCCGACGCGAAGGACGTCACCGACCAGGTGGTGGACGTGCAGAGCCGGATCGCCACCCAGCGGGCGAGCGTGGCGCGGGTGCGGAAGCTCATGGACCGGGCGGACGCGCTGTCCGACGTGGTGACCCTGGAGGCCGAGCTGAGCCGGCGCCAGGCCGATCTGGAGGCGCTGCTCGCCCAGCAGTCGTCCCTGAGGGACCGGACGTCGCTGGCGACGATCACCCTCCAGCTCACCGAGAAGCGGAAGGAGGAGCCGAAGGCCGAGGAGCGGGAGGAGGGCCGTCCCGGCTTCCTGGACGCCCTGAGCGGCGGCTGGAACGCCCTGGTCGGCGTGGTGGCCTGGATCCTGATCGTGCTCGCGGCCCTGGCCCCGTGGCTCGCGGTCGGCCTGGTCGCCTTCGTCCTCTGGCGCCGTCTGGTCCGCCCCCGGCTCGCCGCCCGCCGCCCCGCGCCGGTGCCGGGGCCGCGCCCCGGGGGGCCGGCGGTCGAGCGGAACGCCGCCGGGGCGCCGGTGGGACCCGAGGCCCCGGAGACCGGAGGGACCCCGGAGAAGTAGCGTCGTCCCCATGAGCGAACGACTGGTGGTCATCGGTGGCGACGCGGCGGGCATGTCCGCCGCGTCGCAGGCGCGCAGGCTCAGGTCCCCCGGGGAGCTGGAGATCGTCGCCTTCGAGCGCGGGCACTTCTCCTCGTACTCGGCCTGCGGCATCCCGTACTGGGTCGGCGGGGACGTCGGCGCGCGCGACGATCTGGTCGCCCGGTCCCCCGAGGAGCACCGGGCCCGTGACATCGGCCTGCGGACGCGGACCGAGGTGACGGAGATCGACGTCGACCGGCAGCGGGTCCGCTCCCGGGACCTGGAGTCCGGTGCGGAGGAGTGGACCGGCTTCGACAAGCTGGTGATCGCGACGGGGGCGCGGCCGCTGCGCCCGCCGGTGCCGGGGATCGACGCGCCCGGGGTGCACGGCGTGCAGAACCTGGACGACGGCCAGGCCCTGATCGACGCGCTGTCCCGTACGGAGGACTCCGGTGCGGAGGGGCGGCGGGCGGTGGTGGTCGGCGCCGGGTACATCGGGGTGGAGATGGCCGAGGCGCTCCTCCACCGGGGGTACGAGGTGACCGTCCTGAACCGGAGCGAGCAGCCGATGACGACGCTCGACCCGGACATGGGCCGGCTCGTGCATGAGGCGATGGACGGGCTCGGGATCAGGACGGTCAACTCGGCGGAGGTCACGAAGGTCCTCACGGGCCCCGACGGCCGGGCCCGCGCGGTGGCGACGGACGCGGAGGAGTACCCGGCGGACGTGGTGGTCCTGGGCACGGGCGTGGAGCCGGAGACCTCGCTCGCCCGGGAGGCGGGGCTGCCGCTCGGGTCGTACGGCGGGCTGCTCACCGATCTGGGCATGCGGGTGCGGGGCCAAGAGAACGTCTGGGCGGGCGGCGACTGCGTGGAGGTCCTGGACCTGGTCTCGGGCCGGATGCGGCACGTGGCGCTCGGGACGCACGCGAACAAGCAGGGCCAGGTCATCGGGTCGAACGTCGGCGGCGACTACGCGACCTTCCCCGGCGTGGTGGGCACGGCGGTGTCGAAGGTGTGCGACCTGGAGATCGCGCGGACCGGCCTGCGGGAGAAGGAGGCCCGGGAGGTGGGACTGCGGTTCGTGACGGTGACGATCGAGTCGACGAGCCGGGCGGGCTACTACCCGGGGGCCGCGCCGATGACGGTGAAGATGCTGGCCGAGCGGCGGACCGGGCGGCTGCTCGGGACGCAGATCGTGGGCCGGGAGGGCGCGGCGAAGCGGGTGGACGTGGCGGCGGTGGCGCTCACGGCGAAGATGACGGTGGAGGCGATGACGGCCCTGGACCTGGGCTACGCGCCGCCGTTCTCGCCGGTGTGGGACCCGGTGCTGGTCGCGGCCCGCAAGGCGACGGCGGCGGTCCGCGCGGCGGGCTGAGGGCCGGGCGGGAAGGGCGACGGCCGCCGGGGGGTGCCCCGGCGGCCGTCGCCGTCGTGTGGCGGTCAGACGGCCGTGTGGGTGTGGACGTACTCGACGAGGCGGGTCAGCGCGTCCGGGTCGGTGGTCGGCAGGACGCCGTGGCCCAGGTTGAAGACGTGTCCCTCCAGGCCCTTCGCGGCGGCCAGGACCTCGTCCGTCTTGGCCTCGACGGCCTCGCGGGAGGAGAAGAGCACGGCGGGGTCGAGGTTGCCCTGGAGCGCCTTGCCGGGGCCGACGCGGCGGACGGCCTCGTCGAGCGGGACGCGCCAGTCGACGCCGACGACGTCCGCGCCCGCCTCGCCCATGAGGCCGAGCAGTTCGCCCGTGCCGACGCCGAAGTGGATGCGCGGGACGCCGTACCCGGCGACCGCGTCGAACACCTTCACGGAGGCGGGCATCACGGAGCGGCGGTAGTCGGCCGGTGCGAGGGCGCCGACCCAGGAGTCGAAGAGCTGCACGGCGGAGGCGCCGGCCTCGATCTGGACCTTGAGGAAGGCCGAGGTGATCTCGGCGAGGCGGTCGAGGAGGTCGGCCCAGAGCTGCGGGTCGCCGTACATGAGCGCCTTGGTGTGCTCGTGGTTGCGCGACGGACCGCCCTCGACGAGGTAGCTCGCGAGGGTGAAGGGCGCGCCGGCGAAACCGATGAGCGGGGTGTCGCCCAGCTCGCCGGTGAGCATGCCGATGGCCTCGGTGACGTAGTGGACGTCCTCGGGCGTGAGGTCGCGCAGCCGGGCCAGGTCGGCGCGGGTGCGGATCGGGTCGGCGACGACCGGGCCGACGCCGGGCTTGATGTCGAGGTCGATGCCGATGGCCTTGAGGGGGACGACGATGTCGCTGAAGTAGATGGCGGCGTCGACCTTGTGGCGCCGCACCGGCTGGAGCGTGATCTCGGTGACCAGCTCGGGCCGCATGCACGACTCCAGCATGGGGATGCCCTCGCGGACCTTCAGGTACTCGGGGAGGGAGCGCCCGGCCTGCCGCATGAACCAGACGGGGGTGTGCGGCACCGGTTCGCGCCGGCACGCCTTGAGGAACGCGGAGTCGTACGTCCGCGACTGCTGCTTCGTCTGCTGGCCCTGCGGGCTGTCGTTGGCACTCACGCCCAGAATCTTCGCATGTGGCGGGAAGCCGCTCGTCCGGGCCGGGTGTCCCTCCCTGCACGGAGGCCGCGTTCCGCCTACTCTTCCCCGCATGGCTGCGGCTCAGGGACACTTTTCCGATCATTCCGATGGTGATCGAGGGACGGACGAAACGGCGGACAGTACGGAGACGAACCCGGTGCCACCGGCTTTCCGGCGGGCGGTGGAGGCCTTGCGGGCGGCGCGGCTGCGGTCCGAGATCGAGGTGGACCCGACGAGGCCGCCGCAGCGGCTGGCGCCGTACGCGTACGCGGTGGAGGCGGCCGTCGTCGACGGCGAGGAGGACCTGGCGGACGGGCGGCTCGTGCTGCTGCACGACCCGGACGGGCACGAGGCCTGGAAGGGAACGTTCCGCCTGGTGACGCTGGTGCGGGCGGAGCTGGAGCCGGAGATGGCGGCGGACCCGCTGCTGCCCGAGGTGTGCTGGTCCTGGCTGACCGGGGCCCTGGAGGCGCGGGGGCTCGCGTACGGGGAGGCGAGCGGGACCGTGACGATGGCGGGCTCGCACTACTTCGGCGGGCTCGCGGACCGGCGCCCGGCGACCCAGATCGAGATCCGGGCGTCCTGGACGCCGCGCGAGGGCCTGGCCGGGGTGCCGGACACGGGGGCGCACCTGGCGGCCTGGTGCGACCTGCTCTGCCAGATCGCGGGGCTGCCGCCCGCGCCGGTCGGGCCCGGGGCGGCGGGGACGGGCGGGGGCGTCGTCTCGCTGCCGCAGCGGCGGGGGCCGCAGCAGGTCTGAGGGGCGCGTTTCGGCGGGGCGGGCCCGGGAAGACGGGCCGGGACGCGCCGCGTCGGCCCGGGGAGGACGGATCCGGACGCGCCGCGTCGACCCCGGAAGGCGGAGACGGACGTACCGCGTCGGCCCCGGGAGGGCCGGTCCGGACGTACCGCGTCGGCCCCGGGAAGGCAGGTCCGAAGCCCGTCCGCGTCGAACCCGGACGTGTCCGCGTCGGCCCCGGGAGGCGCTCCGGCATGTCGCACAAGGCGTTCGGAAAGCGCTCCGGGACTCCCCCTGGAGGGTGAAGGAGTGGGCTCCACTCGTAGGATGATCGAGCAGCCGTCCGAATTGCCCTAATTGTTACTCACCAAATCGTGATCTTTCCCTAAAGGCGGGCGCCCCTGCTGCCGAAGGAGTCAGTGACCCCTTCACAGCACGGGTTCGCCCCCGGCTTCTTCCCCGAGCCGGCTCCGTCCCCCACCTTCCCCCCCAGGAGGCCTGGTGTCCGTTCTCCTCGAGCAGCCCGCAAGCCTGGTCGCCTACCGCCCGAACAAGCCGACGGCCATGGTCGTCGTGGCCGACCCGCGCGTCCGTTCCACCGTGACCCGCCACCTGTGGGCCCTCGGAGTACGTGACGTGATCGAGGCGTCGTCCATCGCGGAGGCCCGCCCCCGCGTCGGCAACCCGCGCGACATCTGCGTTGCCGACGTCCACCTGCCCGACGGCAGCGGCCTGACCCTGCTGTCCGAGACCCGCGCCGCGGGCTGGCCCAACGGCCTCGCCCTCTCGGCCGCCGACGACATCGGCGCCGTGCGCAACGCCCTCGCGGGCGGCGTGAAGGGCTACGTCGTCACCGGCACCCGGACCAACATCGGTCACCCCACCCGTCCCGGCGCCGCCCCCATCGGCGCCGCGGCGGCCCGTCTGGGCCACCGCCGCCCCCCGGGTGCCCCGAGCCACCCGGGCGGCTACCGCGAGCTCTCCGGCCGTGAGGTCGAGGTGCTGCGGCTCGTCGCGGAGGGCCAGTCGAACAAGGCGATCGGCGTGTCCATGGGCCTGTCCGCCCTGACCGTGAAGAGCCACCTCGCCCGCATCGCCCGCAAGCTGGGCACCGGCGACCGCGCCGGAATGGTCGCGGTGGCCCTGCGGACGGGGATCATCCACTGACCCGCGGTGGACAACCGGCGGGCACCTGTCGACGGAACGTTCCGTCGACAGGTGCCCGCCGTTCACCGATACCCTTGACGGGTGACCGACGCCCAAGAGACCGCAGCAGACACAGCACTGCGCACCACCGGGGGCGGCCCCCCGGACGACGACGTCCCTGCGAATGGGCTTCCGACCCCGTTGCTGGCGCCCCGCGAGGGGGTGCCGCCCGTCGTCGAGACCGACGACGCCCTGGCCGAGGTGATCGCCGCCTTCGCCGCCGGGACCGGCCCCGTGGCCGTGGACGCCGAGCGCGCCTCCGGCTACCGCTACGGCCAGCGCGCCTACCTCGTCCAGCTCCGCCGCGCGGGCGCGGGCACCGCCCTGATCGACCCCGTGGGCTGCCCCGACCTCTCGGGGCTCGGCGAGGCGCTGTCCGGAGCCGAATGGATCCTGCACGCCGCCACCCAGGACCTGCCCTGTCTGCGTGACATAGGCATGCGGCCGACCTCGCTCTTCGACACCGAGCTGGCCGGCCGGCTCGCGGGCTTCCCGCGCGTCGGCCTCGGCGCGATGGTCGAGTCCGTCCTCGGCTACGCCCTGGAGAAGGGCCACTCCGCCGTGGACTGGTCGACCCGGCCGCTGCCCGAGCCCTGGCTGCGGTACGCGGCGCTCGACGTCGAGCTCCTCGTCGACCTGCGCGACGCCCTGGAGGAGGAGCTCGACCGGCAGGGCAAGCTGGAGTGGGCGCGCCAGGAGTTCGACGCGATCGCCGCCGCCCCGCCCGCCCCGCCGCGCAAGGACCCGTGGCGGCGGACCTCCGGGATGCACAAGGTGCGCCGCCGCCGCCAGATGGCGGTCGTACGGGAGCTGTGGACGGCCCGCGACCGGGTGGCCCAGCGGCGCGACGTCTCCCCCGGCAAGGTGCTGAGCGACGCGGCGATCGTGGAGGCGGCGCTGGCGGTGCCGGTGAACCTGGCCGCGCTGACCGCGCTGTCCGGTTTCGGCCACCGGATGGGCCGGCGCCAACTGGAGCAGTGGCAGGCGGCGGTGGACCGGGCCAGGGCGCTGCCGGAGAGCGAGCTGCCCCAGCCGGGCCAGCAGCCGGCGGGGCCGCCCCCGCCGCGCGCCTGGGCCGACAAGGACCCGGTCGCGGCGGCCCGCCTCTCGGCGGCGCGCGCGGCGGTCTCGGCGCTCGCGGAGGAGCTGAACCTGCCGCAGGAGAACCTGATCACCCCGGACACCGTGCGCCGGGTCTGCTGGGAGCCCCCGTCCCCGGCCGACGCCGACCACGTCGCCGCCGCCCTGACGGGCCACGGCGCGCGCCCCTGGCAGGTGGAGCTGGCGACCCCGCTCCTGGTGAAGGCGCTGACGGCGACGGCGTGACGCCGCGGGCGGAGCTCCCGTCACCGGGACTTCCGCAACCGGAACCCCACCCGTGGAACCCCCGCACCCGGAAGGGTGACGGGGGTTCCACCGTTTTCGGCCGTCTCCGGCAGAGTTCCCGGTGTGACCTTCGCCGCTTGCCCCCCAGGGGGTGGGCAGCATGGTTACCCGCAAGTAGCATGGGGGAGCAAGCGCGCGCTTAGGCGTGCGCCGCAGCAGGCCGTTCCGCACCCTGGAGGAGAGCCATCGTGCCTCGTACCGTCAGGGACGTCGTCTTCGTCGACGGCGTCCGCACCCCGTTCGGCAAGGCGGGCCCGAAGGGCATCTACCACGAGACCCGCGCCGACGACCTCGTCGTCAAGGCCATCCGGGAGCTGCTGCGCCGCAACCCCGGCCTCGACCCCGCGAAGATCGACGAGGTCGCCATCGCCGCGACCACGCAGATCGGCGACCAGGGTCTGACCCTCGGCCGCACGGCGGGCATCCTCGCCGGGCTGCCGCAGTCGGTGCCGGGCTACTCCATCGACCGCATGTGCGCCGGCGCGCTGACCGCCGTCACCACGACCGCCGGTTCGATCGCCTTCGGCGCGTACGACGCCGTCATCGCCGGTGGCGTCGAGCACATGGGCCGCCACCCCATGGGCGAGGGCGTCGACCCGAACCCGCGCTTCGTGTCGGAGAAGCTCGTCGACGAGTCCGCCCTCTTCATGGGCATGACCGCCGAGAACCTGCACGACCGCTACCCGAGCATCACCAAGCGGCGCGCCGACGAGTACGCCGTGCGCTCGCAGGAGAAGGCCGCCAAGGCGTACGCCGACGGCAAGATCCAGCAGGACCTGGTGCCGATCTCGGTCCGCCGCACCTCCCCCGAGGGCGGCGAGACGGGCTGGGGCCTGGTCACCGCCGACGAGCCGATGCGCCCGGGCACCACCCTGGAGTCGCTGGCCAACCTGAAGACGCCCTTCCGCGTCCACGGCAACGTGACCGCGGGCAACGCGGCCGGCCTGAACGACGGCGCCACCGCCTCGATCATCGCCTCCGAGGACTTCGCGCGGGAGAACGGCCTCCCGGTCAAGATGCGCCTGGTCTCCTACTCCTTCGCCGGCGTCGAGCCCGAGGTCATGGGCTACGGCCCGATCCCGGCCACCGAGAAGGCCCTGGCCCAGGCCGGCCTGTCCATCGAGGACATCGGCCTCTTCGAGATCAACGAGGCCTTCGCGGTCCAGGTCCTCGCCTTCCTGGAGCACTACGGCATCGCCGACGACGACGCCCGCGTCAACCAGTACGGCGGCGCCATCGCCTACGGTCACCCGCTGGCCTCCTCCGGCGTCCGCCTGATGACGCAACTGGCCCGCCAGTTCGAGGAGAACCCGCAGGTCCGTTACGGCCTCAACACCATGTGCGTCGGCTTCGGCATGGGCGCGACGGTCATCTGGGAGAACCCCCACTGGGAGGGCAAGTGAGCACCACCGCCGAGCTTCTGAAGGGCGCCGCCGAGCTCTTCCCGGACGAGGTCGTCACCAGCGCCCACGTACGGCACTTCGAACTGCCCGCGGGTGCGGGCCGGTTCGCGCTGATCACGCTGGACAACGGCTTCGACCACACCAAGCCGACCACCTTCGGGCCGCAGTCGCTCGCCAACCTGAACACGGCGATCGACCAGGTCGAGGCGGAGGCCGCGAACGGCGAGATCGTCGGCGTCGGCATCACCGGCAAGCCGTTCATCTTCGCCGTCGGCGCCGACCTCAAGGGCGTCGAACTGCTGAAGAAGCACGACGAGGCCCTCGCCATCGGCAAGGGCGGCCACGACGTCTTCAAGCGTCTGTCCTCCCTCGCCGTGCCGACCTTCGCGTACTACAACGGCGCGGCCATGGGCGGCGGCGTCGAGGTGGGTCTGCACTGCACCTACCGCACCGTCTCGAAGGCCCTGCCGGCCTTCTCGCTGCCCGAGGTCTTCCTCGGCCTGGTGCCCGGCTGGGGCGGCTGCGCCCTCCTGCCGAACCTGATCGGCGCCGAGAAGGCCGTCTCGGTCATCATCGAGAACTCGCTGAACCAGAACCGTCAGCTCAAGGGCAAGCAGGTCTTCGAGCTCGGCATCGCCGACGCGCTCTTCGAGGGCGCGGACTTCCTGGAGCAGTCGCTGATCTGGACGGCCTCCGTCCTGAACGGCACCACGACCGTCGAGCGCCCCGAGGTCGACCGCGGCGAGGCCTGGGACCAGGCCGTCGCCAAGGGCCGCTTCGTCGCCGACTCCAAGGTGCACGGCGCCGCCCCGGCCGCCTACCGCGCCCTCGACATCATCGAGGCCGCCAAGGACGGGGACCTCCAGAAGGGCTTCGACGCCGAGGACCAGGCCCTCGCGGACCTGATCATGGGCGGCGAGCTCCGCTCCGGCATCTACGCCTTCAACCTGGTGCAGAAGCGCGGCAAGCGCCCCGCCGGCGCCCCGGACAAGTCGCTGGCCCGCCCGGTCACCAAGGTCGGCGTCGTCGGCGCCGGTCTGATGGCCTCCCAGCTCGCCCTGCTCTTCCTGCGCCGCCTGGAGGTGCCGGTCGTCCTGACCGACATCGACCAGGAGCGCGTCGACAAGGGCGTCGGCTACGTCCACGCCGAGATCGAGAAGCTGCTCGGCAAGGGCCGCATCAACCAGGACAAGGCCAACCGCCTCAAGGGCCTGGTCTCCGGCGTCCTGGACAAGGCCGAGGGCTTCGCGGACGCGGACTTCGTCATCGAGGCCGTGTTCGAGGAGATGTCCGTCAAGCAGAAGGTGTTCGCGGAGGTCGAGGCGGTCGCCCCGGCGCACGCGATCCTCGCCACCAACACCTCCTCGCTGTCCGTCTCGGAGATGGCCTCCAAGCTCCGGCACCCCGAGCGCGTGGTCGGCTTCCACTTCTTCAACCCGGTCGCGATCCTCCCGCTCCTGGAGATCGTGCGCGGCGAGCAGACGGACGACGCCTCCCTCGCCACCGCCTTCGGCGTGGCGAAGAAGCTGAAGAAGACCGCGGTCCTCACCAAGGACGCCCCGGCGTTCGTCGTGAACCGCATCCTGACCCGCTTCATGGGCGAGATCCAGAACGTCATCGACGAGGGCACCCCCGTCGAGACCGCGGAGAAGGCCATCGAGCCGCTCGGCCTGCCGATGTCGCCGCTGGTCCTCCTGGAGCTGGTCGGCCCGGCGATCGGCCTGCACGTCTCCGAGACCCTGAACCGCTCCTTCCCGGAGCGCTTCACCGTCTCCCCCAACCTGAAGGCGGTCGTCGAGGCCGGCAAGCGCGGCTTCTACGTGTACGACTCCGGGAAGCCGGAGCTCGACCCCGAGGTCGCCGCCCTCCTGAAGCAGGGCGACACCGTCCTGACCGAGGAGCAGGTCCGCGACCGCGTCCTGGACGCGGTGGCGCAGGAGATCGGCCTGATGCTGGAGGAGGGTGTCGTCGCCGAGGCGCAGGACATCGACCTCTGCCTGATCACGGGCGCGGGCTGGCCCTTCCACCTGGGCGGCATCACGCCGTACCTGGACCGCGAGGGCGTCTCCGAGCGCGTCAACGGCAAGCGTTTCCTGGAGCGGGGCGTGGCGAGCGTCCCGGCGTAACCCCAGGGTTCGTACGAACGGCCCCGGCACCTTTCCCAAGGTGCCGGGGCCGTTCCCGTTCCCGTACGCGCCCGCCGGGCGACGTCAGCGCACCGGGCGCCAGTTCTCCAGCACGAAGCCGTCCGCGGCGGGCCGCTGGCGGGTGAGGAGCAGCGAGGAGCCGCCGGACAGGACCGCCGCGACCAGGCGCCCGTCGAGGTCCCGGGTGAGGGTGGCGGTCGGCTCGGCGTGCCGCTCCCCCGTCTCCGACCAGCGGGCGCCCGACTCCTCCTGCTCGCTCGGGTGGGCGGCGAGGGCGAGCCGGCCGTCCTCGGCCCGCTGGGCGAGGACGGTGCAGTCGAAGCCGTCGACGAGGCAGCGGGTGACGGACAGCGGGCCGGTGCCGACCGCGTCGGTGAGGGGCGTGGGCTTCAGGGACCGCTCGGGCGACCAGGCGCACACCTTCCCCTCCTGGTCCACGTAGAAGGCCGTGACGTGCCCGGAGGGGCCCTTCACGGCCGCCAGGGTGCCCTCGGTGACCCGGGCGGGGAGGATCTCCTCGCGGATCGGCTTCGCCCCCGACTCGCGCTGCACGTAGCGCAGGAGCCCCGTGGCGTGCGAGGTGTAGAGCTCGACGAGGCCCGAGCCGTTGGTGACGGCCACCGGCAGGGGGTCGGTCCTCGAGCCGTGCAGGTCCCACCACGGATTCCAGCCGCCCGCGTCCTTCTGGGCCCGCACGCTGATGCCGCCGCCGCCGTTCCGGCAGAAGACGTACGCGCGCCCGATGCCGTCCACGGCCACGGAGGGGGTCCCGGTCCACCGGTAGGAGGCGCCGTTGGGGTGGGTGACCGAGCGCCACTCCAGGGCCGGGCGGCCGGTCTGGTACTGGATGGTGTGCACCAGCTCGACGTGGTCCGGCCCGCCGCCCGCCACGGGCCGGATGCCGACGAGGTGGACGTACCCGTCGGCGCCCTGGCCCACCGAGAGGCTGGGCAGCAGCGCGCCACCGCCGCCGAGCGGCACGGGCCCGCTCCAGCCGCCGTCGGCGCCCTCGGTCCAGCGCACCACTTCGCCGTCCCGGGGCAGGTAGACGCTGAATCTGCCCTCCTTCCCCCGGGCCAGCCAGGAACCCCGCAGGCGGGGGGCGGTGGAGGAGCCTGGAGAGGGGGCGGCGGAGGCCTCGGATCGATTCGCCATGAGGGGTGCAGCGCTCCGGTCATCGGGGGTGCGGGTCGGATACGAGCCGACTGTAGCGGCTCCTTCGAACACGCTTCCCGCCGCCCGCCGCCCCGCTCCCGGCGGCCCCTCAGTACCGGGTTTCCCGGCCCTCCTGCCCCAGCCGGCTGTGACTCCGCCCGTACAGGAAGTACACGACGATGCCGATCGCCATCCAGACCACGAACCGGAACCAGGTCTCGCCCGGCAGGTTGAGCATCAGCCAGAACGAGGCCGCGATGGAGAGGATCGGCAGCGCGGGCACCCAGGGGGTGCGGAAGGCGCGCGGCAGGTCGGGGCGGGTGCGGCGGAGCACGATGACGCCGGCCGCGACCATCACGAAGGCGAAGAGGGTGCCGATGTTCACCAGGGTCGCCAGCTCGTTGATGCTGGTGAAGCCGGCGACGATCGCGATGATCACGCCGAGCAGGATGGTCGGCCGGTACGGGGTCCGGAACCGGGGGTGGGTGACGGAGAAGAAGCGCGGCAGCAGGCCGTCGCGGCTCATCGCGAAGAAGACGCGGGTCTGGCCGAGGAGCAGGATCAGACAGACCGTGGTGAGGCCGACGGCGGCGCCGAAGCTGATCACGCCCGCGTAGAAGGGGTGGCCGGCGGCTTTGAAGGCGTCGGCGAGCGGGGCGCTGACGGACAGCTCCTTGTAGTTCTGCATGCCGGTGACGACGAGCGAGACGGCCACGTAGAGCACGGTGCAGATGAGGAGGGAGCCGAGGATGCCCCGGGGCATGTCCCGCTGCGGCAGCTTGGTCTCCTCGGCGGCGGTGGCCACCACGTCGAAGCCGATGAAGGCGAAGAAGACGACGGAGGCGGCGGTGAAGATGCCCATGACGCCGAAGTTCGTCGGCTCGTACCCGAAGAGGAGCTGGACCAGCGGGGAGTCCCAGTTGGAGCCGCCGCCCTCCGGGGTGACGGCCGGCGGGATGAAGGGCTTGTAGTTGTCGCCGACGATGAAGAACAGTCCGGCGACGATCACGATCATCACCACGGTCACCTTGATCGCCACGACGAGCGCGGTGATCCGGGCGGAGAGCTTCATGCCCAGGACGAGGACGACGGTGATGGCCAGGACGAGGAGGAACGCCAGGATGTCGAAGGTGCCGCCCGGCACGTCCGGGCCTTCGAGGGAGACCGGCAGGTGCCAGCCGATGTTGTCCATGAGCGAGCGGACGTAGCCGGACCAGCCGACGGCCACCACCGCCGTCCCGAGGGCGAACTCCAGGACGAGGTCCCAGCCGATGATCCAGGCGGGCAGTTCGCCGATGGAGGCGTACGCGAAGGTGTACGCCGATCCGGCCACCGGCACCGTCGAGGCGAACTCGGCGTAGCACAGGGCGGCCAGGGCGCAGACGATGCCGGCGGCGACGAAGGCGAGGGCCGTCGCCGGGCCGGCGTTCTCCTTGGCGACCTTGCCGGTGAGGACGAAGATGCCGGTGCCGATGATGACGCCGACGCCGAAGACCGTCAGGTCCCAGGCGGACAGGGACTTCCGGAGGGCGTGCTCCGGCTCCTCCGTGTCCCTGATCGACTGCTCGACCGTCTTGGTCCGGAACACACCGGAGTTCGCCCGTGGCTGCTGGTCCGTACTCACCGTGGTACCTCCGCGCTCCGCCCGACGCCGGTCTCGGTGCCCCCGCGGGTCGGAGGCCGTGGTGACGACTGCCCGGACAGGGTCAGATGCCCGGACAGAGCCAGAATGCACGCGAACGGGCCGGTCGGCACCCGGGAGGGTGAGCCGACCGGCCCAAAGGGTGGTGCGGAGGTGGTACGGGGGTGGTGCGGGGTCAGTCGCGGGCGGGCTCCGCGGTCTTGGCGCCGTTCTTCCGCGCGCTCTCCCCGGCGCTGTCCTCGTACCTGCCGTCGAGGCGCGAGACCAGGCCGGTGACCTGCCGGGCGACGTCCGGGGCGGTCAGGCCGATCTCGGCCAGGACCTCGGCGCGGGAGGCGTGGTCGAGGAAGCGCGGCGGGATGCCGAAGTCGCGCAGCGGCACGTCCACGCCGGCGTCGCGGAGCGCCTGGGCGACGGCCGAGCCGACGCCGCCGACGCGGCTGTTGTCCTCGACGGTGACGACGACCCGGTGGCGCGCGGCGAGCGGGGCGAGGGCCTCGTCGACGGGCTTGACCCAGCGGGGGTCGACCACGGTGGTGGAGATGCCCTGCCGGTCCAGGAGGTCGGCGATCTCCAGGCACATCGGCGCCAGGGCGCCGACCGAGACCAGGAGGACGTCGGGCCTGTCCGTACCGGGCTCGCGGAGCACGTCCATGCCGCCGACGCGGCGCAGGGCGGGGACGGCGGGGCCGACCGCGCCCTTGGAGAAGCGGACCACGGTGGGGGCGTCGGTGACCTCGACGGCCTCGCGGAGCTGGGCGCGGACCTGGTCGGCGTCGCGCGGGGCGGCGAGCCGCAGGCCGGGCACGACCTGGAGGATCGACATGTCCCACATGCCGTTGTGGGAGGCGCCGTCGGTGCCGGTGACGCCGGCCCGGTCGAGGACGAAGGTGACGCCGCACTTGTGCAGGGCCACGTCCATCAGGACCTGGTCGAAGGCGCGGTTGAGGAAGGTGGCGTAGACCGCGAAGACCGGGTGGAGGCCGCCGGTGGCGAGGCCGGCCGCGGAGACCGCGCCGTGCTGCTCGGCGATGCCGACGTCGAAGACCCGTTCGGGGAAGGCCTTGGCGAACTTGTCGAGGCCGACGGGCTGGAGCATGGCCGCGGTGATCGCGACGACGTCCGCGCGCTCCTCGCCGAGGGCGACCATCTCGTCGGCGAAGACACCGGTCCAGTCGGCGCCGGAGGTGGCGATCGGGAGGCCGGTGTCGGGGTGGATCTTCCCGACGGCGTGGAAGCGGTCGGCCTCGTCCTGGAGGGCGGGCTGGTAGCCGCGGCCCTTCTCGGTGAGGCAGTGGACGATGACGGGACCGCCGAAGCGCTTGGCGCGCGTCAGGGCGGACTCCAGGGCCTCGATGTCGTGGCCGTCGATGGGGCCGACGTACTTGAGGCCGAGGTCCTCGAACATGCCCTGGGGGGCGATGAAGTCCTTGAGGCCCTTCTTGGCGCCGTGCAGGGTCTCGTAGAGGGGCTTCCCGACGACCGGGGTGCGCTCCAGGATGTCCTTGCCGCGGGCGAGGAAGCGCTCGTAGCCGTCGGTGGTGCGCAGGGTCGCCAGGTGGGTGGCGAGGCCGCCGATGGTGGGCGCGTAGGAGCGCTCGTTGTCGTTGACGACGATGACGAGCGGGCGGTCCTTGGCGGCGGCGATGTTGTTCAGCGCCTCCCAGGCCATGCCGCCGGTGAGGGCGCCGTCGCCGATGACGGCCACGACGTGGTCGTCCTTCTTCAGGACCTCGTTCGCCTTGGCCAGGCCGTCCGCCCAGCCGAGGACCGTGGAGGCGTGCGAGTTCTCGATGACGTCGTGCTCGGACTCGGCCTGCGAGGGGTAGCCGGAGAGGCCGCCCTTCATCTTGAGGCGGGAGAAGTCCTGGCGGCCGGTGAGGAGCTTGTGGACGTAGCTCTGGTGGCCGGTGTCCCAGAGGACCCTGTCCTTCGGGGAGTCGAAGACGCGGTGCAGGGCGATGGTCAGCTCGACCACGCCCAGGTTGGGTCCGAGGTGCCCGCCGGTCTTGGAGACGGCGTCCACGAGGAACGTCCGGATCTCGTCGGCCAACTGGTCCAGCTGTTCCGGGGAGAGCCGGTCCAGGTCTCGCGGTCCCCTGATACGGGTCAGCAGAGCCACCCGTTCCTCCTTGCGTTTGAGCTGGTCGAGCTTGCCGATTTGTCGAGTCTAATGTTCCGTCTTGGATCGTGGGCAGCGGGCCGGGGGGTGAGGCGTCACTCCGACGGTCTACGGGCCGATGATCCGTACGGCTCCGCGCGGGCGTGTGCACTGGTCCGGACGCACCGGTGCCCGGCGCCGGTTTCACGGCGCCGGGCAGGTGTGGCGAGCGTTACGCGCGCGCGTGGCGCGGCCTTCCGGGCGCGCCCCGCCGTTTCCGGCGCTGGGCGCGCCCGTCGTCTTCCGGCGCTAGGCGCGTCCGGCCGTCTTCTGGGTCTTGCGGGAGACGGAGTCGATGATCACGGCGATGAGCAGGACCGCGCCGGTGATCATGTACTGGATCGCGTTCGAGGACAGGTTCATCTGGTTGAGGCCCTGGACGATCGACTGGATGACCAGGATGCCCAGGAGCGCCGACCAGACCTTGCCGCGTCCGCCGAACAGGGACGTGCCGCCGATGACGGCCGCGGCGATGCACATCATGAGCTGGTTGCCGCCGCCGAGGGAGCGGTCGGCGCCGCCGGTCGCGGAGGCGAGGAACAGGCCGCCGATCGCGCCCATGGTGCCGGAGATCATGAAGACCGAGACCCGGATCCAGGAGACGTTGATGCCGGCGCGGCGGGCGGCCTCGATGCCGCCGCCGACCGCGAAGACCTGGCGGCCGTAGGTGGTGCGGCGCAGGACGAAGTCGGTGACGAGCAGGATCACCAGGAAGATCACCAGGGAGAGCGGCAGGCCCTGCTCCTGGTTGAAGCCGTACGCGGCGACGAGGACCAGGACCGCGAGGACGGCGGTGCGCAGGATGATCTCGCTCTGCGGGCGGTGCGGCAGGTCGGCGGCCTTGCGGCGGTGCGCGTCGCGGAACTGGGCCAGGTAGAAGGCGGCGATCACGACGGCGGCGAGGCCGTAGGCGGCGGCGACGTCGGAGAAGTAGTACTTCGTGAGGTCGTTGACGAAGCTGCCGATCGGGGTGGAGATGGTGGAGCGCTCGCCCATCACCCAGGTCTGCAGGCCGGCCCAGCCGAGGAAGCCGGCGAGGGTGACGACGAAGGCGGGCACGCCGATCTTGGCGAACACGATGCCGTGGAAGGCGCCGATCAGGGTGCCGGACAGGATGCCGAGGAGGATGGCGAGGCCGTCGGGCATGTCGGTGCCGAGGACGCCCCAGACGGAGCCGGCGAGACCGGCCACGGAGCCGACGGCGAGGTCGATCTCGCCGAGCAGCAGCACGAAGACGATGCCGACGGCCATGATGCCGGGGCCGACCGCGTACAGCGTGATCTGGTCGAGGTTGTACGAGGTGATGAAGTTGCCGGTGAGGGCCTGGAAGACGATGCCGATGACGATGAGGCCGACGACGACGGGCAGCGAGCCGATCTCGCCGGAGCGGATCTTGCGCTTGAACTCGTCGACGTAGCCCTTGAAGCCCTGCTCGCGGACGAGGAGGCGGGGGTCGACGGCGGGGATCGCCGCGGCGGCCGGGGTCTCGGTGGCCGGCGCGTCGGCGTCGGGGGTGCGGGGCTCGGGCACCGCGGCCGGGTCGTTCGCGGTGGGAGGGGTCGTGCTCACTTCGCTACCTCCGCGTTGCGGGCCTGGCGGCGGGTCACGGCGTTGTCCGTGGCACCGGTGATCGCGGCGATGATCTCTTCGTGCGTGGTGGTGGCGACCGGGAAGGTGCCGTTGTTGCGGCCCAGGCGGAGGACGGCCACGGTGTCCGCGACGGCCTTCACGTCGGCCATGTTGTGGCTGATGAGGATGACGCCGAGGCCCTGCTCGCGCAGCCGCTCGACCAGGTCGAGGACCTGCGCGGTCTGCTCGACGCCGAGGGCGGCGGTCGGCTCGTCGAGGATCACGATCTTCGGGTCGCCGACCAGGGCGCGGGCGATGGCCACGACCTGCCGCTGGCCGCCGGAGAGGGCGGCGACGGGGATGCGGACGCTGGGGATGCGGATGGAGAGGGTGGAGAGCAGGTCCTTCGCGCGCTTCTCCATGGCGACCTCGTCGAGGACGCCGCCCTTCTTGATCTCACGGCCGAGGAACAGGTTGGCGACGACGTCGAGGTTGTCGCAGAGCGCGAGGTCCTGGTAGACGGTCGCGACGCCGAGGTTCTGGGAGTCGTGCGGCCGGGAGATCTCGACCCGCTCGCCCTCCCACTCGATGACGCCCTCGTCGATGGGGTGCACACCGGCGATCGTCTTGACCAGCGTGGACTTTCCCGCTCCGTTGTCGCCGACGAGCGCGACGACCTCACCTGCGTGGACTTCGAGATCGACACCGGAGAGGACCTGGACCGCTCCGAATCGCTTGAAGATCCCGCGCAACGCCAGCACGGGCGTCTGGGACACGTGAACCAACTCCTTCGCCGCCCGCGGACGGCGGCACGTCGCGCCGCCGGTGCAGCGCCAACAAAGTTCTGGGGGGTGGGCTTCGTCCGGCCCCCGGGCCGACAGCGGGGTCTGGGTCGGCCGGGGACCGGACGGGCTGGGGGAACGGATCCGGGCCCGCCGCCGGCCGTCGTACGGGGTTCTTCACCCTCTGTACGCGGGCGGCGGCGCGGCGGACGCCGTCCCGGTCGGGGGACGGCCGGGGTGCCGTGCGCGGCCGGACCGGGATCCGTGACGCCGGGCCCGCGAGGGCCCGGCGGGGGGACGAGCGGGGGTTACTTGATGCCCAGCTCGGTGCACTTGGCGGCGAGGTCCGCGGTGCAGAGGTCGGCGGCCTTGTAGATGCCGTCCTTGACGACCGTGGTCTGGATGTTGGTCTTGTCGACCACGACCGGCGGGAAGAGCGTGGACGGCACGCCGTCGGTGTCGCCCTGGGCGCCGAGGTCCTTGCCCTGGAGCAGGTTCACCGCGAACTTGGCGGCCTCGGGGGCGAGCTGGAGCGGCGACTTGTAGATCGTGAAGGTCTGCGTGCCGGCGATGATGCGCTGGATGCCCGCGACCTCGGCGTCCTGGCCGCCGACCGGGATGCCCTTGATGCCGGCGTTCTCCAGGGAGGTGACGATGCCGCCCGCCATGCCGTCGTTGGCGGAGTAGACGGCGCCGATCTTGGCCTTGCCGACCGAGGAGATCGCGGCGGACATCTTCTCGCCGGCGATCTTCGGGTCCCACTCGCCGGAGGCCTCGTAGGCGATCTTGCCGACCTTGCCGTCGAGGGCGGTGTGCGCGCCCTTCTTGAACAGGGCGGCGTTCGGGTCCTTCTCGTCGCCGTTGATCATCACGACGTTGGCGGTGGCGGCCTTGCCGCCGAGCGCGGCGAGGAGGGCCTGGCCCTGGAGCTCGCCGACCTTGTTGTTGTCGTGGCTGACGTAGGCGTCGGCGCCCTTGACGGCGCGGTCGTACGCGACGACCTTGACGCCCTTGGCCTTGGCGTCCTTGACCCAGCTCTCGGCCTTGGTGGCGTCCACCGGGTCGAGGGCGATGACCTTGATGCCGTCGGCGATGAACTGGTCGAACTGCTGCTTCTGCTTGACGACGTCGGAGACGGCGTTGTTGTAGACGACCTCGCAGTCGCCGCACGCGGCCTTGACGGCCTTCTCGAACTGGGGCTTGTCCAGGGCCTCGTAGCGCGAGGTCTTGTTCTCGGGAAGGAGCAGGCCGATCTTGGTCGAGCTGCCCTTGTCGCCGCTGTCGTCGCCGCCGGCCTGGCCACAGGCGGCGAGCGAGAGGGCCATCGACACCGCGGCCGTGGCTATGACGGCACGACGCGTCACTGCGTTCATTTGGGGTTGCCTCCCTGACGAGGCCGCGACGTTGCGGCCGAGGTGGCACGAAGTCAACTCGGCCGCAACGTTGCCGTCAAGAAGTAAATTCTTAACGAGATGACAACGGTGGTGTTCGTTATCTAAGTGAAGGCAAGCCGAGAGGCCGGTCCGGCGGCGGGCAGCGCACTCTCCAACAGGGTCGAATCGCCCATTTCGCTCAGGACGAGGGCGAGGGCGCCGAGCACCTCGGCGCGCCCGCCGAGGGCCCCCTGGGCCAGCGAGAGCTGCCGGGCGGCACTGGGGATCGCGTACCGCGAGACGGAGTCCCTGATGGGGGCCAGGACCAGCTCCCCGGCCTCGGCGAGGTCGCCGCCGAGCACCACCCGGCTGGGGTTGAGGAGGTTGCACAGGTTGGCGATGCCGCTGCCGATGTGCCGTCCGACGTCCGCGATCACCCGGCGGCAGCCGGGGTCGCCCTCCCGGGCCAACTGGACGACCCGCTCCATGGTCAGGTCCGGCCCGTGGCTCGGCCGGAGCAGCGGCAGGACGTAGCGGGCGGCCGTGAAGGTCTCCAGACAGCCCCGGTTGCCGCAGCGGCAGACCGGTCCCGACTCGTCCAGGGTGATGTGCCCGATCTCCCCCGCGGTGCCGCCGGGGCCCCGGTAGACCCGTCCGTCGATGACGAGCCCGGCGCCGACGCCGCTGGCCACCTTGATGTACGCCAGGTCCTTGACGCCCCGGCCGCCGCCCCAGACCAGCTCGCCGAGCGCGCCGAGGTTGGCGTCGTTGTCGACGTGCACGGGGACCCCGAGGCGGCCCGAGAGCTCCTCGGCGGGGTTGATGCCGCTCCACCCCGGCAGGATCGACGTCGAGCCGAGGGTCCCGGAGGAGACGTCGATGGGGCCCGGCACGCCGAGGCCGACGCCGATCACCTTGTCGGGGCCGATGCCGGTGGTCAGGATCAGCCGCTTGACCAGGTGTTCCGCCCGGTCGAAGCCCTCGGCGGCGGAGGCGTCGACGTCGAGCGGCTCGGCCTCCTCGGCGAGCACCTGGTGGGCGAGGTTGCCGACGGCGACCCGGAGGTGGGTGTGGCCGAAGTCGACGCCGATCACGATGCCGGCGTCGCCGGAGAGCGAGACGCTGCGGGCCCGGCGCCCGCCGGCGGAGGTGGGCGTGACCTCGACGGTGCCGCCGTCCTTCAGCTCCCGCACGATGTTGGAGACCGTGGCGGCGGACAGGCCCGTCGCCCGGGCGATCTCCGCCTGGGTGAGCGAGCCGGCCATGCGCACCGCCCGGACGACCCGTTCGAGGTTGGCCCTGTGCAGAGAAGTCTGCGAACCCGGAGTCTCCATCGACTCACTCACTCCCACCGTTTTCTCCAACATGTGAACTCTAAGGGGACGCTTTCGCCTTGGTCCCCGTCAAGACCTTGAGTGACGGAGGTGAGGGTCACACGGCGTCCGCACCGGGTTTCCCCGGGCGTCCTCCCCCGCGCCCCGGGCGTCCTCCCCGGGTCCCGGACGGCCGGAAGGGCCCCCGGCGCGCGGTGCGCCGGGGGCCCTTCGGGAGCGGTGGCGGGGCCGGTGCGGCCCCGGGGGTCACTTCACGGCGCCGGCGGTCAGACCGGCCACCACCTGCCGCTGGAAGATGATGTACGCGGCGAGGACCGGGAGCATGGCCATCACCAGGCCGGCGAAGAGGCCCGACCAGTCGCCCTTGTAGCCCTGGCTCACCGCGAGCTGGACGAGGCCCTGCGAGAGCACCTTCCGCTCCGGCTCGGTGTTGAGCACGGTCGGCAGCAGGTACTGGTTCCACTGCCCGAGGAAGTTGAAGATGCCGACGCTGATGAGGCCGGGCTTGGCCATCGGCAGCATCACCTGGAAGAAGGTCCGGGTGTGCGAGGCGCCGTCCACGAAGGCCGCCTCCGCCACCGAGGTCGGCAGGGTGCGGAAGAAGGCCGTGAGGAAGAAGACGGTGAAGGGCAGCGAGTACGCGATGTAGACGAGGATCAGGCCGTGCAGCGTGTTGAGCAGGGCCATGTTCTGCATCACGTAGAACAGCGGCACGAGCGCCAGGATGATCGGGAAGCTCATCCCCCCGATGAAGAGGAAGTAGATGAAGCGGTTGCCCGGGAAGTCGAAGCGGGCCAGGACGTAGGCCGCCATCGAGCCGAAGAGGAGCGTGCCGAGCAGCGAGCCGCCGACCACCAGGAGCGTGTTCAGGAAGTAGTCGCTCATGTGCGCCTCGGTCCAGGCGCGCGACCAGTTCTCGAAGTGCAGCTTGTCGGGCAGCGCCCACGGGGAGGTGAAGATCGCCCGGTCGGTCTTGAAGGAGGTCATGACCGCCCAGAGCAGCGGCATGATCACCATGATCGCCCAGAGGATCAGGATGCCGTGGGAGAAGACGTTGAGGGCGGCGCCCTCGCCCTTCGGCTCCTTGCGGGGCGCGGGGGCGGCCGTCTTGGTGACCACGGGGTCCGGTCCGGCCGGGGAGCCGGAGCTGTCCACTCCGGCGGGGGTCGTGTCGGTGATCTTCATCAGAACTCCAGCCGCTCGCGCCGGCCCAGCTTCATCACGACGGCCGCGAAGGCCAGCGTCACGACGAGCAGGGCGACGCCGATGGTCGTGGCGTAGGCGGCCTGACCGTCCCGGAACGCCTTCTGGTACACGTACAGCGGCAGGACGATGGTGGAGTAGTCGGGCCCGCCGCCGCTGGGACCGACGGTCATGATCTGGACGACGGCGAAGGACTCCGCCCCGAGGGCGAGGATGCCCATGTAGATCCACCCGGACTGCACGGTGTCCCAGAGCAGCGGCAGGGTGATCCGGAAGAAGGTGGTGAAGCGGTTCGCGCCGTCGAGCAGGGCCGCCTCGTAGAAGTCCCTCGGAATGGACGCCATGCCGGCCGAGAAGAGGACGACGAAGAATCCGACGGTGGACCAGACGAGGACGACCATCACGCAGATGAGGGCGAGGTCCGGGTCTCCGAGCCAGTCCGGCTGGACGCTGTCGAGACCGACGGCCTTCAGCACGGAATTGATGGCTCCGCTGTTCGGGTTGTACGCGAACTGGAAGAGCAGCGCGACGATCGCGATCGACAGCACCTGCGGGAAGAAATAGACGATCTTGTAGAAGGACGAACCGCGCACGCCGGCGATGGCCGCGCCCTTTCGGCGCCGACCGCCGACATTGAGCATGAAGGCGAAGAACAGCGCGAGGCCGACGGTCACCAGTGGCAGCACCACCGCGAAGGTCAGGCTGTGCTGGAGCGATTTCCAGAAGATCTCGTCGTCCAGCATCCTGCTGTAGTTGCCGAATCCGATCATTCCGAATTCGGGGCTCAGCCCGGTCCAGTCCGTGAAGGAGTAATAGATGGACTGGATGAACGGCCAGATGACGAACAGCGCGTAGAGCGCGAGGGGGGCCGCCAGGAACCCCACGATGAAACGGTACTTGCCGTGTTGCATTTCCTACCGACCCCGATCTTCCCGCGAGGGCGCGCCGCTCGTGCCGCGCGCTAGGGGGCCGGGGCCCGCTCCCGGTCGGCGGGAAGGGGCCCCGGCACTGCTCATCAGTGCTTGTAGTGCTTGATCGAGGAGTCCTTGGCCGCCTCGTCGGCGAACTTCTGGATCTTCTTGATCGTCTCGGCGGGGGTGGCGCGGCCGGCCATCATCTCGCCGATGCCGGCGACGCCGATCTTCTCCTTCTGGAGGGCGACGTACCAGTCCTGGAGGCGCGGGTTGACGACGTTCTGGCCGGCCTTCTCCAGGGCCGCGACGCCGGACTTCAGGCCCGGGGAGAGCTCGATGCCGTCGGTGCCGCCGTTGAGGGCGGTCAGGGACTTCACGGACTGCGTGAAGTTCTTGGAGGAGGCCTCGCTGAGCATGATGCGGAGCTGCTCCATGCCGCCCTCGGCGTTCTTCGCCTTGGCCGGGACGATGAAGGGCTCGCCGCCGGCGGCCCAGATGGTGCCGAACGGCATCTTGTCGGAGGCGTCGAGGCCGGTCGGGCCGGAGACGGCCAGGCCGAAGTCGGCCGGCATGGTCTTCGCGGCCTCGTTCTCGACCCAGGAGCCGTTCGGGATGAACAGCGCCTTGCCCTCGGTCCAGGCGGTCTGCGACTGGATGTGGTCGAGGCCGGGGGTGCCCTTGAGGACGTAGCCCTTCCGGACGAGCTCGTAGTACGCCTCGAAGCACGCCTTGACGGCCGGGTGCTCCCAGGCCTTGGGCTCCAGGTTGTCGATGGCGTCCAGGACCTCGCGGCCGCCGACCTTGCCGATCATCGGGTAGAGCGAGAAGGGGACGTAGTACGGGTGCTTGCCCGCGTATGTCCAGGCGGCGATGTTCTTCTTCTTGGCCTTCTCGCAGACGGCCAGCATCTCGTCCCAGGTCTCCGGGTACTTCGCGTCGAGCGAGTCGAGGAGCTTCTGCGAGTACCAGACGCCGTAGACGGTGTAGGCGTAGTTGAGGATCCAGCACTGCTCGCCGTCGAACTGGCCCATCTCGACGATGCCGGGCCGCAGGGTGTCGCGGACCTTCTTGCTCGGGTCGTCGACGGAGGGCGCGTCGAGCAGCGGGGTGAGGTCCGCGAGCTGCTTCTGGCCGACCAGGACGCCCATGTCCATCTGCTCGGCGCCGGAGTTGTCGATGAGGTCCGGCGGGGTGCCGCCGTTGAAGCGCGGCTGCAGGGTGGTGGTGATCTTCTGGGTCGGGGTGAACTTGACGCCGGCCTTGGGGTAATTCGTCTCGTAGACCTTGATCGCGTCCTTGGCGTACTGCTGTCCGAATCCGCCGTCGAAGAGGACGAAGTCGAGCGGCGCCGACTCGTTCACGCCGAGCGGGTTCTTGTCGGACTTCGTACCCTTCTCGACCTTTCCGTTGCCACCGCTGTCACTGCTCGCACAGGCGGACAGGAACCCCATGGTCGGTACGGAGATCAGACCGATAGCGGCGGAACGCTTGATCAGATCGCGACGGCCGAGGCCCTCATTGGTCTGTGCGGAGGTGGATCCCATGCTCAAGTCCTCGCCTTCATTCAGGACTCAGGCGGTGTACCGGTCGCCCGTTCTCAACTCGCCACAGGCGAAGGGCCCCGCCACCGCGGTCATTTGCAGCCGGGTCGTGCACGCGTCGGGCCGTCGTCGATGAACACGACGGGCTGGACGCGACAGGTATAGTCCACTTCCCTTCGCCTGAGCAAGATCGAAAGCAGGTTTCGACGGCCATCTTTCCCGAGTTGAGACCTGCGGGATAAGTACGCTGGATCTGCGGCGTTTCGTCCAACCATCCGTCCGGTGACACCCTTGACACGGACCCTGAACTACCCGTACGGGAGTGCGAAACGGCGGCCGGTCGGCCGGTCGGAACCGACCGGCGGGGCACGAAGGGCGTACGAGCGGGTTCGAAACAGGTGTGTCACAAACACGCGGACCGGTGAAGGTCCTGTGCGGGCGATCCGGGATCATGGGGGCCTGCCGTTCACCGCCCCCCGGGGGGAAGGCGGCGGAAACCGACTCGTCCCACTCGATCTGGAGTACTACGTGGCCGACTCTTCTGGCCTGAACCGCAAGGGCGTCCTGTCCCGCGTCACCGTCGCGGCGATCACCGCGGCCCTCGTCGGCACCACCACCGCCGCGGTCGCGGCCGACGCCCCGCAGCGGTCCGCGCAGTCCGCCGCCGGCGAGGCGGCCCCGCGCTTCAGCACCTTCACCGCGGCGGGCGCCGCGGTCGCGACGCCGAACAACTCGCTGTACGGCGCGACCAACTACGGCAACCTGTACCGCTACGACCTGGACGGCAGGGGCGGCCTGAAGGCGGCCGTGTCGAGCGGGTCCGGCTGGCAGTACAGCAAGTTCATCACCCAGGTGGACCACAACTCCGACGGCGCCTCCGACGGCCTCTGGTTCGTCGAGAACAACCGTCTGGGCTACATGAAGTACGGCGCCGACCCGCAGGACATCGGCGGCGGCTGGGGCATCTACAACCGGGTCCTCTCGGCCGGCAACAACGGCGGCGCGGCCGCGGACGACCTGATCGCCCGCGACAGCTCCGGCAGGCTGTACCTGTACCTGGGCTACGGCAACGGCAAGCTCGCCGGCCGCACCCTCGTCGGGGGCGGCTGGCAGATCTACGACCAGATCACCGGCAAGGGCGACATGACCGGGGACGGCAGGGCCGACCTCATCACCCGGGACACCGCGGGCCGCCTGTTCCTGTTCAAGGGCACCAACGACTACAAGAAGCCGTTCGCGGGCCGCACGCAGATCGGCTCCGGCTTCCAGATCTACAACAACCTGCTCTCCGTGGGCGACCTGAACTTCGACGGCAACGCGGACCTGCTGGCCCGTGACGGCAGCGGCCTGCTGTGGCTGTTCAAGGGCACCGGCAACGCGAGCAAGCCGTTCTACGGCCGCGTGAAGATCGGCACCTCCGGCTGGAACGGCTTCAAGATCATGTTCTGATCCTCCGGATCCCGCGCACGCCGAACGCGCGAAAGGGCCCCGCTCCTCTTCCGAGGGGCGGGGCCCTTTGCGTGCCACCGGTGTCCGGTCAGATCGTGTCAGCCACGGATCAGGTTGCGGAGCACGTACTGCATGATGCCGCCGTTGCGGTAGTAGTCCGCCTCGCCGGGGGTGTCGATGCGGACGACCGCGTCGAACTCGACGCCGGTGTCGGTGGTGACCTTCACCGTGCGCGGCGTGGTGCCCTCGTTGAGCTCCTCGATGCCGGTGAAGGAGAAGGTCTCCTCGCCGGTCAGGCCGAGGGAGTCGGCGGACTGGCCCTCCGGGAACTGGAGCGGCAGGACGCCCATGCCGATGAGGTTCGAGCGGTGGATGCGCTCGTACGACTCGGTGATGACGGCCTTGACGCCGAGGAGCGCGGTGCCCTTGGCGGCCCAGTCGCGGGACGAGCCGGAGCCGTACTCCTTGCCGCCCAGGATGACGAGCGGGGTGCCCTGCTCGATGTAGTTGCGGGAGGCGTCGTAGATGAAGCTGACCGGGCCGTCCGCCTGGGTGAAGTCGCGGGTGTAGCCGCCCTCGGTGCCCGGCGCGAGCTGGTTGCGCAGGCGGATGTTGGCGAAGGTGCCGCGGATCATGACCTCGTGGTTGCCCCGGCGCGAGCCGTAGGAGTTGAAGTCACGACGCTCCACACCGTGCTCGGTGAGGTACTTGCCGGCCGGGGTGTCGGCCTTGATGGCGCCGGCCGGGGAGATGTGGTCGGTGGTGACCGAGTCGCCCAGCTTGGCCAGGACGCGGGCGCCCGCGATGTCGGAGACCGGGGTGGTCTCCATCGTCATGCCCTCGAAGTACGGGGGCTTGCGCACGTAGGTGGACTCGGCGTCCCACTCGAAGGTGTTGCCGGTCGGGATCGGCAGCGCCTGCCACTGGGCGTCGCCCGCGAAGACGTCCTGGTAGGACTTGTTGAACATGTCCTCGCCGATGGCGTTGGCGACGACGTCGTTGACCTCGGCCTCGGTCGGCCAGATGTCCGTCAGGTAGACCGGCTTGCCGTCCTGGTCGGTGCCCAGGGCGTCCTTGGTGATGTCCACCTTCATCGAGCCGGCGAGGGCGTACGCGACGACCAGCGGCGGGGAGGCCAGGTAGTTCATCTTGACGTCGGGGTTGATGCGGCCCTCGAAGTTCCGGTTGCCCGAGAGGACCGAGGTCACGGCCAGGTCGTGGTCGTTGACGGCCTTGGAGACCTCCTCCGGCAGCGGGCCGGAGTTGCCGATGCAGGTGGTGCAGCCGTAGCCGACGAGGTTGAAGCCGACCTTGTCGAGGTACGGGGTGAGGCCCGCCTTGTCGAAGTAGTCGGTGACGACCTTCGAGCCCGGGGCGAGGGTGGTCTTGACCCACGGCTTGCGGGTCAGGCCCTTCTCCACGGCCTTCTTCGCGACGAGCGCGGCGGCGACCATGACGTACGGGTTCGAGGTGTTGGTGCAGGAGGTGATCGCGGCGACGGTGACGGCGCCGTGGTCGATCTCGTAGGTGGAGCCGTCGGGGGCGGTGACGGTGACCGGGTTCGACGGGACCGCGCCGCCGGTGCCCTCGGCGTGCTGCGGGGCGCCCGCGCCGTTCTCCTGGCTGCCGTAGGCGGGGGCGTCGGAGGCCGGGAAGGACTCGACGCTCGCCTCGTCCACCGGGGAGGCGGCGGTGCCGGCCTCGGCGGTCGGGACCTCGACGTAGTTGAGGACGTCCTTGGCGAACTGCTCGGCGGCGTTCGCGAGGACGATGCGGTCCTGCGGGCGCTTCGGGCCGGCGATGGAGGGGACGACCGTGGAGAGGTCGAGCTCCAGCTTCTCGGAGAAGTCGGGCTCGGCGGCCGGGTCGAGCCAGAGGCCCTGCTCCTTGGCGTACGCCTCGACGAGCGCGACCTGCTGCTCGGAGCGGCCGGTGAGCTTGAGGTAGTTCAGGGTCTCGCCGTCGATCGGGAAGATCGCGGCGGTGGAGCCGAACTCCGGCGACATGTTGCCGATGGTGGCGCGGTTCGCCAGGGAGGTGGCGGCGACGCCCTCGCCGTAGAACTCGACGAACTTGCCGACGACGCCGTGCTTGCGCAGCATCTCGGTGATCGTGAGGACGAGGTCGGTGGCGGTGGTGCCGGCCGGCAGCTCGCCGGTCAGCTTGAAGCCGACGACGCGCGGGATGAGCATGGAGACCGGCTGGCCGAGCATCGCGGCCTCGGCCTCGATGCCGCCGACGCCCCAGCCGAGCACGCCGAGGCCGTTGACCATGGTGGTGTGCGAGTCGGTGCCGACGAGCGTGTCGGGGTACGCCTGGCCGCCCCGGACCATGACCGTGCGGGCCAGGTGCTCGATGTTCACCTGGTGGACGATGCCGGTGCCGGGCGGGACGACCTTGAAGTCGTCGAAGGCGGTCTGGCCCCAGCGCAGGAACTGGTAGCGCTCCTTGTTGCGGCCGTACTCCAGCTCGACGTTCTGGCCGAAGGCCTCCTTGGTGCCGAACTTGTCGGCGATGACCGAGTGGTCGATGACCAGCTCGGCCGGGGAGAGCGGGTTGACCTTCGCCGGGTCGCCACCGAGCTCCTTGACGGCCTCGCGCATGGTGGCGAGGTCGACGACGCAGGGCACACCGGTGAAGTCCTGCATGATCACGCGGGCCGGCGTGAACTGGATCTCCTGGCTGGGCTGGGCCTGCGAGTCCCAGTTGCCGAGGGCCCGGATGTGGTCGGCGGTGATGTTCGCGCCGTCCTCGGTGCGGAGCAGGTTCTCCAGGAGGACCTTCAGGCTGTAAGGGAGGCGCGCGGAGCCCTCGACCTTGTCCAGCTTGAAGATCTCGTACGACTCGTCGCCCACGCGCAGCGTGCTGCGGGCGTCGAAGCTGTTCGCCGACACGACAGTCTCCTTCATCAATGTGCGCGTACTACCGTCATGCTGCCGCCACGACCCCTCGCGGATCCGTTAAGGTAGGGCTAAGTTAGGTAACCCTTACCGGACGGGCGGCCACGGTGCGCCGTAAGCAGTTATCTCGATGTCGAGATAACTCTAGTGCATCCCCGTCGTTCGGTCATGCCCGGGCGCCCGCGAAGTGCGGGATGTCGCACCCCGGGGCGCGCCCCCGCGTCGCGCCGCCGTGCGCCCGTGACGGCGCCAGGACGCGAACACGAGCACGTCAGGGCGCTCGCCCCCGCCCCGCCGTGCCCCGTACGGACGCGGACGAGTGGCCGTCCCGGCGCGGGGGGCCGAGGATCGGACCATGTTCAGCGGCGTGCACGTGACCTTCTACAGCCGGGACGCGGAGGCCGACCGCGCCTTCCTCCAGGACGTCTTCGGCTTCGAGCACGTGGACGCGGGGGGCGGCTGGCTCGTCTTCAAGCTGCCGCCCGCCGAGATCGCGATGCACCCCACGCGGGACGGGCCGCGGCACGAGGTGTACCTCATGTGCGACGACCTCACCCGCACCCTGACGGTCCTGGAGGACCGGGGGGCGGAGATCTCGCGGGCCATCACCGACCGGGGCTGGGGACTGCTCGCGGCCGTCCGGCTGCCGAGCGGCACGGAACTCCCCCTGTACGAACCGCGTCACCCGACCGCGCACGACCTTTCACCCTGACGGCCCACCCCCGATCCGATCTTCATCTCATATCTGAGATAACGTGACGCCATGGCAGACGACTACCTCGTACGCATCGGCAGGCTCATCCGTGACGCCCGGCAGCACCGCGGCTGGACCCAGACGCAGCTCGCCGAAGCGCTGGCCACGAGCCAGAGCGCCGTCAACCGGATCGAGCGCGGCAACCAGAACATCAGCCTTGAGATGATCGCCCGGATCGGCGAGGCCCTCGACAGCGAGATCGTGTCGCTGGGGTACGCGGGCCCCATGCACCTCCGGGTCGTCGGCCGGCGCCGGCTCTCCGGCGCCATCGACGTCAAGACCAGCAAGAACGCGTGTGTCGCGCTGCTCTGCGGATCGCTCCTCAACAAGGGCCGCACGGTCCTGCGCCGGGTCGCCCGCATCGAGGAGGTCTTCCGGCTCCTGGAGGTCCTCAACTCCATCGGCGTGCGCACCCGCTGGATCAACGAGGGCGTGGACCTGGAGATCGTCCCGCCGGCCGAGCTGGACATGGAGTCCATCGACGCCGAGGCCGCGATCCGCACCCGTTCGATCATCATGTTCCTCGGCCCGCTGCTGCACCGCATGGACCGCTTCCGGCTGCCGTACGCCGGCGGCTGCGACCTCGGCACGCGCACGATCGAGCCCCACATGATCGCCCTGCGCCGCTTCGGACTCGACGTCACGGCCACCGAGGGCATCTACCACGCCCAGGTCGAGCGCTCGGTCTCCCCCGGCCGCCCGATCGTCCTGACCGAGCGCGGCGACACGGTCACCGAGAACGCGCTGCTCGCCGCCGCCCGGCACGACGGCACGACCGTCATCCGCAACGCCTCCTCCAACTACATGGTCCAGGACCTCTGCTTCTTCCTGGAGGCGCTGGGCGTACGGGTCGACGGGATCGGCACCACCACCCTGACCGTGCACGGCGTGCCGCAGATCGACGTGGACGTCGACTACTCCCCCTCCGAGGACCCGGTCGAGGCGATGAGCCTGGTGGCCGCCGCCGTCGTCACCGAGTCGGAGCTGACGATCCGCCGGGTGCCGATCGAGTTCATGGAGATCGAGCTCGCGGTCCTGGAGGAGATGGGCCTCGACCACGACCGCTCGCCCGAGTACACCGCCGACAACGGCCGCACCCGCCTGGTCGACCTGACGGTCCGCCCCTCCAAGCTGGAGGCGCCGATCGACAAGATCCACCCGATGCCGTTCCCGGGCCTGAACATCGACAACGTCCCCTTCTTCGCGGCCATCGCGGCCACGGCGCAGGGCAAGACCCTGATCCACGACTGGGTCTACGACAACCGGGCCATCTACCTCACGGACCTCAACCGCCTCGGCGGCCGCCTCCAGCTCCTGGACCCCCACCGCGTCCTCGTCGAGGGCCCGACCCGCTGGCGCGCCGCCGAGATGATGTGCCCGCCCGCCCTCCGCCCCGCCGTGGTCGTCCTCCTCGCGATGATGGCCGCCGAGGGCACGTCGGTCCTCCGGAACGTGTACGTCATCAACCGGGGGTACGAGGACCTGGCGGAGCGGCTGAACTCGATCGGGGCGCAGATCGAGATCTTCCGGGACATCTGAGGACCACCGGGGAAAGGGCCACGCGCCTCCCCCGGGCCAGGACCCGCACGCGGCCCCGGGCGTCGTCGCCCGGGGCCGCGTGGTCGTCAGGGCGGGTCCAGGTGGGCGTCAGCGCGGGGCCAGGTGGCCGTCCGGGTCGTGGAGTCGGGCGGGTCGGGCGGTGAGCATCGGGCGGACGGCGTGTTCCGGCATGCGGATGACCAGGGGGCGGGCGAGGGTCGTCTCGCGGGTCGCCGTCGCGGTGGTGCCGGAGCGGATCCTGCCCGTGACCCGGGCGACCGCCCTGACGTCCAGGGTGAACTGGACCAGGACCGACCGGCTCTTCGGCTTGTGGACCGGCATCGAGCCGGAGGAGTTGGCCGTGGCGTCGGTGGTGCCGCCCGAGCCGCCCGCGTTGGCCATGAGCTGGTTGAGCCGGAACTGGTCGGCGTTCAGGAGCCCGGCGCCCACCAGGCCGCGGGCCGACCTGCCGTGGTCGGCGGCGCTCTGGCCGTCCCGCTGGGTGGGGCGCATGCCCTCCAGGTGGCTCTGGCCGATCGTCTCGAAGGCCATCTTGTCGCCCGCGCCGAGGACCCGGCCGTCGCGCAGCCGGGCGTGCAGGGACGCCCGCAGGTCCTGGCCCTCCGCGCCGGAGGCGTGCACCGGGGGCAGGTCGGCGCCCGCCGAGGTGAGCAGGGGCAGGGCGGCGATCATCCACTCCGTGGAGACCGCCTCGTTCAGGGCGTACGCGGCGGCCCGACCCCGGTCGCGGAAGCGCGCCCCGCCGCCCGCCCCCCGGATCGCGGACGTCAGGAGCTGCCGCACCTGGGTGACGCCGTGGAAGCCGTTGACCTGGGCTTCCATCGGCAGGCTCGCGCCGCTCGCGCGCCAGGCGGCCGGGTCGGCCGGAGCTCCCGGGTCGGGGGCGTGCGAGCCGCGGGCGACCGCCGCCACGTCCCGCTCCGGTAGTTCGGCCCGGGACAGCGCCTCCAGGTCGGCGCGCAGGACGCGGTGGGTGAGCGTCAGGCCGTCCAGCCGGGCGAGCGCCACCCGGGTGCCGCCCCGGTACAGCTCCAGGCTCGCCCGGACCGGCACCCGCATCCTCGCCACCGCCGCCGCACCGGCGTCCGCGACCGTCTTCATGCCGAGCTGGCCCCGGCTCACGGCGCCACGGCGGCGTGACGCGCCGGACGCGAGGGCGGCGCCGGCCGCTCCGCCGGTGCTCTTCACCTGCCCCGTACCGCCGTCCGGTTTGCCGGAGCCCGCCAGGACGCCCTCGACGCCGGTGGTCGTGCCCTCGTCGTGGGAGGTGGCCCGCTGGGCGACGGCGGAGGTGATGTACTCCATGTCCCGCCGGTCCTTCGCGTCCCCGAGGAACGCGCCGTCGCCCACCCGGTCGACCTTGAACACCGCCCAGTGCGGGGTGCGGCGGCCGTCGAGGAGCTCGACGGTGACCCCGCCGTCCATGGCACCGGACAGCAGCCCCGCCGAGCCGTCCCGGTCCAGGACGCGCAGCAGCCGCCGCACGTTGTCGTTGCGGTCGTCGAGCTGCCGGCGGGGCAGCAGGGTGTCAGCCAGGTCCTGGCGCCGGGTGGCGACGAGGCGTTCCCGCAGCCCCGCGAGCAGCGGTACGAAGTCGGGGAGGTCCTCGATCATGCCGAAGCCGAGCGGGAGTTCGCGGCGGAAGGCGGGGCCGGTGGTGGTGGTGGGCGGTGCGGCCGGGGAGGAGCCCTCCGGGCCGGTGGTCCGTTCGGTGGTCGTCCGTTCGGCGGCCGTTCGCGAGCTCTCCGCCGGGCTCTCCCCCCGCGGCGCGGACGACGCCGCGGAGGGCTGTGCGCCGGGCCGCGGGCGGCGCCGCAGTGCCTCGGGCAGTTGCTCCTCCGTCAGCCACACTCCGGCCGCCACGGGGAGCGTCCGGGCGCCCGTGGCCACGTAGGGGCCGCCGCCGGTCACCTTGACCTCGGCCACCATGGTGACCAGCAGGTCGCACTGGACCAGGTGCAGCGGGCCCTTCTTCGGGGTGTGGGCGTTGCGCTCGACCGTGCCGGACAGGGCGTGCGCCTCCGTGTCGCCCCCGCTCCTCGTGCGGAACGTCGACAGGCCCTGCCCGGCCCGCCACGTGGTGCCGGTCTCCGATCCGGTCGCGCCGACCTGCACGGTGCTGCTGGTGCCCCGCCCGGTCTGCCCCGCCGACTGGTGGCCGCCGAGCACGAAGGTCTCGGTGCCCGGGCCCTCGGCGGTGTGCACGAACCGGGGGTTGGCGAGCGCCAGGCGGGTGCCGACCGCGCCGTCGAGGGCGGCCAGGCGGCGCGGGTGGCGGAGGTTCTTCACGACCCAGCCGGAGGACGCGGCCTGCCGCAGGGCGGCCTGGACGGCCCGTTCGCCGAACCGTTCCTCGATCGCGAGGCGCGGCGCGAGTCCCTCGGTGGCGAGGGCCGGGTCCTCGCGCAGCCCCCGGTTCCGGGCGGCGGCCCGGGACAGCAGCGCGAAGGCGAGCTCCCGTACGGGCTGTGCGTCGACGGCCTCCACCAGTTGCCAGTCGCGCAGGACCGGTCCCGCTCCGGCTGCCGGGGCGAGACCGGCCAGGTCGCCGATGCCCTCGGCGGCGACGGTGGCGGCGGCGGGCGCCGGCGCCGCACCGGCCGCGAGCGCCGCGTCGGCCCGGTCCTTGCCCTCCCGGTCCAGGGTGAACTCGGCCGGCGTGAGGAGCCGTACGTCCTGGCTCCCCAGGTTCGTGTACGTCAGCGTCTCGGCCTCCGGCACGTCCCGGCCCGGCGCGCCGACCGTGAGGCCGCGGGCGAGCTTGCGGGGCCGGGAGGTCATGGTGGCCTCCACGTCGAGGTGCAGGGCGGCGCGGAAGGCGGCGGCGGTGTCGGACCCGTTGGCGACGACGTCCGTGCGGCCGGTGGGACCCGCCTGGTCGCGGTGGGAGCCGGAGCTGTGCCGCTCGTAGCGGGCCCCGGCGGTCAGGACGCCGGGGATCAGCCGGGCCTGCCCGAGCACCAGGCCCCCGATCGAGCGCGAACTGCTGCGCCCGCTCTGCGTGCCGGTGCCCACGGTGGCGTGGCTGCGGACCGACCAGTCCTTGACGTCGCCCTCGTAGGCGGTGTCGCCCAGGCTGCCCCGGACGAGGATCTGCACGTCGTGGGAGTGCATCGTGGTCTTGCGGCGCAGGCGCACCCGGATGCCGGTGGACAGCAGTTGGTCCTTGTTGACCCGGAGGTTGGTCTCCGAGAGGGCGGCCGTCAGCTCGCGGTGGTTGCGCCGCTGGGTCTCGGCCTCCTCGTCGCCGATGCCGGGGGCGGGCGCGGTGGTGCCGAAGGCGGGCAGGTAGCCCGCGAGACGGGGGTCGGTGGCGAACATCCGCAGCACGGCGCGCACCATCGGCCCGGTGTCGACCTGGCTCAGGGCGACGCTCGACCCCTTCCCGTCGTACGGGAGGTGGCGTTCCAGCTCCTGTTCCTCGCCGTTCTCGTCGACGCGCCTCGGCTTGCTCACGAAGTCCCCTGCGGTCACCCCCGTCGGCAGCGGCAGCCCGAACGAGCGGGCCTCGTCGGCCCGGAGGCTGATCCACACGTCCATGGTGTGGACGGCGACCCGGGTTCCGGGACGCAGGATCGCCTGGATCGAGCGGGGTCCCGTGCCCTCGGCGGTGAACGTCACGGTCCCGGAGTAGAGCACCTTCTCCCCCTTGACCTCGGCGCCCTGGCGGCTCGCGACGCTCTGCTCGGCCACCGTGAAGCGTGCCTTGCGGGCCGCCGCGACCGGCATGGCGGTGGCCCGGACGACGGCCGCGTTCGCCACCGCGCCGACGCCGATCGCCGGTCCCAGGCCCGCCTGCACGGACCGGCCCTTGCCCGCGGCGTCGGTCACCGCGGTCTGGCCGTGCTGGTGGGTGCGCAGTTGGGTCCTGCCGGTGCTCCAGGCCGGGGAGAGGCCGGTGATCGCGGCGCGCATCCGGTAGCCGCCGGCCGTCCTGCCGTCCTTGGAGTACAGGTCCTCGCCGGTCACGCCGTCGCGCAGCAGCCGGGGCAGGTCCTCCAGGACGGTCGCCGTGGAGGTCGCCTCGTACAGCCTGCCCCGGCCCGGCGCCCCGGGCTCGGTGAGCGAGGGGTGCAGCACGGAGGCGACGGCGTCGAACAGGCCGCGGCCCGACCGGTGGGGTGCCGCGTCGTCGGTGACGGCGACCGGTGCCAGCGAGTCGGCGAGGGAGACGCGGCGGCCGGTGTCCGCGGACACCGGCACGGGCGGGGCGGGGTCCTCGGTGCCCACCGGGACCAGGTGTTCGGTCGGCACGCGCTGGAGGAGCGTGCCGGAGTCCCGGAAGGTCTGCGCGTCGTCGGTGCCGTGCCGCCGGACGCGGACCTCGTAGCGGACCTGGCGGCGCACCTCGACCGAGCCCTTGTCGCTGCGCAGCACGCGGGGTTCGGCCACGGTCGTCTGCCGCCGGGACTCGCGGGAGGACTGCCAGGGCTGGGCGTTGAGGGTGGCGGCGCCTCCGAGCCACAGTCCGGGCGCGACGGGCGCGAGCCCGAAGGCGAGGCCGCCGGCGCCCTTGCTCGACGAGCCGCCGCTCGAACTGCCGACGGTGACGGCCGAGTTGTGGTGGACGTCGAGTTTGGTGTCCTTGCCCACCGGGTCGTCGAGGGCGGCCTGCGGCACGCCGTCGGTCCCCGCGGAGGCGGTGGACAGCAGGTCCTTCGGCTGGAAGACGGGCGGCCGGTCGGCGGGGGCCCGGGAGATCCGTACGGTGACGTCGTACGACTCCGCGTCCGTGCGGCCCTCCACGGCGAAGGCCCGCCCCTGCCCGTAGAAGCTCTCCGGGCGCCCGGCCAGTTCCTCCGCGATCACCGCGACCGTGCCGTCGGCGTGCCCGACGGCCGCGGACACCGCGTGCCGGACGAACTCGTGGCCGGTCAGCCCGTACGTCGAGGACAGACCGCCCGCCTGGAGCCGCAGCAGGTACGGCGGCAGGACGAAACCGGTCTCGGTGCGCTCCTCGATGTCCGGCAGCGCAGGTCGGGCGCCCCGGTTCCGGTTCCTGCCCACGGCCCGGGAGGCGACCGCGTTGCCCGCGGTGCGCTGGAGGGAGAGCAGCGGGTGCGCGGCCCCGGCGGCGAGGGCGTCCGGAGGCGCGGTGCGGGACGCCCGGTCCGCCCGCTCGGACGTGCCGGTCCTGCCGTCCTCTGACTGCCGCTGTGTCCGCACGGGGTCAACGTAGCCACCGGCGGGGCGGGGCACGGCCGGTCCCGCGCCTCCCGGCCGATTCGCCTTCTCCGCTCCCCGGTTGCTTCAACTCCCGTACTCCCGAACGTCATCCAGGAGCGGAGGATCCGCTTCAGCTCCTCTGGAAGAACTCCACCTCCGCCAGCGCCAGATGACGTCCCCCGGACAGGTTCACCGGCGACCGCAGCGTCAGGCGGACCGTCGTGGCGTCGCTGATCCCGGTCTGGATCGTGTGCGGGACCGGCTTGTCGCTGAGGGCGAGTTCCTTGACGTGGCGGGTGCCGTCCGCCGTCGTCACCTCCAGGTCCACCTGGAGCGCGCGCGCCTGGCGGGCGTACGCCTCCGGGGACGTGGACGCGCCGTTGGTGATGATCAGGTCGACCAGCCGGAACGGCTTGCGGAAGGTGTACGTCACCGAGGCGCCCGGCCCGGGGGCCGCCCAGTACTTGTTGTTCAGGCCGTCCGTGGTGTTGGTCGCGGGGTGCCCGGGGAGCGCGCCGCTCGCCTCGGTCCGTACGGGGGTGATGGGCGTGGCCTTGCCCAGCTTGTCCCGGACGTCCTCGATCAGGGCGCGTCCCGCGGGCAGCAGGAGGAACCCGGCGGCGCACAGCGCGAGCACGACCGCGAGGATCACGGCGAGGCGCACCCCCCGCCCCGAACCCGCCCGTGCCCGGCGCCGGAACGGCCACACCGTCCGCCACCACGGCAGCGGCGCGGCCTTCGGCTCCGGCCGCAGCTCCGCGGCGCAGCGCCGGCAGAACCTCCGTTCCGGCCGGTTGGGCGTCCCGCACACCGGGCAGGGCCGCCCGCTCCCCTCGTCCTCCACCGCCGCGGGTCGTACGACCGGACGGGGCGCGACGGCCTTCGCCGGGAGCACGGGCAGGATCGGGTCGCGGGCGGGCGGGGGCGCGGGGGCGGTGGGGGTGCGCGGGGCCGTGGGAGTGCGCGGGGCCGCGGGGGAGGCGGGGGCGCGCGGCGGCCGGGCGGCCGTTCCCGGGGCGGGTGCGGGTGCCGTTTCCGGGGCGGGTGCGGGCGCGGGTGCCGTCCCCGCGCCGGATGCCGGGGCGGGTGCGGGTGCGGACGCCGGATCGGCTTCGGCGGAGCGTCCGGCGTCCTCGGTGCGTACGGGTTCCCCGGTGCCGGTCGGCGGCGCGTCCGAGGTCCGGGCGGCCCGGGTCCGGGCGAACCGGGTCCGGGCCGTCCTGGTGAGGGCCGCCCGGGTCCGGGCCACCGCCGTGTCCGGTGCCGCCGTGTCCGGTGCCGGGGCGCCGGGCGCCGGGGCATCCGGTGCCGGGGCGCCAGGTGCCGGGCTGTCAGGCAGCGAGGCGCCGGGCGCCGGGGTACCAGGTGCTGGGGTGCCGGAGGCCGAGGTGCCGGAGGCCGGGGCGTCGCGCTCCCCCTCGTCGCCCGGCCCGGTGCGCGTCCCGGTCGGGGCTCCGTCGCCCGGTGCGGCGTCCGGCGCGGCGTCCGGCGCGCCGGAGGGGGCCGCAGGCACCGGGGCTTCGCCGGGGGCGGTCACGGCCGGTCCCCCGCCCCCGTCCGGGCCCGTGCTCCCGCGCCCACGGGTGCGGGCCGGTCCGCCCGCACTGTCCGCAGACGCAGACGCGGACGCGGACGTGCTCTCCGGCCCGTCCGTACCCGCCGACCCGCCCGTGCTCTCCGGAGTCCCCCCGGGCGACGGCGTACCGCCCGCCGTCCCCGGCCTCGCGGGCTCGTCCGACCAGCCCAGATACGCGCCGCAGTTGCCGCAGAAGTCGTCGGCGGGGTCGTTGGCCGCCCCGCACGAGGGACACGCTCGCATGCGTCAGCTCCCTTCCTCGGCGGGCGGGCCGGTGACGACCTCCACCCGGAACGCGACATGCACCGGGCACATGGCCCGGACGATCTCGTGGACCCGGTCCGCGTCCACCCGTCCGGCCCGCGCCCCTTCGGGGACGACCCGGACGAGCAGCTCGGCGTCGGGCGCCGGCGGCAGGTCGGAGCCCGCCGTGTCCGACCAGACCGCCCCGCCGTCGCCGACGATCTCGGCGCGCACGTCCAGGGCGAGGTGCAGGGCCTCGGCGAGGCCCCGTTTCGTACCGCGCCACCGGTGCAGTTCCACCGCGCGCGCGACCGTCTCCCGGCGCAGCTCCAGGGGCCGGCGCGGATCGTCGGCGGCGCCCACCCAGGACGCCAGCCACACCAGGAAGTCCGGCGGCGCAAGGCGGGGGTCGAGGTAGGCGGGCAGGTTGTCGAGGGTGGAGAAGACCGGGGCGAGGACCGTGTCGAGACCGGCGGTGAGGCGCTGCGCGAGGCCGTCCTCGGCGTAGAGCGCGGGCAGTTGCTCCCCGATGGGGTGCCTGCTGGGCAGCCCGGGTATCGCGGCGCGGCTCATCGTCCCTCCGGTCCGGCGGCGGACACGACCACCTGGTGCTGGTAGGAGAAGACCAGGGCGCCGGGGCCGACGTCGATGCGGTCCGCCGGGGCGCCGCGCCGGCCGGTGACCGGGTCGGCCGGGAACAGGCGGATCTCCTCGACCAGCGCGTCGCCCGTGGCGCGTTGCAGGACGCCGAAGACCTCGCCGTACTGGACGGGCCGTCCGAACGGCCACCCGGTGCCGTCCGGGCCGCCGGTCAGCGGGTTGAGGTGGCGGAACAGGGCGTCCAGGGCCGCCGTGCGGACCGCGTCGACGTCGCCGGGGGCGGCGGCGAGGCGAGCGACCACGGTGACGCCCTGGTAGACCGGCGGCTCCACCACGAGGCGGGTGCCGATCAGGCGCCGTTCGTCGAGGCTCGCGGTGATCGCCGAGAGCACCTGCTCGCCGGGGATCAACTGCTCGAAGCGGAGCCGGTGGTCGCCCTCGTCGGCGACGGCGTCCGGCACCACCAGGACCCGTACCGCGCCCGGCGCGTCCGCGGCCGGCAGGCAGCGCACCCGGCGCACCGAGGGCGCGGCCTGGCGGCTGATGATCTCGTAGTCCTCGGCGGTCACCGCGCGGTCCTGCATGCGCAGCGCCTCCGGCGCGCGCAGCCGGGCGTCGCGCACGCTCTCCCCCGCGACGCCGCCGCGCGCCGCCTCCCGGTTGGTGACCCGGGCGACGTACGGGACGGAGCTGAGCAGGACGGAGATCGCGCCGCGGGCGACGTTGCCGGCGGGGCCGCCGCCGGTGCGGTAGCGGGCGACCCGGATCCGCGCGCCCTTGGGCGGTACGGCGCCGCACTGCCGCAGGGTGCCGTCCGGTTCGCGCAGCGCCGGGGGGAAGGCGAACTCGCCGGTGGTGGCGTCCACCCGGACGTGCCGGTCGGCGGGGAGGGAGCGGCCGAAGTGCTCGACCACCTCCCAGCGCTGCCAGCCCTCCTCGGAGGACACCTCCACCACGGGCGGCCCGGCGTCGAGCAGGACCGGCGGCCGGGCGAGCCGGAAGGTCTGTCCCGCGACCCCCTCCGAGACGCCGAGCGGCACGTCGGTGACCGTCTCGGCGTGCTCGGCCGCCATGGTGCCGCCGACGGTGAAGACCTCCGCCTCGCGGATCGTCGGGGACTCCGAGTAGAACGGCTGGCCCGGTTCCGCCTCGGTGACCCGGCAGCGCAGCCAGCCGGCCCGGGTCCCGCCGATCACGGACGCCAGGTGTCCGGCGGGCACGTGGACGACGACCTCGCCGGGCCGGTTGAGGCCGCCGGTGGTGTCGTCGCCGGTCTCGCAGACCTGCCAGCCGCCGCCGTTCCACGCCTCCCACACGAGCGGGGGCTGGCGCGGGTCGACGCCGACGCCCTCGACGCGGCTGTCGAGGCGTACGGCGACGATGCAGCGCGGCACCGCCGTGGGCAGCCCGAACAGCAGCGCGTCGCCGGGTTCCGGCGTGGCCTGGAAGCAGGGGACGTCGAGTCCCTCGGCGAGCATGCCGGTCCTGTCGTGCTGCTCGCCGGTCCGGGACGCGGTCACCAGGCGCGTCAGCTCGCTCGGCAGGACGCGCAGTTCGCCGGTGGTGGCGAACACCACGGCGTCGTCGGCCTCGCCGCCCGCGGTGGTCACCTCGGTGCCGGGCGGCAGCGTGACGGCGTCGGCCTGCGGGGCGGACAGCCAGAAGTCGACGTCGGCGGCGGCCGCGGTCGGCGGGAACAGCCGGATGCCGAGGAGGTCGAGGAAGGCGTGGTAGTTCTTGTCCGGGACCCGGTTGAGCCGGTACAG
Source organism: Streptomyces sp. NPDC007872 (assembly GCF_042868165.1). NCBI lineage: Bacteria > Bacillati > Actinomycetota > Actinomycetes > Kitasatosporales > Streptomycetaceae > Streptomyces > Streptomyces sp. NPDC007872. Next base: position 114,942 of record NZ_JBIAEA010000010.1, read on the forward strand.
CAACTGGTCGACCAGGTAGGCGAACGTCTCGATCAGGGTGACGCCCGGGTCGGAGACGTTGTGGTCGGTCCACTCCGGGGCGCGCTGCTGCACGTACCGCTTCGCCTCGTCGACGAGCTGCTGGAACCGGCGGTCGTCCAGGTTCGGGGAGGGCAGGGCCATCAGTCGGCAGCCGTTTCCTCGGCCCCCTCCTCGGAGGGGATCGTGTAGAAGGGGAAGACCAGGTTGCGCCGGTCGTTGGTGGAACGCAGGGTGTAGTGCACGTCGATGTAGAGGGTGCCGTCCTCGACCGCGTCGAAGGCGACGACCACGTCGTCCACGGTGATCCGCGGCTCCCACCGCTCCAGCGCCTCCCGCACCTGCTGCGCGACGCGGCCGGCGGTGGCGCCGTCGCCGGGGGCGAAGACGTAGTCGTGGATGCCGCAGCCGAACTCGGGGCGCATGGGGCGCTCGCCGGGCGCGGTGCCGAGCACCAGGCGGATCGCCTCCTCGATCTCCCGCTCCCGTTCGACGAGGGCGATGCCCCCGGTCGGTCCGACGCGCAGGGGGAACCCCCAGCCCCGGCCGATGAACCGCTCGCTCATCGCCCGCCTCCCGTCCGCGTGTTCATCACACGCCCCCGATCAGCACGTTGAACGCCCCGGTGAGGATCGTCGCGCCGCACGCCGTCCTGTCGCGGGCGCGCGCGGCCGGGAGTCCGCCGATGAGGACCTGCCCGGAGACGAGCCCGGCCGGGTTGGGCAGGATCACGTTGGCGGGCCCGAGGGCGGCGTGCGGCGGCACCACGCACGTGTGCAGGCTGCCGGTGACGGCGGCGGGACGGCCGCCGATGAGGACGGTCGCCACCGTCCTCGCGGCGGCGGGCGGCGGGGTGGCGACGACCCCGCCGTGGTCGGTGGGGTCGCCGGTACGGGCCGCGGCGGGCATGCGGAGCTCCTTTCACGAGCTTTCCGGTGGGGGTCAGTTGATCCGGACGAGTCTGGCTTTGAGGGTGGCGAGCAGGCCGCCGTCGACGGTGACGCCCGAGGCGCCGCTGACGTCCACCGTGCGGCCGCCGATCTTCACCCCGACCCGGCCGTTGATGTCCACGTTGCGGCCCGACACGCTCACGTTCCCGCGCCCCGCGTCCACGGTGATGCCCCGCTTGTCCATGACGAAGGAGCTGAGCACCTGCCGGTTCTTCCCCGCGTACACCGTCATCTCGATCCGGTCCCGCCGGTCGTCGAGGAAGACTTCGAGGCGCTCGTCGGCGGACATCAGCCGCACTCCGGAGCGGCCCGGCGCCCGCGCGTCGAGCAGCTCCACGCGGTGGCCCGAACGGGACACGAGGGAGCGGCGGTTGACCTTTCCGGTGGTCTTGTCGATCAGGGGCACGTCGTGCGGCGAGGGCTTGTCCACGCCGTTGTAGAGCCCGCCGATGACGTACGGGCTGTCGAGGAGGCCCTGTTCGAAGCCGACCAGGACCTCGTCGTTGACCTCGGGGCTCACCACGCCGCCGCCCCCCTTGCCGCCCCACTGGACCGTGCGCACCCAGTCGGTGACGTAGGTGTCGTCCAGCCAGGGGAACCGCAGCCGCACCGAGCCGCTCTCGGCGCCGCCCGTCTCGCGCACGTCCGTCACCACGCCGATCGCCAGGCCCGGCATGCGCGGCCCGCGGGACGGCGCGTTGGCGCCGGTGACCAGACCGGTCAGGGAGCGGTCGGGGCTGGCGCTCACCCACACCGTCGTGCGGTAGCCGCCGTGCGGTTCGAGGACGTGCTGCACCGCCGTCGCCGTGTACTTGCCGGAGAACGCCCCGCCGACGTTGCCGAGCGCCACGGGCTTGCCCGCGCGCAGCGTCGGATTGCCCTCGACCAGCGCCTCCAGCTCGCCGAACCCGGCGCTGACCTGTCCGGCGACCGCGTCCGCGACCGCCTTCGTCTCGGCCTGGGTGCGGTACGGGGTGTCGGTGACGGTCAGCTTCGACGTACCGAACCGGGCGGCGAACGCGGGGCTCAGCCCCGGCACGACGGTGTCGCTGTCGACCGAGGGCTTCCGGGCCACCAGGGGCCGCTTGGTGGTGACGTCCCAGCCGCGCACCTCCACCTGCTGCGCCCCGTCCGCCGCCGACAGGGAGGCCCGCAGCGCGAGGAGGTTGCGCCCGTACTCCAGGACCAGCGGGTCGCGGGCGGCCGAGGTGGACGGCGAGGGCGCCCCGGACGCCTTCTTCGGCCTGGTGAACTGGAGCAGCCCCTTGTCGTCGACGCGCACCTGCGCGCCGCTCTCGGCGGCCAGGAACTGGAGGAAGTCCCAGTCGGAGACGTTCGCCTGGGAGAGCTGCTTGTAGGTGACGGGCGCGGCCTCGACGGTGCCGCAGGCCAGACCCGCGCCGGCGGCCACCTTGCGGACGATCGCCGCCGCCGTCATGTTCCGGTAGGCCACCACCTTCCGGCCGCGCTGGAGCCGGTGCGCCTTGGAGTAGGCGCGCACCACGGTGAACGAACCGGTGCGGTCCCGGTCCGCCTCCAGGGCCGTGACCTCGCCGTCGAAGAGCCGCTCGCGGGCCTGCCCGGTCACGGTGACCACGGAGACCCGGAGCGGGGTGCCGATGGTGATGCCGGTCTTGCGCAGGAACTCGTGGTCGGGGTCGCGGAAGGTGAGCACGGCCGCGTCCGGCAGCCCCACGTTCTCGTCGATCACGCAGCTCACCAACTGGGCCGCCCAGACCGGGGGCAGTTCGCCGGGCGTCTCCACGATCGGGTCCGCCGCGAACGACCGGCCGTCGCGCGCGCCGCCCGTCATCGCTCCTCCCCCGCGCCCGCGTCGCTCAGCGCCGGCACGACCAGTTCGGTGCCGGGCACGAGCGCCATCGGGTCGTCGATGTCGTTGGCCTCCGCGATGACCCGCCAGGCCGTCGCGTCGCCGTACTCCCGCCAGGCCAGCAGGGCGAGGCTGTCGCCGGCCACGAGGACGTGCGTGCTGCGTCCGGTGCGCGCGCCGGACGTCGGGTTCTGCCCGGCGGGGCCGACGCTCGCCTCCTCGATGGAGAGCCGGCAGGTGGCCCGCAGCGGCTTGCCGTCCACGTCGAACAGCGTGTACGACACGGACAGGTTGGAGAGCACGCCGTCGAACGACGTGGTGCGCGCGCTGCCCCACTCGAACCGCACCCAGGGGCTGGCGGGCTTCTTGCGGCCCAGGCTGGCCTTGGTCGGGACGCAGGCCTTCATCAGCTTCTCCACGGCCTGCTCCACGGAGTTGTCGTGGGTGGCGGTGGCGTCCAGGAACACTTCGAGGCTCAGCTCGCGCGGGCCGCTGCCGACGAACTCGGGCAGGGAGGACTCCTCCGCCATCCGGGACGGGGAGCGCCGCCACTCGGTGGTCTTGCGCAGCTCCAGAGTGGAGGGGTTGAACTGGAGGTCGAGGCGTGCCAGCGTCCCGCCGGGCTTGGCGCCGACGGAGGCCGGGGGCTCCTTCAGCGTGAGCTGGGCCCTGGCCCGGCTGGCTCGGGACGCTGGGGACATGACGGGGGTTCCTTTCCGGGGAACTGGCGGGTGGTGTGGAGGGGGCGGGGGCGCGTCAGGAGGGCCGGAGTCCCTCGTGGGCGATCTCCAGGGTCTCCACCGCCGCCTGCGAGCTGCTGGGGTCGAAGGAGGGGCCCTGCCAGCGCACCGGGACGATCCCGAACACCTGCCAACTGATGATCCGGCTCAGGTCCGGTCTGAGGGCCACGATCTCGCCGTCCTTGGGCTCCACGCGCTTCAGCGTCTCGTCGAGCCAGCGGGCGATCTTCGCCGTGTCGGCGGTGACCGGCCGGGTCAGCGTGATGTTCGACCAGGTCACCCGGCCGGGCAACTGCCAGGTGAAGCCGTTGTTGCCGCCCTCCGCGTAGCTCTCCATCTCGACCTCGGCGCCCATGCCGGAGCAGGTGTGGAAGGCGCCCAGGTCGTTGCCGCCGATCGCGAGCCGGAAGAACACGCTGCTCGCGAAGATGTTGTCCGTCATCGGTCCGTCATCCGTTCCGCGCCGTGCGTTCAGCGGCGTCCGTCGTAGGGGCGACCCGTGCGCTCCCGGCCGCGCCGCAGTTCGGTGCGGAGCAGGCGGGCCATCGGGTCGAGCAGCCGCCGCGCGAGGTCGTCCAGGTCGAGGCCGGGGTCCTGCGCCGGTCCGGCGCTCCGGCCGGTGTTCCGCCCGGCGCTCCCTCCGGTGCCGGCCGACGCCGGGGACGGCGTCTGCTTCCCGCGCGCGGGGACCTCTTTGACCGGTGCGGCGGGGGTCGCGGACGGGCCTTTGCCCGTGTCCGGTACGGCGCGCTGGATCTGGGGCGCGGCGCCGGACGCCGGCCGGACGCCCGGTGCCGCGGCCCGGGGCCGCACCACGGGAACGGCCGCGCCGGGCGCGGGAGACACCGGCGCCGGTGGGCCGCCCGCCACGGGGGGCGCCTGCGGGGGCGCGACCGGAAGGGGCCGGGCCGGTGAACCCGTCGTCGCGGCGGACGTACCACCGCCCGGCGGTACGGGCCTGACGACCGGGACCCGCCGTACGGCGGTCGGTGCGCCGGTCCCCGCTTCCCCGTCGCCGCGCGGCGGTCCGTACGCCGTGGCGGCCCGCTGGACGGACGGCGGCGGTACGGCGGATCCGGACGCGCCGGAGCGGCCGGACGCGCTGGGTGCCGGTGCGCCCCGGGGCGGTGGGGCGGGCGCCGAGGCGGTCGGCTGTACGGGGTGCGGTGCGGCTCGCCGTACGGGTTCCGACGCGGCTCGTTGTACGGGGGCCGGCGCGGTTCGCCGTACGGGTTCCGGCGCGGCTCCGCCGCCCGGGGGCGACGTGCGGGCGGGCCGGTCGGAGGCGCCGCCCGGAGCGTCCTGCGCCGTGCTCCAGCGCGCCGCCACCACGGGGGGACCACTCGCGGGGCGGGACGCGGCGGACGGGGCGAGGCCCTCCGGGGTCCGGGTGCTGAGGGTGAGGGGGCGGCCGGGGAGCAGTGCGAGGGTACGGCGGGCCACCGGCACGGACGCGGTCCCGGGACGCCGGGCACGCGCGGTGGAGGCCCGGGAGCCCTCGCCGGACGCGGCCGTCGCGGGGCGGGCGCCGGAGCCGGAGGAGACCCCGGGCGCGGGGGCGGCGGAGCGCGGGCCCGACGTGGGCGCGGACGTGGGCGCGGCGGAGGTCCGGACGGGTTCCGGCGGTCCGGTGGTCGCCTTCGGTGCGGGGGTTCCGGCCGGTCCGGTTGTTCCCCGCCGGTCGCCGGCGGAGGCCGCGCCCGGGGCACTCGCACCCGGTCCGGACACCGCGCGGGCCACGACGACCGGGGCGGGACCGGCGGGGCCCGCGAGCCGTCGGTCGTCGACGGGGCCGGGACCGGTGGGAGCCGTGTCGGGCCGTACGACATCACGACCGGCGGGGGCCTGCGGCGCGGGGTGTGCGGTCCCGGACGGCGTCACCGGAGGCAGGGCGGGGCCCGGAGCGCGGGCGGCGGGGGCACCGTCCGAGGAGCGGTCCGCGGAGCCGTCGCCCCGGGGCGCGGGGCGGTCCGTGATCCGGCGCTGGACGTCGGTGGTCCCCAGCAGGGGGGCGTGGGGCGCGGCGGTCTCCGGACCGGGTGCGGGACGTCCCCCGGCGGGCGAGGAGGGGGCCGGGGCGCGCTGGACGGCGGGTCCGGGAGCCGGACGGCCGGGCCGGACGCCGGGCGCCGGGGAACCGGCGGGCGGTCCCGCGCTGGGCGGCATCGCGGACAGGGGCGCGCCCAGGCCGCCGCGCGCCCGCGCTCCGGAACGGCGGGGGGACACCGGGTCCGCGCTCGGAGCGGGAACGCCGGTCGCGCTCCGGGGAGCGTCCTCGGCCTGCCGCTGGACGAAGGGGAGCCCCGGACCGGCGGGAACGTTCCCGGCCGACGGGACAGCCGACGAGGGGAGTTCGGCCAGCGGAGGACCCAGGACCGTTCGGGTGGCGGCGCGCTGGACGGCGGGGCCCGGAGCGGTCCGGCCGGGGCCCTCGGCCCCGGCGGTGGAGGAACGGGACGGTGCCACGGCCTCGGGGGCGTCGGCGACCACCGCCGCACCGTCCCGGCGGGGGGCCGCCGGTGCGGCGGGCCGGAGCGCGGGCACCTGGCGTGCGTCCCCCGGCACGCGGCGGGCGACCGTCAGGCGGGGCCCGACCGGACGGGGCCGGACGACGGGACGGGAGGAGGGTTCCGGGCGCTCGCCGCCCGGTGCCCCGCTCGCCACGGCACCCTTCTCCGCCGTGTCCTTCCGGGGCGCGCTCTTCTCCGTCACGGTCCTCCCCGCCGTACCCGTCGCGGATCCGCGCACGGACGTGTCCCGCGCACCGGGGGCCACGGGGACCACCGCGACCCGCCGGACGAGCGGGATCGGCGCCGCGACCGGCGACCGGCCGGCGTCGGAGGGGGCGACGGCCCGTTGGACGGCGGGCGCCGGCGCGGAGAGCACCGCCGGGGACGTCGCGGTGGAGAGGTCACGGCTCGGCGGGCGGCCGTCCGGGCTCCGCCGCTCCGGGGAGTCGGCGGTGCCGTTCGCGCCACCGGGCGACGGGCGGACCACCGGGGCGGACGGCCGGACGGTCGAGGTCTTCGAGGCTCCAGGGGCCTTCGGGGTCCCGGGGCTCTTCGAAGCCTTCGGTGTCTCCGGGACCTTCGAGGCATCCGGGGTCTCCGGGGTCTCCGGGGTCTTCGAGGCCTTCGGGGCTTTCGGTGTCCTGGGGGCCTCGGAGCCCTTCGGAGCCGCCTTGGGGGTCTTCGGAGCCTTCGAGGTCCCGGACTTCCCGGAGGCCGACGGAAGCCGCGTCTCCGGGCCCGGGGCGTCCGCCTCCGCCCCGGCTCCCCCCGCGCGCACCGCCCGCAGCAGCAGCGGCCCCCCACCGGAGTCGGTGGCGTGGGGCGCGGCCGGGCGGGTCATCCCGTGGACCAGGCCGGTGGGTGCCGTGGGCAGCAGGGCGTGGCCCATGCCGCCGTCGAAGGACGGGTTCTGCCAGGCGGCGAGGCCCGCGCGGAAGGCGAGGCCGTCGCTCACGCCCAGGGGTGCGCGGGAGAGGGTGAGGGGCTGCGGTGCGGCGCGGCGCCAGCCGCCGTCCCAGTCACCGGGCACGGCGGAACCGCCGGACGTGCCCGGCCCGGCGGAATCACCGGATCCGCCCGGCACGGCGGACCCACCGGACGCACCCGGACCCGCGGACCCGCCGGACGCGTCCGGTCCCGCGCCCGGCCGGCCGGCCGTCCCGGCGCGGCGGCGCAGCCTGTCCCGCCATGCCATGTGCTCAACCGCCTTCGTTCATGCGGGTGTTGATACGGGCGATCTCGGCCACCCACTGCTGCCGTTCGCCGTGGGTGAGGTCGAGGATCTCCTCGCGCTGCCAGTGGAAGTGGTAGGCGATGTACGCGATCTCCTCCCGGAGGCGGGGAAGGGCGTACGTCACGATTCCCCCAGGCGCCCACCCGAGAGGTCGACCTCGAAGCCGCCCTCGCAGTGCGGGCAGGTCACCGCCGCGCGGGTGTGCCCCTCGCTGTTGACGCGGCGGTAGAAGTCCTGGAGGAACGCCACGTCGGTGGCGTACATCCGCTCGACGATCCCGGCGTGCACGTCGGTGATGTTGCCGAGCCGGGTGATCACCTGGCTCAGCAGGACCACGCTCAGGTAGGCCGGGTTCTCCTTGACCCGCAGGTCGATCTGGGGCCGCAGCTCGTCGCGGGCGGTGGCGAGGCGCATGGAGCCGTGCCGGTGCACGGTCCCCGCCTCGTCCACGTAGCCGCGCGGCAGCTCGAACTCGAACTCCGTGCGCAGCCCGCCGCCCTCCCGGTGCTGCGGGGGCGGCGGGGCGGGAACGGGGGCCTGGGGCGCGGCCTGCTGCTCCGGCGCCTGGGCGGGCGACGTGAGCTGGAGGATCTCCTCCAGGTTGCCCGCCGTCACGGTGCGGCGCCTCATTCGACGACGATCTCCTCGAACACGATCGTGACGGACTCGGTGGCCGGGGAGGACTCGCCCGCCTTCAGCGACGGGCCCTCCCACTTGGACGCCCAGCCCTGCATGAGCTGGATGCGGCGGACCGTGTTGCCCTCGGTGTCCTTGATCTCGATCGTCAGGTTCTGCCGAGCGGAGTTCACGGCCCCGTTGTTCAGGGTCTCCTTGATCCACTTGGTGAACTCGCTGCTCTGGTCGAGCCCCCGGGTGATCGTGATCTCGCCGGCCTGCCGGGCGCCCGGCTGCTTGCGGATGATCTGCTTGCCCTCGGCGGTGACCTGCTTGACCTCTACGACGTCCTCCTCGACGGTGAAGCCGCTGATCTCCTGGATGGACTCCACGAGGTATCCGCCGAGCTGCACGCCGAAGACGTGGGTGGAAAGAGCATCGCCCGTTGCCATGACTGTCTGTCAACCTTTCCTTGCGTATCCGACCGGGACCCGCGGGTCACTCGTCGATGAGGCTGGTGGTGTCGGAGAACTGGGCCAGCCGGAAGACCACGAACTCGGCGGGCTTGACCGGCGAGACGCCGATCTCGCAGACCACGCGGCCCTGGTCGATGGACTCCTGCGGGTTGTTCTCGCGGTCGCACTTCACGTAGAACGCCTCGTCGGCGGTCCGGCCGAACAGCGCGCCCCGGCGCCACTCCTCGGTGAGGAACGCGGTGACGTTGCGCCGGATGCTGGACCACAGCCGGTCGTCGTTGGGCTCGAACACGACCCACTGCGTGCCCAGGAGGATCGACTCCTCCAGGTAGTTGAAGAGCCGGCGCACGTTCAGGTAGCGCCAGGCCGGGTCGGAGGAGAGCGTGCGGGCGCCCCAGATCCGGATGCCGCGACCGGGGAAGGCGCGGACGCAGTTCACGCCGATCGGGTTGAGCAGGTCCTGCTCGCCCTTGCTGAGGCGGATGTCCAGGTCGACCGCGCCGCGGATCACCTCGTTGGCGGGCGCCTTGTGCACCCCGCGCTCGGCGTCGCTGCGCGCCCACACGCCGGCGATGTGGCCGCTCGGCGGGACGGTCGTGTTGCGTCCGAGGGCCGGGTCGAAGACCCGCACCCAGGGGTAGTAGAGGGTGGCGTACCGGGAGTCGTACCCGGCCTCGTCCATGCGCCAGGCGCGCACCTGCTGGGCGTTGAACCCGGGCGGGGTGTCGAGGACGGCGACGCGGTCGCCCATCTGCTCGCAGTGCGAGATGACGGCGAGCTGCACGGTGCGCACGCCCTCGGCGTCGATGTCGCCGCGCTGGTAGGCGCCCATCAGGTCGGGCACCGCGACCATGGTGATCTCGTCGATGGTCTCCAGGCCGCCGAAGCCGGTGCGGGCCGCCGCGTCGCCGACGTACTCGGCGGGGTCGATGCGGGCCGCGTCGGCGGAGGCCGGGACGGCGGGGGCTCCGGGCGCGTCGGGGACCGCGACGGTCTGGGAGGCGGGCCGGGTCTGGGGGACGCCGCGCTGCTCGGTGACCTCGATCAGCTCGGAGGAGCGGGCCTGGGTGGCCAGGTAGCCCTTGACGTTCTTGCGGGCGGAGGCCTCGTACGTCTCGCCGATCTGGTCGCCCCGGCGGACGAGGAGCCGGAAGCGGTCCTCCGGCGGGTTCTCGCCCTCGGCGTCGGCGACCTCGACCGACACCCCGGTCACGCCCGGCCTGGCCGCGATCAGGAAGCCGCCGAGCTCCACCGGCCGTACGGCCGGGGTCTCCCGGTCGCGCCGGTCGGCGTCGGCGGACCGGGCGCCGGTCTCGGCCGTTCCGCCGATGCGCACGACGTACGCGGCGCCGCCGCCGTTGGAGAAGTAGCCGTAGAGCGCGTGGGCGAGGTACGTGCCCTCGGTGAAGCCGCCGAACGTCTGCGTGTACTGGTCCCAGCCGGTGACCAGGGTCGGGGTGTGGAACGGGCCCTTCTCGGCGAAGCCGACGAACGCGGCGACGGCCGTGCCGACCCCTTCGATCGGCCTGGCGCCGGACTGCACCTCCTCCACGTACACGCCCGGGGTGAGGTACGTCGGCATGCTCGCTCCTTAGCGTCCTTGCGGTCCTGCGGTCACCTGTGTCCAGGCCTTCTGTGTCCGGGCCCCGCTGCGACCTGTGTCCAGGCCGAGTCTGCTCGGCCCGCCGCCGGACCGGCAGGGACCTGCGGACCTGCCCGGGGGCAACGCTTCTGCCTTTACGGACGGTCCGGACCGACCGCCCGGACGTCACCCGGGACTGCCCCCGCGCTGCCCGTTCGTCCCTGGACGCGCCGCCGGCGCCGCCGGTGCACTGGAGAGTCGCAGGACGGGCGCCGACGAGGAGGCAGCAGGTGCGGACTTCCAGGCCGCGCGCCGAAGGGACCGGGGACCGGCAGCCGGCGCGCGACCGGTCCGGGGCCCGGCGGGAGGCGTCCGGGACCGGTGCCGCCGTCCCGCCCCCGCTCACGGCCGGCGCGCTCCGTGCGGCCCAGGGAAGCGCGGGCAACGCCGCGGTGGCCGGCATGATCGCCCGCAGGGTGGCGCCCGCGCCCGCCCCGGAGCGGGAGGACACCGGGGTGCGGGAGGTGCTGGGTTCGGCGGGCAAGCCGATGGCCGGTCCGGTGCGCACGGAGATGGAGTCCCGGTTCGGCACGGACTTCTCCGGCGTACGGCTGCACACGGGTGCCGCGGCGGCCCGCTCGGCGCGGGCCATCGGGGCGCGCGCCTACACCTCGGGCAGCCACGTCGTCCTCGGCGAGGGCGGCCGGGACAAGCACACCCTGGCCCACGAGCTGACCCACGTCGTCCAGCAGCGCCGGGGCCCCGTGTCCGGCACCGACCGCGGCGACGGGCTGCGGATCAGCGACCCCGGCGACCGCTTCGAGCGGGAGGCGGAGAGCAACGCCCGGCGGGTGCTCTCCGGGCCGGTGCCGGTGGCCCGCGCCGTCGAGGACCACGGCCCCGGGCACCACGGGCACGACACGCACGGCGGTCACCACGCGGGCGACGGACACGACCACGGACACGGTGAAGTGCACCGCTCGGCCGACCCGGACGCCGTGCAGCGCCTGGTGGGCTTCGAGGTGGAGCTGAGCGTGCCGAGCTTCGGGCAGCACGCCCCGGCGGGTCTGAACACGGTCGGCGGCCGGACGCCCGGGACGGACCTCGGCGGGTTCTTCCACGGCGGGTTCCCCTACGCGGCCACCGTGATGAGCGAGGAGAACCTGACGATCCTCACCGACCACAACTCGCTCGCCCGCCGGGTCCGGGTGCTGCACGCGGTGCTCTCCGAGCTGACCGGCGACGGCGGGCAGCCGGTGGCGTCCGGGCAGCTCGCCTCGTCGATGAGCAACCTGGAGTACGTCACGGCGCCGTTCGACGAGATGGCACCGGGATCCGACGCGGCGGTCAAGAAGGTCGCCGACCGGATCGACGCGCACGTGGAGGCGATCTTCGGGCAGGACCCGAAGAACAACGCCTTCGCCGTGCCGGGTTCGCCCGTCGCCGCGACCGGCACCCCGCTGGCGGCCCTGCGCGACTGGCTGGGCCCGGAGCTGTTCGGCAACGCCAAGGTCCAGGCGGCGATCAGGGCCTTCCAGAACGACATCAAGGCCGAGATGTACGTCCAGGCCACCCTCGGCGTGCTGCCGTCCGGGCTGCCGTCGCTCTACAACTTCCAGGCCGACGTCGACCACGAGTCGCGCCGGGCCCCCGGCAAGGAGCACATCGCCGACGGCTGGCGGGACGCGGCCGCCGCGATCAACCGCGCGGTGCCGCGCCTGCGTTCCGACGTCGTGCCGAAGCTCCTGCCCGGCCTGGAGAGCGGTGACCAGGCGGCCCTGACCGGCACCCTGGCCCTCGGACTGTCGTACGCCGTCGGCTCGGCCATGATCGAGGCGGGGGTGCGCGGGCCCACGGCCTCCACCAAGAACGCCGTGCCGTTCCTGCTGAAGCTGGCCAATCTGGGCGGCCTGCGCGGGACGGCCACCACCGACGCGCTGCGCGAGAAGGTCGTCGGGCAGGACGTCCTGCGGCAGCTCGCGGCCTGGCTCCACAGCGAGATCCCGGAGACCGGCGTCGCGCACTGGCAGCAGCACCTGTCGAGGTATCCGGCGAACACCCCCAACCCGGCCGGACCGGCGTACGGCCACGGCGCCACCGGGGTGGGGAACACCGCGCAGATGCTGGACAGCCTCCTCAACGGCACGGAGGACTTCCCGGTGATCGCGCCCGGCAAGGCCCTGCCGAAGTCCGACGAGCCCAACGACCTGATCGTGCCGCACATCGGCGGCCAGAAGGGCGCCCCGGTCGAGATGCGCTGGCTGACCACGCGGGCCACCAGTCCCGGTCAGCTCTGGAGCATGTTCAAGACGATCATGGACGAGGCGCGCAAGGCCAACCTGGCGACGGTCCCCTCGAAGGAGAGCCGGGGGATCTGGGCGGCGGCCACCGACATGGCGGCGACGCCCGCCGCGGGCGGCCGGGGCGCGCACCAGGCCGAGATGATGGATCTGTAGGTCGCCGCGGGGGCCCGGTCCGGCGGACCGGGCCCCGTTCGAGCCCTCGGCCGGGCCCCGCTCAGGCCCCCGCGGCCTGCGCCAGGTACGGCCCGAACTCGCCCGCGAGGACCAGCCGTCCGAGCTTGCGGTACTCCTGCGCGACCGCGGTGACCACCTGCCCCATGCTGAGCGGCTCGCCGGACTCGGCGGCGAGGTAGGCCGCGGTGACCGCGCAGGCCCGGATCGAACCGCCGGCCAGTTCGAAGCGGTCGGCGCAGAAGGCGAGGTCCAGGTCGTCGCCCCGGGGCAGCCGGGTGCCCAGGCACCGGTCCCACAGCGCCAGGCGCTGCTCCGCGTTCGGTACGGGGAAGTCGGCCACCACGTCCAGGCGGCGGGTGAACGCCTCGTCGAGGTTGGCCCGCAGGTTGGTGGTGAGCACCGCGATCCCGTCGAACGACTCCATGCGCTGGAGCAGGTACGCCGACTCGATGTTGGCGTGCCGGTCGTGGGCGTCCTTGACCTCGGAGCGCTTGCCGAAGATGGCGTCGGCCTCGTCGAAGAGGAGGACGGCGTTGACCGCCGACGCCCCGGTGAAGATCCGCTCCAGGTTCTTCTCGGTCTCCCCGATGTACTTGTCGACGACCGTGGACAGGTCCACCACGTACAGGTCCATGCCCAGGTCGGCGGCGACGACCTCGGCCGACATGGTCTTGCCGGTGCCGGACTCGCCCGCGAACAGCGCGACGACCCCGCGGCCCCGGCCGCCGCCGGGCCGCATGCCCCACTGCCCGAGCACCCGCTCGCGGTGGCGTGCGCGCAGGGCGAGTTCGCGCAGCCGCCGGTGGGTGGTCGGCGGCAGCACCAGGTCGTCCCAGCCGACGCCCGGCTCCACCCGGCGGGCGAGCCGGTCGAGTCCCGCGCCGTTCTGCGCCCGTACGGCGGCCCGCAGGTCGTCGGGCTCCACCGCCCGGCCGTCCAGGGCGGCCGTCCGCACGGCCGCGTCGGCGGCCCGGCGGAGCTGACCGGAGTCGAGGCGGTGCGCGGCGACGGCCCGGGCGAGTTCCCCGGTGTCGCCGATCGCGGGGCCCCCGTCGCCGGCGGCCCGGTCGAGGGCGTGGCGCCAGCGGGCGGCCTGGCGCTCGGGGGTGGGCGCCCCGACGTCCAGGACGACGGGGGTGTCGGCCGCCCAGGCCGGGTCCCAGCCGGCGGTGCCGTGGGTGAGGAGCGGGAGGCCGCGCAGCGCGGCGCACAGCGACGCGAGGACGCGGGCCCGTTCGGCGGGTTCGCCGGGCAGGTCGGTCAGCGGGCCGAGGACCACGCCGGAGCCGGTCAGCCGGGCCTCGCGGGCGAGCACCCGGGCGAGCGCGGGCACGTCGGCCGGGCGCCGGGCGAGTGCCGCCGCGTCCGGGGCCAGCGCGCCGAGCCCGGCCGCCGCGAGGGCGGCCGCGGCCAGGCCCTCGGCGTCGCCGCCGCGGCCGCGCAGGTGGACGAGCCCGACGCCGGTCGTGGCCGCCGAGGCGGCGCGGCGGACGTCCGCCGGGTCGGCGGTCGGGTCCTCGCGGACCTCGTCGAGCACCCCGGCGAGCCGGGCGTCGGGCCGGTCGTCGCCCAGGAGGTGGGCGGTGATCCGGTCGGGCACGGTCAGGACGCGGGACAGCGGCGGCCGTTCGGGTTCGGTGACCTCCACCAGGCCGTGGTCGACCAGCGGCGCGCCGGGGGCGAGCCGGAACCGGGCGGGCGAGGCGCCGCCGAGTCCGCACAGTTCCAGGGCGAGCCCGAGCGTGGGCCGGCGGCGCGTCAGGTCGTCGTTGAGGTAGCCGTAGAGCCGCTCGAACCGGGCGTCCAGGTCCGGCGCGACGGCGACGAGGAGCAGGTCGAGATCGAGCGGGGTCAATCCGAACCGCCGTACCAGGCCGTCGAGGAGGGACCCGGCGGGAGGCCGCCAGGGCTCCGGCCCCGGCCCGGCCTCCGCCCCCGGCTCCGGCTCCCGCGCCGGTCCCGGCTCGGGCTCCGGTCCCGATCCCGGCTCCCGCTCCCGCTCCCGCTCCGGCCCCGACTCCCACCCCGTCCCCGGTCCCGGCTCCAGCCACGCCCCCGGCAGGTCGAGGCCGCCCGGTTCGTCCAGGATCCGCGCGGCGGCCTCCGGGGTGAGGTACTGGCCCCGGTAGGGGTCGTCGGGGTCGGGGTCGAGGGCGCGGCGCGCCGCCACGGCCTCCCGCACGCGCGCCTCGACGGCGCCGAGCCGCGTCCACAGGGCGTCCGGCTCGCGGTGCCGTCCCGTGCCGGGACCACCGTCGGTCAGGGGTTCCACGGTGTACGTCACGGCTGGCGGTCCCCCCTGCGGCGGCGCCGGGCCGGGGCGGGCGGGCGCTCGCGGGGTCCGGTGAAGCCGTCGCGGCCGGGGTCGGTGACCTCGGTGTAGCGCAGCCTGCGGCCCGGGTCCCCCTCCTCGGCCGCGCCGTCGCGGGCGGCGGCCGAGCGCACGACGAGCCCTTCGGTGACGGGCGGCGCGGTGGCCCTGTCCACCCCGGCGAGCGGGGCCCGGACCCGCAGCCCGAGGGAGGCCTTCATCTCCCCGCCGAGGGCCGACCACACGTCGGCCGCCGCCGGCGCGTCCATGCCGGCCCCGGCGGTCTCCAGGCCGACGGTCAGGCCGAGTTCGGCCAGCGAGCCGGTGAGCAGCGGCGCGGGGAGCGCGTCCTGGGCGACGAGGGCGGCGAGCACCTGGGACAGCAGCCGGTGCTCGTCCTGCGGGCGGTTGGCCCACGCCGTCACCAGGTAGGTGAGCTGGAACCAGCGCGGCGGGGAGCGGCGCGCGACGAGGTGGCCGTCCCCGTCGTAGACCTCGCCCGTTCCCGAGCCGCGCCGCAGGGCGTCCTCGCGGATGTCGTACAGGAACACGCAGACGGTGGGGGCGCTGCGGCGCGCCGCCCAGTCCCGGGTGGGGGCGTCGAAGACGACCTCGATCCCCGAAGCCTCCAGGCCGCTCGCGGAGAGCAGCCGTCCGAGGCCCTCGTCGACCTCGTGGATCACCGGCGGGTCACCCCGTCCGGCGGCTGCACGGTGCCGCTGACGACCAGGAAGTCGGTCTTCACCGGGGAGAATCCGGGTCCGGCGGCCGTGATGGTGCGCGGCCCGGTCTGGTCCTTGGCGAGGATGAGGAGCTGTCCGATGAAGGTGCCGTCGGCCTGGGGGAAGGTCGGCGAGGCGGCGGCGGTGATCCCCGGGTTCCAGGTGAACCGCACCGGGACGCCCGGCGGGAAGTCCAGGCCGCGCACGGAGGTGACGAATCCGGGCTTGCCGATCGGGGGGACCGCGACGATGCGCGGCTGGAGGACGCGCAGCCGTGCCCGGGCGGTGTTGTCGCTCCGGTCGGCGTCCGTCCCGGTGGTGGTGAGCACGGCGGTGACCCGGCCGGTCATCGCCTTCCGCGGGCTGAGCACGACCCGTACGACGGTGCTCGTGCCCGGCGTGAGGTCGGGCAGCGCGCACACCCGGTTCCGGTCGCAGCCCGCCGGGAGCCCGCCGTCGGGCACCCCCGCGGGCAGCCCGACCGCCAGCCGCAGCCCGGTGGCCAGGGCGTTGCGTCCGTTGCGGACGGTGTACGTGACGACGACGCGCCCGCCGACGTAGCCCGGTTCGGGCTGGACGGTGATCCGCACGCCGGGTCCGGCCTTCGGCGCGGGGGGCTGCGGAGGCACGGTCGGGACGGGGGTCGTGGTGGGGACCGGAGGAAGCGTGGGCGTCGGGGTGGGGGACGGCGTCGGAGTGGGAGTGGGAGTGGGGGTCGGGGTCGGCGTAGGAGTGGGGGTCGGCGTCGGGGTGGGGGTCGGGGGCGCCTCGCGTACGGGGATCACGGTCCGGCCCGCGTTGTCGCCGGGCTGGGGGTCGAGGACCGTACCGGTGACCGACCAGTCGAGGGGCGCGTCGCCGACGGTGACGCCGGTGAGCGTGACGTCCACGGGGACGGTGGTGCCGGGTTCGACGACTCCGAGGTCGCACTGGAGGGAGGCGGCGTCGCAGGCGCCGCCGGGCGGGGTGATCCCGGTGATCCGCACGCCGGCGGGCGGGGCGACGGTCAGCCGGGTGCCGGGCGAGGCGGCGGGACCGTTGTTGACCACGTCGACGGTGACCGTGGCGGAGCCGCCGACGGTGACCTCCGGCGTGGTGCCGGGCGCGCGGAGGGCGAGGTCCACGGACTGCTGGACGGTGGGTTCCTTCTGGCGGCCCGCGAGTCCGGCGGTGAGCGGGGTGACGGCGCCGGAGCCGGCGTCCAGGACGTTCAGCTTCTCGGGGCTGTTGACCGCGGCCCCGGCCCGGGAGCTGAACACCAGGCGCTTGCCGTCGGCGGTCCAGGCGGCGTCGCGCGGCTGGTGCGGTCCGGTGACCGTGGTGTCGGGCAGGTCCCGGCCGCAGGCGCCGGCCTGGTCGCGGGCGGCGGCGGGCAGCAGGACCCGGCAGGTGTCGCCGGAGACGGACGTGAGGAGGAGGCCGTTCCGCTCGTCGATCCGGCCGCCGCCGTTCTTGCGGTTGAAGGCGAGGGTGCGTCCGTCGGGCGAGAAGGCCGGGCTGTCGTCGATGACCGCGCAGGCTCCGGGGCAGTTCGCGGCGCTCAGGTCGCGCTGCCGGGTCAGGTCGGTGACGGACGCGGTCCACACGTGCTTGTTGCCGCCGCCCCCGTCGATCACCGCGTTCCGGGTGAAGGCCAGGGTGGTGCCGTCGGAGGACCAGGTCGGCTGGGCGTCCTGCCCCCGGAGCTGACCGGCCGGGGGCACGACCTCGCCGGTGATGCGGCCGGTGGCGACCTCCGCGACGAGGATGCGGCTGTCCCCGGCGGCCTCGCCGACCCCGCCGGGCGAGGTGCGGGTGAAGGCGAGGCGCGTGCCGTCCGGGGAGAACGTCGGGTCGGTGTCCCAGTCCCGCTCGCCCCGCCCGGCGAGCGGCATCGGTGCCTCGTTCGTGCCGTCGGCGTCGGCCGTCCAGATCCGCTCGATCCGCGCGGCGTCGGGGCCCTCGAAGCGGGTGAGGACGATGCGGCGCCCGTCGGGGGTGTAGTTCTGCCGCTCGGTCCACGGGTCGTACGGGGCGGCGGGCCGGAAGAGCGGGTCCTTGGCGGGGTCGGTGTTCGTGTCGGCCGCCGGGTCCTCGCGGAGGATCTTGCGGACCAGGTCGCGCGGGTCGGAGCCGTCCGCGCGGATGTCCTGGAGGGTCACCGTGTGCGAGGTCGCCCCCGAGGAGCGTTCCACGACCGCGTGGCCGCCGTCGGCGGTGCCGAGCCAGGTGGGCGAGAGGACGTCGCGGTCCTCGTTGAGCACCAGGGAGGGCTCCTGGTCGGAGTGGACGACCGACCGGAAGACGTGGTCGTAGTCGCCCTCGCAGGTGCAGGTGGTCTCGGGGCTGAGGAAGACCAGGTTGTCCCCGTCGGGCAGCCATGCCGCCCCGTGGCCGCGCCAGTTCGCGTAGGCGCCGGCGAACAGCGGTTCGTCGGTGGTCCCGTCGGTGATCCGCAGCCGCCGGACGGTCCGCCCGTCCTCGGTCGTGGTGGAGGTGTAGACGATCCACCGGCGGTTGACGTCGTCGTCGACGGGGTTCCAGGCGGGCTCGGAGGCGGTGCCGTTCGCGGGGCCGGTGAGCCGGGTGGCGGCGCCGCCCGCGAGGTCCCGGACGTAGACCTGCCGCCCGGCGAGGGGGTCGGCGTCGCTGCTGTAGGCGATCCGGCTCCCGTCGGGGGAGACCGTCGGGTCCTCCTCGCTGGCGGCGGGCGTGTCCGTCAGCCGGGTCAGGCCGGTGCCGTCGGTGCGCACCAGCCACAGGTCGCGCAGGGGGCCGCCGACCGGCTCGGCCGCGTCGAAGAGCACCGATCCGCCGTCCGGGGTGAGCCGGGGGTGGGCCGCGTCCATGCCGCCGGTGAGCCGCAGGACCGAGCCGTCGGCGTTCCGCAGGTAGATCTGCGGGTGCTTCTCGTCGCGGCGGCTGGCGAAGACCAGCCGGTCGCCGAGGGCGGACGGATCGGTGTCGTAGTGGGCGGGGCCGGGCCCGAACAGCGGGGTGCTGGACTCGGCGGACTCGGGCTCGCCGAGGCTGCGGTGGCCGGTGCCGGCGTAGGCGATGCGGGTGGTGTCCGCGGCGGCCGCCACGACCGGGCCGGTCCCGGTGCCGTCCGGCCCGGCCGCGCCCGTCGCCCCGAGCAGGGGGACGAGGAGCAGGAGCGACGAGGCGAGTCTCCCCAGGCGGTGCCGTCCGCCGGGGCCAGCGGTTTCCATCACGGTGCCCTTCGCAGTCCGGTGCGGCACCGGGAGGTGCCCCCGCCACCCTGCACCGGCGGGGCGCACGGGGGCAGGGCCCCGGGACCGTACCCGGGGGAAGCGTGGGGTGCGCTTTGGGGCAGCGCGGCCTTCCCCCGGCCGCCGCGCCGACCACCGGGAGGTGCGCCGGGCGGAAGGGTCATATGAGCCCGTTGCGCAGCGCGTAGCCCACGGCGTGGGCGCGGTTGCGCAGTTGGAGGCGCGTGGTGATCTCGTGCAGGACGTTCTTCACGGTCCGCTCGGAGTACGAGGTCTTGCGGGCGATCTCCGCGGTGTCCAGGCCCTCCGAGACGAGGCGCAGCATCTCCGCCTCGCGGGCCGTGAGGGTGGAGAGGGACAGGGCGCCGGGGTCGAGGGCCGAGCGGCGGAGGCTGCCGACGTGACCGAGTAATTCGCCGAGCAGGTCGCCGGGGAGCACGCCCTCGCCGTTGGCCACCGCGAGGACCAGGTGGACGAGCTGGTCCTGGTCGGCCTCGGAGCGGCGCAGCACCGCCGACACGCCGCACTCGATGACGCGCTGGAGCCCGCCGACGCCGAGCGTGCCGATGACGAGGCCCGCGCGGGTGGCGCCGTTGTACCGCAGCCGGGACAGCAGGGCGGTCACGTCGTCGTCGAGGCCGTCCACGACGACCAGGGAGACCTGGGCGCTCTCCGCGTCCGCGTCGTCGACCAGTTCGGCCTCGGGGCGCTGGCGCAGTTGCTGGACGACGCCGACCCTCAGGACGGGGTCGGCGGCGTAGACGGCCACGGTCACCCGGGGCGGACGGCCGGGACCGGAGGCGCGGTGGACCGGGTGGCCCCGGACGGCGTCGTGTGCCGTGCCGGCAGCCGTGACCGGGCCTTTCTCCTCCGTACGAAGCATGGGACACCTGTTTTCGTGAGTCGGTGGGGGGTAGGGAAACACGGCGCGAGACGACCACGGGCCGGCTGCGCGCGGAAGGCGGCTCTCCAGGCTAGGAATCTATTGTTACCGGAGAGTTGACTTGTGCTTGCCGGGCAGCGTCGCTGCCCGGACATTGCCCTCCCGTGCCTCGTGCCGGTCTCGCGCGGCTCCTACGGTGGGGCGGGTGACGCCTTCCGCAGCCCCCTCCGGTCCCGGTGCGCCCGGCCTCGACATCCCGGCCGTGTCGGTGACGCCGGGTGACATCGCCACCACCACCCTGACCGTCCGCAACGACAGCGACATCGTCGAGGCGTACGACCTGAAGGTCGTCGGTGACGGTGCCGAATGGACCACCGTGGAGCCCGAACGGGTCTCCCTCTATCCGGGCACCTCCGAGACGGTGACGCTCCGTCTGGCGCCGCCGCGCTCGCCGGAGGTCCGGGCGGGCGAGATGCCGCTCGGCGTACGGATCCTGCCGACCGAGCACCCCGAGTCGGTCAGGGTCCTCGAAACCGTCGTCCTGATCGGCGGGTTCCACGAGCTGCGGACCGAGCTGTCGCCGCGCCGCCGGCGCGGCTGGCTCCGCGGCCGCTACCTGCTGGCCGTCCGCAACCAGGGCAACACCCCGGTACGGGTCGGCTTCACGCCCGGACAGGCCGGCGAGGAGCTCGGGTTCGCCTTCGCACCGGCGGAACTGGCTCTGGAGCCCGGCGAGTCGAAGGAGCTCCGGCTGCGGGTCCGCACCTCCAGCCCGGTGTGGTTCGGCGACCCCGTGGTGTGGCCGTTCACCGTGGACGCCCGCGAGACCGGCGAACGGACGGAGACGGAGAACCGTCCCGAGGAGCCCCCCGCCGGGTCCACGCTGGACGCGGAGTTCGTCCAGATACCGATCTTCCCGAAGTGGCTGCTCATCCTGCTCGCCGCGCTGCTCGCGCTGCTGATCGCCTGGTTCACCCTGGTCCGGCCGGCCGTGCGCAGCGCCGCCAAGGAGGCGGCCACCGCGGCGGTCCAGCCCCGCCCCGTGCCGTCCGAGGGCAGTACGGACGGAGCGTCCTCCGGCACCGGCGAGACCGGCCGCCCGTCCGGCGGCAGCAGCCAGAAGCCGGGGACGGGAGCCGGACCGGGCGGCGGGGACGGCGGTGCGACCGGCGGCGGAGGCTCGACGGGCGGCACCGGGACCGGTACCGGGGCCGGCCAGCAGAGCTCGGCCACCATCGACCTGAAGACGGGCGGCGGGCAGAGCAGGACCGGGACGTACACCGTGCCCGAGAAGACCGTCTTCGGGATCACGGACATTGTGGTCGCGAACTTCCAGGGCGACGAAGGGGTGATGACGATCACCTTCGGCGACCGGAAGATCACCACGATCGCGCTGGAGACCTTCCGCAACCAGGACTACCACTGGGTGACCCCCATCAGGATCGGCGCGAAGGACACCGTGACCATCGACGTGACCTGCGCGAAGCCCGGCACGCCCGCGACGGGACAGCAGGCGCGGGAGTGCCACGAGGTCGTCAACGTGAGCGGTGCGCTCAGCAGCACCGAATGAATCGGACGTTACCTGTCCGCTTCATTATCGGTCGCCGTCGATCGCAGATGTAAAGATCGGCTTTCCTTTCGGCTTGAAATCGCCAGACCAGGTCTCGAAACGAGCACCGGCCCCCACGAACCCGAAGGTTCGTGGGGGCCGGTGTGCGTGTGCGCTCAGCCGTCCAGCCGCCCGCCCTTGACCGCCGCGACGAAGGAGGCCCAGCCCCCTGCCGGGAACACGAGGGCGGGGCCGTGCGGGGTCTTGCTGTCGCGCACGGGGACGACGAGGGGGGCGAAGTCGTCGGAGACCTCGACGCACGCACCGCCGTCCGGGTTGCTGTAGCTGCTCTTGCGCCAGGCTACGTCGCTCAGATCGATGGGTCGCACGGCACTTCCTCCAACATGCGCAGGATGAACTTCCGCGACTCAGCGGGGGACAGGGCCATGTCGCGCACCACATCATAGGCACGCTGCATGCGCTCGATCATCGTGCTTTCTTCGATGAGCTCGCCGCTGTGGGCATTCTCCGTGTAAGCCACCGGACGACCGTTCATGAGACGCAGAAACCACGTCTCCGTGCCGACCAGTCCGTGTACTCCCGCGCTTTGCAGAAGGACGTGCACAGTGATGTTCTGCTGCTCGGACATCTCCAGCAGGTAATCCAACTGCGCGCGCCACCCCTGCCCGTCTTGCACCGGTGTACGCAAAGCCGCCTCCGACAGGATGGTCCGGAACGGTGGCGCGTCCTCTCCCTCCAGCAGCGCCTTCCGACCCATCCGCGCCTCGATCTGCTGCTCCAGCTCCTTGCCCTTGTAACCGCCCGCGGCCAGCAGTTCCCGCGCGTACTCCGGTGTCTGCAACAGTCCCGGCAGCGCGCTCACTCCGAAGTGCCACAGGCACACCGCCTCGGACTCCAGCGTCATGTACCGCCGGTACCGCTCCTTGAACTGCGACTTGTCCCCCGCCGCCAGCTCCCACAGCGCCAGCAACAGCCCTGGCGTCTCGTAGAACGTGTCCAGGCCCTGGACGACGTCCGGACTGCCCAGCGTCTCGCCCTTCTCCATCTTCCCGAACAGGGACCAGTCCCAGCCGACCCGTTCGCCGAGCTGCCGCAGGCTCAGCTTGCGACCGGTGCGGAGTATCCGCAGCTCCTCCGCGAACCGCTGGCGCGGCTCCTGGCTCCGGCCGCTGACCACTCGTCGCTGCGGCATGGGGCTCCCCTCCGAACGGTTCGTACCGATGGGCGGCGTGGAAGATGTGGAACCGGCGTCGTACGCCGCGGAAGTACTCCCGCGTCCACACCCGGCCCACCCGCGTCCGGGCACATCCTCGTCACACCTGGACTACGCAGCGTAATCCAGCGCACGTCAACGGGTCCGTGAAACGGCGGAACCGACCCACGAGGAGTGAACCCATGACGCCCACCCCGCGCGAACCGAAGACCACGCCCAAGATCCAGGAGGCCCTGGACGCACGGGACGCCCTCGCCGCCGCCCTCTCTCAGGCCGGGGTCCAGCTCCCCGCCATGGACATCCGCAGCCCGTGGCCGGACGAGCGCGAGGGCGAGACCTCCTACGCCCTCGTCCACCTCGGCGTCTGCTCCGCACCCGTCGCCCACGCGCTCGCCGAGGTGATCCTGAACGGGCTCGCACGGTGACGGGCGAGGACCGCGGCCTCCCCCGCGTCGGCGCGGTCGTCCTCGACACCACCCGCAACCTCGTGGGCCGTGTCACGGGGGCGGACGGCCCGCGTCTCCGGCTCCGCCCGCTCGCCGGCGGCGTCCCGTGGGACGTCGCCCCGGCGGACCTCCACCCCCTCACCGGCGCGGAGTTGCTGAGCGCCCTCGTCGCCGAGGCCAACGCCCGCAGTCGGCGCGGCCGGTGCGGTCGCTGATCCGGGCATAAGACGTCGTTTCTGTTGGTGGAGGGGAACTGGGCATCATGGGCGTCAACGGGATCCGATGACGAGAGGACGGGTGCAGCAAAGTGTCTGGGGGCGTGCAAACGGCTTTGACCGAGCTGTGGCAGCAGCACTGGCCCAACTGCCCTCCGGTCGGGTACAAGCTCCGCGACCCGTACCGGGATCTCTGGGTGCGCTTCCACAGCCTGCCGAAGTCGAAGCGATACGCAGAGGGCGAGAACGAATACGCTGTCGTCCTGGAGCGGTACAACACCGTCCTGGACGAGTTGTTCGCCGGTGGGGATGTCTACGTGATCACCCCGGTTTGGACGACCGAAGCCGAGGTTCCACCGTTCCAGCCACACGGTAGCTACTGGCAGACCCTGCTGGTCGAGGACGATCCAGACCCGGAGTTCCGTACCTACTGCCACCTCTTCGCCACTCGCCGATCCTGGCGATACGGCTGCCTCGACGAGCTGCTTCGTGACATCGCTGGCGAAAAAATGGCGGGACTCCTCATCACTGACACCCAGATACGACGTATCCACCACCCCTACGACGGCGGCGCCGATGTGTTCCTCACCACGCCCGGGGAGCGGGATCGGATGCGCGATCGGCACGCCGACTGGCTTTCCAGCCACCCGTCAGGTCTCTAACGGGACGGGCAGACCACCCCGCCCGTGTCGCCTGATTCAGGTGTCTATCAACGGCCTGCTGCGGCCTGAAAGCGGGTCAGCCGGATGACGAAGTATCCCGCCGCTCCTGCTGCGAGCACGTTCAGGGCGTCGCCTGCTATTCCTAGGGTTATGGCGTCCCGTACCTCTGCGAGGTCGCTGGCCCGGTCGTGGCGGAGGCCGGAGTACCAGCGGAGCAGGAGCGAGCTGGCGAAGGTGCCCCACCAGAGGTTCACCGGCCAGAAAGAGGCGCTCGAGCCCGTATTGCGGCTGGAGTTCCGCTGGCAGGCAGTCCACATCTCGACGGCGATCCGGTACGGCATCCACAGGAACGCTCCGGGAATGAACCAAGCCCCGATGGCCCAGCCGGCGCCTCGGCTGAAGCCGTGTGGTGCCAGCACTTCGGTGGCCCGTCGCGTCTGGTGGAACCAGGTGATGAAGACTGCGGCACAGAGCGTCATCCCCAGGACGTAGAACCGGTCCACTGTCGCGAACAGTGCGTTTGCTGCATTCAGTTCGCCCTGTCGTGCAAACAGGAAGCCGCCTTCCCCCTGGATCGAAGAGCGGGCCCGGAAGCCGGCGTACACGGCGAACAGATCACACGCGGCGACTGCCGCGAGCAGTACGCACACCATGATGAGCAAGGCGCGCCTGGGGCCGGGCGCCCGGGCGGGCAGAGCGGGACGCGGGCGCAAGAAACCAAGAGAGGAAGAGGACATGGCGGTATGGCCCTCCACGAGCATGGAACAGGAATGTGCCCGCAGACTGCGTGCAGGGGGAAGCTACGCCACGGATGGCCCAACCGTCCATGGAAGAGAGCTACGCCAGGTACGAGCGCAGAGCATCCCGATTGTCATACGACAGACCGCTCCCAGCTTCGCGCGCAAGCCAAGCATGAGACCAGGGGTCAGCCTCGGCTTCGCTCCTGACTCCGTGCCGTCGCTTACCTGCCTGTTGGTCGGCGCCGCAGTGTCGCGGTCGCAGTCGGCGGCCACCCGCGCCTGTTCTGGGAGACGTGGGGAGGAGTGTGCAGCGTTCGATATCGGGCGCCACCCCGTCGGCCGTCCGGTTCTGTCATCCTAAGCCCCAGTTTGAACCGTCCATTCTCTGCGGCTGCTGGGGCATCCCCGGTCATCCAATCGCCCTGACGCAGACCTGTGGCCTTCTGCGCAGCGGAACATGACAGATAGTTCCCTCAAAGACGAAGCACTTCAGTGATCCCCGTCACACCAAATCAGGATGTGTGTCCGATTTGCTCGCGCTGGACGGGAGTGATGTCGGATCTGCGCCCCGGTAAGGCTCGTTTGCGCAGGTTGAAGGCGTTGACGGCCCAGCTTCCAAGCCGTTGGATCCCTGACACCGGGAGATCACATAAATTTCTTGATCTTCACTTCGTGTGCATGCGATCTGCATGTCATGTCAGGCCGTGCGCATGTGGCGTCCGGTGGAGCTACGGGTGGGGAATGAACGTGAGACTAAGGCGTGCTCGGCATGCCCGCAGAAGAGAGCGTGCTCTTGCCCTGGCGGCCGCATGCGCACTGCTGGCAGGCGTTGTGCCGGCGTGGGCGGCAGGTTCTGCGGCCGCGGATGAAGTTCCCGCGACTGCTGTGACGGAGTCCGAGCGGGCACTCGAAGAAGCCGCTAGCACCGGTAACCGAGTCGAGGTGGTGGAGGAACGGACAGAGCGGGAGACTGTGTTCGCCAACCCTGATGGCGCCACCTTCACTCTGGAGAAGTCGATCGCTCCGGTCCGGGTGGATACCGGGAACGGCTGGGTAGCACCGGACGCGACGCTGGTACGCCGCCAGGATGGTTCGATCGGCCCGAAGGCCGCCGCCGTAGACCTGTCGTTCTCCGCCGGGGGTGAGGGCGGGAACCTGGTGTCGATCGGGCAGGACGGCCAGTCGGTGTCGATGGGCTGGCCCGGCCGGCTGCCCGAGCCCCGCCTCGAAGGCGAGCGCGCCGTCTACGACAATGTCCTACCGGATGTGAATCTGATCCTGACGGCCACGACCGAGGGCTTCCGTCAGGTGCTCGAAGTCGAGACTCCCCAGGCCGCGGCTCTGCCGGAACTGAAGGCGATCGAGTACGGCCTGAAGGCCGATGGGCTGCACCTGCGTGAGGGCGCGGTGGGCAGCGTGGAAGCACTGGACGGCAACGGCCAGGTGGTCTTCCGCTCCCCGACCGCCCGGATGTGGAACTCCGCCGGCAGCGATGGCACGACACAGGCGACCACAGGAACGAGCGCGCAAAGCGCCGGCTTCCGTGCTGTTCCAGGAATGACCGGGGAGAGCTCTACAGCACAGGGCGGGATACCGGAACTGGTAGCTCCTTCGCAGGAGGGTGATCCGCTGGCCGGACCCGGAGCGGGTGATGACTCTGCGGTGATGAATGTCGAGCTGAAGCCGGGCTCTTTGAGAGTCGTACCCAACACCGGTCTCATCGCGGCCACCGAAGCGAAGGACTTCCCGCTCTACATCGACCCCTCGGTGGAGCTGAACGAGGCAGAGCGCACGGTCCTGTCCTCGGACGGTGATGTCTTCTACAACTTCTCCGGTGGCGACAACGGCATGAGCGTCGGCAAGTGCGGCATCGGCGTCATCAACGGTGTGTCGTACTACTGCGGTCCGGGCCACATCAACCGCATGTACTTCGAGTTCGTGCCCACCAAGCTCACGGGCAAGCACATCCTGGATGCCACCTTCGCGGTGACCGAGACGTGGTCGTTCTCCTGCAGCCCTCAATGGGTGGATCTCAAGCGCACTGACCCCATCTCCCAGTCCTCGAAGTGGCCCGGCCCGACTGCCCGGGACCACATGGGCGACCGCTACGTCTCGGCGGGCCGTGGAACAGCATGCTCGCCTTCCCAGCCGCGCGCGGCGATCGAGTTCAACGACAACCCCGGCGAGGTTGACGAGAACCTCACCGAGACCGTCCGCTCGTTCGCCGACGGCAAGCTGAGCCTTCTGACGCTGAGACTGTCGGCGCAGGACGAGACGGCCACCGAATCCTGGAAGCGCTTCGACGACGACGCCGTCATCAGGGTCACCTACATGAGCAAGCCGGCCACACCCGGCGAGTACGGCTTTCTCTCATCAGGTTCGGAAACAGGATCCGCTCATATCTGCAGCAAGTCCGAGTCGGCGCCGACCACGATCTCCGACCCCACTCCAACGCTGGCGGCCACCCCGCGTGTGATGACGGGTGGCGACAGAGCTGCCCTGCTGCGGGTGTACTACGACGTCGACGGCAAGAACTCGGACGGCACATGGTTCGATGCGCCGGAGCCGACGACCGGTTCCGTGGCCCCGACCACGAACGACGTCCCCTATAACGTCCTCAAGAAGGACTGGGACAACCAGAAAATGGACTGGAATGTTCCTCTCAAGGAAGGGACGCTCTACCGTTACCACGCCTTCACTCAGTCGTTCCCCGACACCTCCTACACCGGAGCACATAGCAGTAGCGCCACGCCCTGGTGCTACTTCAAGGTAGACCCCACAGCTCCCAAGCCCCCCGTCGTGAAGTTCACCTCGGTGTACTCCGAGTGCCTTACGGGCGGTTCGTGCACGCCCGCGGGCGCTCCCAGCATGGAAGGCAAGGTCACCTTCACTCCCGCCCCGGGCGATGTAAACACCCACTACCAATACAAGCTGTCCACGGACACAAGCTGGAGCGGGTGGAAGGCCGCCACTTCCGGCTCGTACACCGCCACCATCGACCCACCACTGTCCGGCACATTCATCTTGAACGTCTCGGCCAAAGACGCGCAGGGACGTACCGGTGAGAGAGCGGTCAAGTTCCTGGTGAAGGAGGGGAGCGGGCACATCGGCCGCTGGAGCTTCGACGAAGCGTCCGGCGTCGCGATGGACAGCTCCACCCAGGACCTCACCCTGCGAAACAACCTCACGCTCACCGCTTCCGGCGCCATACGCACCGACCACGGCCGTCGCGGTCAGCTCGCAACAGCCGAAGGCGAGAAGATTCAGGACAAGGCCATAGCCCTGACCACTGCCGCCTATGGAGCCGCCTCGACCACCAAGCAGGTGGTCGAGACCCTGTCGGCCTACACCGTGACGGCATGGGCCCGGATCGACGCCGCCGGCTCTCTCAATGCCACCGTCGTGGGGCAGAACGGAAACCGGCACAGCGCCTTCTATCTGGGCTACTGCGCCAATGTACAGACCTGGTGCGTACGCCTGCCCGAAGCGGACTCCGACTCGGCCTCCCTCGCCTCCCAGCGGATCGACGCGCAGAAGTCACCGCAGCCCGGCGCCTGGACACACCTGGGCCTCGTCGTGGACCCGAGCCCGGCCAAGAAGAAGATCTCCCTTTACGTCAACGGCGTCCTGCAGGGAACCAAGACCCTCACCACCGGCGTATGGGCCTCTACCGGCGGACTGCAGGTCGGACGGGCCAAGTACGCCGGCGCCTACGGTGACTACTTCCCCGGCGAAATCGACGAAGTCGCCATCTGGCAGCGCGCGCTGACAGACCAGTCCATGAAGGAAGAAGCCGGGAACAAGGACGCGAACAACCAGGGCTACGTCGAGCTCGTCGCCCAATACAACCCGAATGCCGCAACCAGCTCCGCCCTTCAGGACAGCAGCGGCTACGGCAATACCCTGACGATGGCTTCTGGCGCTTCGCTGACCGATGAGCACCTCGTTCTGGACGGCACGGACGACTCCGCCTCGACGGCACGCCCCCTGGTGGACGACACCGGCTCGTTCAGCGTGACCGCCGCAGTGGATGTGGATGCAGAAAAGCTGGTCTCCATGGCTGACGGCTCCCGTGTGCAGGTCCTGGGCCAGCACAACCAGACGGGGCCCTCCTGGGGCATCTGGTTCGAAAAGGCCCGCATGGTCGACGACTACGACCGTCATCCGGACGGCACGATCAAACGTGACGAGGAAGGCAACCCGATCACGAAGAAGGTCGTGGCCGGGCGTTGGAAGTTCGGCCGTTGGTCTTCCAACGCCACCAGCCTGGTGGAGAGCATGGAACTTCGCGACCCCGAAGGCCCGGTACGCCTGACCGGAGTGTTCGACGCCGCCTCGCAGACGATCACCCTCTATACCGGCACGACCGAAGAGGGCAGCCTGACGGCCTACCAGGCTCAGACCGGATCCGGCTTCACCGTCGGAAGGGAACGGATCGCCAGCGCCTGGGGAAGCTACCTGCCCGGCAAGATCAGCGACATCCGCGTATGGGCCGGTGCAATGAGCAACGCCAACCAGGTGGACCAGGTCGTCGGCCCCTAACCCCGACAGCGGTTCTCTCTTTCGGCCCACCGCGGCCCAGGGGCGGGGAGCACTCAAGCGCTCCCCGCCCCAGCTTGCGGCCGGCCTTCCGGGCCGGCATCCCGGCCCCCTCATACCTGTACCAAGATCAGAAGGAGTCTTCTCGTCGTGTCCAGACGCTCACGTCTGCGTAGACGCCAAGGTGCCGTGATCGGCGCACTGGCATTGGCATTGTCGATACCCACACCCCTGGTGCCCCTGGCAAGAGCCGCCGAGCTCCCCGGACGCCCAGAAGTTCCCGCCTCCACCCCGGTGAAGGTGCATGCCGTCACCGAACCGGGCGCGAAGAAGGAACGGGCCAAGGTCGCTCAGGAGCGAGCCGCCAACCGGCAGATGGCCATCCACGCCGAGCAGGAGCGGGCCCGCAGCAACTGGCCCAAAGCCCAGATCCTCACCGGCCGCCTCGCCTCCACGCCCACCGACACACCGCTGGTGAAGCTGCGGGAAGCGGAGAGGAAGGGAGAAGCCCGGCTCACCCAGCCCTCCGCGTCCGGCGCATCCACGGTGAAGGTGCTCGACCAGAAAGCAGCCCGCGCGGCCGGTGTGACCGGCGTGCTGTTCACCGTGGCAGCCCAGCACCAGGGCGCTGCCGAGGTCGAGGTCGACTACAGCAGTTTCGCCTCCGCGATCGGCGGCGCCTGGGCCACCCGCCTCGGCCTGGTATCGCTTCCCGTCTGTGCGCTGACCACCCCCCAAAAAGCCGAGTGCCGGAAAACCACACCGGTCGCCTCCGAGAACAACGCCCGGCAGCAGACGGTCACCGCCAGCCAGGTACGGCTCGACACCGCTCCACAGGTGATGGCTCTGGCCGCCACGACGACCGGCGGCTCGGACAAGGGCTCAGGTGACTACACGGCGACCCCGCTGTCGAGTTCATCCTCCTGGGAAGCCGGCGGCTCCTCCGGCTCCTTCACCTGGTCCTATCCCATCTCCGTCCCCCCAGCGGCCGCCGGCCCCGCCCCCTCCCTGGGCATCTCCTACGACTCCGGCAGCGTCGACGGCCGCACGGCGAACACCAACAACCAGGGCTCCCTGGTCGGTGAGGGCTTCGACCTGACCTCCTCCTACATCGAGCGCAAGTACGGCTCATGTGACGACGACGGTCAGACCGGCAAGCACGACCAGTGCTGGAAGTACGAAAACGCCTCCCTCGTCCTCAACGGCAAGGCCACCGAACTCGTCAAGGACGACACCAGCAACCACTGGCGGCTGAAGAACGACGACGCCTCCATCGTCACCCACGCCACCGGCGCCGACAACGGCGACCAGGGCGACGACAACATCGACGGCGCCGGCGAGTACTGGAAGGTCGTCACCGGCAACGGCACCACCTACACCTTCGGACTGAACAAGCTCAACGGCGCCGGAACCGAGCGCACCAACTCGGTCTGGACCGTCCCGGTCTTCGGCGACGACTCCGGCGAGCCCGGCTACTCCACCGGCACCACCTTCTCCGGCCGGGCCAAGCAGCAGGCATGGCGCTGGAACCTCGACCTGGTCGAAGACATCCACGGCAACGCCTCCACCTACTGGTACACCGCCGAAACCAACCACTACGCCAAGAACGGCGACAAGACCGCCCTCGCCGAGTACAACCGCGGCGGCTACCTCGACGAGATCCGCTACGGCCAGCGCTCCGACACCCTCTTCACCGCAACCCCCTCCGGCAAGGTGACCTTCACCTACAAGGAGCGCTGCAAGGACAACGGCGGAGGCTGCGACACACTGACCGAGGACACGGCCGACAACTGGCCCGATGTCCCCTTCGACTCCATCTGCGCCTCCACCAAGACGGACTGCAAGGCCCTCGGCCCGGCCTTCTTCACCCGGAAGATCCTCACCACCATCAACACCCACGTCTGGTCCAGGGCCGCCGAACCCGACGCCTACAAACCGGTCGACACCTACGCCCTGACCCAGGACATCTTCGACGGCCAGGACATCGGCAACAGCTCCGACCAGGTATGGACCCTGACCGGACTGAAGCGGACCGGCAAGAACGGCACCGCCATCGATCTGCCGACCATCGGCTTCACCTACCAGCAGCGCGCCAACCGCGTCGACGTGCCCGGTGACGACATCGTGCCGCTGACCCGGCCGCGGATATCCAGCATCATCTCCGAGACCGGAGCGATCACCAGCGTCGCCCTCTCCGAACCCGAGTGCGTCCGCGGCGCGAAGATGCCCGCAGCCGAAGACAACAACAACCTCTCCTGCTACCCGGTGTACTGGCCGGTCAACGGCGGCGACCCCCAGCTCGACTGGTTCAACAAGTACCGGGTCATCGCGGTCAGCACCGCCGACACCGGCGGCGCCAACCTGACCGTCGAAAACGCCTACACCTACGAAAACCCGGCCTGGCGCTACAACGACGACCCCTTCACCAAGGAAAAGCAACGCACCTGGTCCTCCTGGCGCGGCTACCAGAAGGTGACCGTACAGACCGGATCAGTCGGCAACACCCGCTCCAAGACCACCAGCCTGTACATGCAAGGCATGCACGGCGACCGGCGCCTGGCGAAAGACGCAGACGGCAAACCGCTGACCAAGAGCGTCACCGTCCCCGGCATCGACATCGACAACATCGCGGGCAACACCGGCGACGAAGTCACCATCGGCGACATCACCGACAGCGAACAGTACGCAGGCCAGCTACGCCAGCAGATCACCTACAACGGCACCCTTGCCGTCGGCAACAAGGTCAACGACCTCTGGTACAAGCAGACCGCCAGCCAGCAAAAGTCCTACGCCCACACCACCGCCGGCTACGTCCGCACCGCACGGACCTACACCAACACCTACCTGACTGCCGCAAAGAAGTGGCGCACCACAGCCGTCAGCACCACCTACGACGGCTACGGCATGGTCATCCGCACGGACAACCACGGCGACTGGTCGGCAACCGGCGACGAGACCTGCACCCGCACCTGGTACGCACGTAACGACGCCAAGGGCCTCACCAGCCTTGTCTCCCGCAACCGGACCATAGGACAGGCCTGCTCGGTCACCGACGGCCAGCTGAAGATGCCCACCGGCATCACCCACAAGTACACACCCGCCGAGGCCCCGGACCAGCGCGGTGACGTCCTGTCCGACACCGCCACCGTCTACGACAACACCGCCGCCACCGGCTGGCTCGCAGCCCAGACCCCGACACTCGGCCTGCCCACCTGGACCGGCCGCGCCAACGGATACCCGACCGCAGTCGCCGGCAGCACCGACGACCGCCACCCCACCGCCTGGCAGACCCTGACCAAAATCACCTACGACAGCGCCACCGCCAAACTCGGCCGCCCCCTCACCGTGACCAACGCCGCCGGCAAGGTCACCACCACGGCCTACTACCCGGCAGCCGCGGGCCCGGTCACCTCCATGGTCCTCACCACGCCGAAGCTCGCCAACGGCCAAGCCCACGAATCCCTCACCTACTACGACCCCGCACGCGGCTCGGTGACCTACACTCTGGACGCCAACCTCAAGCGCACCGACAACACCTACGACGCGCTTGGCCGTCTCACCGCGACCTGGGCACCAAACCGCTCCAAGTCCGGCGGCGACACCGCCACCGCCACCTTCGACTACGGCATCAACCAGACCAAGGCCCCCTCCTGGACCTCGGTCTCCACCCTCAAGGCCGACGGCCGAAGCTACAACACCAGCTACACCCTGGTGGACTCCCTGCTCCGCCCCCTCCAGACCCAGACCCCCGCCCCCAACGGCGGCCGCATCCTGACCGACACCCGCTACAACGACCGCGGCCTGGCCTACGAGACCTACGCCGACATCTTCGACTCCACCACCGCACCCACCAGCACCTACAGCCGCGCCGCATACGGTGGCGCGCCCCAGCAGTACAGCGTGGAGTTCGACGGACTCAACCGCCAGGTCAAGTCCACGTTCCTGGTCAAGGGCGTACAGAAGTTCGCCCCGGTCCTCACCACCTACACCGGTGACTCAGTGGCTACTACAGCTCAGCAGGGTGGCACCGCCACCCGCGTCATCACCGACGTCCTGGGCCGCACGGTCGAGACCCGCACCTACGCCGGCACCCAGCCCGACGACACCGCCTATGGCGCGACCCTCGGCGCCTCCTACACCTCCGTCAAGTACGGCTACCTCCGCGACGGCAAGCAGAAGCAGACCACCGGGCCCGACAACGCCAAGTGGTCCTACACCTACGACCTCTACGGCCGCCAGGACACCGCGACCGACCCCGACAAGGGCACATCCAGCACGTCCTACACCGATCTCGACCAGATCCAGACAGCCAAGGACGCGGAACAGCGGGTCCTCGTCTACGGCTACGACGAACTCGGCCGTAAGACCGGCCTGTGGCAAAACAGCGCGACCAATGCCAACCGTCTGGCCGAATGGACCTACGACTCGCTCCTCAAGGGCCTGCCCGACGCCTCCATCCGCTACACCGGAGGCAAGGGCCAGACCGGCAGCAAGACCTACACCAAACAGGTCACCGCCTATGACTCCATGAGCCGGCCGACCACCACCACCCTGACCCTCCCGGCCGACGACCCGCTCGTCACCTCAGGAGCCGTCACCGCCACTACCACGGCCAAGGCCAGCTACCGCCTCGACGGAACGATCGGCAGCACCACCGAACCGGCAGGCGGCGGCCTCACCAGCGAGATCATCAGCACCAGCTACAACCCCTACGGCCTGCCCATCGGCCTCTCCGGAACCTCCGGTTACCTCCTCGGCGCCTCCTACACCGACCTGGGCCAAATCCAGCAGCTCACCCTGGGAACCTCCACCACCAACGGCACCAAGAAAGTCTTCCTCAGCAACTTCTACGAAGAGGGCACCGGCCGCCTCACCGGCGCCGACGTAGATGACCAGACCCGCGGCGCTGTACGCGACACCGCCTATACCTACGACCCCACCGGCAACGTCACCTCGATCTTCGACCACGCCAACACCGGCAACGGCGCCGACTTCCAGTGCTTCACCTACGACGGCCAACGCCGCATGACCGAAGCCTGGACCCCGAAAACCGCCAACTGCGCCACCACCGACCGCACTATCACCAACCTCGGCGGAGCCGCCCCCTACTGGACCTCCTACACCTACAACACCGCAGGCCAGCGAGCCACCGAAAAACAGAACACCGCTACCCCCGTCACCCGCACCTACTGCTACAACACTCCCCGCACGCACGCGCTGAAGGCCACCACCACCGACGGCAACTGCACCGATGAAACCGCCCGCTACACCTACGACGCCACCGGCAATACCATCACCCGCGTCGAAACAGTCGGCAGCACCACCACCCAGTCCCTGAACTGGTCGGCCGAAGGCAAGCTCACCAAGCTCACTGAAGGCACCGCCACCACCGACTACCTCTACGACGCCGACGGCGAGCTCCTCATCCGCCGTGCTTCTGGCACTACAGGCGAGACTGTCCTTTACCTCGGCGCCACCGAGGTCCACCTCAAGGACACCAAGAAATGGGCCAACCGCTACTACAGCGTGGCCAGTTCCGTCATCTCTCTACGCACCAACGAAACCGGTACCGAAAAACTCCACTTCCTCGCCGCCGACCACCATGGCACCGCCAACCTCTCCCTCACCGCGGATACGACACAAATCCTGACCAAGCGCTACACCACCCCCTTCGGCGCCACCCGCGGTACCACCAACGGCACGTGGCCAGACGATAAGAACTTCCTCGGTAAGACCGCTGATGCAGGCACCAATCTCACTCATATCGGTGCTCGCGAATACGACTCCGCCTTGGGACAGTTCATCAGCATCGATCCAATTCTTTCGACAGACCAACATCAGTCACTCAACGGGTACAGCTATGCCAATAACAATCCTTCCAGCATCTCTGATCCGACCGGCCTCCGAACAGACGACGGACCCTCGGACCCGAATCGTGACTACTGCTATATCAATGATTGCGGAAGTGGCGACGCAATTGATTCCGGAATGGGTGGAGCGGGAAACAGAAACGGAGGTGGAGGTGGAGGTGGAACTAGTGGATCCAGCAGTGGGGCCGGGTCAGGTGGCACCGTAGCCACCACCAGTGCAGGAGGAACGTCAAGGAGGTTCACCAAGGTATACGGTAGTTCCACAATTCTCGACCAGGTCGTCTACGGAACCATCAAAAACGCCGCCGATTTTGCATCCCTCTTCGGTGCTGTATTTGGCGATGACGACTGCTGGGGGAATGGCAGCTCGGGAGAAAGCGGAGCTGGAGCACCCGGCTGCGACTACGGTAGCAACTACGACCAGTGGATGCGCGAGAACGGTGTCAACACTGAATCTGACTGGTACCAAGTCCCCGGATTCATTGGGGCAATGCTCGCCCATAGAGAAGCAGCCGGCGGAGGTGTCGGCTTGCGCGGAGCCCTGCCGAAGATTGGTGGCCAGTGTTTCCTCGCCGGAACGCTCGTTCTCATGGCCGACGGCACTACAAAGGAAATTCAAGATATTGAAGTCGGCGATAAGGTTCTAGCGACCGAACCCGAAACGGGAGAATCCGGTGCACGGCCCGTTACCCAACTGATCCGCACCGAGGAGACCAAGCACCTCAACACGTTGTCCATCGAAACCCCGGATGGCACTAAGAACCTCACGGCCACAGCAGAGCATCCCTTCTGGTCGCCCTCTCAGGGTACCTGGGTCGCCGCCAAGGACCTAAAGCCTGGCATGACCTTGCTGACAGACAAGGGCAACACTGTCGCCGTTAAGGGGAATGGCACCTCCGTAAGGCATGTAAAGACGTACAACTTCACCGTCGCCGACCTCCACACGTACTATGTGCTTGCTGGAGAAACGCCAATCTTGGTGCACAATAAGTGCATCCTTCCAAGTGGGGGTGGAACTGTATTTTCCCATTTCACTGACGCGAAGGGCGTGCAAGGAATTGCCGGGATAGATGTGAGTAAAATGGAAGTAGGCGAAACAATCCCGGTGCAGAGGTTGCAGTTCGGGCAAGGAGAAAACGAATTCATGACTCGAACCAAGGGTGATATGTTTGTCACGGACCTGGGCAGAGATGCTACGCCAGGGCAACTCGGCAGAAGTGGAGTGTTCGGGGAAAGGCAGAACTACGTGATTCAATTCAGTCAAGAGGCGGCTTTCCATCACGATGTGAGACCGGCGATGAACCCGTACTACCCTTCTAGTTACTCGTTCCCTGGTGGAACTACTTTCGGCGGGGACCATACATACACAGTGACAAGGGTGCGGTAAATGGAGCTGTCGATGCGACTTAAGAAGGCACTAGATGCCCTTGAATCATCGGATCTCGAGTCTCGTGTTCGGGCGGTGGACGATCTCGCAGTCTGCTCCTCGGAAATTTTCGAGCGTGTAGCTGTAGCGTTCAAGTCCGAACGAGAAGCGCCCCATCTGATTGCCGAGCGAATGGGTCGGTTCGGGTCGCTCATGATTCCCCAGCTCGAGCGCGTATACCGCGAGGCCGACGAGGGCGGCTTCAAGCTCATGGCAGCTTCGGCGCTACTCCATATGGGGAGCGAGGTCGGTATCCCGTCACTCATGGCGGCAGTCGTGGCAGGAGATCCGCACCTTTGTATGGCTGCCATGTCGCTTGCCGCAGCTGGAGTTTCCGAGGCGGCCACACCTATCGAGAAGTGCCTCATCGAGTGTGAGCTCTCGGACGTCAAAACTCTGGAATGCCTCACCTCCTCTCTTCGGCTGCTAGATCATCCGATTTCAGAAGAAACTCGAATCCACCTTGCTAGGGTCGAACCTAAGTGGCTGCGAGATTCTTTGACTTCCTGGTGAAGCCTGAGATTCGGTTGCAGTATCAGGCAATCCCGATTATCCAATGGAAGGCCTACCTGTAAGCGGTTGGGTCTTCCAGTGAGCCTCTTTCATCCTATGCTGAAGGGTGAAATGGGCGGGTAAGCGGGTGTGGCGACGAGATAGGGCCCCTGGTCGTTGGTGTGATGATTCCACTCATCACACCAACGATCGAAGGGGCCCTAGAGGTTTCCATATCCTGCCATGCCCTAAGTTCCGCCCGAGCTGATTGAGCATGTTTCCTGACTGCTCCACGAGCGCCGTCGAGTTTGCAACACCCGTTGGCGCAGGCTCGGCTCTTTCAAGCAGGCTCTACTCACACTGCTCCATCTGTGGAAGAGCGAGACGTTCTCGCAGCTCGGAGCGGGTTCTAGGATATCGCAGACGCTGCCTGGCGCTACGTCGACGAGATGCTGAATGAACCGTTCTGACTCTCCTGCCGGTGTTTTGCTGGCCGGTGATCAGTCGGCTTGTGGTTCTGTGTCAGCGTAGTGGGCTGCCTCGAACTCGGTGGGGCTAATCATGCCCAGACTTGAGGGCAGATGGCGGTTGTTGTACCACTCAACCCAGGCAGCGGTGGCGTACTCGACATCGGAGGCGGTTCTCCAGGGGCCGTCGTGGAAGACGCTGGTACGGATGCACTCGGACTTGTGTAGAGGCTGTTGATGGTCTCCATCAGAGCGTTGTCGTAGGCGTCACCGACGCTCCTGACCGAGGGGCTGATGCCCTCGAACCGGAGATGTTCAGTGAGTTCTTTCAGAGTGGCCACTGAGTTCTTTCAGAGTGGCCACTGATCGAGTGACCCAGGCCGAGTCAGGATGAGGACCGCAACGCACAGGGCTCCCGTGCCGTTGAGGGAGGTGTTCGAAGTCTCAACCCATCGGCACAGGAGCCCTGTTGGTTCCCCATCCTGCCGCACTCGACCTGCCGCATGCTCCGGTCGAGTGGGTATCTATGCTCACCGTCACCCGTGAGGGTGACCGCCGCTGCAAGCTTCCGCCCCACCAGCGTGCCCTCGTCGGCCTGGTCTACCTCCGCCGCCACGACACGCTCACGCAGATCGCCGCAGGCTTCGGCATATCCGTCGGCACCGCCCACGCCTACGTCACAGCAGTCGTCCGGCACCTGTCCGGCCGGGCACCGGGCCTCCTGTGGGTCCTGCGCGAGGCCGATCCGGACTACGTCCTGCTCGACGGGACGCTCGCCGAGTGCGACCGCGTCGGCGAAAGCCGGGCCGACTTCTCGCAGAAGCACCGCCGTCATGGCGTGAACGTGCAGGTCGTGGCCGATCCCGCCGGCAAGCTGCTGTGGATCTCGCCCGCGCTGCCCGGCCGCACCCACGACCTGACCGCGGCCCGCACCCACCGCATCATCCGGATCTGCGAACGCCAAGGCGTCCCCGTCCTCGCCGACCGCGCCTACATCGGCGCCGGCCCCTGGGTAACCGCACCCATCAGACGGCTCCCGAACCGGGACCTCACCACAACCCAGAAGACGATCAACCGAGCCCTGTCAGCGGCGCGGGCACCGGTCAAACGAAGCATCGCAAGGCTGAAGACCTGGCACATCTTCCGCAGAGCCCGCTGCAGCCCCAACCGCATGACCGCGATCGCCGCAGCCATCCTCACCCTGGAGCGTCAACGCTGAAAATGCTCAGTGTCCTGGCTGGCCGGCTGCCGACGGCTCTACCGGCGCTACGAACGCAAGGCTGAACACTTCATCACCTTCGTCGGCATAGCCGCAGCCCTCATCGGCTACCGCCGGTTGATCCGGTGAGTCGGTCGGTCGGGAGCGACAGTCGGCCGGCGGTGTCAGTGACAATTCGTAGGGTGCGCTGGTATTCGACGAGGAGGTTCCATGGGCTTTTCAGGTCATCTGGTCTTTGCGCACAGCGAGCGCCCGCTGTTGGAAGCACCCCTGTTCAACAGCACCGGTCCAGGGAGGAGGGACGACGTGCACGAGTGGCAGCCACGACCGGGCGGCTGGCAGACCCTGCAGTTGGGACAAGGCATCTGGGAGGACGAATACCTGTCCACTTTGGTCGAGTGGACTGATGCACCGGCTTGCGTCGCCGATGTCGCCGACAGCAGTGTTGCCCTCGTGACCGGTCTGGACACCCAGGGGCACCGCTGGCAGGCATGGCTCAACCTGGACAACGCTGCTGCCCTCCTCGTCGAGGAACCCGAGGATGTGGATGACGTGAACCTGTGGATGGCCACCCCCGAGTTCGAAGAAGCCATCGGGCACAAGCGCGGAGAGCTCGATGCGGAGGTGTCGGCCGACGCCGAAGGTGCTCTCGCGTGGGCTTCAACGGCTGGTGTCCAGGCCGCGGCGAAGCAGCCTCGGATTGAGGAACTGCTGCGCGCGAGGGAGACATTCGTGGAGGAGCTGTTCGACTCGCTGCTAGACGAACTGGGCTTCCCTGAAACCGCCCACTCCGCCCAGCAACCATAAAAAACGACGTCTAAGTCGGCAGCGGCCCGGGGCGCGGGCCTACGATCCCGGCGTGGACCCCTATGCGCCCGTGCCCCCGTCGCCCCCGTCCCCTCCCCCCGTCGCGCGTCCCTGGTGGCGGCGGCCGGGGTTCGTCGTCATGGGAGTGCTGGTGGTGTTCGGGGGCGGGCTCCTGCTGTTCGGCGATCCGTCCGGAGGACCGGAAAGGGGTGTCGGCGAGGCGAAGGGAAGTGGTCGGCCGGAGGCGTCCGCCGCTCCCTCCTCCGCCGTGGCCACGCGTGCTCCCTCCGCGTCTCCGACGCCCGCCGAGCCCCCGGACCTCGTGGGCAAGGTGCTCAAGGAAGCGCGGGGGGTCGCGGACGGGGCCGGGTACGACGTCGTGACGCACGACGCCTCCGACCGGGACGACGGGCAGTGGGACGCGGACGGGTGGAAGGTGTGCTTCCAGACGGCGGGCGGGCAGCGGGGTGGGGGCCGGCCCGTGCTCGACCTCGGGGTGGTGCGCGTCGAGTCGCCCTGTCCCGCGGCGGACGGCGAGAAGGTCACCTGGCCGACGATGCCGGACGTC
This sequence comes from Streptomyces sp. NPDC007872, assembly GCF_042868165.1. Lineage (NCBI taxonomy): Bacteria > Bacillati > Actinomycetota > Actinomycetes > Kitasatosporales > Streptomycetaceae > Streptomyces > Streptomyces sp. NPDC007872. The sequence continues at coordinate 154,737 of NZ_JBIAEA010000010.1, forward strand.
GCCGGGGCGGCCTTCGTACGGGCCGGGGAGATGCTGGAGGCGGTCGGGGTGAGGAAGGTGCGGCCGGAGAGCGTCTACACCGACGTCACGCTGCCCGCCGACCCGAGCGCGTGGCGGGTCTGCTTCCAGGATCCCGCGCCGGGCAGGGAGATCGAGAACCCGCAGTACGCGACCGCCTACCTCAAGCTCGCCCCGCCGGACGCCGCCTGCCCCGAGGAGCCGTACGCCCGGCTGCGGCCCGAGCCGACGCCCTAGCCGCCCGGCGGCATCATGCCCGCCCCGCCCTTGAGGCGTTCGATGTCCGAGGCGCGGACCTGGATGACGACGAGGGCGATCAGGGCGGCCACCGCGGCGAAGATCGCGGCCGTGACGAAGCCCGCCGAGACGCCCGAGGTCAGCACCTGGTCGCTCCAGGGCGGCGGGAGCTGGCCGGTCTCGGCGAAGCGGGCCTTCTCCAGGGGGCCCGCCTGGGAGAGGAAGGCGGGGACCTGCTTCTCCGCCTCGTTGCGGCTGGCGGTGCCGAAGACCGTGACCAGGATCGACAGGCCCAGCGATCCGCCGACCTGCTGCATGGCGTTGAGCAGGCCGGACGCGGCGCCCGAGTCGCGCGGTTCGACGTTGGAGAGCGCCATGATGGTCAGCGAGACGAACATCAGGCCCATGCCCATGCCGAAGACCAGGATCGGGCCGAGGATGCTCCCCAGGTAGGTGGAGTCCACCTGCGTCAGGGTCAGCCAGGCGAGGCCCGCGGCGGCGAGGACCGAGCCCGTCACCATGAAGGGCTTCGGGCCGTACCGGGGCAGCAGGTTGGACGTGAGGCCGGCGCCGACCGCGATGATCGCGCTGACCGGCAGGAACGCGAGACCCGCCTTCAGCGGGCTGAAGCCGAGGACCTGCTGCACGAAGAGCGTGAGGAAGAAGAACATGCCGAAGATGGCCGCCGCCAGGCACAGCATGATGGCGTAGGTGCCCGAGCGGTTGCGGTCGGCGAACATGCGCAGCGGGGTGATCGGCTGCTGGGAGCGGCGCTCGACCAGGATGAACGCGGCCAGGAAGACGACCGCCGCGACGAACGAGCCGATCGTGTACGGATCGCGCCAGCCCTCCTGGGCGGCCCGGATGAACCCGTACACCAGGGCCACCATGCCGAGCGTGGAGGTGAGCGCGCCGGTGAGGTCGAAGTGGCCGGGGCGCGGCTCCGACTCCTTGACGTGCCGGGGCGTCAGGAAGGCGATGAGCAGGGCGATGGGCACGTTGACGAAGAAGATCCAGCGCCAGTCGAGCCACTGGACGAGCATGCCGCCGGCCACCAGGCCGATCGCGCTGCCGCCGGCCGAGACGGCGGCGAACACGCCGAAGGCGCGGTTGCGTTCGGGGCCCTCGTCGAAGGTCGTGGTGATGAGGGAGAGCGAGGTCGGCGAGGCGATGGCGCCGCCGACTCCCTGGAGGGCTCGGGCGGCGAGGAGTTGCCACTCGCTCTGGGCCAACCCGCAGAAGAGGGAGGCCAGTCCGAAGAGCAGCACGCCGAACATGAAGACGCGGCGGCGCCCCAGGATGTCGCCGAAGCGGCCGCCGAGGAGGAGCAGGCCGCCGAAGGTGAGCGTGTAGGCGTTGACGACCCAGGCCAGGCTGGTGGTCGAGAAGCCGAGGGCGCTCTGGATGTGCGGGAGCGCGATGTTCACGATCGTGATGTCGAGGACGACCATCAGTTGGCAGGAGGCGATCACGAACAGGGCGATGCCCTTGCCGTCTCCTCCGCCTCCACGGGGTGCGGTCACCGTGGGAGTCGTCGGCTTCGGGGTGCTAGGCATGAGCGTTCATGGCGCGTAACGCCCTCACGGGAGGGAGCCGTGGGCCGGCCGGCCCACTTTTTCGACCCTAAGCCCGGTCCGGAAGGCCGACCAGTCGATCAAGCGTGCGCGGGCCCGTCCAGGACCGCGAAGCCGTCCAGCTCCACCAGGGCCTGCTCGTCCCAGAGGCGCACGACTCCGATCACGGCCATCGCGGGGTAGTCACGGCCCGCCAGTCTCCGCCAGACGCCGCCCAGTTCGCGGGCGTGGGCGCGGTAGTCCTCGACGTCGGTGGCGTAGACGGTGACCCGGGCGAGGTCGGCGGGGGTGCCGCCGGCGTGGCGCAGGGCGGTGAGGAGGTTGGCGAGGGCGGTGGTGAACTGCTCGGTGAGGGTCTCCCCCACGACCGTGCCGTCGGAGTCGAGCGCGGTCTGTCCGGCGAGGAAGACGAAGCGGGTGCCGGTGGCGGTGACCGCGTGGCTGAAGCCGGTGGGCGGGGCGAGGTCGGCGGGGTTGTGGCGGTGCAGGCTCACGGGGCCGGCTCCTTCCGGTCGGGGATCCGTCCCCGCTCCTCGTGGTGGCGGGCGTACAGGTCCCTGGCGATGATCGTGCGCTGGACCTCGGTGGCCCCCTCGTAGATCCGGGGCGCGCGGACCTCGCGGTAGAGGTGTTCCAGGAGGTGGCCGCGCTGGAGGGCGGCGGCGCCGTGCAACTGGACGGCGGAGTCGACGACGTACTGGGCGGTCTCGGTCGCGAGGAGCTTGGCCATGGCGGAGCGCCGGGGCACGTCCGGGTCGCCCCGGTCGTACGCGCTCGCCGCCGCGTGGACGAGGAGGCGGGCGGCCTCGGTACGGGTGGCCATCTCGGCGATCCGGTGCGAGACGGCCTGGAGGTCGGCGAGGACGCCGCCGAAGGCGGGGCGGTCGGCGGTGTGGGCGAGGGCCGCGTCGAGGGCGGCCTGGGCCATGCCGACGGCGAAGGCGCCGACGCTGGGGCGGAAGAGGTTCAGGGTGTGCATGGCGACCCGGAAGCCCCGGTCGGGGGCGCCGAGGAGGTCGTCGGGGCCGACGGGCACGCCGTCGAAGGTGAGGGTGCCGAGCGCGTGCGGGGCGAGCATGTCGAGCGGTTCGCCGCCGAGGCCGGGGCGGTCGGCGGGGACGAGGAAGGCGGTGACGCCCCGGGAGCCGGCGCCGGGGGTGGTGCGGGCGAAGACGGTGGCGAAGTCGGCCTCGGGGGCGTTGGAGATCCAGCGCTTCTCGCCGTGCAGGCGCCAGCCGCCGCGTCCGTCGGGGACGGCGTCGAGGGCGAGCGCGGCGGCGTCGGAGCCGGCGCCCGGCTCGGAGAGCGCGAAGGCGGCGACGGCCCGTCCGGCGGTGGCTCCGGGGAGCCAGCGGGCGCGCTGGGCGGGGGTGCCGAAGGCGGCGACGGGGTGGGTGCCGAGGCCCTGGAGGGCGAGGGCGGTCTCGGCCTCGGTGCAGACCCGGGCGAGGGACTCGCGCAGGAGGCAGAGGTCGAGGGCGCCGGCGTCGAAGAGGCGGGAGAGGAGTCCGAGGTCGCCGAGGGCGGCGACGAGGGGGCGGTTGACCCGGCCGGGTTCGCCCCGCTCGGCGAGGGGCTTCAGGTGCTCGGCGGCGAGGGTGCGGAGCTCCGCACACCAGGTGGTCTGTTCCGTGTCGAGCGAGAATGCGGGCATGCGGGCCCTCTCCGGCGCCCTCGGGCGCCCTCGTCGCAGCGCCGCCTTACGGCGCCTCCGTCCCGGCACCGTCCATCGGTGCCTCCGTCCCGGCGCCGCCTCCCGGCGCCCTCGTACCGGCGCGCGGTGGCGCCCCGGCCGGGGTGCGTCCCGGCGTCTCCGTTCCGGCGCCTCAGGGCGCCCACGCACCAACGCCTTCCTGCGCCTCGGCCCCGACGCCCGTCGGCGCCCGGGTCCGGGCACCTTCCGGCGTCCCCGCCCCGGCGCCTCCCGGCACCCCCGCACCGACGTCTTCCGGCCTCCCCGCCCCGGCGTTTCCCGGCGCCTCCGTCCCGGCGCACTGCCGTGCCCTTCTCCCGGCACCTCCCGGCGCCTCCGTCCCGCCGCCTTACGACCGCTCCGTGACCCCGCCCCCGGGCGCCCCCCTTCCCGCGCCTCCCGGCGCCCTTGTCGCGGACCGTTGACTGTCGTCACCATCACGATACGCTCGTGGAGCGACGGGCGACCCCACCACGACAGGGGGACGGACTCATGGAGCTGACACCCTCGGCCCACCTCGACACGTTCGCCCGTGACCGGCTGCCGCCGCCGGAGCAGTGGCCCGGGATGCTCTTCGACCTCCCGGAGCTCGCGTACCCCGACCGGCTCAACTGCGGGACGGAACTCCTCGACCGCGCGGTGGAACGTTTCGGCGCCGACCGGCCCGCCTTCCACGACGGCGACGGCGGGACCTGGAGCTACGGGGAGCTGCGGGACCGGGTCGACCGGGCGGCCCACGTCCTCACCGCCGACCTGGGGCTCGTGCCCGGCAACCGGGTCCTCCTGCGCGGACCGACCACCCCCTGGCTGGCCGCCTGCTGGCTCGCCGTGATGAAGGCCGGCGGGGTCGCCGTCACCGTTCTGGCCCAGCAGCGCGCCCCCGAGCTGGCCGTCATGGCGGACGCGGCCCGCTGCACCCACGCGCTCTGCGACGCCCGCTCCCTCGACGAGCTCCTCGCGGCCCGGATCCCCGGGCTCCGGATCACCCCGTTCGGCGGGGACGGACCGGACGACCTGCTCGCCCTCGCCGCCCGTCACCACGCCCCGTACGAGGCGGTGCCGACCGCCGCCGACGACGTGGCCCTCGTCGCCTTCACCTCCGGCACCACCGGCCGCCCCAAGGGCTGCGTCCACTTCCACCGGGACGTCCTGGCCGTCGCCGACACCTTCTCCGCCCACGTGCTGCGCCCGCTGCCCGACGACGTCTTCGCCGGTTCCCCGCCGCTCGCCTTCACCTTCGGCCTCGGCGGGCTCGTCGTCTTCCCCCTGCGCGCCGGGGCGAGCGCGGTCCTCCTCGAACAGGCCGGTCCGAAACAGCTCCTCGCGGCGATCGAGCGGCACCGGATCTCGGTGCTCTTCACCGCCCCGACCGCCTACCGGGTCATGCTCGACGAACTGGCCCAGGGCATCGCCCCGGACACCGGCTCGCTGCGCCGCTGCGTCTCCGCCGGCGAGAACCTGCCGGAGGCGACCTGGCGGTCCTGGTACGCCCGCACGGGCCTGCGCCTGATCAACGGCATCGGCTCGACCGAGCTGCTGCACATCTTCCTCTCGGCCGCCGACGGCGACATCCGCCCCGGCACCACCGGCCGCCCGGTCCCCGGCTGGCGGGCCAGGATCGTCGACCGGGAGGGCCGGGAGGTCCCGGACGGCCGGGAGGGGCTGCTCGCGGTGCGCGGCCCGGTCGGCTGCCGCTATCTGGACGACCCCCGCCAGGCGGAGTACGTGCGGAACGGCTGGAACGTCACGGGCGACACGTACGTCCGCGAACCCGACGGCTGGTTCCGGTACGTCTCCCGCGCCGACGACATGATCATCTCGGCCGGGTACAACATCGCGGGGCCCCAGGTCGAGGAGGTCCTCCTCGACCACCCCGACGTGGTGGAGACGGCCGTGGTGGGCCGCCCCGACGAACTGCGCGGCCAGGTCGTCGTGGCGTACGCGGTGGTACGGGACGGGGTGCCGCGCGACGCGAGCACGGCCGCCGCGCTGCGGGCCTTCGTGCGCGCCCGCCTCGCCCCGTACAAGTCGCCCCGCGAGGTCGTCTTCCTGGACGCGCTGCCGCGCACGGCGACGGGCAAGCTCCAGCGCTTCCGGCTCCGGGAGGCGGTGTGACCGGGTGTCCGGCGGCGTCCGCGCCCGCACTCCCGCCCGTACCCCCGTCCGTGTCCGTGCCCGGTGCGACCCCGCCTGACGTGTGCACATCCGCCGCGCCCACCGCCTAAAGTGATCACGTGGCCGAGCAGCACACCCCCCGATCCCTGATCGTCTCCCTCTACGGCGCGTACGGGCGCACGTCCGACGGCTCGCCGGTGCCGGTGGCCGGGCTCGTCCGGCTGCTCGCCGCCGTCGGCGTGGACGCGCCCTCCGTGCGCTCCTCGGTGTCGCGGCTCAAGCGGCGCGGCCTGCTGCTGCCGCGCCGCACGGCGGACGGGGCCGCCGGATACGCCCTCTCCGAGGACGCCCGCCGGCTCCTGGACGACGGCGACCGCCGGATCTACGCCCGGAGCGAGCCGAAGCTGTCCGAGGGCTGGGTCCTGGCCGTCTTCTCGGTGCCCGAGGCCGAGCGCCACAAGCGCCACCTGCTGCGCTCCCGGCTCGGCCGCCTCGGCTTCGGCACGGCGGCGCCGGGCGTCTGGATCGCGCCCGCGCGCCTGTACGAGGAGACCCGCAACACCCTGGAGCGCCTGGGGCTCTCCCCGTACGTGGACCTCTTCCGGGGCGACCACCTGGGGTACGCGGCGACGGCGGAGGCGGCGGCCCGCTGGTGGGACCTGCCGGCCATCGCCGCCCTCCACGAGGAGTTCCTGAGGGTCCACGAGCCGGTCCTGCGGGCCCGGCGGAAGGACCCGGGCGACCCCGGGGACGCCTACCGGGACCACCTCCTCGCCCTCGACTCCTGGCGCCGCCTCCCGTACGCCGACCCGGTCCTCCCGGCGGAGCTGCTCCCCGACGACTGGCCGGGCCGCCGCTCGGCGGAGGTCTTCGCCGCCCTGCACGAGCTGCTGCGGGACCGGGGCGCGGAGTTCGTACGGCCCTTCCTGGCCGGGGGCGGGGAGTAGGGGACCGGGCGCGTCAGCCGAGGGCCGCCGCCAGCGGGTGGGACGCGACCATCAGGACCACGCCGAGCCGGTGCGGCGGGCTCATCGGGCCTCCTCGGTGAACTCCCAGGGCGCGGCGGGACGCGCGTACGGGAGGCGGTCGTCGGGCGGCAGGACGGTCCGGGCGAAGGCCGGGTCCGCGGCGAGGGCCGCCAGGTCGGTGCGGACGGCGACGGACGGCAGCCCCGCCGCCCGCAGCTCGGCCAGCCACGCGTCCGTCGTGCGGGTCCGCAGCCGCTCCCCCACCGTGGCGGTGCCGGTGGCGCCGACGGTCCGGGCCACCTCCCGGGGCAGGGCCCGCGCCTCGGCCCCCAGGTACAGCAGGCCGTCGGCGGTGGGCAGCGGGCGGTCGAGCGGGGAGAGCGCGACGCGCCGGGCCGGGCGCGGGACCAGGGCCGCGGCGGAGAGCAGCGGCGAGGCCGCCGTGGACCTGGGCCAGGTAGTCGGTGCCGATCGGCGGGACCGGGCCGGGGGCGGTGCCGAATCCGGAGGCGGAGGCGTCGACGTCCCAGCGGGGGCACGCGGTCAGGGTGCCGAGGGTGCGGTCGAGGAGTTCCCCGGCCACCGCCCGGGCGGTGCGGGTGGCGGCGGACGCCGTCCGGGGCGCGGCCTCCTGGTACAGGCTCATGGGCGCCGACCGCCCTGCCCGCCTCGCTGCATCGTGCCCTCTCCCGGGGTCGGAACGATCTTTCCGCCGGAGAGAACAGCGGGAGGGCGACCGGAGGCACGGCGGCGGCGCCGCTTCATCCCGAACGGGGAGGGTTCGCAGGGTTGTTTGACCGGTTCTGCCGGACGGTTCTCGCCGGACAGGCCCTAGTCGCGGCGGCCGGTGGGCGGGCGGCGGCTGCCCGCGCGGTACGGGGCCGGCCAGGGGGCCGCCGGGCCCTCGTAGCCCTGTTCGGCCGCCGCGTGGAGGGTCCAGTGGGGGTCGTAGAGGTGGGGTCGGGCGAGGGCGCAGAGGTCGGCGCGGCCGGCCAGGAGGAGGGAGTTGACGTCGTCCCAGGAGGAGATCGCGCCGACCGCGATCACGGGGACGCCGGTCTCGTTGCGGATGCGGTCGGCGTACGGGGCCTGGTAGGAGCGGCCGTGGGCGGGGGTCTCGTGGGGGACGACCTGGCCGGTGGAGACGTCGATCGCGTCGGCGCCGTGCGCGGCGAGGGCGCGGGCGATCGTGACGGCGTCCTCGGCGGTCGTGCCGCCCTCGGCCCAGTCGGTGGCCGAGATCCGGACGGTGAGGGGCCGGTCGTCGGGCCACGCCTCCCGTACCGCGTCGAGGACTTCGAGGGGGAAGCGGAGGCGCCCTTCGAGGTCGCCGCCGTAGGCGTCGGTGCGGTGGTTGGTGAGCGGGGAGAGGAAGCCGGAGAGCAGGTAGCCGTGGGCGGCGTGGAGTTCGAGGAGGTCGAAGCCGCTGCGGGCGGCGCGCCGGGCGGCGGCCGTGAACTCCTCGCGCACGGCGGTGAGTCCGGTGCGGTCGAGGGCGGTGGGGGTCTGGTTGACGCCGGGCCGGTACGGGAGGGGCGAGGCGGCGACGAGGGGCCAGTTGCCCTCGGGCAGCGGCCGGTCGATCCCCTCCCACATGCGCCGGGTGGAGCCCTTGCGGCCGGAGTGGCCGAGCTGGACGCCGAGCGCGGCGCCGGGCGCGCTCGTGTGGACGAAGTCGGTGATCCGGCTCCAGGCGGCGGCCTGTTCGTCGGTCCAGAGGCCGGTGCAGCCGGGGGTGATGCGGCCGGTGGGGCTCACGCAGACCATCTCGGTCATGACGAGTCCGGCGCCGCCGAGGGCCCTGGACCCCAGGTGGACGAGGTGGAAGTCGCCGGGAACGCCGTCCTGCGCGACGTACAGGTCCATGGGGGAGACCACGATCCGGTTGCGCAGGGTCAGTCCGCGCAGGCGGAAGGGGGTGAACATGGGCGGGGTGCCGGGCGGGCAGCCGAAGTCGTCCTCGACGGTGGCGGTGAAGGCGGGGTCGCGCAGGCGCAGGTTGGCGTGGGTGACGCGGCGGCTGCGGGTGAGGAGGTCGAAGGCGAAGCGGCGGGGCGGCCGGTCGACGCGGTCCGCGAGCTCCTCGAACCAGTGGAGGCTGGCGGCGGCCGCGCGCTGGGTGGAGGCGACGGCGGGGCGGCGCGCGGCCTCGTAGGCGGCCAGGGCCTCGTCCGTGGTGCGGTGGGCGTCGAGGTTGTCGGCGAGGGCGAGGGCGTCCTCGACGGCCAGTTTGGTGCCGGAGCCGATGGAGAAGTGCGCGGTGTGGGCGGCGTCGCCGATGAGGACGGTGTTGCCGTACGACCAGCGGTCGTTGACGACCGTGCGGAAGGCGGTCCAGGCGGAGTTGTTGGCGCGCAGCCTCCGGCCGCCGAGCGTCCCGGCGAAGAGCTCGGCGCAGCGGGCGGCGGATCCGGCCTCGTCGAGCACGTGGAGGCCGGCGGCGCGCCAGACCTCCTCGCGGGCCTCGACGATGACGGTGGAGGAGCCGGACTCGTAGGGGTAGGCGTGGAGTTGCAGCACGCCGTGGCCGGTCTCGGCGGTCTCGAAGCGGAAGGCGTCGAGGGCGAAGTCGGCGGCGAGCCAGATGTAGCGGCAGCGGTGGGTGGTGATCCGGGGGCGGAAGTGCGCGGCGTACGCCTGGCGGGTGCGGCTGTGGACGCCGTCGGCGGCGACGACCAGGTCGTTCCCGGCGGCCAGTTCGGCGGCGGGCGGGGCCTCGGCGCGGAAGCGGAGCCGTACGCCGAGGTCGGCGCAGCGGGCGTGCAGGATCTCCAGGAGCCGGCGGCGGCCGAGGGCGGCGAAGGCGTGGCCGGTGGAGGTGGTGCGCCGGCCCCGGTGGACGACGTCGATGTCCTCCCAGCGGACGAGTTCGCGGTCGAGCGCCGCGTACACGACGGGGTCGGCGTCCCGGATCCCGCCGAGGGTCTCGTCGGAGAGGACGACGCCGAAGCCGAAGGTGTCGGTGGGCGCGTTCCGCTCCCAGACGGTGACCTCGCGCCGGGGGTCGCGCCGCTTGAGCAGGGCGGCGGCGTAGAGCCCGCCGGGGCCGCCGCCGACGACGGCGATGCGGGAGGGGGACGCGGGGCGGGGCCCGCCCGGGGCCCCTCGGGCGGTTACCGGCCCCGCCACTTCGGGGGCCTCTTCTCGGTGAAGGCGGCGTGGAACTCGGCGTAGTCCTCGCCGTGCATCAGGAGGGCCTGGGTGGCCGCGTCCAGTTCGACCGAGGCGGCCAGGGGCATGTCGAGTTCGGCGGTGAGCAGGGCCTTGGTCTGGGCGAGGGCGAGCGCGGGGCCGTCGGCGAGGCGGCGGGCGAGGGCGGCGGCGCGGATGTCGGCGGCGCCCTCGTCGGTGAGTTCGCTCAGGAGGCCGATGCGCTCGGCCTCGGCGGCGTGGACGGGTTCGCCCAGCATGAGGAGCCGGGTGGCGTGGCCGAGGCCGACGACCCGGGGCAGCAGGTAGGCGGCGCCCATGTCGCCGCCGGAGAGTCCGACCCGGGTGAAGAGGAAGGCGAAGCGGGTGGTGGGGTCGGCGATCCGGAAGTCGGCGGCGAGGGCGAGGACCGCCCCGGCGCCCGCGGCGACGCCGTGCAGGGCCGCGACGACGGGGAAGGGGCATTCGCGCAGGGCGCGGACGACCTGGCCGGTCATCCGGTTGAAGTCGAGGAGCCGGGCGGTGTCGAGGGAGAGGGTGGCGCCGATGATCTCGTCCACGTCGCCGCCGGAGCAGAAGCCGCGGCCCTCGCCGCCGAGGACGAGGGCGCGGACGGTCCGCTCGCGGGAGAGCTCGGCGAGGAGGTCGCGCAGGTCGGCGTAGGCGCCGAAGGTGAGGGCGTTGAGTCGGGCGGGCCGGGCGAGGGTGACGGTGGCGACGCCCTCGTCGACGTCCAGGCGCAGGTGGCGCCAGCGGGCGGTGCGGGACGCGGAGCCGGTGAAGGGACTCATCCGGAACGGCCTCCTTCCTCCGCCCGGAGGGTATCACCGTTTCGTAACCGTCGTCACGAGCACGCGACAGGCCTGTCCACAGGGCCTCGCGCGGGGGGTACGGAAGACCTTCCCGGACGGGGAGACAGGGGGGTGCGGAAGACCTCCCCGGACGGGGGAAGGAGGTGCGGAAGTCCTCCCCGGGTGGGGAGGGGGTGCCCTGGGGAAGGCGCCGCCCCTTCCGTAGGGTCGGAAGCAGGACGTCCCGGAGCCCCTCCGCTCCCCCTCCATCCGCCCCTCACCGGCGAAGGAAACCTGCCTCCCATGCCCGGAACCATCGCCCCCACCGGCTCGCCCGCCGCCCGGCGCGTCCGGCTGCCGCACACGACCGCCGCCGTCCCGATCGCCCGCGCCCTCGTCCGCGACGCCCTCGCCGGCACCGCGCCCGACGAGGTCGACACGGCGGAGCTGCTCACCGCCGAGCTCGTCGCCAACGCCGTCCGGCACACCGCGGGGCGGGGGCCCGTCGAGCTGGTCGTCGAGCCGCGCACGGCGTCCGGCGACTGCCGGGTCGAGGTCCACGACCCGGAGCCCGGCCGGGTCGTCCACCCCGACCCGGACGCCGGGGTCGACCCCTGGCAGGAGCACGGCCGCGGCCTCCTCCTGGTCCGGGCGCTCAGCAGCGACTGCGGCCACCGCCCGACCGCGCACGGCAAGGCGGCCTGGTTCACGCTCCCGGCGGCACCGGACCGGGAGCACCCTCCGACGGCGTGACGAGCCGCGAGTTGCGGCGCCCGTAGACCGCGTAGAGCAGTCCGCCCGCGAGCAGGAAGACCGCGAACTGCAGCCAGGTCGTCCAGCCCGTGCCCCAGATCAGGTACAGGCAGAAGCCGATGCCGAGCACCGGGCTCAGCGGGAAGAGCGGCACCCGGAAGGAGCGCGGCAGCTCGGGGGCGCGGCGGCGCAGCACCATCACGGCGAGGTTGACGACCGCCATGACGGCGAGGGTGCCGATGGTGGTCAGGTCGACGACCACGTCGAGCGGGGCGAAGGCGGCCGGCACGGCGAAGACGGCGGCCACGATCCAGGTGTTGGCGACGGGGGTCGAGGTCTTCGGGGAGACCCGCTCGAAGACCCGGGGGACGAGTCCGTCGCGGGACATCGACATCAGGATGCGGGTCTGGCCGTACATCACGGCGAGGACGACGGAGGCGATGGCGACGACCGCGCCGAAGGCGATGACCCCGCCGCCGATCGACGAGCCGGTGACCTCGTCCACGACGACCGAGAGGGCGGCCGGGCTGTTCGCGACGGCGTCGGCGCCGAGCGCCCCGATCGCGGAGAGCGCGACCGCGCAGTAGAGCAGGGTGACGATCCCGATGCAGACGAGGATGGCGATCGGGACGTTGCGGCGCGGGTTCTTCACCTCCTCGCCGGCCGTGGTGATCGCGTCGAAGCCGATGTACGAGAAGAAGGCCACGGAGGCGCCGGCGGTGATGCCGCCGAGGCCGCTGCCCGTGAACGGCGAGAGGTGCCCGTCCTGGAAGGCGGAGAAGCCGACGGCGCAGAAGACGATCAGGATGCCGATCTTGAGGACGGCCATGGCGGCGGTCGCCCGGGCGCTCTCCCGGACCCCGCGCACGAGCAGGGTCGCGGCGAGCAGGATCACGACCACGGCGGGCAGGTTGACCGCGCCGCCCTCGCCCGGCCCGGCGGAGAGCGCGGCGGGCAGGTGCCATCCGGTCAGGCTCTCCAGGAGCTCGTTGAGGTACTGGCTCCAGCCGACCGCGACCGCGGAGACGGACACGCCGTACTCCAGGAGCAGGCACCAGCCGACGAGGAAGGCGGCCCGCTCGCCGAGGCTCGCGTAGGCGAAGGAGTACGAGGAGCCCGAGACCGGGATCGCGCTGCCCAGCTCCGCGAAGGAGAAGGCGGTGAAGACGCAGGTGATCGCGGCGAGCACGAAGGAGACCACGACGGCGGGGCCGGCCTCGGCGACGCTGTCGGAGAGGCCGACGAAGATGCCGGTGCCGACGATCGCGCCGACGCCGAAGCAGACGAGCTGGAAGAGGCCCATGGTGCGTCGGAGGCCGTGGCCCTCCAGGTCGGCGCCGGACTCGGCGATGAGCTGCTGCGGCGTTTTGATCCGCGCGGCGGACGGGGTCATGCGGGGTTCTCGTTTCTGGTGCGTGCACGCGTGAGGGGGGTCCGGGCTACCAGCCCGAACCCCCCTGAACCGTGCGATCGTAAACCGCACCGCGCATATTCACCCAATCGGGCGCAATGCTATGCCGCGGAACCGGAACCGGGACCGGAACCAGAACCGGGACCGGAGTCAGGACCGGCCCCCGTCGCCGCTCCCGTCCCCGTCGCCGCCCCCGTCCCCGTCCCCGTCCCCGCCATCGTCGCGACCAGGACCGCCTTGATGGTGTGCATCCGGTTCTCGGCCTGGTCGAAGACGACCGAGTGCGCCGACTCGAAGACCTCGTCGGAGACCTCCAGCTCGGTCAGGCCGTGCCGGGCGTGGATGTCGCGGCCGACGGCGGTGCCCAGGTCGTGGAAGGCGGGCAGGCAGTGCAGGAACCGGACGTCCGGGTTCCCGGTGGCGCGCAGCACGTCCATGGTCACGGAGTACGGGGCGAGGGCGGCGATCCGCTCGTCCCAGACCTCCTTGGGCTCGCCCATGGAGACCCACACGTCGGTGGCCACGAAGTCGGCGCCCCGGACCCCCTCCGCCACGTCCTCGGTGAGGGTGACGGTGGCGCCGCTCTTCTCGGCGAGCTCGCGGGCCCGCTCGACGACCTCCCCGGCCGGCCAGTACGTCTTCGGAGCGACGATCCGGACGTCCATGCCGAGCAGGGCGCCGGTGACGAGGTAGGAGTTGCCCATGTTGAAGCGGGCGTCGCCGAGGTAGGCGAAGGCGACCCGGTCCAGCGGCTTGTCCGTGTGCTCGGTCACGGTGAGCACGTCGGCGAGCATCTGGGTGGGGTGCCAGTCGTCGGTGAGGCCGTTGAAGACGGGCACGCCCGCGAAGGCGGCGAGCTCCTCGACCGCGGCCTGGCTGTCCCCCCGGTACTCGATGCCGTCGAACATCCGGCCGAGGACGCGGGCCGTGTCCTTGACGGACTCCTTGTGGCCCATCTGGGAGCCCGAGGGGTCCAGGTAGGTCGTGGAGGCGCCCTGGTCGGCGGCGGCGACCTCGAAGGCGCAACGGGTGCGGGTCGAGGTCTTCTCGAAGATCAGGGCGATGTTCCGGCCGCGCAGCCGCCGCACCTCCGCGCCCGCCTTCTTGGCGGCCTTCAGCTCGGCGGCGAGCGCGACCAGACCGCGGAACTCCTCGGCGGTGAAGTCCAGCTCCTTGAGGAAGTGGCGGCCGATGAGGTCTGTGGCCATGGGTCGCGCTCCTGTGGGTACGGTCGGGGACGGCGATCGGGGACCTTGGAAGTCTATACGCACTTCAACATTTATATACAGCCCCCTCCTCGCGCCCTTCTCGACGCCGGGGTCCCTCAGACGGCGTCCCGCTCCACCGGACAGCTCATGCAGCGCGGGCCGCCCCTCCCCCGGCCCAGCTCGCTGCCGGGGATCTCGATCACCTCGATGCCCTGCTTGCGCAGGTGCGTGTTGGTGGTGACGTTCCGCTCGTACGCGACGACCACCCCCGGCTCCACGGCGAGCACGTTGCACCCGTCGTCCCACTGCTCGCGCTCGGCCGCGTGCACGTCCTGGGTGGCGGTGAGGACCCGGATCTCCGGCAGGCCCAGGGCCGCCGCGACGGCGTCGTGCATCCGCTCCGGCGGGTGGTCGCTCACCCGCAGGGGCTGCCCCGCGTCCCCCGGCTCGATCGTGTACGAGCGGAGCATGCCGAGCCCCGCGTACTGGGTGAACGTGTCCTGGTCCACCATCGTCATCACCGTGTCCAGGTGCATGAACGCGCGCCGCTTCGGCATGTCGAGCGCGACGATCGTGCGCGCCGAACCGGCCGCGAACATGCCCCGGGCCAGCATCTCCACCGCCTGCGGGGTGGTGCGCTCGCTCATCCCGATGAGCACGGCGCCGTTGCCGATGACCAGGACGTCCCCGCCCTCGATCGTCGACGGGTAGTCCGCCTGCCCCTCCGACCAGTGGTGGAAGGGGCCCGCCCCGGGCCCGGTGAAGAGCGGGTGGTGCTTGTAGATCGCCTCGAAGTGGACCGTCTCGCGCTGCCGGGCCGGCCAGCGCATGGCGTTGATGGAGACGCCGTCGTAGATCCAGGCCGAGGTGTCCCGGGTGAAGAGGTGGTTGGGCAGCGGGCCGAGGAGGAAGTCGTCCAGGTCGAGGGCGTGGAAGCGGACCGAGGTCGGCTCCCGGTGCGCCGCCAGGAACTCCCGCTTCGTCATCCCGCCGACGAGCACCTCGCCGAGCGCGACGGCGTCGAGCGAGTCGAAGGCCGCCCGCAGGTGGTCGGTGGCGAGCGGACCGTACTCCTTCTCGTCGAAGACCCGGTCCAGGACGAGCGCGCGGGCGGCCGGCACCTCGAGCGACTCGCTCAGGAGGTCCGCGAAGAGGTGCACCTCCACCCCCCGGTCGCGCAGCACGTCGGCGAAGCCGTCGTGCTCCTGCCGGGCTCGCCGCACCCAGAGGACGTCGTCGAAGAGGAGCGCGTCCTTGTTGGTCGGGGTGAGCCGCTTCAGCTCCAGGTCGGGGCGGTGGAGGATGACGCGGCGCAGCCGCCCGGTCTCGGAATCGACGTGGAATCCCATGGGTCCATCCTGACGGAGGGGGGCCGCCGGGGCCCGTGTTTCGGTGCGGGAGGCGGCGGGCGCGGTCGCGGCGGGCGCGGTGCGTGCGGCGGTACGCCCCCTCCCCCGGTCCGGGGCGTCGGGCCGTCCCCCCGCGACGGCCCGACGCCGGTCCGTGATCCCCCGTCGGCTCCCCCGCCCTCAGACCGCCGGTTCGCCGTACGGCTCCGGCTCCGGCTCCGGCAGCGGCTCCGGCAGCGGTGGCGCGGTCCTGCGCGGCACGTGGAACCAGGCGGTCCCGTTGGTCCCGTCGGCCGCCCCGGACCGGACGCGGACCGGCCGGTAGTGGGCCGGTTCCACGTACCGCCCGCCCTCGGCGACCACGTTCCCGTACAGCCAGTCGGAGACGACGACGAGCAGGTCGACGTCGGGCGACTCCGCCATGATCCGCCGGGCCGGGGCGCTGTCGCAGAGCCGGGCGGCGAGGTCGACCGCCCGTCCGGCGAGCCCGTGCCCCCGCGCGTCCCGGGCGACGAGCCCGGCGTCCATGCCGATCCGCAGCCGCAGCCGCCGGACGCGGCCCGCGTTGTGGGCGCGCAGGCTCTCGTGGAGGGTGTCGATCCACCGCCCGACCATGAGGGACGGCGGCACGCCGGGACGCAGGGCGGCGAGGACGCCGTCGCCGCGGTCCTCCCGGTGGTACGTGCCGGGTTCGACGCCGACGGAAGCGTACGCCTCGTCGAAGGCGGCGTACAGCGCCGTGCGGCGCGGTTCCCTCCCGGCCGGGTCCGGACTCCCGGAGCCGCAGACGCCGCCGAGGACGACGAACCGGTGGATCCCGCCCGCGACCGCGCTCCCCGCCCCGTTCGCTCCCGCACTGCTCACTCGGACTCCCTCGCGACGCCCCGGCGCCGACCGCAGGGGCACGTCGTCCGCCTTGCCGCGCAAGGGGATTGACGTCCCGCCACATGACGAGGTGAAGAACGCTAGGAGGTGCGGAAGAAACGCGTCAACGAGCACGGGGGGCGCAGGGGAGCGCCGCTCCGGACACCCCTGCGCCCCCGCCGGAACGGTCCGGTGGGGGCGGGGGGCGGGGGGAGGAGCGCGGGCGGGGCCGGGCCCCGGGACCTGGTCTCGGCCCCCGGTCTCAGAGCCTCGGGTCGACCGGCTCCGACTCCAGGGCGAGGACCGCGAAGACGGCCTCGTGGACCCGCCAGAGCGGTTCGCCGTCCGCGAGCCGGTCGAGCGCCTCCAGGCCGAGCGCGTACTCGCGCAGGGCGAGGGACCGCTTGTGGCCGAGGAAGCGCTGCCGCAGCCGCTCCAGGTTCTCCGGGCGGGTGTACTCGGGACCGTAGACGATCCGCAGGTACTCCCGGCCGCGGACCTTCACGCCCGGCTGGACGAGCCGGCCCTTCCCGTCGCGGACCAGCGCCGCCAGCGGCTTGACGACCATGCCCTCGCCGCCCGCGCCGGTCAGCTCCAGCCACCAGTCGACGCCGGCGCGGACCGAGGCCTCGTCGCCGGTGTCGACGACGAGCCGGCGGGTGACCCGGACGAGGCCGGTCGGATCGTGCTCCACGAGCCGGTCGAGCCACGCGAGCTGCTCGTCGTGCGGCACGGCCGCGAGCGAGCGCCCGCGCGCCGCCAGGAGCTGGAAGGGCGCGAACCGCACGCCCTCCAGGCCCTCGGTCGGCCAGCAGTACCTGCGGTAGGCGGCCGTGAAGGCCGCCGCGTCCACCGCCCGCTCCCGCTGCCGGTCGAGCAGCCCGCCGACCCCTTCGACCCCGCGCTCGGCCGCCCGCCGCAGGGCCTCGACCGCGCCGGGCAGCACCGCGCCCGAGGCGGCGCCGACGGCCGCGTACTGCGCGCGGAGCAGACCGGCCGACTTGAGCGACCACGGCATCAGCTCGCCGTCGAGCAGCAGCCAGTCCGTGTCGAGCTCCTCCCAGAGTCCGGCGGCCCCGATGGCCGCCCGCAGCCGTGCGAGGACCTCCTCGGTGACGGCGGCGTCGTCGAAGAAGGGGCGTCCGGTACGGGTGTGCAGGGCGCCCGTCACCCCGTCGGCGCCGAAGCGCTCGCGGGCCGCGTCGGCGTCCCGGCACACCAGGGCCACGGCCCGGGAGCCCATGTGCTTCTCCTCGCACACGACCCGTGCGACGCCGTCGGCCCGGTACTGGGCGAAGGCCTCGGCCGGGTGCTCCAGGTAGCCCTCCTCCTTGGAGGTGGCGGTCGGCGCCATGGTCGGCGGCAGGTGGGCGAGCAGGCGCGGGTCGACCGCGAACCGGCTCATGACCTCCAGGGCCGCCGCCGCGTTCTCCTCGCGCACGGCGACGTTGCCGTGGTGCCGGGTCTCCACCGTCCGCCGCCCGTGCACGTCGGCCAGGTCCAGGGGGCGCCCCTGGTGCCCGCCGGGCGCGGCGGTCGCGAGCGGCCGGGCCGGCTCGTACCAGACCCGCTCGGCCGGTACGTCGACGAGCTCGCGCTCCGGCCAGCGCAGCGCGGTCATCCGCCCGCCGAAGACGGCCCCGGTGTCGAGGCAGAGGGTGTTGTTGATCCAGGAGGTGTTCGGCACGGGGGTGTGTCCGTAGACGACGGTGGCCCGGCCCCGGTACTCCTCCGCCCACGGGTAGCGCACGGGCAGCCCGAACTCGTCGGTCTCGCCGGTGGTGTCCCCGTACAGCGCGTGCGAGCGCACCCGGCCGGAGGTGCGGCCGTGGTACTTCTCCGGCAGTCCGGCGTGGCAGACGACGAGGTCGCCGCCGTCGAGGACGTAGTGGCTGACGAGCCCGTCGACGAACTTCTCCACCTCGGCCCGGAACTCCGCGCTCTCGCCCTCCAACTGCTCGATGGTCTCGGCCAGTCCGTGGGTCCGCTGGACCTTGCGGCCCTTCAGCCAGCGGCCGAGCTTGTTCTCGTGGTTGCCGGGGACGCACAGGGCGTCGCCGGAGGCCACCATGGACATCACGCGGCGCAGGACGCCCGGGGAGTCGGGGCCCCGGTCGACGAGGTCGCCGACGAAGACCGCCGTGCGCCCCTCGGGGTGGTGCCCGTCGACGTAGCCGAGCTTGCCGAGCAGGGTCTCCAGCTCGGAGCTGCAGCCATGGACGTCGCCGACGACGTCGAAGGGGCCGGTGAGGTGGCGCAGGTCGTTGAAGCGGCGCTCCAGGACGACCTCGGCGGCCTCGACCTCCTCGACGGACCGCAGCACGTGGACCTTGCGGAAGCCCTCGCGCTCCAGGCCCCGCAGCGAACGCCGCAGCTCGCGGCGGTGGCGCTGGATCACGTGCGCGGGCATGCCGGCCCGGTCGGGGCGGGCCGCGTTCCGTTCGCGGCACACCTGCTCGGGCAGGTCGAGGACGATCGCGATCGGCAGCACGTCGTGCGTCCTGGCCAACCGCACGAGCTGCCGCCGCGCCTCCTGCTGGACGTTGGTGGCGTCGACGACGGTGAGCCGTCCGGCGGCCAGGCGCTTGCCGGCGATGTGGTGGAGGACGTCGAAGGCGTCCCGGCTGGCGGACTGGTCGTTCTCGTCGTCGGCGACGAGGCCCCGGCAGAAGTCGGAGGAGACGACCTCGGTGGGCTTGAAGTGGCGCCGCGCGAAGGTGGACTTGCCGGAGCCGGTGGCGCCGACGAGCACGACGAGGGAGAGGTCGGTGACGGGCAGGACCCGGCGTGCGGCGGTGGTGTCGGTGACGGCGGTCATGCCTGCCCCTCCTTCTCGTTCTCGTCGTCTCCGGTGGCGGTGCGGGTGAAGACGGCCATCTGGGTGGGCGGTCCGACCTCGGGGTCGTCGGGGCCGACGGGGGTGAACCCGGCCTCGTACCCGTACTCCTCCGCCACCCGGGCCGCCCAGCTCCGGAACTCCTCGCGGGTCCACTCGAAGCGGTGGTCGCTGTGCCGGACGCGCCCGGCGGGCAGGGTCTCCCAGCGCACGTTGTACTCGACGTTCGGCGTGGTCACGAGGACCGTACGGGGCCGGGCCGAGCCGAACACCGCGTACTCCAGGGCCGGCAGCCTCGGCAGGTCCAGGTGCTCGATCACCTCGCTGAGCACGGCCGCGTCGTAGCCGGTCAGCCGCTTGTCGGTGTACGCGAGGGAGCCCTGCACCAGGGTCACGCGGGCGGCCTGCCGCTCCCCCATCCGGTCGAGCCGCAGCCGGCGCGCGGCGACGGTCAGGGCGCGGACGGACACGTCGACGCCGACGACCTCGGTGAAGCGCGGGTCCTTGAGCAGGGCCTGCACCAACTGGCCCTGTCCGCAGCCCAGGTCGAGCACGCGCGCCGCCCCGGCCCCGCGCAGCGCGGACAGGATCGCGTCCCGCCGCCGCTGGGCGAGCGGCACCGGGCGCTCCTCGGTGTCGGTCGTCTCGTCGACGGCGTTGTCCACGTCCTCGACGTCCAGGCCCTCGGCCTCGGCGAGCCGGACCAGTTCGAGCCGCTCCGTCGCCTCCCGGGCCAGGCCCCGGCGGCGGGAGAGGTAGCGGTCCGTGATCAGCTTCCGCTCGGGGTGTCCGGCGAGCCAGCCGTCACCGGCGCGCAGCAGCTTGTCGACCTCGTCGGGCGCGACCCAGTAGTGCTTGGCGTCGTCGAGGACGGGCAGCAGGACGTAGAGGTGGTTGAGGGCGTCCGCGAGCCGCAGCTCGCCCTCCAGGACGAGGCGCACGTACCGCGAGTCGCCCCACTCGGGGAACTCGGCGTCCAGCACGACCGGTTCGGCCTCCACCGCGGACCAGCCCAGCGGACCGAACAGCGCGCGCACCAGGTCCGCGCCGCCCCGGGCGGGGAGCGCGGGGACCTCGATCCGCAGCGGCAGCGGCGCGGCGGCCCGCTCGGGCATCGCCTTGCAGTCGCCGTGCAGCGCGCTCTTGAAGACCTTGGCGAGCGCGACGGCGAGCAGCGAGGACGCGGCGTAGGGCCGGTCGTTCACGTACTGCGCGAGCGCGGAGTCCGGGGCGCCGCCCCGGCCCTTGCCCTTGCCACGGCGCACCAGCGCCACGGGGTCCACTTCCAGGAGGAGCGCCGCCGTGCACCGCTCGGCGCTCGCCTCGGGGTAGAGGACGTGCGCGGTGCCGTGCGAGGTCGGGAACGACTGCGCCCGCTCGGGATGCTTGTGCAGCAGGAAGCCGAGGTCGGTCGCGGGTCGCTCCGGGTTGCCGGTCGTACTGATCGTCAGGAACACGTCTTCGAGTATGGTGCGGCCCTCCCCCGCCCCACCAGGCATTTTCCGTGCGCCCGGAGGGGCGGGTCCGGACGTGCGGGGCCGAATGCGCGAAGCCGGACGCACGGGGCCGGACGCGCGGGGCCGGACGCGCGGGAGGCTTCCGGCTCAGCCGGTGCCGTCGGCTCCGGCGTCGGCCAGGGCCGCGGCGAGGGCGGTGATCGTGTCCGGGCCGACCCGGCAGCAGCCGCCGACGAGCCGGGCGCCGGAGCGGACCCAGGCGGCGGCCCGCCCCGGGTCGAAGGCGGACCCGCCGCGCCAGTCCCGCGCCCCGGCGTCCCAGCGCTCCCCGCTGTTGGGGTAGACCACGGCCGGTTTCCCGGTCACGGCGACGGCCGTCTCCACGGCGGGTCCCGCGTCGGCCGGGTCGCAGCAGTTGACCCCGACCGCCACCACCCGGTCGTTCCCGGCGGCGACCGCGAACGCCTCCGCCAGGTCCTGACCGGCCCGGGTCCGCCCGCCCTCGACCGTGTACGACAGCCACACGGGCATCCCGCACCCCTCGGCCGCCCGCAGCAGCGCCTCCGCCTCCTCGGCGTCCGGCACCGTCTCCAGGGCCAGGACGTCGGGCCCCGCCGCCGCGAACACCTCGATCCTCGGCCGGTGGAACGCCTCGAGTGCGCGCACGGAGAGCCCGTACCGTCCCCGGTACTCGCTGCCGTCCGCCAGCATCGCGCCGTACGGCCCGACGGACGCGGCGACCCAGACCTCCTCCTCCGCGACGTCCGCCGCCGACCGCGCGAGCTCCACGCTCCGGGCGAGCAGCCGCGCCGCCTCCTCCCGGCCCGTGCCCCGCCGGGCGAAGCCCTCGAAGGTGGCCTGGTAGCCGGAGGTGATGAGCACCCGCGCCCCGGCCCGCACGTACGCCGCGTGCGCCTCCTCGATCCGCTCGGGTCCGTCGGCGAGGAGCCGCGCGGACCAGAGCGCGTCCGAGAGGTCGCAGCCCTGGGCCTCCAGTTGATCGGAGAGCCCGCCGTCGAGGACGAGGACCTCCGCCCGGAGGGCCTCGTCGAGCGCACGGACCGGTCTCATCGGCTCGCTCCTCCCGCTCAGCCCAGTTGCGACTGGACCTGGGCGGAGATCAGCTCCAGATGGTCCAGGTCGTCCAGGTCCAGGACCTGGAGGTAGACCCGGGAGGAGCCGATGGCCGCGTACCGGCCGAGCCTGTCGACGACCTCGGCGGGCGAGCCGGCCAGACCGTTCGCCCTGAGCTCGTCCACGTCCCGCCCGATGGCGGCGGCCCGGCGGGCCACCTCGGCGTCGTCCCGGCCGACGCAGACGACCAGCGCGTTGGAGTACACCAGGTCGTCGGCCGACCGGCCGATCGCCTCGGCGGCGGCCCGCACCCGTCCGAACTGCTTCTCGCTGTCCTCCAGGGAGGCGAACGGGATGTTGAACTCGTCCGCGTACCGCGCGGCGAGCCGGGGGGTGCGGGTCGCGCCGTGCCCGCCGATCAGGACCGGGATCTTCTCCTGGAGGGGCTTGGGCAGCGCCGGGGAGTCGGTGAGCCGGTAGAACTCCCCCTCATGGGTGAACGTCTTGCCGACCTCGGTCTCCCACAGACCGGTGACGATCGCCAACTGCTCTTCGAGGCGGCCGAACTTCTCCTTCGGGAAGGGGATGCCGTAGGCCTTGTGCTCCTCCTCGAACCAGCCCGCGCCCAGGCCCAGTTCGACCCGGCCGCCGGACATCCGGTCGACCTGGGCGACCTGGATGGCGAGGACGCCGGGGAGCCGGAAGGTGCCGGCCGTCATCAGTGTGCCGAGGCGGATCCTCTTCGTCTCCCGGGCCAGGCCGGCCAGGGTGATCCAGGCGTCCGTCGGACCGGGCAGGCCGTCGGCGGACCCCATGCTGAGGTAGTGGTCGGAGCGGAAGAAGGCGTCGAAGCCGAGCTCCTCGGTGGCGCGGGCCACGGTGAGGAGGGTGTCGTAGTCGGCCCCCTGCTGGGGCTCGGTGAAGATGCGAAGATCCATGCCTCCATCCTGCACCGTCGCGTACGGGCCGACCTCCCCGCCGACACCCCGGCCGGGCGCCTTGACCGGGCCGGACAGGCAGGGCCGGTCGAGCCGGGCCGGGCGCCTTGGCCGGGTCCGGCCGGGCCGGGCGGATCGGTCGAGGCGGCAGGCCCGGTCGAGGCGGCCGCGCCGGCCGGGCCGGAGCGCGTCAGCACGACGGCTCCCGGCGTGGGGTCGCGCGGCCCCGGGCCGGGTCGGGCGGGCGGGCCCGCTCGCCGTCGCGGACGGCCAGACGCCGTAACATCCCGCGCACCCGGTCACCCGACTCGTCGGTGGCGTCGATCGCCTCGATGCACTGCCAGTAGAGCCCCTCCTCGTCGGTGGCGCAGGCCACGCCCACCAGGGCGATCCCCACCTCGGCGAGCAGCTCCCCCAGCGCGGTCAGCGTCCGGTGGGGGTCCGTGACCTCGGTCAGCCGGGCCGCGCGCGGCCCTCCGGCGCCCCACACCGCCGGATACTCCCCGATCTCCCCCAGCCCGCGCGCCTCGCCGCGCAGCTCCTGCGGCCCGCAGAGCGCGAGACGACTCCCTATCGCCTGGGCGAGGGCCTGGGCCTGCCAGGCCTCCGCCACGATGTCCTGTGCCGTCCCGCTCTCCACCAGCGCGTGCCGGCCGAGCGCGATCAATCGCTCCGCTTCCATCAACACCGCCCCCGTTCCCACGACTTGCCACCCACTCAGTCATTACCCAGAGTGAGACAGCCTGAGCCCAAACACCAGAGGAATTCGGAAATCTGTGGACAGGAAGCCTGACGGGGAAAAGTCGATCACTCCGAAGAGTGACGATCTTGATTCAGGAGCCCTCCTCACCCCCTCCGCCCCGCCGCTTGGCGGGGAATCGGAGTTCGTTGCGGTCGATCTTGGCCGCGAGCGCCGCGAGCGGGTCGATCCCGAGCGCGTCGCAGAACTGGAGGAGGTAGGCGAGCACGTCCGCCACCTCGTCGGCGACCCGGTGGGCCGACTCCGGGTCCTCCATCACCCGCTCGGCCTGCTCGGGCGTCAACCACTGGAAGATCTCCAGGAGTTCGGCCGCCTCCACGCTGAGGGCCGCCGCCAGGTTCTTGGGCGTGTGGTAGGGCTGCCAGTCGCGGGCCGCCGCGAACGCGACCAGCCTGCGCCGGAGCCCCGCCACACCGTCGTCCGTCACACCGCCGCCCGTCGCGTCGCCGTCCGTCACACCGTCGTTCTTCGTGTTCTCGTCCGTCACCCGTCCAGGTCTACCACCGTCACCCCGGGCGTCCGGCGCGCTTCCGCCGCCGTCCGGTCCCCCACCGTGCCCGCGAGGCGGATGTGCCCGTCCCCGGCGATCTCCACGGCGAGGCGGAGCAGTCCGCCCGACTGGCGCCGGTCCAGGCCCCGGTCGAGGCCGTCGGCCAGCAGCGTCAGGCTCTGCATGGCGTCGGGCACCTCGGCGACGCGGTCCATCTCCAGGACCCCGGGGCCCGTGAGCAGGGTGAGGGCGAGCGCCAGGTAGCGCAGTTCGCCGTCGCCGAGGCGGCCGAGCGGGGTCTCGGGCCGGCCGCCCCGTTCGAGCACCGTCCGGACGGTGCCCTCCGGGAGCTCCCGCACCCCGAGCCCCGTGACGGTCCCCGCGCAGCCCGCTCCCGCCACGGTGGCCAGGCGGTGGTGGCGGCGCGGGCAGTCGTTGTGGGTGCGGTGCAGGACCTCGGCGAGGTTCCGGCAGTCGCGCCGCAGCCTCCCCTCGCCGGGCGGCACGGGGGCCCGCATCCGGTCGGGCCGGGGGTCGCAGGCGAAGGCGGACCGCAGCCCGACGACCACCTGCTCGGCGGCGGCCAGGACCTCCAACTGGCCGGGGGTCTTGCCGGCGACCCGCAGCGGCAGCAGGGCCGTGCCGAGGAGGTCGTCGGGGAGCGGGGCCCTGGTGACGGGGGTGGCGCCCGCCGTGTGCCACTCGGCCTGGACGGTGCTGCGGCCGGGGTCGCGCAGGGCGGTGGCGAGCAGGGTGCGGCCCCGGGCGGTGAGCCGTTCGCCGACGATGCGGAGCCGGGGCTCGGCCTGCACGGCGAGGTCGAGGCGGACGGGGCCGCACGGTCCGTCGACGGTGCACCCGATGCGGAAGCCGCGCCGGCCCTGGGCGTCGGGCCGGGCGCGTTCGGGGACGAGGTCGGCGGCGTCCGGGAACACCTCGTCGAGCGGGTCGCCCGCGCAGAGCCGGGCCAGCGCCTCGTACGCCCGCAGGGTGGTGGTCTTGCCGCTGCCGCTGGGCCCGGCGAAGAGGGTCACGGGCCCGAGCGCGTGCGTGGCGGAACGGCGGCCGGCGAACGCGGAGAGGCGCAACTCGGTGACGGCGGGCCGGGCGTCGGACCGCCCCTCCTGCCCTTCCCGGGACTCCTGCCCTTCCCGGAACTCCCGGGCTCCTCGGGACTCCCGGACCTCCTGAGTCTCCCGGGCTTCCGGTACGACCGGGCCCCGCGCCTCGGGGACCGGGGCACGGGGCCGGGTGACGCGCGGAAGGGGAGCGCCCCTCCCGGGAGCGGGCACGGACGCGGGCACGGACACCGACGCCGGCACGGACACCGACGCCGGCACGGACACGGGTACGGACGCGGACGCAGGCGTGGGCGCGGCGGAGGTGCGGGCCTCCGGGACGCGCGGCCCGGCAGAGGGGACCGCGTCGGAGGAGGGAACGGCGCCGGGAGCGGGAGCGGCGTCGGGGACGGAAGCGGGAGCTGCGGGGGAAGCGGGGTCGGAGGGGCGGTTCTTCGACGTGCTGGCGAGCGCGGAGCCGCAGGTGAGGTCCATGTCCGGACCGTACGCAGCCCTTTCCGCGACGAACCGTTACGCCGGGGGGACCTTCCTACGATCGGGGGACGCCGGCGGCCCGGCCGCCCACGACCTCCTCCTCGTCCGCACCCTCCGCGCCCTCGACCTCCGTGCCCGCCGGGGCGAGGAGGAAGACGTTCCGGTCGACGCGGTGCATCCCGCTGCCGAGCCCGAAGACGACGCCGCTGCTGAAGTCGAGGATCCGCTTGGCGACCTCGGTGTCGGCGCCGGTCAGATCGAGGAGCACCGGGATCTGGGCGATGAGGTACTCGGCGACCTCGCGGGCGTCGGCGAAGACCTGGACGCGGAGCACGACCATGCGGCGCTGCTCGGCGGATTCGTACTGCTCGGGGATCGTGCGGTGGTCGACCCTGGACGGCCATTCGTCACGGCCGCGCAGGGGCACGACCTGCGCGAGGCCCTCCCACTGCTCGTCGGTGACGTCGTACCTCTCGTACCTACTCATGGGTCCATCCTCCCGCTCCTCACCCGTTCGGCCCAACAACGACACGACGTGATGACGGCGTGGCGGCCGGTCGGGCCCGAAGCTCACCCGGTCGGCCCACTCCCCGACCCGCTCCCCCGCCCGTTCACCGACCCGCTTCCCGGCTCGTTCCGGGCCGGTGGCGGGACGGAGTACGTCACGGTGGCCGAGGCCGCCAGTTCGTCACCTTCGTCGCGGAGTTCGGCGAGGACCACGCAGAGGCGCCGGCCGAACTTGGCCATGCGCGCGTGGGTGCGGAGGAGGCCGGGCCGGGGGCGGTTGAGGTAGCTGATCTGGAGGGAGGTGGTGAGCGCCATGGGGGTGGGGCGGCCGAGCCGGGCGTTGATCAGGAGGAAGGCGGCGAGGTCGACGAGTCCGGCCTGCTCGGGTCCGGAGACCGTGCCGCCGGGCCGGGTGCGCAGCCGCGCCCCGTCCGCCTCCATGAGCAGGTGGGTCCCGCTCGCCTCGGTGACCCGGCAGGCCGTGTAGTCGGGGAACTGACGCCGGACGAGGGCGTTGAGCTCGTCCGGTGAGAGCGGGGCGGGGGCCGCCGCGCCCACGACCGCGCCCACATCCACACCCCCAGCCGCACCCGCACCCGCACCCGCACCCGCACCCGCACCCGCACCCACGACCGTCACCTCCGCCCCCGCCCCCGCACCCGCCCCCGTCATCAGGCGAAGCTCTTGGCGAGCCTGCGGAGGCCCTCCCTGATCTCGTCGGGCGAGTGCGTCGTGAACGAGAGCCGCATGGCGCCCGGGTCCGGGTCGCCGCAGAAGAACGGTGCCCCCGGCACGTACGCCACCTCGTGGCCGACGGCGGTCTTCAGGAGCTCCGTGGCGTCGTACCCCTCGGGCAGGGACGCCCAGATGAACATGCCGCCCTCCGGCCTGTTCCACCGGCTGCCCTCCGGCAGCGCGGCCGGCAGGCCTTCGAGCATCGCGTCCCTGCGCTCCTGGTAGGCGGCGCGGATCACCGCCACGTGCGCGTCGAGGTCCCTGTCGCGCAGGTAGCGCGCGGCCGCCGCCTGGTCGATGGTCGAGGTGTGCAGGTCGGCGGCCTGCTTGGCGATGACGCAGGAGCGGCGCAGTCCGGCGGGGGCGCGGAGGTAGCCGAGCCGGAGGCCGGGGGCCATCACCTTGGAGAAGGAGCCGAGCAGGACGGTGCGGTCGGCCGCCGCGGGATCGGCGGCGATCCAGGGGACGCGCTCGCCGTCGTAGCGCAGTTCGCTGTACGGGTCGTCCTCGACGATCCAGAAGCCGTGGCGGGCCGCGGCCTCGGCGACGGCGGCGCGCCGCTCGGCGGGGAGGGTGCGGCCGGTGGGGTTCTGGAAGGTGGGGACGACGTAGAGGAGGGTCGGCTTCTCGCGGGCCGCGATCTCCTCCAGGGCGGCCGGGAGGAGGCCCTGGTCGTCGGTGGGCACGGGGACGACGCGGGCGCCGGCGAAGCCGAAGGTCTGGAGGGCGGCGAGGTAGCAGGGGTTCTCGACGAGGACGACGGCGCCGGGTTCGACGAGGGCGGTGGTGAGCAGCGTGAGGGCCTGCTGCGAGCCGGTGGTGACGAGCAGGTCGTCGGCGCCCGTGGGCAGCCCGCGCGCGGTGAGCCGCTCGGCGACGGCGGTGCGCAGCTCCGGGTCGCCCTCGGTCGTCGAGTACTGGAGCGCGTGCCGCGGGTTCTCCGCGAAGACCCGGTCGTACGCGTCCCGCATCCCGGCGACGTCGAACAGCTCGGGGGCGGGCAGGCCCCCGGCGAAGGAGATCACCTCGGGTCGCGCCGTGAGCGCCAGGATCTCCCGTACCGGCGACGAGCCGACGTTCGCCAGCCGGGAGGCGGCGGCCGGCACGGGCGCGGAGGGGGTGGCGGAGGCGGCGTTCGCGGGCGTGGAGGCGGCAGAAAGCATGGCGTCAGCATATAGAGATTCAAGGCGGTGTCCAGGTCGTTCGATTCGCGCCCGGCGTGACCGAGTTGACGCACTCCGGGGCCGTCTCCGGGGGAATTCCGGGTCCGTTCCGGCCACACTGCGGGCCGCAGGATTCCGGCCGCGCGGACCGAATTCGGAAGATCCCCCTCCCCCGTTCCTCTCCGCTGGTCGCCACCGGAAAGGGTGCCCTCTTCGATCTTCTCCGGTGCTGTCCGAAGCGCTACGGTCCGCCCTTGATCGAAAGGGGTGCGCGGGGCGTCCGCCTCCGGGAAATCGGCCATTCCGGTACGGGGTCTCATTGATGGGAGACAGCGTCGTGGATACCGTTCCCCCGCTCCACCACCGCGAGGTCCGCGGGCTCCTGGTCGCAGTCGAACGAGCGAGGCGAGTGGATCACCATGGCATCTTTCCTTCCCGCCGACGAGGTCGTCGTCGTCCGCACTCCCGAGGAATTCCTCGCCATGCCCGAGGAGTACCGGGAGATCGCCGTCCGGGGAATGATCGTGAACACCGAGGGCGAGCTCTCGGGGGCCGACGACTACATCCAGGTGTTCCTGCCGCTGGCGCCGGACGCCGAGGAGCGGCAGGTGTGCGCCGAGCGCGCCGTCGAGGAGTACGACCACTACAAGATCGGCAAGCGGGTCCTCGCCGACATCGGCATCGACACCGGATACATGGAGAAGCAGCGCCTCGCCGACCGGGACCTCTTCGCCGGTCACGAGTTCCACACCTGCACCACCTGGGCGGAGCGCGGGATCTTCTCGTACATCGGCGAGGAGACCGCGATGGTGATGATCTCCGAATTCGCGCAGAGCAGTTACAAGCCGTGGGCCGAGGCCGTGCGCACGATCATTCTCGACGAGAAGATCCACATCGCCCACGGCGCCCGGGTCTGCCGGAATCTGGCCCGTACCGAGGAGGGCCGGGAGGAACTCCAGCGGGGTCTCGACCGGTTGTGGCCGGGATTCGTCCGGATCTTCGGCAGCCCGCGGTCGGAAAGGGCGAAGCTGGCGGTCCGTTTCGGGCTGCGGCAGACCACGAACGGCGAGGCGCGCGACATCTGGCGGGAGAAGGTCACCCCGCGGATCAAGAGCCTCGGTCTGAAGGTCCCCGAGTAGCAGTTCCCGTCGAGGAACACCGAGGAGTCCCGTCCATGGCCACCCCCCTGACCATCACCCCGCGTCCGCTCGGCCGCCGCGAGGCGAAGGAGCGCACCGCCGCGCTCCTGGCCGAACGGCCCGACCTCGCCCCCCGGCTGCACCGGCTGCGCCGGCTCGGGCGCGAGGTCCGCTCCTGCGAGGTCCACCTCACCAACACGTGCAACATCCGCTGCAAGGGCTGCTGGTACTTCGAGGGCGGCTTCGACACCGCCGTCCGCGAGCTGTCGGACGTGGACCGGATCCGGTCCTTCGCCCGCCGGCTGCGGGACGAGGGGGTCAACCAGGCGACCCTGATCGGCGGCGAGCCGACCCTGGTGCTCAAGCGCGTGGAGGCGTTCGTCGAGGAGCTCCCGTACATCACCATCTCGACCAACGGCCTGCGGCCGATGCCCCGGCAGGGCTTCGAGCACATCGCCGTGGCCGTCAGCATCTTCGGCGGCGGGCCGCTCGACGACGACCTGCGGGCCATCCGGGTCAACGGGTCGAAGTTCACCGGCCTGTTCGACACGGCGCTCTCGCACTACCGGGACGACCCGCGCGTGCTGTTCATCTTCGCGCTCTCCGAGGCGGGGCTGCGGTACCTGGAGCCGACCGTCCGCAGGATCGCCGAGAACGGCAACCTCGTCACCTTCAACTTCTACAGCGAGCACGGCACCGACAGCCCGATCCGGATCGAGAACGAGCGGCGGGTCCTGGAGGAGGCGCTGCGGGTGAAGGAGGCGTACCCGGAGGCGGTGGTCAGCCACCCGTACTTCATCCGCAGCCTGATCACCGGCACCTCGCACTGGGGCGCGCGCTTCGGGTACGACGTCTGCCCGAGCCTCAGCGTCGACCACCCGGACCACGAGGAGCGGGTCGCCAACGGCAATCCGGTGATCCCGGGCTTCGCCGCCTGGGGCGCCGACTACGAGTCGCTGCAGTTCTGCTGCACCTCGGGCGACTGCGGCGGCTGCCGCGACAGCCAGGCCGTCTATAGCTGGCTGGTGGTGAGCGCCGCCCGCTTCCTGGACAGCGCCGAGCGCCTGGAGGAGTGGGTGGAGATCGCGGAGAGCTACTGGCGCCAGTGGCACTGGTCGCCGTACCACGCCTCGAAGCTCCCCCCGGAGCACACCTCCTGAGTTCCCCGTCCTTCCCCCTCCGCCGCCCCACACGCACGGGAGAGTCATGTCCGACACCCTGGACCGCGCCACCATCGAGCAGTTCATCACCGACGCCCTGGTCGAACTCGGCGTCGACGCCTCCGACGTGCGCCCCGGGGCCGCCCTGGACGACCTGGAGATCGACTCGCTCGACATGGTCGAGCTCGCGCAGTCCGTGAAGCGGGACCTGGGCGTGCCGGTCCGCACGAAGGACTTCGACGGGATCGACACCGTCGGGGAGATCCTCCGACTCTGCTACGAGAAGGCCGGAGTTGAGTGACGCGGCACGGCCCCGCGCGCGGGAGGCGGTCGTCGTCACCGGGTTCGGCGCCGTCACCCCGCTGGGCGTCGGCGCCGACGTCCTCCACGAGCGGGCCGTCGCGGGCGCGTCGGCCGCCGCCGGGAGCCGCCCGGCGGTCCGGCACGCGGTCTTCGCGCCCGCCGACCACCTGCCGCGCGCGCTCGTGCGCCGCACCGACCGGTTCACCCACCTGGCCCTGGTGGCGGCCGGCGAGGCCCTCGCGCGGGCGGGCCTCCGGCCGGGCGGCGCCCCGCCGTGGCGGCCCGAGCGGGTCGCCTGCGTCATCGGCTGCGGGCTCGGCGGCACGGCCTCCTTCGAGGCGCAGCGCGAGGTGTACGGGACGGAGGGCGCGGAGTTCGTGTCGCCGCTGATGGTCCCGCAGATGATGGCGAACGCGGCCGCCGCCCACCTCTCCATGCGGTACGGCTTCCGGGGCGAGAGCCTCTGCGTGGCGTCCGCGTGCAGCAGCGGCGCGCAGGCCGTCGGCGCGGGGATGCGGCTGCTGGCCGCCGGGGCGGCGGACGCCGTCGTGGCCGGCGGCGCGGAGTCGGCCGTCTCCGACCTGGTGGCCGCCGCGTTCGCCAACGCCGGCGCGCTCTCGCCGGGCGGGACGGCCCGGCCCTTCGACCGGGACCGGGACGGCTTCGTCATCGGCGAGGGGGCCGGGATCCTCGTCCTGGAGACGGCGTCCGGCGCCGCCGGGCGGGGCGCCGAGGTCCTCGGGACCGTACGGGGGTACGGGGCGACCTCCGACGCCCATCACGTCACGGCCCCCGACCCCACCGGCGGCCCGGCCGCGCGGGCGGTCGCGCTGGCGCTGCGGGAGGCGGCGACGGAGCCGGGGGAGCTGGCGTACGCGAACGCCCACGGGACCGGCACCGCCCTCAACGACCGCCTGGAGTGCGAGGCCCTGCGGCACGCCCTCGGGGCCGGCGTCCTCGCGGGGCTGCCGCTCTCCTCCTCCAAGGGCGCCCTCGGCCACCTCTTCGGCGCGGCGGGCGCGGTCGAGGCGATCGTCACCCTCCAGGCGCTGCGGCACGGCACGGCGCCCCCGACGGCGGGGCTGCGCCGGCCGGACCCGGCGCTCGGCGGCCTCGACCTCGTCCGCGGGGCGGCACGGAAGCTGACCGCACGCGCGGAAGGGGCGTCCGACGGCGGCGCGGGGGTCCTCGTGGGGCTCTCCACCTCGTTCGGTTTCGGCGGACACAACGCGGCCCTGGTCCTGGCCGCGGAAGGACGGTCCTGATGCGCGCGTCCCGCGACTCCCACCACGCCCCCGACCCGCTCGGCCTCGCGGGGCGCCGCTATCTGGTGACCGGGGTCCTCAACGACGACTCGATCGCCTGGCACACCGCCCGCGCGCTCCAGGAGGCGGGCGCGGAGGTGCTCCTCACGGGCTTCGGACGCACCCGGCGGATCACGGAGGCGGCGGCCGCGGGCCTTCCGTACCCGGCCGACGTCCTCGAACTCGACGTGACGCGCCCCGAGGACCTGGACGGGCTCACGAAGGAGCTGGAGCGCCGCTGGGGCGCGGTGGACGGCGTGCTGCACGCGATCGCCGCCGCGCCCAGGTCCGCCCTCAGCGGCAACTTCCTCACGACCTCCGTCGAGGACGCGACGCTCGCCCTGCGCACGGCGGCGTTCTCGCTGCACTCGCTGACCACCGCGCTCGCCCCGCTGCTGCGGCAGGGCGGGGGCGGCGGCCCGGCCCGGGGCAGCGTGGTCGGCCTGGACTTCGACGCGTCGGGGGCGTGGCCGGGGTACGACTGGATGGGGGTCGGCAAGGCCGCGCTCGGCTCGGTCTGCCGCTACCTCGCGCTCTACCTCGGGCACTCCGGGATCCGGGTCAACCTGGTGGCGGCCGGGCCGGTGGAGACCGTGGCCGGGCGGGCGGTCGGCACCTTCGACCGGATCGCCGACCGCTGGGAGCAGGAGGCCCCGCTCGGCTGGAACCGCACCGATCCGGCCCGGCTCGTCGGCCCCGTCCTGTTCCTGCTCTCGGACCTGGCGGCGGCCGTCACCGGCGAGATCGTGCACGCCGACGGCGGGATGCACGCCGTCCGCATGGGCGCCCAGGCCGCCGGTGAGCCGCCGGGGCCCGGCGCCCCGCCCCGTACCGCACGGGAGGAGCGCCCGTGACCGCCGCGATCGTCGGCACCGGTTCCGCGCTGCCCGAACGGACCGTGCCCAACAGCCACTTCGAGGCGATCGGGTCCTCCGACGCGTGGATCGTGAAGCGGACCGGCATCCGGGAGCGCCGCTTCCTGCCCGAGGACGGGCACCTGGCCGATCTCGCCCTGGCCGCCGCGCGGGAGGCGCTCGCCGGGTCGGGGCGCACGGCGGCCGACGTGGGGCACGTCGTCGTCGCGACCACGACCCCCGACCGGACCACGCCCGGTCTGGCCGTGGAGGTGGCCGCGCGGCTCGGCGCGGACCGGGCCGCCGCGTTCGACCTGCACGCGGCCTGCGCCGGGTTCGTGTACGCCCTGGACCACGCCGTCGCCCTGATCGAGTCCGGCCGGGCCGGGACCGTCCTGGTCTGCGGCGCGGAGGCGCTGACCCGGATCACCGACCACGAGGACCGGTCGACGGCGGTGCTGCTCGGCGACGGGGCGGGGGCGGTGGTCGTGGCGGACGTGGCCGGCGCCACCCCGGACGCCGTGCCCGCGCCCGCGTTCCGGCTCGGTTCGGACGGGAACCTGGTCCCGCTGCTCCACGCCGACCGGTACGACCGGAAGCTGCGGATGGACGGCCCCGAGATCTTCGTGCACGCCGTGGAGAAGATGAGCGCGGCGGCCCGGGAGGTCCTCGCGCGGCGGGAGCTGACCGCCGACGACGTGGACCTGTTCGTCGCCCACCAGGCCAACGCGCGGATCGTCCGGGCGGTGGGCAAGGAGCTGGGCGTCCCGCCGGAGCGGCTCTACCTGAACGTCGACCGGGTCGCCAACACCTCCTCCGCCTCCATCCCGATCGCCCTCCACCAGGCCCGCGGGGAGGGCCGCCTGGGCCGGTCGGGCCTGCTGGGGGTGGCGGCGTTCGGGGCGGGGATCACCTGGGGCGCGGGGGTGATCGGATGGCGCCTGGAGGAGGGGTGAGGAGCGAGGAGACGGTGGGGACCGGGAAGGCGGCAGGGGTCCGGGGCGGGACGAAGGCCGGAGAAACGGCAGGGGACGGGACGAGGACCGGGAAGGCGGCAGGAGTCCTGGGCGGGACGAAGGCGGCTCCCTTCCCCGTGCTCGCCGAGCCCGTCGCCCCGGACGGCGCCCGGCTCGTCGTCCGCGTCCACGCGCGCCCCGAGCCCACCGCCCCGGTCGTGGTGGTGCTGCCCGCGATGGGCACGCCCGCCCGGCACTACACCCCGCTGGCGCGGGCGCTGCACCGGCGCGGGGCGACCGTGGTGACGGTGGACCCGCGCGGGCACGGCGAGAGCGTCCCGGTCCCGGCGCGCGGGGTCCGGTTCGGCTACCGCGAGCTCGTCGAGCACGACATCGGCGCCGTCCTCGACGCCGTCGCACGCGCCTTCCCCGGCGCGCCCCGGCTGATCCTGGGGCACAGCCTCGGCGGACAGCTCGGCCTGGTCCACTGCGGACTGCTCCGGCCGCACCTCGACGGGGTCGTCCTGGTGGCGAGCGGCTCGGCCTGGTGGCGGACGCTCGGCCCCTCGGGGGCGCGATGGCTCGCGCGGAGCCTGCTCTGCGTGGCGGGTGCGGAGCTGCTCGGGTACTGGCCGGGCCACCGGCTCGGGTTCGGCGGGCGCGAGTCGGTGGGCCTGATGCGGGACTGGGCCCGGCAGTTGAGGACGGGACGGTACGCCGCCGACCACGAGGAGGCGCTGCGGGGCGTCGCCCTGCCCGTGCTCGCCGTGGACGTCGAGCACGACGCCCTCGCGCCGGCCCGGGCCGTGGACCACCTGTGCGCGAAGCTCCCCTCGGCCCGCGTCGAGCGCTGGACCTACCGGACGGCGGACGCGGGCGGCCGGGACCTGGACCACTTCCGCTGGATCCGGCACAACGCGGGCCTGGTGGAGCGGATCGCGGCCTGGGCGGGATTCCCGGAGCCCGCCGGGGAGGCCGGGGACGCCGGCCGGAGCGCGTCGGCCGCGTCGGGCGCCCCGGCGTGAGCGCCCGGCGCGGGGCGCCGCTGCTCGGCGCGCTGCTGCCCGAGGGGGCGTACGGCGCCGAGGAGACCGGCGACCCCGAACCGGCGGGGCTCTTCCCCGAGGAGGCCGCCCTCGTGGCGCGCGCGACGCCGGGCCGGCGGCGCGAGTTCACGACGGCCCGGCTCTGCGCCCACCGGGCCCTCGCCGCCCTGGGGGTGCCCCGGGCCCCGCTCCTGCGGGGGCGGCGCGGGGCGCCCGCGTGGCCGGCGGGCACGGTCGGCGGCCTCACGCACTGCGCGGGGTTCCGGGGCGCGGCGGTGGCACCGGCCGCCCGCTTCCTCGCGCTCGGCATCGACGCCGAACCGCACGCGCCCCTGCCGCCCGGGGTGCGCGGGGCGGTGGCCTTCGGCCCGGAGCCGGCGCACCTGCGCGAACTGGCCGCCCGGCGGCCGGACATCGCCTGGGACCGGCTGCTGTTCAGCGCGAAGGAGTCCGTCTACAAGGCCTGGAGCGGGTACGGCGGCGCCTGGCTCGGCTTCGAGGACGTCGAGGTGGCGTGGGAGGCCGCCCCGGACCCGTTGCCGCCCCCGGAAGCGCGTACGGACGACCCCGCGGCCACCGGCCGCTTCCGGGCCCGTCTGCTCGTCCCGCCGCCGGAACCGGCGTCGCCGGGGACGCCCCCGGGACCGTGCCGTCTCCCGTCCCTCCTCCGCGGCCGCTGGCTCGTCCGCGACGGCCTGCTCCTGACCTCGGTCGCCGTCCCCCGCCCCGTACCGCGTCCGCACCGACACCCGCACCCGTCCCGTACGGCCCCGAAGGAGTCCGCCCGATGACCGCCGACGACGGAACCGTCCCCGCGCTGCTCGACCGGAGCGCCCGCGCGCACCCCGACCGGACCGCGCTGCGGCTCGGTGCCGACGAGGTGACGTACGGGAGGCTCGACGGGCTCGCCCACCGGACCGCCGCGCTGCTCCGCTCGCGCGGGGTGCGGCCCGGGGACCGGGTCGCCGTCGCGCTCCCCAACAGCACGCTGTTCGCCGCGCTCTACTACGGGATCCTGCGCGCGGGCGCGATCGTCGTCCCGCTCAATCCGCTCCTGCGCGCCGGGGAGGTCCGGCACTGCCTGGCGGACGCCGGGGCGGCGCTGCTGCTCTCCCGGCCCGGGGACGGCGGGGAGGCAGCCGAGGGCGCCCGCCTGGCCGGCACCCCGCACCTGGCGGTCGAACCGGCGGAGTTCACCGCGCTCCTGGCCGTCCACGCGCCCGCGCCGGGCGTCACGCCCCGTGCGCCCGGGGACACCGCCGTCGTCCTCTACACCTCCGGTACGACGGGGGAGCCGAAGGGGGCCGAGCTGACCCACGAGAACATCCGGCGCAACATCGACGAGGGGGTGCGGGTCCTGGAGCTCGGGGCCCCGGACGTGGTCTTCGGCGGGCTGCCGCTCTTCCACTCCTTCGGGCAGGTGATGGGGCTCGGCTGCGCGGTGGCCGTGGGCGCCTGCCTGACCCTGATGAGCCGTTTCGACCCGGCGGGCGCGCTGTCGCTCGTGGTCCGGGACCGGGTGACGGTCTTCCTCGGGGTGCCCACGATGTACGGGCTGCTGCTGCGGCACCCGGAGCGCGCCCGGTACGACGTCTCCTCCCTCCGGGTGTGCCTGTGCGGCGGTTCGCCGCTGCCGGTGGCGGTCCACGCGGGCTTCGAGTCCGCCTTCGGCTGCGCGGTCCTGGAGGGGTACGGCCTGTCGGAGTCGTCCCCGCTGGCGTGCGTGAACCGGATCGGCCGGCCGCGCGTCCCCGGCACGATCGGCGTCCCGGTCGACGGGGTGGAGATGCGGGTGGTGGACCGGGACGGCAAGGAGGTGCCGGACGGCGAGGCCGGGGAGATCGTGATCCGGGGCCACAACGTGATGAAGGGGTACTGGCGCCGCCCGGAGGCCACGGCGGAGGCGGTGCGGGACGGCTGGCTGCACACCGGCGACCTCGGCACCCGGGACGCCCGGGGCGACTTCCGGGTGGTGGACCGGCTGAAGGACGTGGTGATCAGGGGTGGGTTCAACGTCTACCCGAGGGAGGTGGAGGAGGTCCTGCACCTCCACCCGGACGTGGCGGAGGCGGCGGTCCTCGGGGTCCCGCACCCGGTCCACGGCCAGGAGGTCGCCGCCGCCGTGGTCCTGCGCCCCGGCCGGTACGTCTCCCCCGCCGAGCTGCGGGCCCACGTGCGCGAGCGGGTCGCCCCGCACAAGTATCCGCGCCGGATCTGGCTCGCCGACTCCCTGCCGAAGGGGCCGACGGGCAAGGTTCTCAAGCGCGCGATCGTCCCGCCGGGCGGGGAGCCCGGCTGATCCGCCCGCCACCGGCGTAGGGGAGGTCCCTCGTTCCCTCCCGGGAGGGGCCGGTGCTCTGGCCGGGGAGCCGGGGGGCGCCTAGCGTGCGTCCATGACCACAGACGTCGCCGGGGGCGGCATCGGCCGTCGCCCGGTCCCCGACGCCTCCGACGCCGTCGCCGGCGAGGTGGCGGAGCTGCTCGCCCGCCATGGCGGGGTCGTCGTCCACGGGCCGTGGGGCGCCGGGAAGAGCACCCTCCTGGAGGCCGTGTGCCGGCGCTGGAGCGGCGGGGTCCGGCGCGTCCGCAACCGGCCGGGGGACGAACTGCTGCCCTGTTCGGGTCTGGTGCAGCTCTCCGAGGAGTTCCTGCCGTACGCGGGCGGGGAGGTCGACGCCGCGACCAGGCTGCGGCTGCGCGTCCTCGTCGCGCGGACGCTGCGGGAGGCGCCGCGTCCGCTGGTGGCGGTGGACGACGTCCAGTGGCTCGATCCGGTCAGCGCCGACGTCCTGGGCCACGCGGCCGGAGCGGTGGGGCGGGACCGCCTCGCGGTGGTCGCGGCGGAGCGGACCGTGGGGCCGCCGCACCGCGCCGCGGAGCTGCTCGGCGGCCATCCGCCGGTCGTCCCGGTGCCCCCGGCGGGACACGAGGAGGTCGCCGACCGGTTGGAGGCGCTCGGTCTCCCGGCGCGCTGGAGCGCGGCCGTCCTGCGCCACTGCGGCGGCAACCGCGCCCTCCTCGCGGCCTGTTGCGAAGGGCTGGCACGGCGGCCGCCCGCGCGGGGCGGGCCCCTCGGGCCCCTGCCCCTCGACGGTCTGGAGCGGGCCGACGCGCTCGCCGACGCGTGGTTGCGCACGGTGCCGGAGGAGGTGCGCCGGACGCTGCGCACGGCGGCCCTGGCGCACCGGCCCGACACCGACCTGCTGTACCGGGCGGGCCGCCGGGAGGCGCACGACCACGTCGCCCACGCGGTGCGCGCCGGTCTGCTGACCACCCCGGACGGCCCGGACGGCACCGGCCCGACCGCCGTGCGGTTCTCCGCCCGGGCCCTGGCGCGCGCCGCCGCCGCGGCCGGCACCGCCGCCGAGCGCCGCCGTGACCACGAGGCCCTGGCCGCGGCGGTGTCCGACCCGGTGCGCGCCGTGTGGCACCGGGCGACGGCCACGGAGGGGACCGACCGGCCGGCCGCCGAGGACGCCGCGCGGGCCGCGGTGGCCGCGCGGGCGGCGGGCGACCGGGGCCTGGCCTCCGGACTCCTGCTGCTCGCCGCGCGGCTGACCCCGCCCCACCTGCCGGGGCCGCGGTCCGAACGGCTCGCCGAGGCCGCCCTGGACGCGGCGGCGGCGGGGGACGTCGGGGGCGCCCGCCGCGCGGCCGCGTGCCTCGTGCGCGAGCACGGCGCTCCCGAGCAGCGGGTGAAGGCGCTGCTGGCGGTCGTCGACGCCTGCGGGCAGGACCTGACCACCACGGAGACGCTGTTCGCCGCGGCCCGTGGCGCCGCCCGTGACGACCCGCGCCTGCTGGCCGCCGTCGAACTGCGGGCGGCCATCCGGGCCAACGTCGCCGCGGAGGACTTCGACGGGGCCCTCGCCCACGCCCGCACCGCCGCCGCGCTGGCCCGCGGCGCCGGCGACGACGCCCTGCACGCGGCCGCCCTGACGATGGCCGCCCGCATGGAGCGCGTGCTGGGGCGGCCGGACGACGCGCGCGCCACCCTGCGGTCGGCGCTGTCCCTCGCGGTGCCGCCGCACGCCCTCGGGGTCGCCAACAGTCCCGAGTACCTCGGGGCCCGGCTCGCCGTCTTCGACGGGCACCTGGCGCGGGCGCGCACCTCGCTGCTGGCCCTGCTTCCCGTGGCGCAGGCCGCCGGGGGCGCGGAGGACCTCACCGACCTGTGCCGCAGCCTGGCCGAGGCCGACGCCGGGCTCGGTGCCTGCGCGGACGCCCTGGCGTGGGCGGCGCGGGCCCGGTCGTACACCCGGGAGGCGAACCTCTCCCCCGGCCCCGTCTGGTACACCTCCGCCCTCGTCCACTGTCACGGCGGTTCGTTCGAGGAGGCCGGGGACTACGCCCTGCGGGCCCTGCGGGCCTCCCGGTCGGAGGGGGACCGGCTCCACACCACGCGCGGTCTGTGGATCGCGGGGGCGGTGCACCTCCACTGCGGGCGGATCGGGCAGGCCCTCGCCGCCTTCGAGGAGCTGTCCGCCGGCGGGGGGTCGTCGCGGCCGGACGACCCCGTCGCCCTGCGGTGGCAGGCCGACGCCGTGGAGGCGTTCGCGGCCGCCGGGCTCCTGGAGCGGGCGCACGGGATGCTGGACCGCCTGGACGGGGCGACCGCCGCCCACGCCCCGCACGCCTTCGCGCGCGCCACCGTCTCCCGGGCCCGCGCCCTGTGCCTCGCGCGGGCCGGGGACCTCGACCGGGCGGCCGGCGCCTTCGAGGAGGCCGCCGCCGCGTTCGCCGCCCTCGGCCGGCCCGTCGAGCAGGGGCGCACCCTGCTGGCGTGGGGACGGGTCGAGCGCCGGCGCCGGCGGGTCGCCACGGCCAAGGCCGTGTGGGAGCGGGCCCGTTCCGTGTGCGCCGGGGCGGGCGCGCACCCGTGGTCCGCGCTCGTGGACGGGCACCTCGCCCGCCTCGCGGGCTCCGCGTCCGGGGCCGCCGGTCCGGACGGCGGGGAGGCGTACGGGCTGACCGAGCGCGAGTGGCTGCTCGTCCGCCTGGTCGCCGGGGGGAGGAGCAATCCCGAGGCCGCCCACCGGCTGTTCGTCTCCCGCAAGACGGTGGAGGCGATGCTCAGCCGCGTCTACCGCAAGGTCGGGGTGCGCAACCGCACCGAGCTCGCCGCGCTCGTGGGGCCCGGCGAGGGCGTGTGAACGGGCGCGCCCCGGGCCCCGGTCACGGGACCGGGGCCCGGGGGCGGGAGCCGGAGGGGGTCAGGACCAGACGGTGAAGGTGGCCGTGGCGGACGCCTTCTTCCCGGTCGCGTCGGTGACGGTCAGGGTGACGTTGCGGAAGCCCCAGGCGGTGGGGGTGCCGGAGACGAGCCCGCTCGCCGCGTCGATCCCGAGGCCGGCGGGCAGGCCGGTCGCGGAGAACGCGTACGGCGCGGTGCCGCCGCTCGCCCGGAGGGCGAGGCTGAAGGGGCGTCCGACGGTGAGGTTCTGGTTGCCGGGGGCGGCCAGGACCGGGCTGCCCGTGCCGGGGGCCGTGACGGTCCAGGTGAAGGAGGTGGAGCCCTTGCGGCCGGCGGTGTCGGTGGCCGTGACGGTGACGGGGGAGGTGCCGGCCGTGGTCGGGGTGCCGGATATCGTCCCGGTGGCCGGGGCGACGGACAGGCCGGCCGGGAGGCCGGTGGCGGACCAGGTGTAGGGGGCGGTGCCGCCCTCGGCGCTGTTCCTCAGCTCGACGGGCGTGCCGGTGGGGCTGGTGCGGGCGGAGACGGCGGCGACGGTGACCTCGCCGGGCTGCGGGGTCGAGGTGACCAGGGAGGCGCCGAACTTGGCGAGGGCCTCGTTCACGGGCTGGAAGATGGTGAACTTCTCGCCGCTGCCCGAGGAGCAGGTGGCGCTGCCGCCTCCGGAGTGCAGGCCCACGGCCTTTCCTCCGGTCGCGGTGACGTAGGAGCCGCCCGAGTCGCCGCCGGCGGAGCAGGCGCTGGAGTAGGACAGGCCGTTGATGACGACGTTGCCGTAGTCGACGCTCTGGTTCACCTTGGTGACCTCGCCGCACTGGAATCCGGTGGTCTGGCCGGAGCGGCAGATCGCGGTGCCGACGACGGCTTCGGCGCTGCCGGTGAGGGTGACGTCGCCCTTGCCCCATCCGGAGACCGCCGGGGCCGTCTGCCAGTCCGCCCGGTCGACGTCGACGATCCCGAAGTCGCCCTCCGCGGCGTTGACGCTGCCGGTGCCGTTCTTGTTGGAGGTGCCGACGCGGGTGCCGTCCTTGCCGTAGGCGGCCTGGTCGGCGTCGTCGGTGCAGTGACCGGCCGTCAGGAAGGCCTTCGTCCCGCCGGAGCGGGTGACGGAGAAGCCGATGGAGCACGGGCTCTCCGTGCCCGGCACCCACTTCTCCCCGCCGACCACGTTCCCGCCCTGCTGCCGGGGCGCGTCCCCGGACTCGGTGACCCCCACCAGGTCGCCGAGGCCGGCGAGGCGGGTCCTGAACGCGTCGGTGGCGGCGGTGGCCCGGGCGGGGTCGAGGACGACCTCGACCCGGTTGCCGCGCACGTCGGGTCCCCAGGAGAGCAGGCCGGGCACGTTCTCGGCCCACCGGCCGACCTGCCGGGCGGTGGCGTCGAGCGCGGCGGCGGAGTGCCGGACCCGCTGGGCGACGGCTCCCGCCCGGCGGACCGCGTCCGCGTCGGCGCCGGTGGTGAC
This sequence comes from Streptomyces sp. NPDC007872, assembly GCF_042868165.1. Classification (NCBI taxonomy): domain Bacteria; kingdom Bacillati; phylum Actinomycetota; class Actinomycetes; order Kitasatosporales; family Streptomycetaceae; genus Streptomyces; species Streptomyces sp. NPDC007872. The sequence continues at coordinate 195,799 of NZ_JBIAEA010000010.1, forward strand.
GGCGGCGTGCAGGCGCCCGTCGGAGGCGTCGAACCACAGTCCCGAGACGCGGTCCCCCACCGTGGCGCGCACGGCGGTCGCGACCCGTTCCGCGGCCTGTTCGGCGGCCATCCGGTCGCGCACGCCCTCGGCGGAGAGACCGAGGTCGCGGCCCATCGCCGCGCGCACGTCGGCGGGCACCGGGGCGGTGGGGGACGGAGCCGGAGGACCGGCGTGGGCGGGGAGGACTCCGAGCCCGACGACGGCGGTGACCGTCGCGAGTCCGGTGAGGAGGGGGCGGTGCCGTACTGGACGCATGGGAGCGTTCCCTTTCGCGGAGGGGGAAGGGGGCCGGCGCGGACGGGCACCAGGGGGATTCCGTCCGGCGCCCCGCCGCCGGGGACTGGGCACAGCCTCGGGGGTCGTCGGCCGTCGTGAACAGCGGGGAACTCCCTTGCGTCCCGGGAGCGTTCTCCGCCCTGTCCGCGGGGCACGGGAGCACCGGCGCGAAGTTTTTTCCGACGCGGGGCGTTTACGCGAGCCCGATTGGTCCAGACGAAGAACTGACAAGTTCCTTATGTGACGGACTGGAGAAGCATCGTGGGCATCATCGCGTGGATCCTCATCGGCCTGATCGCCGGCGCCATCGCCAAGGCCCTGATGCCGGGCAAGGACCCCGGCGGCCTCATCATCACCATGCTCATCGGCATCGCCGGCGGTCTGCTCGGCGGCTTCCTCGGCAAGGTCCTCTTCGGTGTGGACTCCGTCGACGGCTTCTTCGAGATCTCCACCTGGGTCGCCGCGATCGTCGGTTCCGTCATCCTGCTGGCCCTCTACCGCCTCGTCACCGGCAACCGTCACTCGCACCGTCACGCGTAACCCGCGCAGACCGCACGTCGGTTCCCGAACGGCTCCCACCCCTGCACGCAGGGCGGGAGCCGTCGGCGTTTCCCGCCGGTCGTCGGGACGGCCGACCGGCCCGGCGGCCGCCGGGGCGGGGTGCGTCAGGCGGCCGTCGGACGGGGTGCGTCAGGCGCCCGCCGGCCCGTCGCGGCCCTCGGCCCACAGGGAGCGGACGTGGCCGAGGTGGCGGCGCATGCAGGCCTCGGCCCCGCGCGCGTCCCCGGCGATCATGAGGTCGAGGAGTTCGACGTGCTCCTCGGCGGAGGAGACGAGCAGTCCGGCCTCGTCCAGGCCCGTCAGGCCGTAGAGGCGGGAGCGCTTGCGCAGGTCCCCGACGGTCTCGACGAGGCGCTCGTTGCCGGAGAGGCCGAGCAGGGCCAGGTGGAAGCGGCGGTCGGCCTCCAGATAGCCGATGAGGTCGTGCTCGCGGGCGCGGGCGACGATCTCCTCGGCGACCGGGCGGAGTTCCTCCAGGCGTTCCCGCGCGGCCGTCTTCGTGACCCGGCCGACGGTGGGCACCTCGATGAGGGTGCGCAGTTCGGTGTACTGGTCGAGGTCGCGCTCGCTGACCTCGGTGATGCGGAAGCCCTTGTTGCGGACGGGCTCGACCAGGCCCTCCCGGGCCAGGTCGAGCATGGCCTCGCGGACCGGGGTCGCGGAGACGCCGAGGTCGCTCGCGAGGCCGGGGGCCGAGTAGACCTGGCCGGGGCGCAACTCCCCGGCTATCAGGGCCGCGCGGAGGGCGTGCCCGACCTGGTCGCGGAGCCGTTCCTGCGCTCTGACGAGGCCGTACTGCTTCAGGTCACCCATGCGTGCGTCCTCCGAGAAGTCACGGAGGAGCATCGTACAATGTCACGTTTCGCCGTCCGGGCCACTCCTCTCCGCCCGGTTCAGAGCAGGAAGCCGGCCGGGAACGGGTCGTCCGGGTCGAGGAAGTACTGGGCCGTGCCGGTGATCCAGGCCCGGCCGGTGACGGTGGGGACGACGGCGGGCAGCCCGCCCACGGTGGTCTCGCCGACGATCCGGCCGGTGAACTCGGTGCCGATGAAGGACTCGTTGACGAAGTCGGCACCCGGGGCGAGCAGCCCCCGGGCGTGCAGTTGGGCCATGCGGGCGCTGGTGCCGGTGCCGCACGGGGAGCGGTCGAACCAGCCGGGGTGGATGGCCATGGCGTGGCGCGAGCGGATGGCGTCGGAGCCGGGCGCGGCCAGGTAGACGTGCTTGATCCCGGCGATGGCGGGGTCCTCCGGGTGGACCGGCCGGTCGGGTCCGGCGTCGATCGCGGCCATGACGGCGAGTCCGGCGGCGAGGAGGTCGTCCTTGCGGTCGCGGTCGAAGGGCAGTCCCAGGGCGCCGAGGTCGACGAAGGCGTAGAAGTTGCCGCCGTAGGCGAGGTCGTAGGTGACGGTGCCGTACCCGGGCACGTCCGCCTTGAGGTCGAGGCCGACGCAGTAGGAGGGGACGTTGGTGAGCGTGACCGCCTTCGCGGCGCCGTCCTCCACCCGTACGTCGACGCTCACGAGCCCCGCCGGGGTGTCGAGGCGGACGGTGGTGACGGGTTCGGCGACCGGCACCATGCCCGTCTCGACGAGGACGGTGGCGACCCCGATGGTGCCGTGGCCGCACATCGGCAGGAGCCCGGACACCTCGACGTAGAGGACGCCGTAGTCGGCGTCGGGGCGGGTGGGCGGCTGGAGGATCGCGCCGCTCATCGCCGCGTGGCCGCGCGGCTCGTACATGAGGAGGGTGCGGAGGTGGTCGAGGTGCTCGGCGAAGTGGAGCCGCCGCTCGGCCATCGTGGTGCCGGGGATCGTCCCGAGGCCTCCGGTGATCACCCGGGTGGGCATGCCTTCGGTGTGGGAGTCCACCGCGTGGTAGACGTGGCGGGTGCGCATGGGTCCCCTTCTGTCGGTGTCGTGAGGACGGGCGGGGTGACGGACGGGGGCGCGAACGGGGTTACGCGTGGCCCTCCGCGAGGACCTTCTCCGTGGCGGCCCGCACGGCGGCCTCCTGCTCGGGCGCGAGCGGCAGCCGGGGCGGCCGGGAGACGCCGCCGTGGTGTCCGGCGAGGTCCATGGAGAGCTTGATCGCCTGGACGAACTCGGTCTTCGAGTCCCAGCGGAAGAGCGGGTGGAGGGACCGGTAGAGCGGGAGGGCGGTGTCGAGGTCCCCGGCGACGGCGGCCCGGTAGAGGGCGGCGCAGGTGCGCGGGAGGGCGTTGGGGTAGCCGGCGACCCAGCCGACCGCGCCGGCGAGGGCGAGTTCGAGGAGGACGTCGTCGGCGCCGGCCAGCAGGTCGAGTCCGGGGGCGAGCTCGGCGATCTCGTAGGCGCGGCGGACGTCCCCGCTGAACTCCTTGACGGCGACGACGCTGCCGTCGGCGTGGAGCCGGGCGAGGAGGGCGGGGGTGAGGTCGACCTTGGTGTCGAGGGGGTTGTTGTAGGCGACGACGGGCAGGCCGACGGCGGCGACGGCGGCGAAGTGGTCGCGTACGGCCGCCTCGTCGGCCCGGTAGGCGTTGGGCGGCAGGAGCAGGACGGAGCCGGCGCCGGCCTCGGCGGCCTGTTCGGCCCAGCGGCGGGCCTCGGCGGCGCCGTACGCGGAGACGCCCGGCATGACGCGGGCCCCGTCCCCGGCCGCCTCGACGGCGGTCCGCACGACCCGGGCGCGCTCGTCGTCGGTGAGCGTCTGGTACTCGCCGAGGGAGCCGTTCGGGACGACTCCGTCGCAGCCCTCGGCGATCAGCCGGGCCACGTGGCGCGCGTAGGCGTCGTGGTCGACGGAGCCGTCGTCGCGCAGGGGGAGGGCGGTGGCGACCATGATCCCGCGCCACGGGCGGTCGCGGTGTGCGGGGGACGGCGCGGAGGATCGCTCGGGGGCTTGCTCGCTGACCATGGAAGGACTCCCTTGTGTGGTGTGTGACATTTTATTGATGGGCCGACGGGCCACAAGAGGCCCGGGTGCGCCCGATTCTGATGCCGGGTCAGTTCTCGGTGCGGCCCTGCTCCGGGAGGTCCGCCAGATGGCGGAGCGGTACGGGGCAGGAGAGCGGGCGCCGGTCCGGGGCGGCTTCTCCCCCGGCCGCCCGTCCGGCGAGGGCGGCCACGGCGGGGCCGCACGTCCGGCCCTGGCACCAGCCCATGCCGGCGCGGGTGAGCAGCTTGACCGTACGGGCGTCCCGGGCGCCCAGGGCGTCGACGGCCTCCGCCACCCGGGCGACCGTCACCTCCTCGCAGCGGCAGACCTCCGTGTCGGGCCGCAGCCATCCGGTCCAGCCGGGTCCTGGCCGGTGCACGGCGCCCATCGCCTCCGCGAAGGCGCGCAGCCGGTCGCGGTGGCGCCGGAGCGCGGCCTCGCGGGGCTCCGGCGTCCGGGCGCCGAGGAGGGTGCGGGCGCTGAGGCGGGTGCGGGTGCGGGTGCCGAGGAGGGTGCGGGCGATCGAGAGCGCCGCCAGCTTCCCTTCGACGACCGCGAGTCGGGCGCCGCCGATGCCGCCCGCCTCCCCGGCGGCCCAGACGCCGGGGACCGAGGTCGACTGCTCGGCGTCGAGGACGAGGGCGGCCGTTCCGTCGGCGCTCGCGCGGGTCGCGCAGCCGAGGGCCGTGGCGAGTTCCAGTTGCGGGACGAGGCCGTGGCCGACGGCGAGCGCGTCGCAGGGGATCCGGCGGCCGGTGCCCGGCAGGGGGCGCCAGTCGGGGTCGAGCCGTGCCACGGTCACCGCCTCGACGCGCCCGGAGCCGTGGGCCTCGACGACCGCGTGACGGGCGAGGAGCCTGGTGCCGTGGCGCAGCAACGCGCTTCCGTGCAGGGCTCCTTCGGCGAGCTTGGCGGGGTTGCGGAGGAGCGTGGGGACGAAGCCGGAGTAGCCGAGGTACGCACCGGCCTCGACGACGGCGGGGACGCGGGCGCCCGCCGCCGCGAGGGAGCCGGCGACCGCCAGGAGCAGGGGGCCGCTGCCGGCCACGACGACCCGGCGGCCGGGCAGGACGAGCCCGCCCTTGAGCATCGCCTGCGCTCCCCCGGCGCCCACCACGCCCGGCAGCGTCCAGCGGGGGAAGGGAAGTTGGCGCTCGTGGGAGCCGGTGGCCAGGAGCACCGCCCGGGCCCGGACGGTCGCGGCGGTCTCGTCGGGCCCGGCCACGGCGTGCAGCCTCCAGCCGGTGGCCTCGGGCAGCACCGTCCAGACGTGGTGTCCGGGCAGGTGGACGATCCGGCCCGCCCGGACGAGGCCGTCCAGGGCCGCCGCGCGGCGGGTGAACTCCCGCCAGTCGTGGTGGAGCGCCCCGGGCCGCCGCGCGCCCAGCTCGGGCGCGGGGTGCCGGTGGTACTGGCCGCCGGGCCGGTCACCGGCGTCGACGAGGACCACCCGGAGGCCCCGGCGGGCCGACTCCACGGCGGCGGCGAGGCCGGCGGGCCCGGCGCCGACGACGGCGAGGTCGAACGGCCCGGACGGTTCTGGCGGCTCGGGGGGCCCGGACGACTCTGGCGGCTCGAAGGGCCCGGACAGCCCGGACAGCCCGGACAGCCCGGACGGCTCAGACGGCTCAGACGGCGAGGTCGGCACGGCCCGTTCCCTCCTGTGTCGTGACGGCGTCGCCGGGGCGGGCCGGGGTGAGGCAGGCCCGCCGGTTGGGGCGCCCGTTGACCGTGACGAGGCAGTCGAAGCAGCTCCCCATGCCGCAGAAGACCCCGCGCGGCGCCCCGGTGTTCCTGGTGGTGCGCCAGGTCAGGATGCCCGCGCCCCACAGGACGGCCGCGACGGACTGGCCGTCCAGGGCGGGGAGCGGGCGCCCGTCGAACGTGACGGTGAAGGCGGTCTCGGCCCGGCCGCCGACCAGGGCGCGCGGGGTGCGGCGTCGTCTCATGGGGTGCTCTCCCGTCGTCCGGCGTCGGAGGTGTCGTCGAAGCGTTCGGGCCGGAAGGGCGCCGGGTCCACGCCCGCCGTCCCCGCCGTCCCCTCCGCCCTCTCCCCCGCGCCGCCCGTGAGCGCGGCGGCGATCAGGAGCCCCGTGGCCGGGGCGAGGCCGATGCCCGCGCCCTCGTGGCCGCAGGCGTGCAGCAGCCCGGGGACGCGCGGGTCGGGGCCGATCGCCGGCAGGTGGTCCGGCAGGTAGGGGCGGAAGCCGTGGTAGGCGCGCAGCACCCGCACGTCCGCGAGGACCGGGAAGAGCGCGGCGGCCCGGACGGCGAGCCGGCGCAGGGCCTCGGTGGACAGGGAGCGGTCGAAGCCGACGCGTTCGCGGGTGGCGCCGATGAGCACGGGCCCGGCGGGGGTGCCCTCGACGACGGCCGAGGACTGGAGCGCGGCCGAGCCGCTGGCGACGTCCGCGATGTAGTCGGCGGCGTACACCTTGTGCCGTACGACCCTGGGGAGGGATTCGGTCACCAGGACGAAGCCGCGCCGGGGCCGTACGGGAAGCTCTGTGCCGGCGAGCGCGGCGACCGCGCCGCCCCAGGTCCCGGCCGCGTTGACGACGGCGGGGGCGGTGAGGTCGCGGCGGGGCGTGCGGACCCCGCGCACCGCTCCGGAGGGGGTGCGGAGGACGTCGGTGACCTCCTCGCCTAGGTGGACGGCGGCGCCGGAGGCGGCGAGGAGGCGGGCCGCCGCGCGGGCGGGCTGGACCTGGGAGTCCTGCGGGTAGTGGAAGCCGCCCGCGAGGCCGTCGGCGAGGTGCGGTTCCAGGGCGCGCAGCCCGTCGCCGGGGACCTCGGCGGCCTCGACGCCGGCCGTCCGCTGTCCCTCCGCGAAGGCGCGCAGGGCCTTGAGGGCGGTCGGGTCGGGCGCCACGACGAGGCCGCCCTTGGCCTCGTACTCGACGTCGGGCGGGAGCAGGCCGGCGAGGTCGCGCCAGAGGCGCGCGGAGAGCAGGGCGAGGTCGAGTTCGGGTCCGGGTTCCTTGTCGGAGACGAGGAGGTTGCCCTCGCCGGCACCGGTGGTGCCGCCCGCGACGGGGCCCCGGTCGACGACCGCGACGGAGAGGCCCGCGCGGCCCGCGAAGTACGCGCAGGCGGCTCCGACGACGCCCGCGCCAATGACCACGACGTCCGGGCTCTGGCTCTTGGACACGACAGTAAGGTGCCACCTTCCCTTGAGGAGGAACAGGACAAGGAACGGGAACGGGAACGGGAGCAGGTCCGGGGCCGGAGGGCGCGTCGGGGGTCGCCCGGCCCGGCGCCCTCCGGACCCGGTGCGCGCGGCTCAGCCGCGCAGCGGTCCCTCGCAGGTGTAGCCGGAGGTTCCCGCGCGTCCGCCGGTCCAGATGTCGACGGGGCCGAAGGAGCAGTCCATGTCGGCCAGGTTGTTCGAGGCCGCGCCCGCCCGGTCGAGGAGGAAGTAGTCGACCGTCTCGGACATGTCCTTGAAGACCTGGTCGGCGCTGGCCGCGTTCGCGAGGTTGGCCGTGACGCGGCCGGTGCAGACGAAGCGGCGTCCGCCCGGCGCGCCGGTCTCCGCGCAGGCGGGGGTGTTGGAGGTCGCGGCGGCGAAGGAGGCGGCGACCTCGGAGGCCTTGGAGTCCCGCAGCCGGTCGTTCGGCGTGAAGGTGGTGACCGGCACGTACAGGCGGTCCACCTCGGCGATCCGGGCGTCGAGGAAGGAGTCGTAGCCGCGCTGGAGCGCCGTGTCGGAGCCGAGCCGCGCGCGCCAGGCGTCGTACGCGGACACGTTGTTGCCGCGCAGGTGCCCGTACATCTCGCGCAGCAGGGACGGCTTCTCGGTCCAGAGGTACTCGAAGAAGGTGCCGGCGTAGGGGTAGAAGCGGAACCCGTCGCCGTCGTAGGTGGCGTTCAGGAGCTGACGTACCGTCATGCGCGGTCCGCCGCCCGCCGTGTCGGAGATGACGCCGCGGACGAGCGACTTGCGGACGGCGACGCCGTTGTCGCGGGTGGAACCGGCGAAGAACTCGGCGGTGCCCTCGTCCATGGCGGTGGTGCGGTCGTTCTGGTACCAGGGACCCTCGCCGAAGAAGCCGGGCACGGCGTACCGGCCGTTCAGGTAGTGCGTGTACTCGTGCCGGAAGAGCTCTTCGAGGGTGAGCGTGGAGTCCTGCGGGACGCGCCGCTCGTAGGTGTAGAAGGTGGCGCCGCGCTCGATGTAGATGCCGCCGTTGTTGGTGTCCATCCCGGTCAGGATGGGGTGGTACTGCTCGTAGTCGGCGCGCGAGGCGTACAGGACGATGTTCAGCGTGGAGTTGGGGTCGCCGGCCAGGGGCTCCTGGGTGCTGAGGACGCGGTGGAACTGCGCCTTGACCCGCTTGCTCGCGTAGTAGAGCGTGTCGACGGTCGCGCGCGGGAGGCCGGTGCGGACCTTGATGGCCCCGTTGTCGTACGTGTAGGCGTACGGGAAGATCCGGCGCTCGATGTCCTCCTTGCACACCCTGTAGGGGGCGCAGGCCTCGTAGAAGTTGAGCCAGGAGACGAGCGAGGCCCACGGGGCGCTCGCGGTGCCGAAGGTGGTCTCGACCGGGCCGAGCAGGGCGCCGAGGTCGGCGACGACGCCGGTGCGCAGGCCGTCGATCTGGCCGAAGCGGCCGTACTCGCTCAGCGCGTCGCGGGCGACCCAGGCGTTGGCGGTCCCCTTGAGGTGCCCGTGGCCGGAGAAGGCCTTGAAGGCGGCGCGGTACGCGGGGTCGGCGGCGGCCGCCGCGTGGAAGGCGGCGTCCCGGTTGCCCGGGTAGACGCCGAGGTAGTTGACGGAGAGCGCGGCGAGCGCGGCGTTCGCCCAGGCCGGGTCGAGGCGGGTCGCGGTGTGGTCGGCGTCCATGGTCGCCAGGACCTTGCGGATCAGGGGCAGTTGGTGGTGGCGCAGGCCGGGCGCGCTGGCCGCGTAGAGCGCCTCGCGGAGGGTGGCGGCGTTGGCCGGGGTGGCGTCGAAGGTGCGGGCGGCCGTGCCGTAGTCGGCGACGGCGCGGCGCACGGCGTCGACGGTCGGGGCGTCGGTGGTGTCGATCTCGTCGCGCGAGAAGTCGTGGTAGGCCACCGCGTGGAGGTAGGTGAACAGCTCTTCCAGGTGGGTGGAGTTGCGTCCGTCGTGACTCGCGGCGAGCGAGGAGGCGCGCCGGGCGACGGCCTGGACGTGGGCGTCGGACATGACCGGGGCGAGCCGGGCGTCCCAGGTCCATATGAGGTCGCGCAGACAGCCGTCGGCGGTCACGGCGGGGTCGGTGAGGAAGTCGGCGAACCGCTCGGGGGCCAGGCCGGTGACCCCGTCGAGGGTGCAGGGCGCGGCGGCGCCCTTCCGGATCCCGCGCGGCGCGGGGGCGGCGGCCTCGGCAGGTCCGGGGATCCGGCCGGCGGCGGTGCCGCCCGGGGCGGGTGCGGGGGCGGCGGTGGCCGGGGGCGCGGCGGCGAGGCGGTCGACCTCGTCGTACGGGTGCGGCCGGGCCTCGGCGGCGTGCGGCGCGCTTCCCGCGGTCGCGGTTCGTTCGGCGGCCTGACTGACGGTCTGCCCGAGCGGTACGAGCAGGCCGGCCGCCAGGACGGCGGCGAGCAGGGTGGTGCGCACGGATCTGTGCTGGGACACCAGAACTCCTGTGTCGGGAGGGGGATGTGGGGGTGGTTCCCAGTCAACTCGCCTGGCTGTGCGTCGAGTTGACGTCGATTGCAGCTTCGGTGCGAGCAGTACCATAGTAATGTGAAATTGCACTGACAAGGGGTGGGCGGGAACCGGGCGGGGAAATCACGGTGGCGGCTGCCGGTTTCGGGGATCGGGCGGGACCCGCCGGGGCCCCGGCGCCGTCCCGGCCTCCGCGACCCCGGATGATCGGACGCATGCTCGTCTCGTCCGTGTCCGTGCTCGCCCTGGCCGTGGTGCTCGTCTGCGCCGTCGTCCGTCCCTTCCGCCTGCCCGAGGCGGTCTTCGCGCTGCCCGCCGCCGGCGCCGTCCTCGCGGTGGGGGCGGTCACGCCCGACGCCGTGCGCGAGGAGGCCGAGCGGCTCGGGCCGGTGATCGGCTTCCTCGCGGCCGTCCTCGTCCTCGCCCGGCTCTGCGACGACGAGGGCCTCTTCCAGGCCTGCGGGGCCTGGATGGCCCGCTGGTCCCGCCGCCGGCCCCGGCGGCTGCTCGGCGCCGTCTTCGGCCTCGCCTCGCTGATCACCGCCGTGCTGAGCCTGGACGCGACGGTCGTCCTGCTGACCCCGGTGGTCTTCGCGACGGCCGCCCGGATGGGGGCGCGGCCCGCGCCCCACGTCTACGCGAGCGCCCACCTGTCGAACACGGCCTCGCTGCTCCTGCCCGTCTCGAACCTCACCAACCTGCTCGCCTTCACGGCCACCGGCCTCGGCTTCACCCGGTTCGCGCTCCTGATGCTGCTCCCCTGGCTCACCGCCGTCGCGGTCGAGTACGCGGTCTTCCGGCGCTTCTTCGCCCGCGACCTCGCCGCTCCGGCCGACGACGCCGAGCCGCCGGAGCCCGTCGCGCTCCCGCTCTTCGCCCTGGTCACCGTGGCCGCGACCCTCGCGGGCTTCGCCGTCGCCTCGGCCACCGGGGTGGACCCGGCCTGGGCGGCCGCGGCGGGCGCCGCCGTCCTGGCCGTACGCGCCCTGGCCCGGCACCGCACCACCCCCCGCGCGCTGGTGCGCGCGGCCTCGCTGCCGTTCCTCGCCTTCGTCCTGGCCCTGGGCGTCGTCGTCCGCGCCGTCGTCGACAACGGCCTGGGCACCGTCCTCGCCCACCTCCTGCCCGACGGCACCTCCCTGCCGGCCCTGCTCGGCACCGCCGCGCTCGCCGCCGTCCTCGCCAACCTCATCAACAACCTGCCCGCGACCCTGGCCCTGGCGCCGCTGGCGGCCCCCTCGGGACCCGGCGCGGTGCTCGCCGTCCTGATCGGCGTGAACATCGGCCCCAACCTCACGTACGCGGGCTCCCTCGCCACCCTCCTGTGGCGGCGGATCGCCCACCACCACGAACACCCGGTCGACCTGGGGCGGTTCACCCGCCTCGGGCTGCTCACCGTGCCCGCCGCCCTCGTCGCCTCGACGGCGGCCCTGTGGGTCTCGCTCCTGTTCCTGGACGGATGACCGGCATCCGCGCCACCCGGGAACTCCCGGCGGCACTGCTAAGTTCTACACATACGTAGAAGCAGGTAATCGACATCGGGAGTGCTCATGGCCCTGTGGGACCGCGTCAAGGAATCCGCATCGACGATGCAGACCCAGTTGGTGGCGAAGAAGAACGACCTGAAGAGCGGCGCGTTCCGGGACGCGAGCATGGCCATGTGCGCCCTCGTCGCCGCCGCCGACGGCACGATCGACCCCACCGAGCGCCGCCGGGTCGCCCAGCTCATCGCCACCAACGAGGTGCTGCAGAACTTCGACGCGCTCGACCTCCAGCGCCGCTTCGACGCCAACCTGGACAAGCTCACCGCCGACTTCGACTTCGGCAAGGTCGGCGTCCTCCAGGAGATCGCCAAGGCCAAGAAGAAGCCGGCCGAGGCCCGCGCCGTCGTCCAGATCGGCATCGTCATCGGCGGCGCCGACGGCGACTTCGACAAGACGGAACAGGCCGTGGTCCGCGAGGCGTGCTTCACCCTCGGCCTGCCGCCCCACGAGTTCGACCTCTAGGGGCCGTCCGGCGGATCGGGACCGGGCAGGGCGCGGCGTCCGGTGCACGGGGTCCCCGGGTCCGCAAGGGTCCGGGGAAGCGTCGCGAGACGCCGGAGCGGGTCGGCGGAGGGCGTCCCGGGGTCGACGCGCGATCCCGGGCGACGCGGTCGGGACGGACCGCTCCGCCGTCGGTGAACACCACCCCGAACGGGTGCGACGGTCCTTACCGTCCAGGCGTATGACGACGATCACGACCCGTACGGTCAGCTACCCGGCCGACGACCTGACGATGGCCGGACACCTCGCGCTCCCGGCCGGTGCCGGGCGCCGGCCCGCGGTCCTGGTCGGACCCGAGGGGACGGGGCTCGGTGACGTCGAGCGCCGCCGGGCCGACGCCCTGGCCGAACTGGGGTACGTGGCGCTGGCCTTCGACCTCCACGGCGGGCGTTACCTGGGTGACCCCGGGGAGATGCTGGCCCGTTGCCTGCCGCTGCTCGCCGACCCCGACCGGATGCGAGGAATCGGCCACGCGGCGCTCGACGTGCTGCGTGCCGAACCACGGGCCGACCCCGACCGGATCGCCGCCATCGGCTACGGCACCGGGGGCGCGGTCGCACTGGAGCTCGGTCGCGACGGCGTCGGCCTGCGCGCGATCGGGACGGTCAACGCGCTGACCACGGGCCGACCGGGCGAGGCGGCGCGCATTCGCTGTCCGGTGTGGGCCGGGGTCGGGTCGGAGGACCCGATCATGCCGCCCGCCCAACGGGACGCGTTCGCCGAGGAGATGCGGGCCGCGGGCGTCGACTGGCGCCTCGTGGTCTACGGAGGGGCCCTCCACGCCTTCCACCACCCGCCGGTCGACCACCCCACGGTCCCCGGCGTCGGCCACCACCCGCGGCACGCGCGGCGAGCCTGGCGTGACGTCGTCGCCCTGCTCGCCGAGTGCCTGCCCGTCACGGACTGATCCGATCGGCGCCCGGCGTCCGCTCCTGCTCGCCACCGCCGTCCACGGGCCGCCCGCCCCGCCGTGACGGGCCGCCGTCCGCTACACCGACGTGGTCGCCGCGTGCAGCACGAAGTACAGCGTGACCGCCGAGTTGGCCGAGGACAGGGCCGAGACCGTCGTGCCGAAGGCGGCGCCCCAGGCGGCCAGGCCGGCGGCCGTGCAGACCGGCGGCCAGGCGCGGCCCATCGGGGCCGGGCGCATCAGGGCGGCGACCCGGCGGGGCACCGGGCCCACCGCCGCCAGGGCGGGGAGCGTGGCGGCGGGTGCGCGCGGGGCGAGCAGGGCGGCCTTGCCGATCGCCCGGGCCACGGTGCGGCGGCTGCCGACCTCGGCCGCCGCCTCCTCGTCGGCCCACCGCTCGGCGGTGTACGCGACGGCGGTGCGCAGCGGGCGCAGGAACGGGTTGGCGCGGGCCGCCAGGTGGACCGTCAGGAGGTGCCGGTGGTGGCCCCCGTCCAGATGGGCCCGCTCGTGGGCGAAGAGGGCCCGGCGCTCGGCGGACCCGAGCCCGGCGAGCATGCCGGTGCTGACCACGACCCGGCCCCGGCCGCGCCCCCGGCCGCCGGGGAGCGCGTACGCGTACGGGGTGCGGTCCGGCAGCACCGCGACGGACGTCGGCGGCAGCCCGGCGAGCGCGCCCGCCGCCCGGCGGCGCACCCGCAGTTGCCGCCGGGCGGCGACGCCGCAGGAGACGAGGACGGCGAGGAGCGCGGGGATGGCCGCCCGGCCCGCGATCTCGTCGTACGGGACGGCCGCCCGCACGTCGGGGTCCGACCAGCCGTCGGGGAGCGGGTTGCCGGGCAGTTGCGCGGTGCCCACGATCACGAGCAGTCCGAGGCAGAGCGTGCTGCACACGGCGGAGACGCCGGCGACGGCGGCGAGCAGCCGGGTCGCGGTACGGGGGTGGAGCCGCTGTTCGGCGAGGCGGGCGACCGGCCACGCGGTGAGCGGAAGGACCAGGGGAAGGAAGACGAAGACTCCCATGCCGGTCAGCCTTCCTCCTCCCCGGCCTCAGGGGAGGGGAGTTCGGCCTCCGGGGAGAGGAGTTCACGGAGGAGTCGCTCGTCGTTCGGCGAGAGCGCGGTCACGAAGCTGGCCAGGACCGCCTGGCGGTCCGCCCCGGCGTCCAGGACCTTCCGCATCCGCAGGGCGGCGAGTCCCGCCTCGTCCGCGACCGCCGTCCACCGGAAGGACCGGCCCGCGCGCTCGCGCTCCACGGCGCCCTTCGTCCGCAGCCGGGTCAGGATGGTGATCACGGTGGTGTAGGCGAGGCCGCCGCCGAGGCGCTCGCGCACCCACGCCACGGGCACCGGCTCGGACGCCTCGCGCAGGACCGCGAGCACCTGGGCCTCCAGCTCGCCCTGCCCGCGCCTGCGCGCCGAGGGCTCCGCCCCGTCCTCGCTCCGGTCCACCATGCCGCCGCCCTTCCGTTCCCGATGTTCCCGACGTGCCCGATGTTCCCGGCCTCCCCGGCCTTCCCGTCGTGCCCGACGGCCCCGTCCGCCGCCCGTCCGCCGCCCGTCCGGTCGGCAGGCCATCGTACGAGGGGATCGTACGGAGCGGGCGGAGGAAGCCGTACGTCCCGGGCCGTCCCGGGCATCCCGCCCCTCCCCGGCGGAAAGGAACTCGGGTAGCCTCGCGGGGCTCGGGAAATTCACCGCCGGAATACCGGCGTGGGGCGTCAATGGGTATCGGCACCCATGTTCCGCAGGCCTGCGACGTGGGACAATGGGGTACTTTCACGACGCGGGAGCACGATTTCACGGCTCGGCGCGAGGACGCGCACGCGGGAACACGCGGGCGCGAAAGCGCGAGCCGATCAACGGGGGCCAGGGGGCGCGGCACATGGTGTGGTTTCTCGGATTCGGAATCGCGGGACTGGTGGTCCTGGCCCTCTCCCTGGTTTTCGACGGCGTCCTGGAAAGCGTCGGCATCGGCGTGGACGGATTCCTGTCCCTTCCGGTGATCGCCGGCTTCGTGTCGGCCCTCGGCTTCACCGGGGCCATCGCCACCGGCGCCGCCGGTGCGGGCGCCGTCACCGCGACCCTCGTCGGGGCCGTCGCGGGCGCCCTGGTGGGCTGGCTGACCTGGCGGTTCAGCCGGGTCCTGCTGCGGGACGACGCGCCCGCGCCCCGGGGCGAGGACCTGACGGGGTCGTCGGGCAGGGTCGTCACGTCGATCCCCGCCGCCGGTTACGGCGAGGTCCTGCTGTATCTGAGCGGGCAGCCGGTGAAGTACGCGGCGAAGGCCGCCGCACCGGTGGCGCGGGGCGCCGAGGTGTGGGTGGAGTCCGTCCTGTCGTCGACGTCGGTCGCCGTCCGCCCCGTCGAGCGCTGACCCCGCCGCCGCTTTCTTCTTCGTTCCACTCCTTTCTCACCCACGTTCCACGCAAGGGGATTTCGCCATGAGTCCTGTATTGACAGCGGTCCTCGGGATCGTCGTCCTGGTCGTTCTGCTCGGTCTCGTCGTCGTCACGCGCTACAAGGTCGCGGGGCCGAGCGAGGCGTTCATCATCACGGGCCGGCGCGGCAAGAAGGCCACCGATCCCGCCACCGGCCGCGTCTTCACCGACAACAGCGGCCAGAAGGTCGTGGTCGGCGGCGGCGTGTTCGTCGTGCCGTTCGTGCAGCAGAAGTTCACCCTCGACCTCTCCAGCCGGCACATCCCGGTCGCGGTGCGCGGCGCGGTGACCCTGCGCGGCGTGAAGGCGAACCTGGAGGGCGTCGCGATCGTCAAGGTCGGCGGCACCGAGGACTCGATCCGGGCGGCCGCGCAGCGGTTCCTGATGCAGCAGGACGGCATCGTCGGCTTCACCCAGGAGGTGCTGTCCGGCGCGCTGCGCTCCATCGTGGGCCGCATGTCGGTCGAGGACATCATCCGCGACCGCGCCGCGTTCGCCGGCCAGGTCGCCGAGGAGGCCGAGGCCAGCCTGTCCGGCCAGGGCCTGGTCCTGGACGCCTTCCAGATCCAGGACATCACCACCGAGGGCTCCTACCTGGAGGACCTCGGGCGCCCCGAGGCCGCCCGCGCCAAGCAGGAGGCGGACATCGCCGAGGCCGTCGCCCGCCGCGCCGCCGAGCAGGCCCGGCTGAAGGCGGAGGAGGAGATCGCCGTCGCGCAGCGGACCCTCTACCTGAAGCAGGCCGAGATCAAGGCGCAGACCGACGAGGCCGCCGCCCAGGCCAACGCCGCCGGCCCCCTCGCCGAGGCCGCCCGCCAGCAGGACATCCTCACCGAGCAGGAGAAGGTCGCCGAGCGGCAGGCCGCGCTGACCGACCGCCAGCTCGACACGAAGGTCCGCAAGCCCGCCGACGCCGCCCGCTACCAGGCCGAGCAGGAGGCCGAGGCCCGCCGGATCGCCCTGGTCAAGCAGGCCGAGGCCGACGCCCAGCGCTCCCGCCTGACCGGTGAGGGCGAGAAGGCGCACCGCGCAGCGCTCGCCGACGCCGTGCGGATCGAGGGCGAGGCCGAGGCCGCCGCCATCGCCGCGCGGGGCTCCGCCGAGGCCGAGGCGATGCGCAAGAAGGCCGACGCCTTCGCCCAGTACGGGGACGCGGCCGTCCTCCAGATGCTCGTCGAGGTCCTCCCCCAGGTCGTCGCCAAGGCGTCCGAGCCGCTGTCGGCCGTCGACAAGATGACGGTCATCTCCACCGACGGGGCCAGCCAGTTGTCCCGTACGGTCGCGGACAACGTCGCCCAGGGCGTGGAGCTGCTCTCCGCCACCACCGGGGTCGACCTGGCGCAGCTCCTCCAGGGCATCACCCAGAAGCGGAAGGCGAACGGGGCGGAGCCGGCGAAGCCCCGGGGCGACCAGAGCGAGGCCGTCGAGATCACCGGCTGAGGAACGGAACGACGAAAGGCCCGGGGGAACGCGCCCCCGGGCCTTTCGCGCACGCGCGACGCGGCGTCAGGCGCGGCCGGACGCCCCGCTTCCCGCCTCCACGTCGTCACTGCCGGCCTTGGTGAGGTCCGCGGCGGGCTCCGCGGGCTCCGCCCCGTCTCCCGCGGCCGGAGTCGTCGGCGTGCCCCGGCGACGGGCGAGGTGGGCGGCGATCGGCTCGGTGAAGCGGGCGGTGAGCGGCCCGATCACGACGAGGACCAGGACGTAGGCGGTGGCGAAGGGTCCCATCTGCGGCTGGATTCCGGCGCTGACGGCGAGTCCGGCGATGACGATGGAGAACTCGCCGCGCGCGACCAGCGTGCCGCCCGCCCGCCAGCGGCCCTTGACCCCGATCCCGGCCCGGCGCGCGGCCCAGTGGCCGGTGGCTATCTTGGTCAGCGCGGTGACGATCGCCAGGGCGAGCGCCGGCAGGATCACCGGCGGGATGCTGGCGGGGTCGGTGTGCAGGCCGAAGAAGACGAAGAACACCGCGGCGAACAGGTCCCGCAGCGGGCTCAGCAGGGTGTGCGCGCCCTCCGCGACCTCGCCGGAGAGGGCGATGCCGACGAGGAACGCGCCGACGGCGGCGGAGACCTGGAGCTGCTGGGCGACGCCGGCGACGAGCAGGGTCAGGCCGAGGACCACCAGGAGCAGCTTCTCCGGGTCGTCGCTGGAGACGAACCGGGAGATCAGGCGCCCGTACCGGAGGGCGAGGAAGAGCACGAGTCCGGCCACGCCCAGGGCGATCGCGAGCGTCACGCTGCCGGCGGCGAGGCCGACGCCGGCGAGCAGGGCCGTGATGATGGGCAGGTAGACGGCCATGGCCAGGTCTTCGAGGACCAGGATGCTGAGGATCACCGGGGTCTCGCGGTTGCCCAGGCGCCCGAGGTCGCCGAGGACCTTGGCGATGACCCCGGACGAGGAGATCCAGGTGACGCCCGCCAGGACGACGGCGGCGACCGGCCCCCAGCCGAGCAGCAGCGCGGCGACGGCGCCGGGCAGGGCGTTGAGGGTGAAGTCGACGAGCCCGGCCGGGTACTGGGTCTTGAGGTTGGAGACGAGGTCGCTCGCCGTGTACTCGAGGCCGAGCATCAGGAGCAGGAGGATGACCCCGATCTCGGCGCCGATGGCGACGAACTCCTCGCTGGCGCCGAGCGGCAGCAGGCCGCCGTTGCCGAAGGCGAGGCCCGCGAGGAGGTAGAGCGGGATCGGGGAGAAGCTGAACCGGGCCGCGAAGCGGCCGAGCAGGCCCAGGCCGAGGATGATGGCGCCGAACTCGATCAGGAAGACAGCGGAGTGCACCCTCGCCTCACTCCCGACCGAGGATCGCGGCGGCGGCGTCGACGCCCTCGCGGGTGCCGATCACGATGAGCGTGTCGCCGCCCGCGAGCCGGAAGTCCGGCGTCGGGGACGGGATCGCCCCGGAGCGGCGCAGTACGGCCACGACGGAGGCGCCCGCCTCGGTGCGCATCCGGGTGTCGCCGAGCACGCGCCCGTTCCAGTGGGAGTGCGCGGACAGCTCGATCCGCTCGGCGACGAGTCCCAGGTCCGTGGTGTGCAGGACGTTGGGGCTGTGGTGCGCGGGCATCAGCGCGTCGATCAGGGAGGCCGTCTCCCCCTCGGTGAGGTGGAGGGACTGGGCGCAGGCGTCGGGGTCGTCGGCCCGGTAGACGTTCACCGTCCGCGTTCCGTCGCGGTGCGCGATGACCGAGAGCGCGCGGTGCTCGCGGGTGGTGAAGTCGTACTGGACTCCGATGCCGGGCAGGGGTGTCGTTCTGGTCCGCGGGGCAGGCACTGGCCCGTCGCCTCCTGTCGTCGTGACCGGCAGCGGCCGGTCGGGGCCGGTCGCCGGCCTTTCGTGGAAAGGGATGTGCCACGGGGGGAACGGCGCCGTCCCGCACCCCGCGGCCCCGTCATGGTGCCATCCGCGGGGAGACGCGGAACATGGGTGTCAGCACGGATGGACAGAAGCCCGACAAAGCGGTCAGGATGAGGCGGGGACACGGGTCCCGCCGCGGGCCGGGGGGCACCCGCGGTGAGTATCGGACGGCCGGGCCGGGGTGCCGGGTCCGGGGAGAGGCGGGACGGTGTCGCTGTACTGGCGCCTCTTCCTGCTGAACGCCGCGATCCTGGTCGTCGCCGTGCTGCTGCTCTTCGGTCCCGTCACGGTCTCCACCCCGGTCCTCGTCGGCGAGGCGGTCGTCCTCGTGGCCGGTCTGGCGGCGATGCTCGCCGCCAACGCCTTCCTGCTGCGGGTCGGTCTGGCGCCGCTCCAGCGCCTCACGCGGGTGATGCGGGCGGCGGACCCGCTGAGGCCCGGCCGGCGCGCGGAGGTGACGGGGCGCGGCGAGATCGCCGACCTGACCCGTACGTTCAACACGATGCTCGACCGGCTGGAGGCCGAGCGGGCCGCGAGCAGCGCCCGGGTGCTCTCCGCGCAGGAGGCCGAGCGGCGGCGGATCGCGCAGGAGCTGCACGACGAGGTGGGGCAGACCCTCACCGCCGTGCTGCTCCAGCTCAAGCACTCCGCCGACCACGCGCCCGCCGGTCTGCGGGCCGAGCTGCTCCAGGCGCAGGAGACCACCCGGGGCAGCCTGGACGAGATCCGGCGGATGGCGCGCCGGCTGCGGCCGGGCGTCCTGGAGGAGCTGGGGCTGCACAGCGCGCTCAGGTCGCTGGCGTCGGAGTTCTCCACGCGCGGCCTGACGGTGCGGCCCCGCATCGACGCCGGCCTGCCGAAGCTCGACCACGAGACGGAGCTGGTGCTCTACCGGGTGGCGCAGGAGGGCCTCACCAACACGGCCCGCCACTCCGGGGCGAGCCGCGTCGACCTGCGGCTGCGGCTCCTGCCCGGGGGCGGGGTGGGACTGCTCGTACGGGACGACGGGCGGGGCGTCGGGGACGCGCCCGAGGGCGCCGGGCTGCGGGGCATGCGCGAGCGGGCCCTGCTGATCGGCGCGGAGCTGACGGTCCGTGACGGCCGGGACGGGGGGACGGAGGTCCGCCTGGACACCACCGGCGGCGGCGCGGGGGTCCGTACGGACACGGGGAGCGGTACGGAGGAGGGGGCGTCGTGACCGGCGGCATCGGGTCCCGTACGGACACGGGGAGCGGGGACGTCACGGCCGGAGCGCGGCCGACGCGCATCCTGCTCGCGGACGACCACGCCCTGGTGCGCAACGGGGTGCGGCTGATCCTCGACGCCGAGCCGGACCTCACGGTCGTCGCCGAGGCCGCGGACGGGGCGGAGGCCGTCGCCCTGGCCCGCTCCGAGCGGGTCGACCTGGCCGTCCTCGACATCTCCATGCCCCGCCGGACGGGGCTCCAGGCGGCCCGCGAACTCAGCCGCCTCCAGCCGGAGCTGAGGATCCTGATCCTCACGATGTACGACAACGAGCAGTACTTCTTCGAGGCCCTCAAGGCCGGGGCGAGCGGTTACGTCCTGAAGTCCGTGGCCGACCGCGACCTGGTGGAGGCGTGCCGGGCGGCGGTGCGCGACGAGCCGTTCATCTACCCCGGCGCCGAGACCGCCCTGATCCGCACCTACCTCGACCGGGCGGAGCAGGGCAGGCCCCTGCCCGACAAGGCCGTCACCGAACGCGAGGAGGAGATCCTCAAGCTCGTCGCGGAGGGCCACAGCTCGAAGGAGATCGCGGACCTGCTCGTCATCAGCCCCAAGACCGTCGAGCGCCACCGCGCCAACCTGCTCCAGAAGCTGGGCATGCGCGACCGCCTCGAACTCACCCGCTACGCGATCCGGGTGGGCCTGATCGAGCCGTAGGGCTGCCGGGGCCGGAGGTCCAGGAGGCCCGCAGCAGCTCCTCGTACCGCGTCACGCCCTCCCGGTCGCCGGCGATCGCCGCGTAACGCCAGGTCCGGCCGTCCGGCGGCGGTCCGGCGTAGAGGACGACCCCCTCGCCGCGCGCGGGGTCGTAGGCGAGCCGTGCGCCGCGCAGCCGCTCCACGGCCTCGCCGAAGGGGTACGCGGCCGGGGCCCGCACCCTGCCCGTCGCCCAGACCGGGTCACCGGCTCCGGCCCGCGCCGCGAGGCGGGCCACCATGGCCCGCGGGGTGGTGGTGGCGGTGCGCCGCACGTTGCTCTCCCCCGCGTAGACCTCGCCGTCGGGCGTCACCATCGCGTCGAGGCCGAAGGGCCCGGCGTACCCGCGCGCCGCGAGGAAGCCGCCCAGGGCGTGCCCCCAGGCCTCCAGCGTGGCCGCGAGGTCCGCCGCCGGGGCGGACAGGGGCGAGAGATAGCCGGTGAAGGCGCCCCCCTCGGTCCGCATCTCGCCGCTGAACAGCGCTCGCGTCCCGTCGGGGCCGGTCTCCATCTGGACGCTCACCGACCGGGCCACGTCGATCCGCCGCTCGACGACCCACAGCCCCTGCGGGCCGCCCACCGGCGCGAGTCCGCCGCCGGTCCACGGATCCGGCGCGCCCGCGGCCTCCGGGAGGAAGAGCATGCCGTGGCCGCCCGCCGACCGGTCGGGCTTGACCACGACCCGCCCGTGTGCGGCGAGGAGTTCCCGCACGGCGTCCGGCACCCCGGCGCGGCGGCGGACCCGGCCGTCCGGCAGCCTCATGCCCAGCGCGAGCGCCGCGTCCCGGAACCCGGCCTTCGTGTTGAGCAGTCCGGTCACGTCGAGCGCGGCCTCGGCCGCCGCCACGGAGGCGTACGGGGCCACGGGGACGCCCAGGCCGCGCGCGAGGCCGATCGCGGCGCCGTCCAGGGCGGTGGGCAGGACCGCCCCGGGGGGCCGGCCGGCCGTCGCCGCCCGTACCGCCTCGACGACCCGGTGGCACGGGTCCGCCCCGGGCGGGACGACCACCGCGACCGAGTCCCGGGGGACGCCGGTCAGGTCGCGGACGTACTCCAGGAACTCCTCCCCGACCGGCACCGGGGACACCAGGACGTCGCCCGGCCGCAGCAGCCACGCCTCCCGCGGCGCCTGCTCCGCCCAGGCGCGGAGCACCTCGCGCTCCTCCGGGTCCACCGCGAGGTCGGAGACGAGGTTGGCGTAGAGGACCAGAGGGCCGCCGGGCTCGTCCGGTTCCACGGGGTCCACGGGGTCCATGGGGTCCTTCCGGTCAGACGCTGACGTGCAGGACGCAGATGTCGTCGCGGCGGGTCGCCGGGTCGACGAGCGCCTCCAGGACGGCGTCCAGGGGGCGCGGGCCGTCGCCGAGTTCGGCCACCGTGCGGGCCAGGTGGCCGAGGCCGTCGTCGAGGAGCACGCCCGGGGCCTCGACCAGGCCGTCGGTGAAGAACAGCAGGTGGTCGCCCGGCAGCAGGCGGATGGCCGACGAGTCGTAGTGCGGCGCGGTCGTGGCGCCCAGGAGGACGCCGCGGGGCGACGGCAGGTAGCGGGCCTCCCCGTCGCGCAGGAGCAGGGGCGGCAGGTGGCCGGCCTGCACCCAGGTGAGGACCCCCGAGGAGGGCTCGTACCGTCCCATGACCATCGTGGCCGTGCTGTAGGCGCGGTCCGCGCTGTGCCACAGGAGGGTGTTGAGCCGGGCGAGGATCGTGGCGAGCGGGGTCCCGGTGATGGCCATGCCCTTGGCGGTGAAGCGCAACTGGGCCATCGTGGCCACGGCGTCGAGCCCGTGGCCCGCGACGTCGCCGACGACGAGCAGGGCGCTGCGGTCGGGCAGTTCGATGGCGCTGTACCAGTCGCCCCCGACGTTGAGCCCCTGCTGGAGGGGGCGGTAGGCGACGTCGACGGTGAGGCCGGCCAGGCACAGGGACTGCTGGGGAAGGGGCAGCAGGGCGTGCTGGAGCCGGGCGGCGAGGGCGCGTTCGGTGGTCAGCGTCTCCTGCTGCGCCAGGGCGGCCCGTTCGCGTTCGAGGAGCTGCTCCTTGGTCCGCTGCACGGCGGTGAGGTCCTGGAAGAAGCCGTGGACCTCGACCGGGGAGCCGTGGGCGTCCGCCTCGGCCTCCGCGACGATCCGCAGGTGCCGGACCTCTCCCCGGGGGGTGGTGATGCGGAAGGTGTGGTCGATGGGCCGCCCGTCCCCGAGGAGGCGCCGCACCTCGTCGCCCAGGGCGGGCAGGTCCTCGTCCAGGACGTGTCCGGGCAGCTCCTCCAGGGTCATCGGGCCGAGGGAGGGGTCGCGGGCGAAGATGTCGTAGACCTGTTCCGACCAGGTGATGGCGTCGCGGACGAGGTCCCAGTTGGCCCAGCCCATGTTCCCCAGGCGCTGCATCACCTCCAGGCGGCGCTGCTCGCGCTCGCCGCTGTCGAGGCGCACCCAGGAGACGACCAGTCCGCCCTGGCCGGCCGTCGCGCGGACGGCGAAGCGGGAGAGGTGGGGGATGCCGGCGAGCACCTCCTCGTACGCGAAGGGCTCGCCCTCGTAGCGGACGCCGTTCTCCAGCGCGTCGAGGTACCCGCGCCACAGGGCGGTGCCGAGCACGCTCGGGTACGTCTCCAGGACGCTGAGGCCCACCAGCTCCTTGCCCCTGCGGCCGCCGACGTCCAGCGCGTCGGGCGAGGCGGCCGCGATCCGGAAGTCCGCGACCGCGCCGTCCGTCCCGTACAGCGGCATCAGGAAGATCGCGGAGCCGGGCAGTCCGTCGAACAGCTCCTGGACCGCGGCGGCCGTGAGGGCGGGCGGGCGCGTGTCCGCGGCCGTCACCGCCGGCTGCCGGCGGGCCACGTAGCGGCCCGACGAGAAGGCGGAGCCCCCACCGGCCGTGCGGGAGAGCGCGGTGGCTCCCCCGAAGCCGCTGTTTCCCGGCTCAGGCACGTCCGGCTCGTCGCGGCTACCCGTCATGGGACGAGCATGCCACGGATGGGCTCCGGGGCTCTCGGACGGCCTTGCCCCGCCATCCGTTTCCGGAGCCGGGCCGGTCGCTCCGTCCCGGCCCGTGGCGGGGCCGGTGTGTCCAGTCGCGCTCTAGGTCGCCGCTCCACAATGTGCGGTACTGCGGAAATCGGCGGCACGGGCGGTGTGGAAGCCGCGGGCCGCGACCTAGGGGAGGCTCTCTTGCGGTTCCGGATCTTGGGCACGGTGGCAGTCGGCGTCGGAGGCGCGGTCCACGCCGTTCCGGGGCTTCGGCAGCGGTGCCTGCTGGCGAGTCTGCTCATCCACGCCCCCGCGGTGGTGCCCGTCTCGGCGCTGTACGACGAGCTGTGGGGGGAGAACCCGCCGGCGACCGTGGAGAACGCGCTCCAGGCGCACGTCTCGCGGTTACGGCGCACGCTCGTGCATCTGGCGGGGGACCCGGCGGCGGACCTGGTGCGGACGCGGGGGGCCGGGTACAGCCTCCAGGTGGCGCCGGAGGACATCGATGTCCACCGGTTCCGGGGGCTCATACGCGGGGCCCACCGGGCCATGGAGGCGGACGACCCGGCCGGCGCGCTGGAGTCGCTGGAGCGGGCGCTCGGGATGTGGCGCGGGGCGCCGCTGGGGGACGCCGCCGCCGGGCCGCTCTGCGCGAGCGCGGCCACGGAGTGGGAGGAGGAGTACCTGTCCGCGCGCGAGGACGCCTTCTGGCTGCGGCTGCGGGCCGGCGAGGCGATGCGGGTCGTCGGCGAGCTGAAGCGGATGAGCGTCGCCCACCCGTGGCGGGAGCGGACCACGGAACTGCTCATGGTGGCGCTCTACCGGAGCGGCCGGCAGGCCGAGGCCGTCGGCGTGTACAACGCGGCCCGGCTGCGGCTCGCCGACGAGCTGGGCATGGAGCCCTCGCCGAAGTTGCGGCAGTTGTTCCGCCAGATGCTCAACCAGGACCCGGGGCTGCACGGGTCCACCGCCCTGCTGCGCGCGAGCGCGTGAGGACGGCGCCGGCCCCGCGGTGGTCGCCGCGGGGCCGGCGGGCGGTCACGCGGAGCCGCCGCCGGGGAGCAGCCGGTGGAAGCCGGTGTACTCGGCCAGCGCCGCCGGCAGCACCACGGAGCCGTCCTCCCGCTGACCCTGTTCCAGGAGGGCGGCGACGGTCCTTCCGATCGGCAGGCCGGAGCCGTTGAGCGTCGCCGCGGGCCGCCGGGAGCCGCCCGCGCGGTAGCGCAGGCCGGCCCGGCGGCCCTGGAAGGTGCCGCAGTCCGAGACCGAGGAGATCTCGCGGTAGGCGTCGCTGCCGGGCAGCCACACCTCGACGTCGTACGTCTTGCGCGCGGAGAACCCGATGTCGCCGGCCGGCAGGAGGACCACGCGGTACGACAGTTCCAGCCGCCGGAGGCACTCCTCCACGTGCGTCAGCATCAGCTCCAGCTCCTCCCCCGCGTCCTCCTCCCGGCAGACGCGGACCAGTTCCACCTTCTCGAACTGGTGCAGGCGGAGCAGGCCCCGGGTGTCGCGGCCGTAGGAGCCCGCCTCGGCCCGGTAGCACGGGGTGCGGGCGGTCATCGCCAGCGGCAGCCGGCGCTCGTCGAGGGTCTCCCGCGCGAGCAGGTTGGTCAGCGGCACCTCGGCGGTGGGGATCAGGAACAGTTCGCGGCCGCCCACCGAGGTGGCGAAGAGGTCGTCCTCGAACTTGGGCAGTTGGCCCGTCCCGGTCATCGTCTCGCGGCTGACCAGGTGCGGCACCGCGTACTCGGTGTACCCGTGCTCCCGGCCGTGCAGGTCCAGGAGGAAGGAGCCCAGGGCGCGTTCAAGCAGGGCGCCCGGGCCGACGGCGACGCTGAACCGGGCGCCGGACAGCCTTCCCGCCGCGGCCGTGTCCAGGATCCCGAGGCTCTCGCCGAGGTCGGCGTGGTGCCGGCCGAGGCCGGGCCCCGAGCCGCGGTGCGGGCCGACGCGGCGGACCTCCACGGCGTCCTTCTCGTCGAAGCCGTCGGGGAGGTCGTCGGCCGGCAGGTTCGGCACCGTCAGCAGGAGCCGTTCCAGGTCTCCTTCGGCCTCCCTCGCCTCGGCTTCGGCGGCCTGCACCCGGTCCCGGAGGCGGCGGTTGCGTGCGCGCGGGTCCTCCCCGGCCGGGTCCGCCGGGACGGACGGGTCCGCCGGGACGGACGGGTCCGCCGGGACGGACGGGTCCGCCGGGCGGCCCTTCCGGGACGCCTGTCTCAGCTCCGCCCGCAGGCCGTTCACCGCCTCCAGCGCGGTGGCCCGGCGCCGCTGGGCGGCCCGGAGTCCGTCGAGGTCGAACGGATGGCCGCGCCGGGCCAGGCGGCGCTCCGTCTCCGGACCGCTGGCGATCAACTCGCGTACGTCGTGCACGTCGTTCCCTCCGGGGCGGATGGGCGGGGGTGGGCGGAAGGGGGTGGGGGTACGGGGGGGGGCGGGTCAGGCCGGTTCCGAGACGGGGGCGGGGGTGCGGGGCTCCGCCGCCGGGTCCGTCCGGGCCGGCTCGGGGGCCAGGTGCGCGGCGGCCAGCGCGCGGTAGCGGTCGGGGGCGGCGGCGCGCAGCCGCAACGCCCACAGCACGCCCGCCGCGGCGATCAGGACGATCGCCCAGGGAAGGCGCGCGACGACTCCGCCGGTCGCGCCGGTCAGCACGTCGAAGTTGCCGACCACCAGCCACACCGTGGCGGCCAGGCCGGCGAAGCCCAGCAGCGGCGCCACGACTCCCCGCCAGGGGCCGGCTGCGGTGTCCTTGCGGCGCAGGGCCACGGCGGAGAGCGCCGACAGCGCCTGGAGGGCGACGATGCCGAGGGTGCCGAGGCCGAGCATGCTGGTCGTCATGTTCGCGTACGGGTCCAGGCCGCCGACGGCGAAGACGGCGGCGACCACGGCACAGACCGCCACCTGGACGAGGCCGGCCAGGTGCGGCGAGCCGAACCTCGGGTGCAGCCGGCCCAGCGGGCGGGGCAGCAGGCCGTCGTCGGCCATCACCTGCGCGTACCGGTTGGCGGCGCCGTGCAGCGCCAGCGTCGCGGCGAACAGGCTGGTGCAGAGCATGATCTCCAGGGCGGTGGCGCCGGCGGCGCCGAGGTAGTCGCGGCCCAGCGCGAAGAAGAGGTCCCCGAGGCTGTTCCCCGCGGTCTCGCGGACCTGCCCGGGGCCGATCGCACCGACCGCGGCCCAGCTTGTCAGGGCGTAGAAGACGGAGATCAGGAGGGCGGCGAAGTAGGTGGCCCGCGGGACGCTGCGGCGCGGGTCGCGCGCCTCCTTGCCGTACAGGGCGGCCGACTCGAAGCCGATGTACGACACGAAGGCGAACATCAGCGAGACGCCGAGGCCGGGGCCGGTGGCAGCGTGCCAGGAGAACGAGGAGGCCGGCAGGGCCCGCAGGCCGTGCCGGGCCAGTACGGCGACGTCCAGGGCGGCCAGGACGCCGATCTCGGCGATCATGAGGACGGCCAGCACGCGGGCGCTGAGGGCGATGTCCCGGTACCCGAGGACCGCGAGGAGCACCAGGACGATCGCGGCGCACCACTCCCACGACAGGTGCACGCCGTGGCCCGCCAGCACCAGGCTGGTGAAGTAGCCGGACGCGCCGACCAGGCCGATGGTGGCGCAGTTGTAGGCGACGACCGCCGTCCAGCCGCCGCCGACCGCCAGCGGCCGGCCGAGGCCGTCGGCGATGGAGGCGTAGAAGCCGCCGGAGCCGCCGGTGCGGCGGGCGCTGACCGCGTACCCGACGGAGAAGCAGAGCAGGGTGGCGCCGGCGAAGAGGAACGCCGCGGGGACGCCTTCGGCGGTGCCGATCGCGAACGCCAGGGGGACGGTGCCGACCATGGCGGAGAGCGGCGCCGCGGCGGCCACGATCATGAAGACGATGTGGCCGGTGGTGAGGGATCCGCGCCCCGGGGGCGGGGCATGTCGCGCGTTCGTCGTCATGAGGGGCTCCTGGGGGTCGGGGCCGTGCCCCGTCCGGCGGGCGGGGCGCGTGAAGGGGAGGGGGCGGGGACTCGGGCCCGGGCGGGGGTTCAGGCCCGGGCGAGGGCGAGGACGGCGTTCTGGCCGCCGAAGCCGAGGGAGTTGCTCAGGGCCAGGTCGTAGTGGGTCGCGGTGGCCGTGGTGGTGAGCTTGAGGTCGCAGTCGGGGTCGGGGACGTCGAGGTTGGCGGTGGGAGGCACCACCTGCTCCTCCAGGCCGAGGACGGTGAACGCGGCCTCGATCGCGCCGGCCGCGCCCAGGAGGTGGCCGGTGACGCCCTTGGTGGAGGTGACGAGCGGGTCGTCGAGCACGCGGCGCACCACCGTGGCCTCGGTGAGGTCGTTGAGGCGGGTGGCGGTGCCGTGCGCGTTGACGTGGCCGACGTCGGACGGGTGGCAGCCGGCGTCGGCGAGCGCGGCGCGCATCGCCGCCTCCAGGCCGGTGCCCTCCGGGTGCGGCGAGGTGAGGTGGTGGGCGTCGGCGGAGGCGCCGTACCCGGCGACCCGGGCCCGGATCCGGGCGCCGCGGGCACGGGCGTCGGCGGCGCGTTCGAGGACCAGGACCCCGGCGCCCTCCCCCGCCACGAAGCCGTCGCGGTCCGTCTCGAAGGGGCGGGAGGCGGCGGCCGGGTCGTCGGCGCGGCGCGAGAGCGTGCCCATGCGGGCGAAGCCGGCCATCACCAGGGGCGTGATCATGGCCTCGCTGCCGCCGGTGAGGACGAGGTCGCACCGGTCGAGGAGGAGCAGGTCGCGGGCGGTGCCGATGGCCGTGGTGCCCGAGGCGCAGGCGGTGGCGACCACCAGGTTGGGGCCGGTGGCGCCGAACTCCATGGCCGTCTGGCCGGCGAGCATGTTGGGAAGCTGCATGGGCAGGAGCAGCGGGGAGACGTGGCGCGGGGAGCGTTCGAGCAGCACCCGGTGCTGCTCCTCCACGGTGCCGGGTCCGCCGTCGGCGCAGCCGAGGACCACGCCGACGCGGGCGCCGTCCCAGGTGGCCGGATCGAGGCCGGCGTCGGCGATCGCCTCGGCCGCGGCGACCAGCGCGAACTGGGTGAAGCGGTCGAGCCGGTGGGCCCGGCGGGCGCCGAGCAGGGCGTCCGCGTCCCATCCCGGCACCCGGCAGGAGATGGCGACCGGGTGTCCTTCGAGGACGGGGTCGGCCGCCGCGGCCGGGCGCCCGGCGCGGATGCCGGCCCAGCTCGCGGCGGTGCCGATCCCGGCCGGGGTGACCAGGCCGAGACCGGTGACGGCGATGTCGGTGCCGGTCATCACACCCGCGCGCTTCCCTGCTCGATCAGTGCCAGCATGTCGCCGACGGTCTCGGCCTCCAGGAGTTCGTCGTCCGAGACGGAGACGCCCAGCTCGGTCTCCAGGACGAGGGAGAGCTCGACGACGGCGAGCGAGTCGAGTTCGATGTCCTCCCGGGTGGCGTCCAGGGTGATCTGCTCGGGGCTGACCTTGAGCTTGTTGACCAGGATTTCCTTGAGCTGCTCGAACATGGCGCGGGTGCCTCTCTGGTGAGTGGGTGTCAGGTGGTGCGGTGGGTGGGGCGCGGCCCCGGCCCGGGCTGGAGCTCGGGCCAGGTGAGGGTCGCCGCGCCCCAGGAGAGACCGCCGCCGAAGGCGGTCAGGAGCAGCCGGTCTCCGGCCCTCAGGCTGCCGTCGGCGGCGCTCTGGTCCAGGAGGAGCGGGATCGAGGCGCCGCCGGTGTTGCCGACGTGCTCGATGTTGGAGAGCTGCCGCGCGGGCTCGATGCCGAGGCGGTCGGAGACGGCGGTGAGGATGCGCGCGTTGGCCTGGTGGGCGGCGAAGCGGTCGACGTCCTCGGGGCGCCAGCCGGTGTCGGCGAGGGCGTGCAGGGAGGCCGCGGTCATCCGTTCCACCGCGTGCCGGTAGGTGGCCCGGCCGGCCATCCGGAAGTACTCCTCGCCCGGCTGCGGGGGGAGGCCGGAGGAGCGCTGGCGGGAGCCGCCGGCCGGCACGGTGATGAGGTCGCTCAGTTCGCCGTCGCTGCCGAGGACGAGGGAGCCGAGGGCGCCCGGTTCGTCGGCGGTGCCCGCGCGGAGCACCACGGCTCCGGCGCCGTCGGCGAAGATCACGGCGGTGCCGCGGTCCTCGGGGTCGACGATCGTGGTGAAGGCGTCGGCGGCGATGACCAGGACGCGGTCGGCGAGGCCGGTGGCGATGTGGCCGGCGCCGGTCGCGAGGGCGTAGAGGAAGCCGGCGCAGACGGCCGCGACGTCGAAGGCGGGGACGCCGCCGAGGCCGAGCCGGGCGGCGACCGCCGGGGCGGTCGCCGGGCAGGGGTGGTCGGGTGTGGTGGTCGCCAGGACCACCGCGTCGACCTGGGAGTCGTGGGACGACTTGAGGGCCTGCAGGCCGGCCTCGACGGCGAGGTCGGAGGTGGCGGTGCCGGGGGTGACGACGTGCCGGGCGGCGATGCCGGTCCGGGTGCGGATCCAGGCGTCGGAGGTGTCCAGCCGGGCCACCAGGTCGTCGTTGGTGACGACCGTGGGCGGTACGTGGCCGCCGATCCCGGCGAGGACGGCCGCCCGCCCGGCGGGGGCGGAGAAGGAGCGGCCGGTGCGGGGCCGGGGGCCGGCGGGGAGGTCGGCGCCGTTCACGGCCGCTCGCCGCGCACGGTCGCGTCCGCGGGCAGGCCCATGTAGGCCATGCGGCTCGCGGCCATCTCGTCGGTCCACCGCTCGGCCATGTCGTACCGCTGCTCGGGGGTGGTGTCGAGCAGGCGCACGCCGGGCCAGACCTCGTAGTCGCCGATGACCCCGGCCTGTTCGGCCATGCCCCGCTGGAAGAGCTCCTCGCGGTGCAGGACGTAGGGCCGGTCGGGCACGCGGTCCCACAGTTCGGTGCCGGCGGCGAGGATCTCGCGGAGGCGGGGCAGGTACTCGGGGTGGCTCCGCAGGTGGTCGCGCAGGATGGTGCTGGCGACGGTGAGGTGCCGGATCTCGTCGATGGCGGTGCCGCGCGAGATCTCCTGGGTGGCCTCGGACAGCGGGGTCCACTTGCGCTCGCTCAGTTCGGCGGCGGGGGCGAGGACGCCCTCGATGACGATGGCGAAGACGGCCACGCCGCCGTAGAAGTCGTTCTGGTCGCGGACGATCTCCAGGGTGAAGTCCTCGACGGGCTGGAGCACCTCGCGCCGGTAGTCGGCGGCCATGGCGTCGATGTCGGCGAGCAGCGTGCGCTGCGGCAGGCCGAGTTCGACCAGGTGGTTGCGGAAGACGCGGGCGTGGCGGGCCTCGTCCATGAGCTGGGTGGCGTAGAACTCCATCTCCGGGACGGAGGGGGCGCGGGAGACGTAGTGGCCCAGCAGGCGGGTGGCGATCTCCTCGGAGAGGCTGCGGAAGCCGAACTCCAGGACGAGCGCCTCGCGGAGCGGGCCCGGCCGGCGGAGGAAGTCCGGGACGTCGGCCTTCTCGTGGTGGCCGGTGGCCCCGCGGTCGCGGAGCGTGCCCTGGGCGACCTCGGTGAACCAGTACGCGAGGTCGCAGTGGTCCGGGCCGAGGGTCAGTTCCTTGGCCCCGTCGAGCAGGCCGGGGGCGGTGTCCCAGTCGGCTTCCCTGGCGGTGGGCGTGTTCATGAGGGCACGTTCTCCTTGGCGGACGGGACGGTTCGCGGGCCGGCCGGGACCGGTGCCGGGCCGTCGTCGGGCAGGACGCCCTCCCCGTACTCCGCGACCGGGATGAGCTTTCCGGCGAAGAGCTCCCCGGCGCTGCTGACCAGCGGGTCCCCCTCGGCGGTGGCGGCGTGGACGACGGCGCCGAGCAGCAGCTCGTGGTCGCCGACCCGGAAGCGGCCGACCACCCGGCAGTCGTAGTGGGCGAGCGCGCCGCGGAAGAGCGGCGCCCTGGAGTAGGTGGCGGGGTCCCAGTCGATGCCGTGGAACTGGGCGGCGCCGTCGGGCCGGGAGCTGCCGGCGAAGTGGCGGGCCAGGTGGTCCTGTCCGCCGCTGAGCACGTTGACGGCGAAGCGGCCCTCGGCGGTGGCGAGTTTGGCCAGGACCGAGTCCGGCTTGAGGCACACGCCCAGGACCTGCGGGCGGCGGGAGATGCGGACGACGGTGCTGACGGTGGTGCCGTGGCGGTGGCCCTCGTGTTCGGCGGTGAGCACCGACACCGGGGTGGCGAGCCGGCGCAGGGCCCGGTCGTGGGTGCTCCAGCGGTCGCGCAGCGTGATCCTGCTCATCGGGCCGCTCCCCCGCCGGTCGGGACGGTCTCCTCGCGCGGATCCGCCGGGGCGCCGGGGACGTGCCCGACGGGGACCGGGGTCTCGGCGTGGCCGACCGGCTTGGGGTGCGGGAGGCCGAGGTCGTCCAGGAGGCGCAGGTAGCCGGGCTGGCGGACGGGCTCGAAAGGCAGGGCGAACGGCTTCATGAAGTTGCCGAACAGGCCCCGGTCGCCGAAGAGGTGGAAGGGGATCACCAGCAGCGCCCACTCGGGGCGGACCAGCCAGCACCACAGGGCGGCGACGGCGGCCTGGGTGATCAGGCTGTGCATGACGTTGTAGGCGACGTAGTAGCCCTTGTGGATGGGGCGGCCGCCGGCCCGGCGGAAGGCGAGGGCGCCGGGGATGTAGCCGATGAGGTCGATGTAGAGGAAGAGGCCGATGGCGGGCAGCCAGCGGATCTCGTCGAAGTGCCATACGAGGAGACCGGTCGTCACCGCGAGGCCGACCAGGTACTCGGCGCGGTGGAGCGAGAAGGTCTTCGGCGTCTCGAAGGGGTTTGCCTGGTCCACGGGTGAACTCCTGAAGGGAGGGGTTACGGGGCGGGCGGCGGGCCGGGGGCCCGCCGCCGGCGGTGGGTCAACCCGCGCTCGGGGCGGCCGCGGCGTCGAGGGCGATGTCCGCGTCGAGGAGCGTCGTGGCGGGGAAGAAGCCGGTGAGGGCCCAGGCGACGGTCTCGCGGATCACGCGCTCGGCGATCGGGTCGAGGATGCTGGCGAGGCTCGGGATGCCGAAGTCGAAGTCGGCCGTGAAGACGACGGAGACGTCCGGGCCGTCCTGGCGCAGCGTCCAGACGCCCTCGAAGCTGTCGAAGTCGCCGTCGGTCTGCTCGAACCGGATCTCCAGCCGGTCGGGGAGGAAGGTGTCCTCCTCCGTCCAGCGCAGCAGGCCGCTGCGGAAGTGCAGTTCCCAGCTCGAGCTGCCGACGGGTTCGGGGAGGGTCGCGTGCACCTCGGTGGAGCGCACGTGGGGGGCGAGTTCCGGGTAGCGCTCCCAGCGCGGGACGGTCCGGAAGACCTCCTCGGCGGAGGCGAGGCGCACCAGGGCGTGGAGTTCGACGTGTCGCATGGTCAGTTGCCGCCTTCGGGCATCGTGGCCGAACGCCGCACGAGGTCGACGGTGGCCTTGTCGAAGGAGTCGAGCAGGAATTCGACGTCCCGGTCGGTGAGGATCGCGGGCGGGGTGAACCGCACCACGGAGGAGCCGTTCATCGAGTGGTTGGCGACCACTCCGTGGTTGAACAGCTCGATGAGCAGTTCGCCGGCGAGTCCCGGCTCGATCAGCTCGACGCCGATCAGGAGGCCCTGGCCGCGCACCTCGACGAGCTGGTCGGGGATGTTGCGGCGGGCGATCTCGGTGATCCTCGGGAGGAGCCGGGCGCCGAGTTCGCGGGCGCGGGGCACCAGTTCCTCCTCCCGCAGGGCACGGACGGCGCCCTGGACCGCGGCCATCAGCAGGGGCTGGCCGGAGAAGGTGGCGGTGTGGACGTACGGGTCCTTGTCGAAGGGCCGGAACGCCTTGCGGGTGGCGAGGGCCGCCGAGACGGGGACCACGCCGCCGCCGAGCGCCTTGCCGGCGAGCAGGACGTCGGGGCGGACGCCCTCGGTGTCCAGGCCCCACCACTCGCCGAGCCGGCCGAAGCCGGACTGCACCTCGTCGAGGACGAGGAAGCCGTCGAACTCCCGTACGGCCTCCTCGACCTGCTTGAGGTAGCCCTTGGGCGGGATGACGACGCCGCCCTCGCCCTGCACCGGTTCGAGGATCACGCAGACCTCGCCCGGGTGCCGGGAGAGCTCGTCGCGCAGGGCGTCGATGTCGCCGAAGGGCAGGTGGACGAAGTCGGGGACGAGGGGCCGGAAGGGCGCCTGGTAGACCTCCTTGGCGGTGGCCGACAGGGCCCCGAGGGTCTTGCCGTGGTACCCGCCCTTCATCGACACGGTCCGCTTGCGGCCGTTGGCGCGGGCCAGCTTGAGGCCGGTCTCGACCGCCTCGGCCCCGGAGAGGGCGAAGTGGACGCGGTCGAGGCCCTCGGGGGCGATCGAGACCAGGGCCTCGGCGGCGCGGGCGACGGTGGGCTCCAGGAGGATGCGGGTGGCGACGGGGTGGGTCTCGAGCTGCCGGCGCACCTCCTCCATGACGATCGGGTGGCGGGCGCCCATGATGAAGACGCCGTAGCCGCCGGCGTTGAGGAAGCGTTCGCCGTCGGAGGTGGTCAGCCAGGCGCCCTCCGAGTCGACCTCCATGTGGGTTCCGAAGAGCTCGGCCAGGGTGGCCCGGCCCTTGCTCAGGTGGGCCCGGTAGAGCCGGAGGATCTCCGCCTCCCGGTCGACCGGGGCGCCGGCGCTCGTGGTCATCGGTGTCTCTCTCGCTTTCGGTCCGTGGGGCGGGGCCCGGGGCCCCGCCCCGGGGTCAGGACAGGTCGAGCGGGCCGCCGGCGGCGTGGGCGAGCAGCGGCTCGACCGTGGAGCCCTGGGACGGGGGGTGGAAGGCGAGCGGGCGCACCGAGGCGGCCGTCCGCAGGTGCTCGGAGGAGCGGATGAAGTCGATGCCGCCGAGGAGTTCGAGGGCCTGCTGGGTGGCGAGCGACAGGGCCTCCTGGGCGGCGAACCGGGCGATCAGCACCTGGGAGACGGCCTCCTCGCCGCCGACGCCGTCGCGCACCGCGCGGGCGACCCCCAGCAGCAGGTGGAAGGCGGACTCGGTGCGGACGAGCAGGGCGCCGCGCTCGCCGGCGCCGCCGCGTCCCCGGGCGAGCACCTCCTCGGTCAGGCGGGCGGCGGCGCCCGCGTAGCCGGCCGAGACCAGCATCTCGAACCAGACGAAGCCGGCGTTCTGGAGGTCGTCGATGCGGCCGGGGTCGTCGGTGGTGGTGCGGACGACCCGGTCCTCGGGGACGAAGACGTCGGCGAGGCGGACCTCGTCGCTCTGGGCGGCGGCGAGCACCTCGGCGCCCCAGAAGGGGTGCAGGGTGAGACCGGGTGCGTCGGCGTCGACGAGCGCGAGGGCCAGCTCGGGGGCGCCGTCGGCGCCGGGGACCGCGATGCTGGCGGTGAGCAGGCTCATCGAGCGGGAGAGGCTGCACGGCTTCTTGGAGCCGTTGAGGAGGTAGCCGCCGTCGACCGGGGTGGCGGTGACGGCCGGGGTGAGGATGTTCTGCTGGGTGCGGCCCTCGGCCCAGCCGGAGGCCATGAGCCGCTGCTCGGGGACGACCGTGTGGAGCAGCGCGGTCTGGGCGGGGGTGAGGCGGCCGGGGCCGTCGGCGAGCGCGTAGAGCATCGCGGCGGTGAAGTGGTGCATGGTCGAGGCCACGGCGAGCGACGGGGAGAGCGAGCCGACGGCCCGCTGGACGTGGACGGCGTCGACCGGGTCGGCGCCCAGCCCGCCGTACTCGGCGGGGACGAGCAGTCCGACGCCGGAGGCGGCCCGGAAGAGGTCCACGACCGGGCTGTCGGCGGCCTCCCGCTCGTCGAAGCTCAGGTCGGACAGCGCCTTCACCAGCCCGGGGTGGAAGCGCTCGCAGGTGTCGCGGGCGGCGTCGAGAGATCTCACGGGTGTCACCTCGTTCAGCGTCGGTCTCGGATGGGGTCGGGCGGTGGCCCGGGGCGGCCGGGCGGCGGGACGCGGGCCGGCCGCTCCGGAGGGGGCCGGGGCCGGTCAGTCGCCGAAGACGGTCCGGTGCGGGCTGACGTCCCGCGCGATGCTGACGCCCTGGACGTGGGAGGTCTTGAGCATCGGGTAGTTGGCCTCGCCGAAGACCCCGCCGGTCAGGCCGGTGCCGCCGTGGCTGGGCAGGTAGGGCAGGAAGCCGATGTGGGAGTCGTTGACCTTGAGCAGGCCGCCGTTGACCACCCGCCGGACGAAGGTGTCGACGACGTCCTCGTCCTTGGCCCACAGGGAGTTGCGCAGCCCGTACTCGTTGGTGTTGACGAAGTCGAGGAAGCGGTCGAGGAGGGCCTCGTCGTCGTCCGGCTCGGCGACCACGATCGGCAGCAGCGGGAAGAAGGTCTCGTGCCGCACCACGTCGTGCTCGCGGGCGGCGGCCAGGCCGTCGACGCGGAGCACGGTCGGCTGGAGGAAGACGCCCGTCTCGGAGGGGGTGCCGTCCAGTTCGGTGCGCCTGCCGCCGGTGATCAGCTCCGCGCCCTGTTCCAGGGCCCGGTCGAGCAGGCCGAAGAAGCGTTCGGTGCGGCGCACCGGGGAGAGCAGGACGTCCTCCTCGTCGGGGTAGCCGGGCCGCACGTCGGCGACCTGGCGGCGGACCTCGGCGATGAGGTCGTCGGCGACGTCGGGGTGGACGAGGACGTAGTTGGGGACCATGCAGATCTGGCCGGAGCCGTAGAACGACTCGGTGATCGCCTCCGCGGCGTAGACGAGGTCGGCGTCCTTCCAGACGATGATCCCGTCGTTGCCGGCGAGTTCCAGGATCGGCTTCTTGCCGTGGGCGACGCACTGTTCCTGGAAGCGCAGCCCCTCCGTGCTGCCGCCGATGTAGAAGATGTCGTCGATCAGGGGGCTGGTGATCCAGCGGTCCAGGGTCTGCTTCGGGTTGGAGCAGACGACGTTGAGGGTGCCGGGCGGGGCGCCCACCTCCTCCAGGAGCGGGGCGGCCACGTCGCGCAGGACCCACAGGGTGGAGAGGGCGATGCTGCGCGGGGCGCGGACCACGACCGCGTTCCCGGCCATCACGGCGAGGACCGCGAGGGCCGCGCTGGGCGCCGGCGCGTTCTGCGGCGGGTTGAAGGCGACCACGCCGTCGGGCTGGCGGCGGACGATCAGCCGGCGGCCGCCCTGCTCGAACTCGGTGTGCATCTGGCGGGCGTACCAGCCGATGCTCTCCTCGCTGTAGATCTGGAGCAGGCAGCTCAGCTCCCAGCGGGCCAGCTTCACCGGGTGGGACTCGGCGACCAGCATGTCGACGAACTCGTCCGCGCGGCGCAGCAGTTCCTCGCGGAAGAGGGTGCCGAGGCGGAGCCGGCGCTCCAGCGGGACCGCGGCCCAGCCGGGGGCGGCCGCGGCGGCCGCCTCGCTGGCGAGGTCGATGGCCGCGTCGTCGGCGACGGCGCAGCGGCCGATGACGTAGGGGTGTTCCGCGGCGGGTGAATCCGCGTCCTTTTCGAGGGTGCGCTTGAGACTGACGCTGGTGAAGACGTCTTCGAGGAGCGACTTCGCGCTCACGGTGTAGACCCAGCCGTCGCCCTCGACGTCTTTCCCCGCAATAAACAGCCCATAGCTGTGGAAATTTTTTCCGGGATTCATCTTGCGGACCCTTCGGAAAGGCAATCGAAATCTTTTGGGAGGCGAAATCGGATGCGATGATTGCAGTCCGCTCTGACCGGGCCCTGACGTACTGCTGATCCCGCCTGGACAACCGCTGGAGCGCCTTCCGCGTCCTTGTGCGCGGGCGCTGTCGCCGGGGCGGGCCGGGGCGGGCGGACCCCGGTGATTACCTGGTAGGTAATTGACCCCCCTGATCACCGGACGAGACTCTGGAGAGGCACTCGGACACCTGTCTGCCCGGCCGCGGGCGAGCCGGGTTTCACACATCCTGTGATCGATCGGGAGTACGAAGAATGACCACCGACACCAACCGCAGCCCCGCCGCGCCGTCACCGCCCGCACCGGCGGCCGGAAGTCCGGCCGTACCGCACCGGCTGATCCTGCCGACCGTGCTGGCCGGCGTCTTCATCACCACCCTCGACTTCTTCATCGTCAACGTCGCCATTCCCTCCCTGCAGACCGACCTGAAGGCGACCGCGTCCGCCATCGAATGGGTGGTCGCCGGATTCGGCCTGGCCTACGGCGTGGGCCTGATCACCGGTGGCCGCCTGGGCGACCTGTACGGCCGCCGCAAGATGTTCCTGCTGGGCCTGGGGCTGTTCACCGTCGCCTCGCTGCTCTGCGGCGTCGCCCAGACGGGCGGCTTCCTGGTCTTCTCGCGGGTGCTCCAGGGCCTCGCGGCCGCGCTGCTCGCACCCCAGGTGCTGGCGCTGCTGGGCACGATCTTCACCGGTGCCGCACGGCTCAAGGTCTTCGCCGGCTACGGCCTGGCCATGGGGCTCGCGGCCGTGTTCGGCCAGCTCATCGGCGGTCTGCTGATCGAGGCCGACATCGCGGGCTGGGGCTGGCGCTCCTGCTTCCTGGTGAACCTGCCGCTCGGCCTGCTCATCATGGCGCTGACGGTGAAGGTGGTGCCCGAGGCGCGGGCCGAGGGGCGGCCCAAGCTGGACCTCCTCGGCGTCGTCGTGGTCACCCTCGCCCTGGTCGCCCTGGTCCTGCCGCTGATCGAGGGCCGCGAGGCCGGCTGGCCGCTGTGGACCTGGCTGTCCCTGGGCGCGTTCGTCGTGCTGACCGCCGCGTTCGTGGCCATCGAGCGCTCGATCGCCCGGAAGGGCGGTTCCCCGCTGGTGAACATCGCCATGTTCGGCGACCGCGCCTTCACCGTCGGCCTCGCCTGCCAGTTGGTGTTCTGGATGGGCCAGGCGTCCTTCTTCCTGGTGCTCGCCCTGTACATGCAGGCCGGCCGGGGTCTGACCGCCCTGGAGGCGGGCCTGCTCTTCGCCGCCATCGGCGCGGGGTACATGTACACCTCGATGAACGCCACCAAGTTCGCCGCCAAGCTCGGACGCCAGGTGCTGGCCGTCGGCGCCCTGCTGATGGGCGCGGGCCTGGTGATCCTCGGGATCACGGTCGCCCGGCTCGGCGACGGCGGCAGCATCGCCTGGCTGATCCCCGGCCTGGTCATCGACGGCGCCGGCATGGGCCTGGCGGTCGCCCCGCTCGCCTCCACCGTGCTCGCCCGGGTCAACCCGCAGTACGCGGGCTCGGCCTCCGGCGTGCTCACCACCGGTCTGCAGATCGGCAACTCGGTCGGCGTCGCGGTGATCGGTGTGATCTTCTACAACGCGCTGGGCGACGCCCCCGACACGTCGGCCTACGCCCACGCGTTCGACATGGGGATCGTCTTCCTCGTCGCGGTCGCCGCCGTCCTGGCCCTCCTGGTCCAGGCGCTGCCCAAGACGAACGACGGCAAGTGAACCACCCCCGGTGAACTCCCGGGGCGGCGAAACCCCCGCGCCGCCCCGGGCTTCCCGCTGACGAAGGAGAGAGAGCGCACGTGAGTGCCGAAGAACTGCTGGACCGTTACGTCGCCGTCTGGAACGAGCCCGACCCCGCCGCCCGGCGGGACGCCGTCGCCGCGCTGTGGGCGCCGGACGGGCTGCACCACACGCAGACCCGCCGCTTCCGGGGCACCGAGGAGCTGGTGGCCCGGGTGACCGAGGCCCACGACCAGTTCGTGGGAGGCCAGGGACTGCGCTTCCGGAGCGGTGGCGAGCCGGTCGGCCGGCCCGGCGCGCTGGCCTTCACCTGGGTGATGACCCCGGGCGACAGCGAGAACGTGCTCGCCGTCGGCTTCGACGTGGTGCTGCTGGACGGCGAGGGCCGGATCACCAGCGACTACCAGTTCAACGAGCCGCCGGCCTCGGACGCCGGGCTCGACGCCCAGGCCGACCGGTACCTGGCCGCGGTGGCGGCCGGGGGCGAGGCGCTGCGCAAGGAGGTCGCCGACCTCTACCTGCCCGGCGCGGTCCTGGTCGACGAGAACGGCGTGCACGAGGGCGTGGAGGCCGTGGCCGCCGCGCTGGAGGCCGGCGGGGCGCGGCACCGCACGGGCAGCGCCTCGGCACAGCACGACGCCTTCCGCCACCCGTGGCGCGCGGAGTCGGGCGAGACCGGTGTGGACCTGCTGCTGCGCGACGCCCAGGGCCTGGTGCGCGCCCACTACCGCTTTCCCGGGGCGGGCGGGCGGGTCTGAGAGTCCCCCGGCCCGCGGCGCTCTCGGCGCCGCGGGCCGGGTGTCCCGGGGCCGCGCACGCCTCCCGGCCGTGCGCGGCCCGCGATCCGCCTCCGCGGTTGTGCCCGACGCCGAGGATGATGCAGGGTGATGAGATGACCGAGGTGCAGGAAAGTCTGCAAGTGTCCCGCCCGGTGGGCGAACTGGTGCGCCGGTGGCGGGAGCAGCGGGGCTACAGCCAGCTCGCCCTGGCGACCCGGGCCGAGATCTCCGCCCGTCACCTCAGCTTCCTGGAGACCGGGCGGTCCAGGCCCAGCCGGGACATGGTGCTGCGGCTGGGCCGCCACCTCGACCTGGCGTTGCGCGAGCAGAACCAGCTCCTGCTGGCGGCCGGCTACGCGCCCGCCTACACGGACTCACCTCTGGACGTTGCCGATATGCTCCCTGTGCGTGACGCGCTCCGCCAGATCCTGACGGGTCACGAGCCCTTCCCCGCCCTCGTGGTGGACCGCAACTGGAACGTCGTGCTCAGCAACAGCGGCTTCCGGCTCTTCGCCGAGGGCGCCGCGCCCGAGCTGCTGCGCCCTCCCGTCAACGCGCTCCGGTTGGCCCTGCACCCCGGGGGCATGCGGTCGAGGATCATCAACTTCCCCGAGTGGCGCGACCAGCTCCTCCAGCGGCTCCAGCGGCGGGTCGAGCTGACCGCCGAGCCGGGGCTCACCGAGCTGTACCGGGAACTGCTCGGCTACGCGAGCGGCGGCGAGCCCGACCCCCGGCCCCGCACCGACCACACCGACCTCACGCTGCCGCTGCGCCTGCGGTACCGGGACGCGGAGCTCTCGCTGATCTGCACCATCGCCACCTTCGGCATGCCGCTGGACGTGACCGTCGCGGAGCTGGCCGTGGAGGCGTTCCTGCCGGCGGACGGGGTCACCGGCGAGCTGCTCAAGGGCCTGCACGCCGCCGCTCCCGCCGGGCAGGACCCGGCGGGAGCGGCGTAGGGCGCGGGCGGGACGGTCAGTCCGTACCGCCGGGGGCCGGCACGACGTAGGTCGGCGGGGTGTCGAAGTACTGGTGGTCCGAGAGGATCCGGCCGTCCTCGTCGAGCGTGACGAAGTCGAAGCCGACGGCCTCCAGGGCTCCGGTGGCCTCCGAGACCATCACCCAGTTGAACCGCAGGGTGTCGTGCTGCCCGCGGGCGTTCGCGCAGGAGCGGAAGGTGAAGCCGCCGGTGGCGTAGGCGTCGTGCGCGTACCCCACCTGGGTGGCGATGGCCTCGTGGCCGGTGACGACGGCGACGGCGTTCGCGTAGACGCCGTCGGGCGCCCACAGCTCCTCGACGGCCTTGCGCCGGGCGGCCGGATCGGTCTCGGTCCAGACCGCGACGTAGCGGTCGGCGAAGGCGTTGGGTTCGGTCCTGGACATGCGGGGCTCCTTCGGTACGGGTGTTCCGGCGGGGTCAGCGGGCCGGCCGGGCCGCGGCGGCCCGGCCGAGCAGCAGGCGGACGAAGTCGGCGGTGATCGAGGTGGTCTGCTCGTGGACGAAGAAGTGGCCGCCCCGGAAGAGGCGGTTGCCGAGGTACGAGCGGGTCCGGGGCACCCAGGAGGCCATGGCCCCGGGGTCGACCAGCGGGTCCTTGTCGGCGCTGTAGGTGACGACGGGGCAGGGCACCTCGGCGTCGTCGTCCCGGTAGCTGGCGCAGACCTCCAGGTCGGCGCGCATGGCGGGCATCATCATGCCGAGGGCCTCGGAGTCGTGGAGGACGGCCTCGGGCAGCGAGCCCAGGCCGCGGGCCCAGTCGACGAGCTCGCTCTGCGGCACCTGGAGCTGCTCGGGGGGCGGGGTGCGGAAGCCCTTCGGGGCCCACGCGGAGGCGCCCAGCAACACCGGCGGCCGCTCGCCGCGCTCGTGCAGCTCGACGGTCACGCGGTAGCCGACGAGGGCGCCCATGCAGTGGCCGAAGACCGCGTACGGGCGGTCGTCGAGTTCGGCGGCGAAGGCGTCGGCGAGGGTCTGCACCAGCGGTTCGATGTCGGTGAACATCTCCTCGCCGTACCGCTCCTGGCGGCCGGGCAACTGGATGCACTGGACGGAGACGTCGGCGGGGATCTGCGCCGGCCAGTCGTGGTAGATGGACGCGCCGCTGCCCGCGTAGTGCAGCAGAAAGATCCGGGTTCCGGCGTCGGGTGCGCTCTCCGGCTGGAACCAGCGGTCCGCGAGGGCGGCGACCGGCTCGGTCATCGTGCTCCTTCAGGTGGTGGGAACCGGGGGTCCGGCCGCCGTCGGCCGGGCCCCCGGGGGCCGCCCGGCGGCGGCCGGCGTGCGGGGCGGGACGACCCGGTCAGCCCGCGGCGGCGTACCGCTGCCGCAGTTCGCGGCGCAGCACCTTGCCGGTGGGGTTGCGGGGCAGGACGTCCAGGAACGCGTAGCTGGTGGGGATCTTGAAGTCGGCGAGCCGGCCGCGCAGGAAGAGCATCAGACGGCGACCGCTCGCCTCGGTGCCGGGCGCGAGGACCACGCAGGCCCGGACGGTCTCGCCCCAGCGGGCGTCGGGGACGCCGACCACGGCCACGTCGGCGACGGCGGGGTGGGCGCGCAGGGCGTTCTCCACCTCGACCGGGTAGATGTTCTGGCCGGCGACGATGATCGTGTCGTCGATCCGGTCGCAGAGGAAGAGGTAGCCGTCCTCGTCGAGGTAGCCGGCGTCACCGAGCCTGAGCCAGCCGTACTCCAGGGCGCGGGCGGTGGCCTCCGGCCGGCGGTAGTACTCGACGAAGTGGGCCGGCGTCCGGACGGT
This sequence comes from Streptomyces sp. NPDC007872, assembly GCF_042868165.1. Taxonomy (NCBI): domain Bacteria; kingdom Bacillati; phylum Actinomycetota; class Actinomycetes; order Kitasatosporales; family Streptomycetaceae; genus Streptomyces; species Streptomyces sp. NPDC007872. Next base: position 237,703 of record NZ_JBIAEA010000010.1, read on the forward strand.
GACCTGGCCGATGCTCCCGGCGGGCAGTTCCTTGCCGTCGTCGTCGAGGATCCGGACCTCGTTGCCGGGGCAGACCCGGCCGGCGGAGGTCAGCCGCGCGTTGTCCCGCGCGTGGTCGGCGGGGGTGAGGCAGGTGACGACGCTGCCGGTCTCGGCGGCGGCGTACATCTGGGCCAGCTCGCAGCCGAACACGGCCAGGCAGCGCTCCAGTTGGGCCGGCGAGATGGGCGCGCCGCCGTAGACGACCTTGCGGAGCGAGGCGAACGTCCCGGGGCCGGCCCCGGGTTCGGCCATCATCATGTCGAGCATGGCGGGGGCGGCCCAGACGGTGGTGACGCGGTGCTCGGGAACGAGCCGGACGGCGTCGTCGGCCAGGAAGACGCTCATGATCACCGAGGTGGCGCCGACGTTGAAGGCGTGCATGAACCAGGCCATGCCGGCCGAGTGCAGGCCGGGGAAGCAGATCAGCGTCCGGTCCTCGGGCCGCCAGTCGATCCAGTCGCAGTCGGCCCGTCGCATGTTCTCGATGAAGGTGAAGAAGGTGCGGTGGGCGAGGACCACGCCCTTGGGCAGGCCGCTGGTGCCGCTGGTGTACATCTGCACCATCGGGTCGTCGGGGCCGATCACCGCGGTGGGGTCGGTCTCCGGGGCCTCGTCCTTCCAGGCGAGGAAGCCCTCGGCGGGGTGCCCGTCGCCGTCGAAGCGGAGGACGTCGCGCAACTGCGGCAACCCGTCCCGGACGCGCTCGACGGCGGGCAGGAACTCGCCCTGGACGAAGACCGCGCGGGCGCCGGAGTCGCGCAGGATGTGGTCCACCTCGTCGGCGGTCAGCCGCCAGTTGATGGGGACCAGCACCACACCGGTCTTGGCGCAGCCCAGGACGAGGTCGTAGTAGTGCTCGTCCTCCCGGCCCAGGTAGGCGACGCGGTCGCCGCGGGCGAGGCCGGCGGCGGCGAGGGCGTGGGCGGTGCGGTTGCTCGCCCGGTGCAGCGCGGCGTACGTGACGTGCCGGCCGCCGCAGATGATCGCCGGGTGGTCCGGCCGGCGGTCCGCGTGCAGCGAGGAGCGGGCGCCGATGGTGTCCGTGCTCGGTCCGGTCACGGAGGCCTCCTTTTCGGTGTGCCGGGGTCAGGGGGGTGTACGGGGCGGGCGGTGTGCCCGGGCCGCGACGGGCCCGGGCACACCGCGGGTCAGGCCGCGGCTTCGACGGTCCCCGTGAGTTGCTGCTCCAGGAAGGCCGCGAGCCGGGCCGGCGACGGGTGCTCGAAGGCCAGTTGGGGCGGGAGCGGCAGCCGCAGCGCCGCCTCCAGCGTGTTCTTCAGCTCCACCGCCACCAGGGAGTCCAGCCCCAGGTGGACGAACTCGGTGTAGGAGTCGATGGAGTCGGGGTCGTCCAGGTGGAGCACGTCGGCCGTCCTCACCCGGACGAACTCGTCGAGCGCGGCGAGCCGTTCGGCCTGGGTCTGCCGGCGCAGGGCATCCAGGTCGAGGGTGAGCGACGCCCCGCCGCCGGGCTGGACGAGCCGCTCGTAGAGCGCGTTGCGCACCGGCTTGGCGGCGGTGAACCGGTCCCAGTCCGCCTCGCCGACCACGATCTGGCTCAGCGGGCGGCCGAGCACCGAGGCGAGGGCCCGGGCGCCGCGACCGGGCGAGAAGAGCTTGATGCCCTCGTCCTCCCAGCGACGGATCAGCACCTCGCCCAGCCGGGCCGACATGCCGACCTCGGCCCACGGGCCCCAGTTGACCGAGAGGGCGGGCAGGCCCTGGGCCGACCGCCAGGCCATCATCGTGTCCAGGAAGGCGTTCGCGGCGGCGTAGTTGGACTGGCCAGGGGCGCCGACCACCGGGGCCGCCGACGAGAAGCCGACGAAGAACTCCAGCTCCGGAAAGGCCACGGCCGCCTCGTGCAGCAGCCAGGAACCGTAGACCTTCGCCTCGAAGACGGTGTCCAGGGTCTGCCAGGTCTGGTCGGCGACGGGCTGGTCGGCGGTGGTGCCCGCCGCGTGGACGATGCCGCCGACCGGGGCGTCGGAGCGGAGCAGTTCGGCGGTGATCCGGCCGACGTCGGCCGGGTCGGAGACGTCGCCGGTCAGGACGGTGACCTCGGCCCGTTCCCGCAGCCGTTCCAGCAGGTGGGCGACGTCGGGAGCGGGTTCGGCGCGCCGCCCGACCAGGGCCAGCCTGCGGGCGCCGAGGTCGACCAGCTTCTCCGCCGCGACCAGTCCGAGGCCGCCGAGGCCGCCGGTGATCAGGTAGACGTGGTCGGGCCGGACGTCGACGGCGCGCGGCTCGGCGGCCGACGGGTCGTCGAGCTCGATGACCAGCTTGCCGATGTTGGCGCCGCGGCTGAGGACGCCGAACGCCTCCTCGACCTCGTCGAGGGTGTACGCGGTGACGGGCAGCGGCGGCAGGTCGCCCCGCTCCACCAGCTCCACGATCACCCGCATGATCTCCTGGTTGAGCGGGATCAGGCGGTCCTGCGGGAGTTCGCTGAGGTCGAAGTTGAAGTACGACACGTCGGGCCGCTCGGCGGCGACCTGCTCCGGGGTCCAGGCGCCGACCTTGCCCAGCTCGACGAACCGGCCGTCCCGGCCGAGGGACTTCATGCCGGCGGGGATGAAGTCCTTGTTGAGGCTGTTGAGGACGATGTCGACGCCTCGCCCGCCGGTGATCCGCGCGATCTCGTCGGCGAAGTCCAGCGTGCGGGAGTTCATGACGTGCTCGACGCCCTGTTCGCGCAGGAGCGGCCACTTGTGGGGGCTGGCGGTGGCGAAGACCTCCGCACCGGCGAGCCGGGCGAGGTGGGTGGCCGCCTGGCCGACGCCGCCGGCCGCCGCGTGCACGAGGACGCGGTCGCCCGCCTTCATCCCGGCCAGCCGGTGCAGGGCGTAGTAGGCGGTGACGTACACCGAGACGAGGCCGGCGGCCTGGACGGCGTCCAGTCCGGCGGGCTTGCGCACGGCGACCGCCGAGGGCACGGTGACCCGCCGGCGCATCAGGCCGAGGTAGTTGACGATCACCTCGTCGCCGGGGGCGAAGGCGGCGTCCGGACCGGCCGCGACGACCGTGCCGGAGCACTCGAAGCCGAGCGGCTGCTCGCCGAACTCCTTCATCATGCCGAGGGCGTTGAGCACGTCCTTGAAGTTGAGGCCGACGGCCGCGACCTGGACCTGGATCTCGTCGCCGGTGGGCGCGGTCTCCTCGACCCGCTCGGGCCGGATGCCGGAGAAGGTGCCGTACTCCTTGACGGCGAGCCCGAACGCGTTGTCCCGGCGGGACCGGGCGTCGTCGGCGACCAGCCGTCGCACGTGACGGTGCCCGTCCCGGTACGCCACCTGGAAGTCGCCGGTCTCGCGCGAGGTCAGCTCCGTGACGAGGGCGTCCGGACCGGTGCCGTCGGCGGGCAGGTCGACGAGGGTGGTCCGGTAGGAGGGGTACTCGTTGAGCATCACCGCGCCGAAGCCCCAGAGCGAGCTGCCGCCGAGCCGGACCCGGGCCGGGTCGTCCCCGCGCAGCACCTGGGACCCCTCGGTGACCAGCCACAGCCGCTGGTCGCGGCCGAAGCCCTGCCGGTCGAGCTCGGCGAGCAGGTCCAGCAGGCGCCCGTAGTTCCGTTCCGCCTCCGCGCGCAGGGCGTCGGCGCCGCCGGCGTCCGGGCCGGGGTGCCAGAACCAGCAGACGTCGGTGACCCGCTCCCGGGCGAGTACGGCGCCGGCCCCGGCGGGGTCGTCGGCGAAGAGCAGCCGACCGCCGTCCTCGGCCAGTCGGGCCGCGGCCTCCCGGAAGTCCTCGGCGGGCCGCCCCAGCACCAGGACGCGGCGGTCGGCGGTGCCGTCGGGGCCGGCCGCCGAGCGCTTGGTCCAGCGGAGCTGGTGGAAGAAGCTCCGCCGGGACGTGCCCGGGGTCTCGGCGAGCTGCTTGAGGCCGAGGCCGCGCAGCTCCATGACCGGCTCGTCCCCCTCCAGCACCAGGACGTCGGCGCAGACGTCGACGTCCGGCGAGTCGGCCGGGACGAGCCGCAGCAGGGTGCGCAGCGAGGCGGCGCGCGGCTTGCGGAAGAGGGTGAAGCGGCCGAAGCGGACCGGCAGGTAGGAGTTGCCGTCGTCGGCGAGGGCGCCCATGTTGTGCATGGCCGCGTCGAGGAGGGCCGGCGGGACGTGCTCCAGCGGTCCGGAGGTCACGCCGCCCAGGTCGCCGACGGTCAGTCCGCTCGGGAAGCGCGTGACGGAGCGCATCAGCCGGAACGCGGGGCCGTAGTCGAGACCGGCGCCGGCGTAGGCGGCGTACACGTCGTCGGCGCGCAGGTGGTCCTCGGGCCGCTCGTCCCGTCCGGCCAGGTCGACCAGGGCGCGGGCGGCCTCGCCGGGCCCCTCCTGCGCCTCGTCGGCGGCGGACAGGACGGCCGTGGCGTGGAGCCGCTCGACCTCGTCGGCGCCGCTGCCGGTGAGGCTGACCACCTCGACGGTCGAGGTGCCGTCCGCGGCGGGGAGCAGCCGGGTGCGCAGCCGGGTCGGGGCCCCCTCGTCGAGGAGGAGCGCCTCGCGGAGGGCGACGTCCCGGACGGCCCGGCGGGTGTGGCCGAACACGGCGTCCTGGAGGGCGAGGACGATCTCGAGGTAGCCGGTGCCGGGGAAGACGACCTTGCCCATCGCCACGTGGTCGGCGAGGTAGCCCGGCCGGTCGGCGGCGATGGCGGTGGAGAACTCGCGCACTCCGGCGGCGCGCTGTTCGTCGGTGCCGGTCTCGGCGCCGAGCAGCGGGTGGTGGACGCCGCTGGTGTCGGCGACGCGGGTGCCCAGGCCGTGCCGGTTGGAGCCGGTCGGCAGCCAGTACCGCTTGCGGTCGAAGGCGTAGCCGGGCAGGGAGACGGTGCGGCGCTCGCGGCCGGAGTGGAAGCCGGTCCAGGAGAGGGAGAAGTTGGCCGTGTAGAGCTGGGCCACGGCGTTGCGGACGGTCCGGCCGTCGGTGTCCCGGGGGTGCAGGCAGGCCACCCACAGGTGGTCCTGCGCCGCGACGCACTGTTTGGCGGGGGCGCTCAGGCCCGTCGAGGGGCCGATCTCAACCATGATGTGCCGGCCGCGGCGCTCCACCGTGCGCATGCCCTTGGCGAACTCGACGGGGGCGCCGATGTGCCGCACCCAGTAGTCGGGGGTGCCGATGTCGCGGAGGCGGGCGACCTCGCCGGTGACGTTGGAGATCAGGGTGAGCTCGGGGTCGTGGAAGGTGATGTCCGCGATCTCGGCGCGGAACGCCTCGTACACCTCCTCCATCAGCGGGGAGTGGAAGGCGTGCGACACGGTCAGCCGCTTGACGCGCAGGCCGCGGTCCGCGAAGGCGTCGACGGCCTCGCGCAACGACTCCTCGCCGCCGGACACGACCGTCTGCTGCGGCGAGTTGACGCCCGCGACGGCCAGGTCCGGGTACTTCTCCAGGAGCGGGGCGACCTCGTCCACGGGCGCGCCGACGGCGGCCATGCCGCCCGGTGCGGTGACGGACTGCATCAGCCGGGCGCGGGCGGCCACCAGGGTGGTCGCGTCCTCCAGGTCGAAGAGGCCGGCGACGGCGGCGGCGGTGACCTCGCCGATGCTGTGGCCGATCAGGACGTTGGGCCGCAGTCCCCAGGACATCCACAGTCTGGCCAGGGCGTATTCGAGGGTGAAGAGGGCGGGCTGGGCGTAGAGGGTCCGGTTCAGCTCCTCGGAGGCCCGCTCGTCGGTGGCGAACATCAGCTCGCGCACGGAGCGGCCCAGCTTGGCCGCGAACAGCTCGTCGCAGGCGTCGACGTGGGCGGCGAAGACCGGGAACTGCCGGTAGAGCGCGGCGCCCATGCCGGCGTACTGCGAGCCCTGGCCGGCGAAGAGGAACGCGGTCTTGCGGACGGCGTCGCGGCGGCCGCCCGCCTCGGCGGTCCCGGCGTGCCGGGCCAGCAGCGCGGTCAGCGACTCGTGGTCGGTGACGACGCCGCCGACCCGGTGGGTGAAGTGGCTGCGGCCGACGTTGGCGGTGTAGCAGAGGTCGCCGAGGTCGATCTCCGGGTCGTTCGCCAGGTGCCGCTGGTAGCGCTCGATCTGCAGGGCGAGCGAGCGGCGTGACTTGGCGGACAGGGTGAAGACGTGCCCGCCCTCGTCGGCGGTGTCCGCGCCGGAGGCGTCCGACGGCTCGGCGCCGGGGAGGGCGGGGGGCCCTTCGACGACGGCGGACGGTCCCTCGGCGACGGCGGGGGGCTCGTCGACGACGGCGGGCGGCTCCTCGATGACGGCGGCGGCGATGCTGCCGGCGAAGCCGAAGCTGTTGACGACGGCCCGCCGGGTGCCGTCGGCCTTCCAGGGCCGGGGCTCGGTCGGCACCGTGACCGGGATGTTGTCCCACGGGATGCGCCCGGAGGGGGTGCTGAAGTTGACGTGGGGGAAGATCGTGCCGTCCTGGAGCTGCAGGACGGTCTTGATCACGCCCGCGATGCCGGCGACCGGCTCCGTGTGGCCGATGTTGGTCTTCACCGAGGCGACCGTGACCGGCCTCTCCGCGGTGTGCGAATCGGCGAAGACGTCGCTGATGGCGCCCATCTCGATCGGGTCGCCGAGCGGTGTGCCGGTGCCGTGCGCCTCGACGTACTGGATGTCGGAGGGGGTGAGGCCGCCGTTGCGGAGCGCGGCGCGGATCACGGTCTCCTGGGCGGTGCCGTTGGGCACGGTCAGGCCGGCGCTCTCGCCGTCCTCGCCGATGGCGGTGCCGCGGATGAGGGCGAGGATCCGGTCGCCGTCGCGCCGGGCGTCCGACAGCCGCTTGAGGACCAGGACGGCGCAGCCCTCGGCGCGCACGTAACCGTCGGCGTCCTCGTCGAAGGTCTTGCAGCGCCCGTCCGGCGCCAGCATGTTGGCGTGCGAGAACATCACGAAGATGCGCGGGTGGTGGAGGCAGTTCACGGCACCGGCCAGCGCGATGTCGCAGGCGCCGCTGCGCAGCCCCTCCACGGCCAGGTGGGTCGCGGTGAGCGAGGAGGCGCACGCGGTGTCCACGGTGAGGCTCGGGCCGCGCAGCCCGAAGAAGTACGAGAGCCGTCCGGAGAGCGGGAAGAGCGTGATGCCGGCCGCGAGGTGGCCGTCCAGCTCCTCGTAGGGCAGGCCCTCCATCTCCAGGGCGTAGTCGATGGAGCTGGCTCCGACGTAGACGCCGCCGTTGCTGTGCCGCAGGGTGGCCGGGTCGATGTTGGCCTGCTCCAGGGCCTGCCAGGCGGTCTCCAGCAGCAGCCGCTGCTGGGGGTCGACGAAGGCGGCCTCCTTGGGCGAGATGTTGAAGAACTGGGCGTCGAACTGGTCTATCCGGTCGAGGAATCCGGCTCCGGTCGTCCTGACCTTGCCCCGTTCCCGCTCGCCGTCCGGGCCGATGTCGGCCTCGTCCGGGCGCGGGGTGAGCGCGGATACGTTCCAGCGGTCCTCGGGCACGGGGCGGATGCCGTTGCCCCCCGCCCGCAGGAACTCGGTGAACTCCTCGGGGGACTCGTTGCCGCCCGGCAGGCGGAAACCCATGCCGACGAGCGCGATCGGTTCGTGCTGCGGGCCGGCGGTCGTCACCGCGCCGGGCCCACTGTTCTCGGACGCCGCAGTGCTCGACGTTTTCGACATGACGGTCTTCCCTCTTCTCGGTGGCCCACAGCGGTTACGGCACGAGGTCGTCGAGCACCTCGTCCGTCAGGTACTCGATGAGGTCCTCGATGGTCGGCCTGTTGAACAGGACGTTCGTGTTCAGGGTGCATCCGAGCACCTTCTCCAGCCGGGTCTTCACCTCCATGAGCCGCAGGGAGGTGAAGCCGAGGGAGAAGTAGCTCTGATCGGTGGGGAACATTTCGTCGCCGCCCATGAGGAGGACGTCCCTGAACTCCGCGACGACGATGTTCTCGAGGAATTCCGACCGCTCGGACCGGGGAAGCGAGGAGAGTTGCTCCACCGCCGGGGCCTGTTTGCTCATCGCATGCTCCGTAGTGCGGAAAGGCGGGCAGAAAAGGACAGCCGGATGGCTGGACGGGACGATCGAATCAGCCCGTCCTGACGCCTTCCTGACCGTCGACTGATACCGGTCGGCTCCGCGCACGCGACCGGGCCGGGCGGGCCGGCTCGCCCCGATCCGCCCGGGGAGCCGGCCCGCCCGGCCCGGTCGGGGGGGGCATGCCACTGCGCGGAGAGGGCAGGATTCGAACCTGCGCGGGCCCAAGGACCCGACCGTCAGACGGTCCCCGATAAACCACTCCGGGCACCTCTCC
>NZ_JBIAEA010000010.1:246056-297498 GCF_042868165.1 Streptomyces sp. NPDC007872
ACCAAGAACTACGCGGAGAGGGCAGGATTCGAACCTGCGCGGGCCCAAGGACCCGACCGTCAGACGGTCCCCGATAAACCACTCCGGGCACCTCTCCAAGAACTACGCGGAGAGGGCAGGATTCGAACCTGCGCGGGCCCGAAGACCCGACCGTCAGACGGTCCCCGATAAACCACTCCGGGCACCTCTCCCTGTGTTCGTTCCGGTTTCCCGTCCCGCTCACAGGAATGACTGTGCCAGGCCCCGCTGACGGCACGCTGACGCTTCCCTGACGCCATTCCGAGGACCCGGATCCGCTCCACCGCCGCTCTATTCGGCGATGCTCTACTTCCCCGGGACAAGCCGCGTCACCTGGAAAGGACCACCGTGTCGACGACAAGCGCAACGCGCCTGGACGATCGTGTCCTGCGGGCCATCCGGACACACACCCGGGCCGACAATCCGAGCTCGTTCCTGGCGCTCAACACCGGGAACGACCTCTTCACACTCCCCGGGGTCGACGGTGTGGCCGTCTTCCGCCGGACCGGGCGGCACCTGGTGCAGTTCGGGGGCCCGTTCGCCGCCCCCGATGCCTACGGCGAGCTGCTCGCCGGCCTCCGGGCGCAGGCCCGCGAGGAGGAGCGGGAGCTGGTGGCCGTGCAGCTCCAGCGGGCCGACGCCGAGCTGTACCGGGAGGCCGGCTTCACGGTCAACCAGATCGGCGCCTCCTGGGCGGTGCACCTGCCCGAGTTCACCCTGCGGGGGACCCGCTTCATGCAGTTGCGCAACAAGATCTCGCGCGCCCTGCGCAGCGGCCTGGTCGTCAAGGAGGTGCCCGCGTCCGAGTGCGAGGAGGCACTGGCCACGATCGACCGCGCCTGGCTGGGGTCGAAGGGCGAGCACGCACGCCCCCTGGAGTTCCTGGTGGGCCAGGTGGGCGGCCCCGCGCAGGAACTGCGCCGGCTCTTCGTCGGCAGCATCGACGGCGAACCGGTGAGCTACATCTCGTACTCACCCGTCTACGGCAGTCGGAGCGGCTGGATGCACGACCTCAGCCGCCGGGTCCCGGGCGGCTCGCCCGGACTGATGGAGGCCATCAACGCCGCGGCGGTCGAGACCTTCGCCGCCGAGGGGGTGGAGTGGCTGCACTTCGGCTTCACCCCGTTCACCGGCCTGGCCGAGGAGAACGAACTCCCGGGACACAGCCCGTCGTTCCAGTGGCTCATGCACTTCCTGTGGGCCGAGGGCGCCGCCCTGTACCCGGCCCGGACCCAGTTGGACTACAAGGAGAAGTGGGCCCCGCACGCGACGCTGCCCGAGTACGTGGCCTTCGACGGACCCGCGTCCCTCGCCGGCTTCGCCCACATCTTCCGTGCCTGCAACGCGTTCTGACGCTCCACCGGCGAGCCCGCCGGGGAGGACGACCGAGGAGGACCACATGACGATCGCCGCCCGGGACCCCCGTTCCACCGACGAACTCAGGAAGGCACTGGTGGAGTCGCTGATGGCGATGATCGGCGCTCCCGACGACGTGCCCACGGCCGAGACGGCCGCCGTCACCCTGCGCACCCTCGACGCGCGGCTGGCCGACGAGGCGGCGGCACCCCGCTGACCGCGGGCGGTCGAGACCGGTACGGACGACGAGGCGCCGGCCCCGGGGAACTCCTCCCGGGGCCGGCGCCTCGTCGGGCGGGGCCCGCCCGGGGGGGGCCCCCCCCGCGGCCCGGGGGGGGGCCCCCCCGGCCCCCCCCCCGGGGCCCCCCCCCCGGGGCCCCCCCCCCGGGGCCCGCCGCCTCGTCGTCCGTACCGGCGACCGGCTCAGACCGCCGAGCGCAGGGTCCGCCCGGCCTGCGGCGGCACGCCGGGGAGGAGAGCGGGCGACACGTCCGGGGTCACGTCGGCCGCGACCATCGACTCGTAGAGGCGCCGGACGGGGGCGCTCGGCTGGATGCCGAGTTCCAGGTCCAGCGTGCGCCGCAGCCGCTGGTAGGTCTGGAGTGCCTGCCAGACCCGGCCCGAGGCGTACTGCGCCGCCATGTACTGCGCGTGCAGCCCTTCGTGCAGGGGGTGCTGCGCCGAGAGCGCGGCCAGTTCGCCGAGCACCCTGCTGTGCCGCCCCAGCCGCAGGTCGGCGGCGATGCGGCTCTCCAGAGCGGCCGTCCGCGCCTCCTCCAGCCGCAGCACCTCGATCTCCAGCACCAGGCCGGTCCGGACGTCGACCAGAGCCGGGCCCCGCCACAGGGCGAGCGCCTGTCCCAGCAGGGTGGAGGCGGCGGCGAAGTCCCCGGCGGCGAAGGCCGCCTGACCGATCTCGTGGAGCCGTTCGAACTCCTGGGTGTCGACCGCGCCGGGGTCGATGTCCAGTTGGTAACCGCCGTGGCGGGTGACGAGCACCGCCTTCGCGCGCAGGTGGGGGTCGGCCGCGCCGACGGGCGGGTGGTCGTGCGGCGCGGCCAGCGCCCGCTCCAGGAGCCGGCGCAACTTCAGGATGTACGTCTGGAGCGTGGTCGGCGCGCTGCGCGGCGGCCGGTCCCCCCAGACCTCCTCCATCAGCGTCGCCGCGGTGACGACGCCGCCCGCGCGCAGGGCGAGCAGGGCGAGGATCTGCCGCGGTTTGGCGGCGCTGGGGACGATGGACCCGTGCTGTTCCTGTGCGACGAACGGACCGAGGAGCTCGATCTGCACCGTTGATCCGCCTCCCTCCGTTGACTGGTCACGCCTGGCGGATTGCCCGGCCCTGGTGGACCGCGGCCCCCTGGGGGGCGCGGCACCGGACACAGCACGTCCAGCCTGGGAGGCGTCGCCGTTTCACGCCAGTGAGGGCGTCGTCACTCGGGCGGGAGAATCCCCTCCGGAGGACATGAGGAAAACACGTCCGGTCCGTGACGGACTCCCTTTCCGGTCCGTCGCCCCGGGCGAGGGGGACCCCGTCGCTCACGGTCCGTAGCAGGCCGAAAACAGCCCGTCGAAAAGAAGACCTTTCTCCGGTGCACAGGGGCGTACGTATGCTGTCCGCGCTCATCTGTTCGCATTGTGACGGGGGTTGCGATGAACGGTAAGAAAAGGACCACGAGCGATGACCCGCATACGGGCAGGGCCGATTCCGGACCCGCCGGAAGAGTGCCGTCACCCCGCTCGGCTTCCTGCCTCCTGTACGCGGTACTGGCCGGATCCCTCGCCCGGGTGGCGGTCGGAATCTGGACGCCCGGAGCCCGTCCGCTCCAACTGACGCTGTACGTCACGTGCTTCGCCCTCCTCTGTACGCTGCAGGTCCTGCACGTACGGCCCCGGACGGGCGGCGGCGAGCGGCTGTTCCGGAGCGTCACCCTCTCCACCCAGGTCCTGCTCACCTACGCGCCGCTCCCCTGGCTGGGAAACTCCTGGGAGACGGCCGGCGACCTGCTCGGCGCCTCGGTCCTCCTGCTGCTGCCCCCACGGCTGAAATGGCACGTCTTCTCGGCGGTGCTGATGGGCGATCTGCTGATCGTGGGAGCCCGGCACGGCGGTCCCCTCCCGGCGGTCTCCACCGCCTCCGCGGCGCTCGTCACCGGCCTCGCGCTCTACGCCGCCGGCCGGGTGGCCCGGCTGACGTCCGAACTGCGCCGGGCACGGGTGCGGCTGGACGGCGCGGTGGCCCAGGAGCGCCGGCGGTTCGCCCGGGACCTGCACGACCTGCTCGGCCACAGCCTCTCCGCGATCACCCTCAGGACCGAGGTGGCGCTGCGGCACGTCCCGCCCCGGCACGAGAGGATCCACGAGGAACTGACGTCGATCCTCGCGACCTCCCGCAACGCCCTCGCCGACGTGCGGCGCACGGCGTGCGGTTACCAGTCGCTGCCGTTCGCCCTCGCCCTGGAGACGTGCGTGGAGACGCTCCGGTCCGCCTCGCTCGAGGTGGACGTACGCGCCTCGACGGCCCTGCCGGAGGGCCGGACCGGCACCGTCCTCTCCATCGTGCTGCGCGAGGCGGTGACCAACATGCTCCAGCACAGCGAGGTGCGGCACTGCGCGATCGACCTGGAACGGGTGGACCGGCGCGTACGACTGCGGGTCGTCAACGACGGCGTGGGTCCGGCCCCTGCCCTCCGGCCGGCGGACGCCCCGGACCGCCCCGCCCTCCCGGAGGCGGACGCCCCGGGTGGCTACGGCCTGACGAACCTGGAGGCCCGGCTGTCCGCCGTCGGCGGCGTCCTCACCGCCGTCCGCCGGGCCGGGGGCCGCTTCGAGGTGACGGCCGAGGTCCCGGACGCCTCCGACGACCGCCCGACCCGTGCCGACGACACCGACGGCACCGACGGAGACCGGACCGGCTGCGGTCGGCCCCCGTCCGGCCTGCCGGAGGACGACCGGACCGTCCGCAACGGTCACGTCCCGGGCGGAGCACCTCAGGCCGGCCCCGCCCGGGGCGGAGGGGAGCCCGCGCCGGACGACCGGGCCGGTGACCACCGCGCCGGGGACGGGCGGCGGGGACCGCGGCGGCCCGGGGGGTACGAAGGACGGTGGCGGCGGCCGGAGCAGGAGGTGCGGCGGGGCGAGCCCGGGCGGGCGCCGCGCGGTGCCGCGGCACCGTGCGACCGGCCGGGCGGCCGGGAGGACCCGGGCTGGGTCCCGGCGTTCCGGACCTCGCCGACCGAGCGGTGACGGGCGCGACGGCGGGGGCCGCGGCGCGGACGGCTCAGAGGAGCCAGCCCGCCTCCTGCGCGATGCGGATGGCGTCGACGCGGTTGCGGGCGTTGAGTTTGCTGACGATCGTCGTCAGGTAGTTGCGGACGGTCCCGGCCGAGAGGGACAGGGCCCGGGCGATCTCGCTCACCTGTGCTCCCTGCGCCGCGAGTTGCAGCACTTCCGTCTCACGGGACGTCAGCGGGCTCTGCGTGTGGTCCCAGGCGGAGAGCACCAGCTCGGGGTCGACGACCCGCTCTCCCGCCGCCACCTTCCTTATGGCGCCGGCGAGTTGCTCCGGCGGAGCGTCCTTCAGCAGGAATCCGGACACCCTCATGAGCAGAGCCCGCTTGAGCATGCCGGGCCTGCCGAGGCTGGTGAGCATGAGCGTGCCGCACGACGGCAGGAGCTGGTGGAGCATGCCGGCGGCGGTCAGGCCGTCCGTGCCGGGCAGGTTGACGTCGAGGACGGCGATGTCGGGCCGGTGTTCCAGGGCCGCGGGAACCACCTGGTCACCGTTCTCGACCTCGGCCACCACCGTGATGTCCGGTTCCAGTCGCAGCAGGGCGACGAGCGCCCCGCGCACCATGTGCATGTCCTCGGCGAGCAGCACGCGGATCATGCGTTCCCTTCGGCCGGATGCCGAGCCCCCGGTGATCCCCGGCACCGGTCAATCGTATCTTCTCGGCCAACCACCTTGAAAGGAAGTTCCGTTGGCGAGCGGGTCCGCCGGCCTGGTGGAGAGACCCGGAGGGTCAGCCGGGCGCGTTGAGCGGCAGCAGCCGCCCGCACCGGAGCAGTCGGCGCATGACGTGCCGCTGGATCTTGCCGCTGGAGGTCCGGCGCACCGTGCCCGGCCGGACCAGCACCACGCGCACGGCGGCCACGTCGAACTCCCGTGTCACGCAGGCGCGCACCTCCCGCTCCAGCTCGGCCGGGTCCGGCCCGTGGGGGCGTCCGGTCCGCACCTCCTGCACCACGACCAGCTCGTCCCCGTCCGGTTCGGCGGTGAACACCGCGCAGGCGCCGTACACCTCCCCGAGCTGCTGCACGCGGTGCTCGACGTCCTGGGGGTACACGTTCCGCCCGGCCAGCACCATCATGTCCTTGATCCGACCGGTGACGTACAGCTCCCCGTCGTGCAGCGCGCCGAGGTCGCCGGTGCGCAGGAAGCCGGTCTCGCCGTCGGCGGTGGCCGCGCCGAAGGTCTCCCGGGTCTCCAGCGGTCGCTTCCAGTAGCCGTCGGCGACGCTCCGGCCGCGGATCCAGATCTCCCCGACCTCGTCCTCGGGCAGCACCCGCAGGGTGCGGGGGTCCACGATCCGCAGGTCGTTGTGGGGCACCACGGGGGTGCCGCTGCCGACCAGGGCGCGGGCCGGCCGGCCGGGGGCGGCCGGGGCCAGCCGTCCGAGCTCCAGCAGGCCGAGGTCGACGGGGAAGGGCCTGGGCGGCCCGTCCGCACCGGCCCGGCGCCCGGCCGTGAGCAGGGTGCTCTCGGCCAGGCCGTACGCGGGGACGAAGGCACTCGGCCGGAAGCCGGCGGGCCCGAACCGCTCGGCGAAGGCCTCCATGGTCTCGGCCCGGACGGGCTCCGAACCGTTGACGGCGACCTGCCAGCCCGAGAGGTCGAGCCGGGCGAGCTCCTCCTCGGTGACCTTGCGGGTGCACAGCTCGTACGCGATGTCGGGACCGCCGCTGACGGTCACTCCGTACTCGCCGATCGCCCGGAGCCACCGGCCGGGGCTGTGGGTGAAGTCGGCGGTGGACATGAGCACTCCGGTGGTGCCGAGCCACAGCGGGTGGAGCAGTTGCCCGGACAGCCCCATGTCGTGGTGGAAGGGCAGCCAGCCGCCGACGCGCGCGTGGGGTCCGGTGCCGAGGAGCGCCACCAGTTCCTCCTGGTTGGCGAGGAGGTTGCGGTGGGTGAGGCGGGCGCCGCGCGGTTCCCGCGTCGAGCCCGAGGTGTACTGGAGCACCGCGACCGCGTCCGGGTCCGCCGGGAGCGGCCGCAGGTCCGTCGCGGAGGGCAGCGCGGCGGTGTCGTCGAGCGCCAGACAGGGGATGTCGGCGCGGCCCACCGCCGCGACCAGACGGGAGACGTCGACGGCCCGCTTCCGATCGGTGAGGAGCAGGGAGACCTGCGCGTCCTGCACGATGCTGAGGACCCGCTCGTCGGCGCTGCGTCGGCCTTCGGGAACGGGGCAGGGGGTGGGGACGGCACCGGCGTAGAGGCAGCCGAAGAGCGAGACGATGAACAGCTCGGGCCGCTGCTGGAGGACGAGCACCCGCTCGCCGCCGAGCCGGCGGTCGAGCAGCCGGCCGGCCAGCCGCCGGGCGGCCCGGTCCAGCCCGCCGTACGTGATCCGCCGGACCCGCGTCCGTTCCCCGCCGCCCTCCCGGGGCACCCAGTCGAGCAGGGAGTACGCCACCCCGTCCGGCTCCCGCTCGGCCCGCTGGATCATGAGGTCGGGCAGGGTGCGTACGGTGTTCACTTGTCCATCCCCCGTGGTGCGGCCGCCGTGCGTGTGACCGCCCACCTTGCCGGTCCCCGCTCGACCCCGGCTTGAACGGGGAACGGCTCCGCCCCGACCGCCCCTCACGTCGAAGGCGCCTCCACTCGATCGACCGCCCCCCTTGCCGGTGACGCGCCTCCTGACCTGGCGCCGAAAGCGTCTCCTCCCACCGGAGAAGCTCCGCTCCCCCACCGACCACACGCACGGAACCGCGGTTCGGAGCCCTTACTTCACCGGCTCCAGGATCGCCACGCACTCCACGTGGTGCGTCATAGGGAAGAGGTCGCAAGGCCTGAGAACCGGAGAAAGAGCAGGTCAGAGGCGCTTCTTCCGCCTCATCTATCGACGACGAGGAGGCCACAGCGTCAAACGAGCGTCACTGGCGGATGAAACCCTCCCTTGGGAAAGCCCCGAGTGCCCTGCACCAGGAACTGGTCGGGTTGGTACGCGACTGCGGCCCCGCGACCAAGCAGTGAGCCGCCACACAGTGACGGCTGGGAGGTGAGGGATGTCGGTGGTAGCAGGGATGATGGAGATGGTTGTGTCGTCGCGGCCAGGGGGGTCCGATGTATCTGAGTCGTCTGAAGGTCTCTGGACTGAGAGCGAGCGCCGAGGGGGAAATTGAGTGTCATCTGCCAGGACGCTTCAGCGTTCTGATCGGGGCCAACGGCGTCGGAAAGACCACCATCACCGATTCCTTGTACATGGCGCACACCAGCCGCTTTCCCTTGTTGCCCAGGCCGAGCTCAGCCGTGCTCGGCACAGGTGATGCTCAGGGCGTCGAGGTGCAGTACACCCTGGAGCACGCGGGCACCGAGGGCCCGCTAGGACAGCAGATCCGTGACTTGTACCACCGCTCCGCTGGCAGCGTCGCACAGCAGTGGTTCAGCGGATTCCAGCGCAACCTGGGAACAGTCCGTGCTCAAATCGACCGTAACCGAATAGTCCAGCCGGGCCTGGGTACAGACGCTTTCAAGTTCATCTACCTGCCGGCCTGGCGCCATCCGTTGGATGAGTTGGCCCGTCGCGAGACTCGGATCCTCATCGAGCTGCTGCGTGCTCAACAGGAACGCGTAGACGGCACCCGCAACCTGGTGCCGCTGCGGGTGAAGGCCTCCCAGTTTCTAGAGAACCTCGCCAAGGACGGACTCATTGAAGCCGTCGAGGAACGCATCAGCAACCACCTAACGTCCCTCACCGCGGGCGTTCAGCAGCAGTGGCCATACGTGCGGGGGCAAGTTATCGACGACACCTACCTCGCACGGGTGTTGGAGCTGATGCTCGCTGTCATCGAAGGCCGCGCCTCGGCCCGCCCGCTGGAAGTCTCAGGCCTAGGCTACGTCAACCTGCTTCACATGGCCGTCACGCTGGCCGCGATCCCCGACTCCACCGCGCGCGCTGCGGCAAGAGAAGCATCCTTGACCGACATCGCACCTGGTGAGCTGGCGCCTGCGGACGAAGAAGAAGCGGCGCGGGAGCGCAGCACACAGGCTGCGGCGGAAGCCGAATCCGACGCAGACTCCTTCTTCTCGCGAGCCCCGTTCCACGCCACCGTGGTCATCGAGGAACCGGAAGCCCACCTCCACCCGCAGTTGCAGCACGCCTTGGTGCGCTACCTGCGTAGAACAGTGCGCGATCGTCCGGAACTGCAGGTAGTCCTCTCCAGTCATGCCACCGACATCATCACATCCTGCGACCCCGAAGACCTTGTCGTGCTCCGCCGCGCACCGGACGGACGACGCGTATGTCGCCCGATCGCCAAGATCCAGATGAAGGACCGCAGGAATACACTGCGCATGGCCCGCTTGCACATGGACGCGAGCCGCTCGGCCGCTCTGTTTGGCGAACGGCTCGTAGTAGTCGAAGGCGTCACAGAGGCAGCCATCCTCCGCGACTTCGGCAGGGCCTGGGCTGGTTCGGACGAAGCGAAGAGGGCCTTCATTGAAGCCCTCAGCATCATGTACGTCGGGACCAAGGTAGGGCCATGGACCTCCCGTTTTCTGGCGACGAAAGGGGAGGAAATCTGCACCCGGCTAGCCGTGCTGCGCGACAGCGACAAGCCCTTCGAAGAACAACCGCTCCAGCCCGACTGGCTGGTGGACCACGATCCGTCTGTAGTCCAGGCCTTCATCAGTCACCCGACTCTTGAGCCGTCCATCACCGAAGGCAACGAGGGGCTCATCGTGGCCGCGTTGACGGAGATCGGTGCAAGTTCCGTCACACAGATCACTCCACAGACGGTGCACGACCTGTTCAAGAGCCGTCGAAAGGGAAAGGACGGCGCTCCCGACGTACCAGCAGGACCGCATGCGAAGAAGAAGGCGGCCTTCGCCGATGCGCTGACGTTTCTCCTGGCCGAGGCTGTCGAAAACGGCGAACCGGTCCATGTTCCAGACCATCTCAGCCGCCTGTTCGACTTTCTGTTTCCACACTCTCCAGAGCTCCAGGACACAGACGAGCCCGAGGAAGCAGACGCAGAGGATGGAGGGAATCCGCCCTCTCAGCCACCCTTCTCTGCCTCTTCCAATGCCACCCCCAGCAGTCCTACCGAGCTGACGGCACCCGTCCCCGCCGGATTTTGGCCATCGAGTCCAGCTACACCTGCCGACACCGGCCCGAGCGCAGGGGGCACCTCGGCCCTCGAAGCGTTGGGAGTGGACCTGGGGGGTGAGACGGACCGTGACCGGCGCTGACGTCACCCGCAGCCTGAGCACTGAACAGCAGGTCGCAGCCGGAACTCCCCACCGTCGCCTCTACATCGAGGCGGCCCCGGGCTCTGGCAAGACCACCGTGGCCGCCCAGCGTTTCGGAGTGCATCGTTTCCTCGGCAAAGATCCACGCGCAGTCATAGCCGTCAGCTTCACCCGTTCTGCCACCTCCGAACTTCGCGAGCGAGTGCTCAGCCGTTGGGGCCCGAGCGCCCTCTCTTTTCCGCACCGCGTCGTCACTCTCGACACCATCGTGTGCGACCTGCTCACTCACCTTCTGCATACCGGGCACGTCCGGTGGCCCGCTGGGCATCGGCACCTCACGGTCATCGACCACTGGGGGGTGCTGCTACCCACGCGCTGGACGGACTGGAATCCCATCGTGGTCCTGGACGCAGGCGAGGTCGTTACAAAGGCCGTAAAGCAGACGAAGAAAGCGAGCAGACCCAAAAACGCAGACGTTCGCAACGCCTTGGCCGACGGGTACTGCACGCATGAGGCCATACGCCACCTTCTCGAATCCGCCTTGGCCACCCCCAGCGTCCGCGGCATAGTGCTCGATCGCCTCGCAGAAACTTCCCGGGCCCTAATCGTCGACGAGGTCTTCGACGCCAACGCCCTCGACCTGTTCCTAGTACGCCTTGTCGCCGATGCAGGCCTTGAGGTCACACTCGTCGGCGATCCTTGGCAAGCCCTCTACGGCTTCCGAGGCGCCCGACCTGAGCAAGTGCCCGTTCTGGTCAAAGAAGCCGACTTCATCCAGCGCAACCTCAACACCTCCTTCCGCTGGAAGAGCGAACAGCAAACTCAGTTGGCTGACCGGCTACGAGCAGGACAGGGTGTAACCCTTCCCCGAGAGCAGTCTGACGACCTGAACGTCCTCCTTGCCCTGCAGTGGAAACCCCTGTGGGAGGCCGGCCCCCATATCCTGCCGCTCGCCTTTGGGTCGGCTGCAGCCAACATCCACGAAGCAGCCTGCACCCTGCTACTCAGCGAAATCACCCAGCGGATGTTCGGGGAGAACGCAGCCTTCCATAACGATGCCCTCACCACACTGCGCATTGACCACGAGGCCGCGCAGCGCCTCCGCTCCCCGCTCCAATCCATCGTCAACGACCTCGCGGGCTCAACGGACATAGCCGAAGTCTGGTCTTCCCTCAACACTGTCATTGCCAGCGAGACCGATCGACCTCTGCCAAGAAGGCGAGCTCCCGTCCACACCGACCGACTGGAGAAAATGAGAGCTCGCCTGCAAACCTCTGCAGTTCAAATCGTCCCAGGCCTCACGGCGCATCAGGCCAAGGGCCGGGAGTGGGACACCGTCGGCGTATTTCTCACGGACCCGGAGCGAGAGACACTGAGGCACGGCCTCACGCCCGACAACGAAGAACACCGCAAGCTCTACGTAGCCCTGACCCGGGCCAAGCGGAAGACCTTCGTCAGCTAGAAACCTATCCCGCCCAGGACTTCGCCCAGTTACGCAGCAATGGTCAACGGAACATCCAGGCGTTCCCACGCCCCGAGTACGGCTTTGTGGGCGTCCGGCTGCAGGTGGGCGTAGCGCTGGGTGGTCTGGAAGCTCTCGTGGCCGAGGAGGTGCTGGACCTCGTAGAGCGAGACTCCCTTCTGGACGAGCCACGAGGCGCAGGTGTGGCGCATGGAGTGCGGCGGATAGTGCGGGACAGGGAGCTGCTCCCCGTCGGTGTCGAAGTAGTGGGCGTTCTCGATGGCCGGCCACCAGGTCTGGCGGCGCCAGTTGCCGTCGTCGAGCCGACGACCGGCGCGGCCCTTGGTGACGGTGGTGAAGACCAGGGCGTCACGGTCGAGCGGGTAGATGTGTCGTTCGAGGGCGTCCAGGACGTGCGGCGGGAGCGGAACCTCCCGGCGGCTCCTCGAACTCTTGGGGTACTCCTTGATGCCGCTCTTGGAGTTGACCTCCACCACGAACAGGCGGGAACGGCGCTGGTCGATCCGATGGCGGTGCAGGCCGGCGAGTTCGCCCCAGCGCAGGCCCGTGTAGAAGCCAAGCAGGCACATGGTGCGCCATGGGGCCGGGAGCTCGTCGACGATGCTCTGCGCCTGATCGAGGGTGAACCATTGCGGAGGCCTGATCGCGATCTGCGGCAGGTCGATGTTCCGGCAGGGGCTGACCGCGATGACATCGTCGTCGACGGCCGCACGCATGATGGACGACAGCAGGTTGTACGCCCTCTTGATCGCCGAGGCACCGACCCCCTTCTCGACCAATCCGCGGATCCAGCTCTGGACGTCCATGCGGGTGATGGCCCGCATCTCCCAGTCGGCCCAGTGGGGCAGCACGTGGTTCTTGATGCTGGAGGCGTCCCCGCGCAGCGTATGGAGCTCGACGACGCGGGCCTGCCACCAGCGGGCGTGCCACTCGTGAAACGCCATCTCGCCCGCTCGGGGGTCCCTCATGCTTCCGCGGGCGAACTGGGTCTCCATATCTGTACCCCAGGCGCGGGCCTGCGCCTTGAGGGGAAACGACTCGCTGAACCGGTCTCCAGCCCGGTTGCGGACGGTTGCCTGCCATTTGCCGGACTTCAGCTTCCGGAGGTACGTGGTTCCGGTCCTTCCTGTTTCTCGTACGGACGGGCTTGGTCCTGGTCAGCGGCGGCGCACCGGCGGCGCGACCGCCCTGCTGTTGATGAAGTCGTCCAGGCTCGCGGCGGGGACGCGGACGCGAGAGCGAGCCGGTCCTGTGCGCAGGTCGACGACGGGCAGCTCGCCGGAGGCGATGAAGCGGTAGACCGTTCGGCGGTCGACGTCCAGGGCTGCGGCAACGGCAGGTATGGACAGCAGGCGCGGGGCCATAGGCGGTTCCTTTGCGGGAGAAAGAGCGACGAGAATTAAGAGATCTACCTGGGACGGGGGCAACAAGCCCAGCAGTTGCTGCGCGATCGCCGAATAGGTCATCTACGTACGGCCGGAATCTCCGAGCGGAGCAGAAGAGAAAACGAGCGGGACTACGTGTGCGCGGCAGGGAACCTGAAATCGGCGCGTAGGCGGATCAAGTAAGGCGTCCTCTGGGGATGTGGGCAGACTTCTGGCAGGGACCGGCACGACAGGCGTTCCGGGACCCCCAATGATCCGGAGAATCCCCGGTTTCGCTAACCGGGGATCGTCGGCTATATTTCGCCCACCCCGGCCTCCCCTGGGGGGCATGAGGGGGCCGGCGAGGAGGTTCTGCGGGGCGATTCCGAGGGCTGTGGCGATGGCGACGAGGTCGTCGATGTCGCAGCGGCGGACGGTGCGTTCGATGCGGGAGAGCGCGGTGAAGGTCATGGGCCGGCCGAGCGTGGTGACGCGGGCGGCGAGCTGGCGCTGGGAGTAGCCGCGGGCGGTGCGGGTGCGTTCGATGGCGTGGGCGGCAGCGTGTCCGGCGGGTCCGATGGCGAGGGGGCGTGGCGGCATGGGTGGTGTTGTAGCTTGCGCGCCGGCCGGTCCGGAAGGGTATTCCTGTCTGCCGTGAGCGATGCGAATCACGCGGCAATTTCCGGCGGCGATTTCGGTGACCGGGAATCCGGCCCTACAGTTGCGGGACTCGCCGACGCGGCATGCCGACGGGCTGTACCGAATTCCAGCGCAAAGTCTGGACTTCTGCGCACCAGGTGTGGCTGTGTTGGCCATGCACCCGGCGCCGCCGGATTCCCCTGGCCTCTCCTGAAAGGTGGTCGATCGCCATCGCCCGTATCCGCACCATCAAGCCCGAGGCGTTCTCGTCCGAGTCCCTCGCGGCGGTGTCCCTGTCCGCCGAGCGGACCTTCTTCGGGCTGCTCACCCAGGCCGACGACCAGGGCCGGTTCCGCGACCAGGCCGCCGTCGTCGCCGGCCAACTGTGGTCGCTGCGCCGCGAGCACGGCCCGGAGGCGGTCGAGGACGACCTCATCCAGCTCGACGGCGCCGGGCTGATCTGCCGGTACGAGGGCGGGGACGGCAAGCGGTACCTGCACATCGTCACCTTCGCCAAGCACCAGAAGATCAACCGACCCAGCGGCGTCCGCACTCCCCCGTGCCCGCACCACGATCTCGGGATTCCGCGCGAGCCCTCACCGCAGACGCAGGGAGCTGTTGTGGAGTCCTCCGCGAGTCGTCAGGGAGGACTCAAGGAGCCCTCCGTGAACTACGAATCCGCAGGTCAGAGCCGATTCCGTGAGCACTCATCGCATCCGCACGGAGGGCTCGCCGAGCCCTCCGTGAGCCCTCACCGTCCGGATCTAGGACCTAGGAACAGGGATCTAGGATCTACCCCGTTGGGGGGCGCAAGCGCCCCCGCGCCCGACTCGGACTCGACGAAGGACCTGATCGGCGAGTACGCCGCCGGATGCCCCCACCGCCCGCCGCAGGACGTGCTCAGCCACCTCGGCCGCGAGGTGAAGAAGCTCCTCGCCGAGGGCATCTCGCCGGACCACATCCGCGCCGGCCTCGCCCGCCACCGCGCCAAGGGCCTGCACCCGAGCACCCTGCCCAGCCTCGTCCACGAGGCCATGAACGCCGCCCCGGCCGCCGCTGCCCACCAGCCGTGGACCAACCCTGCCGACACCGCCGCTGCCTACGGAGGCGACCTCTGACCACCTCCACCCTCACCCGCGATCCGCAGCAGCCCGCCCGGATCACCGGCCGACTCGGCGACATCCTGGCCCAGCGCGGCATCGCCCCCGACGCAGCCGCCCAGGAGCCAACGCCCGAACCTGTCACCGCACTGCAACAGGCGGAAGCCCGCATCCCCGCCCGCTTCCGCCACGCCCTCGCCAACCATCCCCAGGTCACCGCCTGGGCGGACGCGATCGCCCGCGCCGGACGCCCCGGCCCCGGCGGCGCACCGGGCATCGCGGAGGGGCCCTCCCTGCGGATCGTCGGCCCGACCGGCACCGGCAAGACCCACCAGGCATACGGCGCGATCCGCACCCTGCTGGCCGCCGGGGTCCGCCTGCGCTGGGAAGCCGTCACCGCCGCTGACCTGTACGCCCGCCTGCGCCCACGCCCCGGTTTCGACAGCGAGCGTGACCTGCAGAGCCTGATGCGCTGCCCGCTGCTGCTCCTGGACGACCTCGGCGCGGCAAAGACCAGCGAGTGGACCGAGGAGCTCACCTACCGGCTGATCAACCACCGGTACGAGCACCTGCGCCCCACCCTGATCACCAGCAATCTCACCACCGACGCCCTGCGGGCGGCCCTCGGCGACCGCGTCGCCTCTCGCCTGGCCCAGATGACCGAGCGCGTCACCCTCGAAGGCGAGGACCGCCGCCGTCAGAAGCCCGTCGCCTGACCCCGACAGCGCCCATCCCGCCCCCTTGCACCACACCGGAGATTCCTGCTCTTGCCCTCCCCTGTCCCGATACGCCCCGCCTTCGAACGGCGAGGCCGTCCCCTCCTCATGGGGATCACCCTGATCGCCGCCGTCGGCTTCGTCCTCTCCTACGACGCCCTGCGGCAAATGGCCGTCGCCGCCCACATCAGTGGACCGCTGACCTACCTCTTCCCCCTCGTCATCGACGGCTTCATCGCGCTGGGCGTCACCGCCCTGCTCATCCTGCGCACCGCCCCTCTCCGCTCCCGCCTGTACGTGTGGACGCTCGTCACCCTGGCGACCGGCGCCAGCATCTGGGCCAACGCCCTGCACGCCATCCGCCTGAACGAACAGGCCCGCCTCCACCTCAACAACGCCACCGTCGGCGCCCTGTCCGCCATCGCCCCACTCGCCCTCGCCGGCGCCGTCCACCTCTACCTCGTCATCAACCGCCACCTCGCCGCCAACAAGGCGATGGCGGCCGAACCGCCAACCGCCAAGGCACCCAGTGGCGGACCGCCACCGCCCGCTGCCAAGTCCGCCGCCACCGCCATACCCGCTAAGCAGCGCCTGGTGCAGCCGACCGCCACGCCAGAGCCGAAGCCGCCCGCCGCACCGGCTTCCCCCGCCACGACCGCCACGGCGCCGCCTCCCGCCACCGCCACACCGCCGAGGAAAGCGACGCCAAAACCTGGCGGGCGCAAGGCCAGCGCCCCTGACGCGTACCTCCTGGAGCTCGCCCGCCAGATGCGCTACGAGACCGGCACCGTCCGCCGGACCGACCTGGAGCGCACCGCCCGTGCCCAGGGCTACACCGTCGACAGGGCCCGGGCCCAGAAGGCCGCCGACACCGTCCTGGAAGAAGCGGCCACCACCAAGAATCTGGCGGCCACCGCCTGACACTCCTGTCACCCCATGCCTACACGGGCGCCCCTCCAGCACTCACTCCGAAGGAACACCCTGATGCACGACAGCCACACCGAGGCCCCCACCAACCAGCCGTTGGTGGCCACCAACCCGGCCCCGGGCGGAGCAAGGTATGGCGTTGGACCGTCCAAGGGCCGGTCCCACGCGAAAGCCTCCGCCCCGGGGGTGGCGGAGGCAGGTCCCCGGCGCGAGGGCGCACCGGAGCCAGGGGGCGTGCGTGCCGCCGACGAGGCCGCGCTGCACCGAGTCGCCCGCCGCCGCGCCCGCCAGGACGTGCAGCGTCGAGAGCGTGTCGACGTCCGCTACAGCATCGACGAGAAGCAGGCGATCCTCGCCGAAGCCCGCCGCCACAACCTGGCCGGCGCGCACCTCGTCGGCGCCATCGTCATGGCCCACCTGAACGGCGACCTCGCCCTGCCCGACCAGCGCACCACCGCCGACGACCTGATCGATGAGTACGCCGCGCTGCGTACGCAGCTCGCCAGGATCGGCACGAACGCGAACCAGATCGCCCACCGGCTCAACGTCGGCGGCGAGGCACATCCTGTGGACGCCGCCGTCCTCGCCAAGGCCCGCCAGCTCGTAGCGGCGGTGCAGCAGGCGGTCTCGGCGGTCGACACCGCCGCCGACGTGACTGCCACGAACCGCCGGGCGGCCTGATTGATCGCCAACATTGTCAAGCCCGGCCACAAGACCCGGGGCGTCCTGAACTACCTCTACGGGCCCGGCCGCGCCAACGAACACACCGACCCCCACCTCGTCGCCTCATGGGACGGCTTCGCCCCCGACCCCGGCCGCGACCCCGACGCCACCCTCGCCCAGCTCGCCGACGTCCTCGACCTGCGGGTCAAGCAGGCCGGCCCGAAGGCGCCGAAGAACCACGTCTGGCACTGCTCGATCCGCGCCGCCCCCGAAGACCGCCACCTGACCGACGACGAGTGGGCCACCATCGCCCGCCGCGTCCTCAACGCCACCGGCATCGCCCCGGCCGACGACCCCGACGCCTGCCGCTGGGTCGCCGTCCGCCACGCCGACGACCACATCCACATCGTCGCCACCAAGGTCCGAGGCGACCTCCGCCCGCCGAGGAACTGGAACGACTTCCTGCGCGCCGACAAGGAACTCGTCACCATCGAGAAGAAGTACGGGCTCCGCCAGGTCCCGCGCGGAGACCGCACCGCCGCCAAGCGCCCCACCCGCGCCGAGCATGAGAAAGCCCGCCGCACCGGGAACACCCGGACCTCCCGCGAGCACCTGCGCACCATCGTCCGCACCGCCGTCTCGGCGGCCACGACCACCGAGGAGTTCTTCCACCTCGTCGAGGGAGCCGACGCCCTCATCGACGTCCAGTACTTCCCCTCCGGGGACGTCCGCGGCTACAAGGTCGCCCTCGACGGCGACACCAACGCCCAAGGCGATCCGGTGTGGTTCTCCGGCTCCACCCTCGCCGCCGACCTCTCCTACCCCAAGATCGCCGAACGCCTCACGACCG
Organism: Streptomyces sp. NPDC007872; assembly: GCF_042868165.1. Taxonomy (NCBI): domain Bacteria; kingdom Bacillati; phylum Actinomycetota; class Actinomycetes; order Kitasatosporales; family Streptomycetaceae; genus Streptomyces; species Streptomyces sp. NPDC007872. The sequence continues at coordinate 263,646 of NZ_JBIAEA010000010.1, forward strand.
CGGAAGCACCGCCTGCCAACCAGACCGAAGCCCCGGCCTGGCGACGACTCACCATCGCCGTCGACCGGACGCCCGACTACCTCGACCATGGCGAGGACCAGGCCGGACAGGCTCACATCGCCGTCCTCGCCGAAGTCCTCGACGCACTCCCCCTGGTCGCACCTGTCAGCCTCCAAGCCCAGCTGGTGCAGGCAGCCACGGCGTTCGAGTGCGCCGGCCGCTCCCGCATTGGCGCCCACCATCAGCAGACCCAGGCCACACGACGAGCGGTGAAGGCCATCCTGCGCGTGCCCCCGCCCAGGGACGGAGCCCTCCTCGCGACCGTACTCGACGCCCTCCTCCTTGCGGTCATCGCCGCCCAGCACTGGCACCGCATCCGCAACCACACCCAGCAGGCCGAAGCCGCCCGACGATCAGCCGAGCACCTCCATGTCGCCTACAGGACCGCAGCCGCAGAGACTGTGGCCGTGATCCACCACCGGGGTCAGCGCCTCACCCGACCGATCGTGGAACGGCAGGCCGCCACGGTGCGCCGAGCGCTGCCCGAACTGGCCGAGCAAATCCTCGCCGAACCTGCCTGGCCCGCCCTCGCCGCCACCCTCAACGACGCCACGGCAGCCGGTCACGTCGACCCCGCCGCACTCCTCGCCCAAGCCGCCCGCCACCGCGAACTCGGTACCGCCACCAGCCTCACCGAAGTCCTCATCTGGCGCCTCAGGCGCCTTCCGGATCTGGCCGTCGACAGGCTGCCGCACGACAAGACAGTAGGCGGAGTTCGGCCTGGTCCCGCCACACTCACGCCCAGGGCGGCACAGTCAGACTCCCTTCCAAGGAGCCGTTGACGCAGACCCCACCGCGAGCAGCGCATCCGCATGCTCACTGGGTGAAAATCGCTCGCGTTCCGCTTCGGCGCCCACTCGCCCCGATGCTGAGAAGGTAGACCGGATCACGCTCAGTCGATCTTGCCCTCCAGCAGCTCCAACGCCTCCCCCCACCGGAAGCGGTCCGCTCCCCCGCCCGCCTTGGGCCGGTGCGGCTCGTACGACCCGACCAGCACGCCCATCTCCCGCAGCTGGTCCAGGTTCCGGCCGTAGGCCGGGTGTGTGGCCATGGCTGCGTTCACGTACGGCAAGACGACCGTCGGGATGCCGATCCCGTACGCCTCGCACAGGATTCCCAGCGCGAGGGTGTCGGCGATGCCGGCGGCCCACTTGTTGATCGTGTTGAACGTGGCCGGCGCGACGGCGATGGCGTCGGCAGGCGGGAGCGGGCGCGGGTCGCCGGGACTGAGCCAGGCCGAGCGGATCGGGTAGCCGGTCTGGGCCTCGATCGCCTCGGTGTCGAGGAAGCCGAGGCCCTGGGGTGTGGCGATGACGCCGACGCCCCAGCTCTGCTCTTGCGCGGCGGTGATCAGCTTGTGTGCGTCGCCCGCGATGCCGGCGGCGCAGACGACGACGTAGAGGAAGGGCTTCCTCGGATGGTCGTTCACTGCCCGTCTTCCCTGTCCGCGGTCAGGAGCCTTGCGGCTTCCTCGGCGCAGCCCCACGAGAGGGTGACACCGGCGCCTCCGTGCCCGTAGTTGTGCACGACCACGGTGCCGTCCTCCGTCCGCTCTGCTTCCACCCGGACCCGGGCCCGGGTCGGTCGGGCGCCGATCCGGTGTTCCAGGATGCGGGCCTGGGCGAGACGAGGTTCGACCTCGGCACAGCGGGTGAGGATGCCGACCGCCGCCTTGTCGTCGGGGCCGAGGTCGCCTTCGCCGTCGATGGCGATGCCGCCCAGGACGACGGTGTCGCCGTGAGGGTAGAAGCACAGCAGGTTGGGCGAGAGGCCGGTGTCCTCGGAGAAGAACTCGGTGAGCCCCGGGTTGGTGACGACGATGTGCTGGCCGCGGATGGGACGAACGCCAGGGTCCGGGAGCAGATCCTTGGCACCCAGGCCCGTGCAGTTGACGATCACGGCAGCAGGGCCGGCGTCCGCGAGCGAGGCCAGGCGCCGCTGCTCGACCGTTCCTCCAGCAACGTCGAGCCGGCGCAGGAGGTAGGCGAGGTAGGTGGGCATGTCGATCAGCGGCACCGTGAACCGGTAGCCGACCGAGAACCCGGCCGACAGTTCGGCCAGCTCACACGGCCGAAAGCCGGGCAGGGTGGTGGCCCAGTCCGGCGGCGCCTCGGCCGTGTGGGACGCCTCGATGCCACTGGTGAGCCGGACGCCCGTGGACGGGTCCTCCGCCAGCTGGCGGAAGATCTCCAGGGACCGGCGCCCCCACTGGTCGACCTTGTCCTTCGGCTCGACCAGGTACGGCCCCCACATCGCCCCGGCCGCCAGTGACGTGACGCCCGGCACCTGCTCGGCGATCACGTGCAGCAAGGCTCCGGCCTCGGCGAGAACGACGGCGGTGGTGAGACCCGCCACCCCAGCACCGACAACGACAACGCGCTCCCCTGCGGTCACGTCTCTGACCCTAGAGGTCACGCTCCGACGCCGTAGGCACACCGAGAAAATCGACTGCCATCGGCGCGGCGAGACGGTGCGGGTACACACTGCCCTGGGTCTCTGACACCGCGCGGTGATCCTTGTGCACCCGGGTGCCCTGCTCACGTATCGTCGCCAAGGTGACCAACGCGCATGTGGCGAGCAGGCACCGCCTTCCCTCCCATGATCTTGCGGAACTGATCAAAGAGTTCGACCTCGGGGACGTCGTCGACTGGCGTCACCTGACCGACGGCCTCATGAACGTGAACTGGCAGCTGGACACGCCGCGCGGGGCCTTCGCTCTCAAGCGGGTCACGGATGTGCCGCTCGACAGGTTGCGCCGCAATCTTGCCGTGCTGCCAGCCCTGGCTGAGGCCGGCATTCCGGTGATCGTCCCTGTGGTGGGCTCGTCGGGTGGGATCGTGGTCGAGGTCGGTGGGAGCGGGTACTGCCTGTTCCCATGGGCCCGAGGAGCGCACGTTCGTGGCGTTGACCTCCCCGTCGCTCAGGTGCGGCGGCTCGGCGCAGTCCTCGCCGAGCTCCACCTGGCGCTCGGGCACGCCGCCGAAACCGGAGTCCTCCCCGCTGTTCCCGACAGTCTCACCGCGGACGTCGTCACGCCGGAACGGGCGTCGGAGAAGGCCGACCGGCTCGCCACTGCTGCGCGGGCCCACGGTTCGGGCGACTCCTTCGACGCGGCGGCGCTCGACGCCCTCGCCAAGCGTCGGGTGTTGCTCGCCAAGTACGCGGCCCTGCGCCCTAAGGGAGACGTTCCCGCAGGGCCGTACGGCTGGACGCACGGCGACTTCCAGTACCGGAACCTCCTCTGGGCCGACGGCGATCTGACGGCCGTCCTGGACTGGGACCGGCTGGGCGTCCGCCCGTACGCCGAGGAGGTCGTCCGGACGGCACAGGTGCAGTTCGGGGTAGAGGGCGTCTTCGGCCTGGAGCGGGTGGCGGCCTTCGTGAGCGGCTACCGGTCGGTGATCCCGTTGGAGCCGGCCGCGCTGCTCGACTCCGCACGTCGCCTGTGGTGGAAGCGGATGACAGACTTTTGGCAGCTCGAGTTCCACTACGACCGGGGTGACCACTCCTGCGACGACCTGTTCATCGCCGACGAAGCGCTCCTCCACTGGTGGACAAAGCGACTCGACGAGGTGGAGCGGGCGTTCGGCGGCGCTCTCTAGATCCCCAGTTCCCGGAGCTCTGGGAGGCACGGGCGGGTGAAACGTGCCGCTCTGGTCCGCGCCAACTCCCCCAGCGCTTCGCGGTCCACGTCGCGGATCGCTCGCGCCCACGCCTCGGGGCCGGCGGTGGCGGGCAGGACGATTCCGGCGTCGCCGATGGCTTCGGGGATCCCGCCCCGGTTCGTACCGATGGTCGGGACGCCGTGAAGGGCGGCCTCGACGATCACGCGGGGGAACGCATCTTCCACCGTGGACGGGACCAGCAGCAGGCGGTGGCTACCGTACAGCGGCTCCATGTCGTAAACACGGGGCACATACGTGACGTTCGGATAGGCCGCGAAGTCGGCTGAGGTGTCCCACCAGCCCTCGACCAGGGTGAAGGGCTGCTCCGGCATGAGGCGGATGAGGTGGTGCAGCAGCTCGGCGCCCTTGGCGGGGATGGGGTTGATCATGAGTACGGCCGGGGGCCGCTCCCTGTCCGTGTCCGTAGCCGGTCGTGGGCGGGCGAACGGCGGGTACACCACGTCGATGCGGGTGCCGGGCGGGTGGGGTGCCCGGTCGCGGACGAACTTCGACACGGCCAGCCCGTAGTGCGGACGGCCGGCGAGCACGCCCAGGCCGGTGGCGGAGACGGAGTGGAGCAGGCCGGCGACGAGGGTGGTCGGCGTCGCCAGTTCGGCCAACTTCGCTGATCCTTCCTGGGCGGTGAACACGACGTCGGGGCTGAGTTCCCCCAGGAGGCTGGCCAGTGCGTGCTCCACGTTGTTCTGCATGAACGCCGCGCACTCGACCCCGTTCCACCGGTAGCGCAGGGAGCCGTTCGCTTCGTCGTACGGGACGCGATGCCTGTGGAGATGTGCGCGCATGTCGGGGAGCTGGGTGGCTCCGTCCCACGGCGCCTCGTGTGAGCCGAGGTAGGTGACGCGCCAGCCGGCGGCGGCGAGTTCTTCGGCGAGGAGTTGCTGGGTGACCTCGGCGCCTCCGATGAGGAAGGGAGGTGGGGTGCGGCGCCAGGCGAAGAGGGCGGTGGGCACCGGCGGTCACCTCGCCCAGAAGCCGACGAGGGCTTCCACTCCCCGAGCGACTTCGTCCGGGTCGGCGTCGGCAGCGAGGACCGTGAGCTCTCGCGTCATGGGCCGGCGGGCCGTGTGGACGAAGTAGTCGCGTGCGTGGTGAAGGAAGCCCGGCTCATGGAGGAAGTACTCGGACTCGGCGGCGGTGTGGCCGGCGGTCTTCCGGCGGAGGTGGAGCGACTCGGCCGGTACGTCGAGGTAGAGGGTGCGATCGGGGCGCAGGAACGGGAGCGTCGTGAGCCGGCCGTGGAGCCGGTGATGGACTCCGTATCCAAACAGAGCGTCCAGGGCGTACGCGTGGGCGAGCAGGGTGTCCACGGAGCGGTCGAGGACGACGATCTGCCTGCCGCTCGCGGCGGCCTCGGCCACTCGGGTCGCCTCGATCTCCATGAACCGCTCGAAGGCGGCCAACTGGGCGGCCGCGGAGTCGGTTCGGGCCGGAGGGATGTCGTCGCGGTGGGCAATGTGCTTGACGTAGCAGTCGGAGACGAACGCGCGCGAGCCGAGGGTGGTGTGGCGGAGGTGGCGTATCGCCGTGGACTTGCCGGCGTAGGAGGGCCCCTCCAGGGCGATGATCAGCACGTCGTCTCCTCCGTCCGGTAGAAGCGCTCGGCATAGAGTCCCGTGCCGTCGACGAGGTCGGCCGCCGTGGTGAAGGCGTGCCGGATCGGCCGGTACATCTTCCGGGCCGGGTGCATCTGCGAGCCGTGCATCCGCAGGACGGTGACCTTGTCCAGGACGACGTCGGTGATGTCGACCAGCTCGGGCCGCATGGCCGCCCCCGTACGCGTACGGAACAGGTGCTGGTCGCAGCCGACGAGCGCGTACGTCGCCCAGAAGGCGAGGTCCTCCCAGAACCAGGTACAGCCGAGACGGACGGCCGCTTCGTGGACGAGGAGGTGGTCGGGGTGACGGGTGACGGCGGCGGGGGCGAGGAGCTCGGCGTCGGGGTGGAGCGCGGCGATCCGGCGCAGCTCCTCGGTGACCCGGTCAAGCACCTGTGGGTCGTAGGGCCCGTACGGCGGCTCGGCGTCTTTGTGTCCGAGAAGGAGTCGGCGGGCGGCGAACGGTGCGAGCGCGGCGGCGCCCTCGCGGTCGCGCAGCTCGGACACCATGTCGACGTCCGCGTACGTGGCTTCCAGCGCGGGGTGCACGCTGCGGGAGCGGGTGAAGACGGTGACCACGGTCAGCGGTCGGGGGCTGGCGAGGAAGGCACCCGAGGCGGAGAGGGAGAAGTCGTCGTGGTGGGGTTCGATGACGAGGACCGGGCGGCCGGCGGGGGTTCGGGCCTCGACGTAGTACGGAGCGTGGGTGTGAGGCGCTGTCACCTCCAGGACACGGTGGTCCATGGCCCGGTGGCGGGCGGCGAGCTGCTGGGTGTGCGCCCGGTGGGCGCGGTGGAGGTCGTCGGGAAAGGTGTAGATGCCGCTGCCGTCCGGAACCGGCAGGCCGACGGCGGGCAGGGTCTTGGGCTGGGGCCGCACGGGGGTCTCCTTCGTCATCGCACGGTGGTCTCGTACCAGTGGCGCCACATGCGGGGCGACCGGAGCCGCAGGCGGGCGGTGACGGGGTTCTGCCACCAGAGCATCCGCAGGCTCGACCACTGGTCGTAGCGGCGGGTCGACGGGCGTACGCGCAGGTCGTCGAGGATCGCCACGGGCCGTCCGGTGGCCTGGCCGTGGGCGCTGAGCCGAGCGAAGAACTCCACGTCCTCGCTCATGAACAGGTCGTCCCGGTACCCGCCGACGTGGTGGAAGGCGTCGGCGGTGCAGAACTGGTTGACGCCCTGGGCTCCACCGCGCCGGGTTCGGTAGTGATCCCAGTACGCGCACAGCAGGCGGGCTCCGAGCCGCTCGGGCGTGTAGAGCGGCGGGATGGCACCGCCGACCGCCCCGGCGTCCATGGCGGCAGCGGCGGCGGTGACCGCCTCCAGCGGCAGGGCCACGTCGGCGTCGGTGAAGAAGAGACGGCCGCTGCGGGCGGCGCTCGCGCCGGTGTTGCGTACCCGGCCGATGTTGCGGACGGACTCGGTGACGACGCGGGCGCCGAAGGAGGCAGCCATGTCGGCGGTGGCGTCGGTGCTGGCGTTGTCGACAACGATCACCTCCCCGGTGCGGCCGGTGACCTCCTCCCAGCGGGCGAGGGAGGCGAGGACGGAGGGCAGGTAGCGGGGCAGGTAGGCGACCTCGTTGAAGGCCGGGATCACCACCGACAAGGCAGGGGTGGTCATCGGTACGTCCTTTCGGGACGGGGTACGCGGAAGAGGTGCGGGGTCCGTCGGCTCAGCTCGTCCAGGCGGCCGGCCCACCGGGCGCGGTCGTCGCCGGGTTCGGAGTGGGCCCAGCAGCGCAGCGTGTGGAAGACGGCCCAGGCCGTCAGCTGGTGGTGGTCCAAGGCGAGTGGATAGGCGTCGGTGACCGTGCGGGCCCGGGCGGAGGCGATGGCGCCGGACATGACCAGGGTCTGGGCCACGTCGGATTCGCGGGGGCCGGCTGCGGCGTCGGTGAAGTCGACGAGGTGGCGGACGGCTCGGGGCCCAGCGAGCACGACGTTGTCGCCGTGCAGGTCGCCGTGACACCACACCGGGGCAGCCACGGGGGCGTCGGCGATGGCGGCCAGGGCGGGCGCGATGCGGTCCAGAGCGCTGGGCGGGCAGCGACGGCCGATCGAGGTGACCTGCTCATGGAGCGGCCGGCGCGGGGCCCACGGCTGGACCGGGGACCGGTGAAGGCGGCCGAGCAGGCCGCCGAGGTCCCTCAGGGCTCGCTCGTCGTCCACCCGGCCGGATCGCACTGCGCTTCCCAGGGTGAGCGGGCCGAGGTCCGCGGTGATGAGGGCGGTCACCTCGTGGCCGGGCACGTGTCCGTGTGCGAGGACGGCGGGCACAGGGACGTGCTGCGCGACGGCCCGGACCGCCGCCGCCTCGGTCGCGGCGTTGCGGCGGGCGGTGACCGCGTACAGCTTGATCACCACACTCCGACCGTCGGCCAGGAAGGCCCGGTACACGACCGTCCTCGACCGTGCCGACAGGCGGTGTGCGGCATGGACCGGAACTCCCACGAGACCGAGGGCGGCGCGCGCGACGGCAGCAGGTACGTTCGTTGTGCTCACCGCGCACCCGCCGGTTCCGCTCCGAAGGCACCCAGGCGGCGGACGTGCCGAAGGGTGACCGCCAGGTGCCGCCGGTACTCGGCCACGTCCTCGGTGACGGGGCAGTCGGCCTGCCAGGGCTTCTCGGGGCCGACGAAGTGCACGAGGGCCGCGGCCGGGTCCGGCCTGAGCGACCGGGTGACGACCCGCCGCACCCAGTTGCCCCGCTCCAGGAACCGGCCGGTCTCGAACCTGTTGAGTCCGGCGGCGGCCGGCCGCACGCGGCCGGAGTGCAGGAGCCACAGGTTCAGGGCGTCCTGGTCGTTGTGGAGGATGTGGCGGCGGCCGCGGACGAGCGCGTGCTCGACGCCCCTGCGGACGACGGGCATGTGGCCGGTGCGGGTCCAGAGAACTCCGGCATTGAAGTAGGGACGGCCGCGCAGGTGGGGCCAGCGTTCGGCGGCCCCGGGCAGCGCCGGGCACTCACCTACGGCCGGGTTGAACTCGTCACGTACGGCGCCGATCTCGTCCTCCCGGAGGGATCCAAGCGGATCGGTGACGTCTCCGCGTACGAGCACGTCCGCGTCCACGTAGATCAGGTAGGGCCGGCGGACGAAGTCGGGCGTGAACTCGAACCGCAGGTAGGTGGTGACGGTGATGTACGAGGCGTCCGCCATGCGCGAGGCGCGCAGCGGGACGCAGCGCCGGAGGTCGAAGGAGGCGAAGCCGGTCCGCTTGGCGAAGTCGGAGAGGAGCAGGGCCTGCGTCGGGGCGAGGTCGAGGGTGAGCACCCGTACCGCCGCATGGCGGCGGGCGACGGGGGTGAGGCTGTCGGCCAGACCCGCGATCGCGGCGAGGCCGGGGACGAGGTACTGCTGGTCGATGCAGAGACCGAACGCGTACACGGGACGTCGCCTTTCAGGCGTGGTGCCGGAAGGGAGTGAGGGACGGGACGGTGAGCGAGCGCGGAAGCTCACCGGTTGTCCCCGCCGCCGGAGGGGGCGAGGACCTTGAGGCTGTCGGGGTCGTCGATCTCCCAGCAGGGCCCGCCCCCGGTCGGCGGCCTCAGCACCCACACGGTGCCGTCGGCACGGACGTCGGTGACGATCGCCCGCCGCCCGTCTCCGTCCCGGACGAGGTCACCGACCCACGCGCGCCGGGCGCTCACGAGGTGCCCTCGTCGTGCGTGTCGGTCTGTCCGAACCAGCCGGAGGCCGCGTCCGCGAGGTCGCGGCGGCGTCGGGCCTGACCGGGCGTACGGCGGCCCGGGGTGCCGTTCGACGCGTCCGCGACGAACCCTCCCCGATCGCGGAGGAGCACGCCGAGGGCCGCGAACTGAGCCGCGTCAGAGGCGACATGCGCCGGGCCGCTGACGACGACGCCTCGGATCATCCCGGCGGACAGGGCGGCCGTGACCGCCTGCCACCCCGGCCGCTCAGCGAGCGGCAGCGCCGGGTCGGAGTCGGACCAGACCCCGGCGACGTGCCAGTGCCGGGCGACGGCGTAGTAACGGCCACGCTCCTCGCTCTCGCCCAGGGCGGTGGAGGTGGTGGCGCAGGAGTAGACGGCAACGGGTACGTGCCCGAGGCCGCCGGGCGGGTTGTTCGGCATGCCTCCAGGCTGGTGGCCTGCGATGCATGGGCCCAGGCACGGCCCGTCGCAGCGGAGGAACCTCGTACCGGGCTCGACTGCCACGTCCCGTGGCAGCGGTCGCGGACTCCGCCGTGGGGCTGGCACGGCCCGTAGCAGTCATGTCGGCGGCACCCGCGGAGCTACTACGGACCGTGGTACTGCGGCCCGTTCCTCAGCGCACCCCGAGCGGGACACCGGCGGAGTTGGCCAGCCCGCGCAGTCGGCTGACGGACACGCCGGCGAGCCTGCTGATGATGACGCCGGGCAGCATCTGGTGGCGCACCCAGCCGGGAGCCGTCTCGCACACCGTTTGGAGGGTGTCGGCGGCGGCCTCCCACCGTCGGCATTCCACCTGGGTGAGAGCGACGTCCAGGCCGAAGCGGGCGCGGGTGGCCAGCGGCACGCTGGCGTCCAGGCGGACGGTGTCCATGAGGCGCAGAGCGCCGCCCGTATCGCCGAGCGCCACCGCGATGCTCATCGCTTGCGTGGCGGCGTACATCGGCCCGTACGGCTGTGCGTGCGAGCCGCGGGCGTGTTCATCTCCGATGCGAGCTGCGACGGCGTGCGCCTGGGAGAGGTACTCGCGGGCGTGGTCCGCGCTCGCCCCGCCCCGGGAAGCGGCGACGGCAGCGTTCGTGACGAGCTGACCGTAGACGCTGAGCCGGTCCGGATCGTGCTCGCTCATCTTGGGCTCGATCCGGTCCGCCTGGGCCGCCGCGAGGAGGAAGCCCTGCTTGGTGCGCCCATCACGGAGATTGACCCACGCGGTCGTGGCGGCGAGATGGGCGTCGCGCAGTTCGTCCCCGCCCTGGACGGCGATCTGCCGTCCGTACGTCAACGCCGCGTACGCCAGGTCTCGCGAGCCAAGCACGTTGGCGGCCATGCCCGCGGTCTGGAAGGTGTCGATCAGGACGCCGGCGGCGGCCTCCCGTTCATCGAGGCCTGCAGCGTCGAACCGGGCGCGGGCTTCTGGAAGGAGCCGCCCGAGGAGGGTACCGAGCTCGATGTATCGCCCTTCCCAGTACGCGGCGTCCGCGCGACGCACGACCGCTCGAAGTTCTTCGACGCTGCCCGGCTCGACATCGGCGGGGATGCCGATGGCAGCGTCGTGGGTCGCCGCGGAGACCAGACGCAGCGCGGCCCGCTCGTCGCGGTCCATGGACCGGCGGGGCGCCTGCTGCCCGAGGAGCACGGCGATGTCCGTACCGAGCGCGTCGGCGATCGACAGCAGTGACGGCAGGGAAGCCGTCCCGCCGCGTTCGAGCTTGCGGACGACGCCGACGGACACACCGGCCGCCTCGGCTAACTGCTCCTGCGTCATGGCACCGCGCAACGCCTTCAAGCGCTCAGAGGTGGTGTACTCCGACCACTGCATACTCCAGAACCTCCGCGTGATGGGCCCCACACGGACAGTACTCACAGAAGCGGTGCGGTGGACAGCCTTCGGCCAGGCGGCAGTTGACGCTCAGACCGTGAGCACAGCCGTGACGCCGAGAAGAGCCTCCAGCTCGGCGACCGCCCTGTCTTCATCGGTGGCGTGAACAGTCGTGATGCCCAGCTCGGCAGCCGGCGGCAGGTTCACCTGATGGTCGTCCACGAACACGCACCGCTCGGCAGGCAGCCCGATCCTCTCCAGTGCGAGCCGGTAGATAGCCGGGTCCGGCTTCGCGAGTCCCTCGAGCTCGGACACGACGTGCACGTGGAAGAGGTCCCAAATGCCGACGTGCTCGTATGGGTTGAACGGATCGAGCCCGAAGCTGTTCGACAGCAGCGCGAGCCGGTGGCCGGCAGCTCGTGCGGCCCGAGCGAGCGCGATCATCCGACGCGCCGGAGGAACGTCGACCCAGGCCCGTCCCATCAGGTTCACGGGGTCCACGTGCTCACCGAGGAGAGCCGCGGTTCCCTCGTTCCACTCAGCCTGCCCTATCTCACCGATCTCCAGCGCCGCATAAAGCCGCCGGCCTTCGGGGTGATCGTTGAGAGTGGCACGCCACGCCCCCGGTGCGAGCCCCTCTGACACGCACCATGCCTGGTGAACGGCCAGGGGGCTGGCGGTAAGCACCCCGGCGAAGTCGAGGATCAGACCGCGCTGCTCATATCGGCCGACGTCGATGGTGCTGTGCGACATGCGGTGACAGTCCCTTCCGCGCTTGGTCTTACAGGGACGTTACCGCGTCCGACCCACCCGCTCCGCCCCGAAGGGCACTGGGTTGTCGGTGCCTGCTTCTACGCTTATCAGTCCAGCCGTCTGCGCAAGGGAGCATCCTTGACCACCGAATTCGCGGAGCTGCATGAGGCACTCGTGGAGTGGCTCTATGACCACACTGCGACCAACGCCCTGGGGTACGTATCGATCACCGAGTTCGGCGAGCGGCACGGTCTCGACGAGCAGCAATCGTTCAGGCTTCTGCAGTCCGGGAAGGACCTGGGGCTGCTCGATGACCGATACGCCACTTACGGCGACCCCGCCGCCAACCTGACAGCCGCCGGCCTCCGTTGGACGGAGGAGCGAAAGCGGCGACGGTCCGATCCTGCGGCAAGGGCTGGCGCTGCCCGCCGCGGGCTGCTCGTCTGGTTGTGGCACCGCAAGCATGAAGGCGTTGAAATGCCGACTGTTGCAGACGTCCTTCACGCCCCGCAATCGATCTACGAAGGAGAGCGCCTCTCAGCCCGGGAAATCGATCGGGCAGCCGGACACCTCCAGTCCCGTGGGCTGATCAGTGGCCAGATGATGGCAAGCGGCGACGGCCCCGTCCATGCAGAGATCACAACCGATGGAGAAGATTGCGTGGAGAACTACGCTGGCGATATCGGTGCCTACGAACGCGGCACCCGGACCGGAGGCACCACGTTTCACATCGGCTCGAATACGGGAAACATCGCCGCCAACAGCAGGGACTTCACGCTGAACGCCACCACGAACAACGGCGTCGACCTCGCAGCCGTCGTCATGCTGGCTCGAGCGCTGCGACAGGCTGCCCCGGCCCTCGACCTGCCCAGGCCTGAAGAGGCAGAGCTCACTGACCTTGCCAATCGGATCGAAGAGGAAGCCGGAGGCGACCACCCGGATCCGAGCCGCCTGCAAAGGTGGGGATCCTCCGTAGTGGCCATCCTCAACTCCCCCGTTGTCAGCGGCGCGCTCGGAAGCGTACTCGCTGCTTACACGGGCGTCGTCCTGCCTGGGCTTCCGGCGGCCAACTGAGTCCAACAAGCACCGGCTAATCAGCCATCCCCAAGAGTACCCACTCCAGGAGGAGCAAAGATGTTCGATCAAGCAGTGACCTATCCGTGCGCCATTGCCAGCAACGATGCCGATGGCCTGGAAGAGGCCATCAACTGGTGCTGTGAGCACATGGAAGACGGTGACACCCTGACGGTATGGACCAAATTGAAGTCCAACCTCGCCAGTCACTCGGACTTGAGGCAACTCGTCGACCGACATTCCAACGTTGAGCACGTGACGGGCCGAGGCGGTGCTTTCGTCCAGCGGGGCGGTCCCGTACTCATGGCATGGCCGGATATGAGCGACATCGGAGAGCTGGTGCGATCCGCCTCCCGCATCCGGGCCCTCTGTGTTCTCACGTGGAACGAAGATGAGATCAGACCGTGGGTAGCGGCTGTTAGGCCTGAGATCCTGGGCGACGAGTCCGACTGGGAGGACGCGGCAGAAGACATCGACCCGGTTGTCATCGAAGCGTTGAAGAGCGTGACGAAGACGGTCAACCACAACAACACGATCGCTGCCGGCTTCGAGAAGGACGTCGTCGTAAGCAGCCTCCTCGCCCTCCACGACGCCGGACTGCAGATGGACGGTGAGGCGATGCAAGGGTGGGCTCTCGCCAACGGCTGGTCGGGCAAGAACCCCCAGCATCTGGCGAAGTACGTTCAGGCCATCAACGCGGGTAAGCGTCCGAGGTGCAGCCGAGTCCTCTCCGACGACTACATCGACAGCCTTCGACACCGAGCTGGAGAAGGCGACGCATGACGCCGTCCGAGGCCCTCGGCACCAGCGACCGTTGATGCAACGCCACATCTATGGGCTGTGCGCCTCTGCCTACTTGCGTGCTCCGGCTTGCCTGTCCGTACCTTCGCGGGGTTCGTGAAACGTCCGTCCATGCGAGCCGTAGGGGACTCCTTGAAGCCTGCCAAGAAGGTACTTCTCGACCTCGACGCATCATCGAACGTATCCGTCCGATCCAACGAGGAGCTGCTCGGCAAGGTGCAGTCCGCGATCGCCGCGGACGACAAGGCGCGTAAGAAGAAGGAGGCCGAGCCGCTCCGCCGCAAACCGGTCCTGTCCGGGATCCCGGGCAACGAGCTCGATCGCCGGGTGCGAGTCTCCATGTGGGACGTGCTGCACACGCTCGGCCGGGCCACGACGCTGTCCTGGAAGGGGGCAGGGCGTGGCCTCGCGGAGCACTGGGGAGCCCTGAAGTACAGCCAGGCATTGACGGGCGGCCCTGACTCGTTTCTCGGGCTCTCGACCGAAGGGCGGAAGATCGCCGAACGGTACAAGACCATCCAGTCGCACGAGCTCGGCATGGCCTTCGGACTCACGCTCGCCAAGCAGGTGCTCGGGCGCCGGTTCCCCGAGCACTCCGTGAGCATTCTCCCCGCCGACACGGTCTTGCGCGCCGGGTGGGCTCTCACGAGCAGGGAGAAGGGCAACAAGGTCGGGTACGGGTACCGGCCGCAGTACTTCGCGGAGGTCTGGCGTCCTGGGGAACCGTCCCTCGTGATCCCCATCGCGACCAAGGGCAACCACAGCAACGCGGCGATTTCGGCCGGCCAGCTGGCGTCCGCGTCGGTGCACGCCGAGGCCGTGCACATCGGCGCGTGGAACGAGACCCCGAGCCTCCTGTTCAGCACGGAGCTGCCCGCGGACGGTACCGTAACCGTCCACGCGCTGCAGGCTCCCGGCCGTGACGGCTGGCTCGCCGACCCCTCCGGCGAGAGCAAAGCCGACCTGGACACCGCCCCATCGGAGGAGAACCCCTTTCCGGGGATCCAGCCGCCCCATGTGGGAGGGGCGGCCCGCGAGCCGGTACCCGGCTGCCACCTGACCCCCGAGTACTTCAGGTGGTTCCAGCAGGTCCTCGGACATACGGCGGCGGCCGGACTCATGGCCTTCACCGGCTCCGGCCAGGGCACTGCCCGCTACCTCACGAAACGGCAGGGCAACGAACGGTTCGACGACTTCGAACACGCTGCCGCCGGCAGCGTCCAGGACATCAGCCACCGCCTCCTCGAGCGCACCTACGCAGGCACCGACCACGTGTTCCGCCTAAACGGGCCGCGCGTCGAAGCGTTCTCCGGCGTGGACAGGGAACTCTTCGACCTCCTCGCCGAAGGGGAGGTCGAGGAGTACCGCCTCCGCGTACACGCGGCCCGGCACACTCGCCCCCAGCTCGCCTGGGACAAGAAGTGGGGCGGCCCCGTGTCCGTCCACGCCGACGGATCCGTCCTCGCCATCCGTCTGCTGCCCGGTCAGCGCGTGAAGCGCAGCTAGCGGACCGGCCCGAAAACGCCGGAAGATCAAGCGCGTGACCTGCGAGCGCCGACAAAGACGCAGGTCACGCGCCCCAACACACGGATCACACCGAGTGCCTTCTAAGCGCCTGCTCTCAGCGCTCGCCCACCCCGACCATGATCATTAGCAGGTGGCCCGCAAGCCTGCCCAGCGTCAGCCGGGGGATTGAACCCGCCCCACACGCCGCTATCCGTGCTGTCTCCGGGCCTGACGGCGGTGCTGCCCCGGTACATCTACACGCGGGCTCAGCCAGAATGGCGCAGGAGTTGCTCCGCGGTGAGTTCGACACGGAGGGAGTCCTCGTCGAACCCGTACATGCGTGTGGGGAGGTTCAGGTACTCCGACTTCGAGGGGTAGTGGAAGTAGAGGATCTCTCCGCAGACCGGTGCGGCGTCCTTCAGGATGGTGTCCTGGCAGGTGCCGAGAACGGTGATGCCGTATTCGGTGGCGACGCTGCTGATGGCACTGAGCACCTCCCGGCGATGCTCCTTGCCGAGCGAGTCGCCAAGCTCGTCCAGGATGAGTACCCGTCCCTGCGGGTGAGGGGCTGCCAGCAGCGCCGCCAGTACGAGGTTGATGGAGAACAGCTTCTCCTGCGCGGTGTTGGTGACCGTGTCATAGGAGAGCAGCGGCCCGTTGGGATTGCGCCGCCACCGCGGGGTGACGGAGCAGCGCCAGTGGTGGTCGGCTCCTGTTGGCGGGTCAATGCGGTATTTGAGGTCGGCGCCGAACCCTTGAGAGCCGCGGTCGAGCCGGTTCAGCGCAGTGGCGATGCTGTCGAGCGCGCTGCTGACTCGCTGGATGATGACCGCCTGGGTGTGCTGCAGCTCCTCATCGAGCTTGTCGACGGACGAGGCGATGAAGTCCTGCTCCCGCTGGCGGGCTTGCCTCAGGGCAGCAATCTCTGAGTCCGCAGCGGCGTCGGCGTCCGCCTTGTCGTCGAGCCAGTCGGCGAGGGCGCGGAGGGTGGGCTGGGTACGCACGTCCGGGGCGGCCTCGTGCATCTCGGCAGCGCGGGCCAGGGCGTGGGTTGGGTAGCCCTTGGTGCGGGCCTCCACCCGCAGGACGGTACGGCAAACGTCGACCGTGCTGACGACAGCCTGGTGGAGATCGGCGGCACTGCGGCACTCAACGGGTTGCTCGGGAGAGGCAACAGTTGACGGGGGCGGAGCTTCGGTGAGGAGTTCGGCATGGTTCTCGGGGAGCCAGACGGCCGGCCATCCCAGCTCTGTCCGGGCGGTCTCCTCGTCGCCACCGAACAGACCGATGGCGCGTGCGATCTGCTCGGTGCCTGCAGAGCCGGCAAGGACCGTGAGACGCTCCTCCAACTCCTTGATCTCCTTGTCCGCGCCGGCGATGTCCCGGTCAAGCACGGCGATGCGCTGCTCGCGGCTGGCGACGGCTGCCTTCGCCGTGGTGACGAGGTCCGCTGCGGTGTCGGTCTGTTTCTTGAGACCAGGCAGGGCGGCGCGGATCGCTGTGAGGGAACGTAGGGCCACATCGTGCTTCGCGATTGCCCCTGGCAGAGACTCGACGGCTGCAGCGCAGGCAAGTTGGGCCTCGGTGACACTGATCCTCGTAGCGAGACCGGAGAGGAGAGAACTCAGATCGGTCATCCTCGTGAGGGCGGCGTCCCGCAGATCGCGCAGGTGGGAGCAGATCGCTTCACGGCCCAGCACCGGTTCGGGAAACGCGCCGACCACATGGACGCCGAGCCCGTCCATGGAGGCGTGCGGGGGTGCGCCTGTCCAGTGGCCCTGACTCGACAGGGCGGTAAGGAAGCCGCGGGCGGAGTCGGGGGCCGAAAGAACGCCGACTGGCAGGGCCGGGCTGTCGGAGGAGTCTGCCCCAGCGATGCCGACCTCAGGAGAGGCCACCAGAACGGCTCCCGGATGGTCCCGTAGGGCCTCGACCGCCGCACTGAGCGCACTTCGGGGTACGCAGACGGCCTCCCGCCATGGATGCAGGACGGCCTCCCACAAGTCACGTGCGGAGGGGTCGACCTCGGTCTGATCGTACAATCCGACCGCGTCGATGCCTGCGTGGCCCAGGGTGGCAACGAGCTCGCCGACTCTGCCGGCCTGCCCCTGCGTCGCTTTGGTGAGCTCCTGTTCGGCAAGGGCGGCGTCGCCTTCTGCGATGCGCTGGCCGACTTGTGCCTCCTCCTTCTCGTCACGCAGGGTCGCGAGGCGCGCTGTCAGGACGCTTGCGGATTCGCCTGCATGCCGTCCTGCCAATTCGCGCAACCTGACGAGGTCCGCTTCGGCGTCGGTGAGGTCCCGCTCAGCTGCGAGCTCGTCCTTCTGGCAGGCGAGCCATGCCTCCTGTGCCTGCCGGTGCTCCTCCCCGGCGGCACGTACTGCTGACTCCAGCGCCCGGACGTCCTCGTAGGCGACGCGTTCCCCCCGAAGCACTCCCAGGGTGTCGCGGGCTGACTCCAGGAGCGCGTGGGTGGCGGGGAGTAATGCTTCGGCGCTGCGCTGCCGTGCGACGGCGTCCAGCACGGACCGCGCCAGACACGACCGCTGGTCCGCCAGGGCACTGCCCAGCTTGGCGCGGAGGTCTTCGCGCAGCGCCACGGCTTCGAGGAGCTGATCCTCTCGGGCGAGATCGATGTCATGCTGGGTGAGCGCACGAGCGTAGTCCCCCCGGCGGTCCGCCAGCTCACGACGCTGCTGCCGGTCGCGCTCCAGGACGCTCGACCGGCCCGAGAGCGTCAGCAGGGCCTCTCCGATACGGTCCGGCGTGTACGTCGCTGCCTCCAGCTTGAGGAGCGAGGGCCGTGACCGCACCTGACCGCGCGAGGCAACGTAGGCGAGGACCTTCGGCGAGCGTCCGTACAGGTGCTGTGCGTACTCACTGGAGCCAAGCGGACGGCCGCCGAGCTGACGGAAGAACTCCGGTGCCGCACGATGGCGTTCGTCGTCGTCGCCCTCTGTCAGCAGGTGGACGCCTGGCTGGTGGCGGACCTGGAGGTGCGGCCTGTCGCTGCTGATCTGGAGCCAAACGGTGTGCGGTCGGGCTTTCCCTGCCTCGGCGAACAGGCCCACCACGTAACCGCGGTCCGCGGCCCCGACAAGCTGCGCAGACGCCCCGGCGACGATCGGTTCGAACAGTAGCGTGGCGGTGTTGGCGGTGCCGTTTCCAGTGGCCTGCCACTCCGGATCGCCGAGCAGCAGGGACACCGCTGCCAAGAAGCTCGTCTTGCCCGATTCGTTGGAGTCTTTTGGTCCACGGCCGGTGACGGCAACGAAGGTTCCCGGGATGAGCGCGATCGGGTCGCTGGTCAGCCGTGCGATCCCGAACGTCTGGACGGCGACCAGCGGTCGGGCGCCGATGATCCCGGTGGGGGTGCCAGTTGCGGGGTCGGTCGTCACGGTGACTCCCGGTGTGCAGGGGCCGCCTCCTCGGCTGCCCGGCGTTCGAGAATGGCGCGGGCCAGGTGACCGTCTGGGCGTCCCGCGATGATCAAGTCCTCCCACAACGCACTGACTCGTGCGGGGCTCAAGCGCTGGAGGGCCGGACCGGGGACGAAGTTGCCGGGGCCCGCAGTGTCCACCATCCCGGCAGCGCTGAGGGTGCGCAGTGCTTGCCGGATGACGGTCTGGGCCAACGCACGGTTGCGGGCCAGTTCGGTCACGGTGACCGGGTGCCTGCGGCTGTCCCACTGGTCGTGGGTATGGCGCCCCAGAGCACGCGGCAGGGCGACGGTGTGCACTAGGACCAGCGCCAGAACGGCACGTTCGGCGCTGCTCAGGGCGCCGACCCCCGCTGCGCTCAGCTCTGCGGCGACGGCGTCAGGGTAGCCGGTGGTCCAGGTGCCGCTGGGAGTGCGAACCAAACAACGCCCCATGCCGGCGAGGATCTCCTCGACCTGTGCCCTGGTACCGGGATCTGCGAGTGCCCCGACCTCACGGACGGTGAGTGGGCCGTGTGCCGTCTCCAGAGCAGTCACCAGGGACCGTGCGACCTGGAGGTTGCTGGACGGGGGCGCCTGGTCTGGGGCGGTCAGGTCCGCCGGGGGAGATACCGGCGCCTCCGCGCGCGGTTGAGCGCTGTCGGAGGCAAGCCGCGGCAGCAGGTGGTGCCCCCTTCGTAGCGCGGCCTTCACGGGGCCGGGCAGCGCAGCCACTGCCGGGCCCAGGTACGACTGGGCGCCGGTGCCGACGATCAGGCCGTGGCCGGGAAGCACGCGATCAAGTGCGGCCGCGATCCTGTCGGCCCTGGCGCCCAGGTCAAGACAGGTCTGCGCGACCAGGTCGGCATCGAAGACGTGCCCCGGGTACGGCGGGAGCGACGGGTCAGGCCACGCCGCTCGCAGGCACACCGCGAACACCAGCCTGATGACGCGGGAGAGCGGAGAGGGTAGCTGACTGCCCAGATGATCCTCGTTCGGGGCGTTCCCCGCCGGCCATCCCAGGCGCACCGCTTGTGCGTGGTCGGCATCGTGGACCTGTAGCACTGCCCTGCCCGCCAGAGCGGCGGCCTGTGCCGCCCGCGCTGTCACTGCAGCGTCGGTTGGATACTCGGCCTGGCCCTCGGCCCGGAGGGCTGCGAGCAGCAGGGCTGCCCGGTGCTCGATATCGTCCGTCATCCGCCGTCTCCGGATCCCGGGGAGAGGTGGAGGGTCACCCGGTGGAGGTAGGTGACAGCGGCAGTGCTGTCGACGCGCACCGGAACGGCCAGTTCCACGCGCACCGGAACCTCGGGGTCCTCGTCGCAGGCCAGCAGGTCCACCAGGATACGCGCGGCAGCGGGCCAGCCCTGGTCCTCCAGTACGGCAGTAACGTCAGTCTCGGTCAGTCCCGCCAGCAGGTCCTCCACCAGCACCTGACGCCTAACGGCTTCGTGAGCTTCCGCCTCCTCCAGCGAGGCGAAGGGGTCCGACTGGCTCTCCCCCCGGACCTGCGGCGGCATCGGCCGGCCCTTGGGCGGTGATGACGGCGTGTACTCGGCAGCCGTGTCCACGATCGCCTGGCCGTCAACCCACGGCGGCGGAGCGTCCGAGACGAGCTGGCCGCCGAAGTGGCCCAGCTGCTCCAGGCCGGCTGTCCGGGTGAGCTGGTGGTACTCGGCGGGAGTAAGAACATCGAGGTTCAGGCTCCCGCCTCCGTTGTCCAGGATCTTTCCGACGGCGGCGAGCAACGCCTGGCGGTAGAACTGAGCAGCCTCGATCAGGGCGGTTGCCGCGTCTTCGAGCAGAAGGTGACCAGAGAACGCACGTGTGACCAAACCGTTCAGTGCGACCACCTGCTTGGGAAAGTCGGTGCGGTCATGCCGCCGCTGGGTACGAATCAGCTCGTCCAGAGTGGCGTTCGCCACCTGTCGCTGTAGGTCGAGCGCGAACACCAGCAGACCGTGCCGGCAGTCCTGTAGTGCCTCCAATGCCTTCGCCGGGTCGGGATCAGCGAGCTCGAATAGTTCGCGGGTGCGGTCCAGCAATCCGACCAACTCGTCCACGCCGCCGTACAGCGACAGCCGTTCGGCCGCGAAGGCGCCTGCGAGACCGGCCGGGCGCACAACGTAGCGATCCTGGTGGGCCTTAAGCAGGTACGGTTCCAGGAAGCCCATGTCGATCAGCAGACTGAGGCGGGACTCAACCACGGGCACGGGCCAGCCTCGGCCCGCCGGGCCGAGGAGGTCCAGCAGCTGGGCACGGGTGAGCCCGCTGAGGGCGGAGTGCTCGGCAAAAACCGCCACCACATCTCTCGCCAGTCGCACCGCCTCCGGGTCCTTGACGACCACCTCACGGTGTGCTGCCAGTGGAGCCACAAACGCACGCCAGTTGGCGAACCGGTCGGCCGGCGCGAGCATCACCTCATCGTCTTCGGTGTCGTCCCAGGAGAGCTGGATCCCGCTCACCCCGCAGCCTCCTGGCTGAGCCGGAGCAGGGGCCGCCGAGCGAACTGTTCCAGGACCGAGGGAAGACCAGGAAGGACCGAGGTGTACTGGGTCTCCTGCTCCCGGGACTCTCCACTCGCGGCGATGGCGAGCGCGAGCTCGCGGAGGTCACCGTCCACCCGCTCGGCGAGCTCGGCGGCGAGAAGGCGGTCGCGTTCCCTGTCCTCCTTCGGCTTCTGGCGCTGCCGATAGGGGCCTGCCTCCCACTCGTCGACATGCATCCCCACGGCGTGCACTGGTCTACCCAGCCGCCGCGACAGGTTGTCGACGATCGCGATGCCGTCGGCGTCCAGGTCGCACCACGCAGCAACCGGAAGCGGCGAAAGCCAGTCGAGGACAGCCACTAGCTGGTCCGTGGCGTACCCGCTGCCCCACACACAGAGCCAACGCGACGTCAGTTCCGGCAGACGGCGGCAGACCACTCCGAAGGTGTCCGAGTTTTCCACCACCAGCACGCCCACGGCATCGCAGACAGCATTCCCGAGCAGGCGCAGGCTGTTGGCGGGAAGGCCGACCCACGGCTGGGCCACCGCCGCGTCGGCGGCCACTGAACCGATGTGCCATGACAGCGGGCCTTTGACGCGGAGCGCGGTGTCCTCCTCGTGTACCGCCTCCTCGAACTCCGACCCCACCAGGTTCGCGAACGCTGCCTGCTGCTGTGCGGTCCACCGTTTGGAGCCACCCAGGGCGAGCGCCGCAAGCTGCTTGAGGGTCACCTCCTCCTCTCCCTGGGCCCGGAGAGACCACCAGGAGGCGCCCGCTCGGATCGCGGCCTCGTATACAGACCACGCCTTCGCCGCCGTCTGGCTGCCTGCGGGCACCACGAGTCCGGCGGCCGGGTCCACCGCTGCCAGCAGTTTGCGCTCCGCGGTCAACTGCTCCAGCGGCTCCATCACCTCCATGAGATCGGCTCGGGCACGTCGGGGTTCGCGGGCGCCGCGAAGCTCGGCAATGCGATCCTCTGCCTGGAGTGACCACGCCTGGGACAGCCGCCACTGGGTGGGGGCACCGAGCGCCACCCACTCGTCCACCTCACAGCGCAGCACCACACCGCCGCATCGCACCAGATCGGTCGCCACCTGCAGGGCGGCCTCTCCGAACCGACCCACCACCGTGCTCCACGCGCGGCGCTCCGCCGCGAGCACCCAAAGCAGGTCGGCAGAGGACAACACGGACGGGGGCTCGAACAGGTCGGCAGGACAGCCCGGGACGAGGTCGACGGCGTGCACCCGCAGGCGCCCGCGACGGTCACGAGGCAGCCGGTCCTCCCTGGACCGCCTGACCGGTACCGTGACTGCACTGACACCGGCTGGAAGGCCGCCGACTCCAATCGAAATACGGCCGTACGCCTCGCCGAACAGCATTCCCTGTCCCGTGTGCTGCCCCACAAGATCCCCCCCCGTAGCTGCAGTGATCGTCCACGGCACCCAGGAAGTCAGGGCGATCAGCGCACGATATGACACCAAGGGTAGACAGTCAGTGACTGAATTTCACACGATCTGCATCACTGGAACCCGCGAAGGGTTGCAGTCGTCTCACTCTGAGCAACATCTGACGTGGAGTCCGGAGCGGTAGTCGGTGCAGTGCACACGCCCCCAGGGCAGGTGCCGAGCGACTGAGCGCAGTCGTTCGCCCGCCCCGCCACGGACGACCCGAACCGACTGTGGAGCGACAACGGCGGCCCGCCGTCTATCCCCGGTCCAGAACCTGGTCCACGGCGAAAGGGATCCATAACCTGATAGAGGCTCTGATCGCGGGGACCGCCGCCCGAAGTCGGTGGGGCTGGAACTGGTCGGTGTGGACTCGGCTGGCCACGCGCGCACCACGGCTCTGCCGGGCCGGCGGTGGCCCGGCAGACTCTTGAGGCCCTCCAGCAGGCCCTGACCGAGGAAAAGCACTCCGCTTCCAGCGGCAGTTGCCCGTGTGGAGCGTGGTCCAGCGCCAGACCGCGAGTACACCGCCACACCGCAGGGGCGGGCCGGGGCTCAACGTCGGAACGTTCTCAGTTCTTGTGTCCCGCCGCGAAGATCGACGGGACATCTGACCAGCCCCTCAGCTCAACTGACGAACCATCAAGACGAGCGTCAAATGAGCGTCGAGATACCTCCGCGAGCGTCATCTGAGCGTCAAGATATCGCCCGTAACGCTCACACGGCGCATACCGCGCACCCGCGAAACTGCAGGTCAGGCATCCTTCTTCACCGGCTCCAGGATGGCGACACACTCCACGTGGTGCGTCATCGGAAACAGATCGAACGCCCTCAGCGTCCGCACCCGGTACCCCCGCTCCCGGAAGTAGCCCAGGTCGCGGGCCAGGGCCGCCGGGTCGCAGGCGACGTAGGCGATGCGGCGGGCGCCGAGGCCCGCGAGGTGGTGGACGGTCTGCTTGCCGGCGCCGGCGCGCGGGGGGTCCAGGACGATGAGGTCGACCTCGGTGATGCCCGTGCGCGGGAGGACCGCTTCGACCTTGCCCTGTTCGATGCGGACCCGCTCGAAGTGCTGGAGGTTGTGGCGGGCGTCCTCCACCGCGCGCTTGCCGGACTCGATGCCGAGGACCGCGCCCTGGTCGCCGACCCGGTCGGCGAGGGCGCCCGCGAAGAGGCCGACGCCGCAGTAGAGGTCCAGGGCGGTGTCGCCCTTGCGCGGCAGGAGGCCCTGCATGACCGCCTTCATCAGGGTGTCGGCGGCCTTCGGGTGGATCTGCCAGAAGCCGCCGCTGCCCACCCGGTGGGTGCGCTCGTCGGCGCGCTCGCGGACGAAGGCGCGGCCGTGGACCCGGTGGACCCCGCCGTCCTTCTCGTCGACCCGCATGACCGAGACCGGCTTGTCGAGCTCCACCAGGGGCAGCCGGGCGCCCGGGCGCGGGGTCAGGATGACCTGGCGGTCGTTCGAGCCGGAGGCCGCGATCGCCTCGACCGAGGCCATGCCCTCCCAGGTGCGCTTCTCGACGCCCAGTTCCGAGACGCCCTCCGCGGCGATCATGCAGTGGTCGATGACCTCGACGTCGTGGGAGCGGTGCTTGCGCAGGCCCGCGCGGCCCTCGGGGTCGATCGCGTACTGGACGCGGGTGCGCCACTGCGGGACCTCGCCGGCGGGCAGCTTGTCGCCCTCGGCCGGCATGACCGTGCCGTCCCAGCCGGCCTCTTCCGGGGTGAGCCCGGCGAGCCGCTGGAGCTGCTCCGCGATCACCTCGCCCTTGAGGCGGCGCTGCGCGCCCGGCTTGGCGTGCTGCCAGTCGCAGCCGCCGCACTTGCCGGGGCCCGCGAAGGGGCACGGGGCCTCGACCCGGTCCTTGGACGGGTCGAGGATCTCGACCGCGTCGGCGCGCAGGAAGCGGGAGGTCTCCTCGCCCTCGGTGACGCGGGCGACGACCCGCTCCCCCGGCAGGGCGTGCCGGACGAAGAGGACCCGGCCGGCCTCCGTACGGGCGATGCAGTGGCCTCCGTGGGCGACCGGGCCGACCTCGACCTCGTACTCCTCCCCGACCAGCGACGAGACAGGCGTGTTCTGCATGGCGGGGAGCTCCAAGGGGAAGGGGTGTGGGCTGCCGTTCGGACGGCAGCCCACCAGTCTAGTTGGTGTTTCTCAGTTGTTCTTTCCGGCCGGTTCCTTGTGGCCCTTCTCGACCGGGCCCCGGCGGACCGCGCCCGGCGCGTTCCACTCCTGGCGCTTCCTGGCCCGCTTCCGCGCGACCTCGGAGGACTGGAGCTGGTACGGGACCGAGGTCACCATCACGCCCGGCGTGAAGAGGAGCCGGCCCTTGAGGCGCAGGGCGCTCTGGTTGTGCAGCAGGTGCTCGTACCAGTGGCCGACGACGTACTCGGGGATGTAGACGGAGACGGCGTCGCGCGGGCTCTCGCGGCGCAGGCTCTTCACGTACTCGATCACCGGGCGGGTGATCTCGCGGTACGGCGAGTCGAGGATCTTGAGCGGGACGTTGATGCCGCGCCGCTCCCACTCCTCCTTGAGCGCCTTCGTCTCGGCCGGGTCGACGTTGACGGTCAGCGCCTCCAGCTCGCTCGCGTGCATGAGCTTGGCGTAGGCCAGGGCGCGGAGGGTGGGCTTGTGGAGCTTGGAGACGAGGACGAGGGAGCGGACCCGGGAGGGGCGCACGTACTCGTCGGGCCGCTCCTCCGCGGCGGCGATCTCCGCGGCCACCGAGTCGTAGTGCCTGCGGATCGCGGTCATCGTTCCGTAGAAGATCACCATGCCGAGCAGGGCGACCCAGGCGCCGTGGGTGAACTTGGTGGCCAGGACCACGACCAGGACGAGGCCGGTGAAGAAGGCGCCGAAGGCGTTGATCGCGCGGGAGCGGATCATGTGGCGGCGCTTGGCGGGCTCCCGCTCGGTCCTCAGGTGCCGGTTCCAGTGCCGGACCATGCCGATCTGGCTGAGGGTGAAGGAGACGAAGACGCCGACGATGTAGAGCTGGATCAGCCGGGTCGAGTCGGCCCCGTAGAGCCAGACGAGGAGGATGGCGGCGCCGGCGAGGAGCACGATGCCGTTGGAGAAGGCGAGGCGGTCGCCGCGGGTGTGGAGCTGGCGCGGCAGGTAGCGGTCCTGGGCGAGGATCGAGCCGAGGAGCGGGAAGCCGTTGTACGCGGTGTTCGCGGCCAGGAAGAGGACGAGCGCGGTGGCGGCGGCCAGGACGACGAAGAAGAACGTCCCGTCGCCGAAGACGGCGGCCGCGACCTGCGAGATGACCGGGTCCTGGACGTAGTCCGGGCCGACCGGGACGCCGTTGCGGATCAGGTCGTGGGCGGGCTTCTCGGCCATCCGCACGTCGGTGGCCATGGCCAGGAAGATGATGCCGCAGAACATGGTGACGGCCAGGCCGCCCATGAGGGCGAGCGTGGTGGCGGCGTTCCTCGACTTGGGCTTGCGGAAGGCGGGGACGCCGTTGGAGATGGCCTCGACGCCGGTGAGGGCGGCGCAGCCGGAGGAGAAGGCGCGAAGGAGCAGGAAGACGAGGGCGAAGCCGGCCAGGCCCTGGTGCTCGGGCTTGATCTCGAAGTCGGCGGTGGGGGCCCTCATCGTGTCGCCGAGGACGATGCCCCGGTAGGCGCCCCAGGCGATCATCAGGAAGACGCCGGCGACGAAGACGTACGTCGGGATGGCGAAGAGGGTGCCGGACTCCTTCACCCCGCGCAGGTTCATCAGGGTGAGCAGCACGATGACCGCGATCGCGGAGACGACCTTGTGCTCGACGACGAAGGGGACGGCCGAGCCGAGGTTCTCGATGCCCGAGGAGATCGAGACGGCGACGGTCAGGACGTAGTCGACGAGCAGGGCGCTCGCCACGGTGAGCCCGGCCTTCGGCCCGAGGTTGGTGGTGGCCACCTCGTAGTCGCCGCCGCCGCTCGGGTAGGCGTGCACGTTCTGCCGGTAGGAGGCGACGACCGTGAACATCAGGACGACGACCGCGAGCGCGATCCAAGGGCTGAAGTGGTAGGCCGACAGACCGGCTACGGAGAGGACGAGCAGCACCTCGCCGGGCGCGTACGCCACCGAGGACAGCGGGTCGGAGGCGAAGACGGGGAGGGCGATCCGCTTCGAGAGGAGGGTCTCGCCGAGCTTGTCGCTGCGCAGGGCCCGCCCGATCAGGATCCGTTTGGGCACGTCGGTCAGTTTGGACACGGAGAGGATCGTAAGCGTTCGAAAAGAGCCACGCGCACCGGCACCCCCGACCCGCACGGAATCTCCCTGAGTACCACCTCGGATGCGGTCCCCGCCAGCGTTGCCGCTTAAGCTCGGAGCGGGCGACCCGGCAGGGTGTCGCCCGCCGCGGCCCGGGCGGAGCGGGCGAGGAAAGTTGTGAGCAGGTTGTTTTCGCAGGTCAGCAGGGCGATCAGGAGTGCGGGGTAAGGGGACGTGCACATCGTCATCATGGGCTGCGGGCGAGTGGGAGCCGCTCTCGCGCAGACCCTCGAACAGCAGGGGCACACGGTCGCGGTCGTGGACCAGGACCCGACGGCTTTCCGCCGCCTGGGGTCGGGGTTCGGCGGGCGCCGCGTCACGGGCGTGGGGTTCGACCAGGACACGCTGCGCGAGGCCGGGATCGAGGACGCCGGTGCCTTCGCCGCGGTGAGCAGCGGCGACAACTCGAACATCATCGCGGCGCGGGTCGCGCGCGAGATGTTCGGCATCGAGAACGTGGCGGCGCGGATCTACGACCCGCGCCGTGCCGAGGTCTACCAGCGCCTGGGCATCCCGACGGTCGCGACGGTCCGCTGGACCGCCGACCAGATGCTGCGGCGGCTGCTGCCCTCGGGCGCCGAGCCGCTGTGGACGGACCCGAGCGGCGGGGTGCAGCTCGCCGAGGTGCACACCTCGCCGGCCTGGATCGGCCACAAGATCAGCCGGCTCCAGGACGAGACGGGCGTGCGCGTCGCGTTCCTGACCCGGCTCGGCGAGGCCGTCATCCCCTCGTCGCAGACGGTGCTCCAGGAGGGCGACCTGGTGCACGTGATGATGCGTACGGACGAGATCGCGAAGGTCGAGGAGGCCTTCGCCGAGGGCCCCGAGGAGGCTGGTCACTGATGCGTGTCGCCATTGCGGGCGCGGGTGCGGTGGGCCGTTCCATCGCGGGCGAGCTCCTGGAGAACGGGCACGAGGTCCTCCTCGTCGACAAGGCGCCGACCGCCATCTCGGTGGAGCGGGTGCCGCAGGCGGAGTGGCTGCTCGCCGACGCCTGCGAGATCACCTCCCTGGACGAGGCGGCGCTCCAGCGCTGCAACGTGGTGATCGCGGCGACCGGCGACGACAAGGTGAACCTGGTCGTCTCGCTGCTCGCCAAGACCGAGTACGGCGTGCCGCGGGTGGTCGCCCGGGTGAACAACCCGAAGAACGAGTGGCTGTTCAACGAGGCCTGGGGCGTGGACGTGGCCGTCTCGACGCCGCGTCTGATGTCGGCCCTGGTGGAGGAGGCGGTGAGCGTCGGCGACCTGGTCCGGCTGCTGCGCTTCAGCCACGGCGACGCGAACCTGGTCGAGCTGACGCTCCCGCCGGAGTCGGCCGTCGCCGGCACCTCGGTCGGGGACGTGGACTGGCCGCAGGACACCTCGCTGGTGACGATCATCCGCGGTTCGCGGGTGCTCACGCCGAGCGCCGAGGAGACCCTGGAGGCCGGTGACGAGCTGCTGTTCGTGGCCGCGCAGGCCCGCGAGGAGCAGTTGGAGGACCTGCTCCAGGTGCGCCGCGAGACGTCCTGACGGCCGGTCGTCACACGTCGTACGCGTATGTCGCACGTCGTACGGGGAAGGGCCCGGACCTGACGAACAGGTCCGGGCCCTTCCCCGTGTACATACGGGGCGTAGGCGGTGTACGGGGCGTACGCGCTCGGGGCGGGGCCTCAGGCCTCCGGCCGCCGCTCGGCCGCCGCCTCCTCGCGGGCCTTCTCCGCCCGCTCCTCCGCCTCCATCTCGGCGAAGACGTCGATCGGCGGCGGAGCCTTAGCCAGGAACACCCAGGTGAGGTAGACCGCGAGCAGGAACGGCGGGATCTTCAGGGCGACCGAGACCCAGCCGAACCGGGTCGGGTCGGCCCACCAGTACAGCGGGAAGAGGACCGCGCACTTGCCGAGCAGGATCAGGCCCCAGGCCAGGCTCGCCTTCGTGTACGCCTTCTTGCGGCCCGGGTTGCGGGTGCGCCAGGAGAGGTTCTCCTTGAAGACCGGGCCGAGGATCAGGCCGATCAGGGGGACTCCGGCGACGGCGGTGACGAGGTACGCGAGGGCGAGACCGAGCGTGTAGAGCATGCCCGGCAGGTAGAAGTCCTTGGCGTTGCCGGTCATCATCGCGAAGACCACGCCGAAGGCGACGCCGAAGACGCCGCTGAAGGCGTGCTTGACGGTGTCGCGGCGGATCAGCCGGACGGCGACGAGGGCCAGCGAGACCCCGAGCGCGGCGATCGCCGAGCTCTTCAGGTCCTTGTTGATCGTGAAGATCGTGACGAAGAGCAGACCGGGCAGGACCGTCTCGACCATGCCCCGCAGGCCGCCGAACGCCTCGAACAGCGCGGCCTCGGTGACCTCCTTCGAGGCGCGGGCGTCCTGGTCCGTGCTGGTCGGCTTGTCGAGGGACGTCACCGGCTACTCCTGTCCGAGCGGTCGGAGCTCGTATTTGGGGTTGAAGAGGACCCGCCGGCCGTGGCTCATGGAGATCCGGCCGGAGGCGATCAGCTTGCGGCCCGGCTCGATGCCCACGATGGAGCGGCGGCCGAGCCAGACGACGTCGAGCGGGGCCGTGCCGTCGAAGAGCTCGGCCTCGAGGGCGGGCACACCGGCCCGGGGGCGCAGCGTGACCGTGCGCAAGGTACCAGTCACCTTGACTATCTGGCGGTCGGAGCACTCGGAGATACGCGTGCACCCCGACGCCTCGGCGTCCTCCTGGAGCTCCTCGGACTCCAGGTCCTCGGGAGAGGAGGAGAGCCGGTCGAGCATCCGGCGGAACCTGCCGGCCGGCCTCTCTGTACGCGGTGCAGCACTCATACAGAAAGCGTACCGGCCGCCGCCGTCACGGGAGGGGGCCCGGGGCGCCCCTCCGTGCGGCGTCCGGTTCAGCGTTCGAAGCGGTACCCCATGCCCGGTTCGGTGACGAAGTGGCGCGGGTGGGACGGGTCGCGCTCCAGCTTGCGGCGGAGCTGCGCCATGTACACCCGGAGGTAGTTGGTCTCGGTGCCGTACGAGGGGCCCCAGACCTCCTGGAGGAGCTGCTTCTGGCCGACCAGGCGGCCGCCGTTGCGGACGAGGACTTCGAGGAGGTGCCACTCGGTGGGGGTGAGCCGGACGTCCCGGCCGTCGCGGTGGACCTTCTTCGCGGCCAGGTCGACGGTGAAGGCCTCGGCCTCGACGAGGGCGACCCCGCCCTCGGGGACGCCGACCGGCTCGTTGCGGCGCACGGCGGCGCGCAGCCGGGCGAGCAGCTCGTCCATGCCGAAGGGCTTGGTGACGTAGTCGTCGGCGCCCGCGTCGAGGGCCTCGACCTTCTCGTCGGAGGTCTGGCGGGCCGAGAGGACCAGGATCGGCACCCGCGTCCAGCCGCGCAGGCCCCGGATGACCTCGACGCCGTCCATGTCGGGCAGGCCGAGGTCGAGGACGACGACGTCGGGGTGCCGGTCGGCGGCGAGGCGGAGGGCGGTGGCGCCGTCGGGGGCGGAGTCGACCTCGTACTTCCGCGCCCTGAGGTTGATCACCAGGGCGCGGACGATCTGCGGCTCGTCGTCGACCACGAGGACCCGGGTCATGGAGGAGTGCCTTCCTTTTCGGCCGCCGTACGGGCGGACGGGACGGTGGTACGGGTACGGGGAGGGGGCGCGGCTCAGGTCGCCGCGTGGGCCGGCAGGTCGGCCGCCGGTGCCGGGGGCGCGCCCCGCGCGGCCCGCAGGGTGAGGACCATGGTGAGGCCGCCGCCCGGGGTGTCCTCGGCGCCGAGGGTCCCGCCCATCGCCTCGGCGAAGCCGCGGGCCACGGCGAGGCCGAGGCCGACGCCGGAGCCGCGCGGGGCGTCGCCGAAGCGCTGGAAGGGCTCGAAGATGCGGTCCTTGGCCTCGTCGGGGACGCCGGGGCCGCGGTCCACGACCCGCAGTTCGACCCGGTCCCCCAGGGCGCTGGCGGCGACGGCGACGGGCACGCCCCCGGGGCTGTACTTCACGGCGTTCTCCACGATGTTGGCGACGGCCCGCTCCAGGAGGCCCTTGTCGACCTCGACCATGGGCAGCGTCTCGGGTATGTCGAGCTCGGCGCTGCCGTCCGGCACTCCCCCGAGGGCCATGGGGACGACCTCGTCGAGGTCGACGACCCGCATGAGGGGGGCGACGGTGCCGGTCCGCAGGCGGGACATGTCGAGGAGGTTGCCGACGAGGTGGTCGAGGCGGTCGGCCCCGGCCTCGATGCCCTCCAGGAGCTCGGCCCGGTCCTGCTCGGACCACTCGACGTCGTCGGAGCGGAGGGAGGAGACGGAGGCCTTGATGCTCGCGAGCGGGGTCCGCAGGTCGTGGCTGACGGCGGCGAGCAGGGAGGTGCGGATCTTGTTGCCCTCGGCCAGCTTCCGGGCCTCCTCCGCCTCGCCGACGAGCCGCTGCCGGTCGAGGACGACGGCGGCCTGGGCGGCGAAGGCGCCGAGGACCCGCCGGTCCTCGGCGGGCAGCACCCGGCCGGACAGGGCGAGCGCCAGGCGGTCCCCGACCGGCATGTCGGCGTCCGCCTCCTCCGGCCGGGACGCCGGGTGGGGGCCGACGCTCGCGACGGGCGTCCACGGCTCGACCTCGTCCTCGCGCTCCAGGAGGGCGACCGACTCCATGGAGAAGGTCTCGCGGACCCGTTCGAGGAGGGCGTCCAGGCTGGTCTCGCCGCGCAGCACGCTGCCCGCGAGGTAGGAGAGCACCTCGGACTCCGCGCGCAGCCGGGCGGCCTGGTGGGTGCGGCGGGCGGCCAGGTCGACCACCGAGGCGACCGACATCGCGACGCCGAGGAAGACGGCGAGGGCGACGATGTTCTTGGGGTCGGCGATGGTCAGGCGGTGGACGGGCGGGGTGAAGAACCAGTTGAGGAGGAGCGAGCCGGCGGCGGCCGAGGCGAGCGCCGGCAGGAACCCGCCGAGCAGCGCGGCGGCCACCGTCAGGGCGAGGAAGAGCAGCATGTCGTTGGCGAGGCCGAGGTCGGCGTCGACGTGGGTGAGGAGCAGGGCGAGGCAGGCGGGTCCCGCGACGCCGACCGTCCAGGCGGCGAGGATCCGGGAGCGGCCGAGGCGGGCGCCGCGCGCGACCGGCAGGCCGCGCCCCTTGGCGACCTCGCCGTGGGTGACGATGTGGACGTCCAGGTCGGGCCCGGAGTCGCGGGCGACGGTCTGCCCGACGCCGGGGCCGAGGACGTACTGCCAGGACCGGCGGCGGCTGGAGCCGAGGACGATCTGGGTGGCGTTGACGCCGCGGGCGAACTCCAGGAGCGCGGTGGGGACGTCGTCGCCGATGACGTGGTGGAACGTTCCGCCGAGGTCCTCGACGAGGGTGCGCTGGACGGCCAGCTCCTTCGGGGAGGCCGCGGTGAGCCCGTCGCTGCGGGCGATGTAGACGGCGAGGACCTCGCCCCCGGCGCCCTTCTCGGCGAGGCGGGTGGCCCGGCGTATGAGGGTGCGGCCCTCGGGCCCGCCGGTCAGGCCGACGACGATGCGCTCCCGGGCCTGCCAGGTGGAGCGGATGTTGTGCTCGCCCCGGTACTTGCGGAGGTACTCGTCGACCCGGTCGGCGGTCCAGAGCAGCGCCAGTTCGCGCAGGGCGGTGAGGTTGCCGGGGCGGAAGTAGTTGGAGAGGGCCGCGTCGACCTTGTCCGAGGTGTAGACGTTGCCGTGGGCCATCCGGCGCCGCAGCGCCTCCGGGCTCATGTCGACCAGTTCGATCTGGTCCGCCCGGCGCACGACCTCGTCGGGGACGGTCTCCCGCTGGCGCACGCCCGTGATCGCCTCGACGACGTCGCCGAGCGACTCCAGGTGCTGGATGTTGACGGTGGAGACGACGTCGATGCCGGCCGCGAGCAGCTCGGCGACGTCCTGCCAGCGCTTGGGGTTGCGGGAGCCGGGCGCGTTCGTGTGGGCGAGCTCGTCGACGAGGGCGACCGCGGGGCGGCGGGCCAGGACCGCGTCGACGTCCATCTCGGTGAGGGTGGCCCCCCGGTGCTCCAGGGCGCGGCGCGGGACCTGCTCCAGGCCGCGCAGCACCGTCTCCGTGCGCGGCCGTCCGTGGTGCTCGACGAACGCGACCACGCAGTCCGTGCCGCGCTCCACCCGGCGGTGGCCCTCGGAGAGCATCGCGTAGGTCTTGCCGACGCCCGGCGCAGCGCCGAGGTAGATGCGTAGCTTGCCGCGTCCCATGGACCGACCATACGTCCAGCCGATCGGGCGTCCCGCACGCGGAGAACGGTCGCGGGCGGTATTGACGTGATCCTGATGCCCGCCCGCGCCCGGTGCCTGCCCGGCCCCGGTCCGTCGAACAGCCCTCGGGTGTCCTCAGGCCTCCAGGATCTCGCCGTCGCGCAGCTCCAGGACCCGGTCCGCCAGGCCCAGGAGCTGGGGGTCGTGGGTGGCGACCAGGGCCGTGCAGCCCTCGCTGCGGACCACGGCCCGCAGTAGTTGCATGACGGCGAGGCCGGTCTCCGCGTCGAGCTGGCCGGTCGGCTCGTCGGCTATGAGCAGGGCCGGTCTGTTGGCGAGGGCGCGGGCGATGGCGACGCGCTGCTGCTGGCCGCCGGAGAGCTCTCCGGGCCGCTGGGCCGCGTGGTCGGCGAGGCCCACCAGGCCGAGCAGCAGGGCCACCCGCTCCTCGCGCTCCCCGGGGTCCGCCCTGCGCAGCCGCAGGGGCACGCCCACGTTCTCCGCGGCGGAGAGGATCGGGAGGAGGCCGAAGGACTGGAAGATGAAGCCGATGCGGTCGCGGCGCAGCTCCAGGAGCCCGCTCTCGCCGAGGGTGGAGAGGTCGGTGCCGTCGATGACGATCCGGCCGCCGTCGGCGGTGTCGAGGCCGCCCACGAGGTTGAGCAGCGTCGTCTTGCCGGAGCCGGAGCGGCCCTTGAGGGCGACGAGCTCGCCGCGCGGGATGTCGAAGGAGACGCCGCGCAGGGCGTGGACCGCGGCCTCGCCCGTGCCGTACGAGCGGCGCAGGTCCTCGACGCGGATCATGGGCGGGTCCGCCGGGCCCTCGACGACGGCCGTCGCGGACCCCGTGCTGCTCTCGCTCACCCTGCGCTCCCCCTCTTCGAACGTGTGCGCTCGCCAGTATGGTCCGGCGCGGGTCCGGAGGACCAGGGGCGGGGTCGCGGCCCGTGGAGAACCCGGGGAGGGCGGAAAGACCGGTGGGGGGGGGGGCCCCCCCCCGGGGGGGGGGCGGCCCCCCCCCCGGGGGGGGGGGGGGGGGGGGGGGGGGGGGGGGGAGAGCGCGGTGTACGAGCGCCGCCCCGGGGGGGGCCAACCGCCCGC
>NZ_JBIAEA010000010.1:297508-305558 GCF_042868165.1 Streptomyces sp. NPDC007872
GCTGGGCCCCCCCCGCGGGCGCCGGGTACACCCCCTTTACCCGCTCAACCCGGCACGGGGGGGGGGGGGGCCCCCCGGGGGGGGGGGCCCCCCCCCGGGGGGGGGGCCCCGCCCCACCGGTCTTTCCGCGGGCTTCCGATTCCGTGGTTCAGCGGATCTCGGAGATCTCCGGGCCGCGCTGGAGCTGGCCCATGCCGCCGGAGAAGCGGGAGTTCTCCTGCTCCTCCTGCTGCACGCCGTCCGGCACCATCTGCGCGTCGTTCGGCAGCTTGAGGACGATCGGGTCGCGCGGGGCCATCGGGCCCTCACCGCGGACGACCACGGTGTCGCGGACGATCTGTTCCAGGAGTCCGGCCGCCTCGGGCTGGACCGCGCCCTGGCCGGAGATCACTCCGCGCAGGAACCAGCGGGGTCCGTCGACGCCCACGAAGCGCACGAGCTGCACGCCGCGGTTGCCGTCCGGCAACTGCACGGGGACCTGCGCGCGCAGCTCCCAGCCCAGCGGCCCCTCGACCTCGTCGATGACACCGCCCTGCTGGACGATGCCCGTGGCGATCTCGTCACGGACCTCGCCCCAGATGCCCTCGTTCTTGGGGGCGGCGAAGGCCTGGAGCTGTACGGCGCTGTCGCGCAGCACGACGGTGGCCGCGACGATCGCGTCGCCCGCCACCTCGACCCGCAGCTCCATGCCCTCGACGCCGGGTACGAAGATCCCGCCGAGGTCCACGCGGCCCTCGTCGGGCTTGGTGACCTCGGAGATGTCCCAGGGCCCGTCGGGCCGGGGCGCGGGCGGAAGGTTCACCCGACGCGGCTCGGCCGCGTCCTCGCCCTCCACCGCGTCGACGACCTGCTCGGCCTCGCCCGCCGCGTCCTCGGCGGCACCGCTCTTCTTGCGACGTCCGAACACGTCACTGTCCTTCCCGGTCGGATACGACCGAAGCGTATCGATTCCCACCCGTCGTGCCGTCCACGGCGGCATGGCCGCCGGTGGACCCGAAGCCCCCCTCGGCCCGCGCCGAACCGGGAAGTTCCGCCACCTCGTGGAAGCGCACCTTCTCGACCTGCTGGACGACGAGTTGGGCAATCCGGTCGAATCGTTCGAACCGCACGCTCTCGTGCGGGTCGAGATTGACCACGATCACCTTGATCTCTCCACGGTACCCGGCATCCACCGTCCCCGGGGCATTCACGAGCGCCACTCCGCAGCGGGCCGCGAGACCGGAGCGCGGGTGCACGAAGGCGGCGTACCCGTCGGGGAGGGCCAGGGAGACGCCGGTGGGCAGGACGGCGCGCTCGCCGGGGGCCAGCACGGCGGCCTCCGTGGTCACGAGGTCGGCGCCGGCGTCGCCGGGGTGCCCGTAGGCCGGGATGGGGACCTCGGGGTCCACGCGCCGGATCAGTACGTCGACGGGGTTGCGCATCAGGGGTTCACCTCGAAGGCGCGGGCGCGCCTGAGCTGGTCGGGGTCGGACATGGCCGCGCGGATCTCCTCCGGGCGCCCGTTGTCGATGAAGTGGTCGACCTTGACCTCGACGAAGAGGGCGTCGGCGCGGACGGCGACGGGGCCTTCCGGCCCGCCGATCCGGCCGACGGCGGTCGAGTAGAGCTTGCGGCCGTGCACGGCGGTGACGGCGGCCTCCAGGTGGAGCACGGTGCCGACCGGCACGGGCCGCAGGAAGTCGGTCTCCAGGCGTCCGGTCACGGCGATGACCCGCAGCAGCCAGTTGAGGGAGCCGAGGGTCTCGTCGAGCGCGGTGGCGAGGACGCCGCCGTGCGCGAGGCCGGGGGCGCCCTGGTGGTCGGCGGTCACCGTGAACCCGGCGGTGACGGTCACGCCCTCGCCCGCCCGCGCCTCCAGGTGGAGGCCGTGGGGCTGCCCGCCGCCGCACCCGAAACAGTGCCCGTAGTGCGAGCCGAGCAGCTCGCCGGGGGCCGGTGCGTCGGGGTGGCGTACCGGCGGTATGGCGTCGGCCGGCGGGGTGAGGGCGGCAGATGTTGCAGTCACAGGCGCAGACCTTACCCGCGCGGACGGACGCGGGTCGCGCCGTGCCAAGCTTGGACGCATGCAGCCTTCCGTACCGTCCCCGGCCCCCTCCCCCGAGTCCTCCGCCGCCCCGGCCGCGCCGCGCTTCGACGAGCGGCTGACGGCGCCCGGCTCCTGGTGGGTGATCGCGGGCCTGCTCGGACTGTCCGGCGGTCTGATCATGTTCCCCTTCGGGACGGTCCCGATGCTGGGCGGCCTGATCGTGGCGGCGGTGCTCGCCGGGGTCGCGGTCTCCTCGTACGGCTCCGCCCGGATCCGGGTGGTGGCCGGTTCGCTGGTGGCGGGCGACGCGCGGATCCCGGTCTCCGCCCTGGGGGCGGCCGAGGTGCTCGACGCGGAGGAGGCGCGCGCCTGGCGCACGTACAAGGCGGACACGCGCGCCTTCATGCTGATGCGCGGCTACGTGCCGCGGGCGGTGCGGATCGAGGTGACGGACCCGGCGGACCCGACGCCGTACGTGTACCTGTCCAGCCGCGAGCCGGAGGCGCTGGCCGCCGCCCTCGAGTCCGCGCGGACCGGCGCCGGGGACTGACCGCGGCGGGATCCCGCGCCGGCCGGGCCCGGCCGGCGGCGCCGGGCCCACGAAGCCGGACGGGCGCTAGAAGCCCAGCTCCTCGGGGTTCTCGGGCTGGTCCAGCGGGGGCAGCTCCGGGAGGGCGCTCCAGGGCACCTGGCGCTCGCGCAGGTCCTTGCGGATGTGCGCGGCGAGCTTCTTGGTGTCGCGGCGGTTCATGACGGCGCCGACGGCGGCGCCCACCATGAACGGCATGAGGTTCGGCAGGTTACGCACCATGCGCTTCATGATCTGCTGGCGCAGTTCGCGCTTGAGCTGTCCGCCGAGCGCCGCGTTGACGGTGGTGGGCTTGGTGGGGTCGATGCCCCGCTCCTCGGCCCAGGAGGTCAGATAGGCCGCCGAGCGCTGGGTGAGCCGGCCGGGGGGACGCAGCCCGTACACCTCGTGCAGCTCGGCGATGAGCTTGAGCTCCACGGCGGCGACGCCGGTGATCTCGGCCGCCAGCTCGGCCGGCAGGGCCGGGGGTACGGGGAGCATGGCGGCGACGCCGATGCCCGCGCCCACGGTCGAGGACGCGTTCGCCGCGCCGTTGACGAGCTTGTCGGCGATCTCCTCGGGGCCGAGCCCGGGGAAGTGCCTGCGGAGGGTCGCCAGGTCGCGGACGGGGATCCGGGGGGCGAGGTCGATCAGCCGGTCGGCCAGATGGCCGATGCCCGCTTTCGCGCCGTCTCCGCCGCGCTTGACGCCCTGGGCGACGCCGCGCCGGACGGCGTCGACGCGACCGGAGTCGATCTTCATCTTGTCGAGTCGGCTGCGCGCCGGGTCGGCGAGCCGTTTGACGGCGCCGAGGCGCCCGGCCCGTCGTGCTTCGACGGGCGACCCGTCGTCCTGCTCCGTGTCCCGCTCCGCGGGAAGGGGTGCCTCCTCCGGTGCGGCGGCCGCTTCGAGCGAGGCCGGTAGGCCCCGCTCGTCGTCACGTGCGCCGAGGGAGGGCAGGGAGGCGGCGGGCTCGGCGTCGGGGGCCTCCTGGGCGCCCTCTGCCGGGCCGTGTCCGCCCTTGTCCGTCCGCGGGCTCCCGGGGAGCCGCAGACGCCGCTTCCGGGACGGTGTGTCGCCTGCCACGGTCGAGCGTTCTCAGTCGCAGTCGCGGCAGATGGGCTGACCGTTCTTCTCCCGGGCGAGCTGGCTCCGGTGGTGCACGAGGAAGCAGCTCATGCAGGTGAACTCGTCGGCCTGCTTGGGCAGGACCCGGACGGCCAGCTCTTCGTTCGAGAGGTCGGCGCCGGGAAGCTCCAGGCCTTCGGCGGCCTCGAACTCGTCGACGTCGACGGTCGAGGTCGACTTGTCGTTCCGGCGGGCCTTCAGTTCCTCAAGGCTGTCCGAGTCGACGTCGTCGTCGGTCTTGCGTGGGGTGTCGTAATCCGTTGCCATGTCGCTCTCCCCCTCTGGGTGGTTGCGGTGTCTCCAGCGCACGTAACGCGTGAGAGGTCGGACTTGTGCCCGACCTGAGGCGGAGATTTTGCCTCACATCAAGGTCTGTTACTCAATCGACACCCGTCGCGCCCTCTCACGAGTGATCGGCTTCGGGTGGCGAACCGGACCGTACACGGTCCGGCGGGCATCCCTCGCAGGCGCCACCCCGTGTACTTCCCGTCATTCGGGGCCCCGAAAACCCGGACTTTTCCTGGTTTTCGGAGGGATTTCCCGGTCACGGAGAGTGGACGGCCACGCACCCTCCCCTGTGATCGATCACACATGAGCGTCTCAGGGACGGGGGCGCGGAATTCCGCGCAAAGCGAACGGAACCGGTCGGTCTGTGCAGTGTGTCAGATCGGCAGAGTGACGCGCATCACGAGACCGCCGCCCTCGCGGGGCTCCGCGATGATACGGCCGCCGTGGGCGCGGGCCACGGACCGGGCGATCGACAGGCCGAGGCCGACCCCCTTGTCGCTGCCGGTCCGCTCCTGCCGGAGCCGCCGGAACGGCTCGAAGAGGTTGTCGATCTCGTACGCGGGGACCACGGGTCCCGTGTTCGAGACGAGCAGCACCGCCTGGCCGTGTTCGGCCTCGGTGGTGACCTCCACCCAGCCGCCCTCCGGCACGTTGTACCGCACGGCGTTCTGGAGCAGGTTCAGCGTGATCCGTTCGAGCAGGACGCCGTTGCCCTGCACGACGGCGGGCGCGCGCTCGCCGCGGATCTCGACGCCCCTGGCGTCGGCCTCGGCGTGCACCTGGTCGACGCCCCGCTCGGCGACCTCGGCGAGGTCGACGGCCTTGCGCTCGATGATCTGGTTGTCGCTCCGGGCGAGCAGCAGCAGGCCCTCGACGAGCTGCTCGCTGCGCTCGTTGGTGGCGAGCAGGGTCTTGCCGAGTTGTTGGAGCTCCACGGGCGCCCCGGGGTCGGAGAGGTGCACCTCCAGGAGGGTGCGGTTGATCGCGAGCGGGGTCCGCAGCTCGTGCGAGGCGTTCGCGACGAACCGCTGCTGGGCGGTGAAGGCCCGTTCCAGGCGCTCCAGCATCTCGTCGAAGGTGTCGGCCAGCTCCTTGAGCTCGTCGTCCGGGCCGTCCAGCTCGATCCGCCGGGACAGGTCCGAACCGGCCACCTGGCGGGCGGTGCGGGTGATCCGGCCGAGCGGGGAGAGCACCCGCCCCGCCATGGCGTAGCCGAAGGCGAAGGCGATGATGCTCAGGCCGA
Organism: Streptomyces sp. NPDC007872; assembly: GCF_042868165.1. Lineage (NCBI taxonomy): Bacteria > Bacillati > Actinomycetota > Actinomycetes > Kitasatosporales > Streptomycetaceae > Streptomyces > Streptomyces sp. NPDC007872. The sequence continues at coordinate 302,762 of NZ_JBIAEA010000010.1, forward strand.
GCAGGGCGAAGAGCGAGCGGCGCAGCAGGTCGTCCAGGGCCTGGTCGCCCTGGTGCCGCAGACAGAGCGTGACGGCGTCGTTGAGCTGGTCGCCGGTGCCCTTCGCGGGCAACTGGCACCCGGAGGTGGTCGGCTGGACCGTGCCGTCGATCACCTTGAAGGGCAGCCGGGCCGCGCTGTCGCTGAGGGCCTGCGCGGTGAAGAGGTAGATGATCGAGAGCAGCAGGATGCCCGCGATCAGGAACATCCCGCCGTACAGCAGGGTGAGCCGTATCCGGATGGTCGGGCGCAGGAGCGGGCGGACGGGGTCCCTGGGGTCCCAGGTCGGCTTGGGGGGCGCCTGGGGGTGGGGCGCGGGGGTCGTGGCCATCGGGTTCAGATCCGGTACCCGGAGCCGGGCACGGTGACGATGACGGGGGGCTCCCCGAGCTTGCGGCGCAGGGTCATGACGGTGACGCGGACCACGTTGGTGAACGGGTCGGTGTTCTCGTCCCAGGCCTTCTCCAGGAGCTGCTCGGCCGAGACGACGGCGCCCTCGCTGCGCATGAGGACCTCCAGGACGGCGAACTCCTTCGGCGCGAGCTGGACCTCGCGGCCGTCGCGGAAGACCTCGCGGCGGTTCGGGTCGAGCTTGATGCCGGCGCGCTCCAGGACCGGCGGGAGCGGCACGGTGGTGCGACGGCCGAGGGCCCGCACGCGCGCGGTGAGCTCGGTGAAGGCGAAGGGCTTGGGGAGGTAGTCGTCCGCGCCCAGCTCCAGGCCCTCCACGCGGTCGCTGACGTCGCCGGAGGCGGTGAGCATCAGGACGCGGGTGGGCATGCCCAGCTCGACGATCCGGCGGCAGACGTCGTCGCCGTGCACGAGGGGCAGGTCGCGGTCGAGGACGACGACGTCGTAGTCGTTGACCCCCACGCGCTCCAGGGCCGCCGCGCCGTCGTACACGACGTCGACGGCCATGGCCTCCCGGCGCAGTCCGGTGGCCACCGCATCGGCGAGCAGTTGCTCGTCCTCGACGACGAGTACGCGCACGTCGTACATCCTTCCCGTTGAGCCGCGTCCCGGGGCGGGGACCGGCCGAGACCTGAGCTGACTGTGGGTGTCCATCCTGCCCCGTACGCGCGTAAACCGGCTGTAAGGCGGCGGGGAGGGCCCGGGGGCCGGACGGCGCCCCGGCGGCGCTCCGGGGAGGGGCACCGAGAATTCATCTGATTCGCGGGCCAGTTGAGGTTTCTCTGAGGAAGGGGGTGGGGAGGACGACTGCACACCCCGCGATCACGCCCCGTATGTGGCACGCCACCCGACGCTCTCTGTCCCCCAGAGACCGCGGCGCGTGATCCGAACACCCTCGGCACACCCCCGTGCCACCTGACCCACGACGAGGGGGCGCACGATGGACGCTTTCACCGCAGGCCTGCTGCACCGCATCAGGACCACGCAGACGGACCTCACGCGGGCGCGTGAGACGGGAGACGACTACCTGGTGGAGGTGGAGCAGGCCGAGCTGGAGGACCTGCACCGCCTGGCCGCCGAGTACGGCGTGGAGGTGGCCGTACCGGAAGCGGCCTGATCCGGACCGCCGCTGCCACCGCTCCCGCCGGTGGAACCTTGCACCCGCGCAGGGCCCCGGTGCCGTCCCGGCACCGGGGCCCTCGTCCGTCCGCTCCCGGCCCGCCGGGACCTGGGTCAGTCGTGCCAGGCCCCCAGCTCCTCCAGGAGCTCCTGGAGGGGTGCGAAGAGGCCCGGGGAGGCCGCGACCGTCAGGTCGCCGGACTCCGGCTCCCCGGGGCGGCCGCCGGTCAGGGCACCCGCCTCGCGGGCGATCAGCGCGCCCGCGGCGAGGTCCCAGGGGTTGAGGCCGCGCTCGTAGTAGGCGTCGAGGCGGCCCGCGGCGACGTCGCAGAGGTCGAGGGCGGCCGAGCCGCCGCGCCGGATGTCGCGGACGAGCGGGATCACCTTCCGGGCGACGTCGGCCTGGTGGGCGCGCCGGGTCTGGACGTAGGCGAAGCCGGTGCCGAGCAGGGCCTGGTCGAGCGCGGGCGAGGGGCGGACGGCGAGCCGCCGGTCCCCGGCGTACGCGCCGCGGCCGAGGACCGCGTGGTACGTCTCGCCGCGCAGCGGCGCCTCGACCACGCCGACGACGGTCTCGCCGTTCCGCTCGGCGGCGATCGAGACGCCCCAGGTCGGCAGCCCGTAGAGGTAGTTCACGGTGCCGTCCAGCGGGTCGATGACCCAGCGGACGCCGCTGGTGCCGGGGCTGGCGGCGCCCTCCTCGCCGAGGAGGCCGTCCTGCGGGCGGTGCTCGGCGAGGAAACCGGTGATCAGCTTCTCGGCGGCGATGTCCATCTCGGTGACCACGTCGATGGGGCTGGTCTTGGTCTTCGCCACGGTCAGGTCGTCGGGCCGGCCGTCGCGCAGCAGCGCTCCGGCCCGCCGGGCGGCCTCCAGGGCGAGGTCGTGCAGCTCGGTGAGGAGGGGGTCGGGAACCTCGGTCATGGGATCTCCTTGCGCGGACGGACGGGTCACGGGTCTCTTGCGCGTACGGGCCGGGTCGCGGGCTTCACGCGCGTGCGTGCGGACGGATCGCGGGCTTCACGCGCGTGCGTGCGGGTCTCGGGCCGCCACGCACGCGCGTACGGCTTCGCACCGCGTACGGCTTCGCACCGCGCGCCGAGGTCCTATGCGTAGGGGCTGTCGGCGCCGGTGGCTGCGGGGCGTTCGGTTCTGGCGGGGCAGCAGCCGATGGGGCACAGGTCGTGGGAGGGTCCGAGCGCGCCCAGGGCGCACCGTTCGGTCCGGG
>NZ_JBIAEA010000011.1:0-139083 GCF_042868165.1 Streptomyces sp. NPDC007872
TCAGGATCGAGAAGTCCACCGCCAGCATGAACTGCGCCACCAGCAGCACACCCAGCGTCAACCGCATCCGCGGCGTCAACACCCCGCCCGAACCCCTACCGGACTCCCCACCGGCAGGACCGGCAGGACCGGCAGAACCGGCACCATCGGAAGCATCCACCTTCGGACCCACCGGCCCCGAAGACGACGCCTCCCCCACCACACCATCGACAACAGACATGACAACTCCCTCCGGGGACGAGCGGAAACCGCGACGAAGGAATCGTGTGACGGGAGCCGCCGCGTACCCAGACCCCAATCGGGACCCCCCGCCCGCTGACGGGTCGCGCCCTGGGTGGTCATGACGTGACCACCCAACCGGGGAAGCGACCGCGCGGCGGCTTCGTTGCACAGGAAGGCACCGCCACCGCACCGCACCGCACCGCCACCGCACCGATCGACCGGAAGGGCACGTCATGCGCGACTTCTCCGAGCTGAGCGACTTCCTCCGCAGCCGCCGGGCCGCCCTGACCCCCGAGGAGATCGGGCTCCCGCAACTGGCGGAGCGCCGCCGGGTCCCCGGGCTGCGCCGCGAGGAGGTCGCCCTGGCGGCGGGCCTGAGCGTCACGCACTACACCCGGCTCGAACAGGGCCGCACCCAGCAGGTGTCCGACTCCGTCCTGGAGGCGATCGCCCGCACCCTGCGCCTGACCCCCGACGAGCACTCCCACCTCATGGACCTGGCCCGGCCGGAGAAGTCCGCGTCCCGGCGGGCCCCGGCCGCGCGGCCCGAGTGCGCCGACCACGGGGTCCGCCAGCTCATCGACACCTTCGCCGACACCCCGGCGCTCGTCCTCGACCGGCGCAACGACGTCCTCGCCTGGAACGCCATGGGCCACCTCCTCCTGGCCATGCACCTGGACGCCGACGCGCCCGACCACCCCGCCACCCGGCCCAACCTGACCCGGATGCTCTTCCTGGACGAGCGCGTCCGCGACCTGTACCCGCGCTGGCACGACGAGGCCCAGCTCGCGGTGGCGTCCCTGCGCCTGGTCGCGGGCCGCCACCCCCACGACAAGCGGCTCGCCGAGCTGGTCGGCGAACTCATCCTGAACAGCGAGGACTTCGCCGCCCGCTGGGCGCGCCACCCGGTGCGCACCTGTGTCGCGGGAGTCAAGGAGATCGACCACCCGCTCGCCGGCCCGATGGAGCTCTCCTTCCAGAGCCTCCTGGTCCCCGGCGCGTCCGGGCAGCGCATGATCGCCTACACCGCCCAGGTCGGGACGGGGTCGGAGGCGGCCCTCCGGCTCCTCGCCGCCACGCTCCAGGTGCCGCACGCGACCTGAGGGACTTGCCAAAGCCGCCCGCCGTCCCCGCCGCCCGCGCGGACGGCCGGGCCCGGCCGGACTAACGTCGCTCCGCGGTGCCGCCCGCCCGCCGGTCTCTCCCCCCGGCGGGCCGGGCGCCGCAGCCCGTCCGGCCGTCCGCTCCGCGCGGAGGCGCCGGCCCCCGTCCGTCCCAGCGACCGCGCACCGCTCCGGTGCGCCCATGCCGAGGAGAACGCATGCCCCTGGCGCTTCTGGCCCTTGCCATAGGTGCCTTCGGCATCGGAACGACAGAGTTCGTGGCCACCGGCATCCTGCCGCAGGTGGCGGAGACCTATGACGTTTCGATCCCGTCGGCCGGGTACCTGGTCACGTCCTACGCCATCGGCGTGGTCGTCGGTGCCCCCGTCATGACCCTCCTGGGCACCAGGACCTCCAGGAAGACGATGCTCGCCCTGCTCATGGGCGTCTTCGTCGCCGGGAACGCGCTCTGCGCGGTGGCGCCGGACTTCCCGGTCCTCCTCCTCGGCCGGGTGCTCGCCTCCTTCACCCACGGCGCCTTCTTCGGCATCGGCTCGGTCGTGGCGGCGGACCTCGTGGCCCCGCACCGCCGCGCCTCCGCCATCTCCATGATGTTCGCCGGACTGACCGTCGCGAACGTCGCGGGCGTCCCGCTGGGCACCCTGGTCGGGCAGGCGGCCGGATGGCGGGTCACCTTCGTCCTCATCGCGGGCCTCGGCGTCCTGGGGATCCTCGGGATCCTCCGCTTCGTCCCGGCCGACCGGCGCCCCGAAGCGGTCTCCGTCTCCAGCGAGTTGACCGCCCTGCGCAATCCGCAGGTCGTCCTCGCGATGCTCATGACCGTCCTGGGGTTCGGCGGGGTCTTCGCCGCCGTCACCTACATCGCGCCGATCCTGACCGAGGTGGCGTCCTTCTCCGCGTCCTCGGTCCCCTGGGTCCTCGCCGTCTTCGGCTGCGGCCTGGTGCTCGGCAACGTCGTCGGCGGCAGGCTCGCCGACAGGTGGCTCATGCCGATGCTCTGCACCGCCCTGACGCTGCTCTCCGCGACCCTCCTCCTCTTCTCCTACGTGGCCTCCCACCAGGTCGCCGCCGTGGTCCTGACCTTCCTGGTCGGGGTGTTCGGGTTCGCGACCGTGCCGCCCCTGCAGAAGCGGGTGCTCGACAACGCGGCGGGGGCGCCGACCCTGGCGTCCTCCCTCAACATCGGCGCCTTCAACCTCGGCAACGCCGTCGCCGCCTGGCTGGGCGGCCTCACCATCACCGCCGGCCTCGGCTACGCCTCCGCCCACACGGTCGGAGCGGTCATGGCCGCGGCGGCGCTGCTCACCGCCCTCCTCTCCGGCCGTCTGGAGGCGCGGCAGAAGCGCGCCGCCCTCCGGCCCGTCCCGCTGCCGGAGACCGTCCGACCCGAAGGAGCCCTCGACCGTGCTTCGTGAAGCGACCGACTCCCTGGTGCGCGACGCCTTCTCCCGGATCGCCTCGACCGTGGCCGTGGTCGGCGTCGCGCACGGGGGCGCCCTCCACGCGATGACCGTGACCTCGTTCGCGTCCCTCTCGATGGACCCGCCCCGGCTCCTCGTCTGCGTGGCGAAGACCGCCCGCACCCACGCGGCGCTCGCCGCGCGCTCCGCGTTCGCCCTGAACGTGCTGGCCGAGTGCCAGGAGGGGCCGGCGCTCAGGTTCGCCACCTCCGGCGGGCCCGCGTACACGGGTGAGGACCTCCAGCTCGTCGGCGGGGTCCCCGTCGTCCCGGACGCGGCGGTCACCCTGCTCTGCCACAAGGAGAAGGCGCACGACGAGGGCGACCACGACATCGTCGTCGCCCGGATCACCGCGGTGCACCTCACGGACTCCTCCCCGCTGCTCCACCACCGCAGGGCCTTCACGGCGGTCGGCACCCCCCGCGCGGACCGCCGCCCGCTGACGGCGTAGCGCCCGGACCGGCCCGGAGGACCCCCGCCCCCGGTCGACCTGCCGGTCGACCCCCCGGTTGACCTCCCGAACCGGAGCCGCCTAGCGTCGGCGGTCCGACGGGGGCGAGCGCGTGGGAGGTGGCCCGGTGGCCGACGGGATCGAGAGGCTGACGGCCGACGGGGCGCCCTTCGCCGTCGCGGACGGGACGTACGCCCACGGGCCGCGCACCCTGCGGGAGTTCGTGGAGGCGACCTGGGGCTACGGCGACCGGACGTTCCTCGTGCACGAGGGGACGCGGACGACCTACCGGGAGTTCTTCGACGAGGCCTGCGGGCTCGCCCGGCGGCTCCTCGGCGAGTACGGGCTCGTGCCCGGGGACCGGGTCGTCGTCGCCCTGCGGAACCTGCCCGCCTGGCAGGTCGCCTTCTGGGCCGCCCAGCTCGCCGGACTCGTCGCCGTACCGCTCAACGCCTGGTGGACCGAGGACGAGTGCGCGTACGCCCTCGACGACTGCGCGCCCCGCGCGCTGCTGGTCGACGGGGAGCGGGTCGGGCGGGTACGGGCGTGGGCCCGGGAGCGGAAGGTGCCCGGGATCGTCTTCCACGGCCCGGCCGAGGAGGGCTTCGCCGCGTACGTCCCCGACCGCGACCCGTACCTCGGGCCGCCGCCCGTCGACGTGCTCCCCGAGCACGACTCCACGATCGTCTACACCTCCGGCACCACCGGCCGCCCCAAGGGCGCCGTCGCCACCCACCTCGCGCAGGCCGGGGCCGCGATGAACCCCCGGTACTTCGCCGCCGCGGCGGCCCTCGCGCGCGGGGACGTGCCCGGCACCGGGCCCGCGCCCGTGTCCCTGACCACGTTCCCCTTCTTCCACGTCGCCGCCTTCACCTCGTTCTACGGCGTCATGGCGGCCGGCGGGACCCTGGTGACGATGCGGAAGTGGGACGCCGGGGAGGCCCTCCGGCTGATCCGGGAGCACCGCGTCACCCACTACGCCGGAGTGCCCACCACCGCCCTCCAACTCCTCGCACGCGCCCGGAGCGAGGCCGACCCGCTGGAGAGCCTGACCCTGCTCAGCACCGGCGGCGCCCCCGCCCCGCCCGGGATCGTCGCCGGGCTCGCGGAGGCGTACGGGGAGCGGGTCGAGCCCCGCAACGGCTACGGGCTCACCGAGACCTGCGGCGGGGTCCTGGCGAACTTCGGCGCCGAGTACCGCGCCCACCCCGGCAGCGCCGGCCGGCCCTCGCCCGTCACCGGGGTGCGGATCGACCGGCCCGACGCGGAGGGCGTGGGGGAGCTGTGGCTGCGCGGGCAGTCCCTGGTCCGCGGGTACTGGGGGGACGAGGAGGCCACCCGCGCCGCCTTCACCGAGGACGGCTGGTTCCGGACCGGGGACCTCGCGCGCGTGGACGCGGACGGGCGGGTCTCCGTCGTCGACCGGCTCACCGACATGGTGATCCGGGGCGGCGAGAACGTGTACTGCGTCGAGGTCGAGGACGCCCTGCACGCGCACCCGGACGTCCTCGACGCCGCCGTGCTCGGCGTCCCCCACCCGCTCCTCGGCGAGGAGGTCGTGGCCGTCGTGCGGCTGCGGCCCGGCGCGGCGCCGGACGCGGAGGCGCTGCGGGCGCACGTCGGCGGGCGCCTCGCCGCCTTCAAGGTGCCGTCCCGCGTCCTCGTACGGGAGGAGGAGCTGCCCCGGAACCCGACGGGGAAGATCCTCAAGCGGGAGCTGAGGGGGTGGTTCGAAGACCGGGAGGCGCTCAGTTCCGGGTGACGCGGACCCGGTACGTGCCGTCCGCGTCCTCGTCCAGGACCGTGATCCGGATGCCGTTCGCGCGGTCCGTGAAGCTCTCGCCCGGCCCGTACGGCGCGTCCGACAGCTCCGCGTGGACGTTGGCGCGGCGCGTGCAGCCGCCGCTCGCCCGCGCGCTGTCGGCGACGGTCACCGGGCCGTGGCCGGTGTCGACGTCGGACTCGACCCGGTAGACGAGGACGCCCGTGTCGCACACGGCCGCGTCGTTGCCGCCCGGGCCGCGCACCTCGATGGCGTACCCGGAGGTGCCGGAGAGGGGGACGAAGGCGAGTTTGTGGCCGCCGGGGTCGGCGAGCGGGGTGAGGGCGTACTCGGTGGTGCCGGTGGCGGAGGCGCAGCTCACCTGCTCGTTGTCGAGCCAGCCCAGCTTCCACTTGTGCCAGCCGAGCAGGTCGTTGTTGGCCCCCCAGTCCTCGGACATGATGTCCCAGTGCCCGACGGAGCCGCCGCCGTCGGCGGTGTAGAGGTCGGGCAGGCCGAAGACGTGGCCGTTCTCGTGCGGCAGGACCCGGTAGCCGGTCTCCGCGAAGCTGCCGGAGCCGTCGTCCTGGCGGCTGTAGACGAAGGACGTGTTGGCCAGCGGCACGCCGTCGGCGTACGGGGCGTCGTCGTTGCCGGAGAAGGTCACGGACAGGACGGTGTCGAGGGCCGAGGGCCCGGCGTTCGGCGTCACCAGGACGTTGACCAGGTCGTACGCGCTGAAGTCCACGCGCTCGTCGGCCGCCTTCACGATGTCCTCGACCAGGGAGCGGTAGCCCGGCTCGTAGGGGGAGCCGCGCTCGATCCCGTACGCGGAGAACGCCCGGGGCATCCGCAGCCAGTCGGGTATCGGGGCTTCGGCGCGGTAGTGCAGGCGGCCGTACGAGCTGACGCGGAACCAGTCGGCGGTCTGCGGGAAGAACTCGCGGAAGCGGCTCATCGCCGTGCCGTCGCCGACGGCGTCCGGGAAGTCGACCATCAGGTTGAGGGCCCTGACGAGGCCCGTGGAGCGCACGTACCCCGGCGCGGTGGGCAGCCCCTCCGACATCTGCACGCCCAGCGTCGTGGCGATGCGGCACGGCGCCAACCGGGCGCTGCTCGACGCGGTGGCCACGGGCCCCGCCGAGGCCCGGACGGGCTCGGGGAGGGTGGTGCTCGCGGAGGCGAGCAGGGTCAGCGAGAGCGTCGTGGTCGCCGCCAGGGCGACGGGTCTGCGTATCCGTCGGCGGGGGTGCTGCATGCGTCGCCTCTCCGGTGGGGGCAGGTCGGCGGACGGGTCCCTTTCCGCGTGCGGGCGGGACCCGTGCTGTGCGATCAGCCTGTGACGGGCGGTCCGGGCGCGCGCGCCGGGTGGCCCGATCGTGGGTATTCCGTGAAACGAGGCGTATGTGACTGGGGTCACAGATCTGGCCGGAAATAACCGGGGAGCGCGTCCCCGTTTACGCCTGTGTCGAGAGAAGTGGGGAACCTTTCCCCGGATGTGCTCGACCCGCAGGACCGGGCCCCGCAGAACCGGGCCCGGCCCGGCAGACCCGACAGACCCGATGACCCCGTGATTCCGAGGAGGACGTGACGTGACCAGTGACACCGGCACCGCGCCCGCCCGCCGCGCACCCCGGCCCCGGGCCGACGCCCTGCGCAACCGCGAGCGGATCGTGACGGCGGCCCGCGAGATGTTCGTCGAGTTCGGCGCCCAGGTGCCGTACGACGAGATCGCCCGCCGCGCCGGCGTCGGCAACGCCACGCTCTACCGGAACTTCCCCGAGCGCGACGACCTCGTCCGCGAGGTCGTCCTCTCGCTCCTGGCCCGCGTCACCGAGCTCGCCGAGCGGGCCGCCGCGGAGGAGGACGACACCTTCGCCGCCCTCCGGCGCTTCGTCCACGGCGCCGCCGACGAGCGCGTCGGCGCCCTCTGCCCCATGCTCGACGGAGGCTTCGACAAGGACCATCCCGACCTGGTGGCCGAGCGCGAGCGGCTCGAAGAGGCCGTCCAGGGCCTCGTCGACCGGGCGCAGCGGGCCGGCCGGCTCCGCACCGACGTCGGCGTCGGGGACCTGATGGTGGCGGTCTCCCAGCTCACCCGCCCGCTGCCGGGCACCGCCTGCGCCGCCTTCGCCCCGTTCGTCCGCCGCCACCTGCAGTTGTTCCTCGACGGCCTGGAGGCGCCCGCGCGCTCCGAGCTGCCCGGGACGGCCGTGACCCTGGAGGACCTGAGACGCGACTCCTGCCCGTCGTGACCCCTCCGTAGGCCCTCCTGCGGGACGCCCCCCTCCCCGGGCGCCCGCACAGACTTACGTCCCTTTTCAGTCAGTACGCACCAAGAGGTGGCTCCACCCATGCCGAAAATCGCCGACAGCCCCGCGCGCACCGCGCTCACGCCCGACCCCGGGCGCTGGAAGGCCCTGGTCTTCATCGCCCTCGCCCAGCTCATGGTCGTCCTCGACGCGACGATCGTGAACATCGCCCTGCCCTCCGCCCAGCAGGACCTCGGGATCTCGGACGGCAACCGGCAGTGGGTCATCACCGCCTACGCCCTCGCCTTCGGCGGACTCCTCCTCTTCGGCGGCCGCATCGCCGACCTGTGGGGCCGCAAGCGCACCTTCATCGTCGGCCTGGCCGGCTTCGCCGCCGCCTCCGCCCTCGGCGGGGCCGCGACCGGCGAGGCCATGATGCTCGGCGCCCGCGCGCTCCAGGGCGCCTTCGGCGCGCTCCTCGCGCCCGCCGCGCTCTCGCTGCTCGCCGTGACCTTCACCGACGCCAAGGAGCGCGCCAAGGCCTTCGGCATCTACGGCGCGATCGCCGGCGGCGGCGGCGCCGTGGGCCTGATCCTCGGCGGCTTCCTCACCGAGTACCTGAACTGGCGCTGGACCTTCTTCGTCAACATCCCGTTCGCCGTGGTCGCCGCCGTCGGCGCGTACCTCGTCGTCCGCGAGCCGGCGGACGGCCGCAACCGCTCCCCGCTCGACGTCCCCGGCGTCATCCTGTCCACCCTGGGCCTGGTCGCCCTCGTGTACGGCTTCACCCGCGCCGAGTCCGAGGGCTGGAGCGACGCCGGCACGATCGGCCTCTTCGTCGGCTCCGCCGTGCTGCTCCTGGCCTTCGTGGTCACCGAGTCGCGCGTGAAGTCCCCGCTGCTCCCGCTGCGCGTCCTGGCCGACCGCAACCGCGGCGGCGTCTACCTGTCGCTCGGCCTCGCCGTCATCGCGATGTTCGGCCTGTTCCTCTTCCTGACGTACTACCTCCAGGTCGTGAAGGGGTACTCGCCGGTCAGGACGGGCTTCGCGTTCCTGCCGATGATCGTGGGCATGATCACGGGCTCGACCCAGATCGGCGCGCGCCTGATGACCCGCGTCCCGCCGCGCCTGCTGATGGCCCCGGGCTTCCTGGCCGCCGCCGTCGGCATGCTGCTCCTGACCCGGTTGGAGATCGGCACCTCGTACGCCGGTCTGATCCTGCCCGCGCAGCTCCTGCTCGGCCTGGGCATGGGCACCGCGTTCATGCCGGCGATGTCGCTCGCGACGCACGGCGTGGACCCGCGCGACGCCGGCGTGGCCTCCGCGATGGTCAACACCTCGCAGCAGGTCGGCGGCGCCATCGGCACCGCCCTCCTGAACACGATCGCGGCCTCGGCCACCACCGCCTACCTGACCGGCCACGCGGCCGGCGCCACCACCCCGGCCGCCCAGAGGCTGCTCCAGCTCCAGGGCATGGTCGAGGGGTACGCGGCGGCCATCTGGTGGGCGGTCGGCATCCTGGCCGTCTCGGCCGCGATCGCCTTCGCGTTCATCACCACCGGGAAGCCGGGGAGCGGCGTGGTCGCCGGGTCCGGCACGGGTGCGGACGACGAGGTGAGGATCCCGGTCGTCGCCCACTGACCGCCAGAGACCCCCGTGTCCCTGCCCTGGCCCCGCGCACTCAGCGGAGCCAGGGCAGGTCCGCGTCCGGGTCCGTCGGTTCGAGGCCCTCGGCCATCACCCGCATGATCTCGCCGAGCTGCCTCACCTGCTCCGCGGAGAGCCGGTCGAACAGGGCCTGGCGCACGGCCGCCACGTGGCCCGGCGCGTTCCGCCGGAGGACCTCCATGCCCTCGTCCGTGAGCCGGGCGAACTGGCCGCGCTTGTCGGAGCGGCAGTTCTCGCGCCGCACCCAGCCGTTCTTCTCCAGGCGCGCCACGGCGTGGGAGAGCCGGGAGCGGGTGATCTTGGCGTCCTTGGCGAGTTCGGTCATCCGCATGCGGCGCCGGGGCGCCTGGGAGAGGTGGACGAGCAGGCCGTAGTAGACGTGCGGCATCCCGGCGTCGCGCTGCAACTGGCGGTCGAGGTGGTCCTCCAGGAGCGTGGTGGCGTGGAGGTAGGCGCGCCAGACGTGGTGTTCCTCGTCGGTGAGCCAGCGCGGTTCGGTCATGTCTCCCATGGTTCCCATCGTACGACTCATTCTTGAAAGTTGAACTAAGTCGGCTTATGCTGCGAACGATGAGCTTGAAGTTTCAATGAATCGGGAACGCGAAGGAGCCAGAGGTGGTCGCCATGGATGCCACGGACGCCGTGCGGGAGCGGATGCCCGCCCTCTACCTGTCCCACGGGGCCCCGCCGCTCGCCGACGATCCCGTCTGGCCCGGCCAACTGGCCGCCTGGTCCGCCGGCCTCCCGCGCCCGAAGGCGGTCCTCGTGGTCTCCGCCCACTGGGAGGAGGCCCCGCTCGCCCTCGGCGCCACCGAGACCGTCCCCCTCGTGTACGACTTCTGGGGCTTCCCCGAGCACTACTACCGGGTCGGGTACGCGGCCCCCGGCGCGCCCGCGCTCGCCGAGAGCGTCCGCAAGCTGCTCCGCGCGCCCGGCACGCCCGTGCAGGACGTCCCCGACCGGGGGCTCGACCACGGCGCGTACGTGCCGCTCGTCGAGATGTTCCCGGACGCCGACGTCCCCGTGCTCCAGATCTCCCTGCCCACCCTCGACCCGCGCCGCCTCATGGACGTCGGGCGCCGGCTCGCCCCGCTGCGCGACGAGGGCGTCCTGATCGTGGGCAGCGGCTTCTTCACCCACAACCTGGCCGCGCTCCGGCACCCCGGGGGCGGCGTGCCCGGCTGGTCCGCCGAGTTCGACGCCTGGGGCCACGAGGCCCTCGCCGCGCGGGACGTGGACGCCCTCCTCGACTTCGCGCACGCGTCGCCCGCCGGACGCCTCGCCCACCCCCGCACCGAACACTTCGCCCCCCTCTTCGTCACCCTGGGCGCGGCGGACGCGGCCGGGGACCTGGACACGGAGCGGTCGGTGATCGACGGCTTCTGGATGGGCCTGGCCAAGCGGTCCGTGCAGTTCGGGTAGTCGTCCGGGTGGTCAGCGGAACACCGGCGCGTTCAGCTCGACCGAGCGGACGGCGGCCGCGAGCGCGAGCGGACCGCCCACGTCGAGCGCCGTGTCCGTGAACTTGATCGTGTGGTCGTCGCCGTGCGCCGCCGCCCGCGCGAAGACCTCCTCGGGGGTCAGGGAGGTCGCCTCGTACGGGGCGGCCTCCACCGGGGCGTAGGCGGCGGTCACCGCGGCCGACGCCGCCCAGGCCGCCGACAGGCTCGGCGCCCACAGCACGCGGGGGAGCGCGGGCAGGGCGCGCAGGACCGCGTTCGGCGCGGTCGCCGCGTGCACCAGCATGGTCGGCTCGCCGTGGCCGTGGGTGGCGTACCGGTGCGTCGCCGCCGCCACCAGCTCCGTCAGGCGCGCCCTCGCCGTGTCCGGGTCCGGCGCGTCGCCCCACGCGGGAAAGGCCGTGAGCTGCGCGAGCCGGTGCCGGATCCCGCCGTCCTGCTCCGGAACCGGCGGTACGGCGTCGAGCGCGGCCGCCGCCGACGGCGCGGCGGCCAGCGGGGCGAGCGGCGGGAGCGGCTGGTGACGGGCCGCCCAGTAGCCGAGGGCGTGCGCCAGCTCGGCGAGGCGGGGACCGCTGTCCGCGTCGCCCCCGGGGGACGCGAGCAGGGTCCGTACGGCGTGACCCGTGCGGATCACCGGGTGCGTCGCCCCGGCCGCGATCCCCGGGAGCAGCCGGGGCCACCACTCGGCCAGCACCCCCCGCCAGGGGCGCTCGGCCAGCTCCCGGGCGAAGAACCGGGTCCAGTCGGTGATCCGGGCCGGGTCGCCGAGCGCCTCGCGCCAGCCGTCCGCCGTGACGGGGGCGTACGGGGGCGGCGGCTCCTCCAGCTTGTCCGCGTAGTGGTCCAGCCAGCGGTGCACGGAGGCGGCCTGCCCGTGGCGGACCAGCGCCTCCACGGCCATCGGGGCGTGGTTGGTCAGCCAGCCGTCGCGCTCGGGCCCGGAGGCGTGGAGCCGTTCGAGGGCCTCGTCCAAGGTGCCGGTGGTGTCGGTCATGGGCCGACGGTAGGACGGGGGAGGAGGGCGGCGGAACGGGCGCGGGACCTAGTCCCGGGGGCTCCGGAGACCTAGGTCGCGTCCGGTGCGCCAGGGCCGGTGCGTCACGACCGGGGCCCGCCGCCCCGTCACCGTCCTCCCCCGGGCAACCACCCGCCCCCGCCCCGCGTCTGAAGGGGTGGCGCCGCATGTGATCGCGGTCTCACCGACAGTGCGGTCGAGGACTCCCGCGAGGGGCGCCGCACCACCCTCCGCGTCCGGTCTGACCTGCGACTCCGCGGGCCCCGACGGCATGCCCGCAGGGGCGGGAGCCGCGCAGGATACTGCATGATCGCGAAAATCCCTGTGCCGGGTGGGAATTCTGTCCTGATTCCAGTCGTTGTTTCCGTCGGATGCAGGGCACCCGAAAGGGTGTCGTGACCTACTCAGCAAGGGAGCACGCATGGCAACCCGTGCCGTCGCCCGCCGTCGGACCTCCGCCCAGAGCGGGGCAGAGCGGGCGAGCAGCGTTCGCGCCGTGGGCGGGGAGATCGCCGACCGCGACCTGGTCGGCATGTACCTCGACGAGATCGCGCGCACGCCCCTGCTCGACGCCGCCAAGGAGGTCGAGCTCTCCCAGACGATCGAGGCCGGGGTCTACGCCCAGCAGATACTCGACGGCGAGGTGGACAGTGAGGCGGGCGGCGCGTCCCGCGAGGAGCTCGAGGCGCTGGCCGCCGAGGGCGAGCATGCCAAGGACCTCTTCATCAAGTCCAACCTGCGCCTCGTGGTGGCCGTCGCCCGGCGCTACCCGCGCAGCGGGCTTCCCCTGCTCGACCTGATCCAGGAGGGGAACGCGGGCCTGGTGCGCGCGGTCGAGAAGTTCGACTACGCGAAGGGCTTCAAGTTCTCCACGTACGCCACGTGGTGGATCCGGCAGGCCATCACCCGCTCCATCGCCGACCAGTCCCGCACCATCCGGCTCCCCGTCCACCTGGTGGAGGAGCTTGGCCGGATCCGGCGCGTGCAGCGCGAGTTCAACCGGGAGCACGGGCGCGAGCCCGAGCCCGCGGAGATCGCCGCCGAGCTCGGCTCGACGCCGGAGCGGGTCGTCGACGTCATGGACTGGGCGCGCGACCCCGTCTCGCTGAACATGTCGGTGGACGACGAGGGCGAGACCCAGTTCGGCGACCTGCTCGAGGACACCTCGGCGATCTCGCCGGAGCAGTCGGTGCTCACGCTGCTGCGCAGCGAGGAGCTCGACGACCTCATCGCCAAACTGGACCACCGCACGGCCTCGATCATCCGCATGCGGTACGGCATCGAGGACGGGCGCGAGCGGACGCTGACCGAGGTCGGCAAGGAGCACGGCCTGACCCGCGAGCGGATCCGCCAGATCGAGAAGCACGCGCTCCTGGAACTGAAGAAGATGGCCCGCGACACGGGCTTCGACGCGGTGGCCTAGCGCTTTTCCGCGGTGGCCCGGATCCTTTCCGCGGTCGGCCGGGGCCCGGGGACGGCCGTGTCCCCGGGCCCCGGCCGCCGTGTCTACTCCCGCACCGACGCCGCCAGGCGCCCCGCCAGGTCCTCCACGTACGCCCGCAGGGGCTCCGGGCCGTGGACGGTGAAGGGGGCGTCGACCAGGGCCAGGCGGAGCGCCAGCCACTCGACCGAGTCGGCGGCGCGGGCGCGCAGCCGGCAGGTGACCGGGCCCGTCGGGGCCGGGACCAGATGGGCCGGGAGCCGGGCCGTCACGAAGTCGGCCGGGGCCTCGAAGGAGACGTCCAGGTCCAGCTCCGGCTGCGACCGGGCCATCGAGCGGGTGAGCATCTGCGCCGCGTCGCCCGCCGGCAGCTCGCGCGGGGCGAAGCGGGCCCCGGTGGCCAGCGGGTCGCTGACCCGGTCGACCCGGAAGGTGCGCCAGTCCTCGCGCCCCAGGTCGTACGCGACGAGGTACCAGCGGTGCCCGGTGGAGACCAGCCGGTAGGGCTCGACCAGGCGCTTCGTCTCGGCGCCGTCGCCCGCCCGGTAGCCGAAGCGCAGCTTCTCCCGCCCGGTGACCGCGCCCGCGAGCGCGGTCAGGGTGACGGGCGCGACCGTGGCGCCGTCGCCCCTGGTCAGCGGGATCGTCGCGTTCTGGAGGGTGGAGACCCGGTGCCGCAGCCGGGTGGGAAGGACCTGTTCCAGCTTCGCCAGGGCCCGTACGGACGCCTCCTCGACGCCCTCGATGGCGTGCCCGGCCCCGGCGCGCAGGCCGACCGCGATGGCGACGGCCTCCTCGTCGTCGAGGAGCAACGGCGGCAGGGCCGTACCGGCGACGAGGCGGTAGCCGCCCACCGCGCCCAGGGTCGCCTCGACCGGATAGCCGAGGTCGCGGAGCCGGTCGATGTCGCGGCGGATGGTGCGCGGGGAGACCGAGAGGCGTTCGGCGAGTTCGCTTCCGGGCCACTCGCGCGGGGTCTGGAGGAGCGAGAGCAGGTTCAGGAGTCGTGCCGGGGTGTCCGTCATGCCGTCCAGGATGCGGCGCATCTAGGACACGACCTGACCTATATGACTCCTATCTTTCTTCGTATGAGTTCACACGACGCCGTCACGGACGCGGCGAACCAGGCCGGGCCCGGCACCGACCCCGCCACCGTCCCCGCCTCCGGTGCCGCCCCCGGCACCGACCCCGGTGACAAGCGGCGCTGGATCGCCCTCGCCATCGTCATGACCGCCGCCTTCATGGACCTGGTCGACGCCACGATCGTCAACATCGCGATCCCCAGCATCGAGCGGGACCTCGGCGCCACCATCGGGGCCATCCAGTGGATCACCGCCGGGTACGCGCTCGCGTTCGCCGCCGGTCTGATCACCGGCGGGCGGCTCGGCGACATCTACGGCCGCAAGCGGCTCTTCCTCCTCGGCACCGCCGGCTTCACGCTCGCCTCGGCGCTCTGCGGCCTCGCGGCCAACCAGGAGATGCTGATCGGCTCCCGCCTCCTCCAGGGCGCGGCGGCCGCGATGATGGTGCCGCAGGTCCTGTCGATCGTCCACGCCACCTTCCCCGCGCACGAACGGGGCAAGGTCTTCGGCCTGTTCGGCGCGATCGTCGGCCTGGGCGCGGTCTCCGGACCGCTGCTCGGCGCGCTGCTCACCCAGTGGAACATCGCGGGCCTGGAGTGGCGCCCGATCTTCCTCATCAACCTGCCGGTCGGCATCGCGGGCCTGCTCCTGGGCCGGAAGTTCATCACCGAGTCCAAGGCGCCGAAGGCGCTCCGCCTCGACCTGGTCGGCGTGCTCCTGGTGACGGCCGCGCTGCTCATGCTGATCTACCCGCTGACGCGCGGCCGCGAGCTGGACTGGCCGCTGTGGGGCCACCTGATGATGGCCGGCAGCCTGCCCGTCTTCGGCGCCCTCGTCGCGTACGAGAAGTACAAGGCGCGCAAGGACGGTTCGCCGCTCGTCGAGCTGTCGCTGTTCAAGGTGAAGAGCTTCGCGGCCGGTGTCGCGGTCCAGTTGACCTTCGGCGTCGTGATGGGCATCTTCTTCCTGGTCTGGACGCTCTACATGCAGATCGGGCTCGGCTGGAGCGCGCTGCGGGCGGGCCTCACCGGGGTGCCGTTCTCGATCGCGGTCTCGGTGGCCGCCGGCCTGTCCGTGCAGCAGTTGGTGCCGCGCTTCGGCCGCAAGGTGCTCCAGGCGGGCGCCCTGACGATGACGGCGGGCGTCCTGCTCTACCTCTTCGAGGCCGACCGGTACGGGACGGGGATCGCGTCCTGGCAGATGATCCCGCCGCTGGTCGTCATGGGCCTCGGCATGGGCCTGATCGTGGCCCCGCTGACGGACGCGGTCCTCTCCGAGGTCCCGCGCGAGCACGCCGGCTCGGCCTCGGGCCTGATCAACACGACCACCCAGATGGGCAACGCGCTCGGCCTCGGCCTGGTGTCGGTCGTCTTCTTCGGCGCCATCGACGACGACCGCCTCGCCCAGGCCCCGGCGGAGACGGGCGCGGCCTTCACGGAGGCCTTCCAGAACTCCCTGGGCTGGGTGGCGGGCGTCCTCGCCGTGATCTTCCTGGTGATGTTCGCCCTCCCCGCGAAGCCGAAGCAGCACCTGGAGGGCGGCGGAGACGGGCCCGCCCCGCAGCCCGGCATCGAGAAGGAACCGGCGCTCACGCACTGAGCCGGCGCTCGCCCACGGAGCCGGCCCCGTGGAAGAAGGGCCCTCCCCTCCCGGGGGAGGGCCCTTCTTCCGTGAACCTCCACGGGGTCGACGTCAGCGCACCCGGGCGCGGGTCTCCATCGCCCCGCGGGCCGTGGCCTCGTCCTCGTAGACCTCGCACATGTGGCGCCCGTCGGGGGTCGCCGTGTGCTCGACCTCCCAGAGGCTGACCTCGCTGCCGTCGAGCAGCAGGAACTGGTGCTCGTAGAGGGTGAAGCCGGCGTCCCGGCCGCCGCCCACGGGGCAGTGGCGGCCGAAGGCCTGGGTGATGTGGTGGGCGAAGGCGAGCCGGAGGCGGCGGGCCGTCGCCCCGCCCGGCCGGTCCGCGTTCTCCGCGCGGCGCAGGACGCGGCGCGCGTGGTCGGCGGAGTTGTCCGGCACGTACATCCGGGGCTGGACGGGTATCGGGCGGGCGAGCACGGCGCTCAGCGGCTCGAAGTCGTCGCCCTCGTCGAGGAAGGGCCCGTCGGCGCGCCCCGCCGGGCGGCCCGTCGACGGCCCGGAGGGCAGGCGGGAGGCGGCGAGCCGGGCCTCCGCCTCCTCCGCGTACAGCTCGTGCTGCTCGGTGCCGTCCCGGCCGGCGTTGTGCACCAGCTCCCACAGGCTGAGGGCGCTGCCGTCGGCGAGCAGATAGGTGTGGCGGTGGGTCGTGCGGTGCAGCGACGCGCTGTGGTGCGAGGAGTGCAGCGCGCTGGAGTGCGCGAGCGCCGTGGCGAGGCGCTCGACGGTCGAGTCGGGCAGGTCGAAGGAGTTGAGCGCCCGGCCGAGGAGCCGCTCGACGTGCGCCTCGGTCGTCTCGTACGGATCGGGGTGATCCTGCGGATCGTTCAAGGGGATCTCCAGGCCGTCGCCGCATGTCACTTGGTGCTTGCTTAACGTAGTCCCTGGGTCTGACATCGTGTCCAATGTTCCGGCAAAACGAGGGGCGTGCGGCGGAAGTTCCCGCCGTCTTCCCCCAACTCCCCACCCCTTACCGGGAGTACGGGCCTGCTTGTCGGGGGAACGGGCCTAGCGGGAGCCGTACGGGTCCGCCCGCGGCCCGTACAGCTCGCGGTACGAGGGGAAGTCCCCGCCCGGACCGCGCAGCCCGCCCGGGGCCGCGAGCAGCGCGCGGACGACCGCCCGGGTCACCAGGTCCGCGCCCGCCGCCAGGACCTCGTTCAGGGCGAGCGGCCCCCGTGGCAGCTCCCGGGCCCCGGTGGCCAGGGCGAAGACCGTGTCCCCGTCGTTCATCAGGTGCACCGGCCGCACGGCGCGCGCGATGCCGTCGTGCGCCGTGCCCGCCACCTTCCGCGCCTGCGCGCGGGTCAGCACCGCGTCCGTCGCGACCACGGCGAGCGTGGTGTTCAGCGGGGGCGGGGCGGCCGCCTTCCGCGCCTCCGCGAGCCGCCGCAGCGCCGCCCCGTGGACCTCCGGGTCGGGGAAGGCGGGCCGCCCGTCCTCGAAGTAACTCCCGTACGGGACGCCCGTCGTCGGGTCCACGGCCGAGCCCACCGCGTTCACCACCACCAGCGCGCCGACCGTGATCCCGGACTCCAGGACCGTGCTCGCCGTCCCGACGCCGCCCCGCAGGCCGCCGACCACGGCCCCGGTGCCCGCGCCGACCGCGCCCGTCCCCACGCGCGCGTGGTCGCCGCCCGCGTGGGCCGCCTCCGCCGCCGCCCGCCCCGTCGCCGCGTCCGGCCGGGCGGTGAAGTCGCCGCCCCGGCCCAGGTCGAAGACGCACGCGGCGGGCACCACCGGCACCACGTGGGACGGGTCGGGGCCCACCCGGACGCCCCGGTGCCGCTCCGCCAGCCAGGCCGTCACGCCCGAGGCGGAGTCGAGGCCGTACGCGCTGCCGCCGGTCAGGACGACCGCGTCGATCCGCTCCACCACGTTCCTCGGGTCCAGGGCGTCCGTCTCCCGCGTACCCGGCCCCCCGCCCCGTACGTCCACGGCGGCGACCGCGCCGCCCTCCGGCGCGAGCACCACCGTGGTGCCGCTCAGGGCCCCCGGCCCGGCCACGCGCGCGTGCCCCACGCGCACCCCGCCCACGTCGGTGATCCCGTCCTGGCCGTCCGTCCTCTTCCCGGGCTCCGTCATGCGCCCTGCCTACCACGGGGCCGGGCGCGGCGCCCGGACTCCGGCGCGGTGACCGGGCCCCGGCGCGGCGCTCAGGCCCCGTCGCCCCGCGTCGCCGGGTTCCGGGCGGTCAGGGTGACGCCGGTCGCGACGGCCGCCGCCGCGACGAGCCCGGCCGCGAGGACGGCCCAGCGGCCCGCGAAGGAGCACATCAGGATCGCGAACGCCGCGACCGGCAGGACGAGCTGCTGGGCGGTGCCGACCTTGAAGTAGCGGGCGTGCAGCAGCCACACGAGGAGCAGGAAGAGGGCCGACGGGATCGTCACGGCGGCGGAGGCGGAGAGCGTGGAGACGTGCGCCTCGCCCACGGCCTGCTCGACGGCGATCTCCAGGCCCGCCCCGATGGCGGCGGCCGACATGAGGATCAGGTAGTGCCCGTACCCCCACAGGAAGGCCTGGCGGCTGGAGGTCAGCCGGTCGTGGGCGGGCACGACGAAGTAGACCCACCAGGCGGCGAAGACGAGCAGCAGGCCGCCGGCGGCGATCGGCAGCAGCTCGTCCAGGGCGTCGTTCTCGACGATGCCGGACTTCACCGCGACGGTCGCGGCGGCGACGGTCTCGCCGAGGACGATGAGGGTGAACAGGCCGTACCGCTCGGCGATGTGGTGCGCGTGCCAGGCGCTGGTCCCGGCCCGCTCCGCGTACAGGGGCACGGACAGCTCGGCCAGCGCCATCACGAGGAAGACCCACGGGCGGGCGGGCTCGGGCGCGAGGACCAGGCCGAGCCAGCCGACCTGGCAGAGCAGGACCCCGCCCGCGTACCGGCGGCACATCGTCCGCTCGGCCGGGTCGGTCGCGTGGCGGGCGGCGCGCAGCCACTGGAAGACGAGGGCGAGCCGCATCACGACGTAGCCGAGGTAGACGACGAGGAAGTCGTGCTCCTCGAAGGCCCGCGAGACGCCGGCGGCGAGGATCAGGACGCCGGCGATCTGCACGAGGGTGACGACCCGGTAGAGGACGTCGTCGTTGTCGTACGCGGAGGCGAACCAGGTGAAGTTCATCCAGGCCCACCAGATCGCGAAGAAGACCATCGCGTAGTTCGCGACGCCCGTGCCGGCGTGGTCCTCGGCGACCGCGTGGACGAGTTCGGCGCCGGCCTGGGCGACGGCGACGACGAAACACAGGTCGAAGAAGAGTTCCAGGGGCGTGGCGGCCCGGTGGGCCTCCTCGCGGGAGCGGGAGGTGAGCGGCAGGAAAGGTCTGGTCATGAGCACAGCACATCAGGGACCGGCGCTTCCCGGCCACGTGCCACGCGTGACACCGGCCGGGGCCTTCCGCACGTCCGGGACGGGACCTGTGGCCGCCGGAAGGGGACCAACGCCGCCCCGGAACGGCCGCTCGGGAGGAGTGGAATGGGAGACAGGCGACGAGGCTGTCGAACGAAACGAGAAGGCGGTGCGGGCAGTGACTGCGACTCCTGCGGAAGCGACTGCGACTCCTGTGGAAACGACCGCGACTCCTGCGGAAGCGACCGCGACTCCTGTGGAAACGACCACGACCCCCGCCGGGACGGCGGTGGACGGGTCGGTGCGGGAGCGGGCCTGGGAGGGCTTCGCGGACGGACCCTGGCGCGACGCGGTCGACGTCCGCGACTTCATCCAGCGGAACTACACCCCGTACGAGGGCGACGACTCCTTCCTCGCCGGCCCCACCGAGCGGACCGCCGCCGTGTGGCGGGCCCTCACCGACCGCTTCCCCGAGGAGCGCGCCAAGGGCGTGTACGACGTCTCGTACGACGTCCCCTCCACCATCACCGCCCACGCCCCCGGCTGGATCGACCGCGACCGGGAGCTGATCGTCGGCCTCCAGACCGACGCCCCGCTCAAGCGCGCGATCATGCCGTACGGCGGCTGGCGCATGGTCGCCGGCGCCCTGGAGACCTACGGCTACCCGGTCTCCGAAGAGCTGGAGAAGGTCTTCACCGAGTACCGCAAGACCCACAACGCCGGGGTCTTCGACGCGTACACCCCCGAGATCCGCGCCGCCCGCAAGGCCGGGATCGTCACCGGCCTGCCCGACGCCTACGGCCGGGGCCGGATCATCGGCGACTACCGCCGCGTCGCCCTCTACGGCGTCGACCGGCTCGTCGCGGCGAAGAAGGCGGAGAAGGAGGAGCTGAACTCCCTGCCCGCCGGGGACCGTTCCCTCGAAGAGACCCTCCGGCTGCGCGAGGAGCTGGCCGAGCAGATCCGCGCCCTCGGGGAGCTGAAGGCGATGGCGGCCTCCTACGGCCACGACGTCTCCGGGCCCGCCGCCAACGGCCACGAGGCCGTCCAGTGGCTGTACTTCGCCTATCTGGCCGCCGTGAAGGAGCAGAACGGCGCCGCGATGTCCCTCGGCCGCACCTCCACCTTCCTCGACGTCTACCTCCAGCGGGACGTCGAGTCCGGCGTCCTCACCGAGGAGCGGGCCCAGGAGCTGGTCGACGACTTCGTCATCAAGCTCCGCATCGTCCGCTTCCTGCGCACCCCCGAGTACGACGAGCTGTTCTCCGGCGACCCGACCTGGGTCACCGAGTCCATCGGCGGCATGGGCGAGGACGGACGCCCGCTGGTCACGAAGACCTCCTTCCGCTACCTCCAGACCCTCTACAACCTCGGCCCGGCCCCCGAGCCGAACATGACCGTCTTCTGGTCGCCGGCCCTTCCCCGGGGCTTCAAGGAGTTCTGCGCGAAGGTCTCCATCGACACCTCCTCCGTGCAGTACGAGTCGGACGAGCTGATGCGGCCCCGCTTCGGCGACGACACCGCCATCGCCTGCTGCGTCTCCGCGATGCCCGTCGGCAAGCAGATGCAGTTCTTCGGCGCCCGCGTGAACCTCGCCAAGACCCTCCTGTACGCGATCAACGGCGGCCGCGACGAGAGGTCCGGCGCCCAGGTCGGCCCCGCCACCGGCGCCCTCACCTCCGACGTCCTGGACTACGACGAGGTCATGGCCCGCTTCGACGCGCAGATGGAGTGGCTCGCCGGCGTCTACGTCCACGCCCTCGACGTCATCCACTTCATGCACGACAAGTACGCGTACGAGCGGATCGAGATGGCGCTCCACGACCGGGACGTGCGCCGCACCATGGCCTGCGGCATCGCCGGCCTCTCCGTCGCCGCCGACTCCCTGGCCGCGATCAAGTACGCGAAGGTGACCCCGGTCCGGGACGCGACCGGCCTCGCCACCGACTACCTGATCGAGGGCGACCACCCGGCCTACGGCAACAACGACGAGCGCGCGGACGCGATCGCGGTCCACCTGGTCGAGGAGTTCATGCGCAAGGTGCGCCGGCACCCGACCTACCGGAACGCCGAGCACACCCAGTCCGTCCTGACCATCACCTCCAACGTCGTCTACGGCAAGAAGACCGGCAACACCCCCGATGGGCGCCGCGCGGGCGAGCCCTTCTCGCCGGGCGCCAACCCGATGAACGGCCGCGACACCCACGGCTACGTCGCCTCGGCCCTGTCGGTCGCCAAGCTCCCGTACGCGGACGCCGAGGACGGCATCTCGCTGACCAGCACCGTCACCCCCGACGGCCTGGGCCGCACCGCCGAGGAGCGGATCGCGAACCTCGCGGGCCTCCTGGACGGCTACACGGCGAGCGACGGCTTCCACATGAACGTCAACGTCCTGGACCGCGACGTCCTGGAGGACGCCATGGAGCACCCGGAGAACCACCCGCAGCTCACCATCCGGGTCTCCGGATACGCGGTGAACTTCGTCCGGCTCACCCGCGAGCAGCAGCTCGACGTCCTGAACCGCACCTTCCACGGCTCCCTGTGACCGCCGGGACCTCCTGACCGCGCTCCGGGGCCGGCCGGACCCCACCCCGGCCCCGGAGCGCACCCGGCCTCCCTCTCCGTCCCCTCCCCGCTCCCTTCCGACCATCCGACCGCGACCGAGAGAGGCCCTGCCGTGACCAGCCTCGCCACCGGACCCGTCACCGCCCCCACCACCGGACCCGTCGCCGGACCCGTCGCCGGACCCGTCACCGCCCCCGCCGTCTCCCCTCCCGTCACCCCCGCCGCCGCGGCGACCCGGCGGCCCGCCGAGGGCTCGCTGCACTCCTGGGACCTGTCCACCGGCGTCGACGGCCCCGGCACCCGCTTCGTCGCCTTCCTCTCCGGCTGCCCCCTCACCTGTCTCTACTGCCACAACCCCGACACCTGGCGCATGCGGGCCGGCCGGCGCACCTCCGCCGACGACGTGATCGCCGAGGCCGCCGCGTACGTCCGCTTCATCTCCGCCTCCGGCGGCGGCGCCACCGTCTCGGGCGGCGAGCCCCTCCTCCAGCCCGTCTTCACGGGCGAGCTCCTGCACCGCCTCAAGCACGAGCTCGGCCTCCACACGGCCCTGGACACCTCGGGCTTCCTCGGCGCCCGCGCCACCGACGCCCTGCTGCGCGACACCGACCTGGTGCTCCTGGACATCAAGTCCTGGGACCCCGCCACGTACCGAAAGGTCACCGGCCGTCCGCTGGGGCCCACCCTGGACTTCGCCCGGCGCCTCGCCGACCTCGGCCAGGAGGTCCACGTCCGCTTCGTCCTCGTCCCGGGCCTCACCGACGACCCGGACGACGTCGAGGGGGTCGCCGCCTTCGCCGGGGGGCTCGGCAACGTCTCCCGCGTGGACATCCTGCCCTTCCACAAGCTGGGCGAAGCGAAGTGGCGGGCACTCGCCATGCCGTTCACCCTGCACGACACGCCGTCCCCGACCCCCGAGCAGCTCGCCGGAGTCCGCGAGGTCTTCCGCGCGCACGGACTGAACGCCGTCTGAGCGACGCCTGCACCACACCACTCCATAAAAAGGGCGAAACGACTTATTCGGCCTTACGGTGGCCGCGTGACCGAGCCACCGCAGACCGCCGAGCCGACCCCTCCGCCGGGCGGGCCCGCCCCCGCCTCCGGCGCCACCGACCCGGCCGCGGCCGACCCCCCGCCGCAGAGCCCCGGCGCCGTGCGCCGCCGCGCCTCCCTGGTCGGCGCGGTCGTCTCCGCCCTGCTCGTCGTCGCGATCGTCCTCGGCAGCCGCCTGCTCCGCGACTTCGACTCGGCGCTCCTGCCCTACGCCGTCGCCACCGTCTTCCTCGCCTTCGGCGTCGCCTACCGCTACACCGTCTGGATCTCCGCCCCCGGCGCCCGCCGCCTCTTCCGCAAGGGCTGGGGCTCCTTCTTCTCCGTCGCGAACTTCCGCAGCGCGCCCACCGCCCTACCGAAGATGATCGCCACCTACCTCGGCTTCCAGAAGTTCCTCGGCGCCCGCTCCCACGCCCGCTGGGCCGCCCACCAGCTCATCTTCTGGGGCTGCCTGCTCGCCGCCGCGATCACCTTCCCGCTCACCTGGGGCTGGTTCACCTTCACCTCCTCCACCGGCTCGGGGCCCGGCTACGAGATGCGGATCTGGGGCTTCAAGATCCTCGGCTTCGACTCCCTGAACATCGTCGGCTGGCTCATGTTCCACGGCCTCGACATCGCCGCCGTCCTCGTCATCCCCGGCGCCGGCTACTTCCTCTGGCGCCGCATGAAGGACCGGGGAGCCATCACCGGCCAGCGCTTCGCCTACGACCTGGTGCCCCTGCTCGCCCTGATCGTCATCTCCGTGACCGGGCTGCTGCTGACCTTTTCGTCGATCTTCCTGCACGGCGGCGGCTACGAGTTCCTCGCCGTCCTCCACATGGTGTCCGTCGTCTTCACCCTGATCTACATCCCCTTCGGGAAGTTCTTCCACATCGTGCAGCGGCCCGCCGCCGTCGGCATGCAGCTCTTCAAGTACACCTCCCGCCGCAAGGACGAGGGCGGCGAGGTCTTCGCCTGCCGCCGCTGCGGCCAGGCCATCGACACCGCCCCGTACGTGGAGAACCTCCAGGGCACCATGCGCGACCTCGACCTCGGCTTCGAGGGCTGGGCCGAGTACTGCCCCCGCTGCAAGCGCGTGCTGCGCGGCAACGCCTACCTCGACCACGTGAAGAAGGGCTTCAAGTGAGCGCCACCGACCCCGCGGCCGCCCCCGGGACCGTCCCCGGGCGGCCCCTGTCGCTCGACCCCTCGCTCGCCCCGCCCGGCTCCCGCACCTTCCGCGACGCCGGGGGCATCCCCGCCGACCGCTGGCACGCCGACCAGAACGAGGAGACCCTCGTCCCCACCCACTGCTGCTTCTGCGGCGTCCAGTGCGGCATGTACCTGCGCGTCGACCACCACGGCAAGGTCTTCGGCGTCGAACCCCGCAACCACGACATCAACCGGATGCGGCTCTGCCCCAAGGGCATCAACGCCTACCAGCAGGTCAACCACCCCGACCGGCTCACCGCCCCCCTCATGCGCCGCAATCGCGACGAGGAGTTCCGCGAGGTGAGCTGGGAGGAGGCCCTCGACCACACCGTCGCCGAGATCCGCCGCATCCAGACCGAGTACGGCAACGACGCCTTCGGCCTCCTCGGCGGCGCCAGCCTCTTCTCCGAGAAGACCTATCTCGTCGGCAAGTTCGCCCGGGTCGCCCTGAAGACCAAGCACGTCGACTACAACGGGCGCCTGTGCATGGTCTCCGCCGCCGGGGCCAACAAGCTCGCCTTCGGCATCGACCGCGCCGGCAACCCCTTCTCCGACATCCTCCTCACCGACTGCCTTCTCATCGCCGGGTCCAACGTCGGCGAGTGCTTCCCCGTCATGACCCAGTACGTGTGGGGAGCCCGCGACCGGGGCGCCACCCTGATCGTGATCGACCCCCGCGAGACCGCGATCGCCCGCACCGCCGACGTCCACGTCGCCCTCAAGCCCGGCACCGACTCCGCCTTCTTCAACGCCGTCCTGAACGTCGTCGTCGCCGAGGGCCTCACCGACGAGGCCTACCTCGCCGCCCACACCACCGGCTGGGACGAGGTGAAGCGGACCGTCGCCGACTACCCGCCGTCCCGCGCCGCGCGGATCTGCGGAGTCCCCGAGGAGCAGATCGTCCGGGTCGCCCGCATGTTCGCCGGCGCCGACCGGGCCATGGCCTGGCACGCCCGGGGCATCGAGCACCACTCCCAGGGCGTCGAGAACTGCCTCACCGTCGTCAACCTCTGCGTCGCCACCGGCAACATCGGCAAGCCCGGCGCCGGATACGGCACCATCACCGGCCAGGGCAACGGCCAGGGCGGCCGCGAACACGGCCAGAAGTCCGACCTCCTGCCCGGCGGGCGCTCCATCACCAACCCCGAGCACCGCCGTCAGATCTGCGAGATCTGGGGCATCGACGAGACCGAACTCCCGGCCGCCGGCACCTCCATGATGGAGATGGTCTGGCAGATGCAGCGCCAGGAGATCCGCGGCCTCATCGGCATCTGCAACAACCCCTTCGTCTCCCTCCCGAACTACGCCACCGTCAAGGACGGCTACGACACCCTCCAGTTCCACGCCCAGTTCGACTTCTTCCTCTCCGAGACCGCCGCCAACGCCCACGTCGTCTTCCCCGTCACCGTCTGGGCCGAGGACGAGGGCGTCATGGCCAACGCCGAGGCCCGCGTCGTCAAGCACAACAAGGCCCAGGAGCCCCCCGCCGGCGTCCGCACCGACACCTGGGTCATGTGCGAGCTCGCCCGCCGCCTCGGCGCCGGCGACAAGTTCGACTTCGCCGACTCCCGCTCCGTCTTCGAGGAGCTCCGCGTCGCCTCCGCCGGGACCGTGAACGACTACTACGGCATCACCTACGAGCGCCTGGAGGAGACCGGCGGCATCGCCTGGCCCTGCCCCACCACCGACCACCCCGGCACCCCCCGGCTCTTCGAGGACGGTCGCTCCTACCACCCCGACGGCAAGATCCACCTCCAGGCCGTCGAGTGGCACCCGCCCATGGACCCGTACAGCGAGGAGTTCCCCCTCTCGCTCACCACCGGCCGCACCGTCGCCCACTTCCTCTCCGGCAACCAGACCCGCCGCCTCGCCGGACTCGTGGAGCAGACCCCCCGGCCCTGGGTCGAGGTCCACCCCTCCCACGGCTTCCGCAACGGCGACCCCGTCCGCGTCGTCACCCGCCGCGGCAGCGAGGTCTTCCCCGCCCTCGTCACCGACGCCATCCGCCCCGACACCGTCTTCGTGCCCTACCACTGGCCCGTCCCCACCGCGGCCAACGCCCTCACGATCGACGCCCTCGACCCGCGCTCCAAGATCCCCGAGTACAAGGTGTGCGCCGCCCGCGTCGAGGCCGCCGAACGCATCGACGAGGTCCCCGCCCCGCCCACGCCCCCCGGCCGGCCGGCCTACCCCGAGGCCCAGGTCTCCCGCACCGACCCGTTGCCCCCCACCTCCCCCCAGGGCCGCGGCACCGCCGAGAGGAGCTGACCCGCACATGATGGGCCGCACGATCTTCATCGACCCCGGCCGCTGCATCGGCTGCCAGGCCTGCGTCTCCGCCTGCCGCGAATGCGACTCCCACCGCGGCAAGTCGATGATCCACCTCGACTACCCCGACGAGGGCCACTCCGTCGCCTCCCTCCCCACCGTCTGCATGCACTGCGAGGACCCCGTCGCCCCCTGCGCCGAGGTCTGCCCCGCCGACGCGATCCTCGTCACCCCCGACGGCGTCGTGCAGCAGGCCGACACCACCCGCTGCATCGGCTGCGCCAACTGCGTCAACGCCTGCCCCTTCGGCGTGCCCAAGATCGACCTCCAGGCCAAGCTCCAGATGAAGTGCAACCTCTGCTACGACCGCACCGCCTACGGCCTCGCCCCCATGTGCGCCACCGTCTGCCCCACCGGCGCCCTCTTCTACGGCACCGTCGAGGAGCTGCGGGCCGAACGCCCCGGCGTCCAGGTCGCCGACTCCTTCACCTTCGGCACCACCACCGTCTCCACCGGGGTCGCGATGGTCGTCCCCGCCGACAAGGTCCAGTGGCCGGTCCCCGGCGGGCTCCCCGTCGTGGAGATCAACGGAAAGGACGTCCGTTGAGCGTCACCGATCCCCAGCCGCCCGCCCCGGACCCCCGCACCGACGCGGCCCAGGACGCGCTCCACGACCGGATCGCCGCCGACTCCCTCACCACCCGCCGCGACTACCTGCGGATCGTCGCCACCGTCTCCGGCGGCCTCGCCGTCGGCGGCATCGGCGTCGCCGCCGGCATCCTGCACCGGCACGGCGACGGCGACGGCGCCCCCGAGCCGAAGCGGATCGCCGACCGGATCCTGCCCGGCGACTCCCTCGCCTTCCGCTACCCCGGCGCCGACGACCGCGCGGTCGCCGTCCGCCTGGAGGACGGCACCCTCGCCGGCTACTCCGCCGTCTGCACCCACCTCGCCTGCGCCGTCCTGTGGCGCAAGGACCGGGGGAGCGAGGGCGAGCTGTACTGCCCCTGCCACGAGGGCGTCTTCGACGCGCGCACGGGAGAGGTCACGGCCGGCCCGCCACCCCGGGGCCTTCCCAAGGTGCTCCTCGTGGAGGAGGCCGACGGCAGCGTCTGGGCGGTCGGCACCGCCCGCTCGGGCGAGAGCGCCCGCGAGGGCCTCTGCCGCGAACTCGGCCAGGACCGCCCGGACCTCGCCACCCGCCTGGGCTGCCCCGGAGCCTCCGCCGACGGCGCGGGTACGAGTACGAGTACGGGCACGGGAGCGGGCGCCGGTACAGGTGCGGGCGCGGGCGCACGGGTGCCGGAGAGGAGCGAGCGGACATGAGCGAGAGCGCCTTCCCCCGCGACCCGGAGGCCCCGGGACCGGCGGAGCCGCCCCGGCCCCCCGCGTACACCCCGGGCAGCGTCCAGCCGCGCCTGAACCGCCCCCTGCACGAGCGCTACCCGCAGATCCGGCCCACCAGCGGCTACGGCGACCCCCGGGTCCGGCACACCGGGCCGGGGCCGGGCGCCGGCACGGAGCAGGAGCCGGAGCGCTCCGCGAAGCTGACCGCCCGTCTCGTCCTCGCGCTCTCGGTCGTCGTCGGCCAGCTCTGGGGCCTGACGATCGTGGTGGACGAGTGGATGTCCGGCGACACCGGCACCGCCTGGTGGGGCGCGGGCTTCCTCGTCCTGTCGTTCCTCGTGGTGCTCGGCCTCTGGCTGCTCGACCCGAAGGACCGCTGAGCGAGGGCCCGCGCAACAGGCGGGCATGCGACGGACGGGCGCGGAACGGGGCGGCGGGCGTACCCTGAAGGGATGAGCACCGCCCCCGCCCACGGCCCGCGAGACACGGAGCGACCCGGCACGCCCGCCCGCCCCGAGGGCAGGCCCCGGCCGGCCATCGTCTTCGACGATCCGCTGGACCGCCAGTCCGCGGACGACACGGACCGCGGGTGGGGCGAGCGGCCTCCTACCGGTGGCGACAGCGCCGCCGACCTCGCGCGCTTCCTCGACGAGAAGCCGCCGCACCACCTCTGAACCCGGCGCACGACGCCGGTCAGGAGGTGGGGTGTGCCCCCGTGCCACCACCGGAACCCGAACCGGTTCCGGGACCCGTTCCCGTGCCCGTCCCCGCCGAGGGGCCGCGCTGGGCGACGAGGTGGTCGCGGATCTCCTTGAGCACCTCCAGCTCGCTGACCTCCATCGTCTCCTGGACGCCCTCCTTCGCCTTGTCGTGCGCGGCGCGCTTCGCGAGGATCTTCGCCATCGGCAGGACCATCAGGAAGTAGACGACGGCCGCGGTGATCAGGAAGCTCAGCACCGCGCTGAGGACCAGGCCCCACTGGAGCTGGATGCCCTGCACCTCGCCGTCGACCACCTCGCAGGTGCCCTTGATGCAGGACGAGTAGCTCTCCAGGTCCTTCGTGCCGAAGGCGCCCACGATCGGGTTGATGATGCCCTTGACCACCGAGTTCACGATGTTCGTGAACGCGGCGCCGATGACGACCGCCACCGCCAGGTCGATCACATTGCCGCGCATCAGGAAGGCCTTGAAGCCTCCCAGCACGGTTTCCTTCTTCGCCACCGAGGTGCCTTTCGTCTCCGTCACTTGTGCTGCGTGCCGTGTCATTACGCCGTGCTCGGCGCGAAGGCGTCCAATCCGTACACACGGGACGGTTACTCGACAGCCTGTGCGTGCGAATCAACACAGCGTCACCGCCAGGCGGGACGTGACACCGGCACCCGCCAGCACCGCGGCCGTCGCCCGGGGCACGGAGAGGACGACGAGCGCCCCCGCGTCCTGTTGGTCCCCGTCCGCTCGCGGGACCTCGGCGACCCGGGCGCCCGCCGCGACCACCCGGGCCTCGCCCTCACCGCCGGGCAGACCCTGGGGCGCGGCGATCACGTCGACCCGGTCCCCGGGCCGCAACAGCCGCACGGTCGCGGCGTCGGCGATCCGCACCGGAGCGGACACCAGGGGGACGGCCGGCGCGGGACGCGCGGGGGAGACGGTGGCGGCCTTCGCACTTCCGGGAGACGGCCCCCCGCGCCCCGAGACGGCTCCCGCCACGGCCAGTGCCGCCGCCATCAGCGCCAGGAGCACCACCGGCACCCGCCGCCCCCGGCGCAGCGCCCTGCGCAGACGCGGCCGGGCGCCCCGTACCCGTACGGGCTCGAAGGCCGGCACCGCACACGGCGCCGGCACGGAGACGGAGGAGACGGGAGAAGAAGGGGAGCTGGTCGTGGTCGTCACGGGGCACCGCCTGTCCGGAGGGGGAAGGAGCGAGAAGGAACGGGAAAGCGGCTCCCACTCTCCTCGCCCCGCCACCGTCCCGCTCCGCCCTGTGGATCACCCGGCGCCTGTGGAGAACTCCCTCACCCGCCCGAGGGAACCCCGGCTGCCGCCCGAGGGAACCCCGGCTGCCGTCCGGGGCCCCCGAGCACGCCCGAGGGCCCCGTCGCACGCGACGGGGCCCTCGGGGAGGAACAGGATCAGGCGGCCGAGCTTCCGGTGCTCGACGAGGACGTCGAGGAGGAGGAAGAGGACGACGACGCGGCCGAAGCGGCGGGCTTCGCGTCCGACGTCGAGGTCGAACCCGACGAGGACTTCGACGAGGACGACGCCGGCGAGCTGCTGGACGAAGAGCCGCGGCTGTCGTTCCGGTAGAAGCCGGATCCCTTGAAGACGATGCCGACGGCCGAGAACACCTTCTTCAGGCGGCCCTTGCAGCTCGGGCACTCGGTCAGCGCGTCATCGGTGAACTTCTGCACCGCCTCGAGGCCTTCGCCGCACTCGGTGCACTGGTACTGGTAGGTCGGCACTTGACTTCCTCCTGGCACTCACACTCATCGAGTGCTAACGACGATCCATAGTGACGTATTCCGGGGCCTCAGTCCACCGCCACCGGCACGCGGTGACCGATGCCACGCGCCGCGACCCGGCTCGCCTCGCGCGGCTTCAGCCGCGACCGCAGCAGCACCAGCGTGGTCAGGGCGAGGGCCGTGCCGGCCATCGGCACCAGGAATCCGGTGCTCGCGCCGTGCGCGTCGGCGAGGCGGCCGGCGACCGTGACGGCCGCCGCCTGGCCGAGCGCGACCGCGCCGGTGAGCCAGGTGAAGGCCTCCGTGCGGGCCGAGGCCGGGATCAGGGTCTCGACGATGGTGTAGCCGGTGATCAGGGCGGGGGCGATGCACAGGCCCACGACCAGGCCCAGGGCGCCGAGGAGCAGCACCGAGTGCACGGACCACAGCAGGGACGCGGCGACGGTGAGCCCCGCGTAGCCCAGGACCAGGCGGCGCAGGGGGCCGGTCTTCCAGGCGACGGCGCCCATGGCGATGCCCGCGAGCATGTTGCCGGCGGCGAAGACCCCGTACAGCAGGCCGTTGACGCCGGGGTTGCCGATCTCCTCGCTGAAGGCGGTCAGGGAGACCTGCATGCCGCCGAAGACGGAGCCGATGCCGAGGAAGGCGACGATCAGGACGCGGACGCCGGGCACGGAGAGCGCCGAGCGGTGCGGCTCGGAGGCGTGGGCGGCGGCCAAGCCGTGCGCGGGCTGGGTGGCGCGCTGCGCGGCGAAGAACAGGCCGCCGACGAGGGTGAGGCCGGCCTCGGCGATCAGTCCGGCGGCCGGGTGGACGCCGGTGCACAGGGCGGTGGCCAGGACGGGGCCGACGACGAAGGTGAACTCGTCCGTGACGGACTCGAAGGCCGCGGCCGTCGGCATCAGCGGAGTGCCGTCCAGCTTGGCCGCCCAGCGGGCCCGGACCATCGGTCCGACCTGCGGCACGGAGGCGCCGGCGGGCACGGCGGCCAGGAACAGCGCCCAGAGCGGGGCGCCGGCCAGGGCGAGGGCCACGAGCAGGGAGACGGACGCGGTGTGGACGAGGACGCCGGGGACCAGGACGGCGCGCTGGCCGAAGCGGTCGGCGAGCTTGCCGCTCTGCGGCGCGAAGAGCGCCATGGAGACGCCGGTGACGGCGGCGACCGCGCCGGCGCTGCCGAAGGAGCCGGTGGTGTGCTGGACGAGCAGGACGATGCCGATGGTCAGCATCGCGAAGGGCTGCCGGGCGGCGAACCCGGGGAGCAGGAAGGACAGCGCGCCGGGGGTGCGCAGCAACTGTCCGTAACCGGGCCGCTTGCCCGTGGTGGCCCGCTCGTCGGTGCCGACCGTGCCCGTGCCGGGGCGCTCGTCGGTGTCGACCGTGCCGGTGGTGACCGTGGATGCCACGGCCCTTGCCTTTCCGCCGCCTGGTAGCGCGTCCCGTGCACGGTGGTGCGGGTGTCGCCGAGAGCTGTCCTCATGCGCGGAACTGCGGTAGATACCGGGCCGGCCCCACTGCGGAGGGGCGCCACGGCCGCCATACGGTCGCGCCAGCTCTGCGTCAGGCAGAGTTGGTTCGATCAGGTGTGCCTTCATGGTACAGGGAAGGAGCGTCCTCCCGCCTGGGAAACGCTCCCCCCTCCGAATCGATTCCTGCGATCACGGGGATCGATGTGCGCCAGGTCTCAGCCGGTCGGTTTCTTCTGCCGGTGCCCGGCCCGGTGGAAGCGCGTCTCCGTGCCCGGCGGCGGGCCGAGCGCCGTCGAGCCGCCCCCCGTGCCGAGCCAGCCGGCGAGCTTGCCGCCCTGGCCGACCGCCCGCAGGCGCCGCTCGGCGGCGTCCCGCACCGGGTCGGTGGCGACGACCAGGAGCTCGTCGCCGTGCCGCAGGACGGTCGTGGGGCCCGGTACGAAGCTCTTCTCGTCCCGTACGACGAGGGTGACCGCCGCTCCGGCCGGGAGGCGCAGCTCGGCGACCTCCACGCCGTGCATCCGGGAGCCCTCCGGGATGCCGACGGAGAGCAGGTGGCCGCGCAGCCGCTCCAGGGGCGCGGACTCGACGCCGAGGTCGGAGGCGTCCGAGGAGGCGCCGAGCTTGAGCGCCTTCGCCAGCCAGGGCAGCGTCGGGCCCTGGATGAGGGTGTAGACGACGACCAGGACGAAGACGATGTTGAAGATCCGCTCGCTGCCCTCGACCTTCGACACCATCGGGATGGTGGCCAGGATGATGGGGACGGCTCCGCGCAGGCCGGCCCAGGACATGAGGGCCTGCTCCTGCCAGGGGATGCGGAACGGCAGCAGGCTGACCAGGACCTCCGTGGGCCGCGCCACCATGGTCAGGACTAGGCCGATGACGACGGCGGGCCAGAAGTCGTTGACGAGGTCGTGCGGGGTGACGAGCAGGCCGAGCAGGACGAACATGCCGATCTGCGCGATCCAGCCGAGCCCCTCGGCGAAGCCCCGGTTCGCGGGCGCGTGCGGCAGCTTGGCGTTGCCGAGGATCATCGAGGCCAGGTAGACGGCGAGGAACCCGGAGCCGTGGGCCAGGGCGCCGGCGGCGTACGCGACGACGGCGATGGCCATGACGGCGATCGGGTAGAGGCCGGAGGCGGGCAGGGCGACGTGCCGCAGCCCGTAGGCGCCGAGGAAGCCGACCGCGACGCCGATGGCCGCGCCGATGGCCAGTTCCAGGGCGATCTCGCCGAGGAGCACGTACCAGTGGTCGATCGGTCCGGCGGTGGAGAAGGCGACGACCAGGATGACGACGGGGGCGTCGTTGAAGCCGGACTCGGCCTCCAGGACGCCGGTGACCCGTGAGGGCAGGGGCACCTTGCGCAGCACGGAGAAGACCGCGGCGGCGTCGGTGGAGGACACGACGGCGCCGATGATCAGGGCCTGCCGCCATTCCAGGCCGACGAGGTAGTGCGCACCGGCGGCGGTGACGCCGACGCTGACCGCGACGCCGACGGTGGAGAGGACGGCGGCGGCCGGGAGGGCCGGCTTGACCTCCTTCCACTTCGTGCCGAGGCCGCCCTCGGCGAGGATCACGACGAGGGCCGCGTAGCCGATGACCTGCGTCAGCCCGGCGTTGTCGAAGGCGATGTTGCCGATGCCGTCCTGCCCGATGGCGACGCCGATCCCCAGGTACAGCAGGAGGCTGGGGAGCCCGCTCCGGGAGGAGATCCGCACGGCCGCCACGGCGATCAGCAGCACGAGCGAGCTGACGAGCAGGAGTTCGTTGAGCTGGTGGACAGTCAGTGGCCGGTCCTTCCCCTCATATGCGGCTGGATCGTTCCTCCAGCGGGCGACACTTCGTTACCTTACCTAATCTTTAACGTTTTCTTGACGCCTTCCCGGTGGCTCACCCGCTCACCAGTACGGTTCTCTTCCTGACACCGCGTCCGAGCCGTCCGGACGCTGCGCCTAAGGTGGCTCCCGTACTCCAGGACCACCCTGCCCCTCGAAGGACAGCGATGCCCTCCAACACGTCCGCGCCCCCCGCCAAGAAGAAAGGGCGGCGTGCCCGCCTGCTCCTCGTCCTCCTGGTCCTCGTGCTGGTCGCGGGCGTCGGGGCCGGCGGTTACTGGGGCGTCAGCACCGTCCGGGCCTCGTTCCCGCAGACCACCGGTGAGATCCGCCTCGACAGCCTCTCGGGCCAGGTGGAGGTGAAGCGGGACGCCAAGGGGGTCCCCCAGATCTACGCCGACAACGAGACGGACCTCTTCCGCGCCCAGGGCTACGTCCAGGCGCAGGACCGCTTCTACGAGATGGACGTCCGCCGGCACGTGACCGCGGGCCGGCTCTCCGAGATGTTCGGCGAGGGCCAGGTCGAGACCGACTCCTTCCTGCGCACCCTCGGCTGGCGCCGGGTCGCGCAGGAGGAGTACGACAAGGTCCTGTCGGCGGAGACCAAGAAGTACCTCCAGGCGTACGCGGAGGGCGTGAACGCCTACCTGAAGGACCGGAAGCCGGGCGACGTCTCCGTCGAGTACGCGGCCCTGGCCCTCACCAACGACTACGCGATCGAGCCGTGGACCCCGGTCGACTCGGTGGCCTGGCTGAAGGCCATGGCCTGGGACCTGCGCGGCAACATGCAGGACGAGATCGACCGCTCGCTGCTCACCAGCCGGCTGACCCCGGCGCAGATCAAGCAGCTCTACCCGGAGTACCCGTACGCGCTCCACCAGCCGATCGTGGGCGGCGGGAAGGTCGACGGGTCCACCGGGAAGTTCGACCCGAAGGGCGGGGGCGAGGACGACGACCTCGGCACGGGCGAGACGCCGGGCACCGATCCCACCGGCTCGAACGGCTCCGACGGCTCCGGCTCCCAGGGCATGTCGTCCCAGTTGAGCGCCCTCTCCGAGGTCCTCGACGGCGTCCCGGCCCTGCTCGGCCCCAACGGCAACGGCATCGGCTCGAACTCCTGGGTCGTCGCCGGGAAGTACACGACCTCCGGCAAGCCGCTGCTCGCCAACGACCCGCACCTCGCGCCGCAGCTCCCGTCCCTCTGGTACCAGATGGGCCTGCACTGCCGCTCGGTCTCGGCCACCTGCCGCTACGACGTCTCCGGCTACACCTTCTCCGGCATGCCCGGTGTGATCATCGGACACAACGACAGGATCGCCTGGGGCCTCACCAACCTCGGCGCCGACGTCACCGACCTCTACCTGGAGAAGATCGGCCCCGACGGCTACCTCGTCGACGGCAAGGTCAAGCCCTTCACCGTCCGCGAGGAGACCATCAAGGTCGCCGGCGGCGCCGACCGCAAGATCACCGTCCGCTCCACCGAGCACGGCCCGCTGGTCTCCGACCGCTCCTCCGAACTGGAGACGGTCGGCCAGAAGGCCCCCGTCGGCAACGCCGCCCCCGACCGCGGCACCGGCTACGGCGTCTCCCTCCAGTGGACCGCCCTCCAGCCCGGCAGGTCGATGGACGCGATCTTCGCCATCGACCGCGCCAAGGACTTCGACACCTTCCGGGCCGCCGCCAGGAACTTCGAGGTCCCCTCGCAGAACCTGATCTACGCCGACACCGAGGGCCACATCGGCTACCAGTCGCCGGGCAAGATCCCGCAGCGCGCCAAGGGCGACGGCACCCTGCCCGCGCCCGGCTGGGACTCCTCGTACAAGTGGAAGGGGTACATCCCCTTCGAGAAGCTGCCCTACGAGTACGACCCGGAGCGCGGCTACATCGTCACCGCCAACCAGGCCGTGATCGACCCGAAGGGCTACTCCGACCTGCTCACGAAGGACTGGGGCTACGGCTCGCGCAGCCAGCGGATCAACGACCTGATCGAGTCGAAGACCAAGGACGGCGGCAAGATCTCGCCGGACGACATGCGGACCATGCAGACGGACAACCGCAGCGAGATCGCGACCCTGCTCAACCCGCTCCTGCTCAAGATCGACATCGCCGACCCGTACGTCCGCGAGGCGCAGAAGCTCCTGGAGGGCTGGGACTACACCCAGGAGCCCGACTCGGCCGCCGCCGCCTACTTCAACGCGGTCTGGCGCAACGTCCTCAAGCTCTCCTTCGGCGACAAGCTGCCCAAGGAGGTGCGCGCCGAGGGCGACTGCGTCAACGTGCGTCCGGCCGACGCCACCGGCCCGGTCGACGAGCAGAACAAGCTCGTCCGCGAGTGCGGCCAGCGCGACCCCGACTCGGCGCAGCCGGACGGCGGCGACCGCTGGTACGAGGTCGTCCGCCCGCTCCTCAAGCAGGAGAGGAGCGAGTGGTGGACCACCCCCGGCACCCGCACCGACCAGGCCACCGAGACCCGTGACCAACTGCTCGCCCGCGCCATGAAGGACGCGCGCTGGGAGCTGACCGCCAAGCTCGGCAAGGACGTCTCCACCTGGAGCTGGGGCCGGCTGCACCAGCTCACCCTGAAGAACCAGACCCTCGGCACCGCCGGACCCGGCGTCGTGCGGCAGCTCCTCAACCGCGGCCCGTGGAACCTGGGCGGCGGCGAGGCGGCCGTCGACGCCACCGGCTGGAACGCGGCCGGCGGCTACGAGGTCATCTGGGTCCCGTCGATGCGGATGGTCGTCAACGTCGGCGACTGGGACAGGTCCCGGTGGATCAACCTGACCGGCGCCTCCGGCCACGCCTTCCACTCGCACTACACCGACCAGACGGACGCGTGGGCCAGGGGCGAGCTGTACGACTGGGCCTACGGCAGGGCGGCGGTCGACGCGGCGACGAAGGACACGCTGGTCCTCAGGCCGTAGGGGCCGCCCGGAAGCGGATCACCGCCTCCGGGGTCACCACCGCGTGCACGGGGTGGTCGTGCGGTTCCTCCGGGACCCGTCCGACCACCTCGTCCGCGTAGAGGAGGACCACCAGGGCCGGGTCCCGGCCGGCCCGTACGAGCCGGGCGAGGACCCGGTCGTACGAGCCGCCGCCCCGCCCGAGCCGCATCCCGCGCGCGTCCACCGCGAGCCCCGGCAGCAGCACGGCGTCCGCCGCGCACACCGCCTCCGGGCCGAGCCGGGGCCCGACCGGTTCGAGCAGCCCCCGGCCCGCCCGCGCGAGCCGGTCCGGGCCCTCGTACGCGGCCCAGTCCAGGTCGTTGTCCGGGAGCAGGACCGGGAGCAGGACCCGCACCCCGCGCGCGTGGAGCGCGTCGAGCAGCGCGCGCGTGCCCGGCTCGCGGCCCACGGACACGTACGCGGCGACGGTGGACGCCCCGGCCAGCTCGGGCAGTTCCACCCCCTGCCGGGCCAGGGAACCGGCGGATTCCGCGAGGGACGCGGGAGTCAGCGCGGCGCGGGCGCCCAGAAGTCGGCTGCGCAGCAAGCTCTTTTCGGACATTTCCGGTGTCATGGCGTTCCTCTGCGAATGCGCGGGTGGACGAGCGGGTGAATACGGGGGCGGGTGGGCGGGTGGGCGGGTGAAGGAGCGGGTGAATGCGTGAAGCCCTTCCAACTGCCTTTATGCGGAGGAAGTTAATCGAACCCACATCTTCCTCTCATTACGAACCGTTAGGGTGCACCGCATGAATCAGTCCCTCCCCAGGCTCGGCCGGATCAGCAAGGCCGTCATCCCGGCCGCCGGCCTCGGCACCCGCTTCCTCCCGGCGACCAAGGCGACGCCGAAGGAGATGCTGCCGGTCGTCGACAAGCCGGCCATCCAGTACGTCGTGGAGGAGGCCGTCGCGGCCGGCCTCTCCGACGTCCTGATGATCACCGGCCGGAACAAGCGTCCCCTGGAGGACCACTTCGACCGGAACCACGAGCTGGAGGAGGCCCTGAGCCGGAAGGGCGACGCCGAGCGCCTCTCCAAGGTCCAGGAGCCCAGCGACCTCGCCACCATGCACTACGTGCGCCAGGGCGCCCCGCGCGGCCTCGGCCACGCCGTCCTGTGCGCCGCCCCGCACGTCGGCGACCAGCCCTTCGCGGTGCTCCTCGGCGACGACCTGATCGACCCGCGCGACCCCCTGCTCGCACGGATGGTGGAGGTCCAGGAGCGGGAGGGCGGCAGCGTGATCGCCCTGATGGAGGTCGAGCCCTCGCAGATCCACCTCTACGGCTGCGCGGCGGTCGAGGCCACCGCCGACGGGGACGTCGTCAAGGTGACGGACCTGGTCGAGAAGCCCGACCCGGGCGAGGCGCCCAGCAACTACGCGATCATCGGCCGCTACGTCCTGGACCCGGCCGTCTTCGGCACCCTGCGGGAGACCGAGCCGGGCCGCGGCGGGGAGATCCAGCTCACCGACGCCCTGCAGAAGCTCGCCTCGGACGAGAAGATCGGCGGCCCGGTGCACGGCGTCGTGTTCAAGGGGCGCCGTTATGACACCGGCGACCGCGGCGACTATCTGCGTGCCATTGTCAGACTCGCGTGCGAACGTGAAGATCTGGGACCGGACTTCCGGGCCTGGCTCCGGAGATACGTCAGCGAGGAGATGTAGGCCTTGAGCAGCAGCACGGCGCCGTCGCCGTCCCACGACGACCACGACGAGGACCGGGAGAAGGGCGCGCCCGACCCCTGCGCGGGCCCGGCCCGCGACCTGTGGACGGTCGACGAGCACCTGGCCGACGTCCTCGCGTCCGTGAGCCCGCTCGAACCCATCGAACTGCAACTGCTCGACGCGCAGGGCTGCGTCCTCGTCGAGGACGTGACGGTGCCGGTCGCGCTGCCCCCCTTCGACAACAGCTCCATGGACGGGTACGCGGTCCGGGTCGCCGACGTCGCCGGGGCCACCGAGGAGTTCCCCGCCGTCCTCACGGTGATCGGCGACGTCGCGGCCGGCGCGGACGGCCTGCCCGAGGTCGGCCCCGGCCAGGCCGCCCGGATCATGACCGGCGCCCCGCTGCCGCCCGGCGCCGAGGCCGTCGTCCCCGTCGAGTGGACCGACGGCGGTACGGGCGGGGGAGCGGCCACCGGCATGAGCGCCGCGAGCGCCGCCCCCGAGGGCGCGGGCGGCGAGGTCCGGGTGCACCGCGCGGCCGAGGCCCGCGCCCACGTGCGCGCGCAGGGCAGCGACGTCCGCGCCGGAGAGCCGGCCCTGGCGGCCGGCACGGTCCTCGGGCCGCCGCAGATCGGGCTGCTCGCCGCGATCGGGCGCGGCACGGTCCGGGTGCGGCCCCGCCCCCGGGTCGTCGTCATCTCCACCGGCAGCGAGCTGGTCCAGCCGGGCGAGCCGCTGGGCTCGGGGCAGATCCACGACTCCAACAGCTTCGCGCTCGCCGCCGCCGCGCGGGACGCCGGAGCCCTCGCCTACCGGGTGGGGGCCGTCGCCGACGACGCGGAGTCGCTGCGCTCCACCATCGAGGACCAGCTCATCCGGGCGGACCTGATCGTGACCACGGGCGGGGTCAGCGTCGGCGCGTACGACGTGGTGAAGGAGGCGCTGACCGCCGACGGCGAGGTCGACTTCCGCAAGCTGGCCATGCAGCCGGGCAAGCCGCAGGGCTTCGGCGCGATCGGCGCCGAGCGGATCCCGCTGCTCGCCCTGCCGGGCAACCCGGTCTCCTCGTACGTCTCCTTCGAGCTGTTCGTCCGGCCCGCGATCCGCGCCCTGATGGGCGTGGAGGACCTGCACAGGCCCCGGGTGCGGGCGGTCCTCGACGCGGACGGCCCCCTGCGGTCCCCGGCGGGCCGCCGCCAGTTCCTGCGCGGGATGTACGACCGGGAGACCGGCGCCGTCACTCCCGTGGGCGGTGCCGGCTCCCACCTGATCGCGGCCCTCGCGCACGCGGACTGCCTGCTCGTGGTCCCGGAGGAGACGGAGGCCGTGGAGCCGGGCGCCGAGCTGGAAGTGGTCCTCCTCGGCTGAGGGGGCGAGGGTGGGGGTACGGTGTCGTCCCACACAGCGACCGGGAGTGTCACGGCCATGAGCACGCAGCAAGGTCTCACCCACATCGACGAGGCGGGGGCGGCCCGCATGGTCGACGTCTCCGCGAAGGAGGTCACGGCCCGCACGGCGCGGGCCAGCGGACGGGTCCTCGTCTCGCCGCGCGTGATCGAGCTGCTGCGCGGCGAGGGCGTCCCCAAGGGCGACGCGCTCGCGACCGCCCGGATCGCCGGGATCATGGGCGCGAAGAGGACTCCGGACCTCATCCCGCTCTGCCACCCGCTCGCCGTCTCGGGCGTCACCCTCGACCTGTCGGTCGCGGACGACGCGGTCGAGATCCTGGCGACCGTGCGGACCACGGACCGCACGGGCGTGGAGATGGAGGCCCTGACGGCGGTCTCGGTGGCGGCCCTGACGGTCGTCGACATGGTGAAGGCGGTCGACAAGGGCGCGGTCATCTCCGACGTGCGGGTGGAGGAGAAGACGGGCGGCAAGTCGGGCCGCTGGACGCGGGGCGAGTCGTGACGCGCGCCGGCCGGGTGGCGGGCACCCACGAGCACCCGGAGCCCGCCGGGACCGCCGCGCCCCGGGAGACCCCGGCGGACGCCTACTCCGCCCTGGTCGTCACCGCCTCCAACCGGGCGGCGGCCGGAGTGTACGAGGACAAGGGCGGCCCGCTGATCGCCGAGGCCCTGACCGCGCTGCGGTTCGCGGTCGAGGGCCCGCAGGTCGTCCCGGACGGGGAGCCCGTCGAGGCGGCGCTCCGGGCGGCCGTGGACGCCGGGTACGACCTGGTGGTCACCACCGGCGGCACGGGCATCTCGCCCACCGACCTGACCCCCGAGATGACCCGCCGGGTCCTGGAGCGGGAGGTCCCGGGCATCCCCGAGGCCATCCGCGCGTACGGCCGGGAGAAGGTGCCGACGGCGGCGCTCTCCCGGGGCCTCGCCGGGGTCGCGGGCACCACCCTGATCGTGAACCTGCCGGGGTCGTCGGGCGGGGTGCGGGACGGCCTGGCCGTCCTGGAGCCGCTCCTGAGGCACGCCGTCGACCAGATCCGCGGCGGCGACCATCCGAGACCGTCGTGATCCCGTCCTGGCCCGCCGTCCTCGTCGACGGCGAGGTGGTCCTGCGGCCGATAAGGATGCGGGACCACGCGGTCTGGCGCGAGGTGAACCGGCGCAACCGCGAGTGGCTGCGGCCCTGGGAGGCGACGGTACCGCCGCCGCCCCCGGGCGCCCCGCCCGCCCAGCGCCCGACCTACCGTCAGATGGTGCGCCACCTGCGGTCGGAGGCGAACGCGGGCCGGATGCTGCCCTTCGTGATCGAGTACCAGGGGCGGCTCGTCGGCCAGTTGACGGTGGCCGGGATCACCTGGGGCTCGATGTGCTCGGGCCACGTGGGGTACTGGGTGGACAGCGCGGTGGCCGGGCGCGG
Organism: Streptomyces sp. NPDC007872; assembly: GCF_042868165.1. NCBI lineage: Bacteria > Bacillati > Actinomycetota > Actinomycetes > Kitasatosporales > Streptomycetaceae > Streptomyces > Streptomyces sp. NPDC007872. Next base: position 40,542 of record NZ_JBIAEA010000011.1, read on the forward strand.
GGTGATGCCGACGGCGGTCGCGCTCGCCGTCGACCACTGCTTCCGCACGGTCGGCCTGCACCGCGTGGAGGTGTGCATCCGCCCGGAGAACGGGCCCTCGCGCCGGGTCGTGGAGAAGCTGGGCTTCCGCGAGGAGGGGCTGCGGCCCCGCTACCTCCACATCGACGGGGCGTGGCGGGACCACGTGGTGTTCGCGCTCACGGCGGAAGAGGTGCCGGAAGGGCTGCTGAGACGCTGGCGCCAGACGAGAATGAAATAAGTGTTCGAATTCGATCGGCAGTTGACGGCCGATCGATCCGAACAATCACAAAAAAGTTCAGTGATATCAGCCAGATCGTGCGACACACCGGGCCAATTGGCCTATGCCCTCCTGCGAACCCCTCTACCGTGTGAGACGTGAGCAGCAGCGGCCTCATCTACGCAGTCATCGTCGGGGCCTGGGCCGCCTACTTGGTACCGATGTGGCTCCGCAGGCAGGACGAGCTGAACGAAGCACGTCCGACGGAACGCTTCAGCACCGCCATCCGGCTGCTTTCCGGACGGGCGGGCATGGAGCGCCGTTACGCCAAGGAGCTGAAGGAGCGGGACCGTACGGCGCAGGGCCCGACGCCCGACGTGGACCCGGACGCGGCGACCGAGCACCTCGACTCGGTCGACGTCCGGGCCTTCTCCGCGCCCGCGGCCAGGACGGAGGCGCGCCTGGAACTCCCGGACCGCGCCCCCGAGCCCGAACCCGCGCCCGGGGCGGAACGGGGCGCCGCCGAGCGCGCCCGCCGGGGCAAGGCCCTCGCCCGCCGCCGCCGCACCACGATCGTCCTCTTCCTCGCCTTCACCCTCGGCGCGGTCGTCGCGGCCGTCGGCGGCGTCCCCTTCCTGTGGGTGCCGGCCGTCCCCGCCCTGCTCCTCAGCGCGTACATCGTCCACCTGCGGATCCAGGAGCGGCGCCGCTTCGTGTACGTGATGGACCGGCGCCGCGCCGAGGCGGCGGCCGCCAAGCTGCGCGAGAGCCGCCGCCCCGCCCCGACGCCCGAGCCGGAGGCCGACCCGGCCCCCGCGACGGCCCCCGCGGTCTCCCCGCAGGAGGCGGACCGGCGCGCCCTGGTCGAACAGACCGACCACGCCGAGTGGGTGGACCAGCAGCGCGAGCGCGGCCCGGCCCGCGGTGACAGTTGGGACCCGGTCCCGGTTCCGCTCCCCACGTACGTCACCGCCCCGGTCGCCCCGCGCGCGTCGAGCGGCGTCGACATCACGGACCCGGAGACCTGGAGCGCGGCCCGCTCCTCCACGGCGGCCGACCCGACCCCCGCCCCGGCCCCCCGCCGGCGCCCGGCCGCCCCCCGCCGCGACCGCGACCAGGGCCGCACCCCCCTCTTCGACCAGTACGCGGACGACGACCGCCCCCGGGCCGCCAACGAGTGACCCCGGCGGGCGGGCGGGCCGTCGGACGCACGGCCGCGGCCGCCCTGTCCGACGGCGAGGACCGGACGGTCCTGGAGGCCGCCCCGCACGCGGTCCGCACGGCGGGTGGATCCACGGTCTCCGACCGGCTCGGCTGACCTGCGGCGGAAGCGATTTTTGTTCTCGTCGGTCGGGGTGCTAATGTTTCACACGTCGCAAGGGCCTGTGGCGCAGTCTGGTAGCGCACCTCGTTCGCATCGAGGGGGTCTGGGGTTCAAATCCCCACAGGTCCACAGACGACGGAAATCCCGTCCGGTTGAAAAGCCGGGCGGGATTTCCGCTTTTCCGGTTCCCGTCGGGGCGGCACCGGGCCGCGCGTTCGGCCCGGGACGATAATGCGGAGCGTGACCCAGAGTTCGAAGGACCGCTGGAACGAACTCGCGCTGTTCCTGGTGGTGACGGGCGCCGGTGTCTTCGCCCTCTCCTCCCTGGCGGCGTTCCTGATCGGAGATCAGGACCTGAGCGTCCACGGGCTCCTCGTCGTCCTGCCCAGTGTCCTCATCGGCCTCGGCACCGCCCGGGCCTACCGCCGCCGCCGCGCCGCGAGTGGGGGCGGCGGCTGACGGGCCCGGCGCGTCAGGCCAGGGACTTCGCGTAGCAGCGGCTGTTCTCGTACTCCCGGTAGTGGCCGAACTTGGCGCACGGGGCGTAGCCGCTGGAGGTGTAGAGGGCGATGGCCTCGGGCTGGGCGGTGCCCGTCTCCAGGACCATGCGGGTGCGGCCGGCGGCGCGGGCGTCGGCTTCGAGGGCCGCGAGGATGCGGCGGGCCAGGCCCAGGCCGCGGGCCTCGGGGATCACGTACATGCGCTTGAGCTCGGCGTCGCCGTCCGCGTACCCCTGGTCGTTGGCGTCCTGGGTGCGCCAGCCGCCGGTGGCGAGGGGGTGGCCCTCGGGGTGGTAGGCGAGCAGGTAGAGGCCGCGGGGCGGGACGAACATGCCGGCGTCCAGCGGGGTGGCGTCGCCCTCGTCGCCGTAACGGACGGCGTACTCCGCCTGGACCGCGTCTTCGAGCTTGACCGCGTCGGGGTGGTCGTAGGGGGTGGGACGGATGTTCATGCGGTTCATCGTACGTGTGTGCGGGTGACGGGTGTCGGTATTCTCCCGGGATGCTCACTGTCACAAGTGTGAATGTCAACGGTCTCCGCGCCGCCGCCAAGAAGGGCTTCGCCGCCTGGCTGGCCGGGACCTCCGCCGACGTCCTCTGCCTCCAGGAGGTGCGCGCCGAGGAGGCCCAGCTCCCCCCGGAGGTGCGGGCGCCCGAGGGCTGGTACGCCGTGCACGCCCCCGCCACCGCCAAGGGGCGGGCCGGGGTCTCGCTCTACACCCGGCGCGAGCCGGACGCGGTCCGGGTCGGCTTCGGCTGCCTGGAGTTCGCCGACAGCGGCCGGTACGTCGAGGCCGACCTGCCCGGCGTGACCGTCGCCAGCCTCTACCTGCCCTCCGGCGAGGTCGGCACCGGGCGGCAGGACGAGAAGTACCGCTTCATGGGCGAGTTCCTGCCCTACCTGAAGGACCTCCGGGCCCGGGCCGCCGCCGACGGGCGCGAGGTCGTCGTCTGCGGCGACTGGAACATCGCCCACCGCGAGGCCGACCTCAAGAACTGGAAGGCCAACCAGAAGAAGGCCGGCTTCCTGCCCGACGAGCGGGAGTGGCTGAGCCGGGTCCTCGACGCGGAGGACGGCGGGTACGTGGACGTCGTCCGGGAGCTCCACCCCGACCAGGAGGGGCCCTACTCCTGGTGGTCCTACCGCGGGCGCGCCTTCGACAACGACAGCGGCTGGCGGATCGACTACCAGATCGCCACGCCGGGGCTCGCCGCCAAGGCCGTGAAGGCGTACGTCGAGCGGGCCGCCACCCACGACGAGCGGTGGAGCGACCACGCGCCCGTCACCGCCATCTACGACCTGTAGGACCCGTTCAGGGCGTGTCGCGCAGGCGGCGGTCCAGGGCCATCGACAGCTCCGCCTCCACCACGCTCTTGGCCAGCGGGCGCAGCCGCCACAGGTCCTCCTCGGCCGCGTGGGCGCGGAGCAGCTCGGTGAAGAGGTCCGCGAGCGCCTCGGCGTGCTCGCGGACCCGGGCCCCCGCCGTGAGGACCTCCGCGAGCGGCACGCCCTCGCGGACGAGGGCGGCGGAGACGTCCAGCAGCCGGCGGCTGATGTGGACGATCTCCTCGCCGTCGGTGGCGAGGTAGCCGAGGTCGAGGGCGGCGGCGAGGTTCTCGGGCGTGACCTCGCCCGCGAAGTGGTCCGCCAGCTCCCCGGGGGTCAGCCGGACCGGCTCCTCCTCGCTGGGGACGTCGATGGCGAGGACCTCGCGGACGTTCCGGCCGCTCTCGAAGGCGGTGGTGAGGTCGGCGATGCCGTTGAGGGTGTGGCCGCGCTCCAGGAGGGCGGCGATGGTCCGCAGCCGGGCCAGGTGCTGCTCGTCGTACCAGGCGATCCGGCCCTCGCGGCGGGGCGGCGGGATCAGGCCGCGCTCGCGGTAGAAGCGCAGGGTGCGCACGGTGATGCCGGCGGCGGCCGCCAGCTCCTCCACGCGGTACTCGCGCACGCCGCCCTCCGCCGGGGGCACGGCGGCGTGCGCGCCCGTACCCGTCGGGCCTGCGCCCCTGCCCGTGCCCGTCGTGCGCTCGCCCGTCCCGGGACCCGATCCTTCTGCCACGCCCGCCAGCCTATGTTGTACCGCCGGTAACTTTCCCTCGTCGTACCCCTACCGCTCGGTAGGGAGCTGCTCTACAGTCCCCACCATGCCAGTGATTGCTGGCGTAATAGGGCCGGGCGCACGGGAGGCGGCATGGCGAAGCACGAGCACGTACGGGTGGCGGTGATCGGATCGGGATTCGGCGGCCTGGGGGCCGCCGTCCGGCTGCGCCGCGAGGGGATCACCGACTTCGTGGTCCTGGAGCGGGCCGACTCCGTGGGCGGCACCTGGCGCGACAACAGCTACCCCGGCTGCGCCTGCGACGTCCCCTCCCACCTCTACTCCTTCTCCTTCGCGCCCAACCCGGACTGGCCCCGCACCTTCTCCGGGCAGCGGCACATCCGCGCCTACCTGGAACACGTCACCGACACCTTCGGGATCCGGCCCCACCTGCGCCTGAACCACGAGGTGCTGCGGATGGAGTGGGACGCCGACGCCCTGAGGTGGGAGATCGAGACCTCTTCCGGCTCCTTCAGCGCCGAGGTCGTCGTCTCCGCCACCGGACCGCTCTCCGACCCCAAGATCCCCGACGTCCCGGGGCTCGACGGCTTCCCCGGCAAGGTCTTCCACTCGGCCCGCTGGGACCACGACTACGACCTCACCGGCAAGCGCGTCGCCATGATCGGCACCGGCGCCTCCGCCATCCAGATCGTGCCCGCGATCCAGCCGCAGGTCCGGAAGCTCACGCTCTTCCAGCGCACGCCCCCGTGGGTCATGCCCCGCATGGACCGGAACATCACCGGGGCCGAGCGCCGCCTGCACCGCGCCCTGCCCTTCACCGCGACCCTGCGCCGCGGCCTGCTCTGGGGCATCCGCGAGCTCCAGGTCGGCGCCTTCACCAAGCACCCCGGCGAGCTGGGCCTCGTCGAGAAGCTCGCCAAGGCCAACATCGCCCGGGCGGTCAAGGACCCGGCGCTGCGGGCCAAGCTGACCCCCTCGTACCGCATCGGCTGCAAGCGCATCCTGCTGTCGAACACGTACTACCCGGCGGTCGCGCGGCCCAACGTCGACGTCGTCGCCTCCGGTCTGCGCGAGGTCCGCGGCTCGACCCTGGTCGGCGCCGACGGGAGCGAGACCGAGGTCGACGCGATCGTCTTCGGCACCGGCTTCCACGTCACCGACATGCCGATCGCCGAGCGCGTCTTCGGGGCCGACGGGATCTCGCTCGCCGACGTCTGGAAGGACGGCATGGAGTCGCTGCGCGGCGCCACCGCCGCCGGCTTCCCCAACTGGATGACGATCATCGGCCCCAACACCGGCCTCGGGAACTCCTCGATGATCCTGATGATCGAGTCCCAGCTCACCTACCTGGCCGACTACCTGCGCCAGTTGAACGTCCTCGGCGGGCGCGCCGCCCTCGCCGTCCGCCCCTCCGCCGTCCACGCCTGGAACCGCAAGGTCCAGGCCCGCATGGAGCGGACCGTCTGGAAGGCGGGCGGCTGCGAGAGCTGGTACCTCGACGCCAACGGCCGCAACACCACCCTCTGGCCGGGCACCACCGGCGAGTTCCGGCGCGAGACCCGGCAGGTCGACCTCTCCGAGTACGAGGTGATCCGCGCGCCCCGCACGGCGTCCACCGCCACGTCCCGTCCCCCGCGCACGAAGGAGGCCGCCCAGTGAGCCGGCACCTGACCCCGATCCCCGGAGCCCGTGAACTCACCGTCACCTCCGCCGACGGCTCCCGCCTCCACGTCGAGGTGTACGGCCCCGAGGGCGCCCCCGCCGTCGTCCTGGCCCACGGCTGGACCTGCTCCATCGCCTTCTGGGCCGAGCAGATCCGGGCCCTCGCCGCCGACCACCGGATCATCGCCTACGACCAGCGCGGCCACGGCCGCTCCCCGGCCCCCGGCCCCGGCGGCTACTCGACGGCCGCGCTCGCCGACGACCTGGAGGCGGTGCTCTCCGCCACCCTCGCCACCGGCGAGCGGGCCGTCCTCGCCGGTCACTCCATGGGCGGCATGACGATCATGGCCGCCGCCGAGCGCCACGGCCTGCGCGACCACGCCGCCGCCGTCCTGCTCTGCTCCACCGGCCCCTCGCGGCTGACCGCCGAGTCCACCGTCGTACCGCTGGGCCCGAGCAGGCTGCGCACCCGGCTCACCGCCGCCGTCCTCGGCTCCAAGGCGCCCCTCGGGCCGGTCAACGCCGTCTCGAAGCGGATCCTCAAGTACGCCACCATGGGCCCCGGTTCGGCCCCCGAGAAGGTCGACGCCTGCGCCCGGATCGTGCACGCCTGCCCGCGCGTCCCGCGCCACGGCTGGTCGCAGGTCCTGGCCGGACTCGACCTCGAACGGGACGTGCGGGCGCTGCGGCTGCCGGTCGCCGTCCTCGTCGGCACCGCCGACCGGCTCACCCCGGCCGTCCACTCCCGCGCCCTCGCGGAGGCGCTGCCGCACTGCACGGGCTTCGTCGAGCTGCCCGGCATGGGCCACATGACCCCGGTGGAGGCCCCCGAGGCCGTCACCGCGCAGATCCGCGAACTGACCCTCACGTACCTGGGCGTGAAGGACACCGCGAACGTGCCGAACGTGAAGGAGGACGCATGAGCAGGGTGAGTCTCGAAGGGCAGGTCGCGGTCGTCACCGGAGGGGCCCGCGGCGTCGGCGAACTCCTCGCCCGCAAGCTCTCCGCGCGCGGTGCGAAGATCGCGCTCGTCGGCCTGGAGCCGGAGCAGCTCAAGGAGGTCGCCGGGCGCCTGCACACCGAGGCCGACTGGTGGCACGCCGACGTCACCGACCACGAGGCGATGGCCCGGGTCGCGGCCGAGGTGAAGGAGCGGTTCGGGAAGGTCGACATCGTCGTCGCCAACGCCGGCGTCGCCTCGGGCGGTCCGTTCGCCGACTCCGACCCGGTCGCCTGGCGCCGGGTCATCGAGGTCAACCTGATCGGCGGCGCCGTGACCGGCCGGGCGTTCCTGCCCGTCCTCATGGAGTCCCGCGGGTACTTCCTCCAGATCGCCTCGCTCGCCGCGATCACCCCGGCCCCGATGATGACGGCCTACTGCGCCTCCAAGTCGGGCGTGGAGGCCTTCGCGCACAGCCTGCGCGCCGAGGTCGCGTACAAGGGCGTGAAGGTCGGCGTCGGCTACCTCTCCTGGACCGACACGGACATGGTGCGGGGCGCCGACCAGGACGACGTCATGCGGGAGCTGCGCCAGCGGCTGCCGTGGCCGTCGAACCGCACGTATCCCCTCGGCCCCGCCGTCGACCGGATCGTCGCGGGCATCGAGCGGCGCGCGCCGCACGTCTACGCCCAGTGGTGGCTGCGCGGGATGCAGTCGATCCGCGGCTACCTGCCCGGGGTGATCGCGACCGTGGGGCAGCGCGAGATGAAGCGCTTCGAGCCGCGCCTCGGGTCGGTCTCCAAGGGGCTCGTGGGCGCGGGGGGCGCGGCCGACGAGCAGGAGCGGACGGAGCGGGTCTGAGCGGAGGTCCGGGGGCGGCTTCGGAGAAGGGCCGGCCCCGGGCCTCACTGTCCGTTACTGATCGAAATGCGTGGAATGTTCGCTCGTGCGAGGCTGATCGAGGCCGGGGACACGACGTCCCCCCACCTCGCTAGGAGTGAACTTCGATGGGTATGAAGGACCAGTTCAAGGGCAAGGCCGAGCAGCTCAAGAACCAGGCCAACGAGGCCATGGGCAAGGCCAAGGACGAGGCGTCCGAGCGCGCCTCCCAGGGTCGCGAGCGCTCCGCCGACGAGGCGCGCGACACCCGCCGTCAGGTGCAGGACCGCGCCGAGCAGGCCCGCAACCGCCAGGCCTGACCCGGCTGTTCCACGCGGAGGGCGCACCCGGCACGCCGGGTGCGCCCTCCCGCGCGTTCTCCCGTGCGGGCCGCTCCCGCCACGCGCGCGCGTGGTCCGGCGCGAAACCGCTCGTCCCGCGCCCCGGTTCTCCGTACGGTGGCGCCCATGGCCGCACTCGAACGACTCCGACCCGACCACGCCCCCGCCCTGCTCGCGTTCGAGCGGGAGAACCGGGCCTACTTCGCCGCGTCCGTGCCCGACCGGGGCGACGCGTACTTCACCGACTTCGACGCGCGGCACCGGGCGCTCCTCGACGAGCAGGAGACGGGGACGGTCCACCTCCACGTGCTCGTGGGGGAGGGCGGGGAGGTCCTCGGGCGGTTCAACCTGGTCGACGTCGCCGACGGCGGCGCCGAACTCGGCTACCGGGTCGCCGAACGGGCCGCCGGGCGCGGGACGGCGACGGCCGGGGTGCGGGAGCTGTGCCGGCTGGCCCGCGAGGAGTACGGGCTGAGCCGGCTGACCGCCGCCACGACCCTCGACAACGCGGCGTCGAGGACCGTGCTCGGCCGGATCGGGTTCGGCGCGGTCGGCAGCGTGGCACTGAACGGCCGGCCGGGCGCCTCGTACGAACTGGACCTGAGGTACGGGGCGGTGTGAGGGAGGTCAGCCCTCCGGCCGCGGCGGCAGCTTCGGGCGGGAGCGGTCCGGGAGGGACTCGTACGCCGGGGGGCTCGCCGCCGGGGTCTCCTCCAGGAGGGCGAGGGCGACGTGGACGGCGTCGTCGAGCTGGGCGTGGCGGCCCTCCGCCCAGTCCAGCGGGGTGCGCAGGACCGCGAGGTCGGGTTCGACGCCGTGGTTCTCCAGGGACCAGCCGTACTCGGGGAACCAGGCCGCGTTCATCGGCACCGTGATCTGCGTGCCGTCCCCGAGCCGGTGGCGGCCGGTCATGCCGACCACCCCGCCCCAGGTGCGCTGGCCCACGACCGGGCCGAGGCCGAGGAGCTTGAAGGCCGCGGTGATCATGTCGCCGTCGGAGGAGGTGGCCTCGTCGGCGAGGGCGACCACGGGGCCGCGCGGCGCGTTCGAGGCGTAACTGACCGGCTGGGCGTTGCGCGTGAGGTCCCAGCCGAGGATCCGCCGGGTCAGCTTCTCGATGACGAGCTCGCTGATGTTGCCGCCCGCGTTGCCGCGCACGTCCACGATGAGCGCCGGCCGGGAGACCTCCATCCGCAGGTCCCGGTTGAACTGCGCCCAGCCGGAGCCGCCCATGTCCGGGATGTGGAGGTAGCCGCAGCGCCCGCCGCTCAGTTCGCGGACCACGGTCCGGCGCTTGGCCACCCAGTCCTGGTAGCGCAGCGGGCGCTCGTCGACGAGCGGGACGACGGCGACGCGCCGGGCGCGCCCCTCGCCCTCGGCGGGGGTGAAGGTCAGCTCGACGGTGGTGCCGCCGGTGCCGGAGAGCAGCGGGTACGGCCCGGCGACCGGGTCCACGGGCCGCCCGTCGACGTGGGTGAGGACGGCGCCCTCGCGGATGCCCGTACCGGCCAGCGGGGAGCGGGCCTTGGAGTCGGAGGACTCACCGGGCAGGATCCGCTTCACCGTCCAACCGGCCTCGCGGAGCACGAGGTTGGCGCCGAGCAGGCCCATGGGCCGCTGGTAGTGCGGGGGTCCCTCGTTGCGGCGGGCCGGGGTGACGTACGCGTGCGAGGTGCCCAGCTCGCCCATCACCTCGCGCAGCAGGTCGGCGAACTCGTCGGGGGAGGAGACCCGTTCGACCAGCGGCCGGTACTGGTCCAGGACCGCCGTCCAGTCGACCCCGCCCATGCCGGGCTCCCAGAAGTAGGCGCGGACGATCCGCCCGGCCTCGTCGAAGGCCTGCCGCCACTCGGCGCCCGGGTCGACCTCGTGCAGGATGCGCCGCAGGTCCAGGTAGACGGTCGAGTCGCCGTCCCCGGCCTCGGTCGCGGGCACCGCCCGCAGCTCGCCCTCGTCCGCGACGACGAGCCGGGTGCCGTCGCCGCTGACCGCGAACCAGTCCAGGTCGGAGGCGAGTTCGCTCTTGCGGGCCTTGGTGATGGAGAAGTGCTCCAGGGTGGGGCGGCCCGAGGTGTCGGCCGGGTTGGCGAAGGTCTCGCCGAGCGCGCCCGAGATGGGCCAGCGCAGCCAGACCAGGCCGCCGCCGCTGACCGGATGCAGCCCGGAGTACTTGGAGGCGGCCACCGGGAAGGGCGTGACCCGCTCGGCGAGGCCCTCGGTCTCCACCGTCACCGTGCCCTCCGTCGGCGCGGTGTCCTCGTCGGCCGGGTCCAGGCCGCCGGCCGCCGGACGCCCGTCCGGGAGCAGCGCGAAGGGGGACGGGGTCGCGGAGGAGAGCGGTACGAGGTAGGGGCGGCAGCCCAGCGGGAACGACAGGTCGCCGGTGTGCACGTCGTACACCGGGTCGAAGCCGCGCCAGGAGAGGAAGGCGAGGTAGCGCCCGTCCCGGGTGAAGACCGGGTTCTCGTCCTCGAAGCGCCCGTTGGTGACGTCCACGACCGTGCGGGCGCCGGGGCCCGAGATCCGGGCCATCCTGATCGAGCGCAGGGAGCGGCCGATGCCGGGGTGGGACCAGGTCAGCCAGTCGCCGTCGGGGGAGAAGGCGAGGTCGCGGACGGGCCCGTTGACGGACCTGATCAGCTCGGTGACCTCGCCGTTGGACTCCTCGGTCGCGTCGAGCAGGAGCAGCCGGCCGTCGTGGGAGGCGAGGGCGAGCCGCTCGCCGTCCGGGTCGGAGACCAGCTCCTCGACCCGCCCGAGGCCCCCGGAGGCGAGCCGGCGCGGCGGCCGGTCGCCGCTGGCGCGCGGCAGGTGGGCGACCTCGACGGCGTCCTCGCCGTCGGCGTCGGTCACGTACGCGACCTGGCCGCCGCTGCCGAGCATCTCGGGCAGCCGGACCCGGACGCCGGGGGAGTCGATGATCGTGCGGGCCGGGCCGTCGCGGTGCGTCAGCCAGTACAGGCTGCCCCGGACGGAGACGGCGCTGGCCCGGCCGGTCTCGTCGACGGAGAGGGAGTCGATGTGGTGGGCGGCGGGCACCTGGTAGCTCCGCCGGCCGACGCGCTGGCCGCCGAGCCGCACCTCCAGGCGGCGGGGGCGGGAGTCGGGCGTGAGGTCGTCGACCACCCACAGCTCGCCCGCGCACTGGTAGACGACCCGCCGCCCGTCGCTGGAGGCGTGCCGGGCGTAGAAGTCGTCGTGGTCGGTGTGCCGGCGCAGGTCGGTGCCGTCGGGCCGGCAGGAGTACAGGTTGCCGATGCCCTCGTGGTCGGAGAGGAACGCGATCCGGCCCCCCACGGCCATCGGGCAGTCCAGGTGCCCGCCGAGGTCGGCCAGCAGCCGCCTGCCGTGCAGCCAGAGGCGGCCGGTGGCGCCGCCCAGGTACCGCTTCCAGGCGGCGGGCTCGTGCGGGGGCTTCCCGGTCAGGAGCAGCGTGCACCGCTCGGCCTCGTTGCCGGGGGCGACGAGCTCCTCGGTGACCGCGATGTCGGAGACCGGGCCCCAGGGCAGCCGGCGGCCCGGGGTGCCGTCGGTGGGGACGGTGTAGGCCCAGGAGTAGTACGAGAAGGGCTGCCCGTGCGAGGAGACGGCGAGGATGTCGGAGCGGCCGTCCTTGTCGGGGGGCGTCCAGCCGCAGACCCGGGTGTCGGTGGACCCCCAGTGGGTGAGCCGCCGGGCGGCCCCGCCGTCGACCGGGACGAGGTGGATCTCGGGGTCCAGGCTGCGCCAGTTCGTGTACGCGATGTGGCGTCCGTCCGGCGAGAAGCGCGGGTGCCCGACCCGGGTCCGGTCGACGGTGAGCCGCCAGGCCCGGCCGGGGCGCTGCCCCTCGGCCGGGAGCGGGGCGACCCAGAGGTCGTCCTCGGCGACGAAGCACAGCAGGTCGTCGTGGAGGTGCGGAAAACGGAGATACGCGACGTCGTCACTCACCACCCCATGCTTTCGGGGTGGCGGGGGCGTGGCAACTCGTACGTGTATGCGGGCGTCTTCGGGTATGCGGGCCAAGGCGGGGGCCGGATGTGGTTCAGAACACGTACGAAACGGTTTCGTTTCGCTGGGGGCGGGGGTACCTTCGTACAGTACGAAACCGTTTCGTTCGCACTCCGTCGACGCACCGGGCAGGAGACACGGCATGGCACGCAGCAGACTCACTCCCGAGCGGGAGTCCGAGCTGTACGCGGCCGTGCTCGACCTCCTGCGCGAGGTCGGCTACGACGCCCTCACCATGGACGCCGTCGCCGCCCGCACCCACTCCAGCAAGGCCACCCTCTACCGCCAGTGGGGGAGCAAGCCCGAGCTGGTCGCCCGGGCGCTGCGCGCCAACAAGCCGGCCGACCTCTCCGAGATCGACACCGGCTCCCTGCGCGGCGACTTCCGGATCATGCTCGAACGGACCGACGACTGCCAGATGGAGAAGGACTCCGCGCTGATGCGGGGTCTGGCCCATGCCGTCCACGACAACCCCGACCTGCACCGGGCGCTGCGCGAGCTGCTCATCGAACCCGAGATGAACGGCTTCCAGGAGGTGCTGCGCCGAGCGGTCCGCAGGGGCGAGGTCGACGCCGACAACCCGGCGCTGAAGCTCGTCCCGCACATGCTGATCGGCGCGTTCGTCGCCCGCCCGCTGATCGAGGATCAGCCGGTCGACCACGCGTTCCTCAGCGCCTACGTCGACGCCGTCGTGCTCCCCTCACTCGGCGTCTGAGCCCCACGGGACCCACGGGTCCCGCCGCAGGACCCGCACCACCCCTCTCCACCTGACGTCGCGCCGCTCACGCCGTCGGGCCGGCTCCCCATGCCCTTGTCCCTCAACACCGGGAGTACGCCCCCGTGGCCACGTTCCTGTACAAGCTGGGTCGTTCCGCCTTCCGGCGCCGACGGCTCGTCGCCCTCCTCTGGGTGGCGCTCCTCGCGCTCGCCGGCGTCGGCGCCGCGACCGCGCCCACCGCCACCTCCAGCTCCTTCTCGATCCCCGGCACCGAGGCCCAGCGCGCCTTCGACCTGCTCGAAGAGCGCTTCCCGGGCGCCGGAGCCGACGGGGCCACCGCCCGCGTCGTCTTTAAGGCCCCCGAGGGCCAGAAGGTGACCGACGCGGCGCACAAGGCCGTCGTCGAGGAGACCGTCGCCGCGCTGAAGTCCGGCTCGGACCAGATCGTCTCGGTCGCCGACCCGTACACCGCGCGGGCCGTCTCCCAGGACGGCTCCACCGCCTACGTCTCCGTCGCGTACAAGGTCAACGCCATGGAGCTGACCGACGGGACGCGCGAGGCCCTGAAGCAGGCCGGACACGAGGCGCAGGGCAAGGGCCTGACGGTCGAGGTCGGCGGCGACGCCCTCCAGACCATGCCCGAGACCGGCGCGGGCGAGATCGTCGGCGTGGTCATCGCCGGCTTCGTCCTCGTCGTCACCTTCGGCTCGCTCGTCGCCGCCGGACTCCCGCTGCTCACCGCGATCATCGGCGTCGGCATCGGCGTCTCCTCGATCACGGCGCTCGCGAACGTCCTCGACCTCGGCTCCACCACCTCCACCCTCGCGATGATGATCGGCCTCGCGGTCGGCATCGACTACGCCCTCTTCATCGTCTCCCGCTACCGCGCGGAGCTGGCCGAGGGCCGGAGCAAGGAGGAGGCCGCGGGCCGCGCGACCGGCACGGCCGGCTCCGCCGTCGTCTTCGCCGGACTCACCGTCGTCATCGCCCTCGTCGGCCTGGCCGTCGTCAACATCCCGATGCTGACGAAGATGGGCTTCGCCGCCGCCGGCACGGTCGTCATCGCCGTCCTCATCGCGCTCACCCTGATCCCGGCCCTGCTCGGCTTCGCCGGCGACAAGGTCGTGGGCCGCAAGCAGCGCAAGGGCGAGGCGTCCGGGGACGCCAAGGAGAAGAAGCCCAACGGCGGCACCCGCTGGGCCCGGTTCGTCATCCGCCGTCCCGTGCTCGTGCTCCTCGTCGGCGTCCTCGGCCTCGGCGCGATCGCGGTCCCCGCCGCCTCCCTGGAGATGGGCCTGCCGGACGACGGCGTCAAGCCGGTCTCCACCACCGAGCGCCGGGCGTACGACATGCTGTCCGACGGCTTCGGCCCCGGCTTCAACGGCCCGCTGCTCGTCGTCGTCGACGGCGACAAGGCCACCGCCGACAAGACGGTCTCCACGATCAAGAAGCTCGAAGGCTGGGCCGCCGTCACCCCGGCGACCCCGAACAAGGCCGGTGACGCCGCGATGATCACGGTGGTACCGAAGGACCGCCCGTCCTCCGTCGCCACCGAGGACCTCGTCCACGACATCCGGAACGCCACCGGCGACGACGTCCTCGTCACCGGCGCCACCGCGATGAACATCGACTTCTCGCAGAAGATGAACGACGCCCTGGTGCCGTACCTGGCCCTCGTCGTCGGCCTCGCCTTCCTGCTCCTGACCCTGGTCTTCCGCTCGGTCCTCGTCCCCCTGAAGGCGGCCCTCGGCTTCCTGCTCTCGGTGGTCGCGGCCCTCGGCGCGGTCGTCGCGGTCTTCCAGTGGGGCTGGCTCGACGGCCTCTTCGGGGTCGAGCAGACCGGCCCGATCATGTCGATGATGCCGATCTTCATGGTGGGCGTCGTCTTCGGCCTCGCGATGGACTACGAGGTGTTCCTCGTCACCCGGATGCGCGAGGCGTACGTGCACGGCGAGCGCCCCGGCGAGGCGATCGTGACCGGCTTCCGGCACAGCGCCCGGGTGGTCACCGCCGCCGCAGTGATCATGATCGCGGTCTTCTCCGGCTTCATCGGGATGACCGACCAGATGATCAAGATGATCGGCTTCGGCCTGGCCGTCGCGGTCCTCTTCGACGCCTTCGTGGTCCGCATGGCGATCGTCCCGGCCGTCCTCGCGCTGCTCGGCCACAAGGCCTGGTGGCTGCCGAAGTGGCTGGACCGGGCCCTGCCCAACGTGGACGTGGAGGGCGAGGGGCTCGCCCGTCACGTCGAGGAGACCTCCGCGGAGGGGAAGCCGGACCTCGTGAAGGCCTGACGTTTCCGGGCGTACGCCCGGTGCCTTCGGCCTGTACGCCCGACGCCGTCGGCGCGCCGTCTCAGCGGCGCGCCGACGGCGTCCGCGCGTCCGGGGCGGCGGAGGCGGCGGGGCTTCCCGCGTGACCCGAGGAGTACGTGTGGCGCAGGAAGCGCACCAGGGCGGCGGTGTCGAACTGGACGACCTCCACCCCCTCCTCCGTGTGGAACTCGACCACTGTCTGCACCCGGCCGCAGGGCCAGACGCCGATGTCGCCGCGCCGGGTCGGGTTCCGCAGGCCCTTCTCCAGGAGGGCGCGCGGGAAGGACCACTCGACGGCGCCGGGGAAGACGAAGCGGACGGTCGCGGGGGAGTAGCCGGGGTCGTAGCGCAGGGCCACCGGGACGGGTCGGGAGAGGGGGGCGTCGCTGATGATCCGACCCTTGGCACGGTCGTCGACGGCGGGGACGGGTGCGGTGGCCATCGGTGGCTCCTGACTTTTTGTCCTCTTATAAGCCAATGTGGCACTTCTTCCCCGTGATCGCACGGCTCATGCCGGGAAAGCCGCGGCCATGATGTGACCCGTGCGCTCTTGCAACTCCTTCGCAGGAGCGCCCATCATTCCGACGTGCACGTACCTGACGGATTCATCAACGCCCCCGTATCGGCCGCTGCCGGTGTCGTCGCCGCCGGCGCCGTCGCCGTCAGCCTGCGCGGAGCCCGCCGCGAACTGGACGAGCGCACGGCGCCGCTCGCCGGCCTCGTCGCGGCCTTCATCTTCGCCGTCCAGATGCTGAACTTCCCGGTCGCCGCCGGGACCAGCGGACACCTCCTCGGCGGCGCGCTCGCCGCGATACTCGTCGGCCCCTGGACCGGCGTCCTCTGCATCGCGGTCGTCCTGCTCATGCAGGGCATCCTCTTCGCGGACGGCGGCCTCACCGCCCTCGGCGTGAACATCACCGTCATGGGCGTCGTCACCGTCGTCGTGGCCTACGCGCTCGTCCGGGGCCTCGTCCTGGTCCTGCCGCGCACCCGCCGCTCGGTGACCGTCGCCTCCTTCGCCGCCGCGCTCGTCTCCGTACCGGCCGCGGCCGTCGCCTTCACGCTGATCTACGCGATCGGCGGCACCACCGACGTCCCCGTCGGCAAGGTCCTCACGGCCATGGTCGGCGTCCACGTCCTCATCGGCGTCGGCGAGGCCGTCATCACCATGCTGACCGTCGGCGCGGTCGTCGCCGTCCGCCCCGACCTGGTGTACGGCGCGCGCGGCCTGACCGCCCCGCTCAAGCTCCGGGTGGACGGCGAGCTGGTCGACGCCGAGCCCGCGACCGCCCCCGTCCCGGTCTCCTCCGGCTCCCCGAAGAAGCTGTGGACCGCCGGCGTCGTCACCGCCCTCGTCCTCGCCGGCTTCGTCTCCTTCTACGCCTCCGCCAGCCCCGACGGCCTGGAGAAGGTCGCCGCCGACAAGGGCATCGACGCCAAGGCCGACCAGTACGAGCACGCCACCGCCGACTCCCCGCTCGCCGACTACGGCGTCAGGGACATCACCGACGCGCGCCTCTCCGGCGGTCTGGCCGGCGTCATCGGCGTGGGCGCGACCCTGGCCGTCGGCACCGGAGCCTTCTGGGTCGTGCGCCGCCGCCGCACCGCCGTACCGGAAAGCGTCTGACATGGGTGCGGGCCACGCCCACAAGCTCTACCGGCACGGACACTCGCCGGTCCACGGGCTGCCCCCGCACACCAAGCTCGTCGCCGTCCTCGGCTTCGTCGTGGTGGTCGTCTCGACGCCCCGCGAGGCCGTCTGGACCTTCGCCGCGTACGCCGCGCTCCTCGCGGTCGTGGCGGCGAAGGCCCGGGTGCCGGCCGGCTTCCTGTGCAAGCGGCTGCTCGTCGAGGTGCCGTTCGTCGCGTTCGCGCTGCTCATGCCGTTCGTCGTGCCCGGCGAGCAGACGGAGGTGCTCGGGATCTCCCTGAGCGTCCCCGGCCTGTGGGGCGCCTGGAACGTCCTCGCCAAGGGCACCCTCGGCGTCGCCGCCTCCGTGCTCCTGGCCGCCACCACCGAGCTGCGCTCCCTGCTCCTCGGCCTCCAGCGCCTGAAGCTGCCGCCGCTGCTCGTCCAGATCGCCTCCTTCATGATCCGGTACGGCGACGTCATCACCGACGAGATGCGCCGCATGTCCGTCGCCCGCCGCTCGCGCGGCTTCGAGGCGCGGGGCGTGCGCCACTGGGGCGTCCTCGCCAAGTCCGCGGGCGCGCTCTTCATCCGCTCGTACGAGCGCGGGGAACGGGTCCACCTGGCCATGGTCAGCCGCGGCTACACCGGCACCATCCCGGTCCTCGACGAGGTGACCGCCACCCGCGCCCAGTGGACGCGCGCCGCGGCGCTGCCGCTGACCGCCCTCCTGATCTGCCTCCTGGGATGGACCTTCCGATGACCCCTCCGCCCTCCCTCGACGTCCGCGGCCTCGCGTACGCCTACCCCGACGGCCACCAGGCCCTCTTCGGGGTGAACCTGACCGTCGGGCGCGGCGAGCGGGTCGCCCTGCTCGGCCCCAACGGCGCCGGCAAGACCACCCTCGTCCTCCACCTCAACGGCATCCTCACCGGCGGCGCGGGCACCGTCACCGTCGCCGGGCTCCCGGTCGGCAGGAAGCACATGGCCGAGGTCCGCCGCAAGGTCGGCATCGTCTTCCAGGACCCCGACGACCAGCTCTTCATGCCGACCGTCCGCGAGGACGTGGCCTTCGGCCCGGCCGCCGCCGGACTGCGCGGCGCCGAGCTCGACGCCGTGGTGCGCCGGGCCCTGGAGCGGGTCGGGATGGCCGAGTACGCCGACCGGCCGCCGCACCACCTCTCCTTCGGGCAGCGCCGCCGGGTCGCCGTGGCGACCGTCCTGGCCATGGAGCCGGAGATCCTCGTCCTCGACGAGCCGTCCTCCAACCTGGACCCGGCCTCGCGCCGCGAGCTCGCGGACGTCCTGCGCTCCCTGGACGTCACCGTCCTCATGGTCACCCACGACCTGCCGTACGCCCTGGAGCTCTGCCCGCGCGCGGTGGTGCTCAGCGAGGGCGTCATCGCCGCCGACGGGCGGACCGGCGAACTCCTCGCGGACGAGGAGCTGATGGCCCGGCACCGCCTGGAGCTGCCGTTCGGCTTCGTCCCGCAGTCGGTGGCCTGAGCCCCTCCGAGGGCCCGTCCCCCAGCGTTTCCGAGGGCCCGTCCTCCGGCGTTCCGAGGCCCCGGAATCGGCCCTCCACGTGCCGCGTTGCACCATGGAGGGTCGGAGACACGGAGAGACACGGAGAGACGAGGAGCGGGAACGTGGACGTCCAGGGCACGGTGGCGGCGGGCTGGGAGCCCGTCCGGGACGCGTTCCTGCGCAACTTCGAGCAGCGCGGCGAGCGCGGGGCGGCCGTCGCCGTCCACCGGGACGGCGTGCGGGTCGTCGACCTGTGGGCGGGCACCAAGGACGTCGACGGCGAGGACGCGGACGGCGAGGACGCCGATGGCGGGGACGTCGACGGCGGGGCGCCCTGGACCGGGGAGACCGCCCAGGTCGTCCGCTCGGCCACCAAGGGCGTCGCCGCCGCCGTGCCCCTGCTCCTGCACCAGCGCGGCCTGCTCGACCTGGACGCCCCCGTGGCCACGTACTGGCCCGAGTTCAAGGCGGCCGGCAAGGACCGCGCGACCGTGCGGGACCTCCTCGCGCACCGGGCCGGCGTCCCCGTCCTCGACCGGCCGCTCACCCTCGCCGAGGCCGTCGACCTGCCGACGGCGACCGCCGCCGTCGCCGCCCAGGCCCCCGTCTGGGAGCCCGGCACCGCCCACGGCTACCACGCCCACACCTTCAGTTGGCTGCTCTCCGGCCTCGTCCACCGCGTCACCGGCCGGACCGTCGGCCGCTGGGTGGCGGAGGAGATCGCCGGCCCGCTCGGCCTCGACCTGTGGATCGGGCTCCCGGACGCGGAGGCCCACCGGGTCGGCCGCATCGGACCCGTCGAGGAGGTCGAACCGGCCGGGAGCGGCGCGCTCCGGCTCCGCCCCAAGCGCGCGGTCACCGAGGCCTACCGGGACCCGGACTCCCTCACCCGCCGCGCCTTCGGCGTCATCGACCCGGCGCCCGACGAGAACGACCCCGTCTACCGGGCCGCCGAACTCCCCGGCTCGGCCGGCGTCGCCACCGCCCGCGCGCTCTCCCGCTTCTACGCCGCCACCCTCGGCCCCGTCGACGGCGCCGAGCGCCTCTTCGCCCCGGCGACCCTCACCCTCGCCCGTACCGAGGAGTCCGCGGGCACGGACCGCGTCCTGCTCGTCGGCACCCGCTTCGGCCTCGGCCACATGCTGCACGGCCCGGCCTCGCCGCTCCTCGGCCCGTCCTCCTTCGGCCACCCGGGCCGCGGCGGCTCCCTCGGCTTCGCGGACCCCGACTCCGGCATCGCCTTCGGGTACGTCACCAACGGCATGCGCAAGACGGTCACGGCCGACCCGCGCGCCCAGGCCCTCGTCCGGGCGGTGGGAGCGGTGACGGCCTGACGGCCTCGCCGTCGGGCCCGGCTCAGGCCGCCGACGGCGTCAGCGCGAGCACCACCCCGAGGCCCACGAGCACGGCGCCGATGGCCTTGTTGAGCACGGTCTGCCGCCGCAACAGCCGGTCCCGCAGGCCCTGCCGGGAGAAGAGCAGCGCGGCGAGCGCGAACCACACCAGGTGCGCGAACGACATGAACAGGCCGTAGCCGATCTGCTGGGGCACGGGGGTGTCGGCGCTGACGACCTGGGTGTAGGTGCTCAGGACGAACAGCATCGTCTTCGGGTTGAGCGCGTTCGTCAGGAGGCCGGTGCGCAGCGCGCCGGCCTTCGACAGGCCCTCGCCGTCCGACAGGTCGACGTCCACCCGGGCCCTGGTGACGAAGGTCTTGTACCCGACGTAGACCAGGTACGCGGCGCCGATCAGCTTCATCGCCGTGAAGAGCGCCGGGCTCCGGGACACCAGGAGCCCGACGCCCAGCATGGTGTACGTGACGTGGACCAGGACGCCGAGGGCGATGCCGACGGCGGCGAGGACCCCGGCGGTCCGCCCGTACAGGTAGCTGTTGCGGACGGTCATCGCGAAGTCCGCTCCGGGGCTGATGACGGCCAGGACGGTGATGACCGCCACGGCGACGAGCTGACCCATGTTCCCGACGTCCCCCTCCGCTGGTCCGGGCCGGGAGGGCGGGGATCCGCGCCGGGCACCGGAGCCTGCGACAGTAGGTGATCACCGGAGCGGTGCGCGAGGGGTCTTCCCGCCACGGACCCGCGTTCTCCGGCCCGTTGCGCGGGTGTTCCCCCTGGTGCGGGCGGCGGACCGGGTGTTGTGATCACTCCATGGAACACAAGGAGCGCACGGAACACACGGAACACACGGAACACGCGGAACACACGGATCGCATGGATCTCGGGAAGAGACTCGACGGGTACGGGGTGCTGATCACGGGCGCGGCGCGCGGCATCGGCGCGGCCACCGCGCGGCGCCTCGCGGCGGAGGGCGCGCGGGTCCTCGTCACGGACGTGGACGGGGAGGCGGCCCGCGCCACGGCGGCGGAGCTGCCGGGGGCGGAGTCCGTACGCTGCGACGTGTCCGACCAGGGCTCGGTGGACGCGGCCGTGGCGTACGCGGTGGAGGCCTTCGGCGGTCTCGACGTCCTCGTGAACAACGCGCTCGGCCCCGTGGCGCCCGACCGGGACCGCTTCGAGGACGAGCCGGAGGAGGGCTGGGCCGTCCAGCACGAGGTCACGTTCCTGGGGGCCGTGCGCTGCGCGCGGGCGGCGCTGCCGCACCTGGCGGCGGCGGGCGGGCGCGGGGCGATCGTCACCATCGGCTCGGTCAACGCGGAGGCGGACTTCGGCAACCACGCGTACAGCGCCGCCAAGGCCGGTCTCGCCTCCCTCACCCGCACCCTGGCGGGGGACGCGGCGGCGCGCGGGGTCCGGGTCAACCAGATCAACCCGGGCACGATCGCGACCAGGGCCTGGGAGGGGAAGGAGGAGGGGCTCGCGGCCCTCGCCGAGCGGGTCTACCCCCTGGGCCGCGTCGGCACCCCCGACGACATCGCCGCCGCCGTCGCCTTCCTCGCCTCCCCGGACGCGTCCTGGATCACCGGCACGGTCCTCCGCGTCGACGGCGGACTCCTCGCGGTGAACCGTCACTTCAGGGAGGTGCTGGGCGACTGAGGCGCGCCGCCCCGCGCCGGGGGCGAACGGGCCCGTGTGAAATCGCTCCGGCCGAGCAGGTGAAGGGGAAGGGAAGTCAAGGGAGACGGACGGAGAGAGGACGCGATGAGCACCATCCAACGACCGGTCCACGGCAGCACCGCCGACGCGTCGGTGGGCGACCTCGTCTCGCGGGCGTCGCAGCAGATCTCGGAGCTGGTCCGCGACGAGATGCGGCTCGCCCGGGCGGAGATGACCGAGAAGGGCAAGCGCTACGGCGTGGGCGGCGGCCTGTTCGGCGGCGCCGGCCTGGTCGGCGTCCTGGCCGCGCAGGCCCTCGTCGTCGCCGTGATCGCGGCCCTCGCCCTGGTCCTCCCGGTCTGGGCCTCGGCCCTGATCGTCGCCGTGCTGCTCGCGGCGGGCGCGGCGGGCATGGCCGTGGCCGGGAAGAAGCAGATCGACGAGGCGGGCGCGCCGACCCCCGAGCAGACCATCGACAACGTCAAGGCCGACGTGGCCGAGATCAAGGAGAGGGCCCACCGATGAACCACCAGCCGCAGCGTGAGAAGACCGCGAACGACCTCGGGGAACTGCGCGAGCAGGCCGAGCACACCCGCGAGGAACTGGGCCGTACGGTGGAGGCGTTGGCGGCCAAGGCCGACGTGAAGGCGCAGGCCGGGGAGAAGGTGGCCGCGGCGCGGGAGAAGGCGGCGGTCGCGACGGAGAAGGCCAAGGTGAAGGCGGCGGTCGCCACGGACCTGGTGAAGGAGAAGGCCGCGGTCGCGTCCGACCTGGTCAAGGAGAAGGCGGCGGTGGCGTCCGAGAAGGCCAAGGAGAAGGCCGCGGTCGCGTCCGACCTGGTCCAGGAGAAGACCCCCGACCCGGTCCTGGAGAAGGCCGGAGCGGTCGCGGACAAGGCGAAGGCCAACCGCACCCCGCTGCTCGCCGGGGTCGCCGCCCTGGTCGCCTTCCTGCTCGTGCGCCGGACCCGCCGGAACCGCCGCGGACGCCGCTGAGCGTCACCGGAACGGCCGACGCCGCCGCCCCGGGGGATACCTCCCGGGGCCCGGGGCACACGGGATCCATGCACGGACACCATGCGCGCCCCAGCAGCAGCACCCTGTTCGGCTCGTCCTCCGCCCCGTCGTCCGACCGGACCGCGGGCAGGCACTCGCGACCGGGCAGGATCGCCACCCGCCTCCGCCGCCGGTTCCTGGTGTACGGGGCGGTGGAGTTCCTGTCCACGCACGTCCCGGACGACCCGGGCCCCGGCGAGGAGTGCCTGCTCCTGGTCCACACCCGCCAGGTCGTCGGGGAGGTCCACTACCGGATGTGCGCCCGGTGCGCCCGGGGCGTCATCACCGACGTCACGCTCGACGAGCGCTTCCACGGCAGCGGCCTGGGCACCCGGGCCCTCTCCCACCTGCGCGCCCGCCACCCGGGCACCGCCTGGCACAGCACCCTGACCCTCCGCGCCACCCGCGACCTCCTGCGCCGGATGCGCATCCCGACGACGGACCCGGGCCCGCTCTGCGCCCACGCCGGGTGATGGCCGGCCCGCTCACCCGGGCACGAGCCGCCCGGTGAACCCCGCGTCCCGAAGGCGCTCGCAGGCGGCGACCACGGTCCCGGGGATCTCCTGCTCGATCATGAATCCCCGCGCCGGATAGACGATCAACCGCTGTACGGCTCCCACGAGCATGTCGAGGACGAGCCGGGCGTCCCCGATGGACTCGACGTACGCGTCGAGCGCCAGGGGAGCGGACGCGCCGACGACCTCCACCTCCGGCCAGAGCCGCCGGGCGGTGGCGTACGCCCGCCGCTCCTCGTACGGCTTGCTGACGAGCAGCACGGACGACACGTCCACCCCGTGCTCCGCGAGCAGTTCCCGCGAGAACCGGATGTTCTCCCCGGCGTTCCGCGCCCGCGTCTCCACGAGCACGATCCCCCCGGGCACCCCGCTCTCCAGCGCCCGCTCCCGGTAGTGCACGGCCTCGCCGCGCGGCATCCGGTCCCGGGTGGTCGGGTTGCTGGCCCCGGTGAACACGATCATCGGCGCCATGCCCCGCCGGTACAGCTCCACCGTCACGTCGGCCACCCCGAGGTCGTGACTCCCGAGCCCGACGGCCACGGAACAGGGGCGCGGCTCGTGGCCCATCCGCTGGAAGTCCCAGAGGAGTCGGGCGTCGGCCATGACCATGCTGTTGCTCTCGTACTCGGTCCGTGCCATGCGCTCAGCCTTCCACCAGCGGGCCGGCGAACACGCCCGGAGCGGTCACCGTGCGGGCCGGGACCCCGGCCGTGCGCCACGAGAAGACAGGCGCACGGACGGGGCGGTTCATCCATCAGCCCGTCGCGGGGACGGGTCGGCCGGGGTCGTCCAGCCACGGGGTCTCACCCGTCGCCGTCACGGTCAGACCGAACCGTTCGGGGCCGGGGCGGCCGTGCGACGTCCACCACGCGTACGCGGCCTCCGTCTCGTCCCAGAGGCGCCGGGGTCCGTGCTGCCAGACCGTGAACCGGTCGTCCGACGTCCCGTCCCGGTCCACGGCCGCCCACGACGTCGCGTCGGTCGTCGCGACCCAGAGCCGGGACGCCACTCCCTCCACGTCGGGG
The DNA here is from genome assembly GCF_042868165.1 of Streptomyces sp. NPDC007872. Lineage (NCBI taxonomy): Bacteria > Bacillati > Actinomycetota > Actinomycetes > Kitasatosporales > Streptomycetaceae > Streptomyces > Streptomyces sp. NPDC007872. The sequence continues at coordinate 64,272 of NZ_JBIAEA010000011.1, forward strand.
TCGTCGTGCCACGTCCACCACACGTCACGGAGCAGCAGCCCCATGGCGAACCGCACGGCGAGGTCGTCCCCCGTCACCCGCCACGGCGGAAGGCCGGTGCTCGACTCGTCGGGCCGGTGGGCGTCGCGCACCACGTCCCGGAAGATCCGCAGGTCGGTGCGCTGCGCCCGCATGAGCATGAACGCGGAGTGCGGCGAGAAACGGCCCGACGCGGCGCCGGCGTCGTCCACGGTCATGCGGAGCAGCCCGTAACAGGTCCAGGGGCTTTCCCAGGGGGTCAGGACGACGCCCCCGGGCTTGACCTGTTCGAGCCACGGGCGGGGAAAGGAACGCACGGAGCACGTGGCCACGAGCCGGTCGTACGGAGCGCCGCCCGCGTGGCCCAGGGCACCGTCCCCGGCGACCACCTCCGCCCTGAGCCCCTCCCTCCACAGCCGGTCCTTGGCCGTGGCCGCCAACACGGGGTCCACTTCGACGGTCGTCACGTTCTCCGCGCCGACCACGTGGGACAGCAGCCCCGCGTTCCAGCCCGTGCCGGTGCCGATCTCCAGGACCCTGTGTCCTTCGCCCACGTCCGCCATGCGCAGCATGCGGAACACGATGCCGGGCGCGCTCGCGGACGACGACGCCCAGCGTTCGCCGTCCTCCCCGGGATCCTCGCCGTCGTTGACCTGCGTCACCACGGAGTCGTCGGCGTACACCGCACGCAACCACGCCTCCGGTTCGTCAGCGCGGTGGCACGGCTCCAAGTCGTCGCCCAGGTAGATGCGTTCGGGCACGTACGCGGAGCGGGGCACGGCCCGTGCGGCACGCTCCCACGCGGGCGGCACGAGCCCTTCCCGTTTCAGCGCGTCGAGCAGACCGCGGAGCGCGGTCCGCTCGGCCGCCGCGAAGTCTTCCGTCACCGTCACTTTTCCTTCTTGTGCTTCGGCGGGTCCTTCGGCTTGACCGTGTCGGAGGACGGCTTGGACGTCCCCGGGTCCTTACCACCGGAGTGCTGCCCGGTGCCGCCGCTTCCGCCCTTGCCCGTTCCCCATCCCATACTGCTTCCCCTCTCGGTCATGGACCTTCACGGTCCTTCTGTGGAACCCGCCCCGGGCGGTGCTGTCCTTCCCCACCCGGGGCGGGAGTCTCGGCGCGGCGGACCTGCCGCGAGTGGCGCGCCAGCGCTTCGAGCTGTCGGCGCTGGTACGGCGTGGTGGGACGAAGTCGCGAAACGGCTGCCTGCCACCGGTAGCCGGAGGGCCGTTCGAGGGAGGCGAGCGATCCCGTCACGGACCGCACCACGCCCACCACCTCCGCGCCGGGGTCGAAGACGGGGGAGCCGTTCACCAGGAACGCGGGGCGTGATCCCGGCTCCGGCGGTTCAGCTCGCGAACCCGGGGGGACATCGCGTCGGACTGCCGGGCCGGCACCATGTCGCCGGCGTACGCTTCCCATTCCCTTCCCCCTGTCAGTGGCCGAAGTTGATAACAGGGCCCCACGTGACCCATCACGCGCCCCACGCGGTCCGTACGGGTGTCCCGGGCGACGTCCCCGGGCTCCCAGTGGCGCGGGTGCTCCGTAGCCCCGCCGGGGTCGCCCACCAGCCGCTTGAGCCCCGCGTGCACCCGCTCGACCAAGGCCCGTGTCGGCTCCGCGTACTCGCGCGGTACGGACTCCGGAACGAGCCGCCAGAACGCTCCCGCATCCACCTGCGCGCCGAGCTCCGTCACGCTGCCCTGCTCGGGAGCGGCTCTCTCGTCCATGGTTCGGTCCCTCACGGTGACGTCGTTCCTTGTGGTGATCCCTGCTCGCTCTAGGCAACCGCGTGACTACCGACAGCGGTACTGTTGCGAAGGGGGCGGGACTTAAGAGCTTTAAGTGCGTTCACCTCACGGGGAGTTGATTACTTGTGGCCGACCCGAAGCCGAACGAAGGACTCGTGCGCCTATACCGGGAGACCGGCTGGACGCTGCGGCAGTTCGCGCAGGAGATCAACCGGCTGGGTACGGAGCGGGGCACGCCCCTCCGGTACCGGGAGCCCTCGGTCCACCAGTGGCTCAGGGGCCACCTGCCGAAGGAAGCGGTCCGGCCGCTGATCCTGGAGGCGTTCGCCCGCAGGCTGCGCCGGCCCGTGCCGTACGGCGAGACGGGCTTTCCGTCTCCTCCCGCCGAAGAGACCAGCACGCTCCCCAGTACCGTGGAAGGACTGTTGGACCTGGGGAGGCAAGACATGGATCCGTCCCGTCGCAGCGTTCTCGGGGTCGGCCTCTTCTCCGTCGCGCTGACCATTCCCCACTGGCCTGACGTCATCGGTCGAATGGAAGCTGCGCAGAAGGGTCATGTGCGGCGCATAGGAACGGCGGACGTCCAGGCCGTCGCCGCCATGACCGAGCGGATCTCCGACCTCGACGACCAGTTCGGCGGACGGACCGCCCGCCCCATGGCCGCGGCGTTCCTCGTGAACACGGCGGCCCCGTACTTGCGCGCGGAAGCCCCCGAAGGCGTGCGCAAGGCGATGATGGGCGCCGTCTCGGACCTCTGCTACCTCACGGGGTACATGGCGGTGGACGAGGGGCTGCACGGACTGGCGCAGCGGTACTACCTCAAGGCGCTCGAACTCGCCGGGGCCGCCGAGGACCACTTGACGTTCTGCACCACCCTGCGGGGCATGAGCGTCCAGGCCGTCGACCTGGGGCACGGCGCGGAGGCGATGCGCCTCGCGGACGCCGCTGCCGCCGCCTCGCCGCAAGCGGGCCCCCGGATGCGGGCCTTCCTCGCCGGCCAGCAGGCCCACGCGGCGGCACAGACGGGGGCGCGGGGCGCGGCGCTGACGTACCTCAAGGAAGCCGAAGTGGCCATGGAGAAGGCCGAGTCGCAGTCCAAGGCCTTCGGTTCCTACGATCCTTCCTCGCTCCTCTACCACGCCGGCCAAGTACGTTTCGAACTCGGCGACGTCGCCGGGTCGATCGCGGCCATGCGGGAATCGGACAAGGTCCGCCAGAGCGTCTACCGGCGCGCTCGCGTCCGGCATCGCTGCACCCTGGCCGAGAGGCAGCTCGACCTGGGGCACCTCGAAGCGGCATGCGCCACATGGACCCTCGCGCTGGAGGACTACCCGAGCCTTCAGTCCGGGCGGGCGGACGAGCGCATCAAGGTCATGCACAGCCGCATCAAGCCCCACATCAAGAATCCCGTGGCGCGAGACCTCTTCGAGCGGGCGCGAGGGGTGACGCCGGTCGGCCTCCTCCCCCGGTGAGGGGAAGCGAGCCCCCGGTCCCGTCGACGCGCCGCCCCGTCACCCCACGTGCAGCATCAGCCCGATCCCCACCGCCATCAGCGCCGCCGCCGCGATGCGCGGAGCGCCGAAGCGTTCCTTGAAGAGGAGGGCGCCGATGGCCGCGCCCACGATGATGGAGGACTCGCGGAGGGCGGCGATCGGGGCGAGCGGGGCCTGCGTCTGGGCCCAGAGGACCAGGCCGTACGCGGCGACCGAGAGGGCCGCGCCCAGCAGGCCGCGGGCGGCGTACGGGCGGAGCTGGGGGAGGAGGGCGGCGCGGCGGCGCCACAGGGCGTACGCCGGGATCGCCAGGCCCTCCAGGACCATCAGCCACGCGATGTAGCCGAGCGGGGTGCCGGAGGCGCGGACGCCCGTGCCGTCGACGACCGTGTACAGGGCGATCGAGACGCCCGTCGCGCCCGCCGCCAGGAGGGCCGGGCCGTGCGGCCGCGCGCCCTTGCCCCGGATGCCCCACAGGGCGAGCCCGGTCAGGCCCGCGCAGGCCACCGCCACCCCGAGCAACTGCCGGCCGTCCGGGACCTCGTCGAGGAAGACGGCCGCCAGGAGGGTCACGATCAGCGGGGCCGTGCCGCGCGCGATCGGGTACATCTGCCCGAAGTCGCCCAGCGTGAACGAGCGCATCAGGAGCACGTAGTACCCGACGTGCAGGAGCGCGGACACGATCAGGTACGGCCACGCCCCCGCCGCCGGGAAGGGGGCGAAGGGGGCGAGGAGCAGGCCGATCAGCGCCCCGCCGCCCGCGATCAGCGTGAAGGAGAGCAGTTGGTCCTTGATGTGGTGCGCGAGGGCGTTCCAGCCGGCGTGCGTGACGGCCGCGACCAGGACCGCGAACGTGACGAGCGGGGTCACGCCGACGGCTCCCGGACGTCCACCAGGGTGCCGCCCGCCTGCGCGACCAGCGCCTTCGGGTCCATCGCGAAGACCGTGTGCGGGGTGCCCGCCGCCGCCCACACCACCTCGTGGTCGAGGATCCCCCGGTCCGCGAGGACCCGGGTCCGGACGCGGTGGCCGAACGGCGGGACGCCCCCGATCGCGTACCCCGTCGTCTCCCGGACGACCTTCGCGTCGGCCCGGGTCACCTCCCGCGCGCCCAACTCCTCCCGCACCCGCTCGACGTCCACCCGCGACGCGCCGTCCACGAGGACGAGCACCGGCACCCCGTCCGCCGCGAAGACCAGCGACTTCACGATCTCCGCGACCGCGCAGCCGATCGCGTCGGCGGCCTGCTGCGCCGTGCGGGTCTCGTCCGGGAAGCGACGGACCTCGACGCCGAGCCCCAGCTCCTGGAGCGCGGCGGCGAAGAGGGGGTGGGCGGGGGACGTCTCGTCAGGAGTCATGGCCCGCACGGTAGTGGTAGGTGCAGGGGCCACGCGACCCGCTTCCGCCGTGCGGACATCCCCGGCCCGGCCCGGCTTCGGACCTCCGCCACCCCCGGCCCGTCCGGGCGCGGCTCATCCCGCCCCGTCCCACCCCGCCTCAGCCCGCCTTCAGAACCCTCGCCACCACCGGCCCCGCCGCGTCGCCCCCGTGCCCGCCGGCCTCGACGACCGCCGCCGCCGCGAGGTCGCCCGAGTAGCCGGTGAACCAACTGTTGGACGTGCCCTGGCCGTCGACCTCCGCCGAACCGGTCTTCGCGCCCTTGGGGCCGGGCACCCCCGCCATCGCCCGGGTCGCGGTGCCGTCCGGCTCCGTCGCCGTCTCCTTCATCATCTGCCGCAGGCCCGAGGCGATCTCCCCGGGCAGCCGCTCGGCCGTGGCGAACTCCCGGTCGCCGTACTCCTTCGCCACCAGGTACGGCTGGCGGAAGCCGCCGTCCCGCACGGTCGCGGAGAGCGAGGCGACGTTCAGGGCGCTCATCGTGACCTTGCCCTGGCCGATGTACGAGGCGGCCGTCTCTCCCCCCTGCGACACGGGCACGCTGCCGTCCCACGCCTGCACCCCCACCTGCCAGGTGAGGCCGATCCCGAAGTAGCGGCGGGCGGTCTCGCCGAGGGCGCCGTCCTCCAGGTCCTTCTCGCCGAGCGGGCCGAGCGCCTTCTTCAGGAAGGCGGTGTTGCAGGACGTCCTGAAGGCCTTGGCCAGCGTGCCGCCCTTGAAGGAGGAGTGGTCCAGGTTGTGGAAGGTGACGCCCTTCCAGCTCGCCTCGGGGGAGCACTCGACGGGGCTGCCGGGGCCGCCGAGCCCGTGCTGCATGATCATCGCCGACGTCACGATCTTCATCGTCGAGCCCGGCGCCTGCGCCCCCTGGAACGCCGTGTTGAAGCCCCCCGCCGGGCTGTTGGCGACCGCCCGTATCGCGCCCGTCGACGGCTCGACCGCCGCCACGGCGGCCCGGGAGTACGCCGTGACCGCCTTCTCGGCCGCCGCCTGCACCCCCGCGTCGATGGTGGTCTCTATCGTGCCGGGCCTGCCCTTCCGCAGGACCAGGAGGGGGGTGTCGGCGACGGTCTCGCTGCCCGAGTCGATCCAGGTCTCGACCCCGGTCGTGCCGCCCGCCCGCGCCCCGTACCGCTGCCGCAGGGTGTCGATGATCAGGCCGAGCGAGGGGTACTTCTGCCCGGTCAGCTCGACCCCGTTCCGGTCGACGGCCTTCACGGAGGCGACCTTCGCGGTGCCGGTGCGCAGGGTCGCGCCGGCGGTCAGCTTCGGGTGCAGGACGGCCGGCCGCCACCGCACCAGCGGCCGGCCGGTGGTCGTCCCCCGGACCACGGTCAGCTCGGAGGCGTACGACAGGTCCTTGGACACGCCCTCGTACGAGACCGTCGCCCGCACCGTGAACGGCACCTTCGTGCCGACCGGCGTCCCGGGGGTGATGACCGCCTTCGAGACCTTCGCGCCCTCCTTGTAGGCGAGCAGCGCGGGGCCGGCCGTGACCGGGTCGTTCGTGAGCTGGGCCGCCCTGTCGGACTCCCCGGCCGCCCAGGCCGCCAGGAAGTCCTTCGCGGTGGCCGTCGTCTCCTCGGGGGTGACGGGCCCGGATCTCTTCTCCGGCACGGCCTCGCTCCGGGTGCTCACGGTCGAGTCGCCGCCCGTGACGCCGTTCCACAGGTTGTAGCCCCCGTAGCCGACCCCGCCCGCGACGACCGCGAAGACCCCTCCGACGACCGCGACCTTGGCTCCACTGCGCATGACTGCGTTCCCCTCCCCCAGACGGCCGTCCAGTCAAGCAGCGGGCTCCCGGGCGTGTCGAGCACCTTCCGTCATGTCCGTCACTCCGGCACCGGCACCCTCACACCCACGTGTCCAGCCACATCCGCCCCCGCCAGTCCTCCAGCGGAATCGGCGTGCCCGTGTAGATGGGCCAGAAATAGATGAAATTCCAGACGATGAGGAGGACGAGACATCCCGCCGCCACCGCGCCGAAAGTGCGGCGCCTTTCCGTGGAACCGCGGGGCCCGATGAGCGCGCCCAGCATCATGGCCACCGCCAGGCACAGGAAAGGCACGAAGACGACCGCGTAGAAAAGGAAGATGGTGCGTTCCTGATAGAGGAACCAGGGAAGCCAGCCGGCCGCGATGCCGCAGGCGATCGCGCCCGCTCGCCAGTCGCGGCGGAAGGCCCAGCGCCACAGGACGTACAGGATCGCGAAGCAGGCGGCCCACCACAGGAGCGGGGTGCCGAGGGCGAGGACCTCCTGGGCGCACTTCTCGCCGGCGTCGGCCGGGCAGCCCTTCGTGCCGGGCGCCGGGGACTCGTAGAAGTACGAGACGGGGCGGCCGAGGACGATCCAGGACCAGGGGTTCGACTCGTACGTGTGCGGCGAGGTCAGGCCCACGTGGAAGGAGTAGACCTCGGTCTCGTAGTGCCACAGGCTGCGCAGCCAGTCCGGCAGCCAGCTCCAGGTCCCGCCCCCGTCCAGCTTGTCCTGGTCGGCGGCCCACGTGCGGAAGTAGCCCTTGTCGCCGACGATCCAGCCGGTCCAGGTCACCAGGTAGGTCGCGATCGCCACCGGCACCACCGAGGCGAACGCCGGGACCAGGTCCTTCCTGATCACCGAGACGTACGGGCGGACCGCGCCCGCCGTGCGCCGCCCGGCGACGTCCCACAGCACCGTCATCAGGCCGAAGGCCACCATGACGTACAGGCCGTTCCACTTGGTCGCCGCCGCGAGCCCCAGCATCACGCCGGCCGTGATCCGCCACGGCCGCCACCCGAGCCGCAGGGACTCCGCGACCTCCCCGTCCGGCCGCAGCACCCCCTCCTCGTCCTCCGGGAGCGCCGCCGCCAGCCGCTTCCTGACCCGGTCGCGGTCCAGGACGAGGCAGCCGAAGGAGGCGAGCACGAAGAACATCAGCACCTGGTCGAGGAGCGCGGTGCGGCTCATCACGAAGTGCAGCCCGTCGACGGCGAGCAGCAGGCCCGCCAGACAGCCCAGGAGCGTCGAGCGGAACAGGCGCCGCCCGATCCGGCACAGCATGAGCACCGACAGGGTGCCGAGCAGGGCCACCATGAAGCGCCAGCCGAACGGCTCGAAGCCGAACAGCTTCTCGCCGGCGCCGATCACCCATTTGCCCATCGGCGGGTGCACGACGTAGCCCGGGTCGGTCGGCACGAGGACCGACCCCGGGTCCTTCAGGATCGTCTTGTCGATGTCCTTCGGCCAGGCCCCCTCGTACCCCTGGTTGATCAGCGCCCAGGAGTCCTTCGCGTAGTACGTCTCGTCGAATATCACCGCGTTCGGCTTGCCCAGGTTCCAGAACCGGAGCAGGCCCGCGACCGCCGTGACCAGGAGCGGACCGCCCCAGGCGAGGAGCCGCCACAGCTTCTCGGCCCCGTCGGGGCCGACGCCGAGGAACGACCACACGCGCGCGGAGGGACGGGTGTACGGGGGGTCGAGCCGCTCCCGCAGCCCGATGGGGGCGGCGCGTCCGGCGGGCGGCTCGTAGCCGAAGAGCCGGAGCCGCTGCTGCCACGAAGAGGGCTCTGCCACGGACTGCCGGCCCTCCAGGGTCTCGGGTGCGGTACTGGTCACCGCGCCATCGTAGGGAACGCGCCTGTGCGCGTCGCCCGTCCGGGCTGGGAGGATGGCACCCGTGACAGGAACGCTGGTACTCGCAGGGACCCCCATCGGCGACATCGCGGACGCCCCGCCCCGCCTCGCCACCGAGCTGCAGGGCGCGGACATCGTGGCCGCCGAGGACACGCGCAGGCTGCGCGGCCTGACCCGGGCGCTCGGCATCCACACCTCCGGGCGCGTCGTCTCCTACTTCGAGGGCAACGAGTCCGCCCGGACGCCCGAGCTGGTGGAGGCGCTGGTCGGCGGGGCGCGGGTGCTGCTCGTGACCGACGCGGGCATGCCGTCCGTGTCGGACCCCGGCTACCGGCTCGTCGCCGCCGCCGTCGAGGAGGGCGTCAGGGTGACGGCCGTGCCCGGCCCGTCCGCCGTCCTCACCGCCCTCGCCCTCTCCGGGCTGCCCGTCGACCGCTTCTGCTTCGAGGGCTTCCTGCCCAGGAAGGCCGGCGAGCGCCTCGGGCGGCTCCGCGAGGTCGCGGACGAGCGGCGGACCCTCGTCTACTTCGAGGCCCCGCACCGGCTCGACGACACCCTCGCCGCGATGGCCGAGGTCTTCGGCGCCGACCGCCGGGCCGCCGTCTGCCGCGAGCTGACCAAGACGTACGAGGAGGTCAGGCGCGGCCCGCTGGCCGACCTGGCGGCCTGGGCGGCCGAGGGCGTACGGGGCGAGATCACCGTCGTCGTCGAGGGCGCTCCGGAGACCGGACCCGCCGCGCTCGACGCGGAGGAGCTGGTGCGCAGGGTGCGCGTGCGCGAGGAGGCGGGGGAGCGGCGCAAGGAGGCGATCGCCGCCGTCGCGGCCGAGGCGGGCCTTCCCAAGAGGGAGGTGTTCGATGCCGTCGTCGCGGCAAAGAACGCGGCCGCACAGGATCCCGGAAAGGCTGCGCGGGGCCCCGGAAACGGTAAAGAGCTAATCTGAAAGGCAAAGCCGAAACCGGCGCCGGGACTCTTCACGGGGCGCTTGGCAAGGGAAGCGCCAAAAGCCTTCCATGGTTCGACCCGCGCTGATGCGCTCCGGCCCGAAAAGGCGTCCACTGATCAGTGGAGAGGAGCTGGCATGAGCGAGATCACCGGCACCGGCATATCCGTCGCACACGAGGCGTACGCCTTCGCCTGCATGCGCTGCGGATACGGCTGGGAGCAGGCGTACGACATCGAGCACCACGTCGACGCCGCCGGCCAGGAATTCGTCGTCTACAAGGCCGGGGGAGAGCGGGTCCCGTCCCCGCTGTCCCGACCCACCTGCATGAACTGCGGCGGCCACGTCGTCAGGATCATGCGCGCGGGACAGGTGTCCTCGGTGCTCGACCTGATCGCCGCGACGGAGAAGCACGGGCGCGGGTCCAAGGAGACCAAGCCGGTCGGGCCCGCCGGGCCCATCGGGCAGGAACTGACCGAGGGTCCCGACGTCCCGCCGGTGCCGCACCACTGGCACCTGTCGGACCTCCTGCACCCCTTCCGGAAGCGCGGATAGCGCGGACAGCGCGGACAGCGCGGACAACGCCGGCAGCGCGAGGAGCCGGGAAGGGCCGGACGCCGGAGCTCGTGGCCCCCGTACGGGCGACCCTCGTACGATCGGGGCCATGAGTGCCAAGGACGCCCCGCCGCCGCTGCCCGAACCCCTCCTCGTGGAGGTCGCGGACTCGCACACCCACCTGGACCTCCAGTCCGGGACCGTCGAGGAGGCCCTGGTGAAGGCCGCCGCCGTCGGCGTCACCACGGTCGTGCAGGTCGGCTGCGACGTGAAGGGCTCCCGGTGGGCCGCCGAGACGGCCGCCGCCCACGAGAACGTGCACGCGGCCGTCGCGCTGCACCCCAACGAAGCCCCCCGGATCGTCCTGGGGGACCCCGACGGCCGGTCCCGGCAGGGGGCCAGGGAGGGCGGCGGGGACGCGGCCCTCGACGACGCGCTCACCGAGATCGACCGGCTCGCCGCCCTGCCGCACGTGCGCGGGGTCGGCGAGACCGGCCTCGACTTCTTCCGCACGGGACCCGAGGGCGTCGCCGCGCAGGAGCGCTCCTTCCGGGCCCACATCGAGATCGCCAAGCGGCACGGCAAGGCGCTCGTCATCCACGACCGCGAGGCCCACGCCGACGTGCTGCGCGTCCTGGACGAGGAGGGCGCCCCCGAGCGGACCGTCTTCCACTGCTACTCCGGCGACGCGGAGATGGCGGAGATCTGCGCGGCCAAGGGCTACTACATGTCCTTCGCCGGCAACGTCACCTTCAAGAACGCCCAGCCGCTCCGGGACGCCCTCGCGGTCGCCCCCCTGGAGCTGGTCCTCGTCGAGACCGACGCCCCCTTCCTCACCCCGGCGCCCTTCCGGGGCCGCCCCAACGCCCCGTACCTGATCCCGGTCACCGTCCGGGCCATGGCGGAGGTGCGCGGGATCGGGGAGAACGAGCTGGCGGAGGCGATCGCGGTGAACACCGCCCGCGCGTTCGACTACTGATCCGGCTGCCGACCCGACCGCCGACCCCGGCACCCGACCCGGTGCCCATCCCGGCGGTCACCGATCCATAACGGTTACGGGAAGTGGTCGGGTCGTCTTGGAGCGTGACCGGGGCCGGGGCTAGGGTCCCGGCCTCGTGAGCACTTCCCAGGGCAGTCACCGGGCCGGACGCCGGGGCGCCACCCCCGCCGTTCTCCCCGGCCCCGCCGCCCCTCCCGGTCTCTCCGTCCACGAGCAGCCGACGCAGGCGGCCCCGCTGGTCGTGCCGTCCTCCCCGGGAGCCCCCGGCGCCGCGCCCGCTCCCGGCGCCGCCCCCGGCGCCGTCCCCGGCCAGGGCACCCGCGCCGGGGCCCGCCGGGCCGCCCGCCGCCGCAGGACCTCCGGATCCGCCACCGGCTCCTCCGGAGCCCCCGGCCTCGCGAAGTCCGCCGGAGACGGCCTGCGCCGACTCGTCCCGCAGGCCCTCGTCGTCGCCTTCCTCGCCGGCGGCACCACCGCCTTCGTCGCCGACGACAAGGCCGTCCGCCTCTCCGTCGACGGCGTCCCCCGCACCCTGCACACCTTCGCCGACGACGTCGGCGAACTCCTCGCCGACGAGGGCCTGGCCGTCGACGGGCACGACATCGTCGCCCCCGCCCCCGGCGAGCCCCTCGCCGACGGCGACGAGGTCGTGGTCCGCTACGGACGCCCGGTCGCCCTCACCCTCGACGGCCGGAGCCACCGGGTGTGGACGACGGCCCGCAGCGTCGAGGAGGCGCTGCGCCAGTTCGGGGTCCGCGCGGAGGGCGCCCACCTCTCGGTCTCCCGCTCGGCCGCCATCTCCCGGCACGGCCTCGCCCTCGACGTGCGCACCGAGCGGGCCGTCACCTTCCTCGCCGACGGACGCGAGCGGACCGTCCGCACCAACGCCGCCACCGTCCGCGAGGCGCTCGCCGAGACCGGGATCACCCTCTCCGGGCAGGACGCCCTCTCCGTGGACCCCGGCTCCTTCCCCCGCGACGGCCAGACGGTCACCGTGCTGCGGATCACCGACAGCAGGCGGGTGCGCGAGGAGACCGTCCCGTACGCCGTCGAGCGGATCCGCGACCCGGAGCTGTTCGCCGGGACCGAGGTCGTCGAACGGCAGGGCGTCCACGGCGTCCGCCGCGTCACGTACGCCCTGCGCTCGGTCAACGGCGTCCAGGGGCGGCCCCGCCGGATCGGCGAGGAGATCGTCCGCGAGCCCGTCAGCCGCACGGTGCGGATCGGCACCCGGCGCCCGCCCGCCTCCGTCTCCGGCGCCGACGGCCTCGACTGGGGCGCGCTCGCCGCCTGCGAGTCCGGCGGCCGGCCGGACGCCGTCGACCCCTCGGGGACGTACGGCGGGCTCTACCAGTTCGACCCCGCCACCTGGCGCGCGCTCGGCGGCACCGGCACCGCCCAGGACGCGCCCGCCGCCGAGCAGACCTTCCGGGCGAAGAAGCTGTACGTGCAGCGGGGGGCGAGCCCGTGGCCCCACTGCGGGCGCAGGCTCCGGGGGTGAGCGGGCCGCGCGGGCGGGCCGCACGCGTGAGCGGCCGACCCCGCGGCGGGCGGGGTCCCCACCGGGCAAGCCCTAGTCTGTACCGGTGAGCGACACCACCGGTTCCGAAACCCCCGACGCCCTCCTCGGCCCCGCCGACATCCGTGAGCTGGCCGCCGTCCTCGGCGTGCGCCCCACGAAGCAGAAGGGCCAGAACTTCGTCATCGACGCCAACACCGTCCGGCGGATCGTCCGCACGGCCGGGGTGCGTCCCGACGACGTGGTCGTGGAGGTGGGCCCCGGTCTCGGCTCCCTCACCCTGGCCCTCCTGGAGGCCGCGGACCGGGTGACCGCCGTCGAGATCGACGACGTGCTCGCCGCCGCGCTGCCCGCCACGATCGAGGCCCGGATGCCCGCCCGCGCCGACCGCTTCGCGCTCGTGCACTCCGACGCCATGCTGGTCCGGGAGCTCCCGGGCCCGGCGCCGACCGCGCTCGTCGCGAACCTGCCGTACAACGTGGCCGTGCCCGTCCTGCTGCACATGCTGGAGCGCTTCCCGACCATCGAGCGGACCCTCGTCATGGTCCAGGCCGAGGTCGCGGACCGGCTCGCCGCCCGGCCGGGGAACAAGGTGTACGGCGTGCCGTCGGTGAAGGCCAACTGGTACGCCGAGGTGAAGCGGGCCGGCGCCATCGGCCGCAACGTCTTCTGGCCCGCGCCGAACGTCGACTCCGGCCTGGTCTCCCTGGTCCGCCGCGCCGAGCCGCTCGCGACCACCGCCACCCGGCGGGAGGTCTTCGCGGTCGTCGACGCGGCCTTCGCGCAGCGCCGCAAGACCCTCCGCGCGGCCCTCGCGACCTGGGCGGGCTCCCCGGCGGCGGCCGAGGAGGCCCTGGTGAAGGCCGGGATCTCGCCGCAGGCGCGCGGCGAGGCCCTGACGGTGGAGGAGTTCGCGCGGATCGCGGAGGCGAAGGCATGAGCGGCGGTACGGAGGCGGTGGACGGCGGTGCCGGCGGTACGGAGCCGGTGGAGGCCGCTGTGGAGCCGGTGCGTGGCGCTACCGGCAGTACGGACCCGGTCGGCGGCGGCACACAGGGCGGCGGCACACACGGCGGCGGCGGGCCGCGCTCCGTCACCGTCCGCGTCCCCGCCAAGGTCAACGTCCGGCTCGCGGTCGGCGCCGCCCGCCCCGACGGCTTCCACGACCTGGCCAGCGTCTTCCTCGCGGTCTCCCTCCACGACGAGGTGACCGCCACCCCCGCCGAGACGCTGACGGTCACCTGCGAGGGTCCGGACGCCGACAAGGTGCCGCTCGACCGCACCAACCTCGCCGCCCGCGCCGCCGAGCTGCTCGCCGCCCGGCACGGCATCGCCCCGGACGTGCACCTGCACATCGCCAAGGACATCCCGGTGGCCGGCGGCATGGCCGGCGGCAGCGCGGACGGGGCGGGCGCGCTGCTCGCGTGCGACGCGCTCTGGGGCCTGGACACCCCCCGCGCCGAACTCCTCGACATCTGCGCCGAGCTGGGCTCCGACGTGCCGTTCAGCCTGGTCGGCGGGGCGGCGCTGGGCACCGGCCGGGGCGAGAGGCTGACGGAGCTGCCGGTGGGCGGCGACTTCCACTGGGTGTTCGCCCTCGCGGACGGCGGGCTCTCGACCCCGGTCGTCTTCGGCGAGTTCGACCGGCTCACCGAGGGCACGGACGTCCCCGAACCGGCCGCCCCGCCCGCCCTCCTGGAGGCCCTGCGCACCGGCGACACCACCGCCCTCGCGGGCACCCTCGCCAACGACCTCCAGGCCCCGGCGCTCTCCCTGCGCCCCTCGCTCGCCGCGACCCTGGCGGCCGGCACCGACGCGGGCGCCCTCGCCGCACTGGTCTCGGGCTCGGGCCCGACGACCGCGTTCCTGGTGAAGGACGCGGAGGCGGCGAGGACGGTCGCCGCCGCCCTGACCGCCTCGGGCACCTGCCGCACGGCCCGCACGGCGACGTCCCCGGCGGCGGGCGCGACGATCCTGGCGCCCTGACGCCCGCGTCCCGGCGGGACGGCCGCCCGCACGGGCGGTCCGAGCGCCGCCGGGCCCGTCACGGACACCCGGCGGGCGAGCGGCCGTGCCGACGTACCCTGGACGTCGATCGATCACCCCGTACAGGAGTCAACGTGGCCGTCAACCTGGTCAATGTCGAGAACGTCAGCAAGGTGTACGGCACCCGTGCCCTGCTCGACGGCGTCTCGCTCGGCGTCTCCGAAGGGGACCGGATCGGGGTCGTGGGCCGCAACGGCGACGGCAAGACCACCCTCATCCGGATGCTCGCCAGGCTGGAGGAGGCCGACACCGGCCGCGTCACCCACAGCGGCGGCCTGCGCCTGGGCGTCCTCACCCAGCACGACTCGCTCGACCCGAAGGCCACCGTCCGGCACGAGGTCATCGGCGTCATGGCCGACCACGAGTGGGCCGGCAGCGCCAAGATCCGCGACGTGCTCACCGGCCTCTTCGGCGGGCTCGACCTGCCCGGCTTCGAGCACGGCCTGGACACCGTCATCGGCCCGCTCTCCGGCGGCGAGCGGCGCCGGATCGCGCTCGCCAAGCTCCTCATCGAGGACCAGGACCTCATCGTCCTCGACGAGCCCACCAACCACCTCGACGTCGAGGGCATCGCCTGGCTCGCCCAGCACCTCCAGAACCGGCGCTCGGCGCTCGTCTGCGTCACCCACGACCGCTGGTTCCTCGACCAGGTCTGCACCCGCATGTGGGACGTGCAGCGCGGCGACGTGCACGAGTACGAGGGCGGCTACTCCGACTACGTCTTCGCCCGCGCCGAGCGCGAGCGGATCGCGGCCACGGAGGAGGTCAAGCGGCAGAACCTGATGCGCAAGGAGCTGGCCTGGCTGCGGCGCGGCGCCCCCGCCCGCACCTCCAAGCCGCGCTACCGCATCGAGGCCGCCAACGAGCTGATCGCCGACGTGCCGCCGCCGCGCGACACCAGCGAGCTGATGAAGTTCGCCAACGCGCGCCTGGGCAGGACGGTCTTCGACCTGGAGGACGTGACCGTCACCGCCGGACCCAAGGAGCTGCTCAAGCACCTCACCTGGCAGCTCGGCCCCGGCGACCGCGTCGGTCTGGTCGGCGTCAACGGCGCGGGCAAGACCTCCCTCCTGCGGGCCCTCGCGGACGCGGCCGCCAGCGGCGGCGAGGTCCAGCCGGCCGCCGGCCGGATCGTCGTCGGCAAGACCGTCCGGCTCGCCTACCTCTCCCAGGACGTCACCGAACTCCCCGGCACCCTGCGCGTCCTGGAGGCCGTGCAGCAGATCCGCGACCGGGTCGACCTCGGCAAGGGCCGCGAGATGACGGCCGGCCAGCTCTGCGAGCAGTTCGGCTTCTCCAAGGAGAAGCAGTGGACGCCGGTCGCGGACCTCTCCGGCGGCGAGCGCCGCCGCCTCCAGTTGCTGCGCCTGCTCATGGACGAGCCGAACGTCCTCTTCCTCGACGAGCCCACCAACGACCTCGACATCGAGACCCTGACCCAGTTGGAGGACCTCCTCGACGGCTGGCCGGGCTCCATGGTCGTCATCTCCCACGACCGGTTCTTCATCGAGCGCACCACGGACAAGACGTTCGCCCTGCTCGGCGACCGGACGCTGCGGATGCTGCCGCGCGGCATCGAGGAGTACCTGGAGCGGCGCCGCAGGGCCGTCGAGGCGTCCGTCCCGGCGCCCGCCGCCCCGCCCGCGCAGCAGAAGCCGGGCGTCTCGGCCGCGGACGCCCGCGCCGCGAAGAAGGAGCTGCAGAAGGTCGAGCGGCAGCTCGACAAGGTCTCCGAGAAGGAGACGAAGCTGCACGCGCGGATCGCGGACGACGCCACCGACTTCGAGAAGGTCGCCAAGCTCGACGCGGAGCTGCGGGACCTGGCCGCGGAGCGCGAGGAGCTGGAGATGCGCTGGCTGGAACTGGCCGAGGACGCATAACGAGGGCATTACAGGCCGGTCCTCCCTTGGGAACAAGGGGTGGACCGGTCGCTTTTGCGCCATTGCGTGAGTGGTAGAAAGAAAACCCGTTCACGCCTAGGGGGAACCAGTCATGACGCAGCCGCCCAGCAACCAGCCGCCGGGGGGCTTCGGAGCCCCCCAGGACCCGGACCAGCCCCCGGGCCGGACTCCGCAGCCGGGACAGCCGCCCGTACCGCCGGTTCCGCCGCAGGCGCCGCCGGTCCCGCCCGCCCCGCCGACCGCGCCCGGCCCCTACGGGCAGGCCCCGCAGCAGCCCGCGCCCGGGTACGGCTACCCGCAGCAGCCCGGCCAGCAGCCCGGCCCGTACGGGCAGCCGGTGCCGCCGCCCTACGGCTACCCGCAGCAGGGACAGCCGCAGCCCGGTCCGTACGGCCGGCAGCCGAACCCCTACGGGGGCTACCCGACCCAGCCCGGCTACCCCGGCGCCCCGACCCCGCCCCCGCCCGGCGGCGGCGGTCCCTCCAAGAACCGGACCGCCCTCGTCGCCGGTGTGGCCGCCGCCGCCGTCCTGATCGCCGCCGTCACGACCTGGGCCGTCGTCGGCGGCGGGGACGACGAGAAGGACCCGGTGGCCGGCCCCACCGCCACGGCCGCCCCGACCTCCGGCGCCCCCAAGCCCACCGCGTCGGTGGACGAGGGCGACGGCTCCGGCGACGGGAGCAACGGCGACGACGACCTCAACGCGGGCCGCCAGGCCGGCGAGGCCAAGGTGAACTGGCTGCTCAAGAACACCGTCGACCTGCCCCGCAACGGCGCCGACGTCCACGGCCCCTGGATCGCCGGCGACACCGTCGTCAAGGCCATGTACAAGAGCGTCCAGGGCTACGACCTGAACACCGGCGCCGTGAAGTGGACCGTCGACCTGCCGTTCGAGCTGTGCGCGGCCCCGCCGGAGCCCTCCGCCGGGGGCCTCATGGCCTTCGGGTACCAGCAGAGCGCCAAGGAGGGCGCCGACTGCACCGAGCTCCAGCAGATCGACCTCAAGACCGGCAAGGCCGGCTGGAAGAAGTCCATCCCCAAGCCCACCGGCCTCTTCGCCTTCTCCGACCACACCCTGGCCATCAGCGGCAACACGCTCACCGCGGCCGGCAGCAGCAGCGCGTACGGCTTCTCCCTCACCGACGGCCGGCAGCTCTTCAAGGGCGCCACCACCGGCTGCAAGCCCTTCGCCTACGCGGGCGGCAAGAAGCTGTTCGCCGCCATGAACTGCCCCTCGGGCGACGCCTCCAAGAAGGTCCAGGCGATCGGCGAGGTCGACCCGAACACCGGAAAGCCCAAGTACACCTACCAGTTGAAGGCGAACTGGGAGATCGACAAGGTCTACTCGGTCGACCCGCTGGTCGTCTCGGCCCGCCAGCGCGAGCCGGAGCAGTGGGCCATCTTCTCGCTCCGCCCCGACGGCGGGCTCCGCTCGAACGTCCAGGGCGGCAAGAACGACAAGTTCGGCCCCCGGTGCGGCGGCGGCTTCGTCGTCTTCGGCAAGAACCTCCAGGGCTGCACCGGCGTCGCGGCCGACGCGAACAACCTCTACATGGCGACCGAGACCAAGTACGGCACGCCCAACGAGGTCGTCGCCTTCGACCTGAACACCGGCAAGGCCAAGTGGCGTTCCAAGGCCCCCGGCGAGCAGACCATGAAGCCGCTGCGCATGGAGGGCTCCGAGGTCCTGCTGTACGTGGAGGCCGCGTACGGCAAGGGCGGCGCCGTCGCCACCCTCGCCCCGACCGGCGGCGCGCCGAAGGTCCTGCTCCAGCACCCGGCCTCCACCGCCGAGATCGAGAACAACTTCTACGATGCGGCCTACGCCTACGGCAACGGCACCTTCGTCCTGGCGAGCGGACGCGTCTCCGCCTCCAACGACAAGGAAGAGAAGCTGGTCAAGACGATGATGGCCTTCAGCAAGTGAGGTACACGGACCGATGACGCAGCCACCCCCGCCCCCGCCGAACCAACCGCCGGACCCACAGGGCGGCTTCGGGGCCCCGACGCCTCCGCCGCAGGAGCCCGGCTACGGCTACCCGCAGCAGCCCGGACCCGGTTACGGCTACCCGCAGCAGCCCCCGGCCGACCAGGGCCACGGCCATCCGCAGCAGCCGCCGGCGCCCCCGCAGCAGCCCCCGTACGGCTACCCCGGGCAGCCCCAGCCCGACCAGGGGTACGGCTACCCGGCGCAACCGCAGCAGCCGCAGGCCCCGTACGGCTACCCGACGCAGCCCCAGCAGCCGCAGTACGGCGGGTACCAGCAGCCCGCCCCGCCGGCGCCCGGCGGCAAGAAGCTGTCCGCGCAGCTCCAGATCGTCATCGCGGCGGTCGTCGCGATCGCCCTGATCGTCGGCTTCGGCATCTGGTACGCCCGGTCCGGCGACGGCTCCGAGGAGGCCAAGGGCCCCGACGGCACCGCGCAGGGCTCCACGGCCGGCGGCGGCGGCGACACCGGCGACACCGGCGGCAAGGGCGGTGGGGGCGGCAAGGAGAAGGCGCCCGCCGACACCGGGGCGAAGGTGGCCTACACGGTCGCCCAGCCGAAGGTCCCGGACGTCACCGACGTCTCCGGCTCCTGGGTCACCGACAAGGCGTTCGTGAAGCCGGGCCTCAACTCGCTGGTCGCCTACGACCTGGACAAGGGCGGCGTCCTGTGGACGCTGCCGCTGACCGGCCAGGTGTGCGGCGCCTCGCGCCACGTCAGCGCCGACAACAAGGTGCCGATCCTCTTCGAGGCCGCCAAGCGGGTCGCGCCGCGCTACTTCCAGCAGTGCACCCAGGTCGGCGTGGTCGACCTGAACACCGGCAAGCTGGTGTGGTCCGACGCGGTCTCCGTCGGCGACGACAAGGCGCGCTTCAGCGAGGTCACGCTCAGCGGGACCACCGTCGCGGCCGGCGGCACCGACGGCGGCGCGGCCTTCGACCTCGCCAGTGGCAACCCGCGCTGGAAGCCCAAGGCCGAGGACGACCACTGCTACGACCTGGGCTACGGCGGTGGCGAGGGCCTCGTCGCGGTCCGCAAGTGCGGCACGTACGACAGCCCGAGCGTGCTGATCCAGAACCTCGACCCGGTGTCGGGCAAGCCGCTCTCGCAGTTCAAGATGCCGGCCGGCGTCAAGTACGCCTCGGTCGTCTCCACCAAGCCGCTGGTCGTCGCGGCCGACGTCGGCGAGACCGCCGGCGACGGCAGCGGCATCTCGGACTTCTTCTCGATCGACGAGAGGACCGGGAAGCTCAAGGCGAAGATCACGGCGGACGCGGAGCAGTACGCGGCCCGCTGCCGCACCACCCAGGTCGAGTCCTGCGAGCAGGCGCTCGTCGGCAACGGCAAGCTGTACGTGCCGACCGAGGAGCACGAGGGCGGCAGCGGCGAGTACGGCGACGAGACCAACGAGATCATCGCCTTCGACCTGGCCACCGGGCGCACGGTGCCGGAGAAGGCCGACGCGGGCGACAAGTACACCTACGTCCCGATGCGGATGGACGGCGCCAACATCATCGCCTACAAGGAGGCGCCGTACGACAAGGGCGGCCGGATCGTCTCGGTCGACGGGGCCACCATGAAGGAGACGCTGCTCCTGGAGAACCCGGCGGACCGGACGACCGGGAACCCGGAGCGCAGCTTCAGTCTGAACGGTGCCGAACTCCGGTACCGGGACGGCCGGTTCTTCATCTCGGACCGGCTGATCAGCAAGCCCAGGGAGTCGGGCACCGGCCCCAAGGAGTACCTGCTGGTCTCCTTCGCCGTCCCGCGCTGACGGCGGTTCCGCACGGCCGACGGGCCCCTCCGGTGATCCGGAGGGGCCCGTCGGCCGTTTCCGGCGCCCCCGGTCCGCCGTCCGGTCCGTCGTTCGGGCGGCCTGTGTCCGGGATTGGCGGGATACGGGGCGGGGGAGCGTGTAGCTTGCCGGGTTCAGGCCCGCCGGACCTCCGGCGGGTCCGGAGGAGGGGGAATGACCGGGATGGGCGTACGCCTCGTGGTGGTCGACGACCACCGGCTGCACGCGGAGGCGCTGGCCTCGGCGCTGAAGCTGCGCGGGCACCGGGTGCTCGCGGCGGCCGCGCCGGTGGCGGGGGTGGCGGAGCTGGTGGTGAGCCGGGCGCCGGAGGTCTGCCTCCTGGGCACGGCGGCGCCGGACGGGCCGGGGGTCTTCGACCCGGTCGCGCGGATCAAGCGGGAGCGGCCGCAGGTGGCCGTGGTGGTGCTCGGCCCGGTGCCGTCGCCGCGCGGGATCGCGGCGGCGTTCGCGGCCGGGGCGTCCGGGTACGTCCGCCACGACGAGCGCATCGAGGGGGTCGAGCGGGCCCTGGTGAAGGCCAGGGCGGGGGAGACGGCGGTGGCGCCGCAGTTGCTCCAGGGCGCCTTCGCGGAGCTGCTGCACCCCTCGGAGCAGCCGGACGACGAGGGGCAGCGGCTGCTGCGGCTCCTGACGCGGCGGGAGGTGGAGGTCCTCGTGCGGGTCGCGGAGGGGGAGGACACCCGGCTGATCGCGCGGGGGATGGGGATCGCGCCGAGCACGGCCCGGACGCACGTGCAGCGGGTCCTGATGAAGCTGGAGGTCGGCTCCCGCCTGGAGGCGGCGGCCCTGGCGGCCCGCACGGGCCTCCTGGACCGGGCGGTCCCCCGCGCCCGGGGCGCCTCCTAGGGGATGTGCGAACGGGACCGGGGCGGACCTCGCCATTGACGCCGATGTTTGAATGTGATTCTTTGTGCGTGGTTGTGTTTGATCGCGCTTGGTCCTGCCCGGAGGGCATCCCGTGAAGAAGACCGTCACCACGCTCGCCGACGGGCGCGAGCTCATCTACTACGACGCGCGCGAGGACACCGTCCGCGACGCCGTCGACCCCCGCCCCCTCACCCGCGTCGTCTCCCGCTCCGAGATCCGGTACGACGAGCTGACCGGCGACCCGGTCACCGTCGCCTCCCACCGGCAGGACCGCACCTACCTCCCGCCGGCCGACGCCTGCCCGCTCTGCCCCTCCCGGGACGGCCGCGAGAGCGAGATCCCCGAGAAGGGCTACGAGGTGGCGGTCTTCGAGAACCGCTTCCCCTCCCTCTCCGGCGGCGTCGGCCGCTGCGAGGTCGTCTGCTTCACCGACGACCACACGGACTCCTTCGCCGACCTCACCGAGGAACGGGCCGCCCTCGTCCTCGCCGCCTGGACCGACCGCACCGCCGCACTCTCCGCCCTCCCCGGCGTCGAGCAGGTCTACTGCTTCGAGAACCGGGGCGCCGAGATCGGCGTCACCCTGCCCCACGCCCACGGCCAGATCTACGCCTTCCCCTACGTGACGCCCCGGACGGCCGCCGTGCGGCGCCGGATCGACGCGCACCGGGAGGCGACCGGACGGAACCTCTTCGACGACGTCGTCGCCCGGGAGAAGGCCGACGGCGAACGGGTGGTCCTGGAGACCGACCACTGGATCGCCTTCGTGCCGTACGCCGCCCACTGGCCCTACGAGGTGCACCTCCACCCCAAGCGGCGGGTGCCCGACCTGCTCGCCCTCGACGACGCCGCCCGCACAGAGTGCCCACAGGTCCTTCTGGAACTCTTGGGGCGCTTCGACCGGATCTTCGGCCCGGACGAGCCGCCGACCCCCTACATCGCCGCCTGGCACCAGGCGCCGTTCACCGACGGGCGGCGGGAGGACTTCGGGCTCCACCTGGAGCTCTTCACCGTCCGCCGGGCCCCCGGCAAGCTCAAGTTCCTCGCGGGCACCGAGTCCGGCATGGGCGCGTTCATGAACGACGTACGGCCGGAGGACGCGGCCCGACGACTCCGAGAGGTGGCACGCGCATGACCGAGAGGTATCTGGTGACGGGCGGGGCGGGATACGTGGGGAGCGTCGTCGCCGCCCACCTCCTGGAACGGGGCCACCGGGTCACCGTCCTCGACGACCTCTCCACCGGCTTCGCCGAAGCCGTCCCCGAGGGCGCCGAGTTCGTCGAGGGACGCGTCCAGGACGCCGCGGCGTGGCTCGACGGCTCCTACGACGCCGTCCTGCACTTCGCCGCCTCCTCCCAGGTCGGCGAGTCCGTCGCCAAGCCGGAGAAGTACTGGGAGAACAACGTCGGCGGCACCATGGCCCTGCTCGCCGCGATGCGCGCGGCCGGGGTCCGCCGGCTCGTCTTCTCCTCCACCGCCGCCACCTACGGCGAGCCGGAGACCGTGCCGATCCCCGAGACCGCCCCCACCGCCCCCACCAGCCCCTACGGGGCGAGCAAGCTCGCCGTGGACCACATGATCGGCGGCGAGTGCACCGCCCACGGCCTGGCCGCCGTCTCGCTGCGCTACTTCAACGTGGCCGGGGCGTACGGCCCGTACGGCGAGCGACACGAACCCGAGTCGCACCTGATCCCGCTCGTCCTCCAGGTCGCCCTGGGCCGCCGCGAGGCGATCTCCGTGTACGGCGAGGACTACCCGACCCCGGACGGCACCTGCGTCCGCGACTACATCCACGTCGCCGACCTCGCCGAGGCCCACCTGCTCGCCCTCGACGCCATGACGGCGGGCGAGCACCTGATCTGCAACCTGGGCAACGGCAACGGCTTCTCCGTCCGCGAGGTCGTCGAGACCGTACGGAAGGTCACCGGCCACCCGGTCCCCGAGGTCGTCGCCCCGCGCCGCCCCGGCGACCCGGCCGTCCTCGTCGCCTCCGCCGGCACCGCGCGCGAACGGCTCGGCTGGACCCCCTCCCGCCCCGACCTGGCGGACGTCGTCACCGACGCCTGGGCCTTCGCCCGGAGCGGGGAAGGAGAGCGCCCGTGAGCGTCGCGGCCGGATTCGAGAGCCTCTACGGGAAGACCCCCGACGGGGTCTGGGCGGCCCCCGGGCGGGTCAACCTCATCGGGGAGTACACCGACTTCAACGACGGCTTCGTGCTGCCGTTCGCCCTGCCGCACACCGCCGTCGCCGCCGTCGCCCGCCGCGACGACGGCGTCCTGCGGCTGCACTCGGCCGACGTCGACGGCGGGGTCGTCCAGCTCGACGCGGCGGCCCTGGAGCCGCTCTCCGGCGGCAACTGGGCGGCCTACCCCGCCGGGGTCGTCTGGGCGCTGCGGGAGGCCGGGCATCCGGTGACCGGGGCCGACGTGCACCTCGCCTCGACCGTGCCGACCGGCGCCGGGCTCTCCTCCTCGGCCGCCCTGGAGGTCGTCACCGCGCTCGCCCTGAACGACCTGTTCGGACTCGGCCTCTCCCGGCCGGAGCTGGCCCGGATCGCCCAGCGCGCCGAGAACGCCTTCGTCGGCGTGCCCTGCGGGATCATGGACCAGATGGCCTCCGCCTGCGCCGGGGAGGGCCACGCCCTCCACCTGGACACCCGCGACCTGTCGTACCGTCACGTCCCCTTCGACCCGGCCGCCGAGGGGCTGACGCTGCTCGTCGTCGACACCCGCGTGAAGCACGCGCTCGGGGACGGCGCGTACGCCGAGCGGCGCGCCGGGTGCGAGGCGGGCGCGCGGGCGCTCGGCGTGCGCGCCCTGCGCGAGGTCGACGCGGCGCACCTGCCCGAGGCCCTCGCCCGGCTGGACGACGAGAAGGTCCGGCGGTACGTGCGCCACGTCGTCTCGGACAACGCGCGCGTGGAGCGGACGATCGCGCTGCTCGACGCCGGGGACCCCCGGGCGGTCGGCCCGGTCCTCACCGAGGGCCACGCCTCCCTCCGGGACGACCTGCGGGTCTCCTGCCCCGAACTGGACCTGGTGGTCGGGGTGGCGAACGCGGCCGGGGCGCTCGGCGCCCGGATGACCGGCGGCGGCTTCGGCGGCTCGGCCGTCGTCCTGGTGGAGGCCGACCGGGCGGAGAAGGTCACCGCCGCCGTCGAGGAGGCCTTCGCCGCCGCCGGGCACACGGCCCCGGGCGTCTTCCCGGCCCTCCCCTCGGCGGGCGCCCGCCGCCTCTGAGGAGACCTGCCGCCGCCGGGAGGGTCCGCCGGCTTCGAGGAGCCCTTTCCGGGCACGGTCCCCGGTGGTTCCGGCCGCCCGCTCCCGGCAGTTCCGCGATTCGGCCCCCGCCATGGCGCCCCGCCCCTACCCTGAGGGGCAGCGCCGGCGGGGGCCGGCGCCGTTCAGGGGGCGAGGCCCGCGGGGTACGGCGCCGTGAGCGGGGTATCCATCCACGCACGGCGGCGGCCGTGCCCACGACGGACCCGCCTCCGGCGCCGTGCCCGCGCCGGTCCGTTCCTCGACGCATGGGGGTGTCCGTGGCCCGTATCCGGGTCCTGGTGGTGGACGACCACCGGATCTTCGCCGAGTCGCTGGCCGCCGCCCTCGCGGCCGAGCCGGACGTCGACGTCGCCGCGGCGGGCAGCGGTCCGGCCGCCCTGCGCTGTCTGGAGCGCGGCGCGGCGGAGGGGCGCAGGTTCGACGTGCTGCTCGTCGACGCCGAGCTGGGCGCCGGCCCGCCCGGGTCGGCCCCGGCCCGCGCGGTGCCCGACGACGGCGCGGTCGACGGGATCTCCCTGGTGGCGGGGGTGCGCCGGGCCCAGCCCGCCCTCCGCACCGTCGTCCTCGCGGAGAAGGACGACCCGCACCGGGCCGCGCTCGCCCTCCAGGCCGGGGCGTCGGGCTGGGTCGCCAAGGACTGCTCGCTCCAGCGGCTGCTCGCGGTGGTGCGGGGGGTCCTGCGGGACGAGACGCACCTGCCGCCCGCCCTGCTCACGGGCGTCCTGCGGGAGCTGACGGCGGCCCGCAAGCACCGCACGGACAGCGAGCGGCTCGTGGAGTCGCTGACCCCGCGCGAGCGGGAGGTGCTGCGCTGCATGGTCGCGGGCCTGGGCCGCAAGGCGGTCGCCGAGCGCCTCTTCCTGTCCCCGCACACCGTCCGCACCCACATGCAGAACGTGCTGGGGAAGCTGGGCGTGCACTCGACCCTGGCGGCGGTGGCCCTGGCCCGCCGGGCGGGCGTGGGGCCCGCGGAACCGCTGCCCGCGGCCGCGGTCGTCCTAGCCGGGGATGTTGTCGAACGGGGCGGTCAGCCGGCGTAGCAGGGCGGCCAGTTCGGTGCGCTGGGCGCCGGAGAGCCGGGCCAGGATGGCGCGCTCCTGGGCGAGGAGCCCGGCGAGCGCCTCGTCGGCGCGGTCGCGGCCCTCGGGTGTGAGCCGGACGAGGACCCCGCGGCGGTCGCTGGGGTCGGGGAGCCGCTCGACGAGGCCCTTCTTGGTGAGCCGGTCGATGCGGTTGGTCATGGTCCCGGAGGTGACCAGGGTCTGGGTGAGGAGCTGGCCGGGGGAGAGCTGGTAGGGCGCTCCGGCGCGGCGCAGCGAGGTGAGGACGTCGAACTCCCAGGGTTCGAGCTGGTGCTCGGAGAAGGCGAGCCGACGGGCGCGGTCGAGGTGCCGGGCGAGCCGCGAGACGCGGCTGAGCACCTCGAGCGGTTCCACGTCGAGGTCGGGGCGCTCGCGGCGCCATGCTGCGACCAGTCGGTCGACCTCGTCCTCCATGACGATCAGTGTAGAGGGTCTGTTGACATAAAGTCTCTTCAGGTCAAGTTTCTTTACCTAAAGATTCTTGTTCTCAAGATATACTTACCCGTGCGGTGGGGAAGGGACCCGGCCGGAACACCGTTCCGTTTCGGCCATTCGTTCCAGCAAGGGGGCTTCGAAGATGCATTCCGTGGAATCCGCCGCGCCAACCTGGGATCCACAGCAGTACCTCCGCCACTCCGGACACCGCGCCCGGCCCTTCCTCGACCTGCTCGCCCGAATACCGCACCTGCCGGCCCAGGACCGGCCCGCCCGCATCGCCGACCTCGGCTGCGGCCCCGGCAACGTGACGGTCCTCCTCGCCGACCGGTGGACCGACGCGCACATCACCGGGTTCGACCTCTCGCCCGAGATGCTGGAACGGGCCGAGAAGGACTGGGCGGGGACCACCCGGGGAGGCGGCTGGATCGACTTCCGGTCCGCCGACGCGGCCCACTGGGTCCCGGACGAACCCTACGACCTGATCGTCTCCAACGCCGCCCTCCAGTGGGTGCCCGATCACCCCGAGTCCTTCGCCCCCTGGATCGCCGGGCTCCGCCCCGGCGGCACCCTCGCCTTCCAGGTCCCCGGCAACTTCGTCTCGCCCAGCCACGCCCTGCTCGGCGAACTCTGCGACGCCCCCGAGTGGCGCGCCCGCCTCGGCGACCAGGGCCGCCGCTTCGTCCACGTCCTCGACACCGCCGACTACCTCACCCGCCTCGTCGACCTCGGCTGCGAGGCGGACGTCTGGGAGACCACGTACTGCCAGCTCCTCCAGGGCGAGGACCCCGTCCTCGACTGGGTCAAGGGCACCGCCCTGCGCCCCGTCCTCACCACCCTGGGCGACGACCGGGAGGCGGTCGACGCCTTCCTCGGCCAGTACCGCGCCCTCCTGCGCGAGGCCTACCCGCCCGGCCCGCACGGGACCGTCTTCCCCTTCCGGCGGATCTTCGCCGTCGCCCGCAGGCCGGACTGACCGCGCGGCGGACCGGACGCGCGGACGCCCCGCACCGGAACTCCGGTGCGGGGCGTCCGCTGTGCGCAGGATGTGACTAGTACATGCCGTTGTAGACCTGGTAGCCGTAACCGATCTTGGCCCGCGGCGCGAAGTAGTTCTTCGCCGCGCCGCCGTCGAAGCGGTACAGGTCGCCGGAGGGGGTCGCGGCGACGAAGTCGCCCTTGCCGTCACCGGTCAGGTCGCCCGTGCCGACGAGCTTGCTGTAGGCGTTGAAGCCCTCGCCCAGCTTGATCCTGGAGTCGAACGGCCTGTCCGGCTTGCCCGTGCCCGGGAACAGGTACAGCGTGCCGGTCTTCGTCCGCGCCAGGACGTCCGTACGGCCGTCGTTGGTGTAGTCGCCCGCGCCGAAGATCCAGTTGTACGTGTCCCAGCCGCGGCTCACGTGGACGCGGTTGTACAGCTTCGTCCCCCGCCAGTGCGTCTGGTACAGGTACAGGTTGCCGGACCGGTCCCGCGCGAGCAGGTCGCCCGAGCCGTCGCCGTTCAGGTCACCGGGACCGGCGAGCAGGTTGTAGACGCCCCAGCCGCCGCCGAAGTCCTTGTTCTCGACGTACAGGTGCCCGTTCCAGACGTCCAGGATGTCGGACTCGCCGTTCGGGTCGAACGAGGACGCGTTGGTGATGTTCGCCCCCGCCCAGTTGCCGGCGTTCTCGAGGTACTCGCGCGCGCTCAGCCTGCCGTTGTTGAGCGAGTAGTACCAGTAGAGGCGGCCCGCCTTGTCGCGCGCGAGCAGCTCCTCCTTGCCGGTCGCCGGGAGGTTGCCCGCGCCGGCGAACTGGGAGACGCCGGCCCAGGCGCCGGGCTTGCTGATCGTCTCGATCGTGTCGTAGGTCCCCGTGCCCGAGCCGCCGTAAGCCCGCAGCGTGCCGTCCTTCTCGCGCGCCCAGACCTCGGTGTCGCCGTCGCCGTCCTGGTCGTCCACCGGCACGATCTGGTTGAACCTGTTCCAGCTATGTCCCATGTGGACGGGCGCCTTGAACGGGTTCAGCGCGTCGCCGGTGCTCCCGTAGAACTTCAGGGCGCCGTCGGGCGTACGGGCCAGGACGTCGCCCTTGCCGTCGCCGTCGTTGTCGCCGAGGCCGACGATCTGGTCGTAGACCTGCCAGCCGTGACCGACCAGGACCCGGCCCATGAACGGGTACGACGGGTCGCCGGTCGCCAGGAAGATGTAGAGGTCGCCGCCGTACGTGCGGGCCATCAGGTCCGCGCGCCGGTCGCCGTTCACGTCGCCCGGCGAGAACACCTTGTTGTAGATGTGGAAGCCACCGCTGCTCCAACGCCTCTGCGAGAAGCCGGTCGTGGAGGCGTTGCCGTACAGCTCCACCCCACCGACCACCGAGACCGTCAGGATCTCCGGCCGGCCGTCGCCCAGGTCCAGGTCGCCGAGCGGGACCATCTCCTTGACGAAGTCCTTCGAGTCGCCGGCGCGGGCGAACTCCACCGCCTGGGTCCGCGTGACGAACGTCAGCTTGCCGTTGAGGTCCCGCACGAGCAGGTCGCTCTTGCCGTCGTTGTCGACGTCGGAGCGGGGGCCGGCGCCCAACGGGGCGGTGGTGGTGTGGGCCCCCGCGCGGGGGCCGGCCTCCGCGGCGGCCTGCGGGGTGCTCGGCATCAGCGGCTGCGCGGCCGCCGGACGGTCCGTCCCGCCACCGGAGCCCGACATCGGCGCACCGGCCGACGCGGGCGTCGCGAGCAGCATGCCCGCGGAGACGGCGAGGGCCGTGCACGCCGCCAGGCGGCGCGCACGGGTGAAACGCGAAGAGAACATGGAGATCCCCCCCAGGGATCAGAGTGCGTACGGAACCCGGGTCGGGGCTCACGCGGACGCCGGACGGCGTCAGGGCGCGTGAGGACACGCGTGAAGACGACCTCGCCCGAACGGCGGAACACCCCCCCGGATGTTGAACGCGAGTCTACCTGTGAGCGCTCCCGGCGCCAGAGGGAATACCTCCCGACCGGATCCACCGCGCCCGGCCCATCCGCCGTATCCGGCCCACCTGCCGCGCCCGGCCCATCCGCCGCGCCCGGCCCTCTGCCCCGCCGGTTTCCGGCCCTCCGCCCGCCGCACCCGGCCCGCCCGGCTCAGCTCTTCCGGTGCCCTATCAGCCGCGGCTTCTGCTCCAGGCCGTCCAGACCGTGCCACGCCAGGTTCACCAGGTGCGCCGCGACCTCCGCCTTCTTCGGCTTGCGGACGTCCAGCCACCACTGGCCCGTCAGGGCCACGCTGCCCACCAGCGCCTGCGCGTACAGCGGCGCCAGCTTCGGATCGAACCCCCGCGCCTTGAACTCCAGGCCCAGGATGTCCTCCACCTGCGTGGCGATGTCACTGATCAACGAGGCGAACGTGCCCGTCGACTGCGCCACCGGCGAATCCCGCACGAGGATCCGGAAACCGTCCGTGTAGTTCTCGATGTAGTCGAGCAGCGCGAACGCCGCCTGCTCCAGGAGCTCCCGCGGATGCCCCGCCGTCAGCGCCCCCGTCACCCCGTCCAGGAGCTGGCGCATCTCCCGGTCGACCACCACCGCGTACAGCCCCTCCTTGCCCCCGAAGTGCTCGTACACCACCGGCTTGGAGACCCCGGCCTTCGCCGCGATCTCCTCCACCGACGTGCCCTCGAAGCCCTTCGCGGCGAACAGCGTGCGGCCGATGTCGAGCAACTGCTCCCGGCGCTCCGCGCCCGTCATCCGCACCCGGCGCCCGCGCCGGGGCTTCTGCTCTCCGCCGCTGCCGCCACTGCCACCGGTCCTGCCCTCGATCGCCACGTCTTCCATCATGCCGCGTCTGCGGACACGCTCTGGCGGCGGGCTTCGATGCGGGACTTCGCCGGCCAGCGCACGTCGTACGCCCAGCCCGCCTTCTCGAACCAGCAGATCAGCCGCGCGCTGGAGTCGACCTGACCGCGCAGCACCCCGTGCCGCGCCGACGTCGGGTCCGCGTGGTGCAGGTTGTGCCACGACTCGCCGCAGGACAGGACCGCCAGCCACCACACGTTCCCCGAACGGTCGCGCGACTTGAACGGACGCTTGCCCACCGCGTGACAGATCGAGTTGATCGACCACGTCACGTGGTGCAGCAGCGCCACCCGCACCAGCGAACCCCAGAAGAACGCCGTGAACGCGCCCCACCACGACCACGTCACCAGACCGCCCACCAGCGGCGGGATCGCGAGCGACACCACCGTCCACAGCACGAACTGGCGCGAGATCGCCCGCAGCGCCGGATCCTTGATCAGATCGGGCGCGTACTTGTGCTGCGGCGTCCGCTCCTCGTCGAACATCCAGCCGATGTGCGCCCACCACAGGCCCTTCATCAGCGCCGGAACCGTCTCCCCGAACCGCCACGGCGAATGCGGGTCGCCCTCCGCGTCCGAGAACTTGTGGTGCTTGCGGTGGTCCGCCACCCAGCGCACCAGCGGCCCCTCCACCGCCAGCGACCCCATGACCGCCAGCGCGATCCGCAGCGGCCGCTTCGCCTTGAACGAACCGTGCGTGAAGTACCGGTGGAAACCGATCGTGATCCCGTGGCAGCCGATGAAGTACATCGCCACCATCAGACCGAGGTCCAGCCAGCTCACCCCCCACCCCCACGCCAGCGGCACCGCCGCGAGGATCGCCAGGAACGGCACCACGATGAACAGCGTCAGGGCGATCTGCTCGACCGACCCCTTCCGGTCACCGCCGAGCGTGCCGAAGGGCGGCGCCCCGGCGCCGCCCGGTCCGTCCGGCGCCTCGGGCGCCGAGGTCATCTCGGGGCTCATGGTCATGGGTCTCCCTTGGGGGGTGAGGGCAGAAGGGGTGACGCGCGCGGAAACGCGCACGTGAACGGCCCCGTGGCTACGGCTCCGTAACCTACGGTGTCGTAAGTATGGCAGCGTCGTGGCGCGCGGCAAGAGGGCACGAGAGGGGCCCGGCCGCCACCGGAGGGACGGCCACCTATCCTTGATGCGTCGGACAGCGCGGTCCGCAAGCCTCCAGAACACCTCCAGACGTGCTCAAACACTGCAAGGAGCCCGCACCTGTGAGCAGTGCCGACCAGACCCCCACCGCCAGCGCCGAGCTGCGCGCCGACATCCGCCGACTGGGCGACCTCCTGGGCGAGACCCTCGTCCGGCAGGAGGGCCACGAACTCCTCGACCTCGTCGAGCGCGTCCGCGGCCTCACCCGCGAGGACGGAGAGGCCGCCGCCGAGCTGCTCCGCGGCGTCGAACTCGAGACGGCCGCCAAGCTCGTACGCGCCTTCTCCACCTACTTCCACCTCGCGAACGTCACCGAACAGGTCCACCGCGGCCGCGAACTGCGCGAGAGGCGCGCCGCCGAGGGCGGCCTCCTCGCCCGCACCGTCGACATGCTCAAGGACGGCGACCCCGAGCACGTCCGCGAGACCGTCAAGAACCTCAACGTGCGGCCCGTCTTCACCGCGCACCCCACCGAGGCCGCCCGCCGCTCCGTCCTCAACAAGCTGCGCCGGATCGCCGCCCTCCTGGAGACCCCGGTCGGCCAGAGCGACCGGCGCCGCACCGACCTGCGCCTCGCCGAGAACATCGACCTCATCTGGCAGACCGACGAGCTCCGGGTCGTCCGCCCCGAGCCCGCCGACGAGGCCCGCAACGCCATCTACTACCTCGACGAGCTCCACGCGGGCGCCGTCGGCGACGTCCTGGAGGACCTCGCCGCCGAACTGGAGCGCGTCGGCGTCGAGCTGCCCGCCGGCACCCGCCCCCTCACCTTCGGCACCTGGATCGGCGGCGACCGCGACGGCAACCCCAACGTCACCCCCCAGGTCACCCGCGACATCCTGATCCTCCAGCACGAGCACGGCATCACCGACGCCCTCGAACTGGTCGACTTCCTGCGCGGACTCCTCTCCAACTCCATCCGCTACACCGGAGCCACCCCGGAGCTCCTGGAGTCCCTCCGGCGCGACCTCGACCTCCTCCCGGAGATCAGCCCCCGCTACAAGCGCCTCAACGCCGAGGAGCCCTACCGCCTCAAGGCCACCTGCGTCCGGCAGAAGCTCGTCAACACCCGCGAGCGCCTCGCCACCGGCACCGCCCACCAGGAGGGCCGCGACTACCTCGGCACCGCCGAGCTGATCGACGACCTCACCCTCATCCAGACCTCGCTGCGCGAACACCGCGGCGCGCTCTTCGCCGACGGGCGCATGGACCGGGTCATCCGCACCCTCTCCGCCTTCGGCCTCCAGCTCGCCACCATGGACGTCCGCGAGCACGCCGAGGCCCACCACCACGCCCTCGGCCAGCTCTTCGACCGCCTCGGCGAGGAGTCCTGGCGGTACGCCGACATGCCCCGCGACTACCGGCAGAAGCTCCTCGCCAAGGAGCTCCGCTCCCGCCGCCCCCTCGCCCCCACCCCGGCCCCGCTCGACGCCGCCGGACAGAAGACCCTCGGCGTCTTCCACACCGTCAAGGAAGCCTTCGAGCGCTTCGGCCCCGAGGTCATCGAGTCCTACATCATCTCGATGTGCCAGGGCGCCGACGACGTCTTCGCCGCCGCCGTCCTCGCCCGCGAGGCCGGCCTGATCGACCTGCACGCCGGCTGGGCCAAGATCGGCATCGTGCCGCTCCTGGAGACCACCGACGAGCTCAAGGCCGCCGACGTCATCCTCGACGCCATGCTCGCCGACCCCTCCTACCGGCGCCTCGTCTCCCTCCGCGGCGACGTCCAGGAGGTCATGCTCGGCTACTCCGACTCCTCCAAGTTCGGCGGCATCACCACCTCCCAGTGGGAGATCCACCGCGCCCAGCGGCGCCTGCGCGACGTCGCCCACCGCTACGGCGTCCGCCTCCGCCTCTTCCACGGCCGCGGCGGCACCGTCGGCCGCGGCGGCGGCCCCTCCCACGACGCGATCCTCGCCCAGCCCTGGGGCACCCTGGAGGGCGAGATCAAGGTCACCGAACAGGGCGAGGTCATCTCCGACAAGTACCTCATCCCGTCCCTCGCCCGCGAGAACCTCGAACTGACCGTCGCCGCCACCCTGCAGGCCTCCGCCCTGCACACCGCGCCGCGCCAGTCCGACGAGGCCCTCGCCCGCTGGGACGCGGCCATGGACACCGTCTCCGACGCCGCCCACACCGCCTACCGCAAGCTCGTCGAGGACCCCGGCCTGCCGGCGTACTTCCTCGCCTCCACCCCCGTCGACCAGCTCGCCGACCTGCACCTGGGCTCACGGCCCTCCCGCCGCCCCGGCTCCGGCGTCTCCCTCGACGGACTCCGCGCCATCCCGTGGGTCTTCGGCTGGACCCAGTCCCGCCAGATCGTCCCCGGCTGGTTCGGCGTCGGCTCCGGCCTCAAGGCCCTGCGCGAGGCCGGACTCGACCCCGTCCTCGGCGAGATGTACGAGCACTGGCACTTCTTCCGCAACTTCCTCTCCAACGTGGAGATGACGCTCGCGAAGACCGACCTGCGCATCGCCCGCCACTACGTCGACACCCTGGTCCCCGACGACCTCAAGCACGTCTTCGACACCATCGAGGCCGAGCACGAGCTGACCGTCGCCGAGGTCCTCAAGGTCACCGGCGGCGAGAAGCTCCTGGACTCCAACCCGGTCCTCCAGCAGACCTTCGCCATCCGCGACGCCTACCTGGACCCGATCTCCTACCTCCAGGTCGCCCTCCTCGCCCGCCAGCGCGCCGCCGCCGAGAACGAGGAGGACCCGGACCCGCTCCTCGCCCGGGCCCTGCTCCTCACCGTCAACGGCGTGGCCGCCGGCCTCCGCAACACCGGCTGACCCCACCCGCACGGACACGGCGAAGCCCCCGCCGGGAGAGATCCCGGCGGGGGCTTCCCCGTACGTACGGCGCAGAGGGCTCAGAGCGCGAAGAACGTCGCCACCAGCAGCCCCGCGCCCAGTCCCGCCAGCGACCACGCCGTCCGCGGCGACCGCAGCCCCCCGCCCACCAGCGGCGCCGCGAGCAGCAGCGCCCCGCCCAGCGGCAGCCACGCGTGCAACCCGCCGCCCCAGCCCGTCCGCACGCCCTCGTCCGTACCCGGCTTCACCACCACCGGAATCGTCATCCCCGGCCCCGCCGCCACCGAACGCCCTATCGACAGCGTCCTGCGCTCCGAACCCGGCACCCCCGGCACGTAACGCCCGCTGCACGCGTCCTCGCCGCAGGCCGTCACCGTCAGCGTCCCGTGCTCGCGCCCCTTGCCCAGTAGCACGTGCTGGGCCGAGGCCCACGAGGCCCACACGCCCGCGACGACGAGGAGCAGGGCGACCAGGGCCAGGGCGGCGTTACGGACGTGCGTCATGACCCGCGATCGTACAGTCGTACGCCCGTATCACCGGACCAGGAGTACGCACGCCGGTCCCAGGAGTGCGTACGCCGGCCTCAGGAGTTGTACGCCGACTGCGCCCGCTCCAGGCCCTCCGCCACCAGACACTCCACCGCGTCCGCCGCCCGGTCCACGAACCAGTCCAGGTCCTTGCGCTCCGTCGACGAGAAGTCCTTCAGGACGAAGTCCGCCACCTGCATCCGGCCCGGCGGACGCCCGATCCCGCACCGCACCCGGTGGTAGTCGGCCCCCATCGCCTTCGTCATCGACTTCAGACCGTTGTGCCCGTTGTCCCCGCCGCCCAGCTTCAGCCGCAGCACCCCGTAGTCGACGTCCAACTCGTCGTGGACCGCCACCACGTGCGCCGTCGGCACCTTGTAGAAGTCGCGCAGCGCCGTCACCGGACCGCCCGACAGGTTCATGTACGACATCGGCTTCGCGAGCACCACCCGGCGGCTCGAAGGCCCCGGCGGACCCATTCGGCCCTCCACGACCTGCGCCTGCGCCTTCTGCGCCCGCTTGAACGAACCGCGCATCCGCTCCGCGAGCAGGTCCACGACCATGAAGCCGATGTTGTGGCGGTTGGCCGCGTACTCCGGCCCCGGATTGCCGAGGCCGACGATCAGCCAGGGGGCGTTGGCGTCGTCCGTCATGTGCGTCAGGTCTCCTCGTATCCGTAACCCGTACATCCGTACCCGTACAAGAGAAACGGGGTGACGGGCCGCACGGCCCGTCACCCCGTCACGTCAGGCAGAGCCTACGGCTCAGGCCTCGTCGCCCTCGGCGGCGGCCTCGACGGCCTCGCCCTCGGCGTCCTCGGTGCCCTCGGCGGCCGGCTCCTCGGCCTGCGCGGCCAGGACCTGCAGGACGACGGCGTCGGCGTCGGTCACCAGGGTGGTGCCCTTCGGCAGCTCGATGTCCTTGGCGAGGACGGAGGCACCGGCCTCCAGGCCCTCGACGGAGACCGAGAAGGACTCGGGCAGGTGGGTGGCCTCGGCCTCGACGGAGAGCGTGTTCAGGACGTGCTCCAGGAGGTTGCCGCCGGCGGCCAGCTCGCCCTCGGCCTGGACCGGAACCTCGACGGTGACCTTCTCGCCGCGCTTCACCAGGATCAGGTCGACGTGCTCGAGGAAGCCCTTCAGCGGGTCGCGCTGCACGGCCTTCGGGATCGCCAGCTCCTGGCCCTTGCCGTCGATGTCCAGGGAGAGCAGGACGTTCGGCGTACGCAGGGCGAGCAGCAGCTCGTGGCCCGGGAGGGTCAGGTGGACCGGGTCCGTGCCGTGGCCGTAGAGGACGACGGGGACCTTGTTGTCACGGCGGATCTTGCGGGCGGCGCCCTTGCCGAACTCCGAACGGACGGAGGCGGCGATCTTGACCTCGGACATGTGGCACTCCTCGTAGAAGGTGACGGAAGACGAAGTCACCCGGCCACGACTGGCGATGGCCTGCTACGAAGAGCGCGTCGATAACGGACCGCCGTGACCCTCAACGGGCACGGCCTCCCTCGCCGAGCAACCCCGGCAGTCTACCCGCCGCCCCCGAACCGCCCAAATGGATCAGCACGCGCACGGCGAAGGGCCGCCTCCCCCAGGGGAAACGGCCCTTCCCTCACGTCCTGCCGGAGGCTCAGTGCTCCTCGAAGAGGCTCGTCACCGAACCGTCCTCGAACACCTCGCGCACCGCGCGCGCGATCGTCGGCGCGATCGAAAGGACCGTGATCTTGTCCAGCTCCAGGGCACCCGGAACCGGCAGCGTGTCCGTGAACACGAACTCGCTCACCTTCGAGTTCTTCAGACGATCGGCCGCCGGACCCGACAGGATGCCGTGCGTCGCCGTCACGATGACGTCCTCCGCGCCGTGCGCGAACAGGGCGTCGGCGGCGGCGCAGATGGTGCCGCCGGTGTCGACCATGTCGTCCACCAGGACGCAGACGCGGCCCTTCACGTCACCGACGACCTCGTGCACCGTCACCTGGTTGGCGACGTCCTTGTCGCGCCGCTTGTGCACGATCGCAAGGGGGGCGTCCAGACGGTCGCACCAGCGGTCGGCGACCCGCACGCGGCCCGCGTCCGGGGAGACGATCGTCAGCTTGGAGCGGTCGACCTTCGCACCCACGTAGTCCGCGAGCACCGGCAGCGCCGACAGGTGGTCCACCGGACCGTCGAAGAAGCCCTGGATCTGGTCCGTGTGCAGGTCCACGGTCAGGATCCGGTGCGCACCCGCCGTCTTCAGCAGGTCCGCCACCAGACGCGCCGAGATCGGCTCGCGACCGCGGTGCTTCTTGTCCTGACGGGCGTAGCCGTACGACGGGATGATCACGGTGATGCTCCGGGCCGAGGCCCGCTTCAGCGCATCGATCATGATCAACTGCTCCATGATCCACTTGTTGATCGGAGCCGTGTGGCTCTGGATCAGGAAGCAGTCCGCACCACGGGCCGACTCCTGGAAGCGGACGTAGATCTCACCGTTGGCGAAGTCGAACGCCTTGGTGGGAACGAGGCCGACGCCCAACTGGTACGCCACCTCCTCGGCCAGCTCGGGGTGGGCGCGGCCGGAGAAGAGCATCAGCTTCTTCTCGCCGGTCGTCTTGATCCCGGTCACAGCACTGTCTCCTCAGACGTGTTCCCTGGCCGCGATCCCCGCGCTCCCGTGCGCGTGAGCGAACCAGCCGAATTTGTGTGCACGTATCACGGTACGCCGAGTTCGACGCACCTGTTTCCGGTCAGCTTTCGACCGCGGACCCCTCCGAGCCGGCCTGAGCGGCCTGCGCGGCAGCGCTGCCGGGCCGCTTCCGGGCGACCCAACCCTCGATATTCCGCTGCTGGCCCCGGGCTACGGCCAGCGCACCGGCCGGCACGTCCTTCGTGATCACGGACCCGGCCGCCGTGTAGGCACCGTCCCCGATCGTGACCGGAGCCACAAACATGTTGTCCGAGCCCGTCTTGCAGTGGGACCCGATCGTCGTGTGGTGCTTCGCCTCGCCGTCGTAGTTCACGAAGACGCTCGCCGCGCCGATGTTCGTGTACTCGCCGATCGTCGCGTCACCCACGTACGACAGGTGGGGCACCTTGGTGCCCTCGCCGATCGTCGCGTTCTTCATCTCGACGTACGTACCCGCCTTGGCCTTCGCGCCCAGGTTCGTCCCCGGACGCAGGTACGCGTACGGACCCACCGAGGCGCCCGCGCCCACGGTGGCCGAATCCGCCACCGTGTTGTCCACCCGGGCGCCCGCGCCGACGGTGGTGTCCTTCAGGCGCGTGTTCGGGCCCACCACGGCGTCCTCGCCGACGTGCGTGGCACCGAGGAGCTGCGTACCCGGCAGGAGCACCGCGTCCGGCTCGAAGGTCACCGTCACGTCCACGAACACCGACGCCGGGTCGACGACCGTCACGCCGGCCAGCATCGCCCGCTCCAGAAGACGCCGGTTCAGGAGCCCCCGGGCCTCGGCGAGCTGCACCCGGTTGTTGATCCCCAGGATCTCGCGGTGGTCGGCGGCCACGGAGGCGCCCACCCGGTGACCCGCCTCGCGCAGGATCGACAGCACGTCGGTGAGGTACTCCTCGCCCTGGCTGTTGTCCGTCCGCACCTGGCCCAGGGCCTCGGCGAGCAGCTTCCCGTCGAACGCGAAGACGCCGGAGTTGATCTCGCGGATCGCGCGCTGCTCGTCGGAGGCGTCCTTGTGCTCGACGATCTCCGTCACGGCACCGCTCGCCGCGTCCCGCACGATCCGCCCGTACCCGGTGGAGTCGGGGACCTCGGCGCTCAGCACGGTGACGGCGTTGCCGTCGGCCGCGTGGGTGTCCGCCAGGGCGCGCAGGGTCTCCCCGGAGAGCAGCGGGGTGTCGCCGCAGACGACCACGACGGTCCCCCCGGGCGCCTCGCCCAGCTCCTCCAGGGCCATGCGCACCGCGTGCCCGGTGCCGTTCTGCTCCTCCTGGACGGCGGTGCGGGTGCCGGCGTAGTGCTCCTCCAGGTGCCCCCGCACCTGCTCCCGGGCGTGCCCGACGACCACGACGAGGTGCTCGGGCTCCAGCTCCCGGGCTGCGGACACGACGTGCCCGACGAGCGAACGCCCGGCGATCTCGTGCAGGACCTTGGGGGTCTTCGACTTCATGCGGGTGCCCTCACCCGCTGCGAGGACGACGACGGCTGCCGGGCGATTGGCGCTCACGGGAATGCCCTTCGGCTTTGGGTGGTGGACGCACGAAGGATACCGGGGGGTCGGGGGGCGGACATGAGCGCGGGTCCTGACCGTGGAGGTCAGGACCCGCGACAGGGGGCTCCCGGAGAAGGATTCGAACCCTCATTCAATGGACCAAAACCATTTGTCCTGCCCTTAGACGATCCGGGATGGTTCGCCCGCTATGCCCGACTTCCGATCGAGGTAACCGGGACGGCCCCTACTATGCCGCACCAGGCGCCTTCGATGCGACGGTACAGATCGACGCTTCCCAGGATTTGGATCACGAGGCAGCCGTGATAGCCGACGTCCACGTTCTTCCGGTTGGTCCGGGGATTGTGGCGCTTGACGGTCGTCTTGTTGAAGGCGGAGGGGTCGGCGCCGACGAGGTCGCCCCAGTACCTCTCGGCTTCGGCCGCGTCGGCGGTCTCGTGGATCATCACGCAGTACCTCCGGCGCTCGGGCTCGACCCCGAGGAGGTCGAGCCAGGCGGTGAAGACCCGGATCATGCCGGGGTCGCTGTTCACGAACACCACGCGTTCCCGGCGGTCGTACGGCTTGTCCTTCGAGCCCTCCGCCCAGTAGAGCCCCACGCCCAGCAGGAAGAGCTCGCGCTCCGACAGCGCTCCGATCTCCTCGGCGGCCGTGCGCTTGGTGGCCTCCCGTTCCTCCTCGCGCCGCCGCAGGGTCGCCTCCCAGCCCCGCCGGGCGATCGCGGACGCCTCCTCCGGGGTCCGCTTCCGTTCCGGCTTCGGCAGGTCCCGGACCCACAGGGAGATCGAGCTCTTCGAGCAGCCCAGCTCGACCTGGATGCGGTCGTACGTCCAGCCCTCCAGGCGCAGCTCGCGGGCGCGGGCCCGCAGGTCGTCCTTGGCGTTCGGGCGGCTGGTCCACTCCGGCGGGGGTTCGCCTTCGAGGAGGCGGTTGAGGAGGTCGTTGTTGTCGACGTGGAGGCGGTCCCGGATCTGGCGGCGACTGAGGCCTTCGCGGCGGAGTGCGATCGCCTGCTCGCGCAGGTTCTCGAAGTCCGCGTACTTGCTCGTCTCGGTTGTCATGCGAACACCGTCGTCCGGAATCCGGACGTCCGCGTCGAAAACTCTG
The DNA here is from genome assembly GCF_042868165.1 of Streptomyces sp. NPDC007872. Classification (NCBI taxonomy): domain Bacteria; kingdom Bacillati; phylum Actinomycetota; class Actinomycetes; order Kitasatosporales; family Streptomycetaceae; genus Streptomyces; species Streptomyces sp. NPDC007872. The sequence goes on from NZ_JBIAEA010000011.1 coordinate 103,572, forward strand.
GCGATTCAACAGTTCGAGGGACTGGTGTGCGCGGCGTTGACGGGAGGCGTGGCGGGAACGGGGGCGCCCGTAGGGTGGTGGGCATGACCGTAACGGGGGCAGATCGGGACGCCGCGGGCGTCGGGGGCCGGTGGTGGGGGAGACGGCGGAGCGCCGTCCTCGACGTGGGGCTCGGGCTCGTGTCCGCGCTCGAGTGCGGGCTCGAAGGGGTCGGGTTCGCGGAGAAGGCCGCGCTGCCCGTGCCCCTGGGCGTGGTGTTCGGGCTGCTCGTCGGCTCCGTGCTCGTCGTGCGCCGCCGCTGGCCCATCGCCGTCGTGCTCGTGTCGATCGCCGTCGCGCCCGCCGAGATGGGCTTCCTGATGGGGATCGTCGGTCTCTATACGCTCGCCGCCTCCGACGTGCCGCGCCGGATCACCGTCGTGCTGGCCGGGATGTCGACGACGGCGGTGTTCGTCGTGACGGTGGTCTCGCTGCGGCAGGACATCGCCCGGGCCGAGCTGGGGACGAGCGCGTGGTACGTGCCGGGCATGGCGCTCCTGCTGACCCTCGGGCTCAACGCGCCGCCGCTGCTCCTCGGCCTCTACATAGGGGCCCGCCGCCGGCTCATGGAGAGCCTGCGGGAGCGGGCCGACAGCCTGGAGCAGGAGCTGTCGCTCCTCGCGGACCGGGCCGAGCAGCAGGCCCAGTGGGCGCGGCAGGAGGAGCGGACCCGGATCGCGCGCGAGATGCACGACGTGGTGGCGCACCGGGTGTCGCTGATGGTGGTGCACGCGGCCGCGCTCCAGGCGGTGGCCCTGAAGGATCCGCAGAAGGCCGTGAAGAACGCGGCGCTCGTCGGTGACATGGGGCGGCAGGCGTTGACGGAGCTGCGGGAGATGCTGGGCGTGCTGCGGGAGGGGGCCGTTCCGCCGGCGTCCGCGCCGGTGCCGCTGGCCGCCGTCGGGCGGGCGGCCGCCGCGGCGGCGGAGGCCGCGGCCGAGGACGGGCCGTGCCTGGACGCCCTGGAGGCGTTGTGCGAGCAGTCGCGGCTCGCGGGGGCGGTCGTGGAGCTGGTGGTGATGGGGGAGGTGTGCGCGTATCCGCCGGAGGTGGAGCGGACGGCGTACCGGGTGGTGCAGGAGGCCCTGACCAACGTCCACAAGCACGCGGCGGGCGCCGAGGTCGTGGTGCGTCTGGCGCACCGGGGGTCGGAGGTCGCGATGCAGGTGGAGAACGGTCCGTGTCCGTCGGACGCGGGGGCGGCCGACGTGGGTCTGCCGAGCGGGGGCAACGGGCTCGTCGGGATGCGGGAGCGGGTGTCGCGGCTGGGCGGCGCGTTCGTGTCGGGGCCGACGGAGGCGGGCGGTTTCAAGGTGTCGGCGGTGCTGCCGGCCGCTTCCGGCTCCGGGGCGTAGGCGCCCGTCCCGTACGCCCCGTCCCGTACGCCCCGCTCCGTATGTCCTACCCCGTACGTCCTACCCCGCCGTCAGGCGTGTCGGCTGTGCTCCGGTGATCAGGGTCGAGAGGGCCGCGTCGATGTCCTTGCCGAGGTACCAGTCGCCCGCGTGGTCGAGGCTGTAGACGCGTCCTTCGGCGTCCATGGCGAGGACCGCCTGGTGGTCGCCCTCTTCTCCGAGGGGGGCGAGTTCGGTCTCCAGGGCGCGGCCGAGGTCGGCGAGGGTGCGGGAGAGGTGGAGCCCCGCGAGGGGGTCGAAGCGGACGGCGGCGGGCGCTATCTGCCGGCCGTGGCCGGGCGCGGTGACGCGCAGGCCGCCGAACTCCGCCCAGGCCTCGACGACGGCGGGGAAGACGCTGTGCCGGTGGCCGGCGGGGGAGACGTGGGCGCGCAGGGCATCGGCCCACTCCTCGGCGAGTTTGATGTCCCAGCGGCCGGGCTGCCAGCCGGCCTCGCGGAGGGCGGCGTCGACGTTGACCGGGAACCGGGTGGTGCTGTGGTCGGGCATGGGGGTGCGGTCAGCCGTTCTCGACGGGTGCGGTGGGGTCGACGGCGCGGACGCCGAAGTGGGCGAGCATCGCCGTGCAGGAGCGGCAGGGCGGTGCGTAGCTTCCGTGCAGCGGGTCGCCGTCCTCGCGGATGTGCCGCGCGGTGAGCTTGGCGTGCTTGAGGGAGCGGCGGGCCTCGCCGTGGGTGAGCGGTCTGCGCTGGGCGCGTTTGGAGCGCCCGCCCTCGGTGGCGGCGAGGTGCCGGGACAGCAGGATGGCCTCGGGACATCGTCCGGTGAACCGTTCCCGCTGGCCGCTGGTGAGGGTGTCCAGGAAGTCCTGGACGAGCGGGTGGAGGGCGGGCGGGCGGTCGCCGCGGCCCGCGGTGCCGGTGAGGGTCTCGCCGCGTACGGAGAGGGCGGCGCCCACGGTGGGGAGGATTCCGTCGCGGCGGTGACGCAGTAAGGGTGCGCGGCCGGCCTCGGCGCTGCTGCTCCAGTTGAGGCGTGGGTCACCCTGTGTGGGCGTCGGTGCTGCGTGCATGGTGCTGGTCTTCCCCTCCTGCAATTCCCCCGAGTTGCGGGGACAGCCTGCCAAATAGGGAGCCATATGGGGAAGCTGGGGCGCCGTAAGGCGTTGTCGGTGTGTCGGAATCATGGTGCGTCTGTCATGGGGCCGTGACGTTTGGTCACCGTCGGATCGGGCCGGTTCGGCCTCTTGTGGCAGCGCATAGGCTGTGCGGCATCAGTCGGCGGCAGCCAGCGGCCCGGCTGTCGGTAGCAGCAGTCAGCGACGCCATGCAGGGGGCAACCGCCATGACGACAGGTCGGCTCGGCCAGGACACCGCGCCACCGAACGCGGCCTACGCCGGGCAGGTCGTGCACTTCCCGGATCCGGTCCGTGCTTCCCGGCACCCCAGGGGGGTGCGGGTGGACGGGCGCGGCTATCCGGATTTCTCGCCGTACGCGCGCGCGGCGGCGGAGATCGCGGATCCGCCGGAGGGCTTCGGCGTCGACGAGCTGCGGCTCACGGACTACGTGTCGGCGAACGCGGCGATGGCCGCGACCGGTCACGAGCTGTGGGACACGATTTCGGCGGTGGCGACGCCGCACGGCTGGACCTGGCACCACGTGGCGCACAGTCGCCGGATGGAGCTGGTGCCGGTCGAGGTGAAGGCGTTGCTGCGGCACCACGGCGGGGTGGCGACGGCGGCCGTCGACCAGGCGAAGCGGGGGACGCGTCCGTTGCAGGAGACGCGGCCGGCGCACTTCGGGCTGCCGAAGGGCCGGGTGTCGGTGTCGGAGCAGCAGCTCCAGGGCGTCGAGGAGGACCTGGGCTACCGGCTTCCGGGGGCGTACCGCTCGTTCCTGAAGGCGGCGGGCGGGTGTGCTCCGGTGGGGGCGGCGCTGGACGCGGAGCTGGGGCTCCTGGTGGACCAGCCGTTCTTCACGGTGCGGGAGGAGGCCGGGATCAACGACCTCGTGTACGTGAACAAGTGCCTGCGGGACCACCTGACGAAGGACTATCTGGGCGTCGCGTTCGTGCAGGGCGGTCTGATCGCCCTGAAGGTGCGGGGCGGCGGGGTCGGTTCGGTGTGGTTCTGCGCGTACGACGACGCGCGGGACGCCGGTGAGGTGGCGGCGGGCTGGTCGGTGAACGAGCGGGTGGAGCGGTTGCTGCTGCCGTGCGGCGCGGACTTCGACGCGTTCCTCCAGCGTCTGGCGGGCAATCCGCCGGAGCTGGAGACGGTGGCGAACCTGATGGTGGACGGCGGCTTCGCGCGCGCCGTGCCCGTGGTCCCGGTGGGGGAGTGAGCTGGCTGTGGTGACGTTCGCGCAGGCGCAGGAGCGCGCCGAGGAGTGGATCAACGGCGATCTGCCGGGCTATCAGCACCGCGAGGTGCGGGTGCGGGAGTTCGAGCTGGGGTTCGTGGTGTGGGCGGAGGACCGCGAGGGCGGTCCGACGTCGGACGGCGGGCGTCAGCGGCTCGTGATCGCGCGGGACAGCGGTGAGGCGACGCTGTGGCCGGGGTTGCCGGTGGGCGAGGTGATCCGGCGGTACGAGGAGGAGTACGGGTCCGCGGAGGAGGTGCCGGCGCAGGCGGCGGTGCCGGCGGCGCGGATCGATCTGAACCAGACGTCGTTCCTGCTGACTCCGCCGGAGTGGTTGCAGGACGCGGCGGACAAGATCGGGCTGCCGCGGGAGGAGGCGCACGCGTCGCAGGAGAGCGCGGGTGCGTCGGGTCCGGTGGACGACGTGTCGGACGTGGTGGAGGGGGCGGGCGGGACGGGGCCGGTGCCGTCGTCGGTGTCGGTGGCGTCGTCCGGGTCCTCGGTCTCTTCGGAGTCTTCGGTTCCTTCTGCGTCTTCCGCGTCTTCTGCGTCTTCCGCGTCCTCGGCGTCCTCGGCGTCCTCGGCTTCCTCGGCTTCTTCGGAGTCCTTCGGGTCTTCGGCGTCTCCCGCTTCTTCCTCCGCCTCCTCCGCCGAGGCCGCGTCCTCCGCGTCGTCGGTCGCGTTCTCGGCGGAGGCGTCGGAAGGGGCGGAGGCGTCGGAGGTGTCGGAGGTGACGGACTCGGCTGCGGCTTCCGGTCCGGGGGCCCCGGCGTCCGGGACTCCGGCCCAGGGGACCCCCGCGTCGGGGACCGCCTCGGGGACCGCCTCCGGAGCGGCTCCCGGTGCGGCCTCCGACGGCGACGCCTACGAGCCGACCGCGATGGACGGCGTCCCGGCGACTCCGGCCACCGCGCCCGCCCCGGCGACTCCGGCCACTCCCGCGGGCAGTCCCTGGGTGGACGCGAACGCGAGTTCCGGTGGTGCGGGCGGGGCGGTGCCGCTGCCCGCGACCGTGTTCGCGCCGCCGCTGTCGGGGACGGACGACGAGGACGCCCCGCCGCCGGTGGTGGGTGCCGACGCGCCGACGGCCCTGATGAAGGGCGGCAGCGCGCTGCCGCCGACCGCCGTCGCGCCCCGGCTCGACCCGGCCGCGCCGGCCCCGCCGGGCGTCACCCCGCCCGGTCCCGCCGTGCCGCCGCCTCCGCCCGTGCCCTCGGGTGCTGCGGACCTCGCGGACGCCGCGACGAGCAAGGCCACGCCGCCGCCGAAGAGCGGGCGCGGTCCGGCCGGTCCGCCGCCTCCGCCGAGCGCCCCGGGCGTGCCGGGGGCGTCGTCGGGCGGCAACGCCTACATCCCGACGCAGTTGGTGTCGCAGCTCGGGCCCGACGGCCCCCAGCCGCCGGCGCCCGCGCAGCCGGGTCCGCCCGGTCCGCCGCCCGCGCCGCCGGGTCCGGTGACGCCGCCGCAGCCCGTGCACCACGCGGCGACGATGCTGGCGCAGCCCGGCCCTGCCGGTCCGGGCGTGCCTCCGCCGCCCCCGCCGCCGCCGGGCGTGCCCGGTACGCCTCCGGGCGGTGTTGCGCACGCGGCGACGATGCTGGCGCACCCGGGCCCCGGCGGTCCGGCGGGCCCGCCGCCCCCGCCCGCTCCGGCGCCGCCGGTGCACGGCGGGCACACGCCGCCGCCCGCGGCCGGTCCCGTACCTCCCGCGTACGGGTATCCGCAGCAGCCGCCGGGGCAGCCGACGGTGGGTCCCGGCTACCAGGCGGTGCTGCGCTACCGGGCGCCGGACGGTTCCGAGGCGCAGATCATCCGGCGTTCGGCGCCCGGCACCCCGCATCCGGAGTGGCAGATCCTGCACGAGCTGCGCGCGATGAACGTGCCGCCGCAGCAGGTGCTCGAACTGCACACGGAGCTGGCGTCGTGCGAGCTGCCGGGCGGCTACTGCGCGCGGATGATCCGGGAGACGTGGCCGCAGGCGCGGATCACCAGCATCGCCCCGTACGGTCGTGATCACGCGGGCCGGCAGCAGGGCATGCGGCAACTGCTCACCCATCAGGGGGAGTTGCACCAGGTCGCGGACGGTCCGGCGCGGCCCGCGCCGGTGCGGGCGCCGCTGCCGCCGGTGCAGCCGGCGCCGCCGGTCCCGCCGGAGGCGATCGCGCAGGAGCTGGCCGGGGCGTTCGGTCCGGGCGTCCTCCGCTTCGACCAGCGGGCGGTGTCGCGGCAGGGCGTGCCGGAGCTGGTGGCGCGCACGCTGGTGTGGGCGGGGCTGCCGGCGGACTTCGGTCCGTTCTTCTGGGCGCAGCCGGCGGTGCCGGTGGTGCCGACGCTGGCCGAGCTGGCGGCGCAGCGGCAGGTCCCGGCCGCGCCGGACGCGAGTGCGTACCTGGTGCTCGGCTCGGACTTCGGGCGGGCGCTGTGCGTCCAGTACGGGACCGCGCACATCGTGGCGGTGCCGGTGGAGGCCGGTCCGGGCGGGCAGTCGGTGCCGCCGCAGTTCGTGAACACCGGGCTTCCGGAGTTCACGCGGTCGATGGCGCTGCTGGGCCGGATGTGGCGGCTGCGGTTCGGGCTGAACCCGGAGCAGGCGGGCCGCTGGACGGTGGACTTCCAGGCGCAGTTGGCGATGCTGGACCCGGCGGCGCTCGCGTCGCCGGAGAACTGGTGGTCGGTGCTCCTGGAGCAGATGTGGGACGGCCTGCTCTGACCTTCTCCGGCCTCCGTCCGGACGGAATGTGATGAAAGGCGCTCGGCGTGTGTACACGTTGGGCGCCTTTTGTCCGTTCTGATGGCGCATCCTGGAAGTTCGGGCCAGAGGGAGTCGGCGGGAGCCAGAGGAAGGGACGCCAGGGATGAGTTTCGCTGTCGGGCGGGGGCGGGGTTACCGCCCCGAGCAGGTCGACCGCTTCCTCGCCGCGCTCTCCACCGAGCGCGACGGCGCCCGGGAGCGGGCCGTGCTGCTCACCGCCCTGGTGGCGGAGCGGGAGACGGAGCTCGCGGGGCTCCGCGAGCTCGTCCGGGGGCTGCCGCCGCAGCGGTACGAGTCGCTGGGCGAGCGGGCGCGGAAGATCCTGGAGTTCGCCGAGGCGGAGGACGAGGCGCTGGTGCGCGCCGCCGAGGCCGACGCGCAGGCCCTCGCCGAGGCGACCGACGCGGCGGCCCGGGAGGCGGCGGAGTCGGCGCGGGCGTACGCGGAGGGCGTCCGCGAGGCGGCGGAGGCGAAGGCCCGCGCGACCCTGGAGACGGCCCGGGGGCGGGCCGAGGAGCTGGCCACGGAGGCGGGCCGCGAGGCGGAGGAGCTGCGGTCGGCGGCCCGGGAGGCCTTCGAGGAGGTCGAGCGGCGCGCGGCGGAGCTCCTGGCGGAGCAGGAGGCCGAGCGGAAGGCGGTACGGGAGGAGGCCGAGCGCGGGGAGGAGGCGCGGGCGGCCGAGCTCGACGCGCGCCACGAGGAGCTGTTCGGCCGCGCGGAGGAGCGGCTCGCGGAGGCGGGGCGGCTCCTGTCGGAGACCGAGGAGCAGGCCCGGCACGGCCAGGAGGACGCGGACGCGAAGGCGTCGGAGCTGCTCGCGCAGGCCCGCCTGAAGGCGGAACGGATCGAGCGCGCGACGGAACGGGTCCTGCGGGAGCACGAGGAGGCGCGGGACGAGATCCACTCCCACATGGAGCACATCCGCGACTCCCTGGCGGCGCTGACGGGCCGGGGGCCGGAGGAGGAGCCGGAGCGGTCGCCCGCCGGGGGGACGGGGGCGGAGACGGACCAGGATTCGGGCTCGGCCCCGGACTCGGTCCCGGCCCCGGACCCGTCTCCGGACTCGGCCTCGGTCTCCGGCCGGGACGAGGACCCGGGCCCGGAGACGGCTCCGGCCGGCCGGTGACGTACCCGGGCGCCGGGCCTGGGGCGCGACGGCGCGGGGAGGCCCGGCTCGTCGCCCCGGGCGCGACCGTCCCCGCCGACCAGCCGCGCCCCGACCGCCGGCGCGTCCTCCTGGGCCCGGCCGGGCATCCCTTCTGCCCGACGATCCCGGGCGGGGCGGCTCCCACCCCCTAGGGGGCCTCCCGGCGTTCCCCCTCCCCCAGCACCGGGAAGCGGCGGGGCGCCAGGACGAGCAGGACCAGGAGGGCGAGGGCGGCCGCTCCCGCCGCGCCGAGGTAGACGTAGTCCACCGCCGCGTCGACCGCGCGGCGCAGGAGGTCCGTCGTCGCGGGCGGCAGGGAGCCGGGGGAGTCCAGGGCGCGGGCCAGGGCGTCCAGGTCGCCGTCGCCGCCGAGGCGGGCGGCCAGGACGCCGTTGGCGACGGCGCCGAAGACGGCCGCGCCGACGCTCTGGCCGACCTGGCGGCAGAAGAGGACGGACGCGGTGGTCGTGCCCCGCTCCCCGTAGGGGACGGTCGACTGGACGCCGACGATCAGCGGCAGTTGGAAGAGGCCGAGGGCCGCGCCGAGCAGCAGCATCAGCAGGGCCGGCTGCCAGGGTTCCCCCGGGAACGGCAGCAGTGGGAAGGCGAGCAGGACGAGGAGCGCGCCGGAGATGCCGAGGACGGCGGTGAGCCGGAAGCCGATGCGGGTGTAGACCCGGTTCGAGAGCGCCGCGCTGAGGGGCCAGCTCAGGGTCATCACCGACAGGACGAATCCGGCCGCGATCGGGCCGAGGCCCAGGACGGACTGGGCGTACGTGGGGAGGAAGACGGTCGGGGCGACCATGAGCAGGCCGAGGGCCCCGAGCGCGAGGTTGACGGCGGCGATCGTGCGGCGGCGCCAGACCCAGCCGGGGATGATCGGCTCGGCGGCGCGCCGCTCGACCAGGACGGTCACGGCGCCGAGGGCGGCGGCCCCGCCGAGGAGGCCGAGGGAGGGAGCGGAGAGCCAGGGCCAGGCGACGCCTCCCTGGACGAGGGCGGTGAGGAGCAGGACGCCGGTGGCGAAGACGCAGAGCGCGCCCGCCCAGTCGATCCGTACGCGCGCGCGGGGCGCGGTCCGTTCCGGTTCGACCAGGTACCGGCAAATCAGCCACAGGGCGACCAGGCCGACCGGCAGGTTGATCAGGAAGATCCAGCGCCAGTCGGCGTAGCCCGCGAGGAGGCCGCCGGCGGCCGGGCCCGCGACGGCGGAGGCGGCCCAGACGGAGGAGAGCTTCGCCTGGATCTTCGGGCGTTCCTTGAGTGGGTACAGGTCGGCGGCGATCGTCTGGATCGTGCCCTGGAGCGCGCCGCCGCCGAGGCCCTGGACGACCCGGAAGGCGATGAGGGAGGCCATGTTCCAGGCGGCCGCGCACAGCAGGGAGCCGATCAGGAAGAGGACGACCCCGGCGACGAGGACCGGCTTGCGGCCGAAGGTGTCGCTGAGCTTGCCGTACACGGGGAGGGTGACGGTGACGGCGAGCAGGTAGCCGGAGAACAGCCAGGAGAAGACGGCGAGTCCGCCGAGGTCGCCGACGATCTGCGGGACGGCCGTGGACACGATGGTGCCGTCGATCGCGGCGAGCCCCATCCCGAGCATGAGCGCGGCGACGACGGGTCCCCGGCGCGCCGGGGCGGATGCGGGGGCCGGGCCGGTCCCGGCCCGTGTCGTCGACGGCTCGGTCACCGTACGCCCTTCCTTTCTTCGTACACCTAAATTCCCGGGTGACAGCGTGCCACCCCGACCCCGGGTGGAGAAGCCCCTAGGGGTTTCTCCCCCATGCGGGCCAGGGGCCGTTCGTACCGGCGGAGGAGGAGAACTCCCGGTCGCGCTCCTTAACTTGAACTTACGAACCCGCCACCGCCTTCGAGGAGAGAAACGTGACTACGGCTGTGACCACCCCCACGCACGGGGGTACGGGAGGGGCTACGGCCGTCGCCGCGCGGGCGCGGCAGGTCGTGAAGGCGTACGGCTCCGGGGAGACCCGGGTCGTCGCCCTCGACGCCGTCGACGTGGACATCGCCCGCGGCCGGTTCACCGCGATCATGGGGCCCTCGGGCTCCGGCAAGTCCACCCTGATGCACTGCCTCGCCGGGCTCGACACGGTGACCAGCGGGCAGATCTTCCTGGACGAGACCGAGATCACCGGGCTCAAGGACAAGAAGCTGACCCGGCTCCGCCGGGACCGGATCGGCTTCGTCTTCCAGGCGTTCAACCTGCTGCCGACCCTGAGCGCGATCGAGAACATCACGCTCCCGATGGACATCGCGGGCCGGAAGCCGGACGCCGACTGGCTGCGCCGGGTCGTCGACACCGTCGGCCTGTCCGAGCGGCTCGGGCACCGGCCGAACGAGCTCTCCGGCGGTCAGCAGCAGCGCGTGGCCGTGGCCCGCGCGCTCGCCGCCCGGCCCGAGATCATCTTCGGGGACGAGCCGACCGGAAACCTCGACTCGCGGGCCGGCGCCGAGGTCCTCGGCTTCCTGCGCACCTCGGTCGACGAGCTGGGGCAGACGATCGTCATGGTCACCCACGACCCGGTCGCCGCCTCGTACGCCGACCGCGTCCTCTACCTCGCCGACGGGAAGATCGTCGACGAGATGGAGCGGCCCACCGCCGAGGCCGTCCTCGACAGGATGAAGGACTTCGACGCGCGCGGGCGGACCTCATGAGCGTCCTCAAGACCTCCCTGCGCAACTTCCTCGCGCACAAGGGCCGCATGGCGCTCTCCGCCGTCGCCGTCCTGCTCTCCGTCGCGTTCGTCTCCGGGACCCTGGTCTTCACGGACACGATGAACACGACGTTCGACAAGCTCTTCGCCACCACCGCCTCCGACGTCACCGTCAGCCCGAAGGGGGCGGCGTCCGACGACGAGACCCCGCAGACCGGCCGCCCCGAGACCTTCCCCGCCGCGCTCCTGGAGAAGGTCGCCAAGGCGGAGGGCGCCCGGAACGTGCGGGGCGCGGTCACCTCCCTGAGCGTCACCGTCGTCGACGCGAGGAACGAGAACGTCGGCCCGGCCAACGGCGCCCCGACGATCGCCGTCAACTGGACGCCGAACGAGCTGCGTTCGGTGGAGATCGCCTCCGGCCACGAGCCGCGCGGCCCCACCGACGTCGTCGTCGACGGCGCCACCGCCGAGAAGCACGGCCTCGAACTCGGCGACGCGCTGCGGACCATCTCCGTCACCGGCGACTTCACCGCGAGGATCTCCGGCATCGCCGACTTCAAGGTCACCAACCCCGGCGCCACCCTCGTCTACTTCGACACCGCCACCGCCCAGCGCGAACTACTCGGCAAGGAAGGCCTGTTCACCCAGATCACGGCCGACGCCGCGCCCGGCGTGAGCGACGAGGCCCTCAAGGCGAACATCGCCGCCGCCGTCGGCGACGGCTACAAGCTCCAGACGGCCGCCGAGGCCGCCGACGCGGGCCGCGAGGACATCGCCGGCTTCCTCGACGTCATGAAGTACGCCATGCTCGGCTTCGCCGGGATCGCCTTCCTCGTCGGCATCTTCCTCATCGTCAACACCTTCTCCATGCTGGTCGCCCAGCGCACCCGCGAGATCGGCCTCATGCGGGCCATCGGATCGAGCCGCAGGCAGGTCAACCGCTCCGTCCTGATCGAGGCGCTGCTCCTCGGCCTGGTCGGCTCGGCCGCCGGCGTCGCGGCGGGCGTCGGCCTCGCCGTCGGCCTGATGAAGCTGATGTCCGCCGTGGGCATGGAGCTCTCCACCGGCGACCTCACCGTGAAGTGGACGACCCCGGTCGTCGGCGTCGTCCTCGGCGTCGTCGTCACCGTCCTCGCCGCCTACGTCCCGGCCCGCCGCGCCGGGAAGATCTCCCCGATGGCCGCCCTGCGCGACGCCGGCACCCCCGCCGACGCACGGGCCGGCCGGGTCCGGGGCGGGATCGGCCTCGCCCTGACCGCCGCCGGGGCGGCCGCCCTCGTGGCCGCCGCCCGCGCCGAGGAGGCCGCCCCCGGCTCCGCCTGGCTCGGCCTCGGCGTCGTCCTCTCCCTGCTCGGCTTCGTCGTCGTCGGCCCGCTGCTCGCCGGCGGGGTCGTCCGCGTCCTCGGCGTCGTCGTCCTGCGGGTCTTCGGGCCCGTCGGCCGGATGGCCGAGCGCAACGCCCTGCGCAACCCGCGCCGCACCGGCGCCACCGGCGCCGCCCTCATGATCGGCCTGGCGCTCGTCGCCTGCCTGTCGGTGGTCGGCTCCTCCATGGTGGCCTCCGCCACCGAGGAGCTGGACCGCTCCGTCGGCGCCGACTTCATCGTGCGGTCCGGCACCGGCCAGCCGATCGTGCCGCAGGCGCAGGCAGCCCTGGAGAAGGCCCCCGGCATCGACCACGTCACCGAGTACAAGTGGCTCGACGTCACCGTCACCGACCCGCGCGGCAAGAAGGCCGAGCAGGGCCTGGCCGCCGCCGACCCGACGTATGCGCAGGACCTGCGCCGGGAGACCACCGCCGGGCGGCTCGCGGACGCCTACGGGCCGGACGCCATGTCCGTCGGCAGCGACTACGCCACCGCGCACGGGGTGAAGGTCGGCGACGTCCTGACCGTCGCCTTCAAGGGCGGGAAGCCGGCGAAGCTGAGGGTCGCGGCGATCACCTCCGACCAGGCGAACGTCGACAAGGGCGCGATGTACACCAACGTCACCACCGCCGCCCGCTACCTGCCCGCCGACCGGATGCCGCACAGCCTGCTGCTCCTCGCCGGCGCGGAGGACGGCCGGGAGACGCAGGCCTACCAGGCCCTCAAGGACGCGCTCGCGCCCTACCCGCAGTACAAGGTCAGCAACCAGGCCGACTACAAGGAGGAGCTCCGGGACCAGGTCGGGCAACTGCTCAACATCGTGTACGGGCTCCTCGCCCTGGCGATCGTCGTCGCGGTCCTCGGCGTCGTGAACACCCTGGCCCTGTCGGTCGTCGAGCGGACCCGGGAGATCGGCCTCATGCGGGCCATCGGCCTCTCCCGCCGCCAACTGCGCCGCATGATCCGCCTGGAGTCCGTGGTCATCGCCCTCTTCGGCGCGCTCCTCGGCCTGGGCCTGGGCATGGGCTGGGGCACCGCCGCCCAGAAGCTCCTGGCCCTGGAGGGCCTCGGCGTCCTGGACGTCCCCTGGCCGACGATCCTCACCGTCTTCGTCGCCTCCGCCTTCGTGGGCCTCTTCGCGGCCCTCGTCCCGGCCTTCCGGGCGGGGCGGATGAACGTCCTGAACGCGATCGCGAGCGAGTAGCGGTCCGTACGGAGGAAGGTACGGCCCCGGTGCGTGCGCGCCGGGGCCGTACGGCTGCTCGGAGGGCTCAGACCGTGAGCACGGGCACGTCGTACCGGGGGATGTGCTTGTCCCGGGTGACGAGGGTGAGCCCCTCGGTCTGCGCCTGGGCGATCAGTATCCGGTCGAAGGGGTCGCGGTGGTGGGGCGGGAGCCGTCCCGCGCGGATGCCGTGCTCCGCGACGATCGGCAGGGCCAGGAACTGGGTGTCCCTGGCCCGTTCCGCCACGTCGGCGGGGGCGTCGAGCTTGCCGGTGGCCTGCTTGACGGAGAGCTCCCACGGCGTGACGGCGCTCATGTACACCCAGCGTTCCCGGGCCAGGAGATCGCGGGTCTCGTCCGGGAGGTCGCCGTTGAGCCACCAGAGGACGACGTGCGTGTCGAGCAGGAGCTTCACTCGGCGGCTCCGGACGGCTCGTCCGCCTCGTCCCCGAACGCCTCGGCGAAGCCGTCGGGGAGGTCGTCGAAGTCGTCGGCGACGGTGATGCGCCCCCGGAGGGAGCCGTAGTCGGTGCGGAGGACCTTTCCGACCAGCGGAATCACCTTCGCGACCGGTTCCCCGGACTTGCTGATGATCACCTCCTCGCCGGTCGCGACCGCCTCCAGGATCTTGGAGAAGTGGGTCTTCGCCTCGTGGACGTTGTACTGCCGGGCTGCTTCCATCGCGGCCTCTCACAGCTAGGCGGAGCAAAGGTGGACTAAGTACTGGACTAATCTTAGTCGTACAAGCGGCACACCGGCCAGCCGCTTCACTCTCCCGAGTGGCCGGGTTCCTTCGGGCGAGTGACAGTGGCACGTCGTAGGCTGGGGGACCCGGGCCGGACGCGTCCGGGACCACCCGGCCCGTGCGACGTGTCGGGCCGTTCGCGTTGTCCGCACCTCCAGTCCCGGGATGGAAAAGCCCCATGAGCCTGCACGGTCTGCTCGACGCCGTCGTCAAGGACGCCGCCCTCGCCGAGGCGGTGAAGGCCGCCGCCGACGGGAACCGGCCCCACGTGGACCTGGTCGGCCCCGCCGCCGCGCGCCCCTTCGCCGTGGCCGCGCTCGCCCGGGACTCGGGGCGCCCGGTCCTCGCGGTGACCGCGACCGGCCGGGAGGCCGAGGACCTGGCCGCCGCGCTGCGCTCACTCCTCGACCCCGACACGGTCGCCGAGTACCCCTCCTGGGAGACCCTGCCGCACGAGCGCCTCTCGCCCCGCTCCGACACCGTCGGCCGCCGCCTCGCCGTGCTGCGCCGCCTCGCGCACCCGAGGGACGACGACCCGGCGTCCGGCCCGGTCAGCGTGGTCGTCGCCCCCATCCGCTCGGTGCTCCAGCCGCAGGTCAAGGGCCTGGGCGACCTGGAGCCCGTCGCGTTGCGGTCCGGGCAGACGGCCGATCTGAACGAGGTCGTGGAGGGCCTGGCGGCCGCCGCGTACTCCCGGGTGGAGCTGGTCGAGAAGCGCGGCGAGTTCGCCGTGCGCGGCGGCATCCTGGACGTCTTCCCGCCCACCGAGGAGCACCCGCTCCGGATCGAGTTCTGGGGCGACGACGTCGAGGAGATCCGCTACTTCAAGGTGGCCGACCAGCGGTCCCTGGAGGTCGCCGGGCACGGCCTGTGGGCGCCGCCCTGCCGCGAGCTGCTCCTCACCGACTCCGTACGGCAGCGGGCGGCGGCCCTCGCCGAGGAGCACCCGGAGCTGGGCGAGCTGCTCGACAAGATCGCGGAGGGGATCGCGGTCGAGGGCATGGAGTCCCTCGCGCCGGTCCTCGTCGACGACATGGAGCTGCTCCTCGACGTGCTGCCCGAGGGCTCCATGGCCGTGGTCTGCGACCCCGAGCGGGTGCGGACCCGGGCGGCGGACCTCGTCGCCACCAGCCAGGAGTTCCTCCAGGCGTCCTGGGCGGCGACCGCCGGCGGCGGCGAGGCCCCGATCGATGTCGGCGCGGCCTCCCTGTGGGGGATCGCGGACGTCCGCGACCGGGCCCGCGAGCTGGGCATGCCCTGGTGGTCGGTGTCGCCGTTCGCGGCCGACGAGGCCGACACCGGCGGCGACGTCCTCGCCCTCGGCATGCGCGCCCCCGAGTCGTACCGGGGCGACACCGCTCGCGCGCTCGCCGACACCAAGGGCTGGCTCGCCGACGGCTGGCGCACGGTCTACGTGACCGAGGCCCACGGACCCGCCTCCCGCACGGTCGAGGTCCTCGGCGGCGAGGGCATCGCCGCCCGCCTCGACTCCGACCTGACCGCGATCGCCCCCTCGGTCGTCCACGTGGCCTGCGGCTCCATCGACCACGGCTTCGTCGACCCCGGCCTGAAGCTGGCCGTCCTCACCGAGACCGACCTGTCCGGGCAGAAGGCGGCCGGCAAGGACGGGCAGCGGATGCCCGCCAAGCGGCGCAAGACGATCGACCCGCTGACCCTGGAGGTCGGCGACTACATCGTGCACGAGCAGCACGGCGTCGGCCGGTACGTCGAGATGGTCCAGCGGACCGTGCAGGGCGCCACCCGCGAGTACCTGCTCGTGGAGTACGCGCCCGCGAAGCGCGGCCAGCCCGGCGACCGGCTCTACATCCCGACCGACCAGCTCGAACAGGTCACCAAGTACGTGGGCGGCGAGGCGCCGACCCTGCACCGGCTCGGCGGCGCGGACTGGACGAAGACCAAGGCGCGCGCCAAGAAGGCCGTCAAGGAGATCGCCGCCGACCTGATCAAGCTGTACTCGGCGCGGATGGCGGCCCCCGGCCACGCCTTCGCCCCCGACACCCCCTGGCAGCGCGAGCTGGAGGACGCCTTCCCGTACGCGGAGACGCCCGACCAGCTCTCCACCATCGCCGAGGTCAAGGAGGACATGGAGAAGACCGTCCCCATGGACCGCCTGATCTGCGGCGACGTCGGCTACGGCAAGACGGAGATCGCGGTCCGGGCGGCCTTCAAGGCCGTCCAGGACGGCAAGCAGGTCGCGGTCCTCGTGCCGACGACCCTGCTGGTGCAGCAGCACTTCGGGACCTTCTCCGAGCGGTACTCGCAGTTCCCGGTGAAGGTGCGGGCCCTGTCCCGCTTCCAGTCGGAGAGCGAGTCGAAGGCGACCCTGGAGGGGCTGCGGGACGGCTCGGTCGACATCGTCATCGGCACCCACCGCCTCTTCTCCTCCGAGACCAAGTTCAAGGACCTCGGCCTGGTCGTCGTGGACGAGGAGCAGCGCTTCGGCGTCGAGCACAAGGAGCAGCTCAAGAAGCTCCGGGCCAACGTCGACGTGCTCACCATGTCCGCCACCCCCATCCCCCGCACGCTGGAGATGGCGGTCACCGGCATCCGCGAGATGTCGACGATCACCACCCCGCCGGAGGAGCGCCACCCGGTCCTCACCTTCGTCGGCCCGTACGAGGAGAAGCAGATCGGCGCCGCGATCCGGCGCGAACTCCTGCGCGAGGGCCAGGTCTTCTACATCCACAACCGGGTCGACTCCATCGACCGGGCGGCGGCCCGGCTGCGCGAGATCGTGCCCGAGGCGCGGGTCGCGACGGCCCACGGCCAGATGTCGGAACAGGCCCTGGAGCAGGTCGTGGTCGACTTCTGGGAGAAGAAGTTCGACGTCCTCGTCTCCACGACGATCGTGGAGTCCGGCATCGACATCTCCAACGCCAACACCCTCATCGTCGAGCGCGGCGACAACTTCGGGTTGTCGCAGCTCCACCAGTTGCGCGGCCGGGTCGGCCGTGGCCGCGAGCGCGGGTACGCGTACTTCCTGTACCCGCCGGAGAAGCCGCTGACGGAGACCGCGCACGAGCGGCTCGCGACGATCGCCCAGCACACCGAGATGGGCGCGGGCATGTACGTGGCCATGAAGGACCTGGAGATCCGGGGCGCGGGCAACCTGCTCGGCGGCGAGCAGTCCGGCCACATCGCGGGCGTGGGCTTCGACCTGTACGTGCGGATGGTCGGCGAGGCCGTGGCCGACTACCGGGCGTCGCTCGACGGCGGGGCGGAGGAGGAGCCGCCCCTGGAGGTCAAGATCGAGCTGCCGGTCGACGCGCACGTGCCGCACGACTACGCGCCGGGCGAGCGGCTGCGCCTCCAGGCCTACCGGGCCATCGCCTCGGCGAACTCGGAGGAGGACGTCAGGGCCGTACGGGAGGAGCTGACCGACCGCTACGGCAAGCTGCCCGAGCCGGTGGAGAACCTGCTCCTGGTGGCGGGCCTGCGGATGCTGGCCCGCGCCTGCGGGGTCGGCGAGATCGTCCTCCAGGGCCCGAACGTCCGCTTCGCCCCGGTGGAGCTGCGCGAGTCCCAGGAGCTGCGCCTCAAGCGCCTGTACCCGCGCACGGTCATCAAGCCGGCCGTCCACCAGATCCTGGTCCCGCGCCCGACGACGGGCAAGATCGGCGGCAAGCCGGTGGTGGGCCGCGAACTGCTCGCGTGGACCGGGGAGTTCCTGACGACGATCCTGGGATCCTGACGCAGACGGATAGTGGCCGGTTCCATGGAACCGGCCACTGCCCGGGCAGGGCTCAGAGGAGGTCCGGGTCCACCGCCTCCGCCATCGCCCGGTAGCCCGCGTCGTTCGGGTGGAGGCCGTCGCCCGAGTCGTACGCCGGGAGGAAGCGGTCCGGGTCGGCCGGATCGGCCAGCGCGCGGTCGAAGTCGACCACCGCGTCGTACGCGCCCGAGGTGCGGACCCAGTGGTTGAAGGCGTCCCGCACGGCCTCGTTGGCCGGGGTGTCGTAGCGGGAGCCCTTGACGGGGGTGAGGGTCGCGCCGACGACCCGCAGGCCCCGTGCGCGCGCCTCGCGGATCAGGGCGAGGTGCCCTGCGGCGAGCTGCTCGGCGGAGGTTCCGGGGGCGGCAGCCGCGGGGGAGCCGGGCTCGCGGAACCCGATGTCGTTGATGCCTTCGAGGAGGACGACGGTCCGGACGCCGGGCTCGGTGAGCACGTCCTTCCGGAAGCGGGCGAGGGCCTTCTCGCCGGCCCAGGGGCTGTCGCGCAGGACCCGGTTGCCGCTGATGCCGTGGTTGAGGACGGCGCGGGGCCGGCCGGCGGCGGCGAGGCGTTCGGCGAGCCCGTCCGGGTAGCGGCCGTCCGCGCCGGGCGTGGAGCCGTCGCCGTCGGTGAGGGAGTCCCCGAAGGCGACGACGCCGTCGTGGCGCCCGGCCTCCCGGCCGCCGGAGACCTCGACGCCCGAGAGGAGGTACCAGGAGCCGCTCGTCTCCCGGAAGGCCTCCCCGGACGCGTCGGCGCGGTGGTCGCCGGCGGCGCGGTACGCGGTGGCCGAGGTGACGCGGTGGAAGGTGACGGGGCCGGTGGCCTCCGCCAGGTGGAGGGTGACGGCCAGCGGATCGAAGGCCACGACGGGGAACCGCGCGGCGTCGCTGAGGAGGGTGCCGCCGGCCGGGACCGTCGCGGACTCCCGGCCGTCGAAGCGCAGGTGCCGCACGGAGCCGGGCTCGACCGCGCCGCCGCGGGCCGCCCGCGCGACGGTCGCGCCGGCGATCCGCAGCGGGGCGGAGCCGTAACGGTTCGTCAGCTCGATTCGGGTCCGGTCGCCGCCCGCGGTGACCCGGACGACCTGGCGGACCGTGTGGTCCTCGAAGCCCCGCGGCGACCAGTTGGGCGCGAAGGGCGCGGACGGCGCCTGCGGGGAGGCGGCCCAGGCGCCGCGCCACGCGGAGTCCTGCCGCCCGGTGGCGACGGCGGACGGGGTCGAGGCGAGGGCGAGCGCGGCGAGCAGGGCCGTGGCGGTGCGGCGGAGGGGGTGCGGGGTTCCCATGCCCCGATGATCGCCCGCCCGCGCGCCTATGTCCCTCCTTCCGGCTCCTTCCCGGAGTGCCGCTCGGTGAAGAGCAGGCCGGTGAGGGAGCGGAAGTACTCCTCCGGGGCCCGGCCGCCCAGCGCGTCCGTCACGTTGCGGGTGAGGAGCAGCGTCGCGAAGCCGTGGGCGAGGGACCAGGCCGCGATGCCGGCCTCGCGCGCGTCGGGCACGTCCTCCAGGCCCGCGACGCCCGCGCGGAGTTCGGCGGAGGCGCGTTCCCTGGCGGCGCGCAGGTCCGGGTCGTCGGCGCGCAGCAGCTCCGGCTGGAACATGACCTGGAAGTGGGCGGGGTGCTCCACCGCGAACCGCACGTACCGCACGCCCCGTTCGCGCAGTTCGGGGGCGCCGGCCAGGGCCCCGGCGAGCAGGTCGTACCCCTGGGCGGCGACGGCGGTCAGGAGGCCGGTGCGGTCCTTGAAGTGGTGGGCGGGCGCGGCGTGCGAGACGCCCGCGCGGCGGGCGAGGTCCCGCAGGCTCAGCGCCCCGGGGCCCTCGGCGGCGATGACGTCGAGGGCGGCGGCGAGGACGGCCTGCCGCAGGTCGCCGTGGTGGTAGGTGCTCCGGCCCGCGCCTGTGCCCGCGCCCGCGCCTGTGCTCTCGTGTGCGCTCCTGCTCGTCATGGCAGCAGCCTAGCCGTCATCTAGTCATTGACAAGTTGGGAGGGCGGGGCGCAATCTTGTCAGTGACAAGACGTGGAGCGGCCGTGAGGGAGAAGACCGTGGAAGCCGAACGCGTACGCCGGATGTGGCACTTGCTCGAACCCCTGCACGCCCTGCTCTACTACGCCCCCGAGGCCTTCGACGAGGCCGCCGCCCTCGGGTACGGCACCGCCGAGCGCTGGCCCTCCTACTTCGCCTGGCGGGCCGCGCCCCTCGGCACCGCCGGACCGGTCCGGGTGGCCTCCGCCTTCTACAGCTTCAGCCCGCACATGGTGGCCCGGTACGTGCCCGGCGCCCGGCCGGCCGCCGCCGACCCCGCCGCCCCGGCGACCGCCGACCCCGCCGATGCGCTCACCCCTCCGGCGACCGCCGACCCCGCCGACGTGCTCGCCGCCCGGCTCCGGGCCGTCGACCGCGCCTACCGGGCCGTCCTCGGCGAGGAGGCGGTCGCGGGGTCCGGCCTGGCGGAGGCCGCCGCGCTCGCCCGCCGGGCGGCGGAGGCGGCCGGGACCGCCGGCCGTCCGCTCGCCGCCGCCAACGCCGAACTCCCCTGGCCCGGGGCCCCGCACCTCGTCCTCTGGCAGGCCGCGACGATCCTGCGCGAACACCGGGGCGACGGGCACGTCGCCGCCCTCCTGGCCGCCGGGCTCGACCCGGTCGAGGCGCTCGTCTCCTTCGCGGCGGTCGGCGCCGCGCCCGCACCCGTCTTCGCGAGCCGGGGCTGGTCCGCCGCCGAGTGGTCCGCCGCCCGGGAACGGCTCGCCGCCCGGGGGCTCGTGGACGCGGACGGCACGGCCACCGAGGCCGGGCGGGCCCTGCGTGCCGGGGTCGAGCAGCGGACGGACGAACTGGCCGCCGCCCCCTGGGCCGCCCTCGGCCCCGAGGGCGCCGACCGCCTCGCCGACCTGCTCGGCGGACCCTGGCTCGCCGCGATCGGCTCCGGCCTGCTGCCCGCCGAGAACACCCTCGGCATCGGCAAGGTGTGACACAGAAGTACGAAGATCGTGCTGCCGTCCGCCCTAGGATGGGCAGGGTGTCGACGTACCGAAGGACCCTCGCCGCCCCGGCCCTTGTCGCCGCCGCCCTGGCCGTGGCCGCCTGCACCCCCTCGATCGACGGCGGTACGGGCGGGAAGAAGGCCGAGCCGGGGACGGCGCTCGCCGCCGTGGACACCCTCGCCGTCAAGGGCCGCGCCCCGAAGAAGGGGTACGACCGGGACGCGTTCGGGCACGGCTGGGTGGACGTGGACCGCAACGGCTGCGGCACCCGCGACGACATCCTCAAGCGGGACCTGACCGGCGTCCGGTACACGGACGGCCACTGCAAGGTCGCCTCCGGCACCCTCACCGACGACCCGTACACCGGCACCACCGTCGCGTACGTCCGGGGCCGCAGCAAGGTCGACATCGACCACGTCGTGGCGCTCTCCGACGCCTGGCAGAAGGGGGCGCAGCAGTGGAACGCCGAGACCCGCCGCCGCTTCGCCAACGACCCCCTCAACCTCCTCGCCGTCGACGCCGCCACCAACCGCGGCAAGTCCGACGGCGACGCCGCGACCTGGCTGCCGCCGAACGGCGCGTACCGCTGCACGTACGTGGCCCGGCAGGTCGCGGTGAAGAAGAAGTACAAGGTGTGGGTGACGGAGGGGGAGCGGGACGCGATGAAGCGGGTCCTGAACGACTGCCCGCGGCAGAAGCTCCCGTAGGACCTGCGGCGGGGGGCCGGTCCGGGCGGAGGACCTGCGGGAAAACCGGTTGGCCGCCACCGGAACGATCTTTAGCCTGCCCGCATGGACCTGAACGTATCGACCCTCGCCGAACGCCCCGAGCTGGAGGGGCCGATGTGGGGCATGCGCCACCTCTGGCCCGAGTTCATGATGCACGACCCGGTGGGCTGGGCGAACGTGGGGCAGATCGTGCGACAGCTCCCGGAGTACGTGCTCGTCGCCACCGACGCCGACGGGAAGTTCGTCGCGCGCGGGTTCAGCGTCCCCTTCCGGATGGACCTGGACGGGCGCCGCGCGCTGCCCGACCGGGGCTGGGACGAGGTGCTGCTCTGGGCCTTCTCCGACCTGAGGCAGGGCCGGGAGCCCGACACGGTCAGCGCGATCGAGATCACGGTCGACAGGGACTTCCTGGGGCGGGGCGTCTCGCACCGGATGCTCGCCGCCCTGCGGGAGAACACGGCCGCGCGCGGCTTCTCCGAGCTGGTCGCCCCGGTCCGCCCCAACGGCAAGCACCTGGAGGCCGGTTCCGCCATCCATGAGTACGCCTTCCGCGTCCGCGCCTCCGACGGCCTGCCGCAGGACCCGTGGCTCCGCGTCCACGTGCGCGCGGGCGGCACGGTCGAGGCGGTGGCCCCGGCGTCGATGACCGTCCCCGGCTCCGTCGAGCAGTGGCGGAAGTGGACCGGCCTCCCCTTCGACACGGACGGCCCGGTCGAGGTCGGGGGCGCGCTCGTCCCGGTCCACTGCGAGGCGTCGCGCGGCTACGCGGTCTACGTCGAGCCCAACGTGTGGGTGCGGCACCGGATCTGACGCGTCCGCGCCCTCACGCACGCGCGTGAGGGGGCCGCTCCCCCGCAGCGCCCCCCTCACGCGTCCCCTCCCATCGAGGCCGCCCCCCCCGGGTCCGGCCCCGATCGGCCCCTGGATCCGCCCCCCCGGGCTCAGTCCAGGTCCGCGATGTCCTTCGGTGCCGGGGCCTTCGCCGCGACCGGCTTCCCGTACTGGGTGAAGAGGATCGTCCCCGGCTCGTCGCCGCCCTTCGTGACCATCTTCAGGACGTACGGCGTGCCCTCCGTGGCGACGTACACGGTCCTCGTCACGCCGCCGGCGTCCGGTTCCGTCAGCGCGAGCGCCTTCCGGCCGTCGACGGTGGTCTCCCCGCCCCGGACGACGCCGCTCGCACCCTGGTCGACGTCGCCGAGGAGCTCCTTCGTGCCGCACATCGTCACGACGTCCTTCGCGTCGGGGTCGGAGGCCGGGAACTCGACCCAACGACCCCTGAGCGTCTTGAACATGGCGTCCCGCACCTCCGGGGACTCGCCCTCGACCTGCTCGTTCAGGGTGGCCTCGTCGAAGCGCAGGTACACCTTCTCCGGGTCGGCCCTGATCAGTTCGGTCGTGGCGGCCGTGCCCGTGGTCAGCGTGCCGGCGCACTTCCCGGCGGTGTCGAAGGAGACGCGGGCCCTCGTCCGCTCGCCCTCGGACGTCGTGTCGGCGTTCACGGTCAGGGACTTCGCCGCCGCCGTCGCCGCGAACGCCTTGTCGACGATCTGCGCCCCGGACAGCCCCGGGAAGGGCCCCGCCGGCTTCGCGTCCTCCGAGGACGGACCGCAGGCGGCGGCGCCGGCCGCGACGGCGGCGCACAGGAGGGCGGCGACGGCGGCGCGACGGGGGCGGGAGGAGGGGGAGGCGGGGCGCATGGGTTCATCTCCGGGAGAAGGGCGTACGGGGGCGCGGCCCCGAGGGGACCGGTTCCTGGGAACGGCTGTGGCGGCCGTGACCGCCGTGGAGGACGGTGCGATGGGTCAATCACATCAGAGCTTGTGAACCGAGTCAACATGGTTCACCGGGAACGGGTCGGCTCACACTGTGAAGGGGTGGGGTCGTTCGCCGTCGCTAGGATGGGCGTCACACGAGAGTCGCCAGCGGGCCAGCCAGGGGAGACGGGTCAGATGCCGGAGAACGCAGCGGACGCGGGTGCGGCGGAAGAAGAAGAGGACGCGAACGCCCCTGCCACCGGAGCCGCTCCTGCCACGGGAGCCGCTCCTGCCGCGGGAGCCGCTCCCGCCACCGGAGCCGCTCCCGCCACCGGAACCACTCCCGCCACCGCCACCGGAGCCGCCCCCGCCACCGGAGCCGCACCCGCCCCGGGAACTGCCCCCACGCCAGGAACCGCCCCCGCCGAAGTGACCGCCGCCGGGATCGCCCGGCTCGCCGGGGTAGGTCGGGCCGCCGTCAGCAACTGGCGCCGCCGCCACGCCGGCTTCCCCAAGCCCGTCGGCGGCACGGAGGCCAGCCCGTCCTTCGCCCTCGCCGAGGTCGAGGAGTGGCTCCGCGCCCAGGGCAAACTGGCCGAGGTCCCCCTCCGGGAGCGCGTCTGGCAGCAGGTCGCGGGCCACCCGGCCGGTGCCGTCACCGCCCTCGTCCACGCGGGCTGCGCCCTCCTCCTCGTACGGGACCGGTCGGCGGCCTGGCCCTCCCTCGCCGCGCTCCCCGACGAGCGGCTCGCGGAAGTGCTGCCGGTCGCCCTGGAGGAGACGCTGACCGAGCGCCTCGGCCCCGGGCGGGCCGTCCTCACCCCCGCCCCGGGCGCGCTCGCCGTCTCCCTGCCCCTGCTGCGCGGGGCCGCCGAACTCGCGGCCGACACCGGCGCGCGCCAGGCCTTCGAGTTCCTGCTCGGCCGTCACCTCGACGCCAACCCGCGCCAGTACACGCTCACCCCGCCCGGCCCCGCCGCCCTCATGGCGGCGCTCGCGGTCCCCGCGCCCGCCGGCGAGGGCGCCGCCCCGCCCACCGTCCTCGACCCGGCCTGCGGCACCGGCGGACTGCTCGGCGCGGTCGAGCGCCCCGGTGCCGTCCGCGGCCAGGACGCCGACCCCGACCTCGCCGCGCTCACCGCCCTGCGCCTGGCCCTCGCGACCGACGCCGACATCCGGGTCAGGTCCGGCGACAGCCTGCGCGCCGACGCCTTCCCGACGCTCGCCGCCGACGCCGTCCTCTGCCACCCGCCGTTCAACGAGCGCAACTGGGGCCACGACGAACTGGCCTACGACCCCCGCTGGGAGTACGGCTTCCCGGCCCGCACGGAGTCCGAACTGGCCTGGGTGCAGCACGCCCTGGCCCGCCTCCGCCCCGGCGGCACCGCCGTCCTCCTCATGCCGCCCGCCGCCGCCTCCCGCCGCTCGGGCCGCCGCATCCGCGCCGACCTGCTGCGCCGGGGCGCCCTGCGCGCGGTCGTCGCCCTCCCGGCCGGCGCCGCGCCCCCGTACGGCGTCCCGCTCCACCTCTGGGTGCTGCGCAAGCCCGTCCCGGGCGGCCGCCCCGCCGCCGAACTCCTCCTCGTGGACACCGCGTCCGAGCACACCGGACCGGGCAGGGAGGGCCGCGACCGGCTCGACTGGCCGGCCGTCCACACCGCCGTCCTGGACGCCTGGACGCCGTTCGACCGGGACGGGACCCTCGCCGGGACCCCGGGCGCGAGCCGCTCCGTCCCCGTGATCGAGCTCCTCGACGACGACGTCGACCTCGCGCCCGCCCGCCACCTGCCGCCCCCGGCCGCCGCCGGGGGCGCGGCCCAGCTCGCCGGGGTGCGCGAGCGCCTGGCGGAGACCCTCCGCCGCACCCGCGAGCTGACCCCGCCCCCCGTCACCGACCCGCCCGCCGCCGGGACCGGCCGGCCCACCACGACCGTCGGCGAACTGGCCCGCGCCGGAGCCCTGGTGCTGCGCCCGGGCGGCGCGGGCACGGCCCCCGCCGCCGCCCCGGTCGCCGTCCTCACCGACCACGACGTCCTGGCCGCCCAGCCGCCCTCGGGCACGCTGCCCGACGGCCCGCCCGAGGAGCCGGTCCTGCTGGCCGCCGGGGACGTCGTCGTCCCGGTCCTCGGCGGCGGGGCGGCCGTCCGGGTCGTCGACGCCACCGCCGAGGGCGCCGCCCTCGGCCGCAACCTCCAGCTCCTGCGCCCCGACCCGGAGGCCCTCGACCCCTGGTTCCTGGCCGGTTTCCTGCGGGCCACCGCCAACACCCGGCAGGCCAGCAGCTACGCCTCCACCGCGACCCGCCTCGACGTCCGCCGCCTCCAGTTGCCGCGCCTGCCCCTGGCCGAACAGCGCCGCTTCGGCGAGCGGTTCCGGGCCCTCGCCGCCTTCGAGGAGTCCCTGCGCCGGGCCTCCCGCCTCGGCGACCAGTTGGTGCAGGGCCTGTACGACGGCTTGGCGGACGGCTCCGTCGCCCCCTGAGGCCCTCCCGCCCCTCCTCCTTCCTCATCTCTTCGACAACGGTTCCGGGTATCCCGGAACCGTTGTCCGCGGGGGTGTATACGCTCGTGTCCGCACCCCATCCGTCCGAGCAGGAGCAGCAGGATGTACGGCCACCCGCAGGTCCCGCAGGTTCCCCCACCGCCGAGGAGTTCCCTCTCCGGTGGCCGGATCGCGCTGCTCGCCCTCTTCTCCGTCCTCGCCCTGCTGAGCTGCGGCTTCCTGTCCTGGGCGCCACTGCTGCGCCTCGCGTGCGTCACCCGCAGGGCGCGGGACTGGGTGCTGTGCGGCGTGCTGTTCGCCGGATCGGCCGGCCTGTTCGCGTACGCGGCGGCCACCGGCGACCAGGAGCCGACCACCCAGGAGTCCTTCGTCGCGGTCGGCGTGATGGTGGCCCTGGTGGCGGGCTCGATCACGTACTACCTGTTCGGGGAGATCCGTCACGCGGAACGCGCGCGCACCGCGCCCGCGTACGGCCCGGTGGGGTACACGTACGGGAGCAACGGCGTCGCCGCGACCGCCCCGCGCGCGGACGTGCGGCCGAACCCGTACATCGGCCCCGCCGCGCACCCGCCCGTCGTCCCGGCGCCGGCCACGCCCGTCGTCCCGGCGCCCGCCACCCCCGTGCCCCAGCCCCCCGGCCCCCGCATCGACCAGGTCCGCGCCGAGCTCGACGAGCTGAGCGACCTGCTGCGCAAGGAGCCGCGGGAAGGCGAAGGCGGCCGGTGAACGGACGGATCGTCGGCGGGCGTTACGAGCTCGCCACCGTCGTCGGCCAGGGCGGCATGGGCCAGGTCTGGACGGCGTACGACGGCCGCCTGGACCGCCGGGTCGCGGTGAAGCTGCTGCGGCCGGCCGGCATGAACGGGCAGGCCTCCTCCGCCGACGAGCTGCGCCGCCGCTTCGTGCGCGAGTGCCGGGTCACCGCGCGCGTGACCCACCCCGGTCTGGTGACCGTGCACGACGCGGGCAGCGAGGGCGAGGACCTGTACCTCGTCATGCAGTACGTGGAGGGTGCGGACCTCGCCGACCACCTCGCCGAGCACGCCCCGTACCCGTGGGAGTGGGCGGTGTCCGTGGCCGCGCAACTGTGCGCGGTGCTCGCCGCCGTGCACGCGGTGCCGATCGTGCACCGCGACCTCAAGCCGCGGAACGTGATGGTCCGCCCGGACGGGACGCTGACCGTCCTCGACCTCGGCGTGGCCTCCGTCCTGGACACCGACACCACCCGGCTCACGCACACCGGCTCGCCCATCGGCAGCCCGGCGTACATGGCGCCCGAGCAGGCCATGGGAGGCGCCGTCGGCCCGGCCACCGACCTGTACGCGCTCGGCGTCCTGCTCCACGAACTCCTCAGCGGGGACGTGCCGTTCTCCGGCGCGACCGCGCTCGGCGTGCTGCACCGCCACCTGTACGACCCGCCCACCCCGCTCCGGCACCTGCGCCCGGAGGTGCCCGCGGCGCTGGAGGCGCTGGTGCTGCGGCTCCTCGCCAAGGACCCCCGGGACCGCCCGGCCGGCGCGCACGAGGTGTACGAGCACCTGCTGCCGCTGCTGCCCGCGCGCGGCGCCCCGGCGGGCCCGATGGACCCGACCCGGCCGTTCCTGCGCCCGCACGCGCCCTGGCCGGACCGCGCGCAGACGCCGACGGGCCCGGTGCCCCCCGTCCCGACCCCTCCCGTCCCGATCCCGCCCGTCCCCACGCACGCGCCGACTCCGGTCCCGGGCCCGGTCCCGCAGGCCGACCCCCGGGCGTACGCGCGGTCCGGGCCGTTCGCGCGGCCGGACGTCGCCGCCGCCGTGGACGAGGTCAAGCGGCTGCTCGCGGAGGGCTCGCTGACCCAGGCCGTGGACGTCCTCGGCGGGATCCTGCCCGCGGCCGAGGCCGAGCACGGGGAGCGCTCGCCGGTCGTCCGCATCCTGCGCAAGCAGTACGCGTCGACGCTGATGGACGACGGGCAGTACCGGCGCGCGCTGCCGGAGCTGCGCCGCCTCGCGGCGGACCGCGGCGCGGAGGCGGGCCCGGCGGATCCGCAGACCCTCCAGTTCCGCTACGACGCGGCGCTGTGCCTGGAGCAGGTGGGGGAGACGGCGGCCGCGCTCGCGGAGTTCCGGGCGGTCCTGCCGTACTACGAGCGGGAGCCCGCCCGCGCCTTCGACATCCGGCAGCGGATCGGGCTGCTGCTCCTGGCGGCGGGCGAGCACACGGCGGGCCGGGACCAGCTCCAGCGGCTGCTGTTCGACGCGGAGCGCGCGTACGGCCCGTACCACCCGCTTCCGGGGGAGTTGCGCAGGGCGTTGGACCACCAGCGGATGATGGGCCCGCGTCCCTGACGGGGCGACAGGATCACGACTCGGCAAATGATCGGCCAGTGGATCTTCATGATCCTTTTTGCCGTTTTTGGCACATGTAACGTTCGCGTCTGATCATGTCCATACCCTCAAGGAACTCCTCATGACGACGCCGCCCGCGCCCTTCACCCCTGAGCAGCAGCCCGCCCCCGCGAAGAAGGGTTCCGCGATCTTCAAGAAGATCGGCGGCGTCGTCGTCGCGATCGTCGTCGCGATCGCCGTGAAGCTGGGCCTCCCGCACCTCACCGGCGACGCCCCGGTGCACGCCGAGGCCGGCGAGTGCGTCACGGTCACCGGTCCGGACAACGACCCGAAGGTCGACACCGTCGACTGCTCCTCCGGCAAGGCCGACCTCTTCAAGGTCGTGAAGGTCATCGACGACACCTTCGACGTGAACAAGTGCGGCGAGGAGCTGTCGGCGCTCGCGCAGCAGCTCGACTCGGACAAGTTCGTCCTCTGCCTGGAAGAGGTCGCCGCGAAGTAAGCGCGCGTACTCCGCGAAAGGGCCGGAACCCGTGACGGGTTCCGGCCCTTCGTGCGTCCCGGGGCGGTGCGTCAGAGCACGGCGAGCCGGTCCACCAGCAGCTCCGTCCTGCGCTCGGCGTCCTCCGGAGGCAGCCGTCCCGCCCGGCCCAGGGTCGCGAGGCCGTGCAGGGACGCCCAGAACACCTCGGTGAAGAGGGCCGGGTGAACGCCGTCGCCGGCGACCTCGCCCAGGGTCTCCAGCAGGGCGGCGAAGGCGTCCTTCAAGGGCTCCGGCGTGTCCTCGCGCGCGAACGCCAGGCCGCCGTCGAGCCGGAACACGGCGTCGTAGACCGCCGGGTTGCGCGCGGCGAAGTCGAGGTAGGCGCGGGCGAGGGCGGCGACCCGGGCGCGCGGGCCGTCGTCCGTCGCGGAGGTCCTCGCGGCGGCCCGCAGCGCCGCGGCCATCTCGGCCGCGCCTTCGAGGGCGACGGCGCCGACGATCTCGCGTTTGCCGCGGAAGTGGCTGTAGAGGACGGGCTGGCTGTACTCGATGCGCTCGGCGAGCCGCCGGGTGGTGACCGCGTCCCAGCCCTGCTGCTCGGCGATCTCACGGGCCGTCGCCACGATGAGGCGCTCGCGGTCCGCCCGTTCGCGCTCCTTGCGTTCCTGTACCGACATGCAGCGATCCTAGCACCGCTAGACAAGAGAGCGGCAGTAGGTCTAGCGTTGCCTCACTGGCTAGCAACGCTAGAACCCGGGAGGGTCGCCATGCTCACCGCACTCGAGGTCTTCACCACCGTGTCCGTCGGCGTGATGGTGGGGGTGGAGTTCTCCGTCGCCTTCGTCATGAACCCAATCTTCAAGGCGCTCCCCGAGGACAGCGGCCAGCTCGCCCGCGCCCACGGGGGCCGGATGCTCGGCGCCGTGATGCCGTTCTGGTACATCGGCTCGCTCGTCCTCGCCGCGGTCTGGGCCGTCGCCGGACGGGACCACGGCGGCACCGGCCTCGTCGTCGCCGGCGGCGCGCTGCTGCTCGTCAGCGTCCTCATGTCGGTCCTGCTGCTCGTCCCGATCAACAACCGCAGCAAAACGTGGACCCCCGAGAACCGCCCCGCCGACTGGAAGGAGCAGGGGGAGCGCTGGGACGGCTACCACTACGCCCGCGTCGCCGTCATCGTCGCCGCCTTCGCCCTGCTGGTCACCGCCCTCGTCTGACCCCACCGGTAGCGTGACCCCGGTGGAGAACGAAGAGACCGCGACGAGCGGACCGGCGAAGCCCGAGGTCGTCCCTCCGGAGGGCGAGGCCCCCGTCGAGCTGACGACCCGGGACCTCGTCACCGGGGACGGGGACGAGGCGAAGCCGGGCAGGGTCGTGCGGATCCACTACGTCGGCGTCACCTTCGCCACCGGGAAGGAGTTCGACTCCTCCTGGGAGCGCGACGAGCCGTTCAAGTTCGCCGTGGGCGGCGGCCGCGCCATCAAGGGCCTGGACCGGGGGATCAGGGGCATGAAGGCCGGCGGCCGGCGCGAGATCGTCGTCCCCCCGCGCCTCGGCTACGGCAAGCAGTCGCCCTCGTCGCTGATCCCGGCCCACTCGACCCTCGTCTTCGTGGTGGACCTGCTCTCCGTCTCCACGTGAGTCTCCGCCCGGACCGGACCGGACCGGGGGCGGCGGCCCGGCCGCTCCGAACGGTCAGTTGGGCAACTGGACGTTCCAGGTGCGGTTGCCCGCCGCCTGGTGGTTGACCGCCACCGCCTCCTCCGGGTTCTCCGCGTCGAAGGCGGACGTCACGCGGTGCACCATCTCGTCGCTCTCCCAGTACGGCTCGGCCTTGGTGAAGCGTCCGCCCTGCTTCTTGCGGACCTTCCAGCGGAACCGGACCGTGTAGTCGACCAGGAAGTAGCCCGCCGACATGCGCGTGCTGGTGGAGAAGCCCGGGTTGTCGACGAAGGTGATCCGGTCGGCCGCGTTGATCACGTTGCCGTCCTCGTCGTTGTACGGCGGACGGAAGGGACCGTCCACGACCCAGGCCCGGCTGGACTTCTTGGGCCGGTAGTTCGTCGACGACGGAACGATCTGCCGGCTCTCGTCGGAGACCTCCTGCCAGAAGTCGTACGCCTCGGCCGCCGGCGTCTCCATCCCGTTCGCGCGGCGCAGGGTCGCGGTCTGGGCGAAGCCGATGTCGTTGCTGCCGTTCAGCGACTGCTGCTGATCGCCCTCGTACGCGGAGGTGAAGACGAGGGTCGGGTTGCCGATCTCCTCCTCGACCTTCTTCTCCTTGCCCTTCACCGAGGGCGTCGCCCCGGCCTTCCCGCTGCGGGTGGTCCGGGTGACCGGCCCCGCCTCGGTCTTCTGCTGGTTCGTCGGCGGGCTCTCGCCGCGCTCGACGACCTCGTCCTGACCGCGCTTGGTGCGCGTGCTGGGCGCGGCGTGCGGCACCATCGGCCCGCCCCCGCCCCGCGAGATCATCCGCCCGAGCGCGTCGTTGCCCACCGAGCGCTGCATGACCGCGGCCGTGGCCGGGGCGACCGGTTCGAACCCCGCGGACACCCGCCGGTCCCGGCCGGGACCCTCCGCGCGCCGCGCCGACTTTCCGGCTCCCTCGACTTCTTCCTGATGCTTGCGTAACGGCAAGGTGCACACTCCCGCGCGTAGACGATCTGCCCCTGCCACACGGTAACCGGGAGCTCCGGGGCGCGACAGGGCCCCGTTTCCCGGCCCGCGCCTCAGCCCCCGGCCTTCACCCCGTCCACGAAGGACGCCCAGGCGCTGGTCGCGAAGACGAGGACGGGGCCGGTCGGGACCTTGCTGTCACGGACGGGGACGTGGGGGAGGTTGTCGGCGATTTCGAGGCACTCGCCGCCGTCCTGGTTGCTGTAGGAACTCTTGCGCCATGTGACGTGGCTCAGGTCAACGGTGCGCATGAGGTTGCCTCCAGCGTGTCCATGATGAACTTCCCTGATTCGACCGGCGAAAGGGCCAGATCACGGACCAGATCGTAGCGGACCTGAAGTCGCTCGACAGCGGCTGCGTCCTCGACCAGTTCGCCCGAATAACCCGTCTCGACCCACGCGACCGCAGGCCCGCCCGTAGTGCGCATGAACATCACGTGAGTGTTGGTCAGGGCATGCGGTCCCACGGAATTCGGTACGACCTGGATGGTGATGTTCCGTTGCTCGTTCATCTTGAGCAGGTACTCCAACTGCTCTTGCCAAGCCTCCTTGTTCGGCAGCGGAGTCCGTAGCACGGTTTCGGAGAGGATCGACCGGAACGGAGGTGCGCTTTCCCCTGAAAGCAGCTCGCGGCGCCCTATCCGTGCTTCTACCTGAGTGGTCAGCTCCTCGCCGTCCATGCCGCCTGCCGAAAGGAAGAACTGGGCGTACCTCTTCGTCTGGAGAAGCCCTGGCAGCGCCCCCACCGCGTAATGCCACAGGCTCACAGCGTCCGCTTCCAGGCGCATGTACCGCTGGTACCGCTCCTTGAACTGGGTCGGATCGCTCACCGCCAGTTCCCACAGCGTCAGCAACAGCCCCGGCGTCCCGTAGTACTGGTCCAACGCCTGCACCACCTCCGGGCCACCCAGCGTCTCCCCGTTCTCCATCTTCGAGAACAGGGACCAGTCCCAGCCGACGACCTCGCCCAACTTCCTCAGAGGCAGTTCCCGTTCGGCCCGCAGCGACCGCAACTCCTCCGCGAACCGCTTCCTCGGTTCCTGACTCCGGCCCGTGACCGCCCGTCTCGCCGGCATGGCGCGCCCTCCCCTTGTGGAAGATGTGGAACTACCCGCGCCACCTGCAGAAGTACCGCCCGACCGCGCTCTTCGTCCCCTGGAACCGGGCCATTCTCACCTCGTACCCGGAACACGCACGGTAGTCCACCCGTGGCGCTCCGCGCAGGCGGTGGAAGAGAAGAAGAGAGGGCGCATGGAGTCGCACGGACCGGAGCGCGGGGCGCTCGTGTACGACCAAGTGGCTCACGT
Source organism: Streptomyces sp. NPDC007872 (assembly GCF_042868165.1). Lineage (NCBI taxonomy): Bacteria > Bacillati > Actinomycetota > Actinomycetes > Kitasatosporales > Streptomycetaceae > Streptomyces > Streptomyces sp. NPDC007872. The sequence goes on from NZ_JBIAEA010000011.1 coordinate 135,732, forward strand.
GGTGGGGGAGTTCCGGGGAAGGGCCGGGCCGTACGCGATGCTGCGGCCCGTGGGCGGTGGCCGGGAGTGGCAGGCGGACCCCGCCGACCTGCGCCCGGCCACTCCCGCCGAGCGGCTGAGCGCGGGCGTGCGCGCGGCCGACGACCGGACCCGCGCGGGTACGGAGGCGGCGGCCCCGGTGCCGGACCTGAGCCGCCCGCCCCGCCCCGTACCGCACTGCGTGGCCTGCGCGCTGCTCGTACGGGAACGGCGCGAGGCCCGGGAGCGGCACGACCGCAGCGCGGAGACGGACGCGAACGTCCTGATGCGCCGCCACCTGGCCCGGGACCATCCCTGACCGCAACCTTCCGCACCCCGCGCGGGTCATGGGTGGGAGACGTCACGAGGACCACCGGGGAGCGACCGCGCATGACCGAAGAGACCGCCGTTCAGAACCGGAAGGCCCTGTTCTCCCCGCGTGAGATGGTCCTGGCGGCCGGATGCCTCGTCCTGGCCGGGGCGGTGGGACGGTGGGCCGGCCAGGACGGCGGACTGCTCTGGGTGGCCCGGCTGTTCGACCACCCGCTGCTCTTCGGCCTCCTGGTGCTGGGCCTGCTGGCGGCGGCACTGATGGTCGCGGTGCGCAGCCTCGTCGTCCGCGTCCTGACCGGAGTGGCCCTCGGGCTCGCCCTCCTGGCGTCCTTCCCCTTCGTCCTCTTCGGGGCCTTCGGTGCCGCCTCCGAGACCTCGGACACGGCCGCCCCCGGCCGAGACGACCGCAGCCTCGTGGTCGAGGAGGGGGCGGACATGATCGACCCGCTGTGGTGGGTCTACGTGGACGAGGGCCGGGGCCCGTTGAAGCAGCGCTGGAAGGTGGGCTACTTCAACGGCGACGCCGCCGAGAACGCCCTCGTCGAGGCGGTGTGGGAGGGCCCCGACCGCATCCGCCTGGTCACGGGGTACGCCGAGGACGGCACCGAGCAGGTCCACCTCGTCGACCTCGACCACGGGACGGGCCGGCCCCTCCGCACGGTCACGAGGGGCTGACCCGCCACCGGGTCAGGCCCGGGGCTCGCGCCGCATCGCCCACAGGACCGGGCCGCCGCCCGGCAGGCGGAACTCGTCGCGCACGACGAAGCCGAAGTGCTCGTACACCGGCAGGTTGTCCGGTTTGGAGGACTCCAGGTGGACCGGCAGGCCCGCCGCGTCGGCCTTGGCGAGGCCCGAGCGGAGAAGGGCGGAGCCGTGCCCCTGCCCCCGGGCGGCGGGGTCGGCGCCGATGACGGCGAGGTACCAGTGGGGCTCGGCCGGGCCGTGCTCGGCGGCGGCCGTGACCGCGTCGTGGAAGACCCCGGCCCGGTCGCCCAGGATCTCCTGGAGCTCCCGGATCGTCTCCGCGTCGGGGACGGCCTTCTCCGCGCCCTCCGGCGACACCCAGAAGGCCGCCGCCGCGTCGGTGCGCTCGCACACGCCGTGCAGGCCGTACTGCCGGGTGAACAGGGTGGTGAAGTACCGGCCGAGGCCCGCCTCGCGGGTGGCGTCGTCGGGGAAGAACCAGCGCATCATCGGGTCGTCGCCGAAGGCGGAGGCCAGCGTGCGGCCGACCGCCGGAGCGTCGTCGATCACGGCCGTCTTCGGTGTGTTCGTCAGGGGCATACGGGTCATTCTGCACCCGTGTTGATCTTGGTCCGCCGTGGGGGTGCCTCAGGCGCGGGCGGTCCGGCGGGCCGCGCGGATCAGGCGGATCGCCGCCGTGACGGGGAGGGCGATCCCGGTCACGAGGAGGACGAGCAGCTCGTACACGCCGAGGCGCCCCGCCCCGCCGAGCACGAAGGCGAAGAGGAACACGAGGGGGGTGAGGGAGGTGAGGACGGTCGCGGAGACCTTGGCGCCCCGCTCCCAGGCGTCGGACGTCCACAGCAGGATCAGGCCCGCGATCAGGACGACCGGACCGAGGTAGGAGCCGAGGAGCACGGCGATCCCGCTGACGCCGAGCAGGACGGCCGTGCCGGTCGTCCGGCTCTTCGGCGCGTCCCCGGGCCCCGGCCCGGCGGCCGCCTCGGGCTCCTCCGCGCGGGCGGCGGCGACGATCGCGGCGGGGCTGCCGAGGCGGTCGAGGGCGGCGCGGACGGCCTCCGGGTCCCGCTCGTCGCCGACGGCGACGTCGAGGTGCTCGCGCAGGTCCGCGAGGAGTTCCTCGCGGCGCCCGGCCGGCAGGAAGGACGCCTCCCGCTCGACCGTGGCCAGGTAGTCGGTCACGAGGGGGTGCGCGGTGCGGGTCATGCGGAACCTCCGGGGGGTGCGGTCAGGAAGTGGTCGACGCCGTCGCGGAAGCGCGGCCAGTCCTCGGTGAACTCGGCGAGCGCGGCCCGGCCGGACGCGGTGAGCGTGTAGTAGCGGCGGGCCGGGCCGGTGGCCGACTCGCGCAGTTCGGTGTCGACGAGACCGTCGCGGCGCAGCCGGGACAGCAGGGGGTAGATCGTGCCCTGGCTGGTGGTCATGACGCTGACGGCGGCCAGTTCGTCGAGGATCTCGACGCCGTAGCGGGGGCCGCCCCGGAGGAGCGCCAGGACGCAGTACTCCAGGACGCCCTTGCGGAGCTGCACGGCGACCTTGCCCGCCGCCTCGGATCTTGCTTCGCCAGGAACCATGCAATGCAAGATACTCCTCGGGAGGGGCGCCGATCAACGGTCCGCGTGCGACGATCCCCCGGTGAGCGAACAGAGCGCCGAGCAGACCGCCGGGCAGACCGCCGAGCAGACCGGCGAACGGGCCGCCGGGGCCGGCGCCGTACGGACCGGGCGCCTCGACCTCGTCCCCCTCTCCGTCGCGCACGCCGGGGAGATGGCGGAGGTCCTGGCCGATCCCGCCCTGCACGCCTTCATCGGGGGCGCCCCGCTGTCCCCGACCGAACTGCGCGCGCGGTACCAGCGGTTGGCCGCCGGCTCCCCGGACCCGGCCGTGACCTGGCTCAACTGGGTGGTACGGCTCCGCTCCGAGGACCGGCTCACCGGCACCGTCCAGGCGACCGTCACCGACGGCGGCCGGGTCGCGGAGGTCGCGTGGGTCGTCGGGACGGCCTGGCAGGGGCGGGGCATCGCGCGCGAGGCGGCCGGGGGCCTGGTCGGACTGCTCGCGGCCCGGGGCGTGCGCACCGTCGTCGCCCACGTCCACCCCGGCCACACGGCCTCCGCCGCCGTCGCCCGCGCGGCCGGCCTCGCCCCCACCGACCGGGTGGAGGACGGCGAGGTGCGCTGGGAGCTGCGGGTGGCCCGGGGGGTGGGGGGGGGGCGGCGGGGGGGGGGCCCCCCCCCCCCCCCCCCCCGCCCCCCCCCCCCCCCCCCCCCCCCCCCCCCCCCCCGGCGCCCCCCCG
>NZ_JBIAEA010000011.1:139091-195572 GCF_042868165.1 Streptomyces sp. NPDC007872
GCCGCGGCGGGGTGGGGCCCCCGGCGGGCCCCGGGGGCCGGCGGGGGGGCGGGGGGGGCCGCCCCCGCCCGGGGCCCCCCCCCCCCCCCGGGGCCCCCCCCGCCCCCCCACCCCCTAGGACCCGCCCGGCGCTGGCTTGGACCCCGTGTGTCCGGGTACCCGGCGGAGGAGATCGTCCGGGAGGGGTGTGTTGGTCATGCACGGAGGAGGAGTCCTCCTCTCCGTCTGCGCGGTGGCGTGCGCCGCCGTGATCGGCGTCCGTCAGGCGCGCAGGGAGACGCGGGAGGCGAGGGAGGCGCGGGACTCGGCGTGGCGCGCGCCGTTCGCCGGAACCGGGACGGGACCGGGGTCGGCGGGCGGGAGGGCCGTCTTCGGCGCCGTGGCGCTGCTCGCCCTCGTCCCGTTCCTGCTCGTCACGCTCTCGCACGGGTACGGGACGGAGAGCAGGATCTCGGCCGTCCCGTTCCGGGAGATCCTGGACGCGTCGGCCCACGCCGACGTGGACCTCTCGGACGTGCGGGCCGTCAACCTCGTCGGCAACGTCCTCCTGCTCGTGCCCTTCGGCGCGGCCGCCGCGTTCCTGTGGTCGGGCCGCCGGCGCGTGCTCAAGACCGCCCTGATCGGGGCGGTGTTCTCCCTCGTCGTCGAAGTGGCGCAGTACGCGCTCTCCCTGGGCCGCGTCTCGTCCTTCGACGACGTCCTCCTCAACACCGCCGGCGCCGCCCTGGGCGCCTTCGCGGTCCGGCGCTGGACCCGCAGGACGCGGTCGCGACGGCTCACCCTGCCGAGGCCTTCGCGCGCCGGGGGAGAGACCGGGGGCCGGAGCCGGGGCCGGACCGGCGTCGGCGGAAGGACCTGAGCCCGGCGCCGAGCAGCAGCGCTCCCACCGCCCCCGCCCCCGCCGCCAGGCCCGCCCGCAGCCCCGGCGGCCGGAAGGAACAGGCGAGTTCCGTGCGGCCGGTCCCGAGGGCGACCGCCAGGAGACCGCCGTACGCGGTCGGTCCGGCGCCCTCGCAGTGCCAGCCCGCTGTGCGCGGGGCCGCCACGACCGCCGTGCCGCCGCCCGGCGGGAGGACGGCCCGTATCCCGGACGGGGTGACCTCCACCGAGGTCGCCGCGCGGGCGCGCAGGGCCGCGACCGCCGTCCGCAGGCGGCCGTGGTCCAGGCACCCGAGCGCGCCGGGGCCCGGCAGCGACGGCCGCAGGCCGGGGGCCCGCTGGAACCCGAGGGACACCATCGCCGCCTGCCGCTTCGGCCGCCCGCCCAGGAGCCGGACCTCGCGGTCGCCCAGACGGGCCGGGCCCGTGGCGTCCGGGGCCCAGAGGAAGACCTCCGTACCGACCCGGCACGCGCCCGCGTGCGGAGCCTCGTACACCCGGGAGCCGAGCAGGAGTTCCTGGTTGCGGAAGGGCGAGCGGCCGTAGGCCGGCGGCGGGCCCGGCGGCCGCACCGTCACCAGGGGCAGGCGCGTGTCCGTACGGACCACCCCGCCGTCCCGCCAGCGCGCGCCCACCCCGAACAGCGCGTCCGTCACCGGGTTGTCCAGGCCCTGGAGGTTCCGGCCCCGCGAGGTCCAGCCGCCGCCGAGCGCGTCCAGGGTGGCCGTGAGCACCGCCGGGGTGTGGCTGCTGTAGTACGCGGCGCCCTGCCCGCCCAGGAGCAGCGGATCGTTGCCCGCCACCCGGGGCAGGCCCGGATCCGTGCGGTACGCGGGCCAGCCGTCCGCCGCCGCCAGCGCCGCCGCCCGCCGCTCCTGCTCCGGTCCGAGCGGCGGGTAGTCGTCGAGCCGCGCGAGCCGCTCCCGGTCCGCGTACGCCGTGGTCGCCGACGCCTGGCCGAGCAGCGTGCCCGTGACGAGGAGCGCGGCGAGCACGCCGTACCGGCCCCGGCGGGGGAGGAGCAGGGCACCCGCCACGGCCGCGAGGCCCGCGCCCGCGAGCAGGAGCGCCCAGGGGGTGAGGACCGGGCTCGGCAGCGCCGCCAGGATCAGGACGAGGACGACCGCCGAACCGCCGGCGACGGCCCGGCGGTCCGGGCGGTCCGGGCGGCCATGAGCCGGGGACGGTCCGGGCCCGCCGCTTTCCGGAGCCGCCCCGCCGCCCCGCGCCGGCGTCGTCCACGCCGTCAGGACCAGCACCCCGGACAGGACGAACGTCTGCCGGTACGGGCTGCCGTTCGGCGTCGTGAAGGCGTGCCAGAGCAGGTGCGTCGGGCCCCACTGCATCGACGCCGCCACCGCCGCGCACAGGCCCGGCCACAGCCACCGCTCCCGGCCCGGCACGTCCCGGCGGAACGGCAGCGCCGCCGCGAGCAGGAGGACCGCCGTGCAGACGAAGGCCGCCGGGGTCGCGAAGCCGTACGTCACCGGCAGCAGCCGGGCGAGGAAGTCCGTCCCGGCCACCGGGGCGAACTCCCGCACCAGGCCCGGGTGGGCGTGCCGGGAGCCGAGGAGGACCGGCAGGAGCACGGGGGCCGCCAGACCCGCCCCGGTCCCCGTCGTCACCGCCGCCCGCGCCAGGATCCGCACGCGGAAGGAGTCCGTCACCGCCAGGCGCACCAGGAGGACCAGGGCCGCACCCAGGGTCGCCATGTACGCCGTGTAGAAGTTCGCGACCCAGCAGACCGCCACCACCAGCGGGCCCAGGAGCGGCCGGCGCCCCTCCCGCACCCACTCGCCCACCAGGCAGAGCAGCGGGAGGGCGATCAGGCCGTCCAGCCACATCGGGTTGTACGTGCCCTCCGCCAGCGACCAGCCGCACAGCGCGTACGAGGCGCCGAGCACCGCCGCCCACCACCAGGCCCCCGGCCCGAGGCGGCGCAGCAGGAACGTCATGGCCGCCGCCGCGACCGCCGTCTTCAGGACGGTGACCGCGTACACCGCGTACTCGACGTCCGCGCGCGGGAGGAGCGCCACCAGCGGGGCGAACGGGCTCGACAGGTACGTGCCGTAGTCGGGCAGGAAGGACGTGCCCCAGCCCGCCCGCCAGTCCAGGAGGAGACCGCCGTCCGCCCGGCCCCGCAGCAGGTCCCACAGGTGCGCGTGGAACGGCACGAACTGGTTGGCGAGGTCGTTGACGGCCCGGTGGCGCGGCCCGAAGGGGAAGACCCGGGCGACGGCGTCCCCGCCGCAGACGGCCACGGCGGAGAGGAGTGCGGACAGCAGGCAGGAGCGCGCGGTGTTCGGCATGACGGGTCGAATATGCCAGCGAAAGAGGGGGAAACCGCCTCCCGGAAAGGCCGTTCACACGATGGTCGCCCAGAGTCCATCCGTCCGGTCCGGCCGGGTCACCGCCCTCCGTTGTCGTGGTCCGCGTGCTGCTCTCGATCGTCGTGCCGTGCTTCAACGAGGAAGACGTCCTCGTCCGCTTCCACGACCGCGTGACCGACGAACTCGGCCGTCTCGACGGCGAGTTCGAGATCGTCTACGTGGACGACGGAAGCCGGGACGGGACCCTCCCGCTCCTGCGGGACCTCGCCGCGCGCGACCCGCGCCGGGTCCGCTACCTCTCCTTCAGCCGGAACTTCGGCAAGGAGGCCGCGATGCTCGCCGGCCTCCGGCACGCGTCCGGCGACGCCGTCGTGATCATGGACGCCGACCTCCAGCACCCTCCCGAGCTGGTCCACCGCATGGTCGCGCTGCACGCCGAGGGACACGACCAGGTCGTGGCCCGCCGCACCCGCGAGGGCGACCGGGTCACCCGCACCCTCACCGCCCGCCTCTACTACCGGGCGATCAACCGGCTCGTCGACGTCGAACTGGTCGACGGCGTCGGGGACTTCCGGCTCCTGTCCCGCCGGACCGTCGACGCGGTCCTCGACCTCGGCGAGTACAACCGCTTCTCCAAGGGCCTCTTCGCCTGGGTCGGCTTCCGCACCACGACCTTCTCCTACGAGAACGCCGTCCGCGAGCAGGGCCGCTCCAAGTGGTCCTTCGGCAAGCTCCTCAACTACGGCCTCGACGGGCTCCTCTCCTTCAACAACAAGCCGCTGCGCGCCGCCGTCCACCTCGGCCTGCTGCTGCTCGTCGTCGCCCTCGGCTACGCGGCCTGGATCGTCGGCGACGCCCTGGCCAACGGCGTCGACACCCCCGGCTACGTCACCCTCCTCGTCACCGTCACCGCCCTCGCCGGCGTCCAGATGGTCATGGTCGGGCTCATCGGGGAGTACGTCGGCCGCATCTACTACGAGGTGAAGCGCCGGCCCCACTACCTGCTGAAGGAGGCCGGGGGCGAAGGAGGGGAACGCGCGGGACGGGCCGACACCCGGGCGACGGGTGAGTCGTTGTGGGAAACAGTCGCTCCGAAGTAGTGGCTCCGGCCCCGGCGACTGCCTACCATCGATCACCGCAAGGTCGTCCAACTGACGCACGACCAGCCCGGGAGGCTCCTTTGCACCGCCGCACGCAGCCCCGCACGCCCCGCCCCACGCAGTCCCGCCGCACCGCGCTCGCCGTCTCCGCCGCACTCCTCGCCGCGGCCCCGCTGCTCACCGCCTGCGGCGGCGACGCCCACCCGGGAGCCGCGGCCGTCGTCGGCGGCGAGCGCATCGACGTCGCCAGCCTCCAGGCGCAGGTGAAGGACGTCCGGGCCGCGCAGGCCGCCTCCCCGGAGTCCGCGCAGCTCGTCGCCTCCACCGGCGACCTCGGCCGCCGCAAGCTCAACAGCATGATCTTCGACCGGGTCGTCGAGCAGGTCGCCCGCGACAAGGGCGTCACCGCCAGCCGCGCCGAGCTCCAGGCGACCCGCACCGCCTTCGTCCGCCAGAGCGGCGGAGAGGACCGGCTCGCCGCCGCCCTCCTCCAGGAGCAGGGCGTCGCCCCCAACCAGATCGACGGCGTCGTCCGCCGCAACGTCCTCCTCAACAAGATCGCCGCAAAGGTGGGCGCCGACGGCAGCCCCGAGGGCCAGAAGAAGCTGACGGACGTCTTCACCGCCGCCTCCAAGGACCTCGGCATCGACGTGAACCCGCGCTACGGCGCCTGGGACGACGCCCAGATCCGGCTGGCCTCCACCACCGCGCCCTGGCTGCGGCAGGTGAGCAAGGCCCCGGAGGCCGTCGAGGCCGGTGCCTGAGTCCGGGTAGGTTCGGGGGGTGACTTCCGAAAGCCCCGGCCGCGTCGTCCTGCTCACCGCCAGCCACCGCGTGGCCCCCGGACTCCTGTCCTGGCCCGCGTGGCAGGCGCTGCGCGCCGCGGACCGGGTGCTCTGCCCCGACGAGCACCACCCCCAGGTGCCGTACCTGCGGGAGGCGGGCGTCGTCGTCGAGCACGCCCTGCCCACCGCCGAGGAGCTGGTCGAGGAGTGCGCCGGGGGCCGCACGGTCCTGCTCGTCGCCTCCGGCGAGGGCGACCGGCGCCTCACCGACGGCCTCGCCCGGCTCGCCGGCTCCGGCCGGGTCGCGATGCCCGAGCTCGAACTGCTCCCCGGCTCGTACGACCTGCCCGGCGCCCGGCTCCTCGACCTCGTCCAGGTCATGGACCGCGTCCGCCGCGCATGCCCCTGGACCTCGGCGCAGACCCACGAGGGGCTCGTGAAGTACGCCATCGAGGAGGCGTACGAGCTCGTGGAGGCGATCGAGGACGGGGACCGGACCGCGCTCCGGGAGGAGCTGGGCGACGTCCTGCTCCAGGTCGTCTTCCACGCCCGGATCGCCGAGGAGGACCCGGAGGAGCCGTTCTCCGTGGACGACGTGGCCGGGACCCTCGTCGAGAAGCTGATCCACCGCCACCCGCACGTCTTCGGGGACGCGACCGCCGCGACGCCCGAGGAGGTCCACGCGCACTGGCAGCGGACCAAGGCGGTCGAGAAGCGGCGGGAGTCCGTCACCGACGGCGTGCCGCTCGGACAGCCCGGCCTCGCGCTCGCCGCGAAGCTGGCGGGCCGGGCGCGCTCGGCCGGACTCGACGTGGCCCTCCCGGCGGACGGGGGCGTCGGGTACGAGCTGCTCGCCCTCGCCGCCCGCGCGGAGGCGGAGGGCGTCGACCCGGAGACGGCACTGCGGGCGGCGGCCCGGACGTACCGGGACGCGATCCGGGCGGCGGAGGGGCTGGAGGAGCGGGAGGGGTCGTAGGAGGGGAGTGGGCTCCGTACGGGCCGCCGGGGCGCGTCGGAGCGCGCTGTACCGTCGGGGGGTGAGTGACAGCACCGCCCCGTCTTCCGTACCGGACCCCGCACCGGCCTCCGTCACGGACCCCGCACCGGCCCCCGCCCAGGAGCCCGCGCCCGAGCTCTTCACCTGGGAGTTCGCCACCGATCCGTACCCCGCCTACGCCTGGCTGCGGGAGCACGCGCCCGTGCACCGGACGACGCTGCCCAGCGGGGTCGAGGCCTGGCTCGTGACGCGGTACGCGGACGCCCGGCAGGCCCTCGCGGACCAGCGGCTGTCCAAGAACCCGGCGCACCACGACGAGTCCCCGCACGCCAAGGGCAAGACGGGCATTCCGGGCGAGCGCAAGGCCGAGCTGATGACCCACCTGCTCAACATCGACCCGCCCGACCACACCCGGCTGCGGCGGCTCGTGTCGAAGGCCTTCACCCCGCGCCGGGTCGCCGAGTTCGCCCCGCGCGTCCAGGAGTTGACCGACCGGCTCATCGACGGCTTCGTCGAGAAGGGGAGCGCGGACCTCATCCACGAGTTCGCCTTCCCGCTCCCCATCTACGCCATCTGCGACCTGCTCGGCGTGCCCCGCGAGGACCAGGACGACTTCCGGGACTGGGCCGGGATGATGATCCGGCACGGCGGCGGGCCGCGCGGCGGGGTCGCCCGGTCGGTGAAGAAGATGCGCGGCTACCTCGCCGAGCTGATCCACCGCAAGCGAGAAGAGCCGGGCGACGACCTGATCTCGGGGCTCATCAAGGCCTCCGACCACGGCGAGCACCTCACCGAGAACGAGGCCGCCGCCATGGCCTTCATCCTCCTGTTCGCGGGGTTCGAGACGACCGTGAACCTGATCGGGAACGGCCTGTACGCCCTCCTGCGGAACCCGGGCGAGCGTGCGCGCCTCCAGTCCTCCCTCGCCGCCGGCGAGACCGGGCTCCTGGAGACCGGGATCGAGGAGCTGCTGCGGTACGACGGGCCCGTGGAGATGGCGACCTGGCGGTACGCGACGCGGGCGCTGACCATCGGCGGGCAGGAGATCCCGGCGGGGGACCCGGTCCTCGTGGTCCTCGCCGCCGCCGACCGGGACCCGGAGCGCTTCGACGGGCCGGACGTGCTCGACCTCGCCCGGCGCGACAACCAGCACCTCGGGTACGGCCACGGCATCCACTACTGCCTCGGCGCGCCGCTCGCCCGCCTCGAAGGACAGGCCGCGCTCGCCACCCTGCTGACCCGTCTGCCGGACCTGCGGCTCGCCGCCGATCCGGCCGCACTGCGGTGGCGCGGCGGGCTCATCATGCGCGGTTTGCGCACGCTTCCGGTGGAGTTCTCCCCGTCCGTACCCCTCTCGTACGGTGACGGCCCGTCAGAAATGTGATCTTCATGTGATCGAGTGGCCATCGACTTGTGACGAGCGTTCGAATGCCGCTACGTTTCCCGGCAGTCTCAGCCGTCACGCGAAAGGCGTACCTATGCGTTCCGGGAACGGACGACACCGTCGCCCCCGTCAGGCCCCCGCCATCGTCGTCGCCGCGGGCGTGACCGGATCCGCCATGGCGCTGCCCCTGCTCGCCACCGGATCCGCGTCCGCCGCCGACGCCGCCACCTGGGACCGCGTCGCCGAGTGCGAGTCGGGCGGTCAGTGGAGCGCCAACTCCGGGAACGGGATGTACGGCGGCCTCCAGATCACCCAGGCCGACTGGGAGCGCCACGGCGGCCTGGCGTACGCGCCCAGCCCCGACCTGGCCAGCCGCGCCCAGCAGATCGCGGTGGCCGAGAAGGCCCTCGCCAAGGGCAGCGACGCGTGGGCCACCTGCGCGCCGATCGCCGGCCTGGCGAACGACGGGAAGCCCACCGGGGTGGACCCGGGCCCGGCCGCCGCCCCGACGACCTCCGTGGCGCCCGTCCCCGAGTCGAACTGGAACTCGGGCGCGTCGGGCGCCTCCGCGGCCGCGCCGTCCGCGGCCGCGCCGTCCGCCGCCGCTCCGTCCACCGGGGCGCCGAAGTCCTCCGCCCCCGCGACCGCCCCCGCCACGGCGCCGGCCACGCCGACGGCTCCCGCCGGCTCGACGGGCCCGAGCACGCCGACCGCCCCCGCGACGCCGTCCGCGCCGTCCGGGACCACCGGGGCCACGGACCCGGCGGACCCGACGCTCCCGGCCGGTCCGACCGATCCGGCCGACCCGACGGTCCCCGCCACCCCCGGTGAGTCCGTTACGCCCGGTACGTCTGTTACGCCCGGTGTTCCGGGAGCTGAGGGAACGTCGGCCGCGCCCGGCACGGGCAAGCACCGGGGCGAGGCCGCCCCGGAGGAAACCGGCAAGCCGGACAGCTCCACCGAATCCGGTAGACATGCCTCGGACAAGGACAAGCTGTCCGAAGAGGCTGCATCGACCCCGATCGCTGATGAAGCGAAGGATTCGGGCACAACGGACAGTCAGCGCTCTTCGGGTGAATACGTCGTGCGTCCGGGTGACAGCCTTTCGGACATCGCCCAGGCGAACGAACTGCCCGGAGGGTGGACCGCCCTCTACGACGCCAACAAGCGGACCGTGGGCACCGATCCGGACCTCATCCTCCCTGGTCAGAACCTCGATCTGACGAAGGGTTCGGTCCCGGCGGCCGGGTAGTTCGTGGGCGTATGTCCGGTTCCGGACGAGTGAGACATGGGTCTCTTTGTCCCAACTGGCGTGTCGCGCCCGCAAGCTCCGCTTCCGTCATCCCTCACCTGCGCAAACAGTCCCCTCCGAAGGGCAAGAAGAGGCGAAATTCGTCGTATGAGCCTCTTTGAACTTCGGGGGGGTCTGTGTCTACGGTCGTCATCGCTCGCCACCGCGGGCCCCGTCGACCGAAACGCCGAATCCTGCCGTCGGCCGATGGGAACAGTCGTCGCGCAAGCGCCGAAGGCAGGAGCGGGGGACCCAAGGTAAGCGCCGGGCCCGGCCGTCCAGACACGGACGGCCGACGACCGGCTAGGGGTGAAGTCGCGTGCTAGGACACGCGGCCGGGCAACTCTTCGGCCCGAACCCGACAGCTCACCTCGCAGGCGTCGGTGAGGAGAATCCCCATGCTGTTTTCCGTCAAGGGCAAACACCGCCGTCCCTCCAAGGCCGCCCAGGTCGCCGCGCTCGTCGGCGTCACCGGCGTCGCCGTCGCCGCCCCGCTGATGACCGCGGGCACCGCCTCGGCCGCCACGGCCTCCGAGTGGGACCGCGTCGCCCAGTGCGAGTCCGGCGGCAACTGGTCCATCAACACCGGCAACGGCTTCTACGGCGGCCTGCAGTTCACCAACTCCACCTGGGCCGCCTTCGGTGGCACCGCCTACGCCCCGCGCGCCGACCAGGCGTCGAAGTCGCAGCAGATCGCCGTCGCCGAGAAGGTCCTCGCGGGCCAGGGCAAGGGCGCCTGGCCGAGCTGCGGCGTGGGCCTCTCCGGCGCCTCGTACGACGGCGGCTCCGCCGAGAGCGCGCCGCAGGAGCAGCCGAAGCAGGAACAGCCCGAGCAGGAGCAGTCGCAGCGGCAGGCGCAGCCGAAGCAGGAGCGGAAGGCCGAGCAGCCGACCACCCGCAGCCAGTCGCGCCAGGCTCCGCAGGCCGCCCCGCAGAAGACCGTCACCACCCCGACCGGCAAGACGGTCAAGAAGGGCGACGGCGAGTACAAGGTCGTGGCCGGCGACACCCTCAGCAAGATCGCCCAGGCGCAGGGCGTCCAGGGCGGCTGGGCGCAGCTCTTCGAGCTCAACGACGACGTCGTCGAGAACGCCGACCTGATCTACCCGGGCCAGCAGCTCCACCTGAAGTGAGCCCGGCGGGTCGCGTGAGTCCGGCGGCTCACGCGCCCCCGATGACCCTCCCGCGGTGACCACCCCGGTCCGGCGCGCCACTCCCCCGTGCGCGCCGGACCGGGGTTCCCCTTTGCCGGGGGGACACCTCCCGTACGGGGCGACCCCTCGTACGGGGCGACCCCCTCGTACGGAGCGACCCCCTCGTACGGGACGACTCCGGCCCCACCTGACGGTTACCGCCCGGTAGGTCTGGGGTCCTTCGTCCCGTTGTGCGTGCCCTCGGGTCCTTTTTCGTCCCAGGGGGCGGGCGCCCGGCCGGTCGGAGCCTCCGGGGCGGTTAGGCTCTTGTCGCAAGGCCGAGCGACCCTGCACCGACCTTGCGTCACATCCCGCGTCACATCCCAGAAGGAGATGCTCGTGCCGTCCATCGACGTCGTCGTAGCCCGGGAAATCCTGGACTCCCGAGGCAACCCCACGGTCGAGGTCGAGGTCGGCCTCGACGACGGCAGCACCGGCCGTGCTGCCGTTCCGTCCGGCGCCTCCACCGGTGCGTTCGAGGCCCTCGAGCTCCGCGACGGTGACCCGAACCGCTACCAGGGCAAGGGTGTCGAGAAGGCCGTCCTCGCCGTCATCGAGCAGATCGGCCCGGAGCTCGTCGGCTACGACGCCACCGAGCAGCGCCTGATCGACCAGGCCATGTTCGACCTGGACGCCACCCCGGACAAGTCCTCGCTCGGCGCCAACGCCATCCTCGGCGTCTCCCTCGCCGTCGCGCACGCCGCCTCCGAGGCCAGCGACCTCCCGCTCTTCCGCTACCTGGGCGGCCCGAACGCGCACCTGCTGCCCGTTCCGATGATGAACATCCTGAACGGCGGGTCGCACGCCGACTCCAACGTGGACATCCAGGAGTTCATGATCGCCCCGATCGGCGCGGAGTCCTTCTCCGAGGCCCTCCGCTGGGGCACCGAGGTCTACCACACCCTCAAGTCCGTCCTGAAGTCCAAGGGCCTCTCCACCGGCCTCGGCGACGAGGGCGGCTTCGCCCCGAACCTCGGCTCCAACCGCGAGGCGCTCGACCTCATCCTCGAAGCGATCAAGCAGGCCGGCTACGTGCCCGGCAAGGACATCGCGCTCGCGCTCGACGTCGCCGCCTCCGAGTTCTACAAGGACGGCAAGTACGAGTTCGAGGGCGAGTCCCGCTCGGCCGCCGAGATGACCGAGTACTACGAGGAGCTCGTCTCCGCGTACCCGCTGGTCTCCATCGAGGACCCGCTGTTCGAGGACGACTGGGCCGGCTGGAACGTCATCACCGAGAAGCTCGGCGAGAAGGTCCAGCTCGTCGGCGACGACCTGTTCGTCACCAACCCGGAGCGCCTGGCCCGGGGCATCGAGGAGAAGTCCGCGAACGCCCTGCTCGTCAAGGTCAACCAGATCGGCTCGCTGACCGAGACCCTCGACGCCGTCGAGCTCGCCCAGCGCAGCGGCTTCAAGTGCATGATGTCCCACCGCTCCGGCGAGACCGAGGACGTCACCATCGCCGACCTGGCCGTCGCCACCAACTGCGGCCAGATCAAGACCGGCGCCCCGGCCCGCTCCGAGCGCGTCGCCAAGTACAACCAGCTCCTGCGCATCGAGGAGATCCTCGACGACGCCGCGGTGTACGCCGGCCGCAGCGCCTTCCCGCGGTTCCGCACCGCGAACTGATCGGCACGGCAAGGGCTGACACCCGCTGCGCCTTTCCGCAGAGCAGCTTCCGTACGTCCCCGTACTCGGTCCCGTACCGTGTGCGGGGACGTCCGCGTGAACAGGGGAGGCGACACGACATGGCCGTGAAGGACCGGGACCGGTTCTCGACCGCGACCCGGATCAGGCTGCTCGGCGAGCAGACCGCCGCCCGTGTCTACCGCTCCCAGACCCGCCGTCAGGCCCGCCGCTCCCGGCTCACCGGCCGCGCCGCCTTCCTCGCCCTCGTCGTCTGCTCCCTGGTGGTGGCCCTCGCCTATCCCATGCGGAGCTACGTCTCCCAGCAGGGCGAGATCGCCGAGCAGGAGCGCCGGGCCGCCGAGGCCGCCCGGCGGGTGCAGGAGCTGAGGGACGAGAAGGCCCGCCTCCAGGACCCGGCCTACGTCCGCCGCCTCGCCCGCGAGCACCTGCACTACGTGCTCCCCGGCGAGACCGGCTTCACCGTGAACGACCCCGGCGCGGAGCAGCGGCCCCGCGCCGACCAGGGGGCGGCCGACCGCCCCTGGTACGACAACCTCTGGGACGGCGTGGACAAGGCCGACCGTCCCTGACACCCCGTACGACCGACGACCGACGACCTAGGCAACCAAGGCAGACATGCAAACGCCCCCTCCGCAGACCGAACGCACCGAGCCCACCGAGGCGGACGTCGCCGCCTTCGAGCTCCAGCTCGGCCGGCCGCCCCGCGGCCTGCGCGCCATCGCGCACCGCTGCCCCTGCGGGCAGCCGGACGTCGTCGAGACCGCGCCCCGGCTCCCCGACGGCACGCCGTTCCCCACCACGTACTACCTGACCTGCCCCCGGGCGGCCTCGGCCATCGGCACCCTGGAGGCCAACGGGGTCATGAAGGAGATGCAGGCCCGGCTCGCCACCGACCCGGAGCTGGCCGACGCCTACCGGGCCGCGCACGAGGACTACCTCGCCCGCCGCGACGCCATCGAGGTCCTGGAGGGCTTCCCGAGCGCCGGCGGCATGCCGGACCGGGTCAAGTGCCTGCACGTCCTCGTCGGCCACTCGCTGGTCGCGGGCCCGGGCGTGAACCCGTTCGGCGACGAGGCGCTCGCGATGCTGCCGGAGTGGTGGGCCAAGGGCCCGTGCGTCACCCCGTGCGGGGCGCCGGACGAGGACGCGGAGGAGAAGAAGTGACCAGGGTCGCCGGAATCGACTGCGGTACGAACTCCATCCGCCTGCTCGTCGCCGACGTGCACCCGGAGACGGGCGAGCTGATCGAGCTGGACCGGCGGATGACGATCGTCCGCCTCGGCCAGGGCGTCGACCGGACCGGCCGGCTCGCCCCCGAGGCCCTGGAGCGGACCTTCGCCGCCTGCCGCGAGTACGCCGCCGTGATCGAGGAGCTGGGCGCCGAGCGGATCCGCTTCGTCGCCACCTCCGCCTCCCGCGACGCCGAGAACCGCGACGACTTCGTGCGCGGGGTCGTGGAGATCCTCGGCGTCGAGCCCGAGGTCATCACCGGCGACCAGGAGGCCGCGTTCTCCTTCGCCGGGGCCACCGGCGAGCTGCCCGGCACCGAGACCTACCTCGTCGTGGACATCGGCGGCGGCTCCACCGAGTTCGTCACCGGCACCGACCACGTCCGGGCCGCCCGCTCGGTCGACGTCGGCTGCGTCCGGCTCACCGAGCGGCACGTCCGCCACGACCCGCCGACCGCCGAGGAGGCCGAGGCGATCCGCGCCGACGTCCGGGCCGCGCTCGACCTGGCCGCCGGGAGCGTGCCGATCGACACGGCCGACGTCCTCGTCGGCCTGGCCGGATCCGTCACCACCGTCGCCGCCATCGCCCTCGGCCTCCCGGAGTACGACTCCGAGAAGGTCCACCACTCCCGGATCTCCGCCGAGCAGGTCGCCGAGGTCACCGACCGGCTCCTCGCCTCCACCCACGACGAGCGGGCCGCGATCCCCGTGATCCACCCCGGCCGGGTGGACGTGATCGTCGCCGGGGCGCTCGTCCTGAGGGAGATCGTGGAGCGCGTCGGAGCCCGCGAGGTGGTCGTCAGCGAGCACGACATCCTCGATGGGATCGCTCTATCCGTCGCATAGGAGGTCGCTATCGAGCCTTCCCACGCGGCTCCGCCGGGAAAGTTCGTGAAGTTCTTCACAAGGAAAAGGGCCCTGAGGGAGTCCGAAGGGGGTCGTTGGGCCCTCCGAGGTACCTCTCAGGGCCCTTTCGCAGGCGCGGGGCCCGATCCGCCCGGTGTTTCCATCGCGTGAACGGGGCCTCCGGTTCAGGGTTGACGGAGGCTCTCCGGTCCAGTTCACGGGGGGTGAACAACGTTCGCCACTGCACCCCGGTTCCTTTGCGGGAACATGACCTGGATCACGTGGGCGGCGGAGTGTAGCAGAGGTGTCCCGCAACCTTGTGAAGGGGCGCACGAACACACCCCCCGGACGGGGTGGATACTCGATGGCATGAGCACCACGGAGCGTCCCAGGATCCTCGTAGTAGGCGGCGGGTACGTAGGCCTGTACGCAGCTCGGCGCATCCTCAAGAAGATGCGCTACGCGGAGGCGACCGTCACGGTCGTCGACCCGCGGTCGTACATGACCTACCAGCCCTTCCTCCCCGAAGCCGCCGCCGGCAGCATCTCGCCGCGCCACGTCGTCGTCCCGCTGCGACGCGTCGTCCGCGGAGCCGAGGTGCTCACCGGCCGGGTCACCACCATCGACCAGGACCGCAAGGTCGCCACGATCGCCCCGCTCGTCGGCGAGGCGTACGAGCTGCCCTTCGACTACCTCGTCATCGCGATGGGCGCGGTCTCCCGCACCTTCCCGATCCCCGGCCTCGCCGAGCAGGGCATCGGCATGAAGGGCATCGAGGAGGCCATCGGCCTGCGCAACCACGTCCTCGAGCAGCTCGACAAGGCCGACTCGACCACCGACGAGGAGGTCCGCCGCAAGGCGCTGACCTTCGTCTTCGTGGGCGGCGGCTTCGCCGGCGCGGAGACCATCGGCGAGGTCGAGGACCTGGCCCGCGACGCCGCGAAGTACTACCAGAACGTGTCGCGCGACGACATGCGCTTCGTCCTGGTCGACGCGGCCGACAAGATCCTTCCCGAGGTCGGCCCCAAGCTCGGCCAGTACGGCAAGGAGCACCTGGAGAGCCGCGGGATCGAGATCTACCTCGAGACCTCCATGGACTCCTGCGTCGACGGCCACGTCGTGCTGAAGAACGGCCTGGAGGTCGACTCCAACACGATCGTGTGGACCGCCGGCGTGAAGCCGAACCCGGCGCTCTCCCGCTTCGGTCTGCCGCTCGGCCCCCGCGGCCACGTGGACTGCAACGAGAAGCTCCAGATCAACGGTCTCGACTACGCGTGGGCCGCGGGCGACAACGCCCAGGTCCCCGACATGGTCGGCCGCCGCGCGGGCAACCCGAACGCCTGGTGCCCGCCGAACGCCCAGCACGCCCTGCGCCAGGCCAAGGTCCTCGGCGACAACGTGGTGGCCGGCATGCGCGGCTTCCCGCAGAAGGAGTACAGCCACGCCAACAAGGGCGCGGTGGCCGGACTCGGTCTGCACAAGGGCGTCGCCATGATCGTCATGGGCAAGGTGAAGATCAAGCTCAAGGGCCGTCTTGCCTGGTACATGCACCGCGGCTACCACGGCATGGCCATGCCGACCTGGAACCGCAAGATCCGCGTCTTCGCCGACTGGACCCTGGCGATGTTCCTCAAGCGCGAGGTCGTCTCGCTCGGCGCCATCGAGTCGCCGCGCGAGGAGTTCTACGAGGCCGCCAAGCCCGCCCCCGCCCCGGCCGCCCCGGTGCAGGAGAAGGCCAAGGCCTCCTGACCCTCCGGCAGGAGAGCGGTGCCGCAGCAGAGCGGTAACGCGGCAGAGCAGTGACGCAGCAGTCCCGAAAGGGCCGCCCGCCATCCGTGGTGCGGGCGGCCCTTCGCGTGTTTTGCCGACTCGTTGCACCGCGGTGGGAGTGCCGGTGCCCACCCACGGTGTTCCCTGGGTGACGGATGTTTCCGGGACACCGATCACGGAGGTGGGCACCATGGCCGACGCCGCGTCGCGGCTGGCGGAACTCGCGGAAGAGCTCCTCGGAGGACCGCTCCCGGTCCGGCTGCGGGCCTGGGACGGCAGCGAGGCCGGACCCGCCGGCGCCCCCGTCCTGGTCGTCCGCGACCGACGCGCCCTGCGCCGGATGATCTGGAAGCCCGGCGAACTGGGCCTCGTCCGCGCCTGGGTGGCCGGGGAGCTCGACGTCGAGGGGGACCTGTACGAGGTCCTGGACCGGGTCTCCGGACTGCTCTGGGAGCGCGACGGCGACTCCCCGGGCCTGTTCGCCGCCGCCCGCGACCCCCGGCTGCGCGCCGCCGCCCGCTCCCTGCTGCGGCTCGCCGGACCCGTGCCGCCCCCGGCCCCGCCGACCGAGGAGGTCCGCGGCCGCAGCGGCGGCCGGCACACCAGACGCCGCGACCGGCAGGCGATCGGCCACCACTACGACGTGGGCAACGACTTCTACGAGCTGGTCCTCGGCCCCTCGATGGTCTACTCGTGCGCCTACTGGACGCCCGGCGGCACCCTGGAGGAGGCCCAGCGGGACAAGCTCGACCTCGTCGCCCGCAAGCTGGACCTGAAGGAGGGCGACCGGCTCCTCGACGTGGGCTGCGGCTGGGGCTCCATGGCCCTGCACGCCGCCCGGGAGTACGGCGCCCGGGTCGTCGGCGTCACCCTCTCCCGCGAACAGGCCGCCCACGCCCGCAAGCGGATCGCCGAGGAGGGCCTGACGGACCGGATCGAGATCCGCGTCCAGGACTACCGGGACGTCACCGACGGCCCGTACGACGCGATCTCCTCAATCGGGATGGCCGAGCACGTCGGCGCCGTGAAGTACCGGGAGTACGCCGACGTCCTGTACGGGCTCCTCAGGCCCGGCGGGCGGCTCCTCAACCACCAGATCTCCCGGCGCCCCGAGCCCGACGAGGCCGCCTACGCGATCGACCCCTTCATCGACGCGTACGTCTTCCCCGACGGCGAACTCGCCCCCATGGGCCGCACCCTGACGACCCTGGAGGACGCCGGCTTCGAGGTCCGGGACGTGGAGGCGCTCCGCGAGCACTACGCCCTGACCCTGCGCCGCTGGGTGGCCCGCCTGGAGGCGGACTGGGACCGGGCCGTCCGGCTCGTCTCCCCGGGCCGGGCCCGCGTCTGGCGGCTCTACATGGCCGCCTCCGCCGTCTCCTTCGAACGCAACCGGATCGGCGTGAACCAGTTCCTCGCCGTCAAGACCCCGGCGGCGGGGACGAGCGGACTGCCGCTGCGGACGCGGGCGTGGACCGGGGGGACGGACTGACCCGCGTGCGTACGGCGAAGGGCCGGCCTCCCGGGTGGGAGACCGGCCCTTCGCCGGTGGTGCGTGCCGTGCCCACTCGGCCCGGACGGCTACTCGGCCTTGATGGCGGCGAGCATGTTCAGACGGGCCGCGCTGCGGGCCGGCCACAGTGAGGCGAGGACGCCGACCAGACCGGCCAGGAGCAGGAAGATCCCGATCCGCTCCCAGGGGAGCACCAGCGCGTAGCCCGGCAGGCTCTTCTTGAACGTCTCGCCGATCGCCCAGCCGAGGAACGCGCCGAGGCCGATGCCGACGACCGCGCCGAACACCGAGATGACCACGGCCTCCAGACGGACCATCCGCTTCACCCGGCGCCGGTCGAGACCGATCGCGCGGAGCATGCCGATCTCCTGCTGGCGCTCGAAGACGGACATCGCGAGCGTGTTGACCACGCCGAGGACGGCGATGATCAGGGCCATACCGAGCAGCCCGTACACGATGTTCAGGAGCATGTTGATCGGGCCGCCGAAGGCGTCGCGGATGTCCTTGTGGTCCATCACGGTGATGCCGGGGTTGTCGCCCATGGCCTTCGACAGGGCCTTGGCGTTGGCGTCGGAGGCGCCGCCGTCCATCGCGACGAAGATCTGCGGGGTGTAGACCTGCGGGTCGTGGGCCTCGATGACCTTGTGGTCGATCAGGACGGGGGAGACGAACTCGCTCTCCTCGTAGATCGCGCCGATCGTCAGCCTGCCCTTGGCCTTGTCCATGTACTCGACCGGGACCGTGTCGCCGACCTTCAGGCCGCGCTTCCCGGCGGTCTCGTCGGCGACCGCGATCCGCCCCTGCTTCAGGGAGGCCAGCGAGCCGTTCACGACGTGCAGGTTGAGGACCTTCTCGATGTCGCCGGGCGTGACGCCGGAGGCGGAGACGAACGACCCCTTGATCTCCAGGGCGCCGGCCTGCTGCGGGGAGACGGCCGTGACGCCGGGGGCCTTCGCGAGGGCGGCGAGCGCCTCCTCGCCCAGGCTGTCGCCGCTGGCCATGGTGACCATGTAGTCGGCCTTGATCTGGTCGACCGTCATCCGGTCGATGGCCGAGCCGACGGTCGCGCCGATCACGGAGAGTCCGGTGACCAGGGTGAGGCCGATGGCGAGCGCGGAGGCGGTGGCGCCGGTGCGGCGCGGGTTGCGGACCGCGTTCAGGCCGGCGAGCTTGCCGGAGATCCCGAAGAGGCCGACGAAGAGCGGGCGGATCAGGGCGATCACGGGCCGCGACAGCATCGGGATCAGGACGATCACGCCGATGAGGGTGAGGAACGCGCCGCCCGCGATGAGCATGCGGCCGTCGTCGCCGCCCTTGCCCGCGCCGAGCACGATCAGGACGACGCCGAGCGCGGTGAACGCGGCGCCGACGGAGTTCCGCAGGACGAGCGACTTGGTGCTCGCGGTGGCGTGCACGCTGTTCATGGCGGCGACCGGCGGGATCTTCGCGGCGCGGCGGCCGGGCAGCCAGGCGGCGAACATGGTGATCAGGACGCCGACGGCGAACGCGGAGACGACGGGGGCGGCGCCGACGACCAGGCCGCCGGCCGGGATCTTCAGGTCGAAGGCGTTCATGGCGGACCGCAGGCCGAGCGCGAGGCCGATGCCCAGGACGAGGCCGACGGCCGAGGCGACCAGGCCGACCAGACCGGCCTCGGCGAGGACGGAGCGGGTGATCTGCTTGCGCGAGGCGCCGACCGCGCGCATCAGGGCCAGTTCCTTGGTGCGCTGGGCGACCAGCATCGTGAAGGTGTTGGCGATCAGGAAGACGCCGACGAAGAGCGCGATGCCCGCGAAGCCCAGGAGGACCTGGTTGAGCGCGCCGAGCCCGGCCTCGATGTCCTCGGCCTGCCGGTCGGCGAGGGCCTGCCCGGTCTGGGCGGTGGCAGCCTTCGGGACGACCTTCAGGACGTCGTCGAGGAGCTTGTCCGCGTTCGCGCCGGGGGCGGCGGTGACGGTCAGCTCCTGGAAGTAGCCGGGCTTCAGGTAGAGCTTCTGGGCGACGGAGGTGTCGAAGAGGACCAGGCTGCCGCCGGCGTTGACGGCGCCGTCCTCGGTGGTGAAGACGCCGGAGAGGACGTACTCCTTCACGGGGCCGTTGGTGGCCACGCGGACGGTGTCGCCGACCTTGTAGCCGCCCTTGCCGGCGGAGGTCTCGTCGAGCGCGATCTGCCCGTCGCGGACCGGCCCGCCGCCCGTCGTGAAGGCGTACGCGCGGTCCTTGCCGTCCTTGCCGGGGGCGAAGTTGGTGCCCTTGTTGGACCAGCCGACGCCGATCAGCTTGCCGTCCTTGTCGGGCACGCCGGCGAAGCCGCCGACGCGGGGGGCGACGGAGGCGACCCCGTCGAGCCCGGCGACCTCGTCGACGTCCTTCTGGGAGAGGCCGGGGGCCTTCCGGGCCTGCTCGGCGTCGGGGTGCATCTCGACGGCGACGGCGACGTCGTCGTAGCTCTTCGCGGACTGGTTGCGGAAGGCCTGGGAGAGGGTGTCGGTGAAGACGAGGGTGCCGGAGACGAAGGCCACGCCGAGCATCACGGCGAGGACGGTCATCAGCAGTCTCGCCTTGTGCGCGAGGACGTTGCGCAGGGCGGTACGGAACATGGGGTGTGTCCTGAACGAAAGGAGGGCGGACGGGTGTCGGGGCTGTTGGGCGGGGCCGTACCGGTTCGAGTCCGGTTCCGGTGCCCGCGCGTCAGCTCGTACGGCCCTTGGCGTCGAAGGCCTTCATGCGGTCGAGCACGCCGTCCGCCGTCGGGTTCGGCATCTCGTCGACGATCCGGCCGTCCGCGAGGAAGATCACGCGGTCCGCGTAGGAGGCGGCGACGGGGTCGTGGGTGACCATGACGACGGTCTGGCCCAGCTCGCGCACCGAGTTGCGCAGGAAGCCGAGGACCTCGGCGCCGGAGCGCGAGTCCAGGTTTCCGGTCGGCTCGTCGCCGAAGATGATCTCGGGGCGGGAGGCGAGCGCGCGGGCCACGGCCACGCGCTGCTGCTGGCCGCCGGAGAGCTCGGTGGGGCGGTGGGTGAGCCGGCCGGAGAGGCCGAGCATGTCGATGACCTGCTGGACCCACTGCTTGTCGGCCTTGCGGCCCGCGATGTCCATCGGCAGCGTGATGTTCTCCATGGCCGTCAGCGTCGGCAGCAGGTTGAAGGCCTGGAAGATGAAGCCGATCTTGTCCCGGCGCAGTTGGGTGAGGTGCTTGTCCTTGAGGGTGGACAGCTCGGTCTCGCCGATCCGCACCGAGCCGGAGGAGAAGGAGTCCAGGCCGGCGACGCAGTGCATGAGCGTCGACTTGCCGGAGCCGGAGGGTCCCATGATGGCGGTGAACTCGCCCTGCCGGAAGTCCACGGTGACGTGGTCGAGCGCGACCACCTGGGTCTCGCCCTGTCCGTAGACCTTCGTGAGATCCGTGGCGCGGGCGGCCACCGCGGTGGCGCGGGACACGGTGGGGGAGGTGGTCACGAGGAGGACTCCTGTCACTGCGGGGCTGTTGCGGGAACCCCTCCATCGTCTCGGGCGTTCCGCACCGGCACGTCCGTCCACGTGCCCGTTCCCGGGGCAGTCTGGAGTCGGACCGGGGGCCCGGGTCCTCCTCCTGAGGTATGACCGGATCCCTGAGAGCCGCCGGGCGGGGGGCGCCGGGCCAAGGTGACACAAATGCGACGACTTTTCGTCATCCCTGGGGCGCCGGTTTGCGCCTGCGACCCCCGTCACAGTTCGGCGAAAAGGCCTCTACCTGCACTGACGCACCCTCAGACACCAATAAAATAAGACAACATCGAGAGGGACGTTCCGCTGAACGGGGGAAGCGCCCCGATAGGCTCACGTGCCAACGCGGAGCATCGCGACGCCCGGATGGTGGAATGCAGACACGGCGAGCTTAAACCTCGCTGGCCTTCGGGCCGTACCGGTTCGAGTCCGGTTCCGGGCACCACCGACGACAGTGCCGCCGACCGGCGGGGACGCCGGTCCGTCGCCCCACCGGCCCGTCCGCCGGGGTGCCGCCGCGGCCAGGAGGCCGCCGATCGGCCCCTGTTACCCTAAGGGCCCCTCCGCCTCCTGTTAGGTTCTCATGCCGCCATGAATATCCTGAACCTTTCGGTAGTGCCCACTCAGCGGCGCGCACCGGAAGGGGGTGGCACGGCGCCTCGGGAGAAAGCGCCGGAAATCGTGGAGCGGCGTTTCCCGAAGCCCGCCCTCCTCCTGTCCGGGATTTTCTTCCTGGTGTATCTCGCATTGTCCGCGCGGCGGCACGCGATACACCTCACGACCGGATACGACCTGGGGATCTTCACCCAGATAGCGAAGTCCTATTCACAGTTCACGGCTCCGTACGCGCCGCTCAAGGGGACCGGATACAACGCGCTCGGGGACCATTTCCATCCGATCCTCGCGATTCTGGGACCGGTGTACAGGGTATTCCCGTCGAGCTATACGCTCCTGGTCTGCCAGGCGGCCCTGGTCGCGGTCTCCGTCCTTCCGATCACGCGCTGGGCCCACGAGGTCAGGGGCCGGGCGTTCGCCTACTGGACCGGCATCTCCTACGGGGCCTCCTGGGGCATCGCGGAACTCGTCCAGTTCGACTTCCACGAAGTGGCCTTCGCGGTCCCGCTCCTCGCGTTCTCCGTGTGCGCCGCCGGCCGGGAGAAGTGGCGCGCGGCCGTCCTCTGGGCGATCCCCCTGGTCCTGGTCAAGGAGGACCTCGGCCTCACGGTGGCGGCGGTCGGCGCGTACGTCGCGTGGAAGGGGCCCCGGCGCACGGGGATCCTGCTCGCCGTCTTCGGGATCGTGGCGACGGCCCTCGCGATGTTCGTCGTCCTCCCCTCCGTCAATCCGCTCGGCGAATTCGCCTACTGGCCGCCCGCGGAACCCGAGGAGAAGAGCCTCCTGGTAAAGGCCGTGGCGACCTTCTGGCCGCCGGTCAAATGGCTCACGCTGCTCATGCTCGTCGCCCCCACGGGATTCCTGGCGGTCCGCTCCCCGCTCCTGGTCGTCATGCTCCCGACGCTCGGCTGGCGCTTCACCTCGGATTTCCCCAACTACTGGGGAATGGACTTCCACTACAGCGCGGTCCTGATGCCGGTCGCCTTCGCCGCGGCGGTCCACGCGGTCGCCTCGGGGCGGACGGTCACCCGCCGGCTCCTGCACGCCGCCGTGATCGGAACGGCGGCCACCGCCGTCACCTTCTTCACCTCCCCGTTCCACGAACTCGTGCTGCCCCGGACATGGGTCGCGTCCGAGCACGTGAGGGTGGCCGACGAAATCCTCGGCAGGATCCCCGACGGCGCCACGGTGGCCGCGTCCAATCGCCTCGCGGCCCAGCTCGCGTACCGGACCACCGTCAGCGAGGTCTGCCTCTTCCCCCGTTCCTTCGCGCCGGAGGAAGCGCCCCGGTGGATGGTCTACGAGGACGCCGATCCGTCCGATCCGGAATGCGCGACCGGGACGTCCCTGGAATCGTCCGCCCCGCGGGTCCCCGGCTACCGGATCGTCGAGCGCCGGAGCGGGATCACCCTCCTGGAGAGGGCCGACGCCCCTCCCGGACGGCCCTGAGGCCCGGACCCGGACCGGCCCCGGCCGCCCCTTCCGGGAGGGGGCGCGTACACCCCGCGACTCCGGAGAGGAAGAGCGGGAAGATGAGGGAAAGATCCTCCCCGAGCACTAGGGAGTTTCTTTTGCCTACGCATTACCCTTGACGCAAGGCCGCGCCGTGCGGTCCGCCATGGAGGAGTGAGATGAGGAGCAGCAACCCGGTCTTCTCGCGACGGGGGTTCAGCCGCGACAACGGCTACGCGGGCTTCAACGCGCAGCAGCCGCAGGCCGGGGGCCCCGCCGTCGGAACCAACCCGTACGCCACCGGCAACCCGTACGCCGGGGACGCGGCGAACCCGTACGCGACCAACCCGTACGCCCCGCAGGACACGCAGCTCGGCGCCCCGCAGCAGGCCCGCGGCAACGTGATGACGATCGACGACGTCGTGAGCCGCACGGCCATGACGCTCGGCACGGTCGTGCTCACCGCCGTCCTGTCCTGGCTGCTGCTGCCGGTCGACCCGGCGAACCTGGGCAAGTCCTACGGCATCGCCATCGGCGCCGCCCTGGTCGCCCTCGTGCTGTCCCTGGTGCAGTCCTTCAAGCGCAAGCCGTCGCCCGCGCTGATCCTGTCCTACGCCGCCTTCGAGGGCGTCTTCCTCGGCGTGATCTCGGCCGCCGTCTCGACGTACATCGCCGACGGCGTCGTCATCCAGGCGGTCCTGGGCACCATGGCGGTCTTCGCCGGCGTGCTCATCGCCTACAAGCTGGGCTGGATCCGGGTCAACCGGCGCTTCTACGGCTTCGTGATGGCCGCCGCGATGGGCTTCATGCTCCTCATGGTGACGAACCTGCTGTTCGCGGTCTTCGCGGGCGGTGACGGCCTCGGCTTCCGCAGCGGCGGCCTCGGCATCCTGTTCGGCGTCATCGGCATCATCCTGGGCGCCTGCTTCCTCGCCCTCGACTTCAAGCAGGTCGAGGACGGCGTGACCTACGGCGCGCCGCGCGAGGAGGCCTGGCTGGCCGCCTTCGGCCTCACCATGACCCTGGTGTGGATCTACCTGGAGATGCTGCGTCTGCTGTCGATCCTCCAGGGCGACGACTGACGCACGGCCCCCCGACTCGGGGGGAAGGGCCCGTCCGGCGGTGTGCCGGGCGGGCCCTTCCGCGTTCCCCGGTCCGTTGGCGGGCGGCCCCGGGCGGCGCGTAGGGTCGCGGGGTGCTTGATACGAGTGACCTGACCGCCGCCGTGGAGCGGTTCGCCGACCGGCTGCGGGCCGCCCCGCAGAGCCGCCTCCAGAGGGGCGCGGCGGCCGAGGGGCTCGCCCTCGCCCGGGAGCTCGCGGTGCGCGCGCAGCGCGTCGAGGACCCGGACCGG
The DNA here is from genome assembly GCF_042868165.1 of Streptomyces sp. NPDC007872. Taxonomy (NCBI): domain Bacteria; kingdom Bacillati; phylum Actinomycetota; class Actinomycetes; order Kitasatosporales; family Streptomycetaceae; genus Streptomyces; species Streptomyces sp. NPDC007872. The sequence goes on from NZ_JBIAEA010000011.1 coordinate 162,966, forward strand.
GAGCCGAGGACCATGCCGGACGCCGGGATCTTCACCGTGGCCGACCAGCTCGTGGTGGCCGGGAGCGACCTGGCCGAGGCACTGCGAACGGCCCCGGCCGGCTCCCGCGAGGGAGAGCTGGACGAGGCCGTGGGGCTCGTGCGGGGGGCGGCGGAGCGCTCGGGGCTGTAGGGCCCGTTCCCGGCCCTACAGGGAGGCGATCACGCGGTCCGCGAGGATGTAGACGTTCTCCTCGTCCGTGTCGCCGTACGAGAAGGTCAGGGCGAAGGCGCCGGAGACGCCCGAGCCGCCGAGCAGGACCGGGGTGCGGCCCGCGCGCAGGGCCTCCGCGAGGCGCTCCGCGGTCTCGCGGTGCCCCGGGGTCATACAGAGCGTGGTGCCGTCCGCGAAGACGTACACGTCCAGGGTGCCGAGCGGGCCCGGGCGGACGTCGGTCAGCGCCGTGCGCGTGTCGGCCAGCTCCTCCAGGCGCGCCACCGTCCGCTCGTGGTCGGTGACGACCGGGGTCTGCACCGGCACGAAGTCCGGGTGCGAGGGGTGCCGGCGCCGGGCCGCGGCCAGCTCCGGGGAGTCCTCGGGGAACTCGTCCACCGGCTCCGGCGCACTGTCGAGCGCCGCCGCCTCGGACTCCATGGCCTCCAGGGCCATCGCCTCCAGGCCCACGAAGTCGGTCTGGCGCGGCACGAAGAAGGAGCCGTCCTCGGCCGGTCCGCCGAGACCGCCGAGCAGGGAGGGGGCGTCGGCGGCGTCCCGGGCCTCCTGCGCGGCCCAGAAGGCCCGCGCCTCGGCGAGCTCGCGCTCGCGCTCCTCGGCCAGGGCCTCCGCGACCGCGGCCCGTATCTCGGCGGCGGGCGTGGCGCGGGCCGCGGGCACCGTGATGCCGTGCCCGGCGGCCAGCTCGCGCCGCAGGGCGGTGACCTGCTTGCGGAGACCGTGGACGGCGTGCAGGGCGGCAGCGCCCACGGCCGTGGCAGCGGCCGTGGTCAGCAGCAGGGCAAGAGGCATGGCGCTCACTGACGTACTCCCGATTCCGAGTCGATCCCCCGACTTCCTACCTCAGCTTGTCGTGAGGTGGGGGCCGCTGTCAGTGCATTACGTCACGAATTGGACAGGTATTTCGGCCAGGTGTTTCGTCCCGAAACCGCTCTGACCTGGGAAAACGAACTCCCCCGGGATGTAGGTCACATCCTGGGGGAGATTCGGTCACGGCTGGGACGCGACGTGGTTAGCCGGAGTCCGCGAGGAGAGCGATGCTCAACTCGACTCGGCTCGACTCAACTCGGCTCGGCTCAGCTCAGGCGCTCGATGACCATCGCCATGCCCTGGCCGCCGCCGACGCACATGGTCTCCAGGCCGAACTGCTTGTCGTGGAACTGGAGGCCGTTGATCAGGGTGCCGGTGATGCGGGCGCCGGTCATGCCGAAGGGGTGGCCGACGGCGATGGCGCCGCCGTTGACGTTCACCTTGTCCAGGTCGAGGCCCAGCTCCTGGTAGGAGGGGATGACCTGGGCGGCGAAGGCCTCGTTGATCTCGGCCAGGTCGATGTCGTCGATCGTCAGACCGGCGCGCTTCAGGGCCTGCCTCGACGCCTCGACCGGGCCGAGGCCCATGATCTCGGGGGAGAGGCCGGAGACGCCGGTGGAGACGATCCGGGCCAGCGGGGTCAGGCCGAGCTCGCGGGCCTTGGTGTCGGACATGATCACCAGGGCGGCGGCGCCGTCGTTGAGCGGGCAGCAGTTGCCGGCGGTGACCAGGCCGTCGGGACGGAAGACCGGCTTGAGGCCCTGCACGCCCTCCAGGGTGACGCCCGCGCGCGGGCCGTCGTCCGCCGAGACGACCGTGCCGTCCGGCAGCGTCACCGGGGTGATCTCGCGCTCCCAGAAGCCGTTCTTGATGGCCTGCTCGGCGAGGTTCTGCGACCGCACGCCGAACTCGTCCATCTCCTGGCGGCTGACGCCCTTCCAGCGGGCCAGGTTCTCGGCGGTCTGGCCCATCGCGATGTACGCGTCGGGGACGAGGCCGTCCTCGCGCGGGTCGTGCCAGGTGGAGCCCTCGGAGGCGGCCACCTCGGCGGTGCGGGCCTCGGCCTCGGCGAAGAGCGGGTTGTGCGTGTCGGGCAGGGAGTCCGAGTTGCCCTTGGTGAAGCGGGAGACCATCTCGACGCCGGCCGAGACGAACACGTCGCCCTCGCCCGCCTTGATCGCGTGGAGCGCCATCCGGGAGGTCTGGAGCGAGGAGGAACAGTAACGGGTGACCGTGCAGCCCGGCAGGTGGTCCATGCCCATCTGCACGGCCACGATCCGGCCCAGGTTGTTGCCCTGCTCGCCGCCGGGCAGGCCGCAGCCCAGCATCAGGTCGTCGATGTCGCGCGGGTCCAGCTCGGGCACCTTCGCCAGGGCGGCCTGGACGATGGTGGCGGTGAGGTCGTCCGGACGCAGGTCCTTCAGGGAGCCCTTGAAGGCCCGGCCGATGGGGGAACGGGCGGTCGAGACGATCACGGCTTCGGGCATCACGGCTCCATGAGGGTGCGGAGTGAGCGGACTGAAAGGGAAGTTACCCGTACGTACCGCACGGGGTCACCGGGGCGGGCGTGTGATGCGGACCTCTTTTCTAAGCGGGCGCTCAGGAAGGGGGTCCTCCGTCGGGAACGGCGCCCGCCGGGGCTTTGTTCCCGGGGCTCCGGGGCTCCGGGGTCGCAGGGCTGCCGGGCCCTGGGGTCGCAGGGTCCCCGGGCCCCCGGCTCCCGGCGGGCGATCAGTTGGCGGGGGCCTCCGACGCGGGAGCCTGCGGGGAAGGGGCGGGTTCCGCCGGGGCCTCCGCCGCCTCCGTCGCGACCGGAAGCCGCCGCCTGCGGCGGTGCTTGAGGAGGGCCCAGGGCGCGCGGGCGCCCGTGACCTCGGTGCCCGCCTCCCGCGCCGCCTCGGCCGCGGCCTTCGCCACCGGCAGCATGTTCTCCCGCCGCGCCGGCTCCAGGCGGTCCGCCTCCGGCCACGCGCCGAGCACCGCGCAGACCGTCGGCAGGACGGCCATCGCCGCCGTCGCGTACCCCTCGGCCGACGGGTGGAAGCTGTCCACCCCGAACATCTCGCGCGGGTTCGCCGCGAACTCCGGGCCGAGCAGGTCGCCGAGCGACACCGTCCGCCCGCCCTGCTCCACCACGACGATCGTCTGCGCCGCCGCCAGTTGCCGCGACGCCCGCCGGGCCAGCCAGCGCAGGGGCTGGTAGACCGGCTCGATCGTGCCCAGATCCGGGCAGGTGCCGACGACCACCTCCGACCCCGCCGTCCGCAGCCGCCGCACCGCCGCCGCCAGGAGCCGCACCGACTCCGTCGCCGGCAGCCGGTGCGTCACGTCGTTCGCCCCGATCATGACCACGCACACGTCCGGCGGTCCCAGGGGCTGCGAGAGCAGCAGCGACACCTGCCGCTCCAGGTCGTCCGAGCGCGCCCCCGACAGGGCCACGTTCCGCAGCAGCACCGGCCGCTCCGTCACCGCCGCGAGCCCCGAGGCGAGCAGCGCTCCCGGGGTCTGGCCGGTGCGGCGCACCCCCTGGCCCGCCGCCGTGGAATCACCCAGAAGGGCCAGCCGCAGCGGGTCCTCCGTCCCGAACGCCCGCCCGTAGAGGCCGTCCGCCGCGGGCGGCAGCGGGGCCGCCCCGCCCCCCACGGTCCGCTTCGCGAGGTGCGCCTCGGCGAGGAGGACCCCCACCGCCGCGACCCCGAGGAGCCCGATGCCCCCACCGCCGTACGCCGCACCCGCCGCGATCCGCCGCGCCACCCTCGCCCTGGACATGGGGCCGTCACCTCCTTCAAGCCGTTCAGGGTGTAACTGCCCCGTAACCCGCTCCGACTACGCATACGCTGGCCACACCATTACGGAGACCCCGGAGATTACGGTGCAATTCCACGACTCGATGATCAGCCTCGTCGGCAACACCCCGCTGGTGAAGCTCAACCACGTCACAGCGGGCATCCAGGCGACCGTCCTGGCCAAGGTCGAGTACTTCAACCCCGGCGGGTCGGTCAAGGACCGGATCGCCCTGCGGATGATCGAGGCGGCCGAGCGCAGCGGCGAGCTGAAGCCCGGCGGCACCATCGTCGAGCCCACGTCCGGCAACACCGGCGTCGGCCTGGCGATCGTGGCCCAGCAGAAGGGCTACAAGTGCATCTTCGTCTGCCCCGACAAGGTGTCGCTCGACAAGATCAACGTGCTGCGCGCGTACGGCGCCGAGGTCGTCGTCTGCCCCACGGCCGTGGACCCTGAGCACCCGGACTCGTACTACAACGTCTCGGACCGGCTCGTGCGCGAGACGCCGAACGCCTGGAAGCCCGACCAGTACTCCAACCCGAACAACCCGCGCTCGCACTACGAGACCACCGGTCCCGAGCTGTGGGAGCAGACGGACGGGAAGATCACCCACTTCGTCGCGGGCGTCGGCACGGGCGGCACCATCTCCGGCACCGGCAACTACCTCAAGGAGGCCAGCGGCGGCGCCGTCAAGGTCATCGGCGCCGACCCGGAGGGCTCCGTCTACTCGGGCGGCTCGGGCCGCCCGTACCTGGTCGAGGGCGTCGGCGAGGACTTCTGGCCCAGCGCGTACGACCGGAAGGTCGCCGACGGGATCGTGGCCGTGTCCGACAAGGACTCCTTCCAGATGACCCGCCGCCTCGCCCGCGAGGAGGGCCTCCTCGTCGGCGGCTCCTGCGGCATGGCCGTGGTCGCGGCCCTGGAGGTCGCCCGCGGCCTCGGCCCCGACGACGTCGTGGTCGTGCTGCTCCCGGACTCCGGCCGCGGCTACATGTCCAAGATCTTCAGCGACGAGTGGATGGCCGACTACGGCTTCCTGGAGAACACCTCCTCCGCCACCGTCGCCGACGTCCTGCGCCACAAGGAGGGCGGCCTGCCCTCCCTCGTCCACATGCACCCGGACGAGACCGTCGGCCAGGCCATCGAGGTGCTGCGCGAGTACGGCGTCTCCCAGATGCCCATCGTGAAGCCGGGCGCCGGCCACCCCGACGTCATGGCCGCCGAGGTCGTCGGCTCGGTCGTCGAGCGCGAGCTGCTCGACGCCCTCTTCACCAAGAAGGCGTCCCTGGAGGACCCCCTGGAGCGGCACATGAGCGCGCCGCTGCCGCAGGTCGGCTCCGGCGAGCCGGTCGAGGACCTCATGGCCGTCCTGGGCGAGTCCGCCGACGCGGCGACCGTCCTGGTCGAGGGCAAGCCGACCGGCGTCGTCAGCCGCCAGGACCTGCTCGCCTTCCTGGCGGGCGGCGCCACGAAGTAGTCCCGGGAGCGGACGCACGGCGCCTCGGGGCGGGCCCGGAGGCGGGCGTACGGCGCCGCGGGGCGGATCCGGGGCCGGGCGTACGGCGCCGCGGGGCGGGCCCGGGGCCGGGCGTACGGCGCCGCGGGGCGGGCCCGGGAGCGGGTCGCGCGGCCGAGTTCGCGCAACTGGTACGAGCGCGACACGTCCGCGCAGCACCCGCTTAACACGGGTCCGGCAGATTGTTCCTCGTCGGCGTCACGGACTTCCGGAGCGGCTCCCGGGCCTCCAGAGACGCCGCGGACGCGGACCGGCCCTGACCCGGGCCCGTGTCCCTCGCGGGGACCGCCGTCGTCCCGCCCCCCGGCAACGGGGGTGCGGCGGTCCCCGCGCCAAGCCTCACGAAGGGCCCCCCGCGACGGCGGGGGGCCCTTCGGCCATCCTCTTTCCAGGACCGCCCGCGCGCGATCGTGCATATCCTTATGCAGAGTGACGTGCGAGTGAATAGGCGAAAGGGGAGGGCGACGTGAGCGACAGCCCGGCCGGCCGGCTCCAGGCCCTCTTCGAGGGGCACCGGCTGACGCCGACCCAGCGGCGGATCGCGCACTGCATGGTGCGGCGGGCCGGGGACGTGCCGTTCCTGTCCAGCGTGGAGCTGGCCGAGCTCGCCGGGGTCAGCCAGCCCTCCGTCACCCGCTTCGCCGTCGCCCTCGGCTTCGACGGGTACCCGGCGCTCCGGCGCCACCTGCGCGAGGTCGCGCCCCCCGAGGCCGGCTCCGGTGCCGGGGACGGAGCGGGCGGGGGCGAGGCGTTCAACGAGTACCAGCAGGCCGTGCTCGCCGAGATCGAGAACCTCCGGCACCTCGCCGGACTGCTCGCCGACCCCGGCCCCGTCGAGCGGGCCGGACGGCTGCTCGCCCGCTCCCGCCCGCTGCCCGTGCTCGGACTGCGGGCCGCCTCCTCGCAGGCGCGCGGCTTCGCCTACTTCGCCGCCAAGGTCCACCCGGACGTGCGGCTCCTCGACGAGGGCGGCTCGATGCTCACGGACCGCGTCGACGCGGCCGTACGGGCCGGGGCCACGGCCCTGCTCTGCTTCGCGCTGCCCCGGCACCCGCGCGAGGTCGTCGAGGCGCTCGCGTACGCGCGGGCGGCCGGGCTCGCGGTCGTGACCGTCGCCGACTCGGCGTTCGCGCCCGTCGCCGCCCACAGCGACCTGCTGATCCCGGCCGCCGTCGGCACCGGGCTCGCCTTCGACACCGCCTGCGCCCCCATGATGCTCGGCCGGGTCCTCCTGGAGGCCATGGCCGACGGACTCCCCGACGCGCAGGCGCGCCTGGAGGAGTTCGACGCGAAGGCGGCGGCGCGGGGCCTGTTCGTCGAGTAGGCGTTCGGCGAGCAGGGGGTCGTCGAGGAGGCGGCGGGCGGCCCTCCGGCCGTCAGACGTCCAGTTCGGCCTCGATCTTCTTGAGCTGGTGGCGGGCCATCGCCAGGTTCGCCCGGTCCTTGTGCAGGGCCAGGTAGAGGAAGAGGCCGTTGGTGTTGCGCCCCTTGAGCAGCCGGATCAGGTGGTAGTGGGTGCCGAGGGTGATGAGGATGTCCTCGATCTCGTCGTTGAGCCCCAGCATCTCCATCGCCCGGACCTTGGCCCGCACGACGTCGGTGTTGCCGGCCGCGGCCACGTTCAGGTCGAGCTCCTTGCCGCCGCCGATCGTGCCGAGCGCCATGCCGCTGGTGTAGTCGACGAGGGCAGCGCCGATCGCGCCGTCGATGGAGGCCGCTTCCTTGAGGGAGGTCTCGGTGTTCGCCATGGTGTCGTACTTCTTCCTTCTGGGGTTACGGGTTCACGGGGCCACGGGGGCCTGCTGACGGGGTCACGGAGTCCTGGGCCGGCGGACCTCGCGGACCGGGGGCCCGGCGGGGTGCGGGGGCCGCCCGGGGTGCGGGGGCTTCCCCGGGTACGGGGGCGGGAGCTGGCCGAGCCGGTTCGGCTCCCTGCGCTCCAGGGCCCCGTCCACCAGCTCGCCTATCCGGGCGCTGGAGCGGCGCGCCTCCAGGTGGAGCCGCCCCACGTTGATCCGGGGCTCCGCGAGCAGCGTCAGGACGGCCGAGCCGCCCGCCGCGTACGTCGCCACGTAGCCGCTCTCGCCGCGTACGAGCAGTTCGCGGAAGCGGCCCTGACCGGTGGAGTCGGTCAGGCGCTGGCCGACGCCGAGCGCCGCCGCGGTCAGCGCGGCCACGCTCTCGGCCTCGCCGTCCACGGTGTCGTGGGCCAGGACCAGGCCGTCGGCGCTGGCCGCGAGGGCTCCGGTGAGCTGGGGCAGCCGCGCCCGCAGCCGTCTCAGTTCGCCGAGGACCTCGGCTTCTGCCGTCATGAGCTGTCTCCTCTCGGCGCGCAGGCGCAGGGCACGCCTCATCACAGGTGTGCCTCCAGGGCGTCACGGAGCCGGCGCAGCAGGGCGATGTCGGGATCGGGCACCGGCAGGACCGGCAGGAGGGCCGGTACCGGTGGCGCGGGGTCGGACGCGGTTTCGGGTTCGGGGCTGAGCGGGGTCTCGACGAGCCCGGCGGCGGCGAGCCGCCGGACGTCGAGGAGCGTGTGGAAGGCGGGGCGGCCGAGCAGCCGGGCCAGCTCCGCCGGGTTCCGCTCGCCGTCGGCCGCCGCGAGCAGGGCGCGCTGCCGCGCTCCCACGGTCTGGCCGGGGGCGGCGGGGCGGGGGACGACCGGGGCGGTGTCCACGGCGGGGTACGGCCAGACGGCGTCGAGGAGTTCGCGGCGGCGCACGGTCTCGCGCTCGACGGCCTCGGCCGAGACCGGCCGCACCGTGCCGAACCAGTGCCCCACCCCGTACCGGAAGCGGGTCGGGCCGCTGGTGGGGGAGAGGGCGAAGAAGGCCGCGTCGAAGACGGCGCCGAGGTGGCAGATCTCCAGCTCCCCGTCCTGGAGCCGGCCGCTGTCGACGAGGAAGCGGCCGACCGCGCGGTGGGCGCCGGCCCGGTCCACGGCCTCGTCCCAGTTCTCCCGGGGCAGCGTGCCGCCGGTGGTGAGGAGGACGTCGACGCCGGGGGCGGCGGGGCTCTCGGCGTGCACCACCCGGCCGTCCACCAGGTAGAGCGTGCCGTGGTCGCGCAGCAGGGCGCCGGTGGCCTTCTCGGCGGCGAGCCGGACCAGCATCGGGGAGACGGGGGTGGCGACCGCGCTCATCCGAGGACCAGCTTCTCGGCTATGTCGCGGAGCCGCATGCGGGCGAGGGCGAGGTTGCCGGTGTCGCGGTCGAGCCAGAGGTGGAGGAAGACGCTGCTGTCGAAGGAGGTCTCGACGAAGCGGAGGACGTGGTAGCCGGCCCGGGTGGTGACGATCAGGTCCTCGACGGGGGGCCCGCCGTCGTCTCCGGCCCCTCCGGCCCCGCCCGTTCCTCCCGCTTCGTCGTCCGTCGCCAGGAAGGTGTCGAATTCGGCCGCCGAGCGGGCCAGTTCGGCGGTCTCGGCGGCCGTGGTCTCGTGGTCCCCGACGGGTGACTCGCCCGCCGTTCCCAGTGCGAGCCCGCTGGTCCAGTCGACCAGGGAGGCGCCCCGAGCACCCGGTAGGGTCATGGCCTCCGTCAGGCACTCGTCGATTCCGGGCACGCGGATTCCCCTCCCGATGCGGCGTGCGAACGTGCGGCAGTAACGGTGACGCTACTGAACGTTCCGCTCCGGGGGAGGTGTTCTGGCATTTTCCATCGGAACATGCCCGGGTCTGACGGAAATTGATCCCTTGCCCGCGGCGGCCGGATGTGGTGGGCCCGTCAGGCCCGGGTCTCCACGGCGTTCGCGATGTCCGCCAGGTCCTTCGCGAGCGCCCTGGCGACGGCCTTCGCCCCGAAGCGGGCGAGCAGCCGGCCGAGGACGCCGGGGGCGCGCCCGTGCGCGGGCCGGGCGGAGAAGGTCATGCGGAGGACGGTGGATCCGGTCCCGCCGGGGGTGGATCCGGTTCCGCCGGGGGTGGTTCCGGTCCCGCCGGGAGCGGACCCGGTGCCGTCGGGCGTGAGGGTGAGCTCGGAGACGTAGTGCATGCCGTGGGAGTCGGCGACCGTGACGTACCGGTCGGGCGGCTCGCACGCGGTCACGGTCATCTCCTCGGTGGCCTCCCGGCCGAGCATCCGCCGGGTCTCGCGCCAGCGCGTGCCCACGCCGAAGCCGCCCGGGGTGAGCACCTCCACCTTCCGGACGCCGGTCAGGACGCGGGGCAGCCCCGGCAGGTCGGTGATCGCCTCCCAGACCCGCCCGGGGGAGGCGGCGACCCGGCGCTCGACGACGACGGCGGTGCCGTCCGTACCCGTTCCGGTCATGCCTTCACCACTCATGTCCCCATGGAAGCCGGGGCGCGGGGGCGGCGCTACCGGACTGTCGGCCCTCTTTCCGTTCGACCCTTGCGCCCGGCCGGCCCGGCCGGTGGGCCCACCAGCGCGTCCGCCAGGTCCCCGCCCGCCTCGGCGACGATCTCGTCGAGCGTCTGGGGCCTGCGCACGGGCGTGAACGCCACCGTCCCGTCACCGGCCACGGCGAAGCCGTGGATCCCCGGCCGGGGCAGGCTGTTGTACGCGTAGTGGTGGGCGAAGTAGTACGCGCCGGTGTCCGGCACCGCCACCACGTCCCCCGGGCGCAGCAGCGGCAGCTCGCGGCCCGTGGCGATCAGGTCCCCGGCGAAGCAGGCGGGGCCCGCCACGTCCTGCACGGCGGTCTCCCCGGCGCGGGGCCGGCCCCCGGAGTCGTACGCGAGGACGCGCAGCGGCCAGGAGCCGGGGGCGTAGACCGTACGGGTGGCGAGCTGCACGCCCGCGTGGGTGACGGCGATCGGGCGGCCCCCGGAGGTCTTGGTGTACTCCACCCGGGCGAGGACCGTCCCGTGTTTGGCCAGAAGTGAGCGCCCGAACTCGGTGACCAGACGGTAGCGGCCGTCGAAGAGCCCGGGGACGGTGCCGGCGAGCAGCCGCGCGTACTCCGCGTACGTCGGCGTCTCCTCGTCGGAGGCGAAGTTCACCGGCAGGCCGCCGCCGATGTCGAGGGCGTCGACCTGCTGCCGGCCGGCGGTCCGGTTGATCTCCTCGGCGAGCGCGTACGCCTCCCCGACCCCCTCCGCCATCAGGGCGAGCGGCACGCCCTGGGAGCCGGTGTGGGTGTGCAGCCGGGTCAGCCAGGGGCGCTCCAGGTAGGCCTGGACGACGGCCTCGCGGGCGCCCTCGTCGCGCAGCGCCACGCCGAACTTGGAGGTGGCGGTCGCGGTGGAGAGCGCGCCGATGGAACCGGCTCCGACCTGTGGGTTCACCCGGAGGCCGAGGGACGAGGCGGTGGGCGCGCCCGCCGTGAGCGCGTCGATCCTGGCCAGCTCCTGGAGGTTGTCGGCGTTGACCGCGATCCCGAGCGCGAGGGCCTGGCGGAGTTCGTCCGGGGTCTTGGCGGGGGAGTCGAGCACGGTGCGCTCCGGCGGGATCCCGGCGGCGCGGGCGAGGGCCAGCTCGCCGGGGCTCGCCACCTCGGCCCCGAGCCCGGCCTCGTGGAGCAGACGCAGGACGGGGACGAGCGGGGCGGCCTTCACGGCGAAGGCGTGCAGCACGGGGGCGTCGGTGACGGCGGCGAAGGCGCTGGTCAGAGCGGCGGCGGAGGCGCGGATGCCGGCGGTGTCGAGGAGGGCGACGACCGGTTCGGAGGGGGAGAGGAGTCCTTGGTCGACGGCGGCGCGGACGGCGAGATCGCGACGGGAGGAGGCCATGGGTCCCATCGTGGCCCATCGGGTGCGGGAGGGGGAGGGGACCGTGTGAGGGGGCGGGCCCTGTTGACTACAACTATTCATCAGGTCAGGATGTGAATATCTGAACGACATCGAGGAGGCACCGCCATGTCAGGACCCCGCCCCGTACGGGCCCCGCGCGGTACGGAACTGAGCGCCCTGGGATGGCAGCAGGAGGCCGCCCTCCGGATGCTCCAGAACAACCTGGACCCCGAGGTCGCCGAGCACCCCGACAAGCTCGTCGTCTACGGCGGCACCGGCAAGGCCGCCCGCGACTGGCGCTCCTTCGACGCGATGGTCCGCACCCTGCGCACCCTCAAACAGGACGAGACGATGCTCGTCCAGTCCGGCCGCCCGGTCGGCGTCATGCAGACCCACGAGTGGGCCCCGCGCGTCCTCATCGCCAACTCCAACCTCGTCGGCGACTGGGCGAACTGGGAGGAGTTCCGGCGCCTGGAGCAGCTCGGCCTCACCATGTACGGCCAGATGACGGCCGGCTCCTGGATCTACATCGGCACCCAGGGCATCCTCCAGGGCACGTACGAGACCTTCGCCGCCGTCGCCGCCAAGAAGTTCGGCGGCACCCTGGCCGGGACCATCACCCTGACCGCCGGCCTCGGCGGCATGGGCGGCGCCCAGCCGCTCGCCGTGACGATGAACGACGGCGTCGCGATCTGTGTCGACGTCGACCCGCGCGCCATCGAGCGCCGCATCGAGCACCGCTACCTGGACGTGAAGGCGGACTCCCCGGAGCACGCCCTCCAGCTCGCGGTCGAGGCGCGCGACGCCCGCCGCCCGCTCTCCATCGGCCTCCTCGGCAACGCCGCCGAGCTGCTCCCGCGCATGCTGGCCGAGGGCGCCCCGATCGACATCGTGACGGACCAGACCTCCGCCCACGACCCCCTCTCCTACCTCCCCGTCGGCGTCGCCTTCGAGGACATGGCCGACGCGGCGGCGAAGGACCCGGCCGGGTTCACCACCCGGGCCCGCGAGTCCATGGCCAAGCACGTCGAGGCCATGGTCGGCTTCATGGACGCGGGCGCCGAGGTCTTCGACTACGGCAACTCGATCCGGGGCGAGGCCCAGCTCGCCGGCTACGACCGCGCCTTCGCCTTCCCGGGCTTCGTCCCGGCGTACATCCGCCCGCTGTTCTGCGAGGGCAAGGGACCGTTCCGCTGGGCCGCCCTCTCCGGCGAGGCCTCGGACATCCACAAGACCGACAAGGCGATCCTCGACCTCTTCCCCGAGAACGAGTCGCTGCACCGCTGGATCAAGATGGCCGGCGAGCGCGTCCACTTCCAGGGCCTGCCCGCCCGCATCTGCTGGCTCGGCCAGGGCGAGCGCGACAAGGCCGGCGCCATGTTCAACGACATGGTCGCCGACGGCACCCTCGCCGCCCCCCTCGCCATCGGCCGCGACCACCTGGACTGCGGCTCGGTCGCCTCCCCGTACCGCGAGACCGAGGCCATGCTCGACGGCTCCGACGCCATCGCGGACTGGCCCCTGCTCAACGCCATGGTCAACGTCGCCTCCGGCGCCTCCTGGGTCTCCCTCCACCACGGCGGCGGCGTCGGCATGGGCCGCTCCATCCACGCGGGCCAGGTCTCCGTGGCCGACGGCACCGCCCTCGCGGGCGAGAAGATCCGCCGCGTGCTGACGAACGACCCGGGCATGGGCGTCATCCGCCACGTCGACGCCGGTTACGACATCGCCGAGCGGGTCGCCGACGAGAAGGGCGTCCGCGTCCCGATGCGCGAGGGCGACGACGCTTCCGGGGCCTCCGCGTGAGCGAGACCTTCCACGCCATGTGGCGGTCGCTGCGGCCCCTCGGCCGCAGCGCCGCCTCCGGCGGCTACCGCCGCTACGCCTGGACGGACGCCGACGCCGACTGCCGCCTCTGGTTCCGGATGCAGGCCGAAGCCCGCCGCCTGGACGTCGAGACCGACCACAACGGCAACCAGTGGGCCTGGCTCGGCGACCCGACGGCCGGCGACGCCGTCGTCACCGGCTCCCACCTGGACTCCGTCCCCGACGGCGGCGCCTTCGACGGCCCCCTCGGTGTCGTCTCCTCCTTCGCCGCGCTCGACGAACTGCGCTCCCGGGGCGTCTCGTTCAAGCGCCCCCTCGCCATCGTCAACTTCGGCGACGAGGAGGGCGCCCGCTTCGGCCTCGCCTGCGTCGGCTCCCGCCTCACCGCCGGACGCCTGACGAAGGAGCAGGCGCACGAACTGCGCGACGGCGACGGGACCAGCCTCCCGCAGGCCATGGAGGCCGCCGGGTACGACCCCGACGCCATCGGTCCCGACCCCGAACGGCTCGCCCGCATCGGCGCCTTCGTCGAACTGCACGTCGAGCAGGGCCGGGCCCTGGACCTGTCCGGCGACGCCGTCGGCATCGCCTCCGCCATCTGGCCGCACGGCCGCTGGCGGTACGACTTCGCGGGCGAGGCCAACCACGCCGGCACCACCCGGCTCGTCGACCGCCGCGACCCGATGCTCACCTACGCCGAGACCGTCCTCGCCGCCCGCCGCGAGGCCGAACTCGCGGGCGCCGTCGCCACCTTCGGCAAGATCGCGGTCGAGCCGAACGGCGTCAACGCCATCCCCTCCCTCGTGCGCGGCTGGCTCGACGCGCGCGCCGCCGACCAGGACGCCCTGGACGCGGTCGTCGCGGGCGTCGAGACGGCGGCCCGCGACTACGCCGACCGCCACGGCATCGACCTCACCGTCGTGCGGGAGTCCTTCACCCCGGTCGTGGACTTCTCGCACGCCCTGCGCGACGAGCTGTCCCGGATCCTGGGCGACTCGGCCGCCGCCACGGGCAGCACGGGGCCCTCGGGCAAGGTCCCGGTCCTCGGCACCGGCGCGGGCCACGACGCGGGCATTCTGTCCGAATCGATCCCGACCGCCATGCTGTTCGTGCGCAACCCCACGGGCGTCTCGCACTCCCCGGCCGAGTTCGCGGCCGAGGACGACTGCCTGGCCGGGGTCCGCGCACTCGCCGACGTACTGGAGGAGCTGGCGTGCCGCTGACGACCACGTACTGGCTGGAGCACGCCTGGATCGACCCCGCCGTCGAACCGGGCGTCGCCCTGGAGGTGGCGGACGGCCGGATCACCTCGGTCCGCACGGGGGTGGAGACCCCGCCCCCGGGCGCCGAGATCCTGCGCGGCCTGACGGTCCCGGGCCTGGCCAACGCCCACTCGCACGCCTTCCACCGCGCCCTGCGCGGCACCGTCCAGGTCGGCTCCGGCACCTTCTGGACCTGGCGCGACACCATGTACAAGATCGCCCAGCGCCTCACCCCCGACAGCTACTTCGCCCTGGCCCGCGCCGTGTACGCGGAGATGGCGCTCGCCGGCATCACCTCCGTCGGCGAGTTCCACTACCTCCACCACGCCCCCGGCGGCACCCCCTACGCCGACCCCAACGCCATGGGCGAGGCCCTGATCGCGGCCGCCGCCGAGGCCGGCATCCGCATCACCCTCCTCGACACCGCCTACCTCTCCTCCGGCTTCGGCGCCGCGCCCGAGCACCACCAGCTCCGCTTCACCGACGGCACGGCGGACGCCTGGGCCGAGCGGGTCTCGGCCCTCAAGGAGCGGGACGGCGTACGCATCGGGGCGGCGATCCACTCCGTACGGGCCGTCCCGGCGGACCAGCTCGCCACGGTCGCCGACTGGGCCCGGCGCCGGGAGGCCCCCCTCCACGTCCACCTCTCGGAGCAGACGGCCGAGAACGACGCCTGCCTGGCGGCCCACGGCCTCACCCCCACGCAACTCCTCTCCGAGCACGGCGTACTCGGGCCCCGGACCACCGGGGTCCACAACACCCACCTCACCCCCGGCGACATCGCCCTCATCGGCTCGTCCTCCACCGGCACCTGCATGTGCCCGACGACCGAACGCGACCTCGCGGACGGCATCGGCCCGGCGGTGGACCTCCAGCGCGCCGGCTCCCCCCTCTCCCTGGGCAGCGACAGCCACGCGGTCGTCGACCTCCTCGAAGAGGCGCGGGCGATGGAGCTGAACGAGCGCCTGCGCACCCACATCCGGGGCCACTGGACGGCGGCGGCGCTCCTCCGCGCGGCGAGCGCGGACGGCCACGCGGCCCTGGGCCGGCCGGAGGCGGGCGAGCTGACGCCGGGCGCCCTCGCGGACTTCACGACGATCGCCCTGGACTCCGTCAGGACAGCGGGACCGGCACCGCGTCTGGCAGCCGAGACGGCGGTATTCGCAGCGTCGGCAGCGGATGTGCGTCACACGGTCGTGGGCGGCCGCCACGTCGTGCGGGACGGGGTCCACCGGTCCGTACCGGACGTGCCGCGGGCCCTCGCCGACTCGATCGCCGCCCTGCGCGGCTGAAGGAGACACCCCTCACCATGAACACCGGACCCGAGGCGAGGAACAGCGCGGCGGCGACCTCCGCCCCCACGAGCGCGAACAGCGCCGTGGCGACGCCCGCCACCGCCATCGTCAACATCGCGAGCCTGGTCACCAACGATCCCTCCCTCGGTGATCGAAGTCCTCTGGGTCTGATCCGGGACGCGGCCGTCGTCGTGGAAGGCGACCGCGTCGTCTGGGTCGGTGAATCCAGCAAAGCACCCACCACTGACAACCGGGTCGACGCCGGCGGCCGGGCCGTGATCCCCGGCTTCGTCGACTCCCACTCGCACCTGGTCTTCGCGGGCGACCGCACGGCCGAGTTCAACGCCCGCATGTCCGGGCAGCCGTACGAGGCGGGCGGCATCCGCACGACCGTGGCGGCGACCCGCGCGGCGAGCGACGAGGCCCTGTCGGCGAACGTCGCCCGCTACCTGCGCGAGGCCCTCGCCCAGGGCACGACCACCTTCGAGACCAAGTCCGGCTACGGCCTGACGGTCGAGGACGAGGCCCGCGCCCTGCGCATCGCCGCCGAGCACACCGACGAGGTCACCTACCTCGGCGCGCACGTCGTCTCCCCGGACTACGCCGACGACCCGGCGGCGTACGTGGAGCTGGTGACGGGCGAGATGCTCGACGCCTGCGCCCCGTACGCCCGCTGGGTGGACGTCTTCTGCGAGAAGGGCGCCTTCGACGGCGACCAGGCCCGCGCGATCCTCACCGCCGGCAGGGCGAAGGGCCTCCACCCCCGCGTCCACGCCAACCAGCTCACGTACGGCCCCGGCGTCCGGCTGGCGGTGGAAGTGGACGCGGCGAGCGCGGACCACTGCACCCACCTGACGGACGCGGACGTGGACGCGCTGGCGTCGGGGAACACGGTCGCCACCCTCCTCCCGGGGGCGGAGTTCTCCACCCGCGCCGAGTGGCCGGACGCCCGCCGCCTCCTCGACGCGGGCGTCACGGTGGCCCTCTCCACCGACTGCAACCCCGGCTCCTCCTTCACCTCCTCCGTCCCCTTCTGCATCGCCCTGGCGGTCCGGGACATGGGCATGACCCCCGACGAGGCCCTCTGGTCCGCCACGGCGGGCGGCGCGGCGGCCCTCCGCCGCACGGACGTCGGCCGCCTCACCCCCGGCGCCCGCGCCGACCTCACCCTCCTGAACGCCCCGTCCCACGTCCACCTGGCCTACCGCCCGGGGGTGCCGCTGGTGTCGGAGGTGTGGCGGAGGGGCGTGCGGGTGGTTCGAGGAGGTGACGCGACCTCAGAACCGGTGGTTCACCGTCCGGTCGGTCACGGTCCGCGTTGAGTACGGGTACTCATGTGGGCGGCGACCGTCCGCTCGCATGATTCCCGCATGAGAACTCCGCACCGCTTCACGAAGACCGTCCTGGCCGTCGCGCTCGCCGGCACGGCCCTGACCGCCTGCGGCACGGCGACCGCCCCCGGTGGGGCCTCCGCCGAGGCGTCCGCCGTGGGTGCCGGTGCCTCGAAGACACCGGCACCGAAGCGGTCGCTCCCGTCGGACGGCCTGGCGACGGACCCCGACCCGGAGGTGCGCCACCTGGCCGTGGCCACCCGCATCCTGGACGACTGCGAGCCGGGCGGCCCGGCGCCGGTCGAGCCGGCCCCGGAGGGTGCGATCCCGTCGCGGCACCCGTCGGAGGGCGCCCCGCTCCCCCTGGAAGCCCCCGAGCCGCCGGCCGGCCCGGAGCCGGCCCCCACCGGGACCGGGCCCGTCGAGGAGGTGCCGCTGGACCCCCTGGACGAGTGCGCCGGTGACGCGCACGCCGAGCGCATCCTCACGGCGTTCGGCGGCACGGGCCCGGCCGACTACCCGGCCCTGCGGAAGAAGCTGACGGGCCTGGAGTACCCGCCGTCCCGCATCCACCGCATGCCGGACCGGGACGGCTCGCCCCGGGCCCGGATCGACCTCCGCTTCATGGGCAACAACCTGGCCCTGGAGGTCACCGGCACCCGCCACCGGGTACGCGTCGAGCCCTTCGGGGTCCCGGAGACGGACGACGTCCGCATCACGACGGTCCAGCGCAAGCGGAACCCCGCCGCCCCGGCCTCCTGACCGGCCCGGGCCCCCGGGCCCGGCTGCGCGGCCCACCGGCCCGGTCCGCCCGGGATCAGCCCGGGACCCCGTCGAGCAGCACCTGCAACAACCCCACCAGGGTCGCGCCGCTCACGATCTCGCGGCGGGCGATCATGCCCCGGACGGCCGCGAGGGGGATCCATTCGACGCGGTCCGACTCGTTGCGTTCGGTCGGCGGGCCCTCGTACGCGGCGCCGGCGGCGCGGAAGACGTGGTGCCGGGAGTCGGTGATGCCGTTGGCGGGTTCCGAGTAGATCAGCGGGGTCAGCGGGCCCGGGCGCCAGCCCGTCTCCTCCAGGACCTCGCGGGCCGCCGCCTCCGCCGGGGTCTCGCCGTCCTCGACCAGGCCCATGGGCAGCTCCCAGGCCCAGACGTCGGTGACGAAGCGGTGGCGCCACATCATCAGGACCTCGCGGCGGTCGTTGACGACGGCCGCGACGGCGAGGTCGCGGAGCTTCACCACGTAGTACTCGTCCCGCTGCCCGTCGGGCCGCTCGACGTCGGCCAGCCACAGGTTCACCCAGGGGTACTCGTGGAGCGGGCGCTCCCCGTGGACCTTCCAGCGCACGACGGAGACCCCCTTCAGGCCCGGTGGCCGAGCACGTTGACGACCCGGCCGTCCGGATCCCGCACGAAGAAGCGCCGCACGCCCCACTCCTCGTCCGTCAGCGGGTGCACGACCTCCGCCCCCGCCGCCCGCACCGCCGCGTACACCGCGTCCACGTCCTCCACCTCCACGCTCAGGTCGGGGGAGACGGGAGCGGTCAGGTCCGCGCCCATCAGACTGACCTGGGCGGCGGGCACGTCCGGCGAGGCGAGGGTCGCGATCCAGCCGTGGTCCATGACCTGCTCGAAGCCGAGGAGCCCGTAGAAGTCCCGGTTCTCCTCCGGGGCGGTCGTCCGGAGGTTGGGGACTACGCGGCGCACGCTCATCGGGCACTCCTCGGGACGGGAAACGGCATTCAATGGTCCTCAACGCCCCTCGACGGCACTCGACGACGTTCGGCGGAACTCGTGGACCACCTGGATCTCCCCCACGATATGCGCGTCGAACTCCTCCAGCTCCTCCGCCGGCACCCACAGTTCGAGGATCGTCCGCCCGCCCGCCTGCCGGACCGGGTACCTGCGCAGGAACCCCGCGTCGACCTCGAAGCGGGTGACGAAGCCCGCCCCGTCGTGCTGGACGTTCCAGTCGCGGGCGATGCGGATCGCGTAGTCCTCGTTCGTCACCGGGTAGAAGACCGGCTGCTCCGGAAGCCGCGGCGGCCAGGCACGCCGCCCCGACTCCCGGACGAGGTCCAGCTCCACGGGGCCCGTGGGGCGCCGGAGGTGAGGAGGTCCGCTCCCTTCTTCCGGTTCCGGACGGCGCGTCGACAACGCCCCCCGGCCGTACGCGTGATGGTGCGCGAGAGGGCCCGTCCAGGGTCGGCAGACCGTGAACGGGCCCTCGTCCCCGGTCGTTCCGACCGGGGACGGGCTCCTCCGGGGAGGTCATTCCTCCAGAGTGAGGCCCTGGCGCAGCCGGGTGAGGGTGCGGGCCAGGAGCCGGGAGACGTGCATCTGGGAGATGCCGAGCTCCTCGCCGATCTCCGACTGGGTCATGCCGGAGACGAAGCGCAGGGAGAGGATCTGCCGCTCGCGGGCGGGCAGCGAGGCGATCATCGGCTTGAGGGAGGCGATGTACTCGATGCCGGTGATGCCGTCGTCCTCGTAGCCGAGCCGGTCGGCGAGCGCGGCCTCGCCGCCGCCGCCGTCCTCCTCGGCGGGCTGGGCGTCGAGCGAGCTGGCGGTGTACGCGTTGCTCGCCGCCATGCCCTCGACGACCTCCTCCGGCGCGATGCCGAGTTCCTCGGCGAGCTCGGCGACGGTGGGGGAGCGGTCCAGGCGCTGGGACAGGGTGTCCGTGGCCCGGGCGAGGTCGAGGCGGAGCTCCTGGAGGCGGCGGGGTACGTGCACGGACCAGGAGGTGTCGCGGAAGAAGCGCTTGATCTCGCCGATGATGGTCGGCATCGCGAAGGTGGGGAACTCGACGCCGCGGGAGAGCTCGAAGCGGTCGATCGCCTTGATGAGGCCGATGGTGCCGACCTGGACGATGTCCTCCATCGGTTCGCTGCGGGTGCCGAACCGTGCGGCGGCGAAGCGGACCAGGGCGAGGTTGAGTTCGACGAGGGTGTTGCGGACGTACGCGTGGTCGTGGGTGCCCTCCTCCAGCTCCGCGAGGCGGGCGAAGAGGTCCTTCGACAGGGCGCGCGCGTCGACCGGACCGATCCGGTCGAGGGGCCGGTCGAGCAGCCGGTCGGCGAGCTCGCCGGGGAGGGGGGTGAGGGGGGTGGTGGGGGTGGGGATGCCGGACAGGGTTGTCGACGGCGCGTCGGGGGTACGCGTGGCGTCGAGCCGGGGTGACATGGGTCTCCTTCGGGTTCTTCTCGCAGCGGTTTGCGGCGCCTCCGAGCCGGCCGTTTCGGGTGTTTCCTCTAGCCCTACCTGCTCGACCCTGAAGGTTGCAAGTGCCATTAATCCTGTTTGTTCGGTTATGAGATGGACCTCGTGTGCATCGAGGGCCGCCCCGCTTGTAGTGTTCGAGGACGTCATCGGCATCCGCGAGAGCGAGAAGAGGCACGGCCATGGACCGCGAACACATCGGCAGCGCACTGCCCGCGCGGCTGCGGGTCGAGACGCGGACCGTGGGGGAGAGCGAAGTCCTCACCCCGGTGGGCGAACTCGACCACCACACCGCCGAACTCCTGCGCGAACCCCTGGACGGGGCACTGGACGCGGGTCGTTCGAGACTCGTCGTCGACTGCTCCGGTCTGGAGTTCTGCGACTCGACCGGGCTCAACGTGCTGCTCGGCGCCCGGCTGCGGGCGGACGCTGCCGGCGGCGCGGTGCACCTGGTGGCGATGCGGCCCGCGGTGGCCCGGGTGTTCCACATCACGGGCGCGGACACCGTCTTCACCGTCCACGACACGCTCGCGACGGCGCTCCCCGAATGAGCCCGGCCGGACCCGGGCCGGATCGGACCGCCGGGTCCGGTCCCGGCCCGGCCCCGCACGTCCCGTACCTCCTGCCCCAGTCCCGTCGATCGGTGAGGTGAAGCGCTGATGGACCAAGCTTCCGACGTCCGTACGCTCGCCCTCGGCGAGACCAGCGGCACGGTGCCGCTCGCCCGCGACTTCACGCGGACGGCGCTCCACGAGTGGGGCTGGCTGCCCGCCGCCACCGCCGACCGCAGGGCCGCCGCCGAGGACGTCCTCCTGGTCGTCTCCGAGCTGGTCACCAACGCCTGTCTGCACGCCGACGGGCCCGAGAGCCTGCGCGTCCTGCGGCTGCCCAAGGTGCTGCGCCTCGAAGTCACCGACCGCGGCGCCGGCCAGCCCGCTCCGCGCACCCCGCACCGCGCCGGCCGCCCCGGCGGCCACGGCATGTTCATCGTCCAGCGCCTCTGCCGCGACTGGGGCATCGACCGCACGCCCGGCGCCCCCGGCAAGACGGTCTGGGCCGAGATCTCGGCCCCCGGCGACTGACGGGCCCCTCAGGGCCGCCGAACACGGCGGAGGCCGCCGCACCGGATCGGTGCGGCGGCCTCCTGTGTGAGCGGCGGGACGGCGTCAGTGGACGTCGCCCATGAGCTTCTGGACCTTCTTGCGGTACATGTAGATCGCGAAGCCCGCGAAGACGGCCAGGGCGGCCTCCAGGGCGATGATCCCGGTCCCGTTCAGGTCCACGCCGGCCAGCGAGAGCAGACCGGTGGTGCAGTCACCGGCGGTGACGGCGAGGAACCAGACGCCCATCATCTGGGACGCGTACTTCTGCGGCGCCATCTTCGTGGTGACGGAGAGGCCGACCGGGGAGAGGCACAGCTCGCCGATGGTCTGGATCATGTAGATCGAGACGAGCCACATCGGGGAGACCTTCGTGCCGTCGCCCGCCATGTTCATGGGCACGACGAAGACGAAGAAGGACGCGCCGACCAGGACCAGGCCCATCGCGAACTTCACGATGGTGTTCGGCTCCTGGTTCTTGCGGGCCAGCCACAGCCACAGCCAGGCGAAGACCGGGGCCAGCGCCATGACGAACAGCGGGTTCAGGGACTGGTACCAGGTGGCCGGGAAGCCGAAGCCGAAGACGGTGTCGGCGGTCTTGTCGTCCGCGAACAGCGACAGGGTCGAACCGCCCTGGTCGTAGATCATCCAGAAGATGGCGGCGGCGACGAAGAACCAGATGTAGCCGGTCATCTTCGACTGCTCGGACTTGTCGAGGTCCTTGTCGCGCTTGATGCGGACGAGGACGGCGACCGGGATGATCAGACCGGCGAGGGTGATCGGGACGAGCGCCCAGTTCAGGGTGTACACGCCGAGGGCGACGACGACGCCGTAGAAGACGGCGGCGAGCACGACGACGAGCGCGACCTTGACCAGCATGCCCTTGCGCTCGGCCGGGGAGAGCGGGTTCGGGACGACCTCGCTCCTCGGGCTCAGGTTCTTCGTGCCGAGGAGGAACTGCAGCAGGCCCAGGCCCATGCCGACCGCGGCGAGCGCGAAGCCGAGGTGCCAGTTGACCTTCTCGCCGACCGTGCCCACCACGAACGGCGCCACGAAGGCACCGAGGTTGATGCCGACGTAGAAGAGCGTGAAGCCGCCGTCGCGGCGCGGGTCGTCCGGGCCGTCGTAGAGGTGGCCGACCATCGTGGAGATGTTGGCCTTGAGCAGGCCCGAGCCGGCCGCGACGAGCGCGAGGCCGACGAAGAACATCGCCTGGCCGGGGATGGCCAGCGAGGCGTGACCGGCCATGATCACGAAGCCGGCGATGGCGACGGTCTTGCGGGCGCCCCAGACGCGGTCGCCGAACCAGCCGCCGGGCATGGCCATGAGGTAGACCATCGAGACGTACACGGAGTAGATGGCCGTCGCCGTGGCCGCCGTCATGGCGAGGCCGCCACCCTGGCTGCCGGTCGCGGCGTCCGCGCCGCCGGAGACCAGGTACAGAACGAGAAGTGCCCGCATGCCGTAGTAGGAGAAGCGCTCCCACATCTCGGTCATGAAGAGAGTGGCCAGACCACGGGGGTGGCCGAAGAACGTCTTCTCGGAACCAGGGGTTCCGGCCGAAGCCGTCGTCAGGCTGGACGCCATGTCGATCCTTGCTCTGTCGGGACGCTCGCCTTGTGAGCGGGGTGCGCCCGGTGGGGGAGGCCGGCACCGGGGGAATCGTGGAACTCCACCGGGATCCACGCCCCGGGGGACGCGTCTTCGCGTCCCGGGACCCGGCCCACAGGTCATTCGCCGTCATCGAGGGTGGCTGGGCCCCCTCACGCAGAAAAGAGGACCCCGACCCACCAAGCCGGCCGAAGGTCCCCGAATACCGCAACAGACGTCTCGCCACCATACGACACGACAGTGCCGGATATGGAAGGACTTGAGACATGAATCACAGGCGGAAGTGCAACCGTACAAGGTCATTCGAAGGTCCCACACAGGATGGTCGCAAGATCCCCAGGCTCTCCCCGGGTCCCGCGCATCGCGCCCCGGGGCGGGCGCCGTGCGGACTACCATCACCCCATGACCCGTGTACTGCTCGCCGAGGACGACGCGTCCATCTCGGAACCGCTGGCCCGCGCCCTGCGGAGGGAGGGGTACGAGGTCGAGGTCCGCGAGGACGGACCCACCGCGCTCGACGCCGGCCTCCAGGGCGGCGTCGACCTGGTCGTGCTCGACCTGGGCCTCCCCGGCATGGACGGACTCGAGGTCGCCCGGCGACTGCGCGCCGAGGGGCACGCGATCCCCATCCTGGTGCTCACCGCGCGCGCCGACGAGGTCGACACCGTCGTCGGGCTCGACGCGGGCGCCGACGACTACGTCACCAAGCCCTTCCGGCTCGCCGAGCTCCTCGCCCGGGTCCGGGCCCTGCTCCGGCGCGGCGCCACCGAGCCCGTCGCCGCCCCCTCCACCCACGGCGTGCGGATCGACGTCGAGTCGCACCGCGCCTGGATGGGCGACGAGGAGCTCCAGCTCACCGCCAAGGAGTTCGACCTGCTCCGGGTCCTCGTCCGGGACGCCGGCCGGGTCGTCACCCGCGACCAACTGATGCGCGAGGTCTGGGACACCACCTGGTGGTCCTCCACCAAGACCCTCGACATGCACATCTCGTGGCTGCGCAAGAAGCTCGGCGACGACGCGGCGAACCCGCGCTACATCGCCACCGTCCGCGGCGTCGGCTTCCGCTTCGAGAAGAGCTAGGACCTCCAGAGAGAAGCAGCCGTGCGCCGCCGTCTGATCAACTCCACGCTCGCCGTGGTGCTCGTCGTCATCGCCGTCTTCGGCGTCTCCCTCGTCATCGTCGAGACCCGCACGATCGCCGGCAGCGCCCAGGAGAGCGTGGACTCGGAGGCGCTGCGGATCGTCTCCATCGTCGACAGCCGGCTCATCGGCGGCGAGCCGGTCAACCCGGACATCCTCGCCGAGCAGAGCGGCGCCAAGCGGTACGCGCAGATCCGCATCCCCGGCCGCGAACCGATCGCGATCGGGGAGCGCCCCGAGGGCGAGGTCATCCGCGGCTCCGCCACGGGCGAGCGCGGCGAGACCGTGACCGTCGAGGAGTCCCGCTCGGCCGTCACCGCCGAGGTCGGCCGCACCCTCCTGATCATCGGCGCGGTGGCCCTGCTCGCCGTCGTCGCCGCCGTCCTCCTCGCCGTACGGCAGGCCAACCGGCTCGCCTCCCCGCTCACCGACCTCGCGGAGACCGCCGAACGCCTCGGCTCCGGCGACCCGCGCCCCCGGCACAAGCGGTACGGGGTGCCCGAGCTGGACCGGGTCGCGGACGTCCTGGACGCCTCCGCCGAGCGGATCGCCCGGATGCTCACCGCCGAGCGCCGGCTCGCCGCCGACGCCTCCCACCAGCTCCGCACGCCCCTCACCGCACTCTCCATGCGCCTGGAGGAGGTCGCCGTCGCCGACGACCTGGAGACGGTCAAGGAGGAGGCCACGATCGCGCTCACCCAGGTCGAGCGGCTCACCGACGTCGTGCAGCGGCTCCTCACCAACTCCCGTGACCCCCGCACCGGCTCCGCCGTCGCCTTCGACCTGGACGAGGTCGTCAAGCAGCAGATCGAGGAGTGGCGGCCGGCCTACCGCAGCGCGGGGCGGGCCATCGTGCACTCGGGGAAGCAGGGCATGCGGGCCGTGGGCACCCCGGGCGCGGTCGCCCAGGTCCTCGCCGCCCTGATCGAGAACTCGCTCATGCACGGCGGCGGCACGGTCGCCCTGCGCACCCGGGTCACCGGCAACCAGTCCGTGATCGAGGTCACCGACGAGGGGCCGGGCGTCCCGGCCGACCTCGGCGCGCGGATCTTCGAGCGGGCCGTCAGCGGCCGCAGCTCCACCGGCATCGGCCTGGCGGTCGCCCGCGACCTCGCGGAGGCCGACGGCGGGCGCCTGGAGCTCCTCCAGCAGCAGCCGCCGGTCTTCGCGCTCTTCCTGAGCCGCGAGGTCCGGGGCCCCTCGGAGGAACTCGAGGACCGCCCCGTGCGGTGAGGGGCCGGGTCAGACCCGGTCGGGCTGGCGGCGGGTCGCCTGCCGCGGGGCCTGCTCCAGGAACGATTCGGCGGTCTGCACGGTCTCCTTCGCCGGCAGGGCGCGGAAGACCCAGGTGCGGTACGACCAGAAGCGGAACAGGGTCGCGACCCCGATCCCGAAGAACTTGAAGAAGTTGCTCGCCAGCGGACCGTCCCAGCCGAAGCCGTACGTCGCCGCGTAGAGCAGACCGTTCTGGATCACCAGGCCGATCAGGCTGAAGACCAGGAAGAGGGACATCTCCTTGGTGCGGCTGCTCTTGTCCCGGTCCCGGTAGGTGAAGTACCGGAAGCCGATGTAGTTGAACGCGATCGCGACCACGGTGGCGACGACGCTCGCCCGCACGACCGGCAGGTCCGAGAAGTGCCGCACGAGGTTGAACACCCCGAGGTCGACGAGAACCCCCACGGCGCCCACGGCGCCGAACTTCGCGACCTCGCGGAAGAGCCGGTCGAGTCGCGTGCGCAGTGCGCCGGGTTCACTCATGGTGATGGCTCTGTCCCGTCCGTCCGGGTGACGTCCGGGTGACGTCAACCAGTCCATGCTAACCAGGGGCCTCTGGCACATGCCGTTGTACCGCGCAAACCACGGCCGAACCCCCGCCCCGCCCGTGCTTCCGCCCGCGCGTCTGCCCATGATCCTTGTGTCAAAACACAGCCGGACGAGTGTTCCCCGATGGTGCGGATACCCTAAGAGGGTGACGTTTCCGGTAGTCGGCATGGTCGGTGGCGGTCAGCTCGCCCGAATGACCCACGAGGCGGGCATCCCCCTCGGCATCAAGTTCAAGCTCCTCAGTGACACTCCGCAGGACTCCGCGGCCCAGGTGGTGAGCGAGGTCGTCATCGGCGACTACCGCGACCTGGACACGCTGCGTGACTTCGCGCGCGGATGCGACGTGATCACCTTCGATCACGAGCACGTCCCCACCGAGCACCTGCGCGCCCTGGAGGCGGACGGCATCCCCGTCCGGCCGGGGCCCGACGCACTGGTGCACGCGCAGGACAAGGGGGTGATGCGCGCCCGGCTCGACGAGATCGGCGCGCCGAGCCCGCGCCACCGCATCGTCGCGGACCCGGCGGACGCGGAGGCCTTCGCGGCCGAGGTCGGGGGCTTCCCGGTCATCCTCAAGACCGTGCGCGGCGGCTACGACGGCAAGGGCGTCTGGTTCGTGCGTTCGCCCGAGGACGCGCGCGACCCCTTCCTGGCCGGCGTGCCCGTCCTCGCGGAGGAGAAGGTCGACTTCGCGCGCGAGCTGGCGGCGAACATCGTCCGCTCCCCGCACGGCCAGGCCGTCGCCTACCCGGTCGTCGAGTCCCGCCAGGTCGACGGCGTCTGCGACACCGTGATCGCGCCCGCCCCCGACCTGTCCGAGGAGCTGTCCGGGCAGGCCCAGGAGCTGGCGCTGCGGATCGCCCGGGAGCTGGGCGTCGTCGGCCACCTCGCCGTGGAGCTGTTCGAGACCACGGACGGCCGCATCCTCGTCAACGAGCTGGCGATGCGCCCGCACAACTCCGGCCACTGGACCCAGGACGGCGCGATCACCTCGCAGTTCGCCAACCACGTCCGCGCGGTCCTCGACCTGCCGCTCGGCGACCCGCGCCCGCGCGCGCGGTGGACCGTGATGTGCAACGTCCTGGGCGGCGACTACCCGGACATGTACTCCGCGTACCTGCACTGCATGGCCAGGGACCCGCAGCTCAAGATCCACATGTACGGCAAGGACGTGAAGCCCGGACGCAAGGTGGGCCACGTCAACACCTACGGCGACGACCTGGACGACGTGCTGGAGCGCGCCCGCCACGCCGCCGGCTACCTGCGAGGAACGATCACCGAATGAGCACCAGCCCCGTCGTCGGCATCGTCATGGGTTCGGACTCCGACTGGCCCGTCATGGAAGCCGCCGCCCAGGCCCTGGACGAGTTCGAGATCCCCTACGAGGTCGACGTCGTCTCCGCGCACCGCATGCCGCGCGAGATGATCGCGTACGGCGAGGAGGCCGCCGGGCGCGGGCTCAAGGCGATCGTCGCGGGCGCGGGCGGCGCCGCCCACCTGCCCGGCATGCTCGCCTCCGTCACGCCGCTGCCCGTCATCGGCGTGCCCGTGCCGCTGAAGTACCTCGACGGCATGGACTCGCTGCTCTCCATCGTGCAGATGCCGGCCGGCGTGCCGGTCGCCGCGGTCTCCGTCGGCGGCGCCCGGAACGCGGGCCTGCTCGCGGCCCGGATCCTCGCCGCGCACGACCCGGCGCTGCTGGACCGGATGCGCGCCTTCCAGCGGGAGCTGAACGACCAGGCGACGGAGAAGGGCGCGCGGCTGCGGGCCAGGGTCGAGGGCGCCGAGTCCTTCGGGTTCGCCCGGTGACCGCCGCCGACCGCCTCGCCGAGGCGCGGGAGCTGCTGGCCGGCCACCCCGTCGTGGACGGCCACAACGACCTGCCGTGGGCGCTGCGGGAGCACGTGCGGTACGACCTGGACCGCATGGACATCGCGGCCGACCAGACCGGCGCGCTCCACACCGACCTGGCCCGGCTGCGGGCCGGCGGGGTCGGCGCCCAGTTCTGGTCCGTGTACGTGCCCTGCCGGCTCGCCGGGGACGACGCGGTCAGCGCCACCCTGGAGCAGATCGACGTCGTCGACCAGCTCCTGGAGCGGTACGCGGCGGACCTCGCGCCCGCCCTGACGGCGGACGACATGGAGGCGGCCCGCGAGCAGGGCCGCATCGCCTCCCTCAAGGGCGCCGAGGGCGGCCACTCGATCAACAACTCCCTCGCCACCCTGCGCGCGCTGCACGCCCTGGGCGTGCGCTACATGACGCTCACCCACAACGACAACAACGACTGGGCGGACTCGGCGACCGACGAGCCGGGCGTCGGCGGGCTCTCCGCCTTCGGCCGGCAGGTCGTCCGCGAGATGAACCGCTCCGGCATGCTCGTCGACCTCTCGCACGTGGCCGCGACGACCATGCGGGACGCCCTGGACGCCACCGCCGCGCCGGTGATCTTCTCGCACTCCTCGGCCCGCGCGGTCTGCGACCACCCGCGCAACGTCCCGGACGACGTCCTGGAGCGGCTGCCCGCCAACGGCGGCGTGGCGATGGCCACCTTCGTGCCCAAGTTCATCCTCCCGGCGGCCGTCGAGTGGACCGCGCGGGCGGACGAGAACCTGCGGGAGCACGGCTTCGACCACCTCGACACCACGGCCGGGGCGATGGCGCTGCACCGCGCCTTCGAGGAGGCGAACCCGCGCCCGGTGGCCACTGCCGCCACGGTCGCCGACCACCTCGACCACATGCGCGAGGCGGCCGGGATCGACCACGTCGGCATCGGCGGCGACTACGACGGGACGGCCTTCACCCCGGCCGGCCTCGACGACGTCGCCGGCTACCCGAACCTGATCGCGGAGCTCCTCCACCGCGGCTGGTCGCGCCCGGACCTGGCCAAGCTGACCTGGTCCAACGCGGTCCGCGTCCTGCGCGACGCGGAGGACGTCTCCCGCGACCTGAGGAACGGCACGGCCCCGTCGAACGCGACGATCGAGTCCCTGGACGGCCGGGGGGCCTGACCGCCCCTACAGGTCCACGCAGAGGCAGAACGGGTGCCCGACCGGGTCCGCGTAGACGCGGAAGTCGCGGTCGGGCCCGCCCGCGTCGAGGAGCTTGGCGCCGAGCGCGAGGACCTGCTCCTCGCCCCGGTCGAGGTCGTCCACGGTCAGGTCCAGGTGGAACTGCTGCCCGCCCTCCTCCTCGGGCCAGCGCGGCGCGACGTACCCGGAGACCTCCTGGAAGGCGAGCTGGGTGCCGTCGTGCCCGGAGAGCATCACCCAGGAGTCGCCCTCCTCGGGGTCCGAGGAGACGCGGGGCGAGCCGCCGAGGATCCCGGCGTAGAAGGTGGCGAGGGACATGGGGTCGGGACAGTCCAGGACGACGGACCGCAGGGTGGCGACGGGCATGGCTCTCCTCGTGCTCGTACGGGTGGGACGTTCCCACCGTCCGCCCCTACCCGCGTCCGCGCACGACAAGGCCACCCACACGCGCTCGACCCGGCGCACGGACCGGAACCCACTCACACGGCTACGTCGCCGTCGCCGGTCGGCGTGCGGCCGCGAGCACCGCGTCGGCCATGGCCCTCTCGCCCGCCGCGTTGGGGTGGAAGGGGGCCGCGGCGTCGGTGAGGAGCGGTTCCATCCAGCGGGTTCCGGCCGGCTTGCAGACGTCGTGGCCGATGGACTTGGTGTACGTGTCCACGTAGACGGCCCCGTGCGCGGCGGCCTGCGCGGCGATCACGGTGTTGAGCCGCTTGTGGACGTCCCGCAGCCAGGGGGCGTCGCCCTTGGCGACGGTCGCCACCCGGGGGCAGTTGGTGCCGTCGTCGGGGAGGATCGCCGGGTAGCCGGTGACCAGGATCCTGGCGTGGGGCGCGCGCTGCCGGATGCCGTCGAGGGTCGCGGCGATCCTGGGGGCTGCGGCGTCGACGGTGGCGGCGAGCCGGTCGGTGCCCGTCCAGGTGTAGCTGCTCTTGCAGGGCGAGCCGCCCAGGTCGAACACGCCCAGGGTCACGCAGCGGACGATGATGCCGGCGAAGCCGACGTCGTTGCCGCCGATGGTGAGGGTCACCAGGTCCGTGCCGACGTCCAGGGCGTCGAACTGTGGGGGCGCGGAAGCGTTCTGGGCGGAGGTCATGTGGACCGTGGTGGCACCCCCGCAGGTGACGTCCCGGTGGGCGGCGGGGGAGAGCGCGGCGTTCAGCAGGGCGGGGTAGTTGCGGCTGGAGCGCGTACAGGCGGAGTCGGTCTGGTCCGGTACGCCCGCTCCCGACGCGTACGAGTCGCCCAGGGCCACGTAACGGTCGAACGGGGTGTCGGCGGCCGAGGCGGGACCGGCGCCGAGACCGGCGGCGGTGGCCAGCACGGCGGTGGCGGCGGCGACGGCGGCGGTGCGGGTGCGGCGGCTCGGTGGGACTGATCGCATGGCGGTGCCTCTCATGACGGGGTGAGGGGCGGGCGCCCGTCGGCCGCCGGGGAAGGCCGGAAGGCGCACCGTGCCGACGGCAGGGCGGTCCCGTTCGCCTGCCACCGGAAGTGCGGGGACGCTGCGCGCAGTGTTACCGATCGGTCTTACTCGTCCGTAATATCGGGTCGGCGTGACGAGTCGTCAAGATGTCGCGCGTTGAACCGGGTTCGCGGCGGTGCACGGCCCACCGGCCGCCCGCGCTCCACCGGGCCCTGCCCCGGGTGCGCCCCGGCCTCCCCGTGCCCCCGGCTCCGCGCACTCGCCGAAGACCGGCCGTCGGACGGGCCGTAGGTCTCCGGTCCCCGGTCCGGCGGCCCCGAGATCGTCCGCGAGCCCGATGCCGGTCCCTCGGGGCGGGGAGCACCATGCGGAGGGAGATCAGCGGACCCACCGAAGGAGCAGAACGTGTCGCACCCCGAGGACTTCGCGTACCCGGAGCCCCGCTACCACGGCGACGAGGGCGAGGTGAACGCGACCTTCCGCCCCGCCGGCACCCCGCCGGACATCTCCTCGCCCGGCGGCTCCACCCACTACCTCGCCACCCACGCCTCGACCGGCGGCGAGTTCGGCTTCTACAAGGTGGACCTCGGCCCCCGGGCCGCCGGGGCCAAGCCTCACTTCCACAAGGCGATGTCCGAGTCCTTCTACGTCCTCTCCGGCGAACTGGAGCTCTACGACGGCGACAGGTGGGTCACCGGCCGCGCGGGCGACTTCCTGTACGTGCCGGTCGGAGGACTGCACGCCTTCAAGAACGCGACCGACGACCCCACGTCCATGCTCATGCTCTTCTCCCCGGGCGCCCCGCGCGAGGAGTACTTCGAGCGGGTCGCGGAGGTGGCGCGGCGCGGCGGCGAGGAGCTCAAGCGGTTCCGCGTCCGGCACGACAGCTACTTCGTGGAGGACTTCGAGTCCGGAGAGGGGTAGGCCGCACCCGGACCGGTGTCCGGCGGGGCCCGGAGCCCTACGCGCGCGGGCGGCCCATCGCCCGGTACGTCCAGCCCGCCCCGCGCCACCGCGCCGCGTCCAGCGCGTTGCGGCCGTCCAGGAGGATCCGGGCGGAGACGGCCCCGCCCAGCTCCGCCGGGTCCAGCTCGCGGAACTCGCGCCACTCCGTCAGGTGCAGCACCACGTCCGCCCCGCGCACGGCCTCCAGGGCCGAGTCCGCGTACCCCAGGGTCGGGAAGAGGCGGCGGGCGTTCTCCATGCCCTTCGGGTCGTAGACGGTGACCTGGCCGCCCTGGAGGTGTATCTGCCCGGCCACGTTGAGGGCGGGGGAGTCGCGGACGTCGTCCGAGTCCGGCTTGAAGGTGGCGCCGA
This sequence comes from Streptomyces sp. NPDC007872, assembly GCF_042868165.1. Taxonomy (NCBI): domain Bacteria; kingdom Bacillati; phylum Actinomycetota; class Actinomycetes; order Kitasatosporales; family Streptomycetaceae; genus Streptomyces; species Streptomyces sp. NPDC007872. The sequence goes on from NZ_JBIAEA010000011.1 coordinate 194,365, forward strand.
GGACGGCGACCCGGCGGCCCAGGAAGGAGTTCCCGCCCAGGGCCTCGCGGGCCATCTCGACCATCTGGCCGCGCCGCCGCATGTTGATGGAGTCGATCTCGCGGAGGAAGGTCAGCGCCTGGTCGGCGCCCAGCTCGCCCGCCCGGGCCATGAACGCCCGGATGTCCTTCGGCAGGCAGCCGCCGCCGAAGCCGATGCCGGCCCGCAGGAACTTGGCGCCGATCCGGTCGTCGTGGCCGATGGCCTCCGCCAGCTTGGCGACGTCGCCGTCCGCGGCCTCGCAGACCTCCGCCATCGCGTTGATGAAGGAGATCTTGGTGGCGAGGAAGGAGTTCGCGGCGGTCTTCACCAGCTCGGCCGTGGGGAAGTCGGTCACGACGAACGGCGAGCCCTCGCCGACCGGCACCGCGTACACCTCGCGCAGCAGCTTCTCGGCCCGCTCGCCGCGCACGCCGACCACGATCCGGTCCGGGTGCAGGGTGTCGTCGACGGCGAAGCCCTCCCGCAGGAACTCGGGGTTCCAGGCCAGCTCGACGCCCGCCGGGAGCAGGGCCGCGAGCCGCTCGGCCGAGCCGACCGGCACGGTCGACTTGCCGACGACCAGGGCCCCTTCCCGTACGACCCCGGCGAGGGAGGTGAAGGCGGCGTCCACGTAGCTCATGTCGCAGGCGTACTCACCGTGCTTCTGCGGGGTGTTCACGCAGACGAAGTGCACGTCGCCGAAGGCGCCCACCTCCTCCCAGGAGGTGGTGAACCGCAGCCGGCCGCTCGACCCCTCGATGCCGGCCACGTGCCGCGCGAGCAGTTCCTCGAGCCCCGGCTCGTACATCGGGACCCGGCCGGAGGACAGCAGCTCGATCTTCTCGGGGACGACGTCGAGGCCGAGCACCTCGAAGCCCAGTTCCGCCATGGCCGCGGCGTGGGTGGCGCCGAGGTAGCCGGTGCCGATCACGGTGATCTTGAGGGCCATGCGGTACTCCAGGAGGGTCGGGCGGAATGCCTGCCCGAGCATAGCCGTGCCCTGGCCGGGGGCCCGGTCACGCCCTACCCTTTGTGTTACTCGACGGTAGTCGGCAAGCGTGGGAGTGAGTGGACGTGGCGGGTTCTGGCGATTTCGACCTGTATCGGCCTTCCGAGGAGCACGACATGCTCCGGGAGTCGGTGCGTGCGCTGGCGGAGGCGAAGATCGCGCCGTTCGCGGCGGCGGT
>NZ_JBIAEA010000012.1:0-175012 GCF_042868165.1 Streptomyces sp. NPDC007872
CCCGCGGAGCGGGTACCCCATCGCTGCGCGATGGGAAAGCGAACCCCCCCCGCTGCGCGGGGTGGTTGTGGCCCCTCGCTGCGCGAGGGGCTGGGCCGCTGTGCGGCTTGGTCACTTCCGGTGCTGCGCACCGGAAGTGATGCTCCGTTCGCTGCGCTCTCGGAGCAGAGGGTGTGTCCGCTGTGCTCCCTCACCCTCTGGGGCCCGCTTCGCGGGCCTGGCTAGCTATAGGAGGTCAGGAGCGGGACCAGGGGAGGCGTCTGCTGTTGGTGTGGGTGGTGCGGGCGGCTCCGATGCCGGCCAGGTGCAGGGCCAGGGCGGTGAGGCCGAGGAGCATGATGTTCGTGGAGGAGAAGACGTCGTTGGTGGCGATGTCGGCTGCGTTGATCAGGAAGGCGATGAAGAACAGGACGGCGGCGGCTATACCGAGCATGAGGTGGGTTCCTTTCCCGAGAATGCTGCTCACGTGTCCCGCGGTGGCCTGGCACGCGCGGGAGCGGTGTGGGAGATGAGGGTGGGTTCAGGCCTGCTGGGGGTGGCCGGCGTCGCCTTCGACGACCAGGCGGTCGATGCCGGGCTGTTCGGCGCGTTCGACGATGGTGACGTCGATCTGTCCGTCGCCGGTGGTGTCGAACTGGTACAGGTCGGCTTTGCCGTCGCCTGTGGTATCGGTCATCCACACGTCGGGCTTGCCGTCACCGTTGGTGTCGGCACTGAGGACGACATGGTGCTCATCGCCCTGGGTCTCGACCGCTTCTTCGGCGTGCGCTGAGGTGTCCATGACCGCCGGATGCCCCGGAGTGAGAAACGGAAACGAGCACGAGGCAAAGGGACTTCAGACGGCGGGAGGGTGGTGTGCCGCTTCGTTGAGCTGCGCATGCGAGAGCGGCGCGGCTGGAGGTTGGGGCTTTCGCTGCGCTCCAGCCCACGGGTGGCGAGGTCGCTGCGCTCCCCTGCCCTTGGCGGACTCTTCTGATGGTGTCTGCGGCTGTTGGTTCGGCCTGCTGACGCGGGCCGACTGACGGGGTGCTGGCGGTCAGGCTTGATCGGCCTGGTCTTCAGGTGTCCAGGCCCAGGGCTTCACCGCGGGCGGTGGGCCCTCGATGGCACTACGGAACTTCTCCTTCAGACTCTTCGGAGGTGCTTCCCTCTCTTCACTCGAGTGCACGAGCTGGGCTGTGGTCACGCGTATGTGGCATTCGCGGTGACGTTGCTTCACCAGCACGATCCATGCTCCGTCCTGAGTGAGCAGGGCATGGCGAGCGGGCTGGTCTCTCGGGCGTGCGTGCCGGGCCAGGATGCCTGGCAGGTAGTTGAGAGCCGCGTCCTCGGCCGCCGCGGTCGCTTGTATGCGGTCGGGGCCGATGCGGTAGGTGCCGGTGAGTGCCCAGCGGTGCAGTTTCAGTTCGGTGCCGTCGGCGCGCTGGGTGGTGCGGGTGTCCTCCTCGATGAGGACGTACCAGTCAGCAGTCATGCCCGGACCCTATCCGGCGGTGGGGGAGGTGGGATGTCTGCTGGGTTGATGCAGTATGTAGAGGTGGCGGAATTAAGGGATAACCTGAAGGCTGCTTAATGGGTCCAGGTGTTGAATCTCGTTTTCGGTGGGTCGCACTGGCCGTATTCGACGGCTTGCTCGATCGAGTGGTTCCCGAAGTACACGCAGTCGGGGTAGACCGGCTGCAGGCCGTACCAGAGGGCGCTGATGAGCGCGGTGATGGCGAGTGCGGCAGCGAGGTGCCTTCGCGTGGGAGGCCCCGCGACAGGATAGATCATGACGCCGATCGTAGAACGGGAAGCAGGGAGCGTGATTTCGCTCAGGGAACACCAAGTGGATCAGCGGTCGGCGTTTCGTAGGTGGGTGGGATTTCCCGCACGACGGCCTGTGCCTGCGCAGGGTGTGCGGGGCACAATCGTGTCGGCGACCGGCTCGGGCAAGACGATCACGGCCGCCGCGTGCGCGCTGGAGTCGTTCACGGACGGCCGGATCCTGGTGACGGTGCCGACCCTGGACCTGCTCGTACAGACCGCCCAGGCGTGGCGGGCGGTGGGCCACCAGGCCCCGATGGTCGCGGTGTGCTCGCTGGAGAACGACGCGGTCCTGAACTCGCTGGGGGTGCGGACCACCACCAACCCGATCCAGCTAGCCCTGTGGGCCGGGCACGAGCCCGTGGTCGTGTTCGCCACGTATGCCTCGCTGGTGGATCGCGAGGACGTCGACGCTCCGGAGGGCCGGCGGAAGGTTCGCGGGCCGCTGGAAGCCGCGCTAGCAGGCGGGGGGCGGCTCTACGGGCAGCGCATGGAAGGCTTCGACCTCGCGATCGTGGACGAGGCCCACGGAACCACAGGTGATCTCGGGCGGCCGTGGGCGGCGATCCACGACAACGCCCGGATCCCCGCCGACTTCCGGCTCTACCTCACCGCCACCCCGCGAATCCTCGCCGCTTCCCGGCCCCAGAAAGGCACCGGCGGCCAGGAGGTGGAGCTCGCGACTATGGCCGATGACCCGGAGGGGACCTACGGCACGTGGATCGCAGAGCTCGGTCTGAGCGAGGCGATCGAGCGCGAAATCCTCGCCGGGTTCGAGATCGACGTGCTGGAGATCCGCGACCCCTCCCCCGTTCTCGGGGAGTCGGAGGAAGCCCGGCGCGGCCGGCGCCTGGCGCTGCTGCAGACCGCGCTCCTGGAGCACGCGGCGGCATACAACCTGCGTACGGTTATGACCTTCCACCAGAAGGTGGAAGAGGCCCGCGCGTTCGCAGACAAGCTGCCGGAGACGGCGGCCGCGCTGTACGTGAACGACGCCACCGACGCCGACCTGGCGGCCGCGGAGAAGCTACCTGCGTCGTCGATCAAGGCCGAGTTCTACGAGCTGGAGGCCGGCCGCCACGTCCCGCCGGACCGGGTGTGGTCGGCGTGGCTGTGCGGGGATCACCTCGTGAGCGAGCGGCGTGAGGTCCTGCAGCAGTTCGCGAACGGCATCGACGCGGCCGGGCGGCGGGTACACCGGGCGTTCCTGGCCAGCGTGCGCGTGCTCGGGGAGGGCGTGGACATCACCGGCGAGCGAGGAGTCGAGGCCATTTGCTTCGCCGACACCCGCGGCTCGCAGGTCGAGATCGTCCAGAACATCGGCCGGGCCCTGAGGCTCAACAAGGACGGCTCCACCAAGGTCGCCAGGATCATCGTGCCGGTGTTCCTGGAGCCGGGCGAGGACCCCACCGACATGGTCGCCTCCGCCAGCTACAAACCGCTCGTCGCCGTACTCCAGGGCCTGCGCTCGCATGATGAGCGCCTGGTCGAGCAGCTCGCCTCCCGAGCGCTCACCAGCGGGAAGCGCAAGGTGCATCTGCGGCGGGACGAGGACGGGCGGATCGTCGGGGCCGGCGGCGAGGGCGACAGCGAGGACCAGGAGGACGACGACACCCAGGCCGCCGCCGAAGCCGCCCTGCTCCACTTCTCCAGCCCGCGCGACGCCGCCACCATCGCGGCGTTCCTGCGCACCCGGGTCTACCGGCCGGAGTCACCGGTCTGGCTCGAGGGCTACCAAGCCCTGCTGCGCTGGCGGGCGGAGAACGAGATCACCGGGCTCTACGCCGTGCCCTACGACGTTGAGACCCCCGTGGGTGCGACAAAAGATTTTCCCCTCGGACGATGGGTGCATCAGCAGCGGAAGGCGCAGCGGGCCGGGGAGCTGGAGGACCGGCGCAAGACGCTGCTGGACGCGCCGGAGGCCGGGATGGTGTGGGAGCCGGGCGAGGAGGCCTGGGAGGCCAAGCTCGCCGCGCTCCGTTCGTACCGGCGGGCCACCGGACACCTCGCGCCCCGGCAGGACGCTGTATGGGGCGAGCGCGAGGCAATGGTGCCGGTCGGCCAGCACATGGCCAACCTGCGCCGCAAGGGCGGCCTGGGCAAGGACCCGGAGCGGGCCGCCGTACGCGCAAAGCAGCTGACCGCGATCGACCCGGACTGGGACTGTCTGTGGCCGCTGGACTGGCAACGCCACTACCGCGTCCTGGCGGACCTGGTCGACACCGACGGCAGCCTGCCGGCCATCGAACCCGGGGTGCTGTTCGAGGGCGACGACATCGGCCGGTGGCTGAAGCGGCAGAAAAACGCGGGCACCTGGGCCCAGCTGTCGACCGAGCAGCAGGAACGGCTGTCGAAACTGGGCGTACAGCCCGACCAAGCCCCGGCCCCCGCCCCCGCAGCCGCATGTGCGGCGAAGGGCCCGAGCAAGGCACAGCAGGCCCTCCAGCGAGGCCTGACAGCCCTCACACAGTGGGTCGAACGGGAAGGTGCCCACCGGCCCGTACCGCGGGGTCACGCCGAGGAGATCACCATCGACGGCGAGACGGAACCGGTGATCGTGAAGCTTGGCGTGTGGGTCTCGAATACCAAGGCGAGGCGGGACAAGCTCAACCAGGAACAGCGCGACGCGCTACGGAAGCTGGGAGTCGAGTGGGTATGAGCGGGCGGAAGGTGCCGGGCGTCAGGTTCGGTATCTTCGCGGTGCGCATCGTGCTTGACGCCGGGCTGGCAAACTCGCTCGTTTGTATAGTGCTGGGCCTTCTACGCTCCCTTCATGGACGAAGAGGAAGAACGCCATCTGCGTGCGCTTCTTGTGTTGTTGGAGCGAGTAAAAGCGTTTTCCGGGCTCACCACGGGCGAGAGAACGCCAGCTCTCTGGGAGGTTCAGTTCGGGAGTGAGCTGGCTGTCGACGACGCTCAGACCCATCCATATCGTGTGTCTCATGCCGCGTGGATTGCGGCGACTGTGGCTGTGGATCATCTGATGGCGCTACGGGCTTCGCTGGTGCGTGGAGAGGGTCCTGCCCATGCCTCTGCGGTCCTGCACACCCACGCCCAAGCGTCGCTCGTGCGCGGCGTGATTGAGAACGCTGCACGCGCCGTATGGCTGCTGGGGCCTGACGAGCGCCCGGCCCGTGTTCAGCGGCGCCTGGCTCTGCAGATCAAAGAGGTGAAGGACTCCACCAAGCTACACAGCCGGTTCAACGCCGAGCCGGCCCGCGATGAGGAGACCCGGCTGGCCGAGGTGCGCCGGCTGGCACTCGCCGCAGGCGCGTCGGCCGACACACTGAAGACGTTCCTCGCCGCCCCGCAGTACACCAAGATCGTCGAGGAGGGCGGTGCGCACACCACGTTGGGCGGTGAGCTGATCCTGACTCTCTGGAGCGCGTGCAGCTCGCTTGCCCATGGCGACATCAACGGCACCTTCGGTCTGCTGCGGCACGAGATCGTCTCTCAGGACGACGAAACCGCCTTGCCCCGGGTCACCGGCAACTTCAGCATGCTGCGCTACACCACACAGGCCGGTGTCCACCTCATCGACCGGGCCCTGGCCCTGTATACCCAACGTGCCGTCGAGCCCTGATCAACCGGTTCACGACATCCCACCGGTCCCTCGAAGACACCGACATCAGTGTTGTCAGGGCGGCGTCAAGACAACCGGCTACCAGGGAAATGACGCCCTCATGAGTGGCCACCGCATCCCCCTGGTCACGTCCGCTCCCGTCCCGGTGGCAGAGCTCGCGCATCTCGCGCGCCTGCCCGGTCGTCGGCTGACGGCGCGGTACGGCGGGCTTCTTCTTCAGGTGCTTGGCGGTCTTGGCGGCCGTGCGGGGACCGGTCCTGGTGGTGCGCTTCTTCGCGGCAGGCTTCTTCGCCGGGCGCCTGGTCGCCGGCGCTGTCCGGCGGGTGGGCCCGGCGGCGGGCCGGGTGGTCGGGCGCGCGCCCGGGGCGGCGGTCGCGGGCGCGGGGACGGCCCTCTCTGGAGCGGGGCCCGGCGGGATGGCAGGCGGGGGTCGGTCGCGTCGAGCGCCCCGCGGAGCGTGGCCGGAGTCGGGTCGGCCGGGGGCGGGCCGGGCGGTCAGTCGGCGGCGGGCACGGTCGGCCGGGGCGGCGAGGCGGGGGACGGCCACGCACCCGCTGGCGGCGAGGAGCACGGCCAGGGCGGCGACCCGTGGATCGCGATCATCAGCAACCACGGCCGCTACCCCGGGGGGCGGTCACTCTACCGGCCCGACGCGGACGGCGTCTGGCGGTGGGAGCGGGACCTACGGCCCGAGGAGTTGTGACCTGGCCCCCGCCCTCGGACGGGGGCCGGTCTGTGAAACCGCGCTACTGCTCCCCGAGCCTGACCTCGTAGGACTCCACTTCGGCGCCCTCGCCCAGGGCCTCGCGCTTGAGCTGCGTGTAGCGCTCCAGGGCCGATGCGCTGTACGAGACCGCCGACACCCCGGCCCTGCCGCCCAGCCGCCAACGGATCTTGAAGCTCTTGCTTGCCTGCTTCGCCATGGCCTGTTTCCTCCTGCGTCCAGTGTGCGACCAGCCTCGCATCCGGCACTGACAGTGCAGGTCAAGTACTGCGTAGGCTCGGGGCATGACCTTCCACGTGACGCTCCAGTTCCAGCCACCGGACGGGCCCACCGTCACCAGCCTGTGGGAGAGGCAGGAGACGGCGGACGGCAAGTTCGAGGAGTGGGTCTATACCCACTCCGCGCACCCCACCGCCCGCATCACGCTCGTCGAGGAGAGCGCCGGTGTCCGCCGCGTCCTCTCCGAGTGGACCCGGGACAGCGGAACCATCCGGCACACCGCCTGAGGCTCGCCTGTCTCCTGCCCCAGGCCGATCGCTCCACAGAGGCGGGACGGGTCAGGTGCGTGCAGCAAACCCCGCCAGCGGGATGCCACCTGGTGAGCGGTCCGGCAGCGCGCCGGATGATGCGGTGGAGCAACGAGGAGCGGCAGGAGAACGTGAGGACCGTCTGGGTGCAGGACGGCCGGGACCGGGAATCCACGGTCATGTACAGCCCGTCGGCCGCCGAGCCCTACGAGGGCTTCAAGGAGGCCCAAGAGGGTGTGTCTGGCTTTGTTCGCGAGAACCGAGAAGTGAGAACACCCCTTGGTCGCTTCGTGTCACCTGGGTCTGGGCTACGCCGGTTCCAACAGGACCGCCGGCAGCGTGCCGCTCACGATCCGGTCCTTCGGCAAAGAGAGCCCGAAGAACTTCTCGACGATACCCAGCGCGGTGCGGTGCACCTCCCTTTCGTCCCGCTCCGGGTCCGGGAGGCCGGCAACGGTCAGCATCTGCTGCAGGCGGGCGGCCGTCCCGGGTTCTCCATCGACCCCCTGATAGCCCCAGGAAGCGTCCAGGTGCAGGTTGCAGGCGCTCAGCAGGCGGCCGTCGTGGAAGTACTCGAACTGCGGCGGGACCGGCTTGCCGTTCTCCTCCTCATACTCCAGGAGGCAAACGTGCGCACCGTTACGCGAGACCTGTGCCGGTGGACCGAACTCGCCCTGCCAGCCTCCGTACGCGACTGCGTACGTCCAGTCATCGGCGCGTCCAAGACGCAGGCCGATGCCGTCGAAGGCGTCGTCGTAGGTGTCATCCATGAGCTCCAGAAGGGAGTCCCCGGTGTGCTCCCCCACCGCCACGACAACGTGATCGGCCTTATACAGCAGGGTCGCCGCAAGACGGTCGGCGAGCTCTTCCGACGACAGCCCGCGGGCGAGAACCACGTGGTAGCCGCCGAAGGCGACGGACTGTGGGGCAGCAAGCCAGGTTGTTCCGTCTGTCATGACCACCATCCTGACCGCTACCTCTGACAACGTACCCATCGGACCCCGCGCCCATGGCTCGGACCGCTGTCGTCGTGCGAAGCCCACCAGTGGTTGCGAAGCAAGGATCCACGCGCTCTCAGAACTCGGTTCTGGCACAGATCTTGGGGAGTGGTCACGGAGGGTGTCCAGACCGCTTCACGTGCGCTGACTCGTCATCGAACGGGTGAGACTGGCCCCTGCATACTGGCCGGATGGACGCCCGTCGGCCGTGCCTGAGCTGTGGCCACCGCCCGTTCGATCACCCAACAGCAGGCAGTGTGGAACGCAAGCGCTTGATTGTCCGCAAAACCTCGGTCCGGTTCTTCGCGACTTTCAACCAGGTGGGAAGCCGTTCGACCAGACTCGCCGGGGCCCAAGGCACAGGCTCTCCGCGCTCACGAAGCTTGGCCCCCACGTAGGCCTCCAGCAGATCGAGATGACGCACGTTATAGGCCCACAGGACGTGTCCACAGCAACTCGTCTGCAACCACACCGGTTGCTGGAAGCAAGGATCGACAGGGCTGCCCACGACAGCAGAGTCGACCTCTCGATCCTTGAAGAAGCCGCACCCCATGCACCGCAGCCGCCGATGGAGATCCAGGCTCCCGTAGCTGGCAGCCTTCTTTTTTGCCGGGATCTCGGGGTGGGGCGTGACAGTGGCGCACCCGTCACACCGAGGACAGTGCACCAGAACCTCATCGAGGAAGTCATATCCGTACTTGCGTTCCCGTCGATCTCGAAACCGGTCGCCGGACGCCTCTACATTCCCGCTCACTTGGTAAGCCTGCCAGAACCCGCCATCTCGCTCGTCGTAGGTACCGACGGACTGCTGCCCCCGCAGCAGGGGCCCCTCGACTGAGCGGGTCACTGGAGCAGGATCATCTTGCGGAGTAGTTCGAATCCGGCTCGGCCGTAGAGCTGCCGTTTGATCTTCTTGATGCGGTTGACGGCTCCCTCGATGCTGCCCGAGCTCCAGTCCAGGGTTAGGCCGACGGTCACGGCGTCGAGGTCTCGGAGTAGGTGCAGTGCGAAGCCGGTCAGCCCGGGCATCTGGCTGGCGTCGACGCCGTCGATCCAGGCAGGAAGCGTGGCGCCGAGGCGGCCGGTGAGCATCTCGCCGAAGTCGCGGACGTGTCTGGCGGTTGTGTCCAGTTCGGGGCAGCGAATCAGGATGTCCTTGAGGCCGACGCGGTCTTCCTCGGTCAGGGCGGTGGGGTGGCGGGTGAGCCAGCCGGTCACCTGCCGTACCGTTGGCGGCCGTGGCGGTGCGGCGGACGGAGTCCCGCGCAAGGTGGCGATGTGGGCTCGGACCATGCCGTAGGTGACGGGAGCTTGCTCGGCGACCAGTTCGCCGTGGAGTTGGGTGACGCTGGTGCGCCCCTCGGCGAATCGCCGTTCGAGGTAGGGCTTGTAGGGGTCGAGTCTGCTGGGCCGGGGCTGGGTCTCGCGGATGGTGTCTTGCCAGCGTGCGGCGTTCGCGTACCGGAGCACGGTGTTGAGGCCCCAGCCCAGGTGCCGGGCGATCGCCCGGCGTGAGTGGCCCTGGGCGAGCATCTCGTGGACCAAGGCGTGTGCGGCCTTCTTGCGCTCGGCTCGTCGGCCGGCGGGCTCCGCGTCGTCTTGCGATCGTCCTGAAGTCGGTCGGGTGGCCTCCGGCAGCGTGCCGCTGGGCGTCGGGTTGCGCAGGCAGTCGCGGTGGGCGGCGACGCAGGTCTCCACGGCGCGGCCGAGGCCCTGCCACAGATGGAACCGGTCGGCGACCTGCAAAGCGTCGGGTGCACCGCGCCGGGCGCCCTCGGCGTAGGCACCTGCCCGGTCCCGGCAGATGATCTCCACACCGGGATGACGGTCCAGCCAAGCTGCCAGCGGCCCGGCTTCACGGGTCGGGAGCACGTCGACCACGCGATGATCTTCGACGCTGGTCAAGACGGTGGAGTAGGTCTGGCCGCGACGGATCGCGAAGTCGTCCACGCCCAGCACGCGTGGAGTACTGAATCGCGGATCGGGCAGCGCCATGACCCTGTGTAACAAGGTCATCCGTCCCGCACCGAAGCCGAGCTGGGCCGCCAGTCGAGCACCCGCTCGTCCCGCCAAGGCGAGCCCCACCCGCTCCAGGGCGCGGTTCAGCCGCGTGGTGAACCGCGCGTACGGCGCGGCCAGCCGGGAGAACGGCTCGGCGAACGTCCGGCGCGGACAGTCCGCCGACCCGCATATGAATCGCCGGACCATCAGCCGGATCACAAAGCCCTGCTCAGCGAGCGGAAGGTCCTTCAGCCTGCGCTGGTAACGGTCGTGGAACCGGTCCGCGAAGCAGCCACAGTCCAGACACGCCGCCCCGGCCGTGCGACCTCTTGCTACGACCTCGACCGTACCGAACGCGGCCATAACCGTCTCGACCTCCACCTCGTCGATCCCGTCGAACACCAGCGAGTCCCAGAACGGTGCATCGGTCTGCATAACCAGCACCATCACTGTTCACAGCCGGCCAGAGCAGCGAACGGAATGCACCTGAGGGAGCGTCACTTCCGGCCGTCAGGCGCCAAGGCGTACGCCGTCGCGCACGAGCCAGTCACTCGCAATCGAACAGCGAGGTCACGCTCCGCAATGGCTCCCCAAGATCTGTGCCAGAACCGGGATCAGGCGGCAGGCACCCGGTGCGCAGGTGTCGCTGCGCATGCTCGACCTGTCCTCGCTCGACTCCGTCGCCGCACTCGGCGACTCCCTCATCGACGAGGGCCGGCCGATCCACTTCCTGGTCAACAACGCGGGCGTCATGACCCCGCCCGACCGGCAGACGACCGCCGACGGCTTCGAGCTGCAGTTCGGCACCAACCACCTCGGGCACGTCGCCCTGGTCCTCCGGCTGCTGCCTCTCCTGCGGGCCGGGCAGGCCCGGGTGACCTCGCAGATCAGCATCTCCGCCAACCGCAACTCGATCAACTGAGACGACCTGAACTGGGAGCGCTCGTATGACGGCATGAAGGCCTACAACCAGTCGAAGATCGCCTTCGGACTCTTCGGTCTGGAGCTCGACCGGCGGAGCACGGCCGAGGGCTGGGGCATCACCAGCAACCTCTCACACCCGGGCGTCGCCCCGACGAGCCTGCTCGCCGCCCGGCCGGAGATCGGTCGCGCCAAGGACACCATGGGGGTGCGGATGATCCGCTTCCTGTCCGCCCGGGGCATCCTGGCCGGCACCGTGGAGAGCGCGAAGTTCCCCACGCTGTACGCGGTGACGTCGCCAGACGCTCGCGGTGGTGCCCTCTACGGGCTGAGCGGTCCCGGCAACATCAGCGGCCCGCCCGCTGAGCAGAAGCTCTTCAGCCATCTCACCGACCCCGACGAGGCCCGACGGGTGTGGCGGGTCTCGCAGGAACTGACGGGTGTCGCCGGTCATCTGCCTGGCAAGTACTGACTTCGGCTCGTCAAGGTGGGGTTGGTGCGTCGAGGGTCAGGCCGGTGCCGGCCATGAAGCCGTCGAGGGTGTCGGGCCGGTGTCGAAGGCGCTTAGTGAATCACTGACTACCGCCGCAGAACCGCTGCGGCACCTTCCACCTGTGTGGCGACGACCTCTGGCATCGCCCGGCCCAGGTCGGTGTCGCCGCTGCGGCACGGTGGAGAACGGGTCATGGACTTCCAGCGACTGCCCGTGACCCCGGCGGTGCCCGCGCGCTGGACATGGCGTCTGCCATCAGGGCGCGCGCAGCGGCACTCCGCGGTGAGCACGCATCGGTCACCTGGACGCCGTAGTACTCGCGCGACAGCCGGAGCAGGTCGCCCGGGACGCCCCCTGTCGCGGGCATACGACGGCTCCAGGCCCGTGCGGATACGAGGCGTGACCGGCGGTGATGTGCGGGCGGTGCGAGTCCAGGTACTGGAGCTCGGGCCAGATGCGGGTCCAGGGCTCCTTCGGGCGGCTGAGGAAATAAACCGGGCGGCCCTGGTACTCGGTGGCGATGCCCAGCCCGTTGTCGACGGTGGCGACCTGACGGGCCACGCCGAAATGGGCGCGGAGTGCCGGATCGGGGTGGCCGACGTGGAGGACGACGGTGCGGTCGGCGGGGGGTGCGCCGAAGAACCAGTAGCCGCGGGAGCCGCTGTGGACCGGTGGCAGGCCCCGGGCAGGGCCGAAGTGGGCGAGGGCGGAGGCGACCCAGTAGTCGTCGGACATCAGCACCACGCGGGCCCGGGTCCCGGTGGGCAGGCGGTGGTACAGGGCGCCGACCTGGTCGGCGAGCTGTGGCCAGCCGATCTCGGAGCGCTTGTCGAAGCGGTGCGGCGCCTTGTCGATGTACGACTCCGGCGGCTGGAGCGGGAGGTCCAGCAGCGGCCACACGGCCGATGCGGCGATCACGGGGTACACCGCCCAGCCCGCGCGCCGGCCGGCCGCCGCTTCCCGTGCCGCCCGCCGCCGCTGGAAGCCGATGGCGCCCGCCGCCCACAGCACCGGGAACACGCCGTGGATGTAGTAGGCGCGGCCGCCGGTCAGCACGACGAACCCGGTCACCAGCAGCGCGGCCACGGCGAGGAAGCGGAAGCCGGCCGGCTCCCGGTCCATGAGCAGCCGCCAGAGCCCGTACAGGCCGAGCACCATCCCCAGGACCGGCCCCAGGCCCAGGACCATCAGCGCCAGGTTGACCGCCTGCCCGTCCCGCTGGGCGACCTCCGCGGCGATCACCTCACCCATCCGTAACTGCGGCCAGCCGTGCCGGTGCTGCCACACCAGCGCCGGCACGACCGACAGGGCCGCAAGCCCCGCGCCCGCCCAGAGCGGCGGCCGGGCGAGGAACCCGCGCGGCCCGCACAGCAGCGCCGCCACCGACAGGGCCAGACAGAACACCACGATCTGGAACTTGATCTGCATCGCCACCACGACGACGGCCCCCGCGGCAAGCAGCAGCCGGTCGCGCGTCACGCCCTCCCGGCGCAGTCGCACCCAGCGCACCACCAGCCACGTCAGCAGTGTCCACAGCGGAATGTCGAGGGCGGCCGTGGACAGCAACCGCCCGAGCGCGCCGAGGGCCAGGGCGTGGGCGGCCGCGGTCAGCCACTGCGCCCGCCGGTCCCCACCCAGCTCCCGGGCCAGCAGCGCGGCCAGGATGGCCCCCGCCCCGGTGGCGACGATCGCCGGGAGCCGCAGCACGCGCAACGAGCCGGGGGCGAGGGTGTCGGCCAGCAGCGCCAGCAGCGGCACACCGGGCGGCTGGTCGGCGTACCCCCAGTCGAGGTGGCGGCCGGCCGCGATGAAATACAGCTCGTCGCCGTCGTAGCCGTGGCGGTCGGCGAGCAGGAGGAGCACCGCCACGGTGCCGGCCGCGATGCCGAGGACCGGTGCCCATGCCGGCGGGGTTCGCGGGACCGGTGCGGGCGGCCGTGTACGGGGGCGGGTTCGTGTGGGGGTGGTCGCCATGGGTCAGCGGTCCGGGAGGTCGCCCTCGCCGGTCTCCAGCCAGTCGCGCTCGTCGTCGGTGAGCCGGTGGGCCGCGGCGGCCAGGGAGTCGCGGACCTCCTCGGGCAACCGGGGCCCGATGAGGGCGACGACCGGAAAGGGCTGGGAGAGGGTCCAGGCGAGGGCGATGCCGGTGGCGGAGATCCCCGTGCGCCGGGCGAGCAGGCGGGCGCGGTGGACCCGGGCGGCGTTGGTCTCGCTGTACCAGCTTTCGGCGAGTGCACCGGTGCGCAGCTCGCCGGGGTCGGCGAGCGCGTGCGCGCCGCGGCCCTGGCTGGCCCAGGGGTACAGCCGGACGGCCCCTTCGGCGAGCCAGTCCCGCCAGGCGGGGTCGTTGGAGGTCACGGTGCCCGGGTAGATGGGATGGACCATGTCGATCAGGCTGTACTGGTTGCTGATGCCGGCGGGCAGCGGCAGGCCGTGCACGCGGGCGTAGGCGACGGCCTCGACGACCCGTTCGAGGGTCCAGTTGGACATGCCGTACGCGCCGATGAGGCCGCGGTCCACGAGGTCGGCGAGGACGCTGACGAACTCCCCTACGGGGACGTCGGTGTTGTCGCGGTGGAGCATGTAGAGCGCGGCGTCGTTGCGGCCCATGCGCTCGAAGCTCTCGGTTAGTTGGGGTTCGACGCGGTCGGGCACGCACTCCGGGGTGTGCGCGCCCTTGGCCAGCACCCAGACGTCCTTCTCGACGCCGCGCGACCGTGCCCAGGCGCCGAAGGTGCGTTCGCAGCAGCCGGGGCCGTAGGCATGGCCGTAGAGCCAGGCGGTGTCGAAGGCGCGGCCGCCGCCCTCCCAGTAGGCGTCGTAGACGGGGAAGCCGCGTTCGTTCTGGCCGAAGGCGGAGGTGCCGAGGAGCAGGGGCGGGCCCTCGGGGCCGGGGGGCGGCGCGGAGGCGGGCCGGGGGGTGGTGGTCATGTGGCTCTCCTGGTGTGTCGGAGTCGTCGGGAGGCGACGGGCGCCGCACCGCGCGGGTACGCGGCCGGTGCGGCGCCCGTGGGACCGCCGGCGGACGGGACGCGGGTCACGCCGTGACGCACGCGGCCGGTGCGGCAGACGGGGTGTGGGTCACGCCGTGACGGCGACGGCCCGGCGGACCTCGTCGGCGACGTGGTCCAGGTGCCCCTCGGTGAGCCCCGGGTGGGACGGCAGTGCCAGCAGTTCCCGGGACAGCCGCTCGGCGACGGGCAGGGAGGCCCCCTCGTGTCCGGCGAACGCGGGCTGCTTGTGCAGCGGGAACGGGTAGCGCAGCAGCACCGGGACGCCTCGCGAGCGGAGGTCGGCCGCGATCTCCCCGGCCGGGCGGCGGCCGCCGCCCGGCGCCACGCGCACCGCGTACTTCCAGAACGCGTGGGTGGTGCCCTCCGGCTCCACCGGCAGTTCCAGGCCCTCGACACCGGCCAGCCGCTCCGAAAGGCGGGCGGCGTTGCGACGGCGGGCCTCGACCATCTCGCCGAGCCGCTTGTGCTGGGCCAGGCCGATGGCTGCCTGGACCGAGGTGAGGCGGTAGTTGTAGCCCACCTCGTGTGCCCAGATCATGCCGGGGCGGCCCTCGATGGGGCCCTCGCCGTGGCTGCGCAGGCGGCGCAGCCGCTCCGCGTGGTCCGGGTTGTCGGTGAGCACGGCGCCGCCCTCGCCGCCCGACGTGATCACCTTCTGCTCGAAGAGGCTGACGCAGGCGAGGTCGCCGAAGCCGCCGATGGGACGGCCACCGATCTCGGTGCCCAGCGCCTGCGCCGCGTCCTCGACGACCGGGACGCCCGCCTCGGCGGCGACGGCGGTCAGGGCGGCCATGTCGGCGGCGATGCCGTTGATGTGGACGACCACGATGGCTTTGGTCCGGTCGGTGATCAGCGACTTCACCGAGTCCGGGTCCAGGCAGTGGGTGTCCGGTGTGACGTCGGCGAAGACCGGGCGGGCGCCGAGGTACACGACGGGGCTCGCCGAGCCGATGAAGGTGTGGGCGGGCACGATGACCTCGTCGCCGGGCCCGACGTCCAGGACGTGCAGCGCGAGGTGTACGGCCGCCGTGCCGGTGGACACCGCGACCGCGTGCTCCACGCGCTGGCCGGCGGCCAGGGCCGCCTCGAATTCCTGGACGGTGCTGTTGCCCTGCCCCACCAGGCGGTTGGAGCGCAGGGCCGCCACCGCCGCCTCGATGTCGTCGTCCGTCAACTGGGGCCACCGCGGTAATTCCTGGAAGGAGCTCAAGGTGTGACCTTTCGGTTCGGAAGGGGAACGGTCGGGAATGGTCCAGGGGGCCGTCGGGCACGGCCGTGGTTCATCGCAGTCCGAGCGCCGCGCACACGGTGCCGAACAGCTCGGTGTTCTCGCGGAGGCCGAGCACCCGGTGCGCGAGCGGACCGCGGGCGGCGACCGGCACGGTGACCCCGGTGTGCTCCTGCGTCCCGCCGGATCCGGCGGTGGCGTACCCGAGGAGCATCCGGCCGCCCTCGTCGGTGACGAGGGTGCTGGACAGCCCGGCCGGCCGGGCGTCCTCGGGCAGGATCTGGGTCGCGTGGCCGTGGTCGGCGGTGACGATCACGAGGGTGCGGGGGTGGTGTCCGGCGTACGCGAGGGCGACCGCGACCGCCCTGTCGAACGCCACGGTCTCGCCGATCTGCCCGCAGGGGTCGGCCTCGTGCGCCCGGTCGTCGATCGAGGCACCTTCGACCTGGAGGAAGAAGCCTTTGCCGGTGGCCCGGTCGCGGCGGGCCGTCAACTGGCCGAGCGCTGCGCGGGTGGACTCGGCCAAAGTGGGTGTGCCGGCGGGCCGGGCGGGGTTGTGGACGGCGCACCGCTGGGGCGCGGTGCCACCGGGCGCGGCCGGTGTCCCGCTCCATTCCACGGGCAGGTAGTCGGGCGCGAACAGCCCGAGCACGGGCCGGTCGGTGCGGGCCGCCGTCAGTTCCGCCCGGTCGCGCACCACCTGGTAGCCGGCCGCGCGGGCCTGTTCCAGCACCGTACGGCCACGGTACGGGCCGTCCGCGACGGTCTGCGCGAAGTGGTCGGCACCGCCGCCGAGGAGGACGTCGGGGCGGGCGGCGACCGTCTGCTCCACGACGGAGCCGGCGCCGCCGGCCGCCCGGGTGTCCGCCGGGCACTCGGCCATGTCGGCGGGGCCCTTGCAGGACCGGTCCGTGACGTGGGCCGTCAGGGCGGCGGGGGTCGCGTCGGCGACCGAGGCGGTGGTGACGCTGCCCGTCGCGTAGCCGTGGCGGCGGGCCTTCTCCAGCAGCGTGGGCAGCGGCCGGTTGGTGCCGGGGGTCTTGGAGACCCGTCCGTTGACGGTCCGCCGGCCCGTCGCCCAGGCGGTGGCGCCGGCGGCGGAATCGGTGACGTAGACCGGCCGGCCCCGCTCGTCCACGGAGAAGGTGGTGCGCCGCCCTGTGGTGGCCAGTGTGTCCAGGGCCAGTTGGCCGGCCGCGCCGACGGAGTAGTCGCGTGCCGCGGTGATCTCCGCGTCGCCCATACCGTCGCCGATGAGCAGGATGACATTGTCCGCCGGTGCGCGGCCCGGGACGGTCTCCGCCGCTGTGCGGCCTGGGGCGTTGTCCGCCGGTGCGCGGTCCCGGTGCGCTGCGCCGGGCCCGTCGGCGGTGGAGGCGGCGGGCAGGGTGACGAGGACCAGCAGGGCCGCGGCCAGGGCGGCGCCGCGTCGCCCCCGGTGGGTGGACGTGCGGCTCATCCGGCCCGGCCCCCCACGGGCGTGGCCGCGCCGGTAGCCGGTGCCGGGTCCAGGACGACACGGGTGCCGGTCGCGGCGGCACGGCCGGCGGCCGCGGCCACTTCCTGCGCGCGCAGTGCCTCCTCGGCGGTGCAGGGGCTGGGGGCACCTCGCGTCACCATGTCGGTGAAGTCGTGGATCTCCTGCCGGTAGGCGGTCGCGAAGCGGTCGGTGAAGTCCTGGTACGGCGGGTGTCCGCCGGGTGCGGGCGGGCAGCCCGTGCCGTCCTGGCCGAGCAGGCGCAGCGGGGTCCGCGCGTCGAACCCGACCGCGTACGAGCCCTCGGTGCCCAGCACCTCGACCCGGTGGTCGTACCCGTGCGGGTCGAGCCGGGACGCGGTGAGCACCGCGCGGGCGCCGTCGGCGAGGGTCAGGGCGGCCGTGGCCACGTCGTACCCGGCGCCGCCCAGCAGCCGTGCCCCGTCGGCCTGCACGGCCACGGTGGGCTGTCCGGTCAGCCAGTGCACGGCGTCGATGTCGTGGATGAGGCAGTCGGTGAAGATGTCGCCGGCCGTCCGTTCGTACGCGCCGGCCGGCGGGTGGTGGTCGAAGGCGGTGCACCGCACCAGCAGGACGCGGCCGAGCCGGCCCGAGACGATCCGCTCGCGCAGTGCCCGGTAGGCGGGGTCGCAGCGCCGCTGGAAGCCGACGTGCAGTCGAGCGCGGGCGAGAGCGCCGGCCAGCTCGCGGGCCTCGGCCACGTCGGCGGTGAGCGGCTTCTCGCAGAACACCGGCACCCCCGCCCGTGCTGCGGCCAGCAGCGGGTCGCGCCGCTGTGTCGCCGGGGTGGCCACGACCAGCGCGTCCACGCCGGCGACGACCTCGGCGAGTGTCCGCCGCACCGTCACGCGGGCCCCGGTCTCCTCCGCCAGGGCGCGGGCCAGCCGGTGGGCGCCGTCGGGGTCGACGTCGTGGACCACCAGTGCCGGTGGTTCGGGAAGCTCCAGGAGCGTACGGGCGTGCAGCCGGCCCATGCGGCCGGCCCCGACGATTCCCACTCTCATCGAAAGTCTCCGTAGTAGCCCGTCGGCGCCCCCCGGGGGGGGGTGCCGGTGCCGGTAGGTGGTCCTGCGTCAGTCGAGTACGGCGGCCCAGCGGGGGTCGGTCACGTCCACGCCGGAGGAGGCGAGCTTGGTGCGCAGCTCCTCGCGCAGCCCCGCCAGGTCGGCCTTGGACTGGCGCAGACCGGCGGCGAGCCGGGTGCTGCGGGTCCGGTAGCCCGAGGGAGCGTCCGGCCGTTTGTTGAAGTCCTCCAACAGCAGAGCGTCGACGTGCGCCGACCAGGGCAGCTCGTGGATGCCCGCGGCGATCTCGCTGGGCCGCAGCCGGTGCCAGTAGGAGATGCCGCCGGCGTGGACCAACTGGGGGGCGAAGACCTTGGTGCCCGGGAACTGGTGGAAGTGGGCGATTCGCAGGCCCGTGGCCAAGGCCATCAGTTGGTAGAACATCAAACCGTCGAAGACGACGCGGATCACCTCGTTGCCGTTGTGGAGGTGGTGATGGCGCTCGTGGCTGCGCACCTCCCGGCCGTCGTCGAGGACGTCCACCACCCCGCCCTGCGGGAAGGGCAGCCGGGGACCCTCCAGGGCCATCACCCGGGCCAGGGCCCGCTCGTGGTGCGGCTCGATGAGCCGCACCGTCGCGCCGTCGATCTCCTTCTCCGGCCCCGGGGGGACATACGCGTAGGCGGCGGGTGTGACGGGGCCGCCGATGGCGCGCTCGATGTCGGGACGGACCCGGGGGTCCAGGGCCAGGAAGGGCGGCGCGGCCAGGGGGATGGGGCCGTAGCTGAGGGGGCCGCTGACCGCCACGCCCGGTTCCAGTCCATCCGTGCAGCGGTCGAACCAGTCGGTGTCGGTGACGAAGCAGTCGACGTCGACGATGCCGAACGGCCGGTCCGTGTTGCGCAGCAGGAGCTCGAAGATCTCGTGGCTGCCGACCCGGTCGTCCATGTCGAAGACGGGCAGGCCACCGCTCATGCGGTCGCGCAGCGCGATCTCCTCGGCGCTGAGCGCGGAGCACACGAAGACGCAGTTCAGCCGCTCGGGGACGAAGCGCAGGAAGTGGTGGACGACGTGCAGCAGGCCGGAGGAGAAGAAGCAGAACCACGGGGGGCGGTCGTCCGGGAGTCCGGCCAGGAACTCCCGGAAGCGGTGGTCGAGGTGTGTCAGGGACTCCCCCGGGCGTGTGTCGCCCGGGGGGTTCCCGGTCGGATCGGAGGTCATCACCATGTCGGGGCCATTTCGTCGTGGCGCGGGAGCCGGCCGGGGTTCAGACGACGTCCCAGTACTGGCCGAGCAGGAAGGGCAGTCCGAAGGACACGGACTTCTTGCCGTTGGGCTGGTACGCGGACCGGGGCAGCGTGCGGAAGTCGATGCTGACCCGGCTGATCTCGGTGTCGTTGACGACGTTCCCGTGCCAGGAGTTGGCGCCGTCGAAGACGATGACCTCGCCGTACTCGGCGTGCACCGGCTCGTTGTCGATCCACAGCGTGTTGTTGCCGAAGGCCCGGGTGACCGGCACCCAGTAGTTGACCTCCGCCGGGTCGTGCCCGAAGTCGCGGTCGCGGTGCCAGGAGCCCACGGCGACGGAGTTGCGCAGGTGCACGCGGAAAGTGGGCACCCGCTGGAGGTAGACGTCGTCGACCGTGTCGCCGAGCAGGTGCCGTGCCAGCGTGCGGTACACGGGCGAGACGATGTCGAAGTCGTCGTAGAACTGCCTGTGGTACGGCGTGCTCTGGTCGGTCTCCCGGGTGGCGAGCCACTCACTGGCCGCCAGGCCCTCCAAGTCGTCCACCTTCAGCACCTCGCGCACGAGGTCGGCGAGGGGGATCCGGGTCACGTCATAGCGGAGCCGTGTGTACTTGGCCATCTGTTCTCCTCACACCTGCATGCGGCCGCGCAGGCGCTTGCACCGCCGGTACCAGCCGCCGACCAGTTCGTCGATCACCGGGTCGCCCGTCTCCCCGTCGCTGACCTCGTGGGCCCGGCCGGCCGCGCGCACCGCCAGCCGGCGGGCGGCGAGCCGCAGGGGGATGGTGGGAATGGTGAGCCGCTCCAGGTGGTTGCCCACCCGTTCGAGCGGACCGAGGTCGAAGAACTCGCGCTGCCAGCGCAGTTCGTTGTGGCGCCAGTCCTTCAGACCGTTGAAACCGCGGCCGTCGTTGTGGTGCATGACGTCCTGGAGGTCCTGGACGATCACGCGCTTGCCGGCGGCGCGGACCAGGGTGGCAAGGATGACGCCGAGCCCCTCGAAGCCGCGGTAGTGC
The DNA here is from genome assembly GCF_042868165.1 of Streptomyces sp. NPDC007872. Lineage (NCBI taxonomy): Bacteria > Bacillati > Actinomycetota > Actinomycetes > Kitasatosporales > Streptomycetaceae > Streptomyces > Streptomyces sp. NPDC007872. The sequence continues at coordinate 20,062 of NZ_JBIAEA010000012.1, forward strand.
CCCTCGGGGAAGCGGATGTTCTCGATGGTCCAGCGGTTGACGCACAGGATGACGTCGTCCACGGCGTGGACCTCGTAGCGGTCCGACCCGTAGTCGTGGACCTTGTCGTAGTCGGTGACCCGGCCGCGCCGGGTCTCCTTCTCGTTCCACCAGGCCAGCGAGACGGTGTCGGAGCCGCCGACCGAGCCGAGCATCCCGACGGAGTCGTCCTCGAAGACCGGCTGTGCCACCTCGGCCGGGTTCTTCCGCAGCTCGACGTCGTCGTGGAGCATCACCAGCCCGGTGATGTCGGAGTTGGCGGCCGCCTGGTCGAACATGGCGTTGTACGCCGAGAACAGTGAACGCTGGTTGCGCATGGTGAACACCGGGCTGCCCGGTGTACGGACCCGCTCGATACCCGGCAGACAGATGCGCTCGAACAGATTGCCCGGGCCTACGCAGACGCCGTAACCGATCACGTGGTCAACCTCCCTTGGCGGTAGCGGACGTGGCGGGACATCAGAACCGGTAGGTCTCCAGTGAGCCCGTGCGGCGGACGTCGAGCGTGGCGCAGTGGAAGCCGCCGCCGAGGGTGCGCGAGTGGGTGAGCTGGAGCGGCAGCACGTCCATCCCGTGCTTCTCCAGCAGCTCGATCAGCCCGGTCTGCCGGCGGTCCACCACGGCCAGGTCGGGTCGCACCACCAGCAGGTTCATGCCGATCCACACCGAGCAGTGCGGCTTGTCGCCGGTGAAGCCGATGTCCACCAGCTCCGGGCAGGTGATGGTCTCCCACGACCGCAGGAAGTCCGGCATGTTCCCGTCGTTCACCCGCGAGGGGTTGATCAGCACGAGGCCGGGCCGCAGCGGCACGATGGTGGAGTCCACGTGGGTGGACGCGTACAGCCCCCGGCAGGGGTGCACCGTGTAGGTGTCGCCGACCGCCGACTGGAGCCACTTGGCGCCGAGTTCGTTGCCGCTGTCGGACACCAGGTAGAGCAGGTCGGTGCCGAAGCGCAGCACGTTGGCGGCGTCGAACACCGGCTCCACGTCGGTCAGGCGCTCACCGGCTGGTGCCTGTGGATCGTAGGACGCGTCGGTCAGCCGGGGCTTGGGGGCCGACAGCCACCGGGAACCGCTGGCGAAGTAGTCCAGCAGGATGTCCTTGTAGGCGAGCGACTCCAGGAAGCGGGCGCGCAGCGCCATCGGCGTCTCGATGACGGTGTCGCCGACGGTCAGCAGGCCGTCGCGCGGGCAGTAGTCGTGGAAGCCGTCCGTCTCCCAGTCGGGGGTCCTGATCAGGGCCGCGTTGTCGCGTGCCGCGGGGCGGCGGACCGTGACGCCGAGCTTGGTCAGTTCCTCGGCCAGGACGTGGAGTTCCTGCTCCGTCTCCTTCAGCACCCGGTCCGGGTAGGCGCCGGAGGGGATCCGGTCCTGGCTGTCGTAGTCCCCCGCGTACTCCACGGCGAAGACGCTGCGGTCGGCCCGGGGGACCCGTGCGCCCACCGCCGTACCGATGATGATCTCCTCCAGGGGGTCCCATTCGTTGTGCACGTCGACGAGGCTCATGGCGCTCCTTGGGGTGAGTGGGCGTGACGTCGGCGGGATCGCGGGCCGGCCGGGTGCGCGGGGCACGGAGCCGGCGGGCGGGACGCGTGGCGTACAGCTGTGCAGCAGGCACCCGGCGGGCCGGAGGGCCCTGAGGGCGGGTCGTGTCCCGGTGAAACGCGAGGGGCGGCCGGTGGAGCACCGCTGTGCACGGAGGTGATGAGCGGGTCCGCGCGTGTCCTGTCCCTGTCCGGGAACGCCCTGATCGGGGGCGCCGCACGGGATGTGGCTCCGTCGTTCCGAATCCGGACCGTTCCCGATCACCGGATCGACTGAAGGCTAACACCGAGGTCTCGATCGGCGAATGCGTCGCCCGGGGCGCTGCTGTCGGCGGCTTCCGTACGGCGGAGCGCGCTCGCGGGGCGGCGCCCGCGGAATCCTCGTACGACGAAGGGCGCCCGGTCGGCGGACCGGGCGCGGAGAAGGGGCACCGCGAGCGCGGCGTCCGCCCGTGCGGGGGGGCACCGCGCTCGCAGTGGTGTGTGTGGGAGGCGGAGGGGTTCAGCCGCGCGGGAGTGCCTCGGCCACGGCGGTCTGGGAGGGGTCGATGGTGGTCCGCCCGTCCTCCACGTCCCACAGCGTGTTCTGCAGCAGCCGCCCGAGGGTCCAGCCGGCCGCGCGCTCGCGGTCCAGTTCCAGGGCCTCGGTCAGCAGGTCGAAGCGCCGCCGCACCACCCGAGGGGCGTCCCCGGTGGCCTCGATCTTCTCCCAACCGGTGTCCAGGGCCGGCCACAGGTCGAAGCCCGGGTCGCCCACCAGGGGTTCGGGGTCGATGGCGAGCCATGGTTCGCGCTCGGCGGCCAGCACGTTCTCGTAGTGCAGGTCCCAGTGCAGGAGCCGGTCACCGGGCTCGTCCACCAACTCGGCGACGGCCGAGGCCCAGGCGTGCAGCCGCCTCTGGTCGTCCGGGTTCGACAGCGAGACGACGGCCTCCGGCACGGCCGCCAGCATGTCGCGCGCGATGTCGTCGAGGCGGCGCAGGCCTTCGGGCGCCGGGGCGGCGTGCAGCCGGGCCATCAGGCCGGCCAGGGTGCCCATGGCCGTGTCGTCGTCTTCGACGGACGCGAGGGTGCGCGAGGCGTCCAGGCGCTCCAGCAGCATGGCGCTGCTCTCCGGGTCGTGGTCGAGCAGCCGCACGATGCCGTCGCCCTTCCAGGCCCGCAGTCCGATCAGCGCGGCGGTCGTCTCCTCGCGGGGCATCTGGAGCTTCAGCGCGGCCCTGCCGCCGTCTTCGCGCCGCACCGGCACCACCAGCGAGGCCTCGCCGGAGCCGGGGGTGCCGTCCCGTTCCAGTCGCCACCGGTCGAGGAGTTCCGCGACCAGCGCGGGCAGGGCGGTGATCCAGGCCCGTTCCGCCTCACCGCCGTTCTTCGTGTACGACGTGATCAGGGCGTGGGGGACGTCGATGTCTTCCGGCGATTTCATGCGGGGCTTTCCTTCGGGAGTGGAATTCCCGCCCCGGGCCGGCGGAACCCGAGCGGGTTCCGCCGGCCCGGGGCGGCCGTGCGGGGAGGGGTCGGGTGGTAGGTGCTCAGGCACCCGACCGTAGTCCGGCCCGGTGCACCGGGTTGGACATTTCGCCGTCCGTGACGCGGTCGTTCGTCAGGTCGACCTCGGTCTTCTCCAGATGTTCGGCCACCTGCCGCCACGTGTCGGCGCAGCCACGGGCGAGTTCGGCGATGACCTTGACGCGGTGCGGCGGCACGTTGCCGAGCAGCCGGGCCCAGTCCTGGCTGCGCACGGCCACGACGTTGAGCCAGCGCAGCAGCACCCGGCCGTCCTCCGTCAACCGTATGGAGGGATCACGGCTGAGGTGGCGCAGCAGCAGGGCCCGTGACGGTCGGCTCTCCTCGGTCCGGTCGGTGCGTGCCGGTGACGGCTCGGCGTCCGCCGTGTCCTCCCGTCGGCGGTCGCGTCCGGGCAGCGGGCTCTCGCCGCGCCGGAGACGCTTGCGGACGTCGGAGGCGGTGCCCAGGGACACTCCGGCCTCGGCCGCGATCTGGCGCAGCGGCGCCGACGGGTTCTCCTGGATCAGCCGACCCGCCAGCCGTCGCCCTTCGGTGGGGTCCAGCGGCCGGGACCGTCCGTCGCGGCCTATCCGGACGTTCGACTGAGGAACCCCCTCGGTCGAACAGGACCGCAGGGTCCCCACGGTCTTGGCGGAGAGGCCGGTCGCCCGCCCGATGGCCCGGTCGGACCACAGGGGGTGGGTGCGCAGGATGCGGGTCGCGGCGGCCTTGCGGTCGTCGAGGGAGAGCGGCAGCCCGTGGGCGATGTTGGAGGTGACGGCGAGGACGAACGCTTCCTTCTCCTCCCCTTCGAAGTACCGGACCGCGATTTCGGCGGCGCCGCGCAGTTCGGCCGCTCTGAGCCGGTGCATGCCGTCGATGACGCGTTTCGTCGAGAACATCACCACGATGGGCGGAAGTTCCACTCCGGATTCTGCGAGGGTACGAATGTGTTCGGCGTCCTCACCGGCACTCCGTGGCGAGTCGGAAACCTGCAGGGAACCGATGGGCACCATGACTACGTCGGATAATCGCATGCTGTACTCGTCTGACACACTCGCGTACCCACCAGGCTGTTCGCAGGTTTCAACGGGATTTTTCCCTAAACCGGGCTCCATTACCCATCCTTCAGTCGCCAAGGCATTCACGATGACGTGGGATGACTCCTTCGATCTTTTACCCGGCATATGCTTAGCATCCATGACCGCCTGAGTAAAGTTTGGCAAAGCGGCCGATACTCGACCCCCTATACGGGTGGGCAGCCGGGCTGCGCGCCCCTTCCCCACAGGGTGGACCGGGGGTGCGGGCGACGCCGGACCGGTCCGTACCAACAGATCTGCACGCTTCTCGCCTCGGTTTTCAGACACTCCGGGCGGCCGATCACGCATCCGAGGAACACAGTTCTGACGCCACGGGACGACGGGACGGCAGAAAACGCGCCAGATCACCAGACGTTTCTTGCCGCAGCCCAGTGAAGGCCCCTTTCCCTCGACAGATCCCGAAACCCGTGCCTCCATGACCACGCAGGGAGAACGACATGAAAGCGCTCGTACTGGCCGGCGGATCCGGCACTCGCCTCAGGCCCATCACGCACACCTCCGCGAAACAATTGGTGCCCGTCGCCAACAAGCCGGTCCTTTTCTACGGACTGGAGGCCATCGCGGCGGCAGGGATCACCGATGTCGGCATCGTCGTCGGCGACACGTTCGGTGAAATAACCGACGCCGTGGGGGACGGCTCGAAATTCGGTCTCGACGTGACGTACATCCCGCAGCCGGAACCGCTGGGACTCGCGCACGCCGTACTGGTCGCCCGTGACTACCTGGGCGCGGACGACTTCGTCATGTACCTCGGCGACAACTTCGTGGTGGAGGGCATCGAGGGCCCGGTCCGGGACTTCCGGGCAGTCCGGCCGGACGCGCACCTGCTGCTCACCCACGTGTCCGACCCCTGCTCCTTCGGGGTCGCCGAGCTGGACGCCTCGGGGCGGGTGCGCGGGCTGGAGGAGAAGCCGGTCCGTCCCAAGAGCGACCTCGCGCTGGTCGGGGTGTACCTCTTCTCCCCCGCCATCCACGAGGCCGTGCGGGCCATCAAGCCTTCCTGGCGCGGGGAGCTGGAGATCACCGACGCGGTGCAGTGGCTGATCGAGGCCGGTCGGGACGTGCGCTCCACCCAGATCACGGGCTACTGGAAGGACACGGGCAACGTGGCCGACATGCTGGAGGTGAACCGGCTCGTCCTGGAGGAGGCCGAGGCACGCTGCGACGGGCTGGTGGACGAACACAGCGACCTCATCGGCCGCGTCCAGGTCGAGGGGGGCGCCGAGGTGCGCAACTCCCGGGTGGTCGGCCCCGCGGTGATCGGCGCGGGCACGATCGTGAGCGGGTCCTACGTGGGACCGTTCACCTCCATCGCCGAGGACTGCGTGCTCGAGGACAGCGAGGTGGAGTTCTCCATCGTGCTGCGCGGCGCCTCGATCTCCGGCGTGCGGCGCATCGAGGCGTCCCTCATCGGCCGGCACGTGCAGGTGACGTCCGCACCGCCGGTGCCGCACGCCCACCGGCTCGTGCTGGGCGACCACAGCAAGGCCCAGATCTCCTCGTGACGCGCCACCCCCTCGTGCCGACCGTCCGACCCGGAAAGCGGAGTCCGTTGCCATGACCACACATCTGCTCGTCACCGGAGGGGCCGGTTTCATCGGCTCCCACTACGTCCGCACCCTGCTCGGGCCCGACGGGCCTCCCGACGTGGTGGTGACCGTGCTGGACGCACTGACCTACGCGGGCAACCCGGCCAACCTGGCCGCCGTGCGCGACCATCCCCGCTACCGGTTCGTGCACGGCGACATCTGCGACGCACATCTGGTCGACCGGGTGATGGCGGGGCAGCACCAGGTCGTGCACTTCGCGGCCGAGTCCCACGTCGACCGTTCACTGCTGGACGCCTCCGCCTTCGTGCGGACCAACGTGCACGGCACCCAGGTCCTGCTGGACGCGGCGCACCGGCACGGGGCGGCGCCCTTCGTCCAGGTGTCCACGGACGAGGTCTACGGCTCCGTCGAGCACGGCTCGTGGACCGAGGACGAGCCGCTGCGCCCCAACAGCCCCTACTCCGCCTCCAAGGCCTCCGCCGACCTGCTGGCCCTGGCCCACCACGTCAGCCACGGTCTGGACGTGCGGGTGACCCGCTGCTCCAACAACTACGGTCCCCACCAGTTCCCCGAGAAGCTCGTCCCCCGGTTCGTCACCCTGCTGATGGACGGGCGCCGGGTACCCCTTTACGGGGACGGGCTGCACGTGCGCGAATGGCTGCACGTCGACGACCACGTGCGGGGGATCGAGGCGGTGCGCACCCGGGGCCGGGCCGGCCGCGTCTACAACATCGGCGGCGGCACCACCCTGAGCAACCGGGAGCTGGTGGGGTTGTTGCTGGAGGCCTGCGGGGCCGACTGGAGCCGGGTGGAGCACGTCGAGGACCGCAAGGGGCACGACCGGCGTTACTCCGTCGACTCCACTCGGGTACAAAAGGAGCTGGGCTTCCGGCCTGCCATCCCCCTGGCCGCCGGACTGGCCGCCACGGTCGCCTGGTACCGGAACCACCGTTCCTGGTGGGAACCGCTTCTCCCGGCCCGCTCGCCGTCCTAGGTGTCCGGCCGCTCCCGGCCGGACCGCCCCGGACGGACCGCTCCGCCCTTCCCGATGCCCGGCACGCACCCCTCGGAGACCGACACCATGCCCCCGTACCCCCGCCCGCGGTGGCTCGTCACCGGTGCGTCCGGCATGCTGGGGCGCGATCTCACCTCCCTGTTGCAGCGCCGGGGAACCCCGGTCACCGCACTCGACCGCCACGTCCTGGACATCACCGACGAGGGAGCCGTGCGGGCCGCGCTCGACCACCACCGCCCGGCGGTGGTGGTCAACTGCGCGGCGTGGACCGCGGTCGACGCGGCGGAGGCGGAGCCGTCCCGCGCGATGGCTGTGAACGGTGCCGGGCCTCTCCACATCGCCCGGGCCTGCCGGGCCCTGGGGGCCGTGTTGCTCCAGCTCTCCACCGACTACGTGTTTGCCGGTACGGCGAAGCGGCCGTACCGGGAGGACGACCCCACCGGTCCCGCCACCGTGTACGGGGTCACGAAGCGGGCCGGGGAGCAGGCGGTGCTGGACCTCCTGCCGGAGGCCGGTTACGTGGTCCGCACGGCCTGGCTGTACGGGGCGGGCGGACCCAACTTCGTGACGACGATGATGCGGCTGGAAGCCGAGCAGGACACCGTGCCGGTCGTGAACGACCAGCACGGCCAGCCGACCTGGACCGCGGACGTGGCCGGTCGGCTGGCGGCGCTCGGCACGGCGGCGCTGGCGGGCACGGCGCCCGCCGGGGTGTACCACGCGACCAACTCGGGCCGCACCACCTGGTACGCATTGGCCCGCGAGACGTTCCGGCTGCTCGGCGCCGACCCCGACCGGGTGCGGCCCACCACCAGCCGTGCGCTGGCCCGGCCGGCCGGCCGGCCGGGGTACAGCGTGCTGGACCACTCCCGCTGGCGGGCGGCGGGGATGGAGCCGCTGCGGGGCTGGGACGCCGCGCTGACGGAGGCGTTCCCCTCGCTGCGCGGGGCGGTGGGACGCTCGGCGCTGCCCCGGTCCTGAGCCGCCGGCTCCCGGGTCCCCCACGACGCGCGACGGCCCACCGGCACGGGATCGCCGGTGAGCCGTCGCGCGTGCGGTCAGTCCGCGGCGGGTCCGCGCAGGGAGCGGTGGAAGGCGACGCAGTCGTCGTAGGACGGGAGCAGACCCCGCCGCTCCATCTCGTCGAGCCCCGGGGCCGTGCGGTCCTTCTCCGAAAGCACCGGCTCGACGTCCTCGGGCCAGGCGATGCCGAGAGCGGGATCGAGCGGGTGCACCCCGTGCTCCCGTCCGGGGGCGTAGCCGCGCGAGGTGAGGTAGACGACGACGGCGGCATCGGTGAGCGCCAGGAACGCGTGGCCGAGTCCGGCCTCGACGTACAGGCTGCGGTGCGGGTCGTCGAGCCTGACCGCCTCCCAGCAGCGGTAGGTGGGCGAGCCGACGCGGATGTCCACCACCACGTCCAGGACGGCGCCCCCGAGACAGGTGACGTACTTCGCCTGGCTGGGCGGCATCTGCGCGAAGTGCACCCCCCGCAGCACGCCCCGTCGCGAGACGGAGCGGTTGGCCTGTGCGACGCCGGGGTCGTAACCGAGCGCGTCGCCCAGCGCCCGGCCGCTGTAGAGCTCCTGGAACTCGCCCCGGTCGTCGGTGAACGCACGGGTCTCCGACAGCCAGGCACCTTGCACACTCAGCGGACGCATCCGCGCCTCCTTGCAGGGTTTCGGTGGGGACGTGGGACGGGAGGGCCGACGGGTCAGAAGCGGTAGGTCTCCAACGCGCCGGTCCTGCGGACGTCGAGGACGAGCCCGTGGAACCCGCCGGCGAGGAGCCGGGAGTGGGTCAGCCGCAGCGGCAGCACATCGACGCCGTGCCGCTCCAGCACGCGCATCAGCTCCCGCTGCCGGCCGTCCACGACGACCAGGCCCGGCCTGACCACCAGCAGACCCGTGCCGGTCCACGTCGAGCGGTGCGGCGCGTCCCCCGCGCCGCCGGGTCCGGCAGGTTCGGGGCACTCGATCCGCCGCCAGGAGCGCAGCACGGCCGGCAGGTTGCCGCCGGTCACCCGGGACGGGTTGGTGAGGAGGAGGCCCGGGCGGAGCGGGAGCAGGGTGAGGTCGAGGGGGGTGGGGGCGTGCAGCCCGCGGCAGGGGTGCACGGTGTAGGTCCCGCCCACGGCCGACTGGAGCCAGCGGGCCCCGAGTTCGTTGCCGCTGTCGGACACCAGGTACAGCAGGTCGGTGCCGAGCCGCAGCACGTTGGCCGGGTCGAACACCGGCTCCCGTTCGCGCAGCCGCTCGCCGGGCGGGGCGCCGAGGTCGTACATCGCGCCGGTGAGGCGGGGCTCGGGCGCGGAGATCCATCTGCTGCCGCTGACGAGGTACTCGGTCAGCAGCTCCCGGTAGGCGAAGGGTTCCGAGAACCGCGCGCGCAGGGCCGTCGGGGTCTCGATGACGGTGTCACCGACGGTGAGCAGCCCGGCCCGGGGGCGGCGGCCGTCGTCCGTCCGGCCGAGCACGTCCGCGCATGCCGCGCGGTCACAGGTCCGGGGACGGCGGACCGTCACGCCGAGGCCGCGCAACTCCTCGCACAGCTCTTCCAGTTCCTCTTCCGTCTCCTTGAGGACCCGGTCCGGCCAGCGCACCGGGGCGGCGTCCCGTCGCCGGCCGTGGCACGCGCCTGCGGCTCCTTCGCTGCGTCCGGCGTACCCGACGGGGACCGGTGCCCGGGCACCGCGGACGGTGCCTACGACGACCTCTTCCAGCGGATCCCATTCGTTGTGAACGCTGACCAGGCTCACGGCGGTCCTTCGGTACGAGTCGGTCACGATGGTGTGGGGAGGCGGGTGGGCCGCGGCCCGCGGGTCAGGCGGGCGGGAGGTAGCGCGTCAGCCGGCCCCACATGGCGTCGTCGTCGGCGTCACCGGTGTGGGGGCCGGTGAAGCGGCCGGCGTACTCGGCGATCTCGGCGAGCACCCAGCGCAGTTCGTAGAACCGCAGGAAGACCGCGCGTCCCTCGGGGGCGGTGCCGAACACCCTGGTCAGGGCGGCCCAGTCGCGCTCCGGCGGGGCCCACATCGCCCCGCCCCAGTCGATGATGTCCACGCCCCGCCCGAACAGGACGTTCGTCGTGCTGGGGTCGCCGTGGGTCAGGGCGGGGCGTTCGCCGCGCCACAGGTCGGTGCACCGGTCGGCCACGCGGGCGGCCTCCTCGCACAGCGCGGCGAGGTGGTCCCGCCGTCGCGCCACCAGGTCGGCCAGCCGGTCGCCGTAGGGCCCGCACTCGCCCGCTCCGCCGCCCAGAGCCGTCTGGAGCGCCTTGTCGAGGTCGTTCCCGAAAGGGAGGCGGAAGTCCTCGACGGGTATGCCGACGGCCCGGGAGGCGGGCGGGTCGAAGGCATGCACCTCCCGCAACCTGGCTGCCAACAAGCCGAGTTGACCGGCGGTGGGGGGCGCGGGGGCGGCGACGGCGCGCTCGACGTAGGGAAACACCACGACGGGAAGGCCTGCGACCCGGTGGACGATCCGACCGTCCCGCCCGGGGAGCGGGGCGAGGACATAGTCCTTTCCGCTCTCGCGCAGCAAGAGCGGCACCTCGTACGCTGCGGGGAAATGGCCGTCCAGATCGCGGCGGACACTGATCCAGAGGGGTCCGCAGCGGTACGACCAACTGTCCTCACCGAGGGGGAAGAACTCGATCTCGGGCAATTCCCGGTCATCGGGAAGGAAGTTGCGGAAGTTTTCCTCGACAAGCCGGAGAAGGCTCCGGCGTTCCACGAGCGTGTTCTCCAAGAGCATGCCAGAGGCTAACACCGCGAGCCGCCGTGCGGCTTTTCTCGCCGGACGTTCAACCGGTTGTCCAATGAATTGCGGAAGGACAGGAAGTCCTCGTGAGCGGGTCCCGTGGCTATGGTGGACCGATGGTGAATGACAGCGACGTAAGGCTGGCGCACCGGCTCGCCGATCTGGCGGACGCATTGGCACTGGAATTCTTCGGGCAACGGCCGGTCGCACGGCGCAAGGAGGACGGCAGCCCGGTGAGCGAGGCCGATCTCGCGGTGGAGAAGGCCATGCTGGCGGTGCTGGCGGAGCAACGGCCGGGCGACGCGGTGCTGAGCGAGGAGAGCGGCACGCTCGGAACGGGGTCGCGGCGCCGCTGGATACTGGACCCCATCGACGGCACGATCCCCTTCCTGGCCGGGCGGCGGGACTGGGGCACCCATGTGGCCCTGGAGGTGGAGGGGGAGCTCCGGGTCGCCGTGCTGAGCCGTCCGACCGAGGGCGTCCGGTGGTGGGCGGAGCGCGGCCGCGGCGCGTTCGCGTCCGCCCGCGGCGGGCCCTTGTCGGCGTCGCGTCCGCTGCGCGTGCCGGAGACGACCGGACCGCTCTCGGCGGCCCGGGTGGGCGGCTTCCTCATGCCGGGCTCCCCCGTCGAGCCGGTGCGCGACCGGATGAGGTGGATCGACTCCTCGGTGTGTCTGGTCGCCGATCTGCTGGAGGGCCGGGCCGAGGGGCTGGTCGACGAGGGCGGGCACGTCTGGGACCGGGCGCCGGCCGCCCTCCTGGTGGCGGAGGCCGGCGGCCGCGTGGACGACCTGTGCGGCGGCGGCCGGCTGGACGGGCGCTGGCTGGTGTACGCGGCGCCGGGCGTTGCGGACGAGCTGACCGGGCTGGTGCGGGACGCCGCCGGGCCCGGCGGAACGGCCTGACCCTCGCGGGGCCGCCGGACCGGCCGGGGTCAGGCCGGGGCCTCGCCCTTGACCGCGCGGCGGAACGCCTCCGCTGCGCGGTCGATCTCCGCCTGCGAGGATCCGGGGTGGACGCCGAACCCGGGGCCGAGGTAGCCGTCGGAGACGCCGGTGGCGAGGGCGACGGAGCGGCCGAGGACGCTGTCGGTGCGGGGGAGCGCACCGGCTTCGAAGGGGTGTGCGGCCGGGCGTCCTCCGGGGGCGCGGGACGGCACGACGGAACGGTCGCCGCGGCCGAACGCGGTGAGCGCGGGCAGCCCGCCGTAGTAGTGCGTCGGCGAGTCCAGGAGCGTCCGGGTGCGCAGCCGGTCGGCCACGTCCCGCGCGTGCGCGGCATCGTCGAAGACGTACACGGCGGTCGTGCCGCACTCCCCCGCCGGGTCGTGGGAGGTCCTCGGTCGCACTCCGGGCAGTTCGCCGATCGCCTCGGTCAGCCGGCGCTTCACGTCCCGCACACGGTCGAGGATCAGGTCCAGCTTGTCGAGCTGGGCGAGCGCCACGGCGGCGTGCAGTTCGCCGAGTCCCAGGTTCATGCCGAGCAGCAGGTCGCCCTCCCCGTGGTCCCGGCGGTAGGGGAACCAGCCCTGGTCGTGGAAGGAGTAGGCCCGCTGGAAGACCGCGGGGTCGTCGGTGAGCAGGAATCCGCCCTGCAGCGAGGTGATCACCTTGTAGTGGTTGAGGGAGAAGGTGCCGACGTCCCCCAGGGTGCCGAGCGGACGGCCGCGGTAGGTACCGCCCGCGCTCTGCGCGCAGTCCTCCAGGAGGTGCAGTCCGTGCTCGTCGGCGAGGGCTCGCAGCGCGGCCATGTCCGAGGGCGCGCCCAGCATGTGCACGGGCATGATCGCCCGGGTGCGGGGGGTGATCCTGGCGCGCACGTCGACCGGATCGAGGGTGAGCGACTCGTCGACCTCGGCGAGCACCACGTCGGCACCGCAGTGCAGCACGGCGGCGATCGAGGCGACGAACATGTAGCCGGGCACGACGACCTCGTCGCCGGGTCCGACGCCGAGTCCCACGAGGGCGGCGACCAGCGCGGAGGTGCCGCTGTTGACGCCGAGGCAGTGGGCGGCGCCGAACCGTTCGGCCGCTGCCTGTTCGAAGCGGCGGACCCACTCCCTCTCGCCGGGGTCGTCGAACGCCTCCCGGTCGGCGTACCAGCGGTCGAGCACGGCCATGACGTTGGCGCGTTCTTCGTCGCCGAAGAAACGGTATCCGGGGCCCGGCACGGTGGTACCTCCTGGGTGGGGTCGGTGGTCTCGGGGAGTGTCGCGCGGACGGCGGTGCGGGGCGGGCCGTCGGGCGGGCGCGGAGGGGGCGTCAGACACCGGTGAGCAGTCCGGCGAGCCGACGGGAGAGCGCGATGGTGGTCAGGGACGGGTTGGCCGCGCCCAGCCGGGGGAAGACGGCCGGGCCGGCGGCGTGGAGGCCGGGCAGCGCCGGGAAGGCGTGGTCGGCGTCGAGCAGTCGGCCGAGCGGCAGGCTGCCGCCCTCGTGGTCCTCGGTGCCGAGCAGGCTCGTCCACGTCTCGGGCCGGCCCTCTGGCTGGCTCCGGGTCCGGTCGGGCAGCACCCGGGTGTTGTCGCGGTCGGTGTCGCCGAAGTCGGTGAACACCAGCGGGGCCGCGGGCACGCCCAGTTCACGGGCGGCCGTCGCCCAGAAGTCGCGCAGCAGGTCGCGCTGCGCGCCGATCACCTTGCGGTCCTCGGGCAACAGCGCGGTCCGGACGTGCGCCCGCCACGAGGCGCCCCCGGAGGGCCGGCACTCCACGACGCTCTCCTGGTTGGGCAACTGCTCCCCGGTGATCCGTACGTCCAGGAGCGCCCGACCGGGTCCGTCGGGGTGCACGTCCATCCGCAGGTAGGAGCGGAGCGCCGGGTCACTCGGCACGTGGTACGAGCCGGGCACGGGCAGCGGGCCGGCCGGCAGCCGGACCGTGAAGCCCTGCACGAGGTGGTCGGCCAGGCCGCCGAGCCGCGGGGTGCGCAGGGCGCCCGCGGTGGCGAGGGCGTGCGCGGCGAGCCGGGTGCTCTCCACGGTGGCCGCGCACAGCACCACGGTGTCCGCGGCGACCGTGGCCGTGGTCCCGTCGGCGGCACGCACCAGGACGCCCCGGGCCCGTCCGGCGCGCACGTCCACCGCGAGCACCTCCGTGTCGCAGCGGACCGAGACACCGGGGGGCGGGGCCGGCCGGCCGTCGGGTCCGCGCCAGGCGTCGAGCGCGGTGTACGCCTCCCAGCGGTCGGTGCCGGGCAGGCGCCGGCAGGCGCGGGGCAGCGGGAGGAACTCCTGGCCGCCGAACACGGCGCAGCCGGGTTGCGCGGCGTCCCACAGCCGGCCGCCGCTCCACGCGGTCAGGTCCGCGGTGACCCGGTCGTACCAGGAGGGCTCGCCGGCGATGCCGACGGTCAGGGCGGTGACGACCTCGGCGGGCCAGTCCGACGGGTGCAGGGCCCAGTCCTCCAGAGGCAACACCACGCCGTGCCAGTACAGGGAGCGGCCGCCCAGCCTGCGGCGGAGCCCGGAGATGCCGGTGTAGTGCGGGGGCGCCTCGGACCGCCACGACCGGTGGAAGTGGGGGTCGCGCTCCGGAGCGAACACCAGCTCGGTGGCGTGCGTCTGGGAGTGCGTCACGTGAATGTGGGCCAAGTCCTCGCCAGGCCCCGCCTCCAACAACAGGACGTCCTCGGCACCGTGGTCGGCCAGCGCGGTGGCGAGTTCGATGCCCGCGAGTCCGCCGCCGACGATCACGGTCCGGGCGTGCCGGGGAACGGGGCCGGAGGAGGACGCCCCGCCCGTCCGGTGGGTGCCGGTGCCGTCGTGCCGCTTCCGGGGATTACCGGACATCTCTGACTCCTCCACCTGATGCTTTTCCCGCCTTTGGTCGCGGAGACCTGACCGGGTATTCAGCCGTCCGGCCAGCCGCAGCGTACCGATACGTTCGAGTGCTCGCTTTCCTCAGTCGAACAGGACGGGGGCGCGGGACCGTTCGGAGGCACTCTCCTCACTGTGGCGTACGGCGGACGGAGGTGCGTAAATTTCTCTCCCCATCCGTCAAATTCTCGAAAGCGAGGGCAAGCATGGCAAATGCATTGGCTATCGCCGGTGGACCGCGTCTCACGGACCGGGAGTGGCCGCGTTGGCCACAGCCCGGCGAGCGGGCGCTGAAAAGTCTCGAAGACGTATTGACGAGCGGGCGCTGGACCATCAGTTGCGCCTATCAGGGTCGGCAGTCCTACGAACGGCAATTCGCGGAGGCCTTCGCGAACTACTGCCGTTCGGCGTTGTGCGTGCCGGTGGCCACCGGAACCGCCGCGCTGGCCATCGCCCTGGAGGCGTGCGGAGTCGGCGCCGGCGACGAGGTGATCGTGCCCGGCCTCACGTGGGTGGCGTCGGCGTCGGCCGTGCTGGGCGTCAACGCCGTTCCCGTGCTGGTGGACGTCGACCCGCAGACGTACTGCCTGGACCCGGCGGCCGTGGAGGCGGCGATCACCGAGCGGACCCGGGCCATCACCGTGGTGCACGCCTACTCGGCCGTGGCCGATCTGGACTCGCTCATCGACATCGCCCAGCGGCACGGCCTGCCGCTGATCGAGGACTGCGCGCACGCGCACGGCGCCCGCTACGGTGACTGGCCCGTGGGCGCTTTCGGTACCGCGGGGGTGTTCAGCATGCAGGGCAGCAAGCTGCTGACCTGCGGCGAGGGCGGCGCACTGGTGACCGACGACGCGGACGTCGCGAACCGGGCGGAGCACCTGCGCGCGGACGGGCGGGTGCTGCGGCCCGAACCGGTCGAGGTGGGCGAGATGGAGCTGGAGGAGACCGGCCGGCTGATGGGCAGCAACGCCTGCCTGTCGGAGTTCCACGCGGCGGTGCTGCTGGACCAACTGGCCCTGCTGGACGGGCAGAACACCCACCGGATACGGGCCGCGGAGCACCTCGAGAACCGCCTGAACGAGATGGGTCTGACGGTCCAGGAGACCTCCCCCGGGACCACCGGCCGCGCCTACTACCGCTTCATGGTGCGCCTGCCCGACGAAGTGCTGGCCGTGGCGCCGGTGGACCGGATAGCCGGCGCGCTCACCGCCGAGCTGGGCTTCGCCGTAATGCAGACGCACCGGCCCTTGAACGACAACCCGCTGCACCGGCCGGCCTCGCGCCGGCGGTTCGCCACCGACGCGCACTACCTGGAGCAGGTGAATCCGGCGCGGTTCGACCTTCCGGTCGCCAAACGCCTGCACGACAGCGTGGTGAGCTTCGGCCACGAGGTGCTCCTCGCCCCGCTCGACGCCATCGACGACATCGCACGGGCGTTCCGGAAGGTACTGGACAACATCCGGGACATCTCCCGCTGAAGCCGGCCCCACCGGGGCCTCCCGAGGGAGGCCCTCACGGCTCGGACGGCAGCACGTCACCACCCACCGCCGCTCCGAGCCGATTCGCGAAGACCTCCGGGACGGACACGTGCAGGGTCCGCATGCCCAGTCCGTTCCCCACCCGCAGCACCGTGGCGCGGTCGTCGACGAGCAGGGTCTCGGCAGCCGCCGCACGGCAGGTACGCAAGGCCTCGGTGAAGAAGGAGGGCGCCGGTTTCACCCGACCCGTGCGCCAGGACGAGCACAGCGTGTCGAACAGCGCGAAGTGCCCGTACGCCTCGTCCTTCAGCCGGTCCCAGTGCTCGGCCTCGTTGTTGGTGAGGACCAGCCGCACTTCCGGCCGCCGCTCCCGCAGTTCCCGCAGGACGCGGAAGCTGTCCCGGTGGGGGCGGACGCTGTCGAGGTACGCGCGGTCCATCCAGCGTCCCTCCGCAGGCGTTCCGGCCCGGGAGCCGTTCCCTCCGGCGACGAGCCGTGCGATCACCCGGTGCACATGGCTCGCGCCGCTCTCGTACCGGGGCGCGGACTCCTCCACGCGCCGAGCGAGTTCCCCTCGGTCCACGCCGTAGCGGTCGGCGACCCGGTCGAGGAAGTCCGTCTCCTCGTTGATGTTGTTGTACAGCACGCCGCCTGCGTCCACGAACAGCGTCCGTATCATCGTCCCGCCTCTCCTCGGGGCCCCCGGGCCCCCGGACTCAACGCCCCAGCAGGGGCTCGTAGTAGCCGCCGTCGCCGTGCGCGCAGGCGACGAGCATCCGGTACGGCTCCCAGTCCCGGTGGTCCCTGCGGCGGGGCTTGGCCAGCTCGCGCTCCAGGCCCCAGGTCTCCAGTTGGATCGAGTGGCCGATCAGCAGGGCGGCGTCGGCGTCGGTGCGCAGGAACGGGGCGGCCAGTTCGGCCACCGTCTCCTGGAGCAGCCCGCGGTCGGCGCGTTCCCCCTCAGTGGTCCCGGTGCCCGGCGCCGGGGGTGCGAAGGCCGTCTTGACCAGTTCGTTGAGGTCCAGGTGCACAGGAGCGAGGACCGCGAACTCGAAGTCCAGCAGGGACACCACGTCGGTACCGTCCCACAGGGCGTTCACCGGGGAGAGGTCACCGTGGTTGAGCACAGGGGCGGCCCCGGGCAGGGCCGCCCAGTGCCGCTCCAGGGCGGCGGACAACCGCCTCCGCTCCCCGGCCGTGAGCACTCCCGCGGCGTGCAGCCGCCCCAGGGCGGCGTCGGCCTCGTCCGGGGACCGCGCGTAGAACGGGTTGTGGGAGCGGGCCAGGGGCGCGGCGGCCGCCGGGTCGACCTGGTGAGCCGCCCGGGCCCGCTCCCACAACCGCCGTGTCGCGGCCGCGCGCCGCTGCCCGTCCAGGCCGGCCCAGGCATCGTCCAGGCAGACGGCTTCGATCTCCCGGGTGACCACCCACTCGAAGCCGCGGGTCGTGCCGGACGCGAGGACCGCCGGATAGCCCACCTCGGGGGGCAGCAGGGCGGCCAACCGCGTCTCGCGCACCAGGTCCCGGGCCGCGCTGGATCCCGCGACCCGTACGGCGAGCCCACCGCCGAGCCAGGTGGCGTTGGTCCGGCCGGACGTGCGGCGGGCGGACCGGAAGACCGCCCCGTGGCTCCGGAAGACCTCCTCGGCCACGGCGGCGACCTCCGCGGCGCGCGCCGCGCGCTCGGCGGCGGTCGTGACGCCGGTCATCAACGGGCCATCAGCCGCAGCGAGACGACCAGACGCAGCGGGTCCCGTCCCTCGGGCATCCGGAGCAGCGGCGGCACCTCGTGCCACATACGGGGGCCGAGCAGCCGGGCGTCGCCCTCTCGGTCGTACATCGGCTCCAAGTAGCCCCCGCGCAGGATGCGCATGGCGCCGACGGTGTCGTAACAGAGGGGGAACTGGAGGTTGAACCGGTCGAGGTCGGTGTCCTGCTCGGCACCGTGCGGGCCGATGTAGTCGCCCTCGCGGTAGGCCAGGAGGAACACCCGCTCGTAGCGCAGCGAACGGCCGGTGATGGTGTCGACGACGGGCAGCATCTGCCGTGCCGCGTGCTCGGCCCAGTCGAGCAGGCCGTGATCACGGAAGACGGCCGTGACGCGTGCGGAGTGGCTCGGCGAGTCGGATTTGGCGTCGAGGCGCTGGAACCGGAAGCCGTAGCCGAGCGAACCGCCGTCGGAGCTGTGCTCCTGAGCGTCGACCAGGGGTTCGTCGCCCAGATGCCGGTACGCCGAGAGGGCCGCCGCCTTGAGCGCGGTGACGTCGGCGACCTGCGGTATCTGGGCGCATCGGTACGAGGCGTAGTGGGCGCGCAGGGCGTCGACGTCGATGTCGGGACCGGAGGTGCGCAGCGGGCCGATCGGCACGGCGGGACGGACGGTGTCGGTGTCGGTGTCGGTGTCCACGGGAACCTTCTTTTGCGAATGGCGGTCACGGTGGGTCGTCTCGGGAAGCGGCTCGGCGCGCACGGCGCCCGCCGGAGCGGGTGGTCCGCGCGCCGGGCCGGGACGAGGCAGGAGGGTGGGACGGGGCGGGCTCAGGCGGTGCCGAGCACCACCAGGCGGCGGCTGCTGACGGTGAAGGGGCCGCCCGTCTCGTTCATGACGCGTGCGTGGGAGAAGCCGGCGGTGCGGAACCACTCCAGGATCTCGGGGGCCGTGAACATGCGGACGCTGTAGCGGGCCCGCTCCACCTTCCCGCCCCGGATGGTGATCTTCTCCGCGTAGTAGCGGCTCGCCTCGGCGTCCAGTTCCTGGATGTCGACCGCGAGGTCCTGTCCGCGGCGCAGGACATCGACGTGCATGTCGTGGTTGGCCAGCACACTCGGGATGTGTCGGTACGGGGAATGCATGTCGAGCAGGAAACGGCCGCCGGGCCGGAGTGCGCGACGGTAGCGCCGGAGGATGTCCCGGTCCGTCTCGTCGTCGAAGTAACCGAAGGAACTGTACCAGGAAACGGCGGCGTCGAATTCTTCCTCGAAGGACATCTCGCGTAGGTCGACGTGCCGGTAATCGACCTCGACCCCCATTTTCTCGCTCTCGTCACGGGCCATCTCGAGAAATCGTTCGTCGCGGTCGATACCGACCACCCGGTAGCCCCGCGAGGCCAGTACGTTGGCGTGCCGGCCGTGTCCGCACGGCGCGTCCAGAAGACGCGATCCCGGCTGCAATCCACCGAGTTCGACCATGCTCGACGCCTCGATCCCGCTCAGCTCCGGAGTGAGGTCGGGAAGGTCGAAGTAATCGTAATCGTCGCCGAAAAGGCTGTCCCAATCGACGTGCGGCTTCCTTGGATTCATATCGCTCAGGCTAGGACCGCAGCCGTGTGTGCCGCAATGATTTCAATAGCCGTGCGGGCGGATCGATTTCATTCGCCGTGCCAGGCGCGCCACAGGGCGGCATAGGCGCCGTCGGCGGCCAGCAGAGCGTGGTGGCTGCCCAGTTCGGTGACGCGGCCCTCCTCGACGACGGCGATCCGGTCGGCATCCTCGGCGGTGTGCAGTCGGTGCGCGATGGCGATGACGGTCCGGTCGCCCAGCACGGCGGCCAGGGCCCTCTCGGCGTGCCGTGCCGTGGCCGGGTCGAGCAGCGCGGTGGCCTCGTCGAGCACCAGGGTGTGCGGGTCGGCGAGCACCAGCCGGGCCAGGGCGACCTGTTGGGCCTGTGCGGCGGTGAGCGGGTGCCCGGTGGAGCCGACCGGGGTGTCCAGGCCGCTCGGGAGCGCCGCCGACCAGTCGCCGGCTCCGACCACCTCCAGGGCGCGGCGCGCCTCGGCGTCGTCGGCACCCGGCCGGGCAAGGGTGAGGTTCTCGCGCAGAGTGCCGCGGAAGATGTGGTGCTCCTGGGTGACCAGGGCGATGCGGCGGCGCAGCTCCGCGGTGCTCAGCTCGACCAGGGGGACGCCCCCGACCCGGACGGTGCCGGAACCGGGATGGTAGATGCCCGCGAACAGTTTGCCGAGGGTGGACTTTCCGGAGCCGGAGGGACCGACGACGGCGAGCCGTTCGCCCGGCGCCAGGTCCAGGTCGACACCGTGCAGGACGGTGCGTCCGGGCACGTAGGAGAAGCTGACGTCCCGGACGCTGAGGTCCCGGCCGCAGGGCGAGGCGCCGGTCGGCTCGCGGTCCGCCGGCAGCTTGCTGACGCCGAGTACCCGGGCCAACGAGGCCGAACCGATCTGGAGCTCGTCCATCCAGCTCAGGACGTCGTCCAGGGGAAAGATCAACTGTCGTACGTAGAGGGTGGCGGCGACCACCTGGCCCAGCGAGGCAAGTCCGCCGGTGTAGAGCACTCCGCCGACGGCGAGCGTGGCCACCAGGGGGACCGCGTAGCTGAGCTCCACCGTCAGGTACCAGGAGCTGCGCAACCACATCGTGCGGTGCTCGGCGCGGTACGCCTCCCCCAGGTCGTGGTCGAGCGCCCGGCGGCGCCGGTCCCGGAGGCCGAACGCCTCCGCGGTGCGGGCGCCGGGCACGGTCTCGGCAAGGGTGTCGCCGAGTGCCACGTAACCGGCGGCACGCCGGCGGTACACCACACCGGAGCGGCGCAGGTACCAGCGGGTGCCGGCGCACAGCAGGGGGACGACGAGCAGGCTGGGCAGCGCGGTGAGCGGGCCGACGAGCAGCAGGGCGCCAAAGGTGAACAGGCAGGTGAGCGTGGCGATCAGGGTCTCGGGCGCGGCGTAGCGGACGGTGTTGGTGAGGGCGTCGGTGTCGCGTGAGGCACGGGTGATCAGATCGCCGGGCTCGGCGTCCTCCACGGTGGACAGCGGCAGCGTCACCACCCGGTCGACGAAGTCCTCCCGCACCTCCGCGGTGATCTTCTCGCCGAACCGGCAGGACCGCTGGACCGCGGCGTAGGTGAGCACGGCCTGGCCGACCAGGGAGGCCAGCAGGCCGAGGGCGAGCAGGTCGACGGCGCCGCTCGTGGTTCCTTCGGCCACCTCGTCGATGAGCCGGCCGATCAGCCAGGGCGCGACCAGCCCGCACGCCGCGGCCAGTCCGTGCAGGGACAGCAGCCAGGTGAGGTCGCGGCGATGGCCGCGCGCCAGGACGCGGGCGTGCGCGCGCACTTCCACCGTGTCGGCAACCGGCAGTGCGACCCTGTTCATTCCGCACTCCTGCGGGCGAAGGGGGCGGTGGGGGACGCATCCCCGGCGGGGTCTTCGCCGGTCTCGCGCTGTATGGCCAGGCGGTACCGGGGGTCGGCGGCCAGCAGATCGCGGTGGCTTCCGGTGGCGACGACCGAACCGTCGTGGACGAAGGCCACCCGTTCGGCCCGTTCGAGGAGCAGGGGGCTGGAGCTGACCAGGACGGTGGTGCGGCCCGCCCTGGCGGCGCGCAGCCGGTGGCCCACCCGGTTCTCGGTGTGGGCGTCGACGGCTGACGTGGGGTCGACCACGACGAGGACGTCGGGGTCGGCCAGCACCGCGCGGGCGAGGACGAGCCGTTGGCGCTGGCCTCCCGAGAACCGGCTTCCGTCGGCGGTTACGACGGCGTCCAGTCCTTCGGGCAGCGACTCGACGACGTCCTCGGCGGCCGCCACCCGCAGCGCGGCGAGCACGTCGTCGTCCCCGGCGGCGCGGTGCGGGTCGAGGTTGTCGCGCAGGTTGCCGCGGAAGAGCCGGGGGCGGTTGTCGACCACGAGGATGTGCCGGCGGACCTGCTCGGTGCGCATTTCCCGCAGCGGCAGTCCGGCGTAGCGGACGGACCCGCCGGTGTAACCGCCCAGGCGGTCGGCCAGGCGCACGCCCTCGGCCGGCGGTGCCACCACCACCAGGAAGGAGCCGGCGGGAACGACCAGTCCGGTGTGCTCGTCGACCAGGTCGTGCGCGCCGACGGGCACCGGCATGTTCCCCCCTCTGGCGTCCGGGGAGGTGGTGGGCAGGGCCAGTACGGCGATCACGCGGCGGGCGGCGACATGGGCCCGGGCGAAACGGTCGGCGGTGTCGGTGAAGATGGCGAGCGGTTCGACGAGGAAGGCGGCGTACGCGTAGAAGGCGACGAGTTCGCCGGGCGTGACCGTGCCGCTCAGGGCGGCGCGGGCGCCGATCCAGGTGACGACGCCGACCAGCAGACCGGGCAGCAGTACCTGGGCGGCGCGGATCAGGGCCTCCGCCCCGGCCACCTCGGAGCCGGCGGCGCGCACGCGCTGCGAGCGCTCGCGGTAGGAACGGGCGAAGGAGGTCTCGCCGCCGACACCGCGCAGGACCCGCAGTCCGGTCACCACGTCGGTGAGCCGGGAGGTCAGCTCGCCCTGGAGGTCGCGGTAGGCGCTCTGCCTGCGGTGCAGGGGGCGCAGGGTGTAGCCCATGGTGAGGATGATCGCGGGCAGGAGGACGATCAGGAGGAGGCCGAGCCAGGGCGACTGGTCGAGGAGTATCGCGGCCACCAGGATCGTCGAGACGACGGCGCCGAAGGCCCGGCCGACGACGTCGAAGGCGTTGCCGATGGTGGTCATGTCCGAGGTGCCGACGCTGACCAGTTCCCCGTCGTCGACGCGCCGTTCGAGGCCGGCGCCGAGCCGGTCCGCGTGGGCGGTCACCAACTGGACCGTTCGGAAACCGGCGGACAGCGCGTTGTGCATGCTCAGTCGGCGGCGGAACATGCCGGACACCGCCTGCACCAGGCCGAGGCCGAGGAGCACGGCGGACCAGACCAGGACGGTGCCCATGTCGCCGGGGACCAGTCCCTCGTCGACGGCCTCGCGGATGACGACCGGCACGAGCGCCTGCGAACCGAGCCACAGGAGGCCGAGGAACGCCGCGGCACTCAGGGGGCGGGCCATCCGGCCCGCGAGCCAGAGCAGGTACCTGAAGGCCGAGCGGATATCGGGGTGACCCGGGTCTGCGACGGGAAGCGGGCGCATTGCGCGAACATATCGAGCGTTCCGGCCTGGTCGTCAATTCCTCCTCCGTAAAGACCGGTTTCCCTGTTCGACTGCCGATCGTCCGCAGTCGAAACCCGGGAGCCGCGGCACACCGGCGGCGGGCTCTCCGCCGCGAGGAACCCCTCTGCTGCCGCCCGCACGGAAGAGGCCACCACGGGGGAAAGCCCGTCGCACGCCCCGGAAGGTCTTCCGGCGCGCTGTGCGTAAGCGGTCGGCGGGGCGGCTGTTGCCCGGCCTCGTGCCGGCGACCTAGCCTCGCAAATCCATGACGCACCGACAGGCATCGGAGATCGCCATGCTGGTTCACGCCACCTCGCCGAGGAGTGCGGCACTCCCGGGCCGGAAACGACTGGAGGACGACCGCGAACCGTCCGCCCGTTCCCGCCGTCCGTTCGGGCTCCCGACGGCGCCGGCTCCGCGCCGGTCCCGGTCGGCCGGAGCCCCGGTGGGCCGTCGATGATCATCGTCGACGCCGCGCTGCGCCGTCGCGCGGAAGAGCGCCGGCCGATCCGGGTCGGCATGGTGGGCGCCGGTTACATGGGGCGGGGACTGGTGCGGCACATCACCACCTCGGTGCCCGGCATGCGGGTGGCCGCCATCTCCAACCGGAACCCGGACAATGCGGAACGCGCGTACCGGGAGGCGGGTCTGAGGCCCGTCCTGGCTGGGAGCCGGGACGCGGTCTCGGCGGCCGTGGCCGCCGGACGGCCGGTCGTCACGGAGGACGCGTTCGCCCTGATCGAGGCGGAGGGCATCGACTGCCTGGTGGACGTCACCGGTGCGGTGGAGTTCGGTGCCAGGATCACCGTCGCCGCCATCGAGCGCGGTCTTCCGGTGGTGACGATGAACGCCGAACTCGACTGCACGGTCGGACCGCTGCTGGCGCACCGCGCCCGCGCGGCCGGGGTGGTGCTCACCGGGGCAGACGGCGACCAGCCTGCGGTGCAGGCCAATCTGCTGCGCTTCGTGCGCAGTCTGGGTGTCACTCCCCTGGTGGCCGGCAACGTCAAGGGGTTCCAGGACGAGTACCGCACCCCCACGACCCAGCAGCCGTTCGCCGACCGGTGGGGGCAGAACGTCCACATGATCACCAGCTTCACCGACGGGACGAAGGTCTCCTTCGAACAGGCGATCGTGGCCAACGCCTTCGGCTTCACCGTACCCAAGCGCGGCATGTACGGGCGCGACCACACCGGACACGTGGATCGGCTGGCCGAGATGTACGACGTGGACGAACTGCGGGAGCTCGGCGGCATCGTGGACTACGTGGTGGGTGCCAAGCCCGCGCCCGGCGTGTACGTGCTGGGGACCCACGACGACCCGGCGCAGCACACGTACCTGGAACTGTACAAGCTCGGGCGCGGCCCGCTGTACAGCTTCTACACGCCCTACCACCTGTGCCACTTCGAGGTGCCGCACACCGTGGTGCGCGCCGTCGACTTCGGCGACGCCGCGCTGACCCCGCCCGCCGGCCCCCGGGTCGACGTGGTGGCCACCGCCAAGCGTGACCTGCCCACCGGCACGGTGCTGGACGGGATAGGCGGCTACGACACCTTCGGGGTGGCCGAGTCGCACGCGGTGACGCGCGCCGACGACCTGCTACCGATGGGCATCTCCGAGGGGTGCGTGCTCCGCCACGCCGTCGCCAAGGACACCGTGCTCGGCTACGGGGACGTGATCCTGCCGCCGGATCGACTCGTCGACGTGCTGCGCGCCGAGCAGGACAAGCTGTTCGCGGCCTGAGCCTGTTCTTCGTGATCCGACCCGATCGCGCACGGCACGGCATCGGAGGTTCTCGAACTCGCGCGGGAACGCCTGCCGGTGCAGGCCGGCTTGCCCGCTCGACGGACCGGGGCCGACGACCACGGCAGGACGGAGTCCTTGCCGTGCTCCGGCGGCACGGTCCGAAGGACCGGGACCGGCCTGCGCATTACGCGGTCCGTGCGCATCCGCCTCCTGCGCCTCGACCGGTGCACCGGCCGGACCGGTCGGTGAGGGACGGTCTCATGCGGTCCCGCTCTCCCGGGTGAACCCAAACGCGCGGAGGCGGAGCGTTTCTCCGGCGAATCCCCGCACCTCGCGCGGTCGACGAGCACCCCAGACCCGGTGTGTCCGCGGGCCCGGGTCCGCTATGCCCGCGGTCGTGATCACGAACATGCTGCGCGGCGCCGCCGCGTTCTGCCTAGCCATGACCTCGCTCACTCTCCCTTCCCCCACCGCGGCCGGGACCACGACGATGGCGCCCGTCCCCGATGTGCTGCCGCTGGAGGACGCCGTCGGCCGGCTTCCCGTCACCGAGGAGGACCGCACCGGCCATGCACGCGACTCCTTCGAGCACTGGAACACCGGTCTCGACGCGGCCGACGGGTGCAACACGCGTAACGAGGTCCTCCTCGCCGGAGCCGTCCAGGACTTGTCCGGGCGATCTCCGAGTCGACGATTGCCAACGCTCTGAATCTCGCTGCCGAAGGGCTTGCCGAGTGAGGTAGACGAGTGGCATGGCCACCGCAGAACTTCAGCGGATGCTGAACGAACACATCGAAGCCGTTGTCGTGCACCACGGATATACCACCTACATGCGCGACTACGAGGTCATCATCAACGTGTGGGAGGGCCCCAGAGCCCGTCGATTTACCTGCGATATCTCTTCCGGTACTGCGTCGAGGCCCGATGCGAGACGCTCCTGTCCACGGAGACATGGCGGGATTCCTTGGACGCCCGGCTCCTCGACAGCGAAACCGCCATCGATCTCGACGGGTCTGCC
The DNA here is from genome assembly GCF_042868165.1 of Streptomyces sp. NPDC007872. Taxonomy (NCBI): domain Bacteria; kingdom Bacillati; phylum Actinomycetota; class Actinomycetes; order Kitasatosporales; family Streptomycetaceae; genus Streptomyces; species Streptomyces sp. NPDC007872. The sequence goes on from NZ_JBIAEA010000012.1 coordinate 45,529, forward strand.
GCACGATCGCGTGACGCCTGAAGTTGCTTGCCTTAGAGGTCGTTTTCACCCGTACTGCCCCTATATCCGGCAGCTTTCTGACTGTCGGGTTGTGGTGCTTCCGCTGCTGGAGATGTGGGCTGGTTCTTGCTGGCCAGGTGGGGTGACAGGCGGGCCAGGGGACAACTTGTGCCTGTCTCATCTCAAAATACCTGGTCTTCAGGCCGCGTGCTTCCGCTGCCGTTGCTGTGCGCCTGGGCGCATTCGGTTCGTAGCGGTAGGCCGGAAGTATGACGAAGCGACGTCCGTATCCGAGTGATCTGTCCGATGCCCGCTGGGAGTTGATCGAGCCGGTCCTGACCGCCTGGCGTCTCGAGCGCCGAAGCAGAGCTCTGCACTTCGGCCGGCCGCCCGAGCATGATCTGCGCGACATCATGGACGCGATCTTGTATGTCGACCGCACCGGCGTGCAGTGGCGCTACCTTCCGCACGACTTCCCGCCCTGGAACACCGTCTACGGCTACTTCGCCAAGTGGGCCGACGAGGGCGTGTTCGCGCAGCTCAATGGCTTACTGCGGCAACTGCTGCGGGAGAAGGAGGGCCGTAACAGCGAGCCTTCGGCGTGTGTGATCGACGCGCAGAGCGTCAAGACCTCCACCAGCGTCCCGGCCTCGAGTCAGGGCATCGACGCCGGCAAGAAGATCGTCGGCCGCAAGCGGAGCATCATCACCGACACGCTCGGCCTGCTTCTCGCCGTGCTGGTCACCGCGGCGAGCGTGCAGGACTCCACCGCCGGCGCCGCACTGCTCGACCAGGTCGCCGCCGACCACCCCCGCATCCGCAAGGTGTGGGTCGACGGCGGCTACCGACAACACCTCATCGAACACGCCACCAGCCTCGGCATCGACATGGAGATCACCGCCCGCAAGCCCGGGACCAGGGGCTTCACCCCGATACCGAAACGGTGGGCAGTCGAGCGGACCTACGGATGGCTCATGCTCAACCGGCGCCTGTCCCGCGACCACGAAACCCTGCCCACCCGCTCCGAAACCATGATCCACCTGGCCATGACCAGCCTCATGGCCCGCCGCCTCACCAACGAGAACACCATCTCCTGGCGCGACCCGAAGAACACAACAGAACATCCCATCACGGGATGAACCATCGGGCGAAAACGACCTCTCAGCCTCGGCGTCGCTCATCCAGCCGGACAGCCGGTCTTCGGCGGTCGCGTCGTCGGACAGCTCCAGGACCGGGTCATCGAGCCGGAACCGGCGCTCCTTCTCCTCGCCGGACCGCACGGTCAGGGTGACCGACGGCACGCCCGCAGGCACGGTGAGCTTGTCGTGGGCCAGGAGCCAGGCGACCACCGCGGACCGGTCGAAGCGCGGGTGGACGTCGGTCCCGGCAGCGGGGGCGGGGAAGTCGCCGTGACGGCGGCGCCAGTTCGCCACCGCCGCCCGGCCGACCCCGGCCGTTCGCGCGGCCTCCGCCAGGAGCACCGTGTCCCCTTCCGCCGGGTCGAGGAGGGCGAGCGGGGAGCGGCGGCCCAGGGCGAGGGTGCGCAGGGCCCGCCAGTCCACCGACGGACGGGAGACCGGCAGAAGGGCGATGTCCTGCCCGGAGTACAGCGGGACGTCCGTCACCCCGCCCCGGGCGCGCTTGAAGTCGACCGTCACCCTGCCCACAGGGGTGATCCAGCCCAGGCGGACGACGTGGTCGAAGTCGGTGCGGCGCACGTCGAGGCGGACGGCCGCCTGGTCCGGGCGGAGGGGCACATGGCGGCCTGGGAGCGCGGGCAGGTCCCGGCGCCGCGCCAGGGCGGCGACCTGCTCGGGATGCACGTCCGGGGTGGCGACCTCGCCGCCGAGGTGGACGAGCAGGCCTGCGCGGACGAGGTGGCCGACCGCCGTAGCGGTCACAGGCGGCCGACCGAACGGCAACGGCTCCCCCAGCGCCTGCGTCAGCCGCTCCGCCGCCCGCCATGCCGACGCCGGGCCCGGGAGCGCGGCCCGGATCCCCTCCGCGTCGGCGGCCTGGACGATCACTCATGACCATTTGCACAGACATGCGATTTTCAGGGAACTTACATGGCGTGACCAACGTCTTCAATGATCATGAGAGAACGCGTTGAAGCACTGAGCGGTACGGGCATCGCCCTGGCCGGTGGGTTCGTGGGGCTGCTGGGATGGGCCGCGGACGCCGAACTGCGCGCACGCGCCGGGTTCGAGGCGGGTCCGGACTGGAGTGTGCTGTACGCGGAGCTTCCCTTGACCGTGCTCGCGGGAGTGGTGATCGCCTTGTCGGCGTGGCTGCTGCCCCGGCGATGGATGACCGGGGCGCCCTTCGCCGGATACACAGGCCGTGCCGTACTCGTCGCTGTGGCGCTGATCGAGTTCTGGCTGATCGTCCAGGACTGGTACATGGCGCTGCCCGAACCGGTGCCGGACCGCAAGCCCTGACGAACCAGTACACGCAGGACCGAAGACACCCCACCCCGACCGACCACGATCTGCGCCGCCTCGCAATCCTCCTGGCGGGTCGTCACCCTCCACGGTACGCGCGCCGCGGCGGCCTCGTCCCGCTCGTCCCGGCCCCCGGCCGCAGGGGCGCGTGCCCCCGGTACGCACTACACCTGCCTATGGAGTATGTCGAAACTGGCTGCGGAGCGCGAGGGCCGTTCCGCATCGTGGTTCCGAAGAGCCCGGGGCGCAGCGCCCGGGGCGTCGGTGTCGAGGCGAAGAGGGGTGTTGTGGTGTACGGGGTGCGGGAGGGGTGGCGGCGGGAGGGATTCGAGTCGCACGAGGGGACGGTGGGGATGCTGCTGGCCGACGGCAGCGAGCCGGGCCCGGTCTTCTTCGACCTGGGCAGCGGCGCCACCTTCCACGAATCGACGTCCTGGTGGCACTACGACGGCGAATTCCGCCGGCCCACCGCGACGTCGATGCGCAGCCGGTGTGCGTGCGGCTGGCGCGGGACATCAAGGTACCCGATCGACTGGGAGAAGGTCTGCGAGGACGACGACCCCGACGCCTACGACGCCTCAGGCCCGTACACGGAGTGGAAGACGCACCTTGACGACGTCGCCGGACGCGCGGTGGTCCTGCCCGAGGACCTGGTGGCGCTGCTGGGGCAGGTGCGTGAGCGGCTGGACCGGCTGTGGCTTCAGGACGATGCCGCGCGCGAGTACGCGGCGATGTTCAGGGCCTGCGGTGAGCTGGAGGCGATCGTCGCCGAGACCGGCCCCGAGGCCGCCCGGGCCCTGGCCCGTGAGCACGACGAGGCGATGGACGCGATCGCCGAAGCCCTCGGCGCGACGGAGAAGGCCGCCCGCGCCCGCCTCCTGCACTACGAACACCTCACCTGGAACTGACCGGCCGCCTGCACCAAGCCGGTGAGGAACGGACCCGTAGGGCAGGAGCGCACGGGAGCCGCACTGCCGGAGTCAGGCCGGGGCTCGGGACGGCACGGTCCGGGGCGGCCGCGGCAAGCTGCCGGCGGCCGTCACCGGATATGTGGCTTATGCCTGGAAGACGATGAAGTCGTCATCGTCTTCCTCGTCGAAGTCCTCCTCCCCTCCGGCCGGGCGGGTGATGACGATCGCGGAGGCCTTGTCGTTCAGGGCGCCGTCGAGCTTCGAAGTATCGGCTTCGAGGGTGAGCTGCCGGCCGGTGAAGTCGGCGTGCTCGTAGAGCGTGGCGGTCCATCCGTCGGTGATGCGGATCGAGGAGATGACGTCGTCCATGGACGGATGGAGCGTGTGTCGTCCCGCGCCGAGCACGGCGCTCCTGCCCAGGTAGTCGGCGTCGGCGTACACGGTCACAGACATCAGGGGTACCTCTTTCGTTTCGGAACTTCGGGACGGACAGGGGGGTGCGAAAGGCCGCCTGGATCAAAGGGCGGGACGAGACCGAAGGCAGAGGCAGCGGCTCGTCTCTCGAAGGCGAGGGGCCAGTGCCGCCGGGCCTGTGGTGGGCGGCTGGGCTCGTCGGAGGGTCAGGCGGGCAGGAGCTGCCACTGGCGACTGCGGGGATCGTCCTCCGCGTCCTGCTGGGTCAGGGCGATAGGAGCATTGGTGGCCGTGTGCAGGAGCAGGCCGCTGTGGTGGTTGGTGACCTCGTAGATCGTGGAGGTGTCGGTTTCCGCGGTCATGGGGGTGAGTCGCCAGTGCTGGTGGTGGGCCTGGGCGCCTTCGTAGTCGCGCTGGGCGATGGGCGCGCCCGCCGTCTCCTGGGCGTCGGCGGTTCCCAGGACTTTCCCGCTGCGCAGGTTCTCGATCCGATAGAGGACCTGTCCGTCGGCCTGCCCGGTGGCGATCAGGCGCCACTTCTGGTGGGCGCGTGGGGAGGCGAGGGTCTGGTGGACCGGGGCACCGTTCTTGAGGGATTCGCGGTGTACACCGATGCGGAGCCTGCTGCGGGTGTTGGCCCAGGAGACGACCGTGCCCGATTCGGGCAGTCCGGCCATCTTCTCCGAGGTGATCTTCCGGATGCGGTGGTTGTTGTGGTCGGCGATGTAGAGGGTGTCGACGCCGTCCACGGCCAGACCGAAGGGGTTCTTCATCTGGGCGGTGGTGGCCGGACCGTCGTCGCCGCCCGGTCCCGCGGTGCCGGTTCCGGCGAGGGTGCTGATCGTGCCGTCGGGGGCGACCTTGCGGACGCGGTGGGTGTTGTACTCGGAGATGTAGAGGCTGCCGGTGCTGTCGACGACCACGCCGATCGGGTTGTGCAACTGTGCCGAGGTGGCCGGGCCGCCGTCGCCACCAGTGCCTTGGGTGCCCTTGCCTACGACCGTACTGATCGTCCCGTCGGGTGTGATCTTGCGGATCCGGTAGCCGTTGTACTCGGCGATGTAGAGGTTGTCATCGGCGTCCAGCGCCATGCCGTAGGGGGTGTTCAGACGGGCGGAGGTGGCCGGGCCGCCGTCCCCGGTGGAACCGGCGGTCCCGTTGCCCGCGATCGTGCTGATCTTCCCGTCCGTGGTGACCTTGCGGACCCGGTGGCTGCCGTACTCGGTGAGGTAGAGGTTGCCCGTGCTGTCCACCGCCACCCCGATCGGGCGCTGCAACCGTGCGGAGGTAGCCGGGCCGCCGTCGCCGCTGAAGCCCGGGGAGCCCGTGCCGGCGACCGTACTGATCGTCCCGTCGGGCGTGATCCTGCGGATGCGGTGGTTGGCGTCGTCGGCGATGTAGAGGTTGTCGGCGCCGTCCACCGCGATTTCGCGCGGAGAGTTCAGCTGAGCCGAGATGGCGGGACCGTTGTCACCTTTGTATGCCCCGGCTTTACTGCCCGCCACCGTGCTGATCTTCCCGTCCGCGGTGACCCTGCGGACCCGGTGGTTGAGGTGGTCGGAGAAGTACAGGACGCCCGCACTGTCCACCGCGACCCCGTAAGGGCGGTTCAACTGGGCCGATACGGCAAGCTCCCCGTCCTCTTCCTTGAATCCCGCGGTCCCACTGCCTGCCACCGTACGGATCAACGGCACGAAGCCCTCGCCGCCCGCGTCCGCAACCTGAGGAGTGCTCATCGTCATCCCTTCGCCACTCGCCGACCGACCGGCACGGAAGGTTCTCTTCCGACTCCAGAAAGTCACAAAGACGCGGAGATGGGCAAGATCACCTTTCAGGTGACACTCGGGCCTCACGTTGACAAAACGGCCAGCGCGACGAACGCCTCGGCCATTCAGCAGAGGTTCCACTACTGAACTTGAACTCGTGATGTCGTTCGGATCAGCGCGGCATCACGGTCCGAGAACCGCAGAATCTGCTGGCGCGGGCGCACGAAGGTGGCTGTAGCCAGCGCCTCGCCGCGGCGAGATTCACCTCGACATCGTCGCTCCAAGAGCAGACCTCCAGCCACGAGAGGTAGCCCCCTTGCGCGAAGACCAGGACCTCGCCGGGGCAGTCACCAACTTCGGTGAAGAGCTGCACGTCGACAGCCACAACGGCGCCCGGACCCGTCGCCGCGGGCTCCACCTCGTCGGTGTCGAGTTCGAAATAGGTGGTGCCGCACCCGCACTTGCAGCGGGATTGCACCTCGAGATGGGAAATCTGCCGTCGGAGGGCGACGTGAGCCGGCTCGTCCGGCTTCAGGACGAGGTCCAGCACGTCGGCTACGTCATCGGGCAGGCTCCCAGTCATGCCGCCACCGTAGCTGACCAGCAGATTTGCGTCTCGATCAACTCCGCGTCAGCCGACCGGAGACAGTCGAGACGCTCACAGGTCCAGGGCCAGGTCGGTGCCGGCGAGGCAGCCGTCGATGACCTCCGGCCGGTACTGCAGCTTCTTGAGCTTGCGCTTCACGGCTCGGGTGATCTGGCCGAGGTCGACCGCGGCGAGGTTGCCGATGTCGCGCTTGACCAGCGACCAGACGCCCTCGGTCGGGTTGAGGTCCTTGTCGTCGACGGTGTAGACGCCGCCCTTGTCCCCGACGCCGTACAGCTTGCCGTTCTGGACGCGGAAGTCGATCCCGACGATCCTGCCGTCGCCCTTCAGGCCGCTGACCTTGCCCAGCGACCTCTCCCGCTCGGGTGTCTGCTTCGAACGGGTGTGGCCCTCCTGTGAGGCAATCCGTTTCCGGACCGGCCACGAATGCACCGTGTCGACGGCCCGGGAACCGGGGAAACCGTCGGCGACCTGTCACCGTGGCCAACCGGTCACTGGTGACGCCTTCGCCGCTTCCGTACCCCAGAGCGGGGGATACGAGGGGCGGCCGGCCGCACAGGCTGCTCTTCCCTGACGGAGCATGCTCCTGCGGCACCGCCCAGGTCCCGGGTGCTGTCATGTGTCCGGCCGGGATCTGGGCGGCCCCTTCCTCGCTCTCCTCGCCGCAGGACGATGGACCGGGGCAGACCGTTGTGCAGGAGAGCGCCTCCTTCCGGGGCGCCCGGGCGGCGGTACGAAGGCTCAGGAGCAGAAGCGTGTGGGCCGGGGCACCGGTGTCTTGCGACGTGGAGCCTTGGCGCGTGTGCCGGGGCCGGGGCGGGTGCCGGCACCGGTCGGCGACGGGGGCCGGGCGTTCGACCGGCGAGGATCGCGAGGCCGTCGTGGGAGCGGGGTGATCGGGCTGCCGCGTTCCCACGGCGCCGCGTCCCGCGGTTGTCCCGGAGTCTTCGGGGCCGGCTCGTACCGGTGGCCCCGCACCCCTTGTGAGGAGGGTGCGGGGCCACCGGTCGTTCCGGGCAGGGCTGCGTGGGAGCGGTGCGGGGACTACTTGGGCATGAGGACGGTGTCGACGATGTAGACGTTGGCGTTCGCGGTCTTGACGTTGCCGCAGACGACCTTCGAGGAGTCGTTGACGGTGTAGTCCTCGCCGGAGCCCGTGGTGGTGACCATGCCCTTCTGCAGGGTCTCGAAGGAGCCGTTCTCCATCTGCTCGGGGGCGAGCTTCTGGCCGACGACGTGGTAGGTGAGGATCTTGGTCAGGGTGGCCTTGTCGGCCAGGACCTTGTCGAGGTCGGCCTTGGGGAGCTTGGCGAAGGCGTCGTTGGTGGGCGCGAAGACGGTGATGTTCTGGGCGTTGTTGAGGGTGTCGACCAGGCCGGCCTTCTTGACGGCGGTGACCAGGGTGGACAGGGCGGGGTTGTTCGAGGCCGCGGTGGCGACGGGGTCCTTGGCCATGCCGTCGAAGGAGCCCGCGCCGTCCTTGGGCACGCCGGCACACGCCGGGCCGAAGGGCTCGTCCATGGCCGTCGAGTCCTTGTCGGGCTCCTGGCTCTCCGTGGTGGGGTCGGCGGCGGCCGAGGTGGGCGAGGTCGTCTTGTCGTCGTCGCCGGAGTCCGAGCACGCGGCGAGCGCGAAGGGAAGGACGGCAGCGGCGGCCACGGCGATCGCGCCACGGCGGATGCGCAGGGAGTTCATTTCGTTGCTCCTTAAAAGAGGGTCGAACTTCCTTGGGGGAAGCAGGGGTTTTCCGAGTACGCGAAGGCGTACTCGGATGGTCTGGTGGTCTAGGTGACGGTGACGAACACGCTGTGCCAGCCGCTCGCTCCGTCGGGAACGGTCCTGGTGCGCTGTTCGGTCTGGACCTGGCCGGTCGCGTCGGTGGCGCGCACGGTGAGGTTGTGTCCGCCGGGAGTGGCCTGCCAGCGGTAGGTCCACTGGCGCCAGGTGTCGACGGTGTTCTGGACGGCAAGGTCGGCGTCCTGCCAGGGGCCGTCGTCGACACGGATCTGGACACGGGTGATGCCACGGCGCTGGGCCCATGCGACGCCGGCGAGGGTGACGGTGCCGGCGGCGGGGCGGGCGAACGGCTTGGGAGTGTCGATGCGCGACTGGGTCTTGATCGGGGCGCGGCGGGCCCACTTCCGCTTGACCCAGTAGGGGTCGTAGGCGTCGAAGGTGGTGAGCTCGATGTCCTCGATCCACTTGCAGGCCGAGACGTATCCGTACAGGCCCGGGACGAGCATGCGCACCGGGAAGCCGTGGTCGAAGGGCAGCGGCTCGCCGTTCATGCCGACCGCGAGCATGGCGTCGCGGCCGTCCATCACGTCCTCCACCGGCGAGCCGAGTGTCATGCCGTCCACGGAGCGGGCGACGAGCTGGTCGGCCGCGCCGCCCTTCGACGGCGGCTTCACGCCGCACTCGGCGAGCAGGTCGGCGAGGCGGACTCCGAGCCACCGGGCGTTGCCGGCGTAGGGGCCGCCCACCTCGTTCGACACACAGGTCAAGGTGACGTCCCGCTCGATCAGCGGCCGGGCCAAGAGGTCCTCGAGAGTGAAGGTCCGGGCGCGGGAGACGCCCGTGCCGTGAATCCGCAGACGCCACGTCCCGGCATCGACCTTGGGAACGACCAGGGCGGTGTCGACACGGTAGAAGTCCTTGTTGGGGGTGGTGAAGGAGGTGACGCCCGCTACCTTGAGCTGGGCGCCTCTGGGCACAGGCGGGGCCGGTGAACTCGGCGCGGGAAGGACCAGGGCGTTCCGGGAGGCGACGGCACCCTCACCCTGACGTCCGGTCAGGTACCTGCCGAGCAGGCCGGCCGACGTGGCGCCGACGGCACCCGCGCCGGCCAGGACGAGGAACCCCCGCCGGTCCCAGCCGCCACCGCCCGTGCCGAAGGAGACCGCCGTGGCCGTGGCCTTTCCTGCCAGAAAGCAGAGGAGCACGGCGCCCGCCCCGGCGCCGACGAGCGAGGGCAGGGCGTCGACCACGCCCTCGGCATCGGGACGGCTCAGCGCAGCGGCCGCGCCGACGAGCCCGAACAGCAGGATGCCCGACGCTCCGGCCCGCCTGTGCCGAAGAGCGAAGACACCCAGACCGGCGGCGATGAGGGCGAGGACGACGAGGATGCCGAGCTGGAGAACGACCTTGTCGTTCTCCCCGAACGTACGGATCGCGAAGTCCTTCACCGCCGCCGGCGTCCGGTCGATGACCGCGCCGCCGACGACTGTGACCGGTCCGGCAGCGGGCCGGAACAGCCCGGCGACCAACTCGGCCACCGCCAGAGCCGTGAAGCCGGCCAACAGGCCGGCCGACGCGCCCAGAGCGGTACGGGAGAGGATGCTGCGGAAACTGTTCACGCCCGGGCATTCGTCAAGATCCGCCAAACGGATTGGTCCACCACCCGAAAGAATGACAACCCGATGCGCTTTCCCAGGTCAGAAGCGAACGAGCAAGAACGAGATGCCCGCACGCGTGAGCTTGCCGGGGCACGGGTCGTACAGCGTCCGGCCGCCGGGCCACCGGCCGAGTTCGGCGATCAGAGCGACGCCGTCGTCGACCTCCCCGGCCCGCCGGCCGTGGATGTCCAGCAGCAGACCGTCCGGCGGGCCGCCAACGAGCCCGGCGTGGTTCCGGCCCGGCTTCGGGCCCGGGTCGAGGTCGTGGCTGTAAACCCGGCCGCGCAGTAGCCGCTCGTCACCTCGTTCATCCGACCAGCCTCCCAGCCACCGCCGGCAGCGGAAGGCCGACGGCGGCCGGTAGTTCGGCCTCTCCCGCCTCGCGGAAGAACACGGGGGTGCTCCCCCGCGAGGCTGGCGTCAGGCGCAGGGCAGACGGTCGGGGACGTGCCAGCCGACGCGCACCCCGGCGGATCAGCGCGGGGATGCTGTCGACCTGGCACGCGGGCGGCTGCCCCTGAGTGAGGCGGCGCAGCGCCCGGCGCACACCGTCGCGCAGTCGGGCGTCGGTCATCGTAGGCGCCTGCTCCTACAGTTCGTCGAAAGGCTTGGCGGCCCGGCCCGCACGGGACAGCACGGCATCCGCGAGCGGTCCTTCAGCGAAGCCGTCGCGTACGGGCAGGCCGGGCTCGATGACAGTCATGGTGACGTCTCCTTTCCGCCCGGCCACGCCGGTCTCCCGTGCGGAGACGCGGTCGCGGGACTGAGCGGGCGGGAACGTAGAGCACCGAGTTGGTGAGCGTCTCGTCGTCGTACCCGCCCGGGGCAGATCCGGCGCAGACCGGGCCGGCTCCGCTGGGCCCGCCCGCGCCTACCGGCGCCGCCCGAACAGGCCGCGGCCTTTCTTCACCTCCACTTCGGCCACCTCCTGCACCGCGGCTTCCTCCACCTCACGGCGCGCGACACGCTCCGCCTCCAGCCGTGCGAAGTACTCGTCCCGGCACGGCCCACACAACTCGTCGGTACGGTCGCCCCAGGACCTCCCCCGCCCAAGCAGGAACTCCCAGTGCTCGTCCGTGAACTTCGCCCCGCACCGGGCACACACCGGGCGACGCGCCTCCCTCTCCGCAGCCTCACGCTCCGCCCGGCGGCGGGCCCCCTTCAACCGCACCGCGTGCAGCCGGTCGCCGTCGGGGTTGTCCAGCGCCTCGGCCAAGGTCTGCCGCTCCTCCCTGCCGAGCCGCCGCCACACCTTCCCCGCAGCCCCGGCCGGATCGGCGGTGATCCGCTCCAGCTCGGTGACGACCACGGGCACCGGTTGGTGGTAGTCGACAGCCGTGATCCCCTCGCCCCGGCCCGGATACGGCTCCCCGGCGAAGTAGCGGCGGCCGGCCCGCTCCAGGCACCGCATGCGGCTCTCGCGCTGCGCGGCGGTCTTCCCCGTGAACACGAACGCCACCGGCACGTAGCCCTCGTGGCCGGTCGCCGAGTGGATCCGCGACCACAGCCGGAAGTCGTGGACCGCCGTTCCCCGGGCCGCCTTCTCCTTGTTCGGGTCGGCCTTCGGCGCCAGGAGCTCGAACCAGTCGGTGTAGCGGCGCAGCTTGTCCACCGGCTCGTCGACGGGCTCGTTGACGCGGTCGACCTCCAGGAGCATCGCGGGCACCCCGGCGCCGGGGGCGCGCATCGTCAGGTCGGCGTACTGGGTGTAGCCATACGGGAGCTTGTGGGCGATCTCCGTCTGCCAGGACAGCGGAGTGCCGAACCCGGCACCGGTCAGGACGGCGGCGGTCAGGGTGACGGCGGCGGCGTGCTCGTCGTAGCCCTGCCCCGGGATCGGCCTGCCCCGGGTGTCGTACTTCTGCTTGCACAGCGCGGAGATCCGCACGCTCCTCGGCAACAGCCCCTTGGCCTCCCTGTGACCCGCCTCGGTGAGCACCCACAACTGGTGTCCCGACTTCAGCCGGCCCTCCACCCGGACCATCCCCGTCTCCTTCAACGCGTTCAGGGTGTCCCTGGTGCACCGGTCGTGCCGGTCTCCGGGCCGCAGCATCCGCCAGAGCTGATCGGGGGTGGCCCGTTGGAAGATTCCCAGAGCCCTCAGCGCTTCTGCCTTCGCACTCCGGTCGGCTTCCATGCCTCTGTAGACCCAGGAGGGTTGTCGAACGCATCGGCAGGCCTTGACTTGCGGGGCTGACCTGCGGAGCACGCCGGACAGGCTAAGCGGCCGTGGAGGACCGTGGCGAGGACCCACGTACATCAGTGACCGGCTCCTTCCGTCCTTGTCTCCCTCCCCCACCCCAAGGCGTGGTCACCGGTCGCGTCCCAGCCGGTGCGACCGCGACTTCAGCCCCCGACCCACCCGGCGGGCCAAGGAAAAGAAGTGGGCGGACCCCACTCGGTGGGCTCCACCCGGTGGGTCCCACTCTCCACAGGGTGGAGCCCACCCGTGGAGGGTGGAGCCCACTCAGCGGCTCGCCCCTCCGTGTCCGGTGCCGGGCTGACCGGGACGCTGCGCGCGTTTCCGGTCCTCGAGGACCTGCCGGGGAGCGGGGGCTTCGGGGCGGGTTTCGTACCGCTCCTGGAGCGCCTCTTCATCTCCTCGACGCAGGTCTGAATGCTGCTGATCTGCTCGGCGGTCAGATCCTGTACGCCCGTCTTGATGCGTTCCTTCTGCAGCGTCCGCAGCCTCTCCATGTAGTCCGCCGGCTGGCCCCCGGCCTTCGGCTCCTCGACGTCGGGGGCAGGGAAGAGGAGGAGCCGTTCGGGCATCGTGGCCTGCTGGTGCGCGATGACGCTCTCTTGATACCGGGTGCGTCCCGCGCCGCGTGCGGCATGCAGTTGGTGGGTGAGGGCGGTGGAGCAGATGGGCAATCCATCAGGCGGTGCACTCGTTGGCGAACGATCTCATGAAGCCCCAGGCCCTATGGGGTTCGTCAGTCGAGGGCCTGGTAGAGCGTGGTCCAGAAGTCAGCCATGGCTCGCGGCGAGTCCGGGGTGGACAGTCCGACCTGGGTGAGCAGGACGCCGGTGAGCTGATGGGTCGGGTCCGCGTAGGCGGTGGTGCCGGTGCCGCCGAACCAGCCGAACCGGCCGACGGGCGCGTAGCTGTCGCGGCCAGTGTCCACCGACATGCCAAATCCCCAGCCGCCGGCCGCGCCCTGGCCGGACGACAGGTGGGCGACACCGTCGAACATCGCTGCCCGGGCGGCCATCTGTCCCGAGGAGAGGCGGTTGGTGCTCATCAGTTCGACGGCGGCCCGGGACAGGATGCGCTCGCCGTCGTGGACTCCGTGGTTCAGCAGCATGCGGAAGTAGGCGTGGTAGTCGTCGACGGTGGAGACCAGTCCGCCGCCTGCGCCCTGGAACACGGGAGGAGCGCTGAACAGGCCCCCTGCCGCCTGGTCCCAGACGGTGAACTCGCCCGTCTGCGGATCGGGCCCGTACAGGGGCGGCAGGCGGTCGATCCGGTCGGCGGGCACGTGGAAGCCGGTGTCCTTCATCCCCAGCGGATCGAGGATCCGTTCGCGCAAGAACGCTTCCAGCGGCTGTCCGGCGACCCGGGAGACGAGCACGCCGGTCACCTCGTTGCTCAGGTCGTACTGCCAGCGCACACCTGGTTGGTACTGCAGGGGGAGTTCGCCCAGGCGGCGCATCCATTCGTCCTGGTGGGGTGCCGGGCCGGAGGCCACGCTGTAGTCGAGGCGTTCGAAGGTCGCGGCCCTGATCGGCGAGGCCATCGACTCGAAATCGGTGCCGAGCCCGAAGGTGGAGGTCAGCAGGTCTCGTACGGTGATCGGCCGCCGCGCCGGAACGGTGTCGTCCAGCGGGCCGTCAGGCTGTCTGAGCACCTGTCGGTCGGCGAGTTCGGGCAGCCACGGGTCCACGGGGTCGTCCAGTCTCAGTCGGCACTCGTCGAGCAGGACCATCACCGCCGCCATGGTGACGGGCTTGGACGTGGATGCCATCCGGAAGATGGTGTCCCGGCGCATCGGCGGGCCGCCGTCGTGCCGCATCGTCCCGATCGCCTCGACGTGCGTCTGTCCGCCGCGGCCGACGAGGGCGACCAGACCCGGGATCTTTCCTGACTCCACGTGCTTCTCCAGCACCTCGCGCAGTCGGTGCAGTCCCGCACCGGTGAAGCCGCTGTCGTTCGTCGCCATGGGGTACCTCCTGTTGACGGTGTCGTTTCCCGCGGCCGCTCACCGACGGCCGCGCGGCCCTGCGAAGGGCCGTGGCAAGAGGTTGCATCCTTGCCCCAGGGTCAAGGTCAAGGGTGGCTTCGGGCGCGTTATCCTCGCCTCCGCTACGACCAGCGACACGGAGGAGCGTCAGGGTGGCGGACGGGTTCGGGCTCACGATCGGTCAGGCGGCGGCGTACGTCGGCGTCACGATCAAGACCGTGCGGCACTACCACCGGCTCGGTCTGGTCGCCGAGCCGGAACGCGATGCTTCCGGCTACCGCCGCTACCGCTCGGACGAGCTGTTCCGTCTGCTCCAGGTGCGCACCCTGGCCTCAGCCGGGGTACCGCTGGCCGAGGTCGGTGATCTCCTCAACGCCGACTCGGAGACCTTCGCCGCGACCCTGGAGGAGGTTCACCGCGAACTCACCGCCCGGATCGAGGAACTGACCGCGCGCCGGGACCGGCTGCACCGCCTCGACCACGGTGATCGCGCCCTGCTGCCCGACCGGGCCTGCGCGATCTTGGAGACACTGGCTGGACTCGGCTTCGACTCCGCCTATGTGACCGGTCAGAGAGAAGCCCTCGTACTGACACGGGCTCTGGTCCCGGAGATCTTCGACGGCTTCATGACCTGGCTCGAACAATCGCTCACCGACCCCGAGACCGTCGAACTGACCAAGCGCGGCTGGGAGGCAAGAAGCTGGGATCCGGACGATCCGCGGATCGGGGAACTGGCCCGTGAACTGGCCGGGAAGCTGTTGACCCGGCGCGAACTGCTGTCGATGCCGTCCGGGTTCGAGGGCCGATCCGACACCGCCACGCGCTACAGGATGGTCAACCACCACATGGAGGACCGGGTACCGTCCATAGCCCGGCTGAATGCCCTGGTCGAGGCGGAGCTGCGTGCCGCCGGCATCGCCGTGCCTCACCGCTGACCGATCCCTTTGGAAGAGCGCGGATGGCGGGAGTCGTCTCGGGCGGGTGCGTCGTACGCATGTCCTCGGCTCGAGGTGTCACAGGGTCGGTGGTCTTCTTCTGTCCTGTCCCGGAAGGGTGAGGGAGGACCGAAGATCCTGATCCGCACGGTGTGAGCGAACGTCATGTACAGCCCCCTCGGTGTGCTCAGGCTCCTCCTGCGCCCACGGCCGTGTCCGCGCCCTCGATCGCCACCGCCTGTCCGCTCACCCGTACGCGGGGGTGAGTGGTGGAGGCCTCGACCTGGAGCAGGCTGGGTCGGCCGAGGTCCTCTCCCTGATGGATGGTGAAGGCCCCGGTGGGCGGGAGTGCGTGAAGGGTGCGCAGGTATCCGCCGAGGGCGGCAGCGGCGGCGCCGGTGGCCGGATCCTCGATGACACCGCCGACCGGGAAGGGGTCGCGGGCGTGGAAGAGTTCCGGGTTTTCGCGCCAGACCAGTTGGAGCGTGGTCCAGCCGTGGCGGTGCATGATCTCGGCCAGGGCGTCGAAGTCGTAGTCGAGGGCCGCCAGACGCTCGCGGGTGGCCGAGACCAGGACCAGGTGCTCGTTTCCTCCGAAGGCGACGTGGGGCGGCAGCGCGGGGTCGAGGTCTTGCGGGGACCAGCGCAGAGCTGCGAGGGAGGCGTCGAGTTCTTCGGTGGTCGCCGGCCGGGAGCGAGTGGGGACGCTGGTGAGCGTCGCCGTCACGGGCCCTTCGAAGTCGGCGGAGGTGTCCAGGGCGATTTCGCCCACCGGTGTGTCGAAGACGAGCGGGCCGGTGCCGATCCGCTCGGCCAGGGCCACCGCGGTGGCGACGGTGGCGTGACCGCAGAAGGCGACCTCGGCGAGTGGGCTGAAGTAGCGAAGTCGGAACCGGCGTGCCGTGTTGTCGGCGGCCGTGACGAACGCGGTTTCCGAGTAGCCGACTTCGGCGGAGATGGCGAGCATGGCGGTCTCGTCCAGCGTGGCCGCGTCCATGACGACACCGGCTGGATTACCGCCGGCGGGGTCGGTGGTGAAGGCGGTGTAGCGCAGGATCTCGGGGCGTGTCCTCGGGTTCATGACTTTTACTGTGCCACCGCGCAGGCATCGTTACAAACGATGCTTTTCGATCTGATTCATCGATCCAACCGATGGGATTGTCTAGGGTGGACGTCATGGACACTCGACTGTTGCGCACCTTCGCCGCCGTTGCCCGGACCGAGAACCTGACCGCCGCTGCGGAGCGACTGCACCTGGCGCAGTCCACTGTCACCGCCCAGGTGCAGGCATTGGAGAAGGAGCTGGACCTGCGTCTGTTCGACAGGCTGCCGCGCGGAGTAGTGCTTACCAGTGCCGGGCGTGAGGTGCTGGTACAGATCGAAACAGTGCTGGAGGCCGAGTCACGGTTGCGGGCGGTCGCCGCCTCGGTGGGTGGCACGGACGGTCGGGTGACCGGACGCGTGACAGTCGCGGCCGGCGAGACGCTGGTGTCCGCACGACTGCCGGGAGTCATCGCCGCACTGCGGCGCAGTCGTCCGGGAATCGAGGTGGACCTGCGCACGATGAGCACTGCGGCCGCGATCGCTGCGCTTCACACCGGCGAACTGGACCTGGCACTTCTCCTGGAGGACGAGGCGGCTTTCCGTGACATCTCATGCACGCCGCTGGCCCATGAACCGCTGGTGCTCGTCTGTTCTCCCGAACATCCCCTCGCCCGCAACGCCGCCGATGCGCCCGTCGACTGGCCTGAGCTGGCGCGCCAGGACTACTTCCTGCACGAACAGGGCTGCTCGTACACCGACCGCTTCGTCGACCGGCTGCTCACCGAGGCCGGAGGCGCCCAGTCCCGGATCACGCGCTTCGGCAGTCTGGAGGTGGCCCGGTCCTGTGTCGCTGCGGGCCTCGGCCTCAGCCTGCTGGCCCACACCAACATCGCAGACGCGCTTGCAGCGGGCCGTCTGGTGCAGGTGCCCGGGCCACGGTTTCCTGACGTCGCGGTCCAGTTGGCCCGTCACCGCCAGCGCTGGCTCTCCCCCGCAGCGGCGGCACTCACCGCGGAACTGCCCCACCACTTCCCGCAGTGAACACGCCCGTCCCAGTCGGCAGCGGGACTGGCCGACAGTCCGGTCGGCGACACGGGCGGTCGGCCGGTCGCTTCAGTGCTCGGCGGCCGACTCGGCGCCATGCAGCCCGGCCCCTCGTCCTCGGCCTTCGACTCTTCGGTGCCGGAGTCGGTGTATGAACCGGGAAGAGCTGTTCGGGCCTGGAGGCCTACTGGTGCGTGGCGGCTCTCTCATAGTGCCGTAGCAGGCGACGTCAGCCCTGGGTGGTCCGCGACGATGACGCCGTGGACGAGGAAGTCATTCTCATTCTCCGCTTCGAGGGCGAGGCCGGGCGATCGATGACTTCGCCGCGTGCCAGAACCTGGGCCCGGATCGGACAGTCCCCTGTCGTGAGAGTCCGGGGCCGGGGATCGGGGTGGGTGTCGACGGCGTGCATGGCCTGCTGCAAGCCGGGCGAACGGTCCCGGCTGATCTGCGCGATCCGTGGGCATAGGGGCCGCGAGGATGAACCGAAAGGCTTCGGCCGGCGCGACTTGCGCGACCTGATCGCCCGTGCCCGCGTCCGGTTCGGCGGCCCGATCGTGCTTGTGTGGGACAACGTCCGCCCGCACCTGACAGCGGGCACGAGGGGGTTCATTGCCGCGAGTGCCGATTGGCTCGCTGTGTTCCTGCTGCCCACCTCGCGCCGGACCTCAAGCCGACCGGAGCGTCCGGTCGCTGGTCAAGCGGGACATCGGCAACCTCGCTGCGGCCGATCTCGGCCGGATCACCCGCGCGGTGAAGCGCAGGCTGAAGACGCCGCGGTATCGACCAGAGGTCATCGACGGCTGCCTCGCCGGCGCCCGTCTGCCTCTCAGCACGTGATCGGCAAGAAGATGCCGTGCCCTTGGCAATCTCTTGGAATTCGATTGCCGCCAACGCCGACGTCACCACGGGCACGGACCTGACGGGCTGGAAGGTCGAGGCCATCGACGGGCACATCGGGAAGACCGACAAGCACTCTCGTGAGGTCGGCGCGCAGTACGTCGTCGTCGACACCGGCGTCTGGATCTTCGGCAAGAAGGTCCTCCTCCCCACCGGAGTCATCCGCTCGCTCGCCCCGGAGAGCGAGACCGTCCAGGTCGACCGTACGAAGGACGAGATCAAGGACGCGCCGGAGTTCGACAAGGAGAAGCACCTCGGCGACGCCGATTACCACCAGCAGGTCGGGAGCCACTGCACCAACCGGCCCGGCAGAGGCACCTCCGGCGCCCTCTGACCGATCCCGGCCGGGCCCCGCGCCCGGCATCGTCCGGGGCGGACCGTCGTTCGACGGTCCGCCCCGGACGTGTCCCACCCGGCCCCCGGGCCGTCGGGACGGCGGCGGCGGAGGAGAAGCGTCAGGCGGCAGGGCGTCGATGCACGCTGACGGCGTACCCGCAGCCCGGTGCGTAGGACTCGCCGTCCCACGTGGCGTAGCGGTGCAGCAGGGTCAGGTCGGCCAGGGCACACCAGCGGTCGAACTTCTCGATTTCAAAAGGGGGTTCGGGCAGCGGCAGGTGCGCCGCGTCGAGTCCCATGCCGGTGACGAGCAGGCCTCCGGGGCGCAGTGCGGCGGCGAGGTGCCGGAGGACCGTCGGCTCGGTACCGGGGGCGAGCAGGGGGATGACGTTCCCGGCGGCGAGCACCAGGTCGAAGTCCGGCTGCAGCCCGAGGGTGTCGAGCCGGGCGAGGTCGCCGAGGAGCCAGTCCTGCACGGGGGCGTCACGGCGGGCGACCGCGAGCATCGAGGCGTCGACGTCCACCCCGGTGCAGTCGTGGCCCAGCTCCGCGAGCCGGATCGCGATCCGGCCGGTGCCGCAGCCCGCGTCGAGGACCCGCGCGGCCGGACGCAGCAGCGCGTCGCAGAAGGCGGCCTCACCGTGGACGTCCTGCCCGGCCGCGGCGAGCCGGGCGAACCGCCGCGCGTACTCCTCGCCGGCCTGCCCCCCGGTGAGCTCCGCCCAACGGTCCTTTTGCTCCGCCATGCGCGGCGTCCCCTCGCGGTCTGCGTCGCCCGGCGGGTACGACGGCGGTGTTGTCGGCCCGGCCATCCTCTCAGGTGGCCTGCGTGCGACCGCTGCAGGGGGCCGGCACGCGCGGCGGGGCGGCTCGAAGCCCCGCAGACGACGACGGCCGACCGTTCACGGCCCGTCGAACGCCTCCGCGCGGGCAGCGGACGCTGCAGGTCCTGTGCCCCGCGCCGGCCCGGAGCGGCCGGCGCCGGGCAAGTTCCGCTTTCTTCGCTCTCGCGTCCCCGCCCGGCGGCGGGCCCGCCCGGACCGCGCCGGCGGACGGCACGACGCTGCGCCCGGTACCGACGTGGGCCGCCCACGCGACGCTGACGCCCGGCCGGGACGCGATCTACGACCCACGCGCCCGCCAGAGCTCGGTGCCCGTCGAGTTCCACTCCGAGGACGACTCGACCTGCGAGGCGCCCCTCGCCCTCGCCCCGGTGGAACTGGAGCGGCTGTACGCGCGGACCAGCCGCCTCCCCCACGCGCGCGAGAACGCCCTCGGGGAGACCTCGTCAACAGGGCCCGTCACCGCTTCCCCCATCGTGCGGGCGGACCGCAGCGACCGGATCGTCCTGACGTTCCTCGCCTTCGCCGGCCCGGTCGGGCCCGCCCGGACGCTGCATAACCACGCCAGCCAGATGCCGGATGCCGCGGCCACCGAGCGGCCGTGGCAACACCGGACAACGTCTGGGCGACCCTCACCGCCGACCGCTGAACAGCGAGGCGCGCGGTAACCGGCTTCAGCGGTCGTACCACCCCTTGAGGCCACACCACTCCGACCACCTGCGACCAGGAGGTTCTGGTGGGCCTTGTCCCCGTCCGTACGAGAAACATCGACACCGTCACCGTCCGCCCCGGCCGCCCGCTCGCCGGGACGGTCCGGGTGGACGGCTCGAAGAACGCGGCTCTGCCGCTGCTGGCCGCTGCCGCGTCCTTGGATCGCGGAGTCCGTTTGTCCGGTGTCCCGGCCAGCGCCGACGTCCAGATAACGCTCGGTCTGCTGGAACGGGCCGGCTACCGTGCCCCACATCTGGTCACCGAGCCGGGAGCCGTGATCGTGGCAGCCGCAGAGCATCCCGCCACCGCGCCCTACCTGGCGGACGCCGCCCGGATCAGGTCCTCCCACCATCTGGTGGCGCCGCTGCCGGCAACCTACGGATAGACGGCTCTTCCCCGGCCCGGCGGCAGGACGATCTGCGCGATGGTTCAGAGCGGTGTCCTGACTCCGAGGCCCCCGGCACGGATGGCTCCCCGCAGGACGTGGGCGACCTCCCCGGGCTTGAGGTCGATGCCGTCGAGCCCACGCTGGTTTGGCCGGCAGGCGGTGGGCTGGTCGGCGAGATGGTGCGCTGTCCCCCGGGCAGGCTGTCCATCACCGGAGCCCGGGGTCTTTCCTCCGGCCACCGGGCAGCGGTCCTTCGTGAGGAAGCGCTCGTGCCGTGGCGTCCGTCAGGGTTTGCGGGCGATGCCCGCGTAGCAGGCGGCGTCGGCGTCGCTGAAGTTGAGGTGGGCCTCGTGCGGGTCGGGGCGCCAGCGCAGGATGGGCACGAGGCCGGGGTCGAGGAGTTCCCAGCCGTCGAAGAAGGTGAGGATCTCGTCGCGGGTGCGGGCCTGGCCGGGGGTGCCTGCCGCCTGGTAGATGGCGGCCAGGCGGGCGATGGCATCGGGGTCGAAGTCGGGGGTGACGTGGCTGATGGTCAGGGTGCTGCCGGAGGGCAGGGCGTCCTTGAGACGGGCGACGATGCCGCGGACGTCGTGGTGCTGGTCGGTGACGAAGTGCAGCAGGGCGTTGAGGCTGAGGGCGATGGGCCGGGTGAAGTCCAGTTCGTCCCGCAGTGCGGGGTGCTCCAGCAGGGCGGTGGGGTCGGTGACGTCTCCCGGCACGTAGGCGGTGCGGCCCTCGGGGTGGCTGTGCAGGAGGGCGCGGGCGTGGGCCAGGACGATGGGGTCGTTGTCGGTGTAGACGACGTGGGCGTGAGGAGTGGTGGTCTGGGCCACCTCGTGGAGGTTGGGAGAAGTGGGGATGCCGGTGCCGATGTCGAGGAACTGGTCCATGCCCTGCTCGGCGAGGTGGCGGGTGGAACGGTGCATGAAGGCGCGGTTGCTGCGTGCGGCGATCAGGATGGAGGGGAAGGCGCCCATGGCGCGGGCGGCCGCGTCCCGGTCTGCGGGGAAGTTGGTGATCCCGCCGAGGAAGTAGTCGTACATGCGGGCCGAATGCGGGCGGTCCATCTCCAGATCGACTACGTCGTAGCGTCCTTGTGCGATGCCGGCGCTGTCCATGCGCGTCCCCCGTCGTCGAAGTGGCTGGCTCCGGTCGGTGACGCGCCAGGACGCGCCACCCTCGGCCACCCCGACCTTCCTCCCGAGCGGCAGGGAAAATCAACCCTGCCTCCGGCCATCCTCCGGCGTTGCGCCACAGGCAGGGATGAGTGCTGCCGGTGGCGAGGGAGACACCGCACACGTACGCGTGAGTAACCAGTCGGTTGCCATCCGTACAAAAATTCTGGAACCGCCTTGCACAAAGCGGCCCTTCATCCGATTGGCTGATGAATGGGAACCCTGATTTCCACACCGACGCCGCCCCAGTAGGGAGCGGTGCGGTGCTCAGTCGACAAGGACGCCCGTGGACATCGATCTGGTCACGCTGGTGGTCCGGGGGACCGCCTTCCGGATCTTCGTGCCCGACCCGCGCCGGGCCGGACGGCACCTGCTTGCCGCCGCCGTACGCGCCGGAGCGCACCAACTCCACCAGCAGAGCGCCACCGCAGCGCCTTCTGCCTCCCCCGTTTCCGGCGCACTCGTCCACGAGGACGATGTGCGGTGAATCCGCCGCTCGAGGACTCCCGCGGGTCGCATGCTGAAGGCTCATCGGCGCGGACCCGGGCCGGGCGCATGGCCCTGACCTTCAAGGCCTTCCACGAGCACCACCGCCGATTGTGGATGCGCACCGCTCATGTCCAGGTCGGCAGCGCGGCCGCGGCCGAGGCGGTCGTCACCAGGGCCTGTGCCCGTCTGGAGGCGTCCTGGCCGCACGCGCTGGCGCAGGAGTCCCTGCGGCAGTACGCGTGGATGGTGCTCAAGGAGGAGGTGCACCGATGGCTCACCGAACGCGACCTGAAGCCCCAGGTCGGCGACGCCGCCTTCATGGTCGCCGTCCAGAAGCTCCTGATGCACGAGATGCGCGACGAGCTGCGCGCCATCTCCCAGGAGATCGGCCTCTACACCGCCATCGCCGCCCTGCCCGAGCGGCAGTACGACGTCATCCTCCTGCGCTTCGTGCTCGGCCGGGAGGAGAGCGAGGTGGCCGAGTACCTCGGGATCGAGGTGGCCACCGTCCGCTCGCACATCCGCCACGCCCGGCGCTCGCTCGCCAGGGACCTGAACATGGCCTACAAGGAGACGGACCGCCAGTGACCCACACCGGCCACGAACTCGCCGCCGACATCGACACCGCTCTCGAAGCCGCCGAAGCCTTCGCCGACACCTACCGCGACTACGACACCGGCGAAGCCCTCAACCGGATCGTCGACCCGGCCACTGCCCGGGCCCTCCCGGCTTCCGCCATTCCCTCGCGCTACCCCACGGTGCACGAACAGGCCGCCCACGACCTCGACCTGGCCGCCACCCTCATCGTCGACGCACCCCAGGCGCACCTCAGTCTCACCCGCCTCCTCGAACCCGATCCCGCCGTGATCGAGCCCGAAGGCGCCCTGGTCTTCGCCGCCCTGCTCCACCTGGCCGGATACCGCGACCAGAGCCAGTTCTGGTTTGAGTTCGCCGCCGGCGCCGGCAGCAGCACCGCCGCCTTCTGCCTCACCCTGCTCCATCAGAAGCGTGCCGAGCACCGCACCGCCGCCCACTGGCGTGCCCAGGCCCTCCCCTCCGTACGCCCACCCGTCCGGCCGGCCCCTTCCATGTCCCCGGCCTGTCCGCTGTTGCCCGACGACGTACGGCGCAGCCTGATCAGCCGCTGCTGGGAAGGCCGCCGCCCCGTCCTGCCGGCCCGGCTCGAAGCCGTCATCCACAGCCTGCCCGTCGCCCCCGACGACGACTTCGGCGACATCCCCCGCCCCGACGACACCCTCATCCGGCTCTCCGCCCCCGCCCTGGCCTGAGCGCGGCACAACCGGGCAGCCTCTCTGCCTCCTCCAGCCGCGCACCCGTCTCCCGGTCACCTCACGCAGGCGGCCGGGACGGCTCCCGCCACGTCAGCCACGCCCAGCGGACCTTCACCGGTCTGGTGACTCGGGCACACCCTGCGCTCGCATCCAGACCACGGGCCATCGATGAGCAGGAGTTCGGGTCGTACACCTGCGGCACGGACAGAACCCAGGAGCAGGGCGACGGCCTGATCGGGGAGGAACCGGTGGTCGAGACCGTGCCGGAGGCGACAGAACCGGCGCTGCCGCAGGAGGTCGCGCGCCAGACCGTCCGCGAGGTTCCTCGCCCAGGAGTCTCCCCCCCCCCGGTGGGGCAGCTCACCCCGGTCAAGAGCGAGGCGCTGAAGGCGTACGCCAAGGTCTGCGAGACCACCATCGTCCTTCTGCAGCCTCGCGCCGTGGCCCAGGAGCGGGAACATGACGCCGCACGGTGGACTTCGACACCCCCAGCTCCCGGGCCACCACCGCGAGACTCGCACCTTCGCGACACCGGCGCCGGATCCACGCCCGCAGCTCTTTCACATCCCGCGCCACTGTGTCTCCTTTTCTCTGCGGGCCAACGAGGCGCTCCTGCGAAGGGTGCGTCGGCACGGTGCCGGCCACGGGAGCGGCTCATCATCGCGGAAGGTGGGTGACCGCTGCGGCGGCAAGCCACGGAACCAATACAGCAGGACGGCGCACGTCGGCTCACCGGCACACAAGAGGCGCACGAGTTGCTGTTACGGGGGGCCTGAGCCGCTGCGTTCTGCGGCAACCTCCTCGGACCGCTCGCCCAGTGCCTTCAGGAACGCGCCGAATCCGTGCGGTGCGCGTGGAGTGGTCCGTCCGGAGGTGGTGACGGGACAGGCGTCCGTGCGCAGTACGCGGGTGTCGGGGGGCAGGGCGGCGACGAGGGCGTGGTCCTCTCCGTACGGCACGGCGGGGAAGCCGCCCGCCCGCAGATAGGTGTCCGCGCGGATGCCGAGGTTGGCCCCGTGCACGTGGGGGTGCACCCAGCCGGGCCCGTCGCGGCCGGCGAAGTAGTGCGCGTCGTGCAGCGCCCGTACCGGCGGGGCGAGGGACGGATGGGGGGCGATGCGGACGGTGCCGACCAGGCACTGCCGGCCTCGGCGGGCGTGGTGCAGGTGGTGGACCAGCCAGTCGGACGGGACCCGGCAGTCGGCGTCGGTGGTGGCGATCCAGGTCTCCTCGGGGCGCGTCCCGCAGAGCTCCAGGGCCCGCGCCACGGCGGCGGCCCGGGCGGCACCGGCCATCCGGTGCGCGACCTCCACCACGTCCGCTCCGTGCCGGACCGCCGTGGCCGCGGTGGCGTCCGTGCAGGCGTCCGCCGCGACCACGACCGTGCACGGCGGGAACGCGGCGAGGCGCCGGGCGCGGTGGACCGAGCGAAGCGCCGCGGGAAGGTCCGCGGCCTCGTCGTGCGCCGGCACCGCCACGACCAGTGCGCTGATCGTGACGGTCACACCAGGCCCTCGGCGGCGGCCGGCGAAGGCGGCGGGGTGCCGTCGGGCAGGGGACGGGTGTACGTGCCGAGGGCGAAGTCGGGGTCGGCGAAGCCGGGCCCGGTGACGAGTCCGGGCACGGCCTCCAGGTACGGGCGCAGCTGCTCGCCGGTCAGCCGGTGCTCGGGCACGGGGTGGTTCCAGTGCACGGTCACCAGCGAGCCCCCCGGCTCCAGGGAGGCGACGGTCTGGTCCAGGATCTTCTGCATCTGGGCGTCGTCGAAGTAGTACAGCAGCTCGGACAGCACCACGAGGTCGAAGCGGCCGGCGGGCCACTGGTCCGGTACGACGAGGTGCTCGACGCTGACGTGAGGCTGGTCGCGGTTGCGCGCCGCCGCCGTCTCCACCGCCCGTTGCACCCGGTCCGCCGCCACCACCTCGTCGCACCGTCCGGCCAGCATCCGGGTGAGCACTCCGGCGGAACAGCCCGGCTCGAACGCACGGCGGTAGCGGCGCCGGGGCAGCGCGGCCAGCGTCAGCGCGTACTTGCGCTGCTCGTACCAGCGGTTCGCCAGATCCCAGGGGTCGGAGGCGTCCGCGTACATGCGGGCGAAGTAGCTTTCCGGCGTGGAGGATCCGGTGTTACGCACCGGCGGGCCCGCGTCCTTCATGCGGTGTCTCCTTCGACGAAGACGGTTTCGAAGAGGCGTTGGTGGTGGTCGAGCTCGTCCGGTGGCAGCACCACGCCCGGGTGGTCGACGAGCGGCGCGATCTGCGTGCGGAAGCACCGCACGGCGGCCTTCTTGCGGTTCAGCAGCTCCGTGGTCAGCGGCAGGCGGCGCAGGCGGCCCCAGGGCACGCGGGCGTCACCGGGAGCGGCCCAGTGCCACATCCACACGGGGTACTGCCACAAGGGAACGGCCGCAGCGGCCGCGGCCGTCCTCGCGGCCCGGCCCGCCGCCTCGTGGTCGGCGTGCAGATCGCCGCTCCACGGAGCCACGCACAGCCCTGCCCCCGTTTCCCGCACCAGCTTCTCCACCCGCGCGGCGACCAGGTCCTCCGCCTCGTCGACGCGCGTGTCCGCGACGCCCATCCGGTACCGGAAAGCGGAGTCGAGGCCGAGCACGTCCAGTGCCTCGGCCAGCTCCCCCCGTCGTACCCGAGCCAGTTCGGGCGGGGGCAGCACCCGGCTCCCGGGATGTGAGCCCTCCCCGTCCGTCACCGTCAGCACGTGCACCTGTCGTCCCGCCGCCGCCAGCCGGCTCGCGGTCCCGCCGAACCCGAGGACCTCGTCGTCGGGGTGGGCCGCCACGACGAGCACCGGCCCGTCGGGCAGTACCGCCTCGGACCAAGGTTCGCGCCCGGCCCACGCGGCCCACACCTCCTCGGCGGTGCCCGCGGCGTCGATGGCGTCGGCGGCCCGTCGCCGGTCGGCGGAGATCACAGGGGGAAGATCGGTGGAGGGCCGTTCAGCCATCGGTCCCCTCCTTCGCGGCGGCCGTGTCCGCCGTCTCCTCCGTCACCAGACGGCCCAGCGCGGCGAGATCGCGTTCGGCATGGTGCTGGCGGATGTAGACGGTGAGGTCGGCGACCCGCTGGGCGTGCTCGGCGTCATGGCACAGCGGCCCGGCGCCGAGCGCCCGGCCGACCTCGTCCAGTACGCGCGCGCAGACGTCGGCGACCAGGGCGCGCACCCGGGCCGCACGCAACTGGGCGGGCGGACCGTCCTCCAACGGCTCGGCGTCGATCGCGGCCGCGGCGGCGTCGAGCGCCCACTGCGCACTGTGCAGCAGGACGTCCACGGCGCCCAGGTGGGCCGCCAGCAGTGGGTCCGGCGCGCGATGACGTGCCGCTGCGAACAGCGCGTCGGCGACGCCCCGGGCGCCGCCCAGCCAGCACGCGGCGACCCCCACCCCGCCGTGGGCGAAGCCGGGGCGCCGCAGGTAGGCGTCCACACCGCCTATCGCCCGGGCCGGCACCGCGGTGAAGCGCACGTCCGGGGTGTCGCTCCCCGCCATGCCCACCGCGCGCCACGTGCCGGCGACCGGGGCGTACCCCGGGTGGCCGGTCGCGACGGAGAACAGCCGGTACCCGTCGTCGGTCTCGGCGGTGACCAGCGCGTGCGTACAGGTGTGCGCACCGGAGCAGTACCCCTTCAGCCCGTCGAGCAGCCAGCCGCCGTCTCCGTCCGGACGGGCACGCAAGGTGGTCCCGGGCGGTCGCGCTGCCCACACCCCCCAGCGTTCTCCCACGGCCGGTGCAGGTGCGCCGAGCTCGTGCAGGATGGCCGTGGCGTCCGCGTGCCCTTCTGCCAGCCGGGCGAGTGAGAGGTCCGCCCGGCCGAGCGACTGCAGCGCTGTGAACCGCTCCTGCGTGCTGCCCGAGCCGGGCAGCGGCAACCGCCCGGCTCCGTCCTCCGCCCACCGAGAGAACCTCTCGGCGGCGACGCGCCCCGCCATGCCGGTCGAATCCAGATTCGGGCTCGTGTTCTGGGATGTCAGAGAGGTCGCCATGATCTACGGGTACACCCGAAGTCAGTTCTCATGCATCGCGAACGCATCATCCTGATGGTCCGCTCGCGAGCCCTCGGCAGACAACCGGCCGTGCAGGACGGCCGACAGCGGTTCTGCGGCATCCGGAGCCGGTCTGCAGCCGTTCGGATGCAGATCAGGCTGCTCGGCGCCTCCCTGACCGCAGTCGCGTGCGGTCAGGGAGTGAGATCCAGGACGCGGACGAGTTCGCTCTTCCGGCGCCCTGGGCCGGTGGTGGCGACGAGCGCGTCGTCGGGCTGGCCGGGGGTGGGCTGGACGGCGTGCCGGGCATGGACCCAGGTGGCCTGTTGTCCGGGCTGCATCGCGGGAGGCCGTTCGACAGTGGCGGCCTCGGCGACCGCCTGCCCGGCAGCGGTCGCCGAAGGCGCGAGCGCATGTCTTCGCCTGCCCGTGCCCCGGCCTCCGGGTCAGGCTGCGGGGGTGCCGCGGGTTCGGGTGCGGGGGCGGTCGGTGGAGAGCACCGCCCAGACGCGGCGGCCGTCGTCGGAGGCGTCGGTGCCACAGCTCGTGGTGCCGGGGACGGCGGCAAGGCCGGCGAGGACCGTCTCGTCGGGCACGGCATCGGTGTGGCTGAGGACGGCGACGAGGAGCATGCCGTCCTGGTCGGCGAGGTGGACGCTGATGCGCCGGCCGTTGTCGGCGGCGGTCGCCCCGACGAGGAGGCGGACGGTCCGCTGAAGCTGGTCGTCGTCGGGGTGGGCATAGCCCCAAGCGCGGACGATCGCGGTGACCTTGGTGACGGCCTGGGCGGCGGTCCACGGATAGGCGGTGAGGGCCCAGTTCGCGGCACGCCGGTTGCGAACGCTCATGCGGGGCCGACGGATCTGTACGCGAGCCTGTCCGGGGCCGGGGAGTGGCAGGGAGGTGGTGACGGGCTTCGTCGACGGGTTCGGCCGTGGGGGCTCGACGGGCTTCTTCTGTGGGGGCGGGGTGCGGGGAGGGTAGGTCGGCGGCAGCTTCGGGCCCTTGCCGTCCATGGGCAGCGGTTCGTTCATGGCGGCCTCCTTGCACTCCCGGCCATCCTGGCAGCGCAGACCGCCTTCGCGCGGCTGATTCGCCAAACCGGCGTTGTGAAGCCTGCACACCGAGCTCGGGAACATCGCCGCCCGTCTCCCCGGCCCGGGACGACGGCGAGCAGCACCGTCGGCGGCGGACGGCCGGCGTCTTCGGGGCAGGCCTTCCGGCCGGAACGGCCCAGGGCCGCAGCTCGACCACGGTGTGCTGCTGTGGGCCGTCGGCGTGGCCGCCGCCGAGGTCGTCGCCCACGGTCACACCTGGGAGTGGCCCGTCATCCATGCCGCCGACCACGACCACTTCCGCACCCCGTCGGCCGTCGGTGACCTGTCCCACGGCCACATCACGATCACCGTCTCCGGCCGCTCCCTGATCGCCCTGCTCGTCGTGCTGTAGGAGACCCGCTCCACCAGCAGACCGGCCCGACGGCGTGGAGGGAAGGTCGCACCCGTCCAAGTGCCCCAGGACGGTACGGGTGTCAGGAGGGGCACCAAGGCGAAGCCGCCCGCCGGGGAGGGCTCCTGGTGGGATGCCGCCGTACGGGTACGCGGCCGGGTCAGTGCCGGACGGTGACGACGATCTTTCCCACGTGGGTCCCGGACTCCAGGTGCCGATGGGCTTCGACGATGTCGGTGAGGTCGAAGGTGGCGTCGACGACCGGATGGAAGACGCCCGTTTCCAGGCCGCTGTCGACGTAGGCGACGGCGTTTGCCAGCCGGTGGGGGTCGGTCGTGACCTCGAAGACCGCGTAGGTTCGGGTGGACAGTGCCGGGAATCGCTGTGCGTTGGGCAGGGGGGTGGGGCGCGGGTCGAGGGCGCCGTAGACGATCAGGCGGCCCCCGGGGGCGACGCAGCGGGCGAGGATGTCCACACCAGGTCCTGCGACCGGATCGAAGACGGTGTGGACCCCTTTGCCGCCGGTGATCTCGGCGACCTGCTCGGGGAGGTCCTCGTCGTCGGTGACCACGACATGGGCGGCCCCGGCGTCCAGGAGGCGCCGGCGTTTGGCGGCTGTGCGGGTGGTGGCGATCGGTACGGCGCCCAGCCGTCGGGCGGTCTGGATGGCGGCAAGGCCGACGCTGCCCGACGCGGCGGTGAGCAGGAGGTGGTCCCCTGGGCGGGTGCGGCCGTCCTCGACCAGGGCGCCGTAGGCGGTGAGGTGTGCCATCCACGAGGCGGCCGCGTCGACCGGTGTGCGGGAGGCGGGGCGGTGGACGGTGGCCGCGGAGGGGACGAGGATGTGGTCTCCGTAGGTGCCGTAGTCGTTCTGGGAGAAGGCGGGCAGCACGCTGACGGGGTCTCCGTGGGAGAAGCCGGTGACCCCGGGCCCGGTCTCCAGCACTGTTCCGGCCGCCTCGTAGCCCAGGCCGGAGGGCAGCGCGGGCTCGTAGAAATATGTTCCCTGGCGGAACATCACCTCGGCGCGGTTGAGTCCGATCGCCTCCACCTTCAGAAGGAGTTCTCCGGGGCCCGGTGGAAGCAGGTCCACCTGGTGCAGTGCGAGGACTTCCGGTCCCCCGGTCCTGTCGAATGTCACGGCTTTCGCCACGGGAACCCGCTTTCTCGCGCTGAGGGGCGTGGGTCGGAGGATGGACGGTACGGAACGGGATCAGGCGGGCGGGCCGAGGAGTTCGGCCGTCACCTCCCGGAGCATGCCGGGGTCCTGAGCCGCTCGGCCGATCGCGACGCCGTCCCAGTCGGCGGTCGTGCGCAGCCGGGTGTAGGTGCCGGGCAGGACGGCCCCGCCGTACACCAGCCGGGTGTCGGTCCGGCCGGGGAGGGCGGCGCGCAGCGCGGCATGGACGGCCGCGGTGTGTCCGGGCCCGGGACCCTGGTCGGCACCGATGGCCCAGAGCGGTTCGTACAGGACGATGGCGGGGTCGGCGGCGGGGACTTCCGCGAGGGCCGCGGTCGTCTGCGCGCTCACGTGCGCCGCCGCCTGCGCGGTGTCGATGCGGTCCTCCTCCCCGACGCAGACCACGGGCGTCATCGCGTGCCGGGCCGCGGCGGCGGCCTTGCGCGCCACCAGGGCGTCGTCCTCACCGAAGAGACGGCGGCGGTCCGCGTGGCCGATCATGACGTGACTGCAACCGAGCTCGGACAGCAGTTCGGCCGACACCTCACCGGTGAAGCCGCCCCGTTCGGGCCAGACGTCCTGGGCCCCGACGCCCACCCCGCGGGTGCTCAGCCGTGCTCGTGCGGGCTGGATCAGCGGAGAGGGCAGACACACGAAGAAACCCAGTGAGGCCAGGACGGACGCGTGGGGAAGCAGCGTGTCGTCGATCCATCGGAGCGTCTGCGCCTGGTTCAGGAGCATCTTGGTGTTGGTGAAGGTGAGCGGTTTGTGCGGGGCCGGCATGAGGCCTCCCGGTCATTCGAGGTTGGTGTGCCGCGCGAACATCCCGTCGGGATCGACGCCACGGGTGGTCTCGATCACCATCACCAGACAGTCGAAGAAGACGAAGGCGCCCTGCTCGAAGAGAGTTCCGATGAACTGAGTCGAAGCTTCGGGGATCCGGTCCTGGCTGTACTCCCGCAGCAGCACCACCACGTCGGCGCGGTTCGCGAGACGGGAGTCGACCGCCGCCGTGACCACCGCAAGACGTGCTCCGGCACGGCTTGCGGCTTCGGCCACCGCGAGCACGGTGGGCGTCTCGCCCGACCCGGAACACGCGATCAGCAGATCTCCCTCCCCCACCGCGGGAGTGGTGACGTCGGAGACAACGTGGACGTCAAGTCCCAGGTGCATCAGGCGCATGGCGAAGGCGTCGACCACGAGCTTCGACCGGCCCGCTCCGACCGTGAACACCCGGTTCGCGGCGTACACCGCGTCCACCAGGGCCTGAGCCGAGCTCTCGTCCGTGGTCGACAACAGCGCGTCGACCTCCCGCGCGATGATCCGCCGGGCTGTTCCGAAAGGTCCGTCCGTGCCGATGACGACCTTCGACGGGGCGGACGGGTGCTTTGACTGGTCGACCATGAGCTGCTGATCACGCTCCTACGTGCCGGCGGTGCGTCGGGGGCGGTACGGGTGTCTCTCGTGTTCGGTGAGGAGGTGACGGACCGCCCCGAAACGACCGGGAGCGCCGGTAGCGGTGCTACGTGGAACTCCTGCTGTTCCGCACGGGCCGAGGCGGAGAGGCCGGACGGCGGCTGGCGGCTGACATGTGAGCCGCCCCGCTCAGGTTGCGCCTTGTCCGAGAGAGATCACCATGGTCCGATCCGCTCATCCGCGCACACCTGTAGAGGTCATGGACCACGTGTTGCCGGGCCGCGAAGGATTACAAGGACCGCGTTTTGACGGTGACTTGCAGGCGCGTTTGACCATGATCAGGAAATTGTGTACCACCGTGAGCACTGATTCGAGCGGGCGCACACTGCCGTGCGCCCCCCCTTTTTTGCCCTGCTCACGAAGTGGACGCGCTACGACTCCTCGGGGTCGGCAAGAAGTCTTGGCGCATGATTGGGGTCGACACGGTTCAGCCTGGAGGAGATCATTTCCAGGAGGATCTTCCTCCTGGAAGGACCGAGGGCTTCATCAAACTCCTCCGCCACGGGGTTCCGAGACGGAAGATTCAGCACGTCGTTGCAGTTCAGAGCTACTCAAGGTGTCGTGTTGAGCCAGGAGGAAAAGAGACTCGACGAGCGTCTCGCCGAGCCGCCGGGGTGCGAAAGAAAGGGATGATTAATTAACATGCGACACACTGATCCATAAGAACCACACCCGTGATTCATTTATCGTACTTATTAAGAGTTTCTCTCGCCGGGGTTTCTTTCTCCCGGCGCCGGGAAATCGTGATCGAGTGAGTGGATTAGGATTTCTTCCTCCGGGCGTGCGTGCCTGCGTCTTCGACCTCGACGGGGTCGTGTCGAAGACGGACTTCCAGCACCGTCAGGCGTGGAAAAGAACCTTCGACGAATGGGATGCGGCGTCCCATCAGCCGTCGGTCGAGCCGTTTTCTGTGACCGACTACCTCGAGCACGTGGACGGTCTCCCGAAGGAGAGTGCCGTCCGCTCCTTCCTCGCCTCCCGCGCCGCCGGACCGGCGAGTGACGACGAGTGCTCCGTCTGTCGTTCCCCCGCCTGCCGCGACCGCGGTCGCGACTCCAACGCCGACCCGGACCCGGTGACCGTCAGAAGGCTGGTCCAGCGCAAGTCCGCGCTCTACGAAGAGGCGATCCGCGACGGGTTCGTCGAGGCCTATCCGGGGACGGTGGTCCTCCTGCGCGCGCTCCGCGAGTGCGGAGTGGCCACCGCGGTCGTCTCGGCGAGTACCCACTGCGCCCGGATTCTCGACACCACCGGTCTGCGGCCGCTGTTCGACGTGCTGATCGACCGGACCGCTGCGACACGGCGTGCCCTGGCCGGCAAGCCGAGTCCCGACACCTTCCTCGCCGCCGCCCGGGACCTCGACGTACCTCCCGGCGCGTGCTGCGTCTTCGAAGACGGTCCCAGCGGCCTGCGGGCCGCGGTCGCCGGAGGGTTCGGCCGGATCGTGGCGGTCGACCGGTGCGGCCGTCCCGACGTGCTCCTGCGGTGCGGGGCGCACCAGCTCGTCCACGACCTGGGTCAACTCGTGCCGCCCATTCTGCCCACGCACGTGCCCGATGGACCGGCCGCGCCCCATGCGACATCGTGAAGAGGGCCCCTTGAAGGGGACGACACCAGCGCGCTCGCCGCACCGGCGGCCCTCACCGCCGGCGGTTCCGGTCCAAGCGCGACGCATCGCGGACGACGACTGGAAGTGGTCCTTCCAGGGCCCCGCGTCCCGGGCCGAGGAGGAGCAGGAGCGGGAGACCCTCTGCACTCTGGGAAACGGCGTGTTCGCCCTGCGGGGCGCCGCACTCGACGTCCGCCGGGGTGCCGGACACTATCCGGGCACGTACGCGGCCGGCTGCTTCAACAGCACCCGGTCCAGGATCGCCGGACAGGGGGTCGACGCCGAAGCCCTGGTGAACCTCCCCAATCCCCTGCCCCTGCGCTGCCGTGTTCAGGACGGCGACCGCCTCACACCCGACACCGCCCGGATCCTCGACCACCACCAGGAACTCGACCTGCGCCACGGCCTGCTGCGACGCTCCTACCGGCTGCAGGATCGCGAAGGCAGGCACACCCGCTTCGAAGAGGTCCGTCTGGTCCACATGGCGCGCCCGCACCTGGCCGCCGTGCGGCTGACAGTCACCGCGGAGAACTGGTCCGGCACCCTGCTGATCGACTCGGAGATCGACACCGACGTCCTCAACACGCAAGTGGAGCGCTACCGCGCCTTCGACGGCCGTCACCTGACCGGCATCGAAACCGGCTCCGAACCGGACGGAGGGCGTGGTGGCGGCAGCAGGCCGGTGAACTGGGTGAGCTGTCACACGACCACCACGTCCCTGGCCGTGGTGGTAGCCACCCGTACCCGCGCCACCGCGGACGGGAAAGCCTCCGTCCGGGCCGTGGAGCCGTTCGCCGCTCAGGACGGTCGGGCGGTCTTCGGCTGCGAGATGAGCCCCGGCCGCACGGTGACCGTCGACAAGACGATCGTCGTGAGAGTCGCGCGACTGCTCTCCCTCGACCACCTACGCTCCCTGGCGGTGCGCGAAGTCCGCGGCGCGCCTGCTTTCCCCACCCTCCTGCGCGATCACCGCGCCGCCTGGAAGCGCTTGTGGAGCCAGGTTCCGGACGCGGGACCGCCCGCCGAGCGGCGCACCCGCCGCCTCTACCGGTTCCACCTGTTACAGGTGATGTCGCCGCACAGCAGGACACAGGACGTCGGCGTCCCTTCCCGGGGGCTGCACGGCGAGGAGTACCAGGGCAGGATCTTCTGGGACGAGGCGCCCGTGCTCGACTGGCTCGGGCGGCACTTCCCGCAGACCGCCCGGGCAGCCCTGGACTACCGGAGCCGACGCCTGCCCGCAGCCTGCCGGGCGGCCTCCGAAGAAGGACTTACCGGCGCGCTCTACCCCTGGCAGAGCGGTCACGACGGCCGTGAGGCGACCGTGCCCTGGGTCCTCAATCCGCTCAACGGCCGCTGGGCGCCCGATCACACCCGGCTCCAGCGGCACGTCGGCGCCTCCCTGGCACACTGCGTCTTCCGCTATGCCCGAACCACCGGCGACCAGTCCTACCTCCAGGGTCGCGGCGCGGACATGGTTCTGCAGATCGCCCGTTACTGGGCCGCCGCGGCCCGCCACGATCCCGAGGACGACCGGTACCACATTCACGAGGTCATGGGACCGGACGAGTACCACGACGCCTACCCGGACGCCAGGGACCCCGGGCTGAAGGACAACGCCTACACCAACGTCCTCGTCTCGACGGTCCTGCTGCGCGCCACGGCCCTGTGGGAGACGCTGCCCCCCGTACGGCGCGAGGAGCTGGAGCGCTCCGGG
Source organism: Streptomyces sp. NPDC007872 (assembly GCF_042868165.1). Lineage (NCBI taxonomy): Bacteria > Bacillati > Actinomycetota > Actinomycetes > Kitasatosporales > Streptomycetaceae > Streptomyces > Streptomyces sp. NPDC007872. Next base: position 79,834 of record NZ_JBIAEA010000012.1, read on the forward strand.
AACATCACCGAGGACGAACCGGAGAGATGGCTGGACGTGTCGCGCCGCCTCGCCGTGCCCTTCCACGACGCAGTGGTGTCCCAGTTCGCGGGCTACGCCGAACTGCCCCCGCTGCCGTGGGACGCATGCCGGGAGCGCTACGGAGACCTGAGCCGGCTGGACCGTCTGCTGGACACCGAGGACGACCACCCGCGCAACTACCAGGTCGCCAAACAGCCCGACACCCTCGCACTCGGCTGGCTCTTCACACCCGCCCGCCTCGCGGCCGCCTTCGCCCACCTCGGATACGCCCTCGACGCGGACACCTGGCGCCGAACCGTGGAGTACTACCTCGAGCGCACCACGCACGGCTCCACGCTCAGTGCTTCCCTCCACGCCCACGTCCTGGCGTCCATCGGCCACCCCGCCGCGGAAAGATTCCGGCGCCGCGCCCTGAGCGTGGACCACCGGGGCGACGGCAACGCCGTGTACGGCATCCACTTGGGCGCGATGGCCGCAGCCCTCGATCTGACCGACCACCGGGAGGGGACGCCGTGAACCGTCCGATCGCCCTGACGACCGTCCAGTGGACGGACGTGCCCCTGTCCGACCTGTGCCGGCACGCCGCGGACTGGGGCTACGACGCCCTCACTCTCGCCTGCCATCCACGTCACTTCGACTCCAAACGCGCCCGCTCCGAACCCGAGTACATCGACGAGGTGCGCGAACTGCTGCACGGCTACGGGCTGCGGGTGCACGCGCTGGCCGCCCACATGCTCGGCCAGGCGGTCTGCGACCCGGTGGACGTCCGGCACCGGCGGATCCTGGACGCGGACATCTGGGGCGACGGCGTGCCCGAAGGGGTGCGCCGCAGGGCGGCCGATGCGATGACGGCTCTCCCGGCCGCCGCGGCCCGCCTCGGCGCCGAAACCGTGGTCGGGTTCACCGGATCCCCGGTCTGGCACATGTTCACGCTCTTCCCGCCGGTGGACCAGACCGACATCGGCGCCGGATACGCGGAGTTCGCCCGACGCTGGCACCCCGTCCTCGACGCCTTCGACGATGCCGGCGTGCGCTTCGCCCTCGAAGTGCACCCCACCGAGATCGCCTATGACTACTGGACCACCGCCCGCGCCCTGGACGCCATCGGCCACCGGCCCGCCTTCGGCCTCAACCTCGACCCCAGCCACTTCCTGTGGCAGGGCCTGGACCCCGCCGTCTTCGCCTACGACTACCGCGAACGCCTCTACCACGTCGACCTCAAGGACGCGGTCGTGCGGCAGGACGGCCGGTCCGGCCGTCTCGGTTCCCATCTTCCCTGGGGCGATCCGCGCCGCGGCTGGGACTTCGTCTCCCTCGGCCACGGTGACGTGGACTTCGAGAACCTGATCCGCACGCTCAACGCGATCGGATATGACGGCCCGCTCTCCATCGAGTGGGAGGACGCGGGCATGGACCGCATGAGAGCCGCCCCACAGGCCCTGGCCCGCCTACGGGAACTGACCGAGGTCCGGCCCGGCCCGAAGGCGTTCGACTCCTCCTTCACCGACCGCTGACCGATCCGTGCCCGAGCCGGAGCAGCCCATGTCCCTGGATCTTGTGGTCTTCGACTACTCCGAAGTCCTCTCCCGCAACCAGCCCCAGCCGGTCGTACGAGCGCTCGAAGAAGCCGCAGGCGTCCCTCCGAAGGCCTTCTGGGAGGCATGGCACCGTCACAGACCGGCCTACAACACCACCGCGTCCGCCGACGAGTACTGGCGACTCGTCGCGGACGACCTGGGCGCCGGCTGGGACGCCGCGCACCGGCAGCGCCTGTGGTCCCTCGACATCGGCAACTGCCTGAACCCGCACGAACCGACCGTGCGCGTGCTGCGACGACTGCACGGGCGCGTGCCCCTGGCCCTGCTGTCGGACGCGCCTCGGGACCTGGCCCGGTGCCTGGACGGCTCCCCCGTCATGGCCCTGTTCGACCGCCGCTTCTTCAGCTGCGACACCGGAGTCAACAAGCCTGATCCCCTCGCGTACGAAACGGTACTCCTGCGCACCGGCGCACGACCCGAACGGACCCTCTTCGTCGACGACAACAGGAACAACACACGAGGAGCGGAACGCCTGGGCCTTCAGGCCCACCACTACACAACCGCCGAAGGACTCGGCCACCACCTCTCGGCGGTCTACGGGCTGTGAACCCACCACCGCACCCCTCCGACCAAGGCCACGAAGAAAAAGGCACTTGACCCGCACCCCGGCTGCGCACACGTGCGACGCGACACTCCGACTTCGAAAGCCGTTCTCACCGTCCGGCACCCATCACCCACGGAACACCTGCGGAGGCGCCACCGTGTTCTTCCTGATCAACACCTACACCGTACCGACCGCCACCATCGGCAAGGCCCTCCCGCGCCACCGGCGCTGGGTCGAGCATCACTTCGCGGAAGGCCACTTCGTCTTCGGTGGGCGGCGCGAACCACGCACCGGCGGCTTCGTCGTCGCCGCGAGCGACGACGAGGCAGAGGTGCGCGGTTATCTGCGGGACGAGCCCCTCTTCGCAGAGGGCCTGGTGACCTGGCAGGTCGTCGGCCTCGTCCCACAGTTGGTGGCCAACGCCTCCTTGCGCGAGGTACTGGACTCCTTCGGAGCCTCCACCGTTCTTCCCGGCGCGGCCGGTGAAAGCAGCGACGAGTCCTCCGGCGTGCGGATCCGCGTCAACGGCGAGGAACGCGAGCTTCCCGCTTCGACCGCGGTCCGCCTTCTGGTCGAGGAGATGTGCGAGATCCACCGTGTCGACCAGGGCGCCGTATCCGCCTCACTGAACGGCGAGGTCCTGCCACAGGAGAAGTGGGGAACGACGATGGGCACCGGATCCGACCTCCGCCTGGCCGTACTGACCCCGGGAGGCTGACGTGGAACTCGACCAGTGCCGGCAGACATGGCACCTCGGCGCCACCGAACTGACATCGCGCCTGATACTCGCCATCCCCGAGGGCGCCTTTCTCGACCGGCTCGGGGCGATCCTGGAAGCGGGCGCGATCCAGATCGCGACGATCAAGGTCTCCACCGACCTCGAGAAGGCGGCCCCGGGTGCCCATGCCGTTCTGCGCGAACACGGCGTCCACGTGCTGCCCAACACCGTCGACGCGGCGGACGCCTCCGAAGCCGTCCGGGCGGCCCACCACGGAGCCGCCCTCGTCGGCCGACCCTGGGTGAAACTCATCCTCACGCAGGATCCCGAGTACAACGTCCCCAACCCGGTTCAACTGCTGCGCGCGGCCGAACAGCTCGTGCGCGGCGGCTTCGAAGTCTTCCCCCTCGTCCCCGACGACCCCGGACCCGCGGTCGAACTGGTCCGGATCGGCTGTGCCGGTCTGATGCCCCAGGGTTCCCCGGCGGGATCCGGACAGGGCATCGCCAACCCGCTCAAGTTCCGCCTCATTCTGGACCGCGTCGACGTACCCGTCCTGGCGGGTGCCGGCATCGGAACCGTGGCCGACGCATGTCAGGCACTGGAGACGGGATGCACCGGGGTCGCATCCGCCAGAGTCGTCTTCGCCGCCTACGACCAGGTACGGGCGGCACGCGCACTGGCGGACGCGGTCGCGGCGGGACACCTGGCCCGGCAAGCCGCGGAACAGAGCGCCTGAACCCCGCCGGACGAGCCCCCTCTCACGTCTCCACCGCACACGAACACCGGAACACCCCTCCCCCTCACGAAGGAAACCCATGACGTACGACGCGCTCAGGGACTTGAGCGAACGCGGCGTTTCGATCTATCTGGACGACATCAGCCGCTCCCGCCTGGAAAACGGTGACCTGCAACGGCTCGTCGAGCACCACCACGTGGTCGGTGTGACCACCAACCCCGCGATCTTCGGCAAAGCGCTGGCCGACGGAACCGGGTACGAAGAAACCATCAGGGAACTCGCCCTGGCCGAATTCCGTCCCACCGACGCCCTGCGGCTGCTCACCTGCAAGGACGTCCGCGACGCAGCCGACCTGCTGGCGCCGGTCCACGAAGGGACGAACGGCCGCGACGGCTGGGTCTCCTTGGAAGTGAACCCCTTCTACGCACACGACACGCAGGCGACCGTGGCCGAGGCGCGCCTCCTGCACTGGATGGTCGGCCGGAAGAACGTCATGATGAAGGTACCGGCCACCGACGCCGGAATCGCCGCCGTCACCGAACTGGTGTCCCACGGCATCTCCGTCAACGTGACCGTCCTCTTTTCCCTGACCAGATACCGCCAGGCCGCCGATGCGTACATGAGGGGCCTTCTGCGGGCCGAGAAACAGGCGCGGGACCTGCGGACGATCCGATCGGTCGCCTCCTTCTACCTCGCCCGTCTCGACGACGCCGTCGACAGCGAGCTGGATGCCGCCGGAACCGAAGCAGCCGCCTCCCTGCGCGGCCGCGTCGCCCTCGCGCACGCACGTCTCGCCCAGGACACCCACGACGAACTGCGGGGCAGTGACATGTGGCGGACCCTGGCGGGCCACCGCTCGGGCTTCTCTCCCCAGAGGCTGCTGTGGGCGTCGACCGCCACCAAGGACGACCAGTACGCCGACACCCGTTACGTCACCCGTCTCGCCCTGCCGGGCTCCATCATCACCGTACCGGAGGAAACACTTCGTGCGACGGCCGACCACGGAGTGGTGCCGAACGATCCCCCTGACGCAGATGGGTCCTCGGCTCGAGCGGTCCTGCAGGGCCTGGACCGCCTCGGCATCTCCCTGGACACGGTGGCCGACCGGCTGGAGGCACAGGCGGTGACCGGTTTCCAGGACGCGTGGCAGAAGATCGAGAACATTCTGGCGTCCCGCATGAGAGCCGCCTGTCGCGGTGCGGCGTCGGCGGGGCCTTGCCGTGGCTGACCCCCGGTCGGACCGCACGAGCGCCCGGTCCGGCCGGTGCACGAACCGTCGACGCGGGCCGGTGCAAGACGTCGGGACAGCCACACGGGCGGCTGGCCCTGGAGCTGATGGGGCGGGTTCCCTTTCCTGCCGAACCTGACCACTAAGTCCTTTTCGTCCTTACTGATCTTTTCGAGAGTTCCATGGGTGTGACGGCCTCGTCGGTGGGATTCTGGTGCGGTGTCCTTCAGGCACTCGTCCGTTGTTCCGCCTCGGCGCGGCCGCATCTGGCCGAGGCCCGGCGCGTGCGGGCGGCCGAGTCGTTCGGTCAGGGGCGTTCGGGTGCCCAGGTCGAGCGGGTGCGGGCCGCACTGGAGCAAGGCGCCCGGGCGCACGGTTGCGAGGCTGACCTGTGGACGCTCGAGCGGGTCGGTCCGGTCGTCGAGCGGGTGACCGCAGCGGCCTTGTCGCCGGTGTCGGTGCGGCGGTTGCCGACCGGCCGGCCGGGATGGAGCCTGCGGCGTCCCGAGCGGCGGGTGGTGGAGGGGAACGAATACGAGATCGTCCGCCGGATCGCGCACGAGGGGCCGCGGATCAAAAGGGGCGGTGAGCACACGTGCCCGGATCGTCTTCCTCGACGAGTCGAGAGTGTCACTGCTGCCCCAGGTCCGCCGCACCTGCGCACCCCGTGGCCGCACACCGCCCCTGAGGCACCGGCTGAACTGGAAACGCGCTTCGACGGCCGCGGCGCTCGGCTACCACGCCGCCGACCCCGAACGGAACCCGCGCCTGTGTTTCCACCTCAAGCCCGGCAGCCATGACACCGCCGGCCTCATCGAGGTCCTTCGGCAGATGAAGGTGTTCTACCGCGGCGAGCGGGTGGTCCTGGTCCGGGACGGGCTGTCGGCCCATTGGAGCAGGGCGATGCGGGCCTGGGTGGCCGATCAGAACTGGCTCACCCTGGAGTGATCACCCGCTTACCGAGCGAGAACAGCATGTCGTTCTAGGCGGTGCCACGCCGACGACCAGCTCTTTCGACACACGCCCCAGGGGATGTCTCGTCGATCGGGCCGGGCTCTCGGCGTCCGGCACCGCTTCCTGGTCCGGCCCGACAGGAAAGACCCCCCGGCCCGGCGACCGTCGCTTCCCGACGCGGTGGCCGCGGCGTCCTGCACGCGGACCGGAGCCGGGCACCTTCCGGCAGCGTGGCATCGAGGCCGTCTCGTTCTTCCGGTTCGTTCAGGCCCCGGCATCCCTGGGGTGCCGCCGGCAGGTCATAACGCGGGTCTTATGCCCGCAGGGATGACTCCCGTTCGTCATGTCCACGCCCATACTCGGCGGCGATGACACCCGAACCCCCACGATCGGAGTGCACGTTGCAGCCCACCAGATGGACGGCGGCCGTGACAGCGATGGCGCTGTCCGCAAGCCTCGTCGGCACCCTCGCGGGAACGGCGTCGGCAGCGCGGCCGGCGCCGGCACAGAAGGACAGCCCCGTGGCCCGCGCGGTCGCGGCCGCGGACCTGGCAGTCGACAGCGGTCTCGACACGCTGATCAACTCGGCCCAGGAGCAGTACGAGCGACGTCTCGTCACCCCTTGGGTGAAGGACCTCTACTCGGTGTCGTACGAGCGCAGCTACCGCGGCCTGCCGGTCGTCGGCGGTGACGCCGTGGTCCTCGCCGACGGTTCCGGCAGGATCCGCGCCCTCCAGTCCGCCTCCTCCGCGCGCATCGACGTGGCGACCCGGCCGTCGGTCACCGCGAAGAAGGCCGAGACCACCTCGCGGAAGAGACTGGCCTCGGTCGACACGGTCGAGAGCAGTCGGCTGGTCGTCCGCCTCAAGGACGACAAGCCGGTGCTGGCCTGGGAGACCGTGCTGCGCGGCCGCACCAGGAGCGCGCCCAGCAAGCTGCACGTCTTCGTCGACGCCCGTAGCGGTTCCGTCGTCGACAGCTACGACGACGTGGTGGCGGGCACCGGCAACAGCAAGTGGAACGGGCCCGGTCCGGTCACCATCGACACCACCGCCTCGGGCTCCACCTACTCCCTCCGCGATCCGAGCCGGACCGGCCTGAGCTGCGCCGACTACAGCACCAACGCGGTCTTCTCGAAGTCTTCCGACTCCTGGGGCACCGGCAACCCCACGAGCAAGGAGACCGGCTGCGTCGACCTGATGTTCGCCGCGCAGAAGCAGTGGGACATGCTCAGCCAGTGGCTGGGCCGCAACGGCGTCAACGGCAACGGCCGCAGCTTCCCCGGCAAGGTCGGGCTCAGCGACCTCAACGCCTACTGGGACGGCAGCTCGGTGACCATCGGGCGCAACAGCGCCAACGAGTGGATCGCCGGCGTAGACGTGGTGGCCCACGAGTACGGGCACGCCATCGACTCCAACACCCCCGGCGGGACGAGCGGTCAGGAGGCCGGGCTCGGCGAAGGCACCGGTGACATCTTCGGTGCGCTGACCGAGGCGTACATCAACCAGCCTGCCCCCTACGACGTCCCCGACTACCTGGTCGGCGAGGTCATCAACCTCCAGGGGCGGGGTCCGATCCGCAACATGTACAACCCGCCCGCCGTCAACAACGACCCGGCCTGCTACAGCTCGGCGATCCCCGGCACCGAGGTGCACGCCGCCGCAGGCCCGCTGAACCACTGGTTCTACCTGCTGGCCGAGGGCACCAGCCCCGGCGGCGGCAAGCCCAGCAGCAGCACCTGTAACCAGAGCACCCTGACGGGCGTGGGGATACAGACCGCCGGCAAGATCTTCTACGGTGGCATGCTGCTCAAGACCAGCAGCATGAGCTACAAGAAGTACCGGACGGCGACGCTCAGTTCCGCGAAGTCGCTCGACGCGACCTGCGGCCTCTTCGACAAGACGAAGGCGGCGTGGGACGCGATCACCGTGCCCGCCCAGTCGGCGGACCCGACGTGCACCCCGAACGGTCAGAACAACGACTTCTCGATGTCGCTCAACCCCTCGTCCGGCACGGTCCAGCAGGGCGGCTCGGTGACCACCACCGTCGGCACCGCCACCACGACCGGCACGGCGCAGTCGGTGACGCTGACCGCCACCGGCCTGCCCGCCGGGGTGACCGCCTCCTTCAACCCCGCGACGGTGCAGTCCGGCCAGTCCTCGGTGCTGACCCTGACCGCCACCTCCAACGCGGCACCCGGCACGTCCACGGTCGTCGTCAAGGGCCAGGGCTCCACGCTGTCGCACACCACCGACTACACGCTCAACGTCGGCGGAACCCAGCCCGGTAACGACCCGCCGGACATCGACGTCGCCAACGTGCAGGCGCACCTGAGCCAGTTCAGCACCATCGCGAGCCAGAACGGCGGCAACCGCCGTGCGGGCAGCGCCGGCCACACCCAGTCGGTGGCCTACGTGAAGGGCAAGCTGCAGGCCGCCGGATACACGGTGACCGAGCAGAACTGCACCTCCTGCACCTACCCGTCGAACAACCTGATCGCCGACTGGCCGGGCGGCCCCGCCGACCAGGTCGTCATGTTCGGTGCGCACCTGGACGGCGTCTCGGCGGGCCCCGGCATCAACGACAACGGCTCGGGCTCCGCGACCCTGCTGGAGAACGCCCTCGCCCTCGCCCAGAAGAACCCGACGATGACCAAGCACGTGCGCTTCGCCTGGTGGACCGACGAGGAACAGGGCCTCAACGGCTCCGCGTTCTACGTCAACCGGCTCACCGCCGCACAGCGGGCGACCATCAAGGCCTACTACAACTTCGACATGGTCGGCTCCACCAACGGCGGCTACTTCGTCAACAACCTCAACTCCACCGCCGCCGCACCCCTCAAGGCGTACTGGACCTCCCTGAACCTGGCGCCCGAGGAGAACACCGAAGGCCAGGGCCGCAGCGACGACTACTCCTTCCAGCAGGGCGGCATCCCGACCTCCGGATACGCGGCCGGCGCGAGCGCCCGCAAGACCTCGGCACAGGCGCAGAAGTGGGGCGGCTCCGCCAACACCGCCTACGACTCCTGCTACCACAGCGCCTGTGACACCACGAGCAACATCAACGCGACGGTCCTGAACCGCAGCGCCGACGGGGTCGCCTACGCTCTCTGGAAGCAGGCCGTCGGCGGCACCGCCCCGGCGCAGGACTTCTCCGTCGGCGTGAGCCCGTCCGCAGGCAGCGCGGCCCCCGGCGGGTCCGTCTCGGCGACGGTGAACACCGCCACCGTGAGCGGCGCCGCCCAGACCGTGGGGCTCTCCGTCTCCGGCGCGCCGGCCGGCGTGACCGCCACGCTCAGCCCGACGTCCGTCCAGTCCGGCAGTTCCTCGGCCCTGTCCGTCCAGGTCGGCGCGAACACCACGCCCGGCTCCTACACCCTGACGGTCACCGGCTCGGGCACCGTCAGCCACACCACCACCTACACGCTGACCGTCACGGGCGGCGGCGGCTCCTGCACGCCGCGCCAGCTCGTGGTCAACGGCGGCTTCGAGAACGGCAGCAGCCCGTGGAGCGCGAGCACGGGCGTGATCACCAACGACGCGCGGCAGGCCGCGCACGGAGGCAGCTACAAGGCGTGGCTGGGCGGCAGGGGTACCAGCTACACCGAGCGCGCCGCGCAGTCCGTGTCCATCCCCTCGGGCTGCACCTCGTACCGGCTCTCCTTCTTCTTGCACGTCGACACGGACGAGACCGAGAACGTCGCCTACGACGTGGCCACGGTCAAGGCGGGCGGCGCGCAGCTGGCGTCCTACTCCAACCTGGACGCGACCGCGGGTTACGTCGAGAAGTCGTACGACCTCTCGTCCTTCGCGGGCCAGACCGTCACCCTCGATTTCACGTCGGTGGAGGACCAGTCCCTGCAGACCTCGTTCGTCCTGGACGACGTATCGATCCAGGTGAGCTGAGGCCCGGCGCCCATCCGCACCGGTGAACCAGGCCCGGCATCCGGGAGCCGGGCGGCTTCACCCGACCCCTCCCGCACGACAGGGACGGTCCCGATCCTTGGATCGGGGCCGTCCGTGGTGCGTGAACCGGCGACGCCGGCCAAGTCGCCGGGCGCGTTGCCCCCACCCTGGTCGTCGAGGATCACGCCGAACCGGTTGGTCGCGTTGATCATGGCCACCGCCGATCACCCGGGCGAGAACGTAGGGCCCGGGCAAGCGGGCCCGTCCGGTGCGCTGCGGTGGTGGGCAAGCCCATGCTCCTCCACGGGGATGGCGGCCGGGTGGGCAGGGCGTGGGCCGGGGCGGCGTAGAGGCCGGAACGGGCGGGCAACCCGGTCCGCCTCCGTGATCAGGCCTGAGGTGGCGGCAGGGCGGCGAGGCGCAGAACCCGCCGCGCCACCGTGTGCACGGCGGTGGTCCCCGGCACTTGGAGCAGCCCTGGCGGGTGACGGTCCGCGCGAGCGCGGCGGGTTCGGTGACGGTGGCGAACTCGTCGATGCTCGGGTGCAGGGTGTGGTGGACCAGGTCGGCGCCTTCGGCCGGGGTGGTGGTGTGTCCGGCGCGGTGGGCGACGGCATGGAGGTGTCTCTTCCAGGCCCAGGACCAGGCTCAGGCGGAGGGGGAGGGAGCGTTGACGACGGTGGTCCAGTGGCCGGCGACGAGGTCGATGAAGCAAGTGACGGCGACGGTGGCCTCCTCGGGGGTGAGGTGGACGGCGGCGCGGGCGGGGCGGTGCAGGTCGTAGAAGGCCGTGGTGAGCAGAGGGGGTGCGGTGGTCTTCATGGTTCTCTCCCCCTGGTGGCCGTGGGTCGGCCGGAGGGACCGGCGGGGACTGGCGCGGGTCCACAGCCGGTCGACCTCGTCGATCTCGGCGTCCACGAGGAGGAATGCCTCTCGGTGGTCGGGGGGGCGGGTAAGGCCCCCCCCGCTCCGGACATGGCATGGTTCCCGCTGTGTTCCCCGTCCGGAACCCGGCCGGGACGACCGTCCGAGAGGATGGAGGACAGCCGGTCAGACGGGCTCGCTCTCATGGGCTCCGGCGTTGCACCACCACACCGCTCGCCCTGCCGCGACCCTCGGGTGTGTTCCGACGTGGTGGCGGGGGCACAGGGGCCAGACCTTGCGGTGGCGGTCGGCCAGGTAGCTCTGGACGGCCTCGGCGATGTCGACGTACACCTTCGGGGGGTCGGCCGACCAGATGGGGGAACCGGCGAAAGAGACCAGACCGATGGGGAGTTCTTCGGAAGGGCGTTCGAGGGCGAGGGCAGGGGTGTCGGCGGAGAGGTCGATGCCGGTCCGCGTGCGCACCGTCGCGACGACGCGGGTGAACGCCTCGGTGATGTCGGTGCGGCGCCTTTCGAAGGCGATCCCTGCGAAACGGTCCGGCGGGACTCGACCGCTCGACTCGAACAGTTTCCGCACCCAGGCAGGAGGTGCCTCGGGGTCGGGGAAGTCCAGCACGTCGTACAGCTCGTGCAGCCAGTCCCGGAACGCCGTGTCGTAACGCTCCTCGGCATCGCGTTCGTTCACAGGGGCGGGGTCCTCGTCGTGCCGGTGTGCCATGGCTCAGTATGCGGCGAAGTGTGCGCGTGTGGTGATGCACAGGAGGGTTCGGACCGGCCGCAGCCCGTCCGAACCCCCCTGGCTTCTCAGATGTTCAACCGGTCAGCCGCGGTACTTGCCTCCGCCACCGAACGACTGGTAGATGCTCCAGTAGTACTTGGTGTGGCCGAGGTGGGCCAGACCGTTGGCGGAGAACTGGAAGGAATCGCCCGGGTCGAAGTAGCAGGTGCCCTTCCAGCACTTGTGCTTCCCGCGGTCCCCGGGCTTGGTGTCGTCGCCGTTGCCGTACCAGTACCCGTGGAAGTTGTAGCGCCCGTTCTCGCCGTGCGAGTAGCTTCCCTTCTTCACGCGGGTTCCGCGGACGGACAGGGTGTAGTCCCAGCCGGCGTAGATCCAGGCGGACCGCCAGCCCTTGCGGAACCACATGTCCCACTGCGCGGAGCACTTGTGCGAGGACTTGCTGCAGATGCGCCGCAGCCGCACGCAGGTGTAGTACGTGCATCGCTTCTGCACCCGCTCCATGAGGGCGGTGCCGGCGAGGTCGTACTTGTTCTGCGGATCGGCGCAGGCGTAGTCGTAGCTGTTGCAGCTACCGCTGTACACCGGGTCGACCGAGAGGAAGCGTCCGGTGGCCGGGTCGTACAGACGGGCGCCCATCAGGGTGATGCCGCTGAGGGTGCCGCTGTCACGCTCGTAGGCGCCGAGCCAGCCGTAGGTGGCGGCGGCTGTGCCTGCCAGCGGGTTGCCGTATTCGTCGTACCGCTGCACGGTCGGTGCCACGGAGGTGTCGAGCGGCAGCCGGACCGCGACGTCGCCGTGCAGGTTCGACATCTGCAGGACGGTGCCGCCGGCCGTGGTCGTGGCGAGCAGGGAACCCGACACGTCCGCCACGTTGCGGCTGATCGCACCGGAGGAATGCTGCGTCCAGGCCGGGCTCTCGCACTCGCAGTTGTAGTGGTCGGCCGTGGTGCCGGTCGTGCTCCACGTGCCGTCGGCCGCCCGGCTCTGCGCCGTGGACCGGGCGAGCCGGCCGGTGGCGTCCAGCGACCACAGCGTGCGGTTGGTGCCGACGGTCTCGCTGCGTACCACGTCGTTGACGAAGTACGTGAGCGTGGTGCCGCCGGTGGCGGTGGTGCGGCCGAAGGCGTCGTAGGCGACGCCGCTCGCGGTGAGCCGGTCTCCGCTGTCGTAGGTGTGGGACACCGTGGTGCTGCTCGCGTCCGCGGTGGCGCTGTCGCAGTCGTCCGAGGTCGTGGTCAGGCCCGTGCGGTTGCTGTTCGCGTCGAACGCGTAGGCACGGGTCGTGCAGCCCTGGGCGGTGCGGTCGGCGGCCCGGACGAGGTGGCCGAAGGTGTCGTAGGCGAACTCCGTCTCCGTGGTGGAGCCGTCGGTCTGGGTGTGGCCGGCCTGCTGCCCGCGGACCGTGATGTCGGCGGTGTCGGACAGCACGGTGTTGCCGGCGGCGTCCGTGTAGGCGACGCCGGTCTGGTTGCCCTCCGTGTCCGAGGACAGGGCGAGGCGGTAACCGCCGGGCAGGGTCTCGCCGGTCAGTTCGCCGTCCGGGTCGTAGCCGGGCGTGAACGTTCCGGCGACCGAGTCGGTGACGGTCTTGGTGCGGCCCGTGGCGTCGTAGGTGTACGTGGTGCTGGAGGGGACGGAGTCCGTGACCTTCAGCGGGCGGCCGAGCACGTCGTACGTCGTGGTCGACGTGTTGCCCGCGCCGTCGTCGTACGCCGTCTGGCGGCCGAGGGCGTCGTGGGTGTACGTGACGGTCTGGCCGTTGGAGGCCTTGGTGGCGACCTGGCCGCTGACCGGGTCGTAGGTCAGCGTGGCCGCCGTCAGGGAGTCCCCGACACCGCCCGTGACCGTCGTCCTGACCGTGCGGCCCGCGCCGTCCGTGGTGACCGTGGTCGTGCGGGTGCTGCCGTTGGCAGTCTCCGTCTTGCCGGCCACCTGGCCCCAGCGGTCGTAGGTGGAGACGGTGGTGACCAGTTCCGCGGGGTTGCTCCCGCCGCCCGCCACCGCGGCCGCCGGTGCCGTACGGCACAGCAGGCCCGCCCACTCGGGCTTGCCGCCGCACGCGCCGGTGCCGTCCGCCGTGTAGTAGGCGTACGTCACCGTCCCGGCGTCCGAGCCGTTGGATGCGGCCGTCCGCGTCGTGGCCGTGCGGCCCTTGGTGTCGTACGTCGTGTACGTGACCGACCGGCCGTCGGTTCCCTGCGTGGTCGCGGTCTCCTGACCGGTCGCCCAGTCGTAGGCGGTGTGCGTGGTGTGCGGGTCGGCGTCGACCGCGTAACCGTCGACGGAGCCGCCCACGGTGGTCGACGTCACCAGGTCCGACACCTTCGCGTCGGCGGGCCGGTTCTCGTCGTAGGCGTACGTGGTGCGGGTGCGCGCCAGCACCGTGGAGCCCGCCGGGAGGGTGGTCTCCGCCGTGGTGCCGGTCAGTTCCTCGACGAGGGTGACCGCGTGCAGCGGGCCGTACTCGTCGGTCAGGCGCCGGCCGCCGGCGGTGTACTCCGAGAGGGAGGCCAGCCGCTGGGCACGGTCGGCCGTGGACATCTCGGTCAGGCCGAGCCCGGCCAGTTCCTCGGCGGCGCCGTCGGAGATGCCCAGAGCGAGCGCGCGGTTGGCGGCGGTCAGCTCGCTGACCGTGTTGCCGTGCTCGTCGTGCTCGGCGGTGGTGATCGCACCGCCCGGAGCCGCGAGGTTGACCTCCTCCCCGTCCGCGTCGATGTAGGTGATCGTCGCCCGCGTGTAGGCGCCGGCGGCCAGGTCGGCGCCGGTGCTGGAGGCCGGCACGGAGTCGGCCGGGAACACCGCGGTGGCGTCCGTGGGAGCCTCGTCCTGAGCCCAGGTGGCGACCGTCGCGGCGTCCATCCGGTAAGGCGCCGAGGCGCCGCTCAGCGGCACGTCGTACACGACGGTGGTGGCCGCGGTGCCGGACGTGACCGTGTTCGAGCCCTCCGCGAGGGCCGGGCGGGACGCCTTGAGCAGCATGCCCGCGCCCGCGGTCAGCGTCGAGCCCGCCTTGCCGTAGGTGAAGGTCCACGGCAGCTCGCCGGGTTCGGTCAGGGTGAGGACGCGGCCGTCGGAGTCGTAGGCGTACTCCGTCTTCAGCGCCGGGCTGATCCGCGGGTCCCACACCTGGCGCAGTCGGCCGGCGGTGTCGTAGGTGTAGGAGGCGAGGGTCTCGGCGGTCGCGGCCGACGCACCGGGGTCGGTCGCCCACAGCCTGATCGCCTTGACCTGGCCGGCGAAGTCGCCGAGCGTGCCGGGGCCGGCGGTGGTGGAGGGCGCGTACACGAACTCCAGCACCCGGCAGCCCTTGGTGGCAGGTGCGCTCTGGCAGGTGGCCGCGGGGACCGCGCTCGACGGGGAGACGAGGTACTTCGGACGGGACAGTGTCCTGCCGCCCGCGGTGACGGTCTCGGACGCCACGCTCAGCGTGGAGTCGTCGACCGCGGAGGCGGACGAGGACAGCGTCCAGGTGGTGGCGCCGGCGGCGGCCTTGGCGAAGACGGTGTGGTTGGCGTCCGGGTCGGTCAGCGTGAACTGCGTCCCGCCGAGCGTGCCGGTGAGGACCATGCCTTCCGCGTTCGTCTCCGGCGCCCAGCCGCCGCTCGCGGTCGCGGTGAACGCGATCGTGCTGCCGTCGCTGGAGAGCAGCTCCACGGAGGTGTCGGACGTCTTGCGGATCTGGGTGTAGTCGCTGGCCTCGCCGCCCAGTGAGGAGGTCCAGCCGGGACCGAAGACGGGCGCCTGGCCCTCGGCGTCGGTGTTGTTGGCGCGCGAGGAGTAGGTGCGTCCCACGCTCGCCTCGAACGCCGTCACGTCCGTCGCCGACAGGGTGTAGTCGCCGGTGAGCTGGTTGACCGAACCGGGGCCGACCGCGGCGGACGGGGCGTTGCCCGCGTCGCGGTCGAGGGTGGCCTCGGCGGTCGGGGAGTAACCGGTGGTGGTGCCGTTGGTGAAGGCGGCACGCAGCTCGATCACACCGTCCTCGGCCAGCGAGGCGACGGTGTTCCACACCAGCTTGGTCGCGGTGCCGCCGGTGACCTGGACCGGCCATGCGGAGACCGCCGCGCCGGAGGCGGTGACGTCACCGACCGGCACGGTGCGCCAGGTGTCGGTTTCGCCCCGGCGGTACTGCCAGGTGACACCGGTGTAGCTGTTCAGGCCCTTCGCCGCCAGGGTCAGGCGGCGGGCGGTGGTCGTGCCGCCGGACGGCGAGAGGATGCCCGCACCGTCCGCGCCGACGCCGAAGCTGTAGGAGGTCACCGCAGAGGACAGGTTTCCGCCGGAGTCGACGGTCCGGGCGTACAGCGTGTGCCAGCCGTTGGCGGGGGCGATGCTGATCGTCAGCGCGTCGCCGCCCGTTCCGTTGGTGGTGTCCAGCTTCTTGTTCGGCAGCGAGGAGTCGTCCAGGCCCCAGTGGTAGCCGGCGCCGTCGGTGGACGAGGTGTCCAGCGTGCATGAGACCGCGGCGTCGGCCTTGTCGGTCCAGCTGTCCTTGACGTACGTGTCACAGGTGACCGCCGGCGCGGCGGGCGGGCCGGTGTTCATGACGAACGTCGTGTAGCCCGACCAGGCGCCGTAGTCCGTCCCGTCGTTCGCCCGCGCCCGGTACCGCAGATGCGCGCCGGCCGGGAAGGCCTTCGCCGAGGGGACGGTCAGCTTCGCGGTGGAACCGGAGGCCACGGCCGCGGACGTGGCGGTGTACGCGTACGTGGTGTCCGCGTACGCGGGGTCGGCGGTGATCTCGAACTGCGCCTTGGAAGCGGAGCCGTCCGGGTCGGTCACCTTCGCCGACAGCGTCGGCGTGAGCGAGGTGACGTAGCGCTTGCCGTTGTAAGAGTTGGTCTGAGACGGCGAGATCGCCGACGAACTCGGCACCGCCGGGTACGAGTTGTACGTCACCGTCAGGTGCGGCTCGGTGGATCCGTCACCGGAGACGTAGTTCGCGGACCGGAAGCGCCGCCAGGTGAGCGAGTCCGTCTCGTTCGCGCCCGCGATCCGCAGACCGTGGTTGGCGGACCCGTCCGCCCACGCCTGCACGATGGCGTCGACGTCGAAGTTCATCGTGCCCGCGGGACAGGTGCTGTCGTAGCCGAGGGCCGCCGTGTTGGTGACCGCGTCGGTGGCCGTGGTGGTCGGTTGCGCGGCCCAGGTGATGTCCGACGACGACCAGGCGGAGGTGATCCGCCGCACCTGCGTGCCGGCACCGGCGGTGGAGCAGGTCGAGGCGTAGTACGAGTAGAGCGCCAGGTTGGTGTCGGTGATGTGCTTGCCCCGGAAGGCCGTCACGTCGAACTTCAGGTACGAGCGGGCCTTGGTGGTGCCCGCGTCGTACGTGCCCGACTTCAGCTCGGTCGAGGAGACCTGCGAGTCGGGGTAGTTGGTCGCCACCCAGGTGTCCGTGGTCGCGGCGAGGGTGGTCGTCGGGTCGACGGTGACCGGATACGTGAGATCCTGCGCGAAGTACGCCGGGTCCGGCTTGAGCACCAGGACCTGAGCACCGTCCGCCGCGGTCTCCACCTCGGCGGCCACGCGGGCCTGGTGGTCGGACTCGCCGGAGGCGCGGTTCTCGCCGGAGTCCCACATCATGGGCGCCGGGGCCTCGGCGACGAGCTTGCCGCCGGCGTCCTTCAGCAGGAGGTGACCGGAGGCGGCCACCGACAGTTTCAGGCCCTTCAGATGCAGCGGGATCCGGTACTGCAGCGGGCCGCTGGGCGCCTTGTGCAGCAGGATGTTCTCGGAGAACCCCTGAGCGAGCGCCGTGACGGACAGCGTCTGCCCGCCGCCCAGGCTGTAGGAGGCGGTGTCGTCCTCGACGGTGGGCGTGGGCAGCGTGCTGGCCCAGCCGAGCCCGAAGGCCTTGTCGCCCTTGCCCACGGAGGCCAGGGCGGTGTCGCCGCCGTCGGACACCTTGATGTCGGCTGCGGCCACGTCCGGCTCCAGCGCGGCGCCCGTGTCCGACAGCGAGGTGTCGATGTTGTGCCACCTGCCGTCCACCTTCTGCCGCACCGGAGCCGCATAGGTGGTGGTCTGCATCTGTCCGTCGGGCAGCGCGTACGTCGTGGCGACCGAGGACCGCTGCGAGACGACCTCGATCTTCCGCCCCTGCACCCGTGCCATCAGCAGCGCGGCAGCGACGGAACCGGCCGACGATGCGGCGGGCTTGGCACCGGCCTGCCTGCCGGGGTCGGCGGCGACGGCCCGGTCCGTGTTCCCCTGGGGAACGGCGAAGGCCGCCCCCGTCTCGCTCATCACCAGCACGGACTGGGCCGCGAGCACCGCGGCCACCGAGAGCGCGACCCGGCTGGTCCAGCCTGTGGACGCACCGCTCCCCCCGTGCGTGCTGTGCGCTCTTCGCGCACTTCGCGTTGCTTGCGCGCGTCGCGATATCCGTCTCACCAACGTACTCCCCATGGAGGCGTCCCGGCCGCGCTCACACAGGCCAGGGACACGATGTAAAAGAGACGTGAGGATAACCGGAAGATCATCTTGCACCTCTGCCGGGGTGGCGTCCAGGCTGGATCCGGGCGGGGTTCCGTGCCCGGACACGACGCCACTCGCGCAGGGCACGCCCGCGAGGCCGACGCGCGTCGGCGGGCAAGGGCAGGGTGGCGGGGGCCAAGTCGATCCGCGGTCGGACGGAATGGGAGTCGTGAGCCACTGATCGTTTCGGAATGAGGTTCGGAGGCGTCGCAAGCAGGTGACGCTGCAGGCGGGTCGGGACGGGCCGAGGTGGAGGTCGGCTCGCCTCCCGTAGCGAGGACGGAGGCGTTTGGACTGGTCGAGCCAGGCCGAGGTCCGTTCCACGGCCCAAGGGTCGTCCCGTCGAAGGTCTTGGAGTTGCCGGACGTAGCGGCCCACCGTGCCGCGTGCGACCCATCCGGCGAGGGCGAGGTCGTGTGGATGGGCGATGCCGAGCATGGCGTGGTGGACGCCGTCGCCTTCGCCCAACCAGCACCCGTGGACTGCAGCCTTCAGCCGACCCAGGGTCCAGACGCACAGCACTTCAAGAAAAGAGAACACCGCAGCCGCCCACGGCATTCGCGTGGACCTCTTCCATCCTGTGCCGGGGGATGAAAGAGGCTGGTCAGCGGGTGTGGTGACGAGGCAGGGCCCCTCGTCGTCGGCGCGGTGACCCCACTCATCACACCGGCGACCGAAGGGGCCCCGAAGGTTTCCGTGTCCTGCCGTGCTCGACATCCGCACGAGCCGGTCGAGCACGTCGCCCTGCTCCTGCACGAGCACCACCAGACCCGTAACACCCGCCGGCACAGGCCCGGGTGCTCCAAGCAGGCTCTGCTCACACCGGCCCATCCACGGAAGAACGAGACGTTCTCCCAACCCGGAGCCGATCACGGGACATCGCAGGCCACCGCCCGGCGGTACGCCGACGAGACCCTGGACGTCCAGGCCGACCGGGCGCCCGGCCTCCACGAAGCCCTCACCGGCCCCGGCGAAGGCGACCACGTCATCGTCGACGACACCCTGATCCCCATCGACCGCATCCGCGGGATCCACCGCCGGGCCCGATGCTCCACCCGCCGCATCGGCATCGTCGTCCAAGTCACCACGTCCTTCCGACCTGCACCTATTCAAGATGAAAACGGATCAGCGTTACGCAGAAGATCACATCCGCATCCTGACGAAGACCCTTTGGCGAAACCTCCTTTTTACGCCAGACGTCCACCCGGTCTTCCCCTTCAGGAGTTTCTCCCGAGTCTGGAATGGCTCGTGTTCGTCACATTCCGCAACCCCATGACCTCAGGTGCGTTCGCGCATCAGGTGCACCTGTCCGAAAGCGCACCGGATTCCTTGACTGTTGCCGGGTAGCCGACCATCAGACAGAGAAGGAAGCCTGCCGATGCCCAAAGACGAGAACGAAGTTCCGGGGTGCCCCGGCACCGTCGGTGCGTGGCTGAGAGATTTCCTGACGAAGCCCCACGATGATTTGGGACGGCAAGGCAGTGTGTGCCCCTTCGTGGATCCCGCCCTTCGTGCCGGAAGTCTCTTGTCGCAAACGGTCGACTACGACGCCGAGGTCGGCTGGTCCGGAATAGCGGAAATCATGCGTCATCAGATGGACGCTTACAACGAACGCTCCTGGCCGGAAGGAAAGGAGTCCCTCTCCTCCCTGGTCACCGTTCTGTGCGGCATGCCTGAGCACCATTGGCCGCTGCTCGACGAGGCCCAGCGCCGAGTGAAAAGCGAGGCGGTGCAACGCGGTCTCATGATCGGCCAGTTCCACCCGCGCTGTCCGGAGCCCTCAGTCTGGAACCCGCTGTTCCCGGTGTCACGGTCCCCCGAGCCCCTCTTCGCCATCCGCCACATGGCGCTGCACGACATCCTCTTCCTCCACGGTTCCCCGTCGCTCTTCGACGAGTACGACCGCCGTTTCGGCCGGCACTACAACAGCGAACGGTCCGCCGCCCACCTTCCACAGCGTTTCGTCGACCTGTACGAGGAAGCCAAGGGAAAAGGGAGGGGAAAGAGCGAATACATCGCCTATCAGAGCATCGACACCCTGCTCTCCCTGCAGCAGCCCCACACCGGCCATCCTGCCGAGATGACGTTCTACCTGGTGGGACAGGCCAAGGAACTTCTCTTCAAGCTGGTGTACGAGGAAATCACGTCGGCACGTCTCTCCCTCGTCGTCGATCATCCCGACGAGGCTTCGTGGAGCCTTCGTCGGGCGTCTTCCGCGATGGAGATGCTGACGCAGGCATGGGATGTGCTCGCCAGGATTTCTCCTGCCGAGTTCAACGCCTTCCGCGAAGAGCTCGGTTCCGCATCCGGAATCGATTCCTACATGTATCGGATGGTGGAGTTCACACTGGGGCGAAAATCGGAGTCCATGGCACGTCGGTATGCGAGCGTGCCCGGCGTTTCCGAGTCCGTCCACCGGACGCTGCACAGTTCCAGTGTTTACGACGAGGCGCTGGGATTGCTGCGTCGCCGCGGACTCCTGGGCGCGGACGAACGTTCGACGGAGGCCGCTCGACGAGCATGGGCGCACGTCTACCGGCAGCACGGCCCGTCGAGTGACGTGTTCCGACTGGGCGAGGCGCTGATGGATTTCGCCCATGGGTTCGGCCGGTGGCGTTCCCTCCACCTGCTCCTGGTGGAGCGCACCATCGGCAACAAAGCCGGCACGGGAGGCACCACGGGTGTCGACTGGCTGCGCCGCTCGGCCGACCACCGTTTCTTTCCCGAACTGTGGGAGGCGCGTTCCGATCTGGAACCAGGCTCTCCTGCCTGGTGAAACACGGACAGGCAACCAAGGCGGCAAACCCAGAAAGGCGACAGCATGACACCGAGTCGGGACGTAGCCGAGCAGATCATCGAGCGCTACCACACCTCGAACCCCGCATCGGCACGCGCCTTCAAGGCGGCGGCGGCCTCCCTGCCGGGGGGCGACACGCGCACCATGACCACCTACGCGCCGTACCCGCTGTACTTCAGTCGTGGTGAACGTGCGCGGGTGCAGGACCTCGACGGCCGCTGGTACCACGACATGGTCGCCAACTACGGTGCCCTCACCCACGGCCACGACCATCCGGCGCTCACACGGGCGGTGAACGACCAGATCCGTCTGGGCACCGCCCTGGGCGGACCGAGCACCCTGCAGTACCGGCATGCCGAGCTCCTGTGCGCACGGGTGCCCGCCCTCGAGCGGCTGCGGTACTGCAACTCGGGTACGGAAGCCACGATGTGGGCGTTGCGGGCGGCCCGTGCCTACACCGGCAGGGACGTCATCGTGAAGGTCGCGGGCGGCTACCACGGCACGCACGACTGGGGGCACGTCAGCGCCTTTCTGACAGGCGGCGAGACGCATCCCCAGCTTCTTCCAGGTCTCGCCGCTGTGGACCTGGCCCCCGGCGTACCGGAGACGGTGCTGCAGTCCGTGGTCACCGTTCCCTTCAACGACGCCGGAGCAGTGGCGGACGTCCTGTCCGGACTGCGGGGCCGGGTCGCCGCCATGATCGTGGAGCCGGTCATGGGAGTGGGCGGCGGCATCCCGGCCCGGCCCGGCTACCTCGAAGAGGTCCGCCGGCTCACCGCGGAGGAGGGAGTGGTGCTGATCTTCGACGAGTGCGCCACCTTCAGGTTGGGGACGTGGCAGGTGAGGCACGGAGTGCGGCCCGACCTCAGCACGTTCAGCAAGATCGTGGGAGGGGGGCTCCCCGTCGGCGTGTTCGGCGGAAACGCGGACATCATGTCGATCTTCGATCCCGCCGGGCCGCGGCCGGTCTATCACGCGAGCGCTTTCGGAGGGAACAGTCTTTCGCTGGCCGCCGGCATCGCAGCGCTGGAGACGTTCGGGGAAGCGGAGGTCGCCTACCTGGACCGGCTCGGCGCCGGTCTGCGTCGTGGTCTTGACGCCGCTGCCCGGAACGCCGGTGTCGTCGGGCGGGCCGTCGGCGAAGGAGGCATCAGCTATTTCCACTTCACGGCCACACCGCCCCGGGACGCGGGCGACACCGCGGCGGCCCGCAAGGGCAGGGACGGCTTACGGGCGCTGATCCACCTGCACCTGCTCGACCAGGGGTTCCTGACCTCACGACACGGCTTGATCTGCCAGCACGTCGTGACGCCGGAACCGGTCGTCGACTCGTTCGTCGCGGCGTTCGCGGACACCCTGGAGGTCCTGCGGCCGTACATGGCCGAACACCACCCGGAGCTCCTCGGCGACACGTCGTCCCCACCGCTCACGTCCCGGAAGCCGGCAACCGACGAGGCCGCGCGATGACGTCGCCGCACCTGTGGAGCGTGTCACAGGCCCGTACGGCCATGGAGCGAGGCATCATCTCCACCGCCGAATACCTCACCGAACTGACCCGGCGCAGAGAGGTCCTGGCACACCTCCACGCCTTCGTGCACGAGACCGACGGCCTCCGGCCCGACTCGTCGCGCCCGTCCGGTCCGCTCGGCGGCGTACCTCTCGCCGTCAAGGACAACATCGACGTCGCGGGCCTCCCCACGACGGCCTGTACGCCGGCCCTCCGTCACCACGTGCCCGTGCGGCACGCGGCCGTCTGGCGACGGGTCACCACAGCCGGTGCCGTGCCGATGGGGAAGACGACCATGCACGAGCTCGCCTACGGGGTGACCGGCGTTCATGCCGACGTCCTCACCGCGCGCAACCCCGCCGCTCCCGGCAGGCTGGCCGGTGGGAGCAGCTCCGGTACCGCCGCCGCCGTGGCGGCCGGGATCGTCCCGGCCGGACTGGCCACGGACACCGGAGGATCCGCGCGGATCCCGGCGGCCCTCTGCGGTGTCGTGGGTTTCCGCCCCAGTACGGGCCGTTACCCGGACCAGGGGATCGTTCGAATCTCGCCCAGCCGCGACACCGTCGGGATCATGGCTCGCAGCGTCGACGACGTGCACCTGCTCGACGCGGTGCTCGCGGGTGGAACCGCCTCCTCCGGGAAGCCTCCGGCAACGGCTCCGGTCCTCGCGCTGCCCCGCGCCACCGCGTGGGCGGATCTGGACCCGGAGGTGGCCCGCGTCACCGAGGCGGCACTCGACGCCCTGCGGTCCGCCGGGTGGCAGATGCGAGAGCTGTGCGAGCCCCTGTACGATCCGGCTGACCTGATCGAGGCCGCGACGGCCGTGCCCCTGGCCGAGACGAAGGCCGCGGTGAACGCCTACCTGCGTGGCCACGGAGCTCCGCAGACGTCGACGACGGTCTTCGAAGCACTCGTCTCACCTGACGTCCGCACGCTCCTGATCCCCCTCCTGGACGGTCCGGTCGTCGACCCGGGCCGGCGTCTCGCCGCGCACCTCATCGCCGCCAGAACGGCCCACGCCGCCCTGGACGCGCTCGGGAACTGCGACGCCACGGCGTTCCTCGCTCCCACCACGCCCCTTCCCGCACCGCCCCTCGCAACCGGCGCGTGGGTGAGCCACCGGGGACGGAACGTGCCGACCTTCACCACCTACATCCGCAACACGGCACCCGCCGCCGTGTGGGGGTGGCCCTCGCTGACGGTACCTGTCGGACGTACGGCTGCCGGGCTGCCCGTCGGACTGCTGCTGGACGCACCACGCCACCACGACGAGCACCTGCTCGAACTCGGCCGTCGATGCGAGCAGATCCTCGCCACCGCCCGTCACTCCCCGGCCTCGGAGATCCCGTGATGCGAGCCGAGAATCCCGAACCCGAAGCCCCGTCCGGCTGGGGCTCCGAACGCCTCGACCTCGACGCCTACCTCGACCGCGTGGGCCTGCCCGGGCTCATCGCGGAAGAAGGGGGGCGACGGAGCCGTCCGACGCCTGACGACCTGTGCGCACTGCACCGCGCCCACCTGGCGGCCATCCCGTTCGACAACATCGACCTCGTGCTGGGAAACCCGGTGAGCCTGACCCCCGAGGCGATCTCGGAGAAGCTGTGCCGACGTCCCCGGGGCGGATGCTGCCACGAGCACAACCTGCTCTTCGGCCTCGTGCTCGAGCGGTGGGGAGTTCCCGTCGAACGCCTCGCCGCACGTGTCCTGCTGGGCGGCTCGGGTCCGCGCCCCCGTACCCACATGCTCCTCAAGGCACGGATCGGGCAGCAGGAATGGCTCTGTGACGTCGGATTCGGATCCGACGGATACTTCCACCCGCTGCCGGCGCGGCACGGAGCAGAGGTCACGCAGCACGGTCGTCGTTTCCGCGTCGCGGCCCACGACCGCTTCCGGTGGAGCGTCGACGTTCACGCGTCCGGTGCGTGGACGCCGCTGTACGAGTTCACGCACGAGTCCCGGCACCCCATGGACTTCACCGTCGCCCACCACTTCCTCAGCACGCACCCCAGGTCCATGCTGCGCAAGGCCCCGTTCCTGCAACTGCTGACTCCCGAGAAGTGGCTTCAACTGCGCGGTGACGTCCTCAGGCGCGTCACTCCGTCGGGACGGAGCACCGAACGGATCACCACCGACCTCCTCCCCGGTGTCCTGAGCGAGTTCGGCATCGAACTGACAGCGGCCGAACTCGCCGCTCTGACGCGCACCTACGTCCCGTACCCGCGAACGGAGGAATAGCGGCATGGAGCCCACGCGCTTCGTCCTGGACAGCGGCCGGCTTCCCAACGACCACGAGGACGCACGCCTCATACGCTGGTACGAAGCACGAGGCGGAGACGTACGCGACCTGCACTATCTGAGCCTGGGCGAAACGTGGCAGGCAGTTGCCCCCGGTTTGACCGCCGCGCTCACCCGTGCCCTGCCCGCCCACGCCCACGGGTACACCCTGTCCCCCTACGGCATGCCCCTCCTGCGTGACGTCCTGCGTGACTACATCACTCGGACGCATCACCTGCCACGGCCGGAAGCCGCACAGTACGACGTGGCCGTCAGCCAGAGCGGCACACGAGGCGTCATGTCCGATTTCGGCCGCCTTCTCCTCGAAGATGCGGACGGACGCGGGACGCCCCCGGCCGCCATCGTCCCCTCGCCAGGATGGGACTACGCGGGCGTGCTCGCCCCCCTCGGCTACCGGATCCTCCCCTATGGCCTGCGGCCCGACCGGTCCTGGCAACCCGATGTCGCCGAGATCGGGGCACTGCTGGCGCGTGCCGGCTCCGGCTGCCTGCTCGTCCTCAACCCGCAGCACAATCCGACCGGTGCCGAGTGGGAGGCCGACACCGTCGAAGTGATCGTGAGGACGGCCGCAACGCACCGGGCGGCCATGCTGCTCGACGACGCCTACTACGCGCTGCACGCACCCGGCACATCCCCCACCAATGCCCTGCGCGTCCTCGTGACCGCCACGCGGGAGACCTCCGTGCCGTGGCTGGCCACGAGAACCCTGGGAAAACAGTTCCACTGCAACGGCTGGGGCATCGGAGCCCTCACCGCCGGGCCCGCGGTCCTCGCGGGGCTGGCCCGGGTCACGCAGCAGCGCTCCTACGGCTGCGCCTTGCCCCTGCAAGCGGCCATGGCGAACTGGCTGCGGACGGCCGACGAAGCGGAGGCCTTCGTGGACCGCTTGAGGCACACCTATGCCGACGCCAGATCGCGGGTGACCCGGCGCCTGCACGATGACCTCGGTTTTCCGGAATACGCCGTCCACCCCGGCTCGTGCACCTCCTACCTTCGCTTCCGCGTGCCCACACGCTTCGTCAGGAGCGGTTCGGAAGCCCACTACCGACGCCTGTGCCTGGCAGCGGGTGTCCTGCCGGGCGCGGGCAGCATGACGAACCACGTCAGCGTCCCGGGTGGACAGGACGACCGGGAGGAGGCGTACGTCCGGCTCTTCCTGGGACAACCGGGGCTCCTGCTCGACAGTGCTCTGGACCGGCTGGCCCGGGCCGGACTCGGTTGGTGAACCGCTGTGCCGTCGGATTTCCGGCCGTGTAGGACGCGCTGCGACGGGTCGGCTGACGCACGGTGCCGCCGCACCACCGGGCGCCGTGGGCGGACCGGCGTGCACCGGGCGGAGAGGGTGGTCAGGCAGGTCCCTCCACGAAGCAGCACGGGCGCGCCGCACCGCCTGCGGAGCGAAGCCCGGCGGTGTCGAGAATCCCTGGCCGGGCACGGCGGACGGCCGCAGACGAGGGCGGGACAGTTCTATTCCAGAAATCGTCCTGAAAACAACGACTCTCAAATAATTTCCGACGTCCACGGTGCGTCATTCTCCACAAATCGCCCCCAGGGACGAAGACAGAGGGTGGAGGAGTTCAACGCGATACTGAAGTTGCTCGTGCGAGATTTACACAGAAGCCCATCAGGACACCTATCGGATCCTTCTCGGGCCGGAGTCCCATGAGGCAAGGAGGAGGGTTCACGCAGTTCAAAAGGGCTGCCTAGTAGATCGCCACGAGATCCGGTCGCCATGGCGAGAATCCAACCCATGGCGGAACAGACAGATCCGCTTGCCAGATCCGGCTTTTGAGGAAACTCTGGATCGTACGGGCGGATCAAATCCGAAGCCACGTCGGGAACACGGCTCCGCCAGCCGGTTCCGCATGTCGGCTTCGGCGTGCCGTCCCCCACCTCTCGCCGCCCCCACTCCAAAAGGATTCCTCTTGCCTTCCACTGAATTCATCGAAAAGGTCGGGGTGAACATTCCCGAGCATCTCAGCGCCAACGAGTTCCTGTCGCTGGCCCGGGAAGGGATGGTCGAAGAAGAACACCTGCGGAGTTTCGCTCTGGCGGAGTTCCAGTCGCAGGAGGCGGAGTTCACCGCCTACGGACTCCTGACCTCCCGGTTCCCGCACGAGGTTCCCGGCGGATTCTTCTCGTTCGTCACTCGTGAGCTGATGCGGGCACGTCGGCGCATGGTGGGTGAACTCGCGCCCGCCCTCGGCATGTCGGTCGACCGGATGCGCCGGGAGCCCCGGTCCGAGGCGGTCCGGCGGTTCACCGAGTTCATCTCGTGGGTCGCCCTGCACGCGGGAGCGGGTGAGGCAGCCCTCCTGGCGCGCACCGACTTCACCCTGTGGTGCAACTCCTGCGCGGTGCTCAGCGACGTCCTCGCCGAGGCGGAACAGGTGCCGCAGGCCGTGGTGGCGTACGTCGACGCCTACCGCGACAACCCTCCGGAGGTCGCGGACGGCGTACTGGAGGTCATTCAGTACGGCAGGGAGCACCACGAACCCGACGTCTGGATCACCCGCAGCGCGGTGCGGATGGAGCCCGCACTGCGCGACTGGTGGCGTGCGGTCGCCACGGCCGGCTGAGCTCCACCGGCACCGCGGCGGGTTCCGGACAACAGGCATGAGGCCGTGCAGAGGAGTGGCATGGGACGCGAAGTCAGTCGGGTGGCGTTCACGGAGCGGGACCACACGCTTTTCCGGTCACGCCTGGCGGAGTGTCTTTCCACGCTGGGGAAGGTGCTCACGGATCCCGATTTCGGGATGACGCCGCCCACGCTGGGAGCGGAACTCGAGTTCTCCCTCATCGACCCGGACGGCCGTCCGGCTCCGGTGAACGCGGCCGTCCGTGAGGACTCCGGGGACGACCGCCTCACTCTGGAGGTCGCTCGCTTCAATCTGGAGGCGAACCTGGTGCCGGTTCTCGCGCGAGGACGCCCCTTCACCGACCTGGCCTCGCAGGCGTCGCGAGCCCTGGCGAACGTCACCGCTGCGGCCTCGCGCCGCCACGCGGTCGCCGCGATCCCGATCGGAACCCTGCCGACGCTCACGCCGGCCGATCTGACCGCACGGGCCCTGACCGACCTGCCCCGCTACCACGCACTGGAGCGGGCCTGGTCCTGTCGGCGCCCGGTGCCCTTCGTCCTACCGGTGGGCGAACGGGACCTGGTCAGGGCGGAGTCCGTGGCGGCGCAGGGCGCGGCGTGCTCCTGGCAGGTGCACCTGACAGCCGCTCCCGATCTCTTCCACCGTGCTTTCAACGCCGCCCAGCTCGCCACAGGACCGGCCCTGGCGGCCGCCGGGAACTCGCCGCTGCCGCTGGGGCGGTCCGGGTGGCAGGAAGCCCGCATCCCGCTCTACGAGCACGGCTTCGGAGACCGCGTCGCACCTGGCGCCGGCACCCGGCGCCCCCGGGTCGGATTCGGCCACGGATGGATGCGGGGCGGTCCCCTCACGGCGTTCGAGGAAGCGGTGCACCGCTATGACGTCCTGCTGCCCGACGTCTCCTCCGAGGACCGTGACGCGCCCGGCGGGTGGCCGGCGCTGGAGGAACTCCGGCTGCACCTGAGCACGGTCTGGTGGTGGAACCGGCCGGTGTACGACCCGCTCGGCCACCTGCGAATCGAGTTCCGGGCGCTCCCCTCCGGACCGACCCCGCTGGACATGGCCGCAAACGCCGCCTTCCTGACCGGTCTGACCGTCTTCCTGGCGGCCGGTGGACGCGACGTAGCGGAGGAACTTGCCTTCGCCCGCGCGAAGGAGAACTTCTACCGCGCCGCGCGTGACGGCTTGCGCGCCTCTCTGTGGTGGCCCACGCCCGGAGGCGCGCCACGGGAGCACGAAGCCGCCGCACTGGTCGAGGAATTGCTGCCACGGGCCCGGGAGGGACTGGTCCTGCTCTCGGTGGACACCGACGAGGCCGATGCCCTGCTGGACCTGCTGCACCACCGGGTCGCGACGGGCCGTACGGGGGCGTGGTGGCAGCAGCGGGCACGCGAAGCACTACGGCGGCCGAGACCACCGGACGCCGGGCGGCCCGAACGGCGTGATCCCGGCGGACTGACTGAGCTGACGGTTCGTTATGCGGCACTCTCCGCGGGGGCCGCCCCCGTACACACCTGGCAACTGCCCGCCCTCCCGTCCCGGAGCCAGCGATGACCCCGAACACTCCCCCACCCGCCACCGACCTCCAGGTCGACTTCCCCTTCGACTACGCCGCGCACGTCGGCAACGGCCGGCGCATGGGGCGACTCCCAGAGCCGTCCCTCGGAGCACGGGTCGCCGTCGTCGGCGCCGGCGGCAGCGGGCTGGCCGCCGCCTACGAACTGTTGCGGGCCGGCTGCCACCCCGTCCTGTACGAGGCCGAGCAGAGCACGGACGGGCCGGGCGGCCGGCGTCTGGGGGGACGCATGTACAGCCGCCGTCTCCGTGAGGAGGACAGCGCGGTCGTGGAACTGGGCTGCATGCGTTTTCCCGACTCGGCCTCCCTGCTGCGCCAGTACGCCCGGACCTTCGGCGTCCGCCTGGAGCCTTTCCGCGACAACTACGCCACCCCCGTCACGCCGCTGACCGTGCTGGATGTGGACGGCGTCCAGTACCCGGCCGCGAAGATCCAGGACCTCTACGCCCGGCACGACGGCTTCCGCGAGGCGCACACGCGCTGGCAGCGCGTCCTCGCCCGGATCGGTCTCCCGCAGATCCTGCGGGACCTGGCCGCGCGTGACCTGGCCGCGGCGCGGCGCCGCTGGAACCAGCTGCTCGGCCAGTTCGAGTCCTGGTCCTTCTACCGCTTCCTGCGCGAGCCGGACGGTGCGGGCCTGACCCACGACCAGGCACGGCTCCTGGGTACCGCGGGAGTGGGACCCGCCGTCTGGGACTCCTTCTTCGAGATCAGCGTGGTCGAGATCCTGCGACTGCTGTTGTGCACCGAGGGCAGTGACACCCTGTACGCGCCCGACGGCATCAGCCGGCTCGCCGAAGGCTTCTGGACCCGTCCCGTCGTCGACCCCCGCGGACGGACGCGCAGTCTGGAGGCGGTGAACGAAGGGGCGCCGCGACCCGCCGTACGTCTTCTGGAAGTCGAACCGGACGCGGCGCGCGGTGTGGTGGTGCACGATGCGGACGGACGGGAGGAACGGTTCGCGGCGGTGGTGTTCACTCCGCAGCTGCGCCTCCTGGAGACCGGGGTGGAGGTGCGCTCCACCGACCCGTGCGTCCCCGTCTTCGGTCCCCGGTTGTGGAGGGCCGTACGCCGCCTCTCCTACTGGCAGTCCGCCAAGACCGCCCTCGTGGTCGAGCACCCGTTCTGGGAGACGACGACCATGGACGGCGTCACCCTTACCGATCGGCTGCCGCGCGCCGCCTACACCATGGACTACGGACCCGCTCGCGGCGCCGGAGGCCGCCGGGGCGTGCTCGACCTCAGCTTCAGCTGGGCCCAGGACGCCCTGAAGGTCGCCCCCTCCGACCTGGAGGAGAGGGTCGCCCTCTTCGTCCGCGACCTCGCGGACATCCACCCCTCGGTGGCGGACGAACTGCGTGCCCAAGTCCGCACGGGTGAGGCGGTGACGGTGTCGTGGGAGAACGAGAAGAACTTCCGCGGTCTGTGCCGCTGGTCCTGCCCGGGTGACTACCCCTACCAGCGGGACCTCTTCGCTCACTTCCTCAAGGACTCCACCGGTTCCCCGGCCATACCGGGCGAACCGCCGAACGCCCTCTACCTGGCAGGTGACGACACGTCCTGGTCGCCCGGCTGGCTCGACCACGCCCTTGCCTCCGGTCTCAACGCCGCCTGGGGGGTGCTGCGCCAGCTCGGCGCCCCTCCCGAGCCCGGCAACCCGGGCCCCGGTGACGTCTGGAGCGACCCTCGCTACACCCCGCTCGCCGCCGTCTGAAGGGCTCCGATGCCCTCCGCACCCGCCCTTGCCGCACTCGCCGCTCCGGAGGCCGTCCGTGCCCGCATCCGTCCACCGAGAGATCCTGTTGCGACCCGACCGCTTGTGGGACGGGATCGCGGACGCCCCTGTCGAGGGACTGGCCGTCCTCGTGCGCGACGGCCGCGTCGCGTCCGTCGCGCACGACCTCGTCCCGGGCCCGGAGGCGGACGTGCTCGACATGCCCGGCTGCACGCTGCTGCCCGGATTCATCGACTGCCACGTCCACCTGCTCGACGAGGGAGCGGAGACCGGACCCGCCGCGTACCAGACCCTCACCGCCGTGCCCGTCCTCCGCACGCTGCTGCACAACGGGTTCACCACCGTCCGGGACCTCGGCAGCGCCCACCTTCCCCTCAACGTGTCGCTGCGCGACGCGGTCGAGGACGGCCTGATCGAGGGACCGCGCATCCTCGCGGCACCCAACATCCTGTCCCCGCGAGGCGGGCACGGTGACAAGAAGCCCGACCTCGCCCAGCGGTACGGCCACCGGATCGGCACCCTCGCAGAAGGCGTCGAGGGACTGCGCCGCGCGGTACGCGAGCAGGCCCGCTCGGGAGCGGACTGGATCAAGTTCGCGGGCGGTGGCGGATTCTCCTCACCGGTGGACAGCCCGACCAGCACCTCCTACTCGCGCGTCGAGGTCCACACCATCGTCGCCACCGCCGACGACCTCGGCCTGCCCTGCGCGGCGCACGTCTTCACCGACCGCGCCGTCATGCGCGCCGTCACCGCGGGAGTGCGCAGCGTGGAGCACGGCTGTTTCGCCACCCCGCCCACCTACCGGGCCATGGAAGAAGCCGGCACGTTCCTGGTGCCCACCCAGTACGTGCAGACCTACTTCCTCGACCGGCTCGACGACGACGCCTTCTGGGACGGCTCCATGGTCTTCGCACGCGAGAACTACCGCGAACACGCCGAAACGCTGCGCGAAGGACTCCTGCGGCCCGCCCGGACGGCTGTGAAGACGGCGTTCGGTACCGACGCCGGCATGTTCCCGCACGCCGACAACTGGCGCGAGTTCCCCACCCTGATGGACCACGGCTACACCGCTCTGCGTGCCCTGCGGGCAGCCACGAGCACCGCGGCCGACCTCCTCGGTCGGCCCGATCTGGGCATCGTCGCCCCCGGGGCCACCGCCGACCTCGTCGCCCTCGAAGGCGACCCCTTCCAGGACATCACCGCCACCGGACGCGCACGGCACGTGATCCAACGGGGCCGTCCGGTACGCCGATGACCGGCCGCTTCCCTCCGGAGCGAGCCTTTCGCCTCCCTGTACGCGCACCCACGAAAAGGAGAGCACTGTGAAGCCCGAGCAGCTCGTCGAGGCGATGAAGCCGGACGTCGAACGGTTCGTCAGCGACAACAGGATCGTCGAACTGGCACGCTCCGGACAGGTCGGTCCCGAGCACTTCAGGAGGATCCTGCTGGCCGAGTACCAGTGCCAGGAGGCCGAGCTGTCCACCTACGCGCTCCTGGTGGCCCGGCACCGCCACGAGACGCCCGCCACCATGTTCTCGTTCGTCCAGCACACCATCGCCACCGCACGCGGACTCCTGCGCGAAGCAGCACCGTCCGTCGACGTCCCCGGCCCCGACATCCCGTCGGTCCCGGTCGACCAAGGGCTCTTCCGCGTGGTGCGCGACCTGACCTGGATGGGCACCCAGGCCGGCCCCGCCGAAGCCGCCCTCTACCTCCACACGGACCTGTCGACCTGGTGCACGCTCTTCTCCCGCATCATCGAGGCCTCGCGTGAACTGCCTGACGTCCCGGTCCCCGTGCTCACGTACATGGAGTCGTGGGGCGACAGGCCGCCCCCGGAGGTCGCCGAAGGAACACTGGAGGTCCTCGAGCACGGCCTGGCCCGAGGCGAGGAACCCGCCCGTGTCCTGCACACCGCCCGGCAGCTCGGAACGCTTCTCGACCCGTACTGGAGCTACGTCGCGGGTGGTTGAAGAGCAACCGCTCCCACCAGCCAGGCCTCACCGATCCGCGTGACGTCATCCGCACGACCTTCGTCGCTCTCCGCCGATGCAGTCCCGCGCACGCCCCGGACGGCGCGACTTCACGAGCGACAACTGCTCGGGCGCCCGCCCGGAGATCCTCTCCGCACCGCTCCTCGCGAACGGTGGGCATCGGCGGGCCTACGGAAAGGACGACTGCACCACCCACCTGAAGGACGCCTTCCGCCGAGTGCGGTCCCGAGGAGCACGCCGGCCCGGAGCTGCTCAGGGCACCGATCGGAGGGGTCGAGCAACAGGCCGTCGAGGGGGCCGCCGCCCAGTTCGGCGTGGGCGCGCCCCGGCCGTGGGCCGGGACCCGGGTCGTTGTGGTCCCGGCCGTAGACCCGACCGCGCTCCAGCTCCTCTTCCCCGGCCATGTCCATGCCCATGGCATCCACCGTCGCATCCGGCACTGACAACGGGCGTGGTCGGATGGGTGGCATGCTCGGCCGGGGCCCGGTCGGCACGGTCCGGGGGCGCCCGGTGGTGCGCCCGAGCCGCGTGCTCCGTCTGGTCGGCGGAGTCCCGACGATGATCGTCCCCGGCCCTGACGGCTCCGCGTGGGAGTGCCCGGGCCACCCACCCGTGGCGGGCGGGGCCGACGGAGACGGCGGGTCCGTGGGACCCACCGTGACCCCCCGCAGGTCGGCTCGTAGGCGAGGCCGGGCGCACAGGTGCCCCACTCCTGCTTCGTGAGCCCGCCGCCGGCCACGGCGCAGGCACGGCCGACGGTGTCGGCGCTCATCTGGGGGTGGTCGTCGAGGTCCCAGACGTAGAGACTGCTGCGGTCCGAGGTCAGGAGGTAGCGGCCGTCCAGCGTGAACTGCGCCGACTTCGCGGTTTCGTGGTGGTCGTCGAGCACGGCGACCTGGTGCGGCAGGCTGCGTTCGCCGACCGCCCAGAGGGTGAAGTGCCCTTCCCGGTCGGCTCCGACGAGGAGGTCTCCCTGGGGATGGAACGGCAGATCGACGAGCTGGTCCTGGCCCTTCACCTCGCCCGCCCTGCGCGGGTGGCGGAGGTCCTCGACGTTCCAGAGCGCGAGCGGGCTGCCGTCCCGGTCTCCCTCCGTCGCGAGCCAGTGGCCGTCCCACGAGTAGGCGGGGTAGGAGGCGCCTGTGGGCAGTTCGACGGGCTTCGAGTCGGGTTCGAGGTTCCACAGGTAGGTGGTGATCCCGCCGGCGAAGGCCAGCGCCTTCCCGTCGCGGCGGAAGCGTGGCGGTGCCAGGGGGCTCGCGCCGGGTGAGCGGCCGGCCTTCCGGGGCTTCGCCAGGTCGGCGACGTCCCAGAAACGAGCCGTGTCGGTGCCGAAGAGCGGGCCTTCGACCGATATCAGCATCGCGCCCCGCAGCGCGAAGACCAGGTGCCTGACCGCCTCCGGACGGTGGAGGATCGCCGCGCGCCGGGGCCGTTTCCGGTCGGCGAGGTCCCGGAGGATCACGTCGCCCTGGTCGTCACCACTGTCCAGGGCCCGGCCGTCAGCGCTGAAGGACAGGGCCGAGATGCCCGCCGTGTGTCCGGGCAGGGAGACGATCCGGCGGGGCCGCCGCGGGTCGCCGAGGTCCCACAGGGTGACCCGTTCGTCGAAGCCGCCGGCCGCCACCAGCCGTCCGTCGGGACTGAGGTCGAAGGCCGTGACCGAGTGGGCGCCCTGGAACACCCCCGTGACCCTGGGACCCGACCGGTCGGCCGCCTTCCACCGGATCACCTCGCCCGAGGCGTAGCTGGCCGGTTCCCGTCCGCCGGAACCGAACACCAGGGCCTCGACGAAGCTCTGGTGGCCGTCCAGGGTGAGCGCGCGGGTGGGCCGGGCCGGGTCCTCGACGTTCCACAGCACCACGGTCTCGTCACCGCCTCCGGTGGCCAGCACCTTTCCGTCCTGCCGGAACGGCATCGCGTGGAGGGGGTTCTTGGCGGCCGGCCAGCTCCGTACGGCGCGGGCGGTCATCCGGACAGCTCCGCCCTTCGCGCGCCGGCCGGGTCGACGGCCGCGGGCTCCACCGCATCCGCGGGAGACGGCACCGGGGCGGCCGGGCGGGAATCCACGCCATCCCGCTCGCGGAGGCGCCGACGGACGACGGGAGTCGTATGTATGCGGTTTTCCACAATGCCTGTACGTAGCAACGACATGCCATTCTGTGATCGCCACCGCACTTCGCGGTCCGGTGGTCCGGCGGCACACGAGCCGCGGGCGACCGACCGCGAACATGGAACGCCCAGAAGGGAATTGTCATGCGAAGAGGAATCCGGAAGGTCGCGGTCAGCGCCGTGCTTGCGTCCGCTGTTCTGATCGGCGGAACCGCTCAGGCGCATGCCGCCACGGCGACGGTCGGCAACACCGACCGGGCGAACACCTCCGCCGCACCCGCCGGCCGGGAAGGACCGGCGGCGGCGAACATCTGGATCTATGGCGGCAATTACCCCTCCTACTTCGCGGCGATGGCCGCGTACGCCACTCTGGTCGGCTTCGGGATGGCCAGTCAGTACATGATCGAGGCCACCCCGTACGAAACGTACGACCTCTACTACCAGTGATCCCCTCCGCGTCGGGCCGTGAGCCCGTGCGCAGTGGGCCGGACCAGCGCGGCGCACTCCCCGCCGCTCGAACGGAATGGGTGAAACCATGAAGAGAATGACTCGCATCACCGGTGTGCGCCGTGCCGCGGCGGGCGCTCTCACCGCCGTCCTGATGGCGGCCGGGGCGGTCGCCCTGGCCCCGACGGCGCAGGCGGTGGACGAGGGGCCCGGGACTCGGGCGGCGGTTGCCGAACAGCGCTCCACGAAGGCCGAGAACGAGACCAAGGGCCAGGCGGGTGTCGCCGCGGCCCGCTCCACCGAGGTCGAACTGATCAACTACTCCGGGACCAATCTGGTCAAGACGTGGGATGAACTGCCCCACGGCTGCTGGACGACCGACATGCTGCCGCCCGATACCGTCGCCAACGGCGCGAAGCCCCTATGGCAGAGCGAATCCTGCGGTTTCATGACCGGAACCGAGGGGAAGGTGACGTACGCGATTCCCGGGGGTGGCGAGGTCCGCATTCACTGGAAGAACCCCTACTCGGGATCCAACAGCTACAGTTGCGTCGTCCCGGCGGCGTACCAGTGCGACACGTACGGCGGCAGTGGGAACAACGCCTCGGTGACGTTCGACCTCTGGAAGAAGGCGTCGGCGGCGAAGAAGGCGTCCGGCGCGGCCAAGGCCCGGGGCGTGGCGGCCGATCCGCTCACGGCCAGTGCCGCGCGCAGCACCAATGTCACCCTGACCAACGTCTCGGGGCGGCTGCTCACCCGCTCCACCTCGCAACTGCACTGGGGCATCTGGTCCACCAACATGCTGCCGCCCTCCGTCATCCAGTCCGGTGTCTCCGGCAATTGGCAGAGTGAGTCCGACGGCTTCATGACCGGCACGGAGGGCGAGGTGAGTTTCAACGTGTCCGGGGAGACCAACAAGGTCAAGGTGTACTGGAACAACCCCTACTCGGGCAGCAACGGCTACTCCTGCACCGCTCCGTCCGGATTCGATTGCACCCGTCAGGGCGGCGGCGGGAACAACGCCACGGTCGCCTTCACTCTGACGAAGCTCTGACCGTGCCGGTCCGGGTGGCCCCGTCCGAGGGATGAGTGCGGCGCCCCCCGCCGCTCCGCCACCACCACCCGGACCACCCACGGATGCGATCGACCGTTCACGAGACCACCGCGTCCCGCCGGATCACCGGCGGGACGCGGTGTGGTGTGCGGTGGGGGTCCGGCACACGGCAACCGGTGACGAACGGGGTGTCACTCGCCCACGGGGCCCGCCTCCCGCGCCAGCACCGCCACGAGCTGGGTCCGCCGGGCGATCCGCAGCTTCCTGTAGGCGTTGGTGAGATGCATCTCCACGGTGCGGCGGGTGAGGCACAGCGAGGAGGAGATCCGTGCGTTGGTGTGCCCCGCGGCGGCCAGTTCGGCGACCCGGCGTTCGGCCGCGGTCAGCGCCTGTCCGCCGCTGGTCTTCCGGGCGCCGCCCCGGCGCAGCGCCTCCTCGGTCAGATCCAGGAGACGGCGGGCACCCGGCTTCTGCGCGGCGAGCCGCAGCGCCACGGCGTGCGCCTCGCGCAGGGTGTCGCGGCCCTTGCGTCCGTTGCCGGCGTCGAGGCGGGCACGGCCGAGGTCGACGAGGGTCTCCACGAGTTCCACCGGCGCGGGGGCCGAGCCGAGCAGTTCCGCGGCCTCGGTGAGGGATTCCAGGGCCAGTCTGCCGCCGAGAGCGGCTGCGTGGGCGCGCAACGCCCGGCCGATGGTGCGCCCGGTTCCCCAGGTGCGGGCGTGGCGGAGTTCCTCCTCGGCGAGCTCGCGCGCCTCCTCCCGGCGTCCGAGCCGCGCCAGGGCGAGCGCCGCCCCCGAGCGCCATGGTGTGGCGACCGGGCTGACGAAGTCACGGGCGTTCTGGCCGGCTCCACAGGCCAGGTGACCTTCGAGGGCGGCCCGCCAGTCGCCGTCCGCCTCGTGGAGCCGGGCGCGCGCGTAGCCGAGTTCGTTCCACTCCCAGGAGGTGTCGGCGCCGGACGGCCCGGCGACGGTCACCGCCTCCCACGCCTCGGCGCGCGCCCCGATCTCGGACCGGGCGAGCGCCACCATGGCCGCCAGATGGGGCAGCCGGACGCCCTGCTCGGCGGACAGCTCCACCCAGGCGACGTTCTCGTCGATGACGCGGCCGAACTCGCCGGCCCAGAGCGCCGCTTCGGCCCGTACGCTGAGCAGGCACTGGAGGCCCATGTCCGTCAGGTCCGGAGGGACCGGCGAGGAGGGCAGACACCGGGCGGTGAGTGCGCGCGCCTCCTCCAGACGGTCCGCCCACTGCAGGAGCGTGGCCGCGCTGCCGAGCCAGGCCGTCCGCAGGCGCTGGTCCACCGGTGCCCCCAGGCGCCGTTCGACCCTGGCCATCGCCTCCGCCGCCGAGCAGAGCCCGGCCCCGGCCTCGTACTCGGTGATCAGTCCGCACACCAGGGGCTCGATGGTGGGGGGAGCCACCGGGGCGAGCGCGCGCAGCGCGGAGACGGCGTCGCGCCAGGCTTCGGCGTCGTGCGAGGAGACGAGGGCGGCGAGTGCTTGCAGCACATGGACGAGCTCGTCGTCGGCGGCGGCCCGGCCGACCTGGTGCAGGATCCGTAACGCGGCGTCGGGGTCCCGCCCCGCGACCAGGCCGGCGCTGAGCGCGCTCGCGGCGCTCGCGCGTTCCCGGAGATCGGTGTGGAGCTCCAGTCCGGTGTGCAGCCAGCGGATTCCGGCGGTCACGTTGCCGGGAAGCTCCAGCGCGCCGAGGCGCATGGCGAGACCGGCGCGGCGGTCCGGGGCGAGCGGCCCCCTCAGGGCATGGCGCAGATATCCGGCGGACTCGGCGGGCCGGCCCGCGCGCAGCGCCTCGTCCGCCGCCTCCTCCAGGGAGCGGACCATCCACGCCTCCCCGGGCCGGTCCACATGCAGGAGCCGGGCGGCGACGTCGGTGGCGGGCGCGCCCTCCTCGGCCAGCACCTGGGCCACGTGGGTGTGCAGCGCGGCCAGCTCCTCGGGTTCGGCGGCGGCGAGAACGGCCTCCCTCGCGAGGGGGTGGCTCAGCAGGGTGCCGAGGCGGTGGCCCATCGACGGGGAGCCGGGTGCGGGCCGGGTCGGGAGGAGGCCGGTGACCCGGTCGGTGAGGCCCGGGGTCGTCCCTCCCTCGGCCGTCACGGCGAGGGCCAGGCAGTCGTGACGTGAGCGCGGATCGGGGAGACTCCGGATCCAGCCGGTGATCGTCTCTCGGTAGCGGCTGCGCACCGAGGTCGGGGACGAGCGGGGAAGCGGTCCGTCGCGGAGATCGGCGACCAAGGCGTGCACCAGCGCCGGATTGCCCGCACCCGCCTCGACACAGGTCGTGGTCTCCTGGGTGCTCAGACCCGCCGCCCGCGCGATACGGACGACCGCGGGGGCGCTGAGCGGGCGCAGCTCGGCGGATGTGCCCGTGTCCGCGGGAAACACCGGGGGGTCGGTGTAGCCCGCGCAGGTGGTGGTCACCAGGAGGACGGGAAGTTCGGCGATGCGGCGTGCCAGATAGCCGATCCAGTGCCGGGACGGTTCGTCGGCGTGGTGCAGATCATCCACCGCGAGCAGCACCGGGCGCTCGGTGGCGAGGCGGGCCAGCCGGGTCACCAGCCGGTGGTACAGCCGTTGCTCGCCGTGTCCGGTGGGTGTGGCGAAGGGGACGCCGCCGATGTCCTCGGTGAAGAGCCGGCGGACGAGCCCGTACGGGAACGCGGCCTCCTCCGGCGTGCCGCGCGCGTGCTCGACACGCATGCCGTCGGCGGTCTGCCGCCGTACGACCTCGTCGAGCAGGGCGGTCCTGCCCGTGCCGGGCACCGCCCCGGTGACCTGCATCCAGCGTCCGTTGCCCGCCCGCGCGGCTTCCCCTGCGGCGGCGGCCGTGCCCAGTAACTCGTCCCGCTCCCACAGCACTGATCCCCACTCTCCTCGTTCTCGGCGACAGGATCTCTGTTCGGTTCCGGTCATGTCGTTCCGGCGTGCAGGAGGTGCTGTGGAGCGGATCGGTTGGCGGGACGGCCGCTCGGACGCGGAAATGGCCGTAAGGCGTCGTACGGGATCACTTCGTTCCTCCCTCGCTGTTCGGCGTTGCTGTGGGCGCCGGGGCGGGCGCTCCCCCTTCCTGCCCGTCCCCGCGTGCCGCCAGACCGGCGGATGATCTTTCGGCTGGTATGCCACCCCCGCCCGCGCGGGAGTGTCGGGGTGATCGCGAGGCGGGGAGGGAGTGCGGTGGCGGATGCGGGACCGTGTGCGTGGTCTGCCGGGGCCGGTCGGGCGGAAGAACGGCCGGTGTCTGGCCGAGTGGGCCGGCAGTACACCGGAACCTCAGGAAAGATCGGCAACTGCCAGATCGGAGTGTTCGCCGCCTGCCCACCGGCTCGGGCCGGGCCCTGGCCGGCCGGAAGCTCTGCCTGCCCGAAGCCTGGACGTCGGATCGTGAACGCTGCCGGGCCACGAGGATCCCTGATGAGCGGGGCTTTGCGGCTACCGACCTTCTCGTTGGTTCTGTGGGGTCGGTGGGTGGAGGGTGAGGCCGGTGTGGGTGAGGAAGGACCAGGGCGGTTGAGGGTTGCCGTTGATCCGGTGGATGCCCTGTTCGGTGGCGTCGACGAGGTGATCGCCGGCGAGGGTGGCCGGCTCCCGTTTCTTCAGCGAGGACCACAGCAGTTCCACCGGGTCGAACTCGGATGCACAGGCCGGTGATCGCTCGGGGGTGGGCCGGTCCCGGTCAGCACCCCAGGCCCGCATCGCCCGGGCCCTGGTCCGCGAGCACGACGAGGCGATGCCTGCGATCGCCGAAACCATCGGCACTGCCGAGAAGGCCGCCCGCGCCCGCCTCCTGCACTACGAACACCGCACCTGGCACTGAACGGCCGGGCCCGCCGGGAGAGGAAGTGGGGCAGCGCGGCCCGGTCTGCTCGCGTTCGCACCGCAGCCCCGGCCGTCTCCGGAGGAGTCCAGGTCGTTCGGATCGGTACCGGGCGGGCCGGCTTGCGTGGACAACGACTCAGGGCCGTGCAGTCGGTAGCCGCACAGCCCTGAACCTGTTCACCAGACGCTGTGCCGCCGGGTGTTCGTCCTGCCGGGGCGAGGGGGTCAGGCGGGGGTGATGTTCTGCGTCTGGGGCCCTTCTTCCCCTGGGTGACGCCGAACGTCACGCCCTGTCCTTCCTGGAGCTCGCGGATGCCCGAGGCGTGGGCAAAGGGGAACTTCCGAACCACGACAGCTAACGGTGACGCCACATGCCCACCCCACCCGTGACCGCCGGAAAGGTCCGGGTGTCCGCAGGGGCCGGGGCGTGCGGACCCCGTCGTGCGAGCGGTGTTCGGTTCACTCCGTGGTCGACAGGTGCGGGTCGGCTGCCGCGTGGCGGTACTGGTCGTTGAGGCGCTGGGCCTCTTCGAGCTGGTCTTCGAGGATGACGATGCGGCAGGCGGCTTCGACGGGGGTGCCCCGGTCGACGAGTTCGCGGGCGCGTGCGGCGATGCGCAGTTGGTAGCGGGAGTAGCGGCGGTGGCCGCCCTCGGAGCGCAGCGGGGTGATCAGGCGGTGTTCGCCGAGGGCGCGCAGGAAGGCGGGGGTGGTGCCGAGCATGTCGGCGGCCCGGCCCATGGTGTAGGCGGGGTAGTCGTCGTCGTCGAACTTGTCGGCGGGGCGGGTGCTGCGAGGGGGCATAGGCCTCTTCTTCCGGGGACGCGTCGAGGGGCCCGGACGCCTCATGCGTCCGGGCCCCGAGCTTTCAACACCATCTACCGGCCGACTGCGCCGGGTTTCTTGTTCCGCAGGTGCCGCCTTGCGGGCGGGGCTGCGGGGATCGCGGTTGCGTGACCGGGGACCACCTGCCAATCCGGGGCCTGCGGTACCCGGGCTGCCGTGCTCGCCCGGGCGATCCTGATGGCGTTCCGCTCCTTCTCTCTTCCGTGCACTTCACTGCGTGTGCTGCTCACGGCCCCTGGGGCCGCCCGGCCCGGCGGCCAGTGGAGGAACCCGTCGCTTCCGGCTCCGCCACTCCGCCGCCGTTCCGCACCTGCTGGACCTGCATGCGCGGCAGTGCGTCCCTGCCGCGCCCTTCGACTTCTGGGTACGAGGAAGAGACTAGCCCCACCGGGAGAAAAAATCTATCTCCGCCGTCGTAGATTTTCTCTCCTGGAAGGTGTCGGCATTCTGTCGGCCGACTCCCCGTCGCCGACGAGGACCGCACCGGCTGCACTCGCAGCTCCTTCCGGCACTGGAACACCGGCCCCGACCCCGCCGACGGCTGCGACACCCGAAGCGAGGTCCTCCTCGCCGAAGCCGTCCAGGAGCCGACCGTGGCAGCCGTCTGCAAGCCGACCGGCGGAAGGTGGGTCTCGTAATGCCGGCAGACACTCCGGTCTTGTCGTACGCCAGGAGCCGGGCGACCAACGCGGAGCGCTCGAACCGGGGGAACGTCGGTCCCGGTGGCCGGGGCGAGGACTCGCAGGGTCCGCCAGTCCACCGACGGCCGGGAGACAGGCAGAAGGGCGATGTCCTGGCCGGAGTACGACGGGACTTCCGTCACCTCGCCCCGGGCACGCTTGAAGTCGACCCTCACCGCGCCGACGGGAGCGATCCACCCCAGGCGCACGACGTGGTCGAAGTCGGTGCGGCGTACGCCGAGGCGCACGGCGGGCCGCTCAGGGCCGAGGGGGACGTACCGGTCCAGGTCGCGGGCAGGTCCCGGCGGCGTACGAGGATGGCGACCTGTTCGGGGTGCGCGTCAGGGGTGGCCACCCCGCCGCCGGGGTGGGCAAGCAGGCCCGTGCGGACGAGATGGCCGACCGCCGAGGCGATCGCGCGCGGGTGACCGAATGGCAACGGCTCCCCCAGTGCCCCAGTCAGCCGCTCCGCCGCAGTTCGCAGCGCCTGACGCACCACTCGGTTCTCGCATCCGTGTCCGCACAAGCGGTGCACGGGCCGGGGCCGTTCAGGGAGCGGAGGCTGTTTCCGTCTGCTCGTCCAGTTCGCCGCCGGAGGTGCTGAGGGTGCGGGCGTCCTGGGTGAGGTGGTCGGCGATGCCCGTGAGTTCGAGTATGCGCACCATGCGGGCGGGTGGATGGTCCAGGTGCAGGGTGGTGCCCGCGGGGTGGGTGCGGCGGCGCAGGCCGAGGAGGGCGCTCAGGGCGCTGGAGTCGATGCCGGTCAGGCCGCTGAAGTCCAGGTGCAGGTCCCGCAAGGCCGGTCCGTGCTCTTCGCGGTGGGTGTCCAGCGCCTGGTCGGTCTCGTGGGTGAACTGCCTGGCGCTCTCGTAGTCGAGGTCTCCCGTAACGGCCAGGTGCAGCGCCTGCGGGTGGGTGCTGCGGACGGTGACGGTGAGGTCGGTGGGCAGGTAGGTCATGCGGTGATTCCCGGGCCGGTGTGATCGGAGGTGGCGCGCAGCGCGTCGGTGGCTGCCGCGAGGAAGGTCAGGGCGCGCGGGAAGTCGCGCAGTTGTTCGGCCAGTGCGTCCATGCCCAGGCGCAGGCTCGCGGCGGGAACACCGCGGGCGGTGAGGATGTCGGCGGTCCAGGTGGTGAAGGTGGTGAACAGTTCGGCGTCGTCGACGTAGAGGGCGGTGGCGAGGAAGTCGACGATGTGGGCGAGGTCCTCGGTGGTGCGGTCGCGCTGGGCGGTGCTGTAGGTGCGCATCGCGGGCCAGCGTTCCTCCAGGACCTCCAGGGCCTGCTTGACCAGGACGGCGCGCCGGGTGGTGACCAGGGTGTACTCCTGGTCGGTGAGGTGGGGCAGATCGTCCTCGATCTGCTGGCGCTGCCCGACGTGGTGCCGTGTCAGGCCCCGGTCGAGGTGGTCGGCTGCTTCCCGTGCGTCAGGTGTCCAGGCGTCGGCGTGCAGGAGGCGGGCGTAGCGGCCGTCGGGGCCGAAGGCACGGCCGCCGGCCATGACGGAGACGCCGATGGACTGCAGGGCGCTGATCGCCTTGTGGGCGGCGGGCAGGCGGGTGGGCAGGGAGGCGGAGAGCAGGACGGCGACGGGGTTGGTCTGGTGGACGTGGGCGACCAGGTGCGGGGTGGGGGTGTGGCCGCCGAGGAAGTCGACCTGCCAGCCGCGGTGGGTGAGCACCTCGGCCAGCAGCCGGGCGGGCAGGACGTGCCACTCGCCCTCCACGCACGCCACGGTGACGCGTCCTCGGGTGCGCGGTTGCCGGGGGGCCTGGTGGTGGGCGAGGGCGGCCAGGACGCGGTCGGTGATCGCACTGGCGGCGTGCTCGTCGGCCACGCCGATGCGGTCGGCGGCCCACTCCGTGCCGACCCGCTGTTGCACGCCGGCCACGACGTCCAGCAGTAGGACTTCGGTGTCCGCTCCGGCGTCGGCCGCCGCCGTCACCAGCCGCATCGCGGCCGGCTCGTCCCGGCCGATCACCGCCTCCCACAACCGCTCGGACAGCTCC
Organism: Streptomyces sp. NPDC007872; assembly: GCF_042868165.1. Classification (NCBI taxonomy): domain Bacteria; kingdom Bacillati; phylum Actinomycetota; class Actinomycetes; order Kitasatosporales; family Streptomycetaceae; genus Streptomyces; species Streptomyces sp. NPDC007872. Next base: position 123,132 of record NZ_JBIAEA010000012.1, read on the forward strand.
GGCAGTTCAGGCAGGGGGCGGGGTGTAGTGGTGGTGGTCATCAGCCTTCCCTGGTGTACGTGCGGGAGTCGTTGTGCCCGCCCACGATGTGCAGTGCGCCGTGTCCGCTGGCCGGGTTGGTGATCGCCAGGGTGGCCATGTCGTCGTGCTCACGGCCCCCGAGCCACTGCGAGGCCAGCATCTGCACTCGCTCCACCACCGCCTCCGCCGGCATCCGCACACACTCCCGCAACGCGGCCCGCAGCCTTTCCTCGCCGTAGAGCTGATCGCCCAGCGGGCCGCCGCGGGCCTCGGTGATGCCATCGGTGTAGAGCAGGCACGTCTCCCCCGGCGCCAGCACCACCTCCGTGGTCTGGGCGCTGATGTCGGGCAGGGCGCCGATCAGGGTGCCGCGGGTGAGGGCTTCCTCCACCCGGCCGTCGGTGCGGACGACGAGCGGGGGCAGGTGCCCGGCGCTGGTCAGCCTGATCCGCACGTGACCCTGGCGGCGTTGGACGGAGGCCAGGACCAGGGTGGCGAAGCGGGTGTGGTGAGAGGTGAGCACCGCGTCGTTGAGGAGGTTCAGAACACGCTGATGGTCTGTGGACAGTGGCAGCAGGGCGTGGAGGACGCTGCGGATCTTGCCGGTCAGGACGGCTGCTTCCAGGCCCTTGCCCGCCACGTCGCCCAGGACGACGAAGGTCTCCTTCGTCGCGTCGGTGCCGGGATGGACGTCGTAGAAGTCGCCGCCGACACGTTCGTGGTCCTTCGCGGCCCGGTAGATGCCGGCGTACTCCACCCCGTGGAGGCGTTCCAGCCGCGGCGGCAGCAGCTCGCGCAGCAGGGTGGCGGTGATCGAGGCCTGCTCGGCGTAGAGACGGGCGGCCGACAGGGCGGCGCCGGCCCGGGCGGCGAACAGACGGGCGAAGACCTCCTCGCCGTCGGTGAAGGCCTGGTGGGTGCTGGAGCGCAGCAGGATGAGCACGCCGGCGGGCATGCCGTAGCCGGGCAGGGGTGTGACGATGACCGATCCGATCGGTCCGGTGAAACCGGGTGGGACGGCCCAGTCGGGGATGTCGCCGGGGTCGATCCAGCGTGTGGGCACGGGGGGAAAGCCCTGGAGGGCCTCGGTCAGGCCCGGGACCGTGTGGGGGTCGATCGCCGCGGTCCTCTGTGTGACCTCACCGCCGACCTGGGCGTAGGTGAGGGTGTGGCGGCGCCCCTGGGAGGGAGCGACGATGACGGCGGCATCCGCGAGATGGTCGGCGGCCATGCGCACTGTCACCTCCGTACACCGTTCGACGTTCAGCGAGGAGAACAGGGCGCTGGAGACGTCCACCAGCAAAGTGGTGCGCTCGCGCTCTCCTCGCAGGGCTTGTTCGGCCAGGTGCAGGTCGGTGTTCTCCACCAGCCACCACACCGTGTGCCCGTCCTCGCCGGACGAGGGATGCGCCTCGAAGGTGCGCTCCGCCACAGTGCCGCGGGCGCGTTGCGGCGGAATCCCGCTCGTCAGGCGTTGATGGGCCTGCGCCAGCCAGTCCGGCAGCGCGCCGGCCACCGGATCTCCGCCGGCCGGGGTGAACAGATGACGGGCGGCCTCGTTGGTTTCGACGATGTTCCCGGCACGGTCGGCGACGAGAACGGGATAGGGGGCGTTGCTCCACGCCGTACTGACGTGAACGCCACCACCGCGCGGACTGTCAGGGTTACCCGGGGAGGGAATCACATGGGAGGGGACGCATCGTGCGTACCCCACCGCCTTTCTGCCGCTGGAGAATACTTGCCTGACTGCAACCGTCTCGCATCCGCCAGTCCCATGCAATGTCAGGCCAAAGCCAGCACGACTTCCCCACACCATCAGCGACATATCGCCCTCTTACGGACGCGGAAGTACCGGCTCGCACGGACGAGGCAGTGACATCGGTCTCTCCTTGGGTTTCGCTGCCCGGCGAACCCGCAGGACCGTACTGACGGACACCCCGAGCTGGTTCGAAGTGGGGCCGGTCTGTGAAGATGCCCGGATGAACGACGAGGTGGAAGTGACCGTCGCCACGGCCGACGGCATACGGACCGTGCGGGTCGCAGGAGAGTTCGACACCGACGAGGCCGACGTCCTGGCCCGGGGCCTCGCCCTGCCTTCCGGCAGTTCCCTGGCCGGCACCGTGGTGGACCTGGCCGGGGTGGACTTCGCCGACTCCTCCTTCCTGCACACCCTGTTCACCGCCCGGCAGCGCCACGAGCAAGCCGCCGTCCCCCTGGTCCTGGCCGGGCTCACTCCGTTCCTGGAGCGAATGCTGGAGCTGACCGGCCTCACCCGCGCCTTCACCATCGTCCCCACCGTGTCCGCGGGCACGGACCTCATCCGCGCGCATCCCCCTGCCCCGCCAGCGGTGAGCCGCGTACAACCCGCCTGCACGGGAAAACGCGAAGGTGACCGCATGAAGGGGAAAGGTGGACGGACATGACGACGACGGAGCCCCGTGCGGGCCGACACACGCTGCCCGCCACCGCCGGCGCGGCCCGTGCCCAGGTCCGTGATCTCCTGCACACCACCGGACGCGCTCCCCCGCCCCGAACAGTCACCGACGACATCCTCCTGGTCGTCTCCGAACTCGTCACCAACGCCTACCGGCACGGTGGCGGCCTGACCGGCTTCACCGCCCATCTCACCGGCGGCGCCCTCATCGTCCGCGCCACCGACGCCTCGCCCGTGATTCCGCGGACGAGGACGGACAGCCACCCCACCGCGCCCGGTGGCTTCGGCTGGCCCTTGATCCAAAAACTCAGCCGCCAGGTCACCGTCATCCCCCTCAAGGCGGGAAAGACCGTCCAGGTCGTCCTGGACACCACCGACCGGCAGGCCTGACCCGATGCCGCGATCCCCGGCGGGCGAACTCGCCGCGAAGGGCAAGAGCAGTGGAGATCCCGTTTCTTTGTGACGGTTCGCCCTGAGCTGCGTTCGGGGTGTCGGCGCTGACGGCAGACAGGGTGACGCCTTCGTCACGACAGGGTGACGTCGTCGTCATGAGCGGGGCCGGCGATCCGGTCGGCGATCTGCTCAAGAAGGCCTTCCCTCCGGATGCTGCTGTGCGCGACGAGCAGCCGGGAGACCTGTTCGATCGTCCGGTCGGTGGAGATGCAGGGTCCTTGGACCAGGTCGCCGGTACAGAGCAGCAGACCATCCCCTGGAGCCGGTGACCGGTCCGGCCCGGCAGGACTACAGTGAAGAGTGCAGCACCGGGAATACCTGACCGCAGGTTCACCGGCCCACCAGGCAGGGGACCTTGCTGTGCTCCACGTCACCACACGCACCGGCGACCGGGTCACCGCCCTGCTGCCGGAGAACATCGATCTCCACACCGCTCCTCTGCTGCGCCCCGTAGCGGCCCGCATCATCGACGAAGGCTGCCGCCACCTCACCCTGGACGCCTCGCAGAGCCGTTTCCTCGACTCCAGCGGCATCACCCTGCTCATCAACTGGTACCAGCGCCTGAGCGGGCTCGAAGGCACCCTGAGCCTGGCCGGGGCCAACGCCAACGTCTACGACCTGCTCCACCGCCTCGGCCTGGACACCGTCATCACCCTCGTCCCCCACACCCCCGCCCCAGACCCACTCGACCCGGAATAAGAGGTCGTTCTCACCCGCATCGGTGGTTTCCGGAAGTGCTGATGAGAACGGCCCCAAGGCGGCGGTCGGTCGGGGCAAGGGCTTTGGCCACCGAGCCCTTGACGTACCTGTGCGTCTGAACGTCCGTCGCCCAGTCCGCCGGGTGCGGGGCCGTCCACTCGGCCCTCTGCTCGGATCGCGTCGTACAAGCCTCATGCGGAGAGTTCCCGCAGGCCCAACGGCCTTCTCCGGGAATTCCGGCGTCGTACTGTCCCGAACCGTGAGTCCTGCGAGGGTGACGCCGGGCCCCGCCGCGCCGAAGGCCGTGTCCAGGACGGCCCTCAGCCGCTCGACGGCCGCGGTCCGGTGTCCGCGTCGCCGCCGGTCCGCACGGAGCCCCGACGCCGAACGACATCGTCCGTCAGCGCCCCGTATGAACGGGGCCGGTCGCCGTAAGGGACCCGTTACGGGACGCCCTCGGACGAGGGGAGCGGGAATAGCTTCGTCGTCGTGCCCCGGATCGCCTCCCCGCGTCCGGGGCCCCACCCGTCCCTCGCGGTCTCCCAGGAGAGCCCCATGTGTCTGTTCCGGTACGACGACGACCCCGAGCCCGAGGAACCGGTCCCGGCCGGACTCCTCCACGTGCCCGTCCGGCCGGGAACCACGGAGGTGGTGCTGCGCATGTTCCGCACCCCCCTGGGTGAGCGCACCGCCGTCGGCTTCACCCGCCCGGGCCTTCTGGCCACGGTCCTCGGTGCGGAGCAGCCCTGGATCCGGCTGTCCGCGCCGGCGCTGCGCGCGCTGGCCTCGGCGCTCGGCACGTGCCGGCTGACGGTCGACCCGACCTTCACCGCTCCCGTCGTCACCCCCGTCCCGGCGCGGACCACCGCTGCCGCGGCCCGTGCGCTATGAGGAGGTTCCGGTGACCGCCGAGATCATCACCGAGGTCACCGCCGACGCGGCGGACCTGTCCATATGGCCCGCGTCCACGCTGCCCCTCCCGCACGGCGACCTGGCCGTCGGCGGAGTGTCCTTGGCGGAGGCGGCTGCCCGCTTCGACACCCCGCTCTACGTGCTCGACGAGGGCGAGGTGCGCGGGCGCTGCCGGATGTACCGGGACGCCTTCCCCGAGGCAGAGGTGCTGTACGCGGCCAAGGCCTTCCTGTCCCGTGCGGTGGTGCGCTGGGTGCGGGAGGAGGGCCTCGGTCTGGACGTGTGCTCCGCCGGGGAGCTGGAGCTGGCCGTCACGGCAGGCTTCCCGCCGGAGCGGATCGTGCTGCACGGCAACGCGAAGTCGCCGCGCGACCTGGAGACGGCGCTGCGCCTCGGCGTGGGCCGGATCGTCATCGACGGCCCGTCGGAGATCGCCCGGATCGCGGCCGCGGTCGGCCCGGGCGAACGGCAGAAGGTCATGGTGCGGGTCGTACCGGGCGTCTCGGCCGGCGGCCACGACAAGATCCGCACCGGCACGGACGGCCAGAAGTTCGGCCTGTCCCCCACCGACGGTTCGGCGCAGCACGCCCTCGCGCGGATCCTGGACCAGCCGTCCCTCGAACTGACCGGTCTGCACTGCCACACAGGGTCCCAGATCAGCGAGGTGAAGCCCTATCTGGTGGCCCTGCGCCGGATGATCGGGCTGATGGCCCGCCTCCGTGACGCGCACGGCATCACCCTGCCCGAACTGGACATGGGCGGCGGCCACGGCATCGCCTACCGACCCGGCGAGCCCGCTCTCGATCCCACCGCCCTCGCCGGGCGGCTGCGCGCTGAGCTCGTCGAGGGCTGCGCCGCAGCCCGGTTGCCCCTCCCACGGCTCTTCGTCGAGCCCGGGCGGGCCGTGGTCGGGCCGGCCGGGATCGCGCTGTACCGGGTGCTCGCCGTCAAGCACACAGGCGAGAAGGTGTTCGTCGCGGTCGACGGAGGCATGAGCGACAACCCGCGTCCCGCCCTGTACGGAGCGCGTTACGCGCCCCGTCTCGTCGGCCGCCGCTCGACGGCCCGGGTCCGTGCGGTCACCGTGGTGGGCCGGCACTGCGAGGCCGGCGACGTCCTCGCGGTCGACGCCGAACTCCCCGGTGACGTCCGGCCCGGCGACCTGCTCGGCGTACCGGTGGCGGGCGCCTACCAGCTCTCCATGGCCTCCGGTTACAACCTCGTCGGCCGCCCCGCCGTCGTCGCGGTCCACGACGGCGGGGCCCGGGTGCTGGTCCGGCGCGAGACTCTGGAGGACTTCCGCGTACGGGACATCGGCGGGTGAGGTCTTCTACCGGGCGCCGCCCGTGAAGGAGCGGGAGCAACAGGGCCGTCGTTCCGCGAGAGGCAGCCCTGTCAATCGCACCCGTCCACCGTCCTCACCTTGGTCGGATCGGAGGCGCCGACTTCGAGGACTGGTCTGCCGTGTGGTCCTCTTCTCACAGGGCCGCCGTCGGTGGCACCGGTCAAAGCCGCTTGTTGCGGCGGAGGGCGCGGTAGAGGACCGTGCACGCGGTGATCATGGTCAGCCAGCCGCTGCGGAACCCGAGCTTTCGGCGGTTGCGCACCTGGTCTGCCTTGTCAGGGACGGCACAGCGGATCCCACGGCGGCGCAGGCAGGCGCGGTTTCCGTGGAAGGCGTACGCCTCGTCCGCGCGGACCCGGCCAGGGCGGGCGCCCGAAAGTCCCGGCGTCCACTTCCTCCTGTCACGTCAGCAGGTCAGGTGGGAGTGGCCGGTTCATCGGTGGGGCAGCGCAGGTAACGGCGGCAGGGCTCCGGAACGGCAGAGTTCTCGTCGCTTCCGAGCAGTGAGACCGAGGAGAGGGCGACACGGCCAGGAGCGTGAAGGACGAGGCATGTCCGAAGGCGCCTTCTGCGCCGTGGTGCGCTTGACGGCCGGCGCGTGAACGAAGGTTGGCCGGGTACGCGTGGCCTCACACGACGAGGCGTTACCGCGCCACCGAGGAAGTGGAGTCCGCCCATGATGATCGTCGGAATCATCGTCATCTGCGTGGTGCTCGCCGTTCTGGCGTTTTTCCTGCCCCGCCTTTCCAAGCACCCCGAGCGCGGCACCAAGAAGACGCTCGGCCTGGGCTCGCGGGCGGGCGGCAAGGCCCCCGGTCCGCTGGGCCGACTCTTCAGCAAGCCGTTCCGCAGCAGCTCGAAGGCGGTCGGCAAGAGTGGCTCCGCCGGCCGTCGCGCCCGCAGCCACATGCCCTTCTGACCCCCACCTCCCTCGGCCCGGTGCCCGGCTCCCGTCGGGCACCGGGCCGTGACGTGTCTGTGGTGGGTTCGGCTTCCGGCGTTGTTGTCGGAGTGCCACCGACGAGGTGGTCGCCCCGGCGAAACGACCTGCTTCAGCAATGGTCGTGGCGATGGGCCTGTCCGAGGGTGCGGATCCGTGCCTGGCGCGGGTGCGGTGGAGGCGCCGGGATCAACCGGAGGACGCGCCGTTGCACGGAAAGGGGACGTCCCTGCCTCACACCAGTGGGGACGCCCACCCTCCGCGCCGGGTTATGCGGCCGTCACCTCGGCCGTCGGCCTGTCGATCGTCCGCCGCCCCCGAGAGAGGACGGTGGCTCCCGGGTTGGCCACGGCCCAGGCTGCCGCCTTGCAGACCAGTTCCTTGTAGTACGCGGCCGTCCGGCCGGTCAGGACCTGTTCCTTCGAGGTGTCGTCGGCGGTGACGAACTGGATCAAGCCGTCCTTGCGGCCCAGTGAGACGCACTGGTTGAAGTAACGCAGCGGCACCTTCGGCTGCTTCAGACCCGTCAGCTTCGCCGTAATCGCGTCCACGGCCTGCCAGGCCATCGGGGTGCCGGTGGCGCAGCTCATTCGCAGCGGCTTGCCGGTGTCGCCCGTCGCGCAGCCCGCGTCACCGCCCACGTAGACCTCGGGGTGCGAAACCGAGCGCATCATGCCGTCGACCACGATCTGACCGCTGTCGGTCACCCGCAGGCCGCCGGCCTCGGCGATCGGGTGGGTCGCGAAGCCCGCGGTCCACACCGTCACATCGGTCGCGATGGCCTTGCCGCCCGCGGTCTTCACCTGCTCCGCTTCGACGGCGGTGACCGTGGTGTGCTCGTGCACCGTGATGCCGAGCCTGCCGAAGACCTTGCGTACGTGTGCTGCGCCCTTCTGGCTCAGCCAGTCGCCGAGCCCACCGCGTGCGGCGAGGGCGACGTCGAGGTCCGGGCGGGACTCGGCGATCTCGGTGACGGCCTCGATACCGGTGAGTCCGCCGCCGACGACCAGGACCTTCCGGCCGGGCGCGAGGGACTCGAGACGCGAGCGGAGCCTCAGCGCACCGGCCCGGCTCGAGATCTCGTGGGCATGCTCGGGGGCGCCCTGGACCCCGTGGTCGTTCCAGCGGCTTCCGAGTGCGTAGAGGAGGGTGTCGTACCCGAGCTCCTCCTCGCCCTCGGCGCCCTCGACCCGTACGGACCTTCGGTCCACTTCGACCGCGGTCACCTTCGCGGACTTCAGCCGTACACCGCTGCCCTTGAACATCGCGCCGAAGGGCCGGTGCCTGAGTTCCTGGCCGACGGCGAGCTGGTGGTTGCGGACCCGCTCGACGAAGTCCTCTTCGGTGTCGACGAGGGTGATCTCGACGTCGTCGCGGTGCAGTCGCTTGGCAAGACGGCCCGCCGCGGAGGCTCCGGCGTAGCCGGCGCCGAGAACGACGATGCGGTGCTTGCGGGTGGTTCCGGCAGTCATGGTGCTGCTCCTGTTCTCGGGCGGCCCGGCCACTTCCAGGACCCGCTCTTTCGCGGTCGTGTCCTTTGAACCGGACAGCCCTCGAATTCCTGACAAGAGCCGAACGTGACCCGCATCACACATGCGGCTGTGCGTCTACCAGCCGTTCAGGGCCAGCGGTTCTCCGCGCCGGGTCGACGCCCAGATCTCGGTGGCCCTGTGCAGCTTGTCGGGGTTGACCTGACTGCGGACCGCGACGATGCCCCTCTCGCCGTGCTCCAGGCACATGATCCCGAAGACCCGTCCTTCGACCACGATGACGAGGGCCGGGGAGCCGTTGGCCGTCGTCGCGTAGACCTCCGGAGCGGCGCCGCCGAGCATGCGGCGCTTGCTCTCGGCCGGCTTGAACAGTCCACGCAGGAACTTCGCCACCGCGAGGGCACCATGGAACGGCGTGGCCTTCGCCGGAACCCTCCCGCCGCCGTCACCGATCGCGAGGGCGTCGGAGGACAACAGCTTCACCAACGGCTCGGTCTGACCGCTGGTCGCGGCGGCCAGGAACTCCTCGACGATCCGCTTCGCCGCGACCTCGTCGACCTCGGTGCGCGCCTTGCCCCCGGCGACGTGCTTCTTGGCCCGCGAGAAGACCTGCTGGCTCGAGGCCTCACTGATGTCGAGGATCTCGGCGATCTCACGATGTCCGTACGCGAAGGCCTCCTTCAAGACGTACACGGCGCGCTCGTTGGGCGTCAGCCGCTCCATCAGCGTCAGTACGGCATACGAGACCGATTCGCGCTGCTCGGCCGTCTCGGCCGGGCCGAGCATCGGGTCGCCTTCGAGCAGCGGCTCGGGCAGCCACTGGCCGATGTAGGTCTCGCGACGGACACGGGCCGAAGTGAGGTGGTTGAGGCAGAGATTGGTGAGCACCTTGGTCAACCAGGCATCGGGGACCTCGATCCGCCCGATGTCGGCCGCCTGCCAGCGCAGGTACGTCTCCTGCACGAGGTCCTCGGCTTCCGCCGACGAGCCCAGCATCCGGTAGGCGATGGACTCCAGGCGGGGCCGGGCAGCCTCGAAGCGCTCCACATCGGTCGTCGTCAGCGGCATACGACCGATCCTAACGTGATCTTCACCCTGTGCGACGGGGTCGTGAGGTGGTCGCTTCCCGTCCCGGGGGCTCGGTGGCGTCCGCCCTGTGGGGCGGGCCGAGTGGATCTCGTCGTCCTGGCCGAGCAGGAACGCCACCACCCTCACCGGCGCCCCGCACACGGGCACTCCCCCGGCCACCGGCACCACGTACGAGTACACGCTCCGCGCCCTCGACCGCTCCGGCAGCCCGTTCCCGCCGTCCGTCCCGGTACGGGTCGTCAGCGCCGACAAGATGCCTCCCGGCGCTCCCACCGGCCTCAAGGCCACACACGACCCCTACGGCGCCGGCGCCCGGCTCTCCTGGCCCGCGGTGAGCGGGGCGAGCGCCTACGAGGTGCAGCGGTCCTTCACGTCCGCGCGTGGCGTACCGGCGCGGCGACCCGCGCCGCACCCATCAGGAAGAGCCCGCAGGCCGCGACCAGCAGCCAGCCGGGACGTGCCGCCCGGACCAGTCCGTCCGGTCCGGCTCCGGCGATCAGGGCCCCCGAGACGGCCACCCCGACGGCGGAGCCGACTTGGCGGGCGGTGGACGTGATGGCCCCGGCCACGCCCGCGCGGGAGGTGGGGAGGCCGCCGACCGCGGCATTGGTGAGGGGGGTGTTGGCGAAGCCGAAGCCGATCCCGAGCAGCAACTGGGCCGTCAGCAGGAGGCGTATGTCGGTGTCCTGGCCGAGGTCGGCCAGGCACAGGCCGCCCGCCGCGGTGAACGCGCCGGCCAGCAGCAGGGGGCGCCGTGGCCCGAGGCGGCCCACCAGGCTGCCGGCCCAGGGCGCGCACAGGGTGGCGCCGAGCGCCATGGGCAGGGTGGTGAGCCCGGCCGCGAGAGGGGTCCAGCCGCGGGCGTGCTGGAGGTAGAGCGTGTTCAGCAGCAGGGCCGTGCTGAGGGCGACGAACACGGCGACGGCGCCCAGCACCGCCGTGGCGAACACCGGCCGCTTGAAAAGCCCGAGGTCCATCAGCGGCTCGCTCCGGCGGTTCTCGACCCGGACGAACGCGGTCGCGGTGAGGGCGATCAGCGCGTAGACGGCCGCGGCCGCGGGAGAGGACCAGCCGATGCGCGGGCCCTCGATGAGCACCCAGACGCCCGCCCCCAGGGCCAGCGCGAGGAGCACCTGTCCGGGCAGGTCCATACGCCGTGCGCGCTGCCCGTGGGACTCCGGTACGAACACCGCGACCAGCACCAGCGCGGCCACGACGACCGGGGCGTTGACCCAGAACACCGACCGCCAGCCGAGCGCCGCGACGAGTGCCCCGCCGGTGACCGGCCCCGCCGCCATGCTCAGCCCGAACACCGACGCCCAGATCCCGATGGCCCTGGCCCGCTCCCTCGGATCGGGCATCGCGCTCACCACGATCGCCAGGGCCACCGGGCTCAGCATCGACGCGCCGACCCCCTGCACGGCCCGCGCCGCGACCAGGACGCCCAGCGACGGCGCCACCGCGCAGACCAGCGACGCGGCCCCGAAGACGACCAGGCCGACGCGGAACACCCGCCGGCGTCCGAAGCGGTCGGCGAGCGCGCCGGAGGTGATGAGGAGCGCGGCCAGGACGACGGTGTAGGCGTCCACCACCCACTCCAGGCCCCGCGTGCCGGCCTCCAGGCCCTCCCCGATCGCGGGGAGCCCCACGTTGACGATGGTGGTGTCCAGCCCCACCAGGAACATGCTGAGCGCGCAGACGGCGAGGACCGTCCAGCGCCGGCGCGCACCGAGTCCGGGTTCTGCTGCCAAAGAGGTCGTGGTCATCGGCGACCGCCTTCCGTCGGGATCATGTGCCGCCATGCTCGGGCCGGTCGGCCGCCCGCACCCAGCGTCTTTGCGGAGACCGCAAAATGGAGGTCATGGACGCCGAACTCACCCAGATCCTCGACGGCATCGGACCCCGGCTGCGCGCCCTGCGCCGCGACCGCGGTCTCACCCTGGAGGCGCTCGCCCAGGACACCGGCATCTCCCTGAGCACCCTCTCCCGCCTGGAGTCGGGCATCCGGCGCCCCACCCTCGACCTGCTCATCCCGCTGGCGCGCGCCCACCGTGTCGCCCTGGACCAGCTCGTCGCGGCCCCGGCCACCGGTGACCCACGGGTGCATCTGCGCCCGCACCGCAAGGACCGCGGCAGCGTGCTGGTGCCGCTCACGCAGTACCCGGGCCGCGTGCAGGTCTTCAAGCAGGTGCTCGCCCCGCGCGAGCCGAAGCTCGTCACCCACGCCGGCTACGAGTGGCTCTACGTCCTCGCCGGTGAACTGCGGCTGATCCTGGGCGGCTCCGACGTCACGCTGCGCCCCGGCGAGGTCGCCGAGTTCGACACCGGCGAGCCGCACTGGTTCGGGCCCGCGGGCGACAGCGCGGTCGAGATCCTGCACCTGTTCGGCCCGCACGGCGACCAGGCCGTCGTCCGTACCGGACCGGAAGTCTGAACGGCAGCGCCGAGCCTCTGCGTGCCCGTCGGCCGGGACGAGGCCGGGCGAACGCGTCCGGGAGCGGCGCGGACTTCAGGGGCGCCAATGCCCCGGCCGGGATCGCCTGTCTCTGAAGCCGGGGCCGGTGTCCGGGCGGCGCACCGGCAGCCGAGACGGTGTTCCGGCCCGGCACGGTGCGCCGGAGGCGCCCCGGCATCGTGCCGCGGAAGAGGCGGGCCGAGCGGCGCAAGTCCGTCGTACGGCGTCCTGACCTGCGGTGGTGAGGAGCGCCCGGACGTCCGGGGTGCCGCCCTGCCCGCAGAGGGCGTCCACCGGCTGTGCGGCCGGGTTCCACGATCGCTCACTGCTCGGTGGCGAGAGCGCTCCGTCCGGGGAGGAAGCGCCTGCGGCGCCGCGCCGCAGGACACGGCGGTGTTCGTCCCCGCGGCCGACGCCGTCAACGAGGACGACGGCTACCTCTTCAGCGTGGTCTCCGACCTCAAGCAGGACACCTCGCACCTGCTGGTCCTGGACGCCTCCGGTCTCGGCCGGGTCGCCGCCGTCCATCTGCCCCGCCGCGTGCCCGCCGGAATCCACGGCTCCTGGATCCCCGACGGCGCCCTGAGCGACACCGAGGCCTGAACAGCCGGGCCGTCTCCGCCCTCGTGGTTATCGCGGGGGTGCGGTCCGAGAGGCCGCTCGGGGCGTCGCCGGCGCCGCGGGGGCGTCGTTCAGGCAGCGGTCGAGGAGTGCGTGCATGCGGGGGACGGGGAGGGACGGGTTGGCCGCGGCGCCCTCTGCGGTGCGGGGGTCGGCGAGGAGGTCCTCCAAGGCCCCCGGTGTCAGGCTCGGGTTGGCGGCGGCCGCCCGGCGCACCGACTCGTCGGGGTCTTCCACCGGCGGGTCGGGCAGGGCGGGGTCGGCCGCGGCCAGGGCGCGTACCTGCGGGTCCGGATGGCCGATGAGGTGGCTCGTGCCGGTACGGGGAAACGCGGGCAGGGCCAGCAGGTGCGGGCGGTGGACCGGGTGGGCGACGAAGACGTCCAGGAGGAGGCGTGGCGGGGCCAGGGGGTGGTGGCAGGCCAGGTCGACGCGTACCGCTTCGTCGTCGTCCCGCGCGAGTTCGTCGACGAGTTCGGCGGGCAGGCGGGGCGACCTCGCCGCGACCTGGCGAAGCACCGGTTCCCCGGACGCCGCGCAGGCGGCGAACCATTCGGGTGACGAGCCGGTGTCGGGCTCGGCCATCGGGCAGGTGCAGTCCGGCCCGTGGTCGGCGGTCCAGTTGAACCAGCCGTATTCGTCCCAGGTGCGGGGGTAGGGGCGGAGGCGCACCCGCATCCGCACGCCGTCGTCCGGGTCCTGTTCCAACTCCGCGACCAGGTGCGGTTCCAGGTCGGGGCGGGCGGCGACCAACGCGCGGACCTCGGCCTCGGGGCGGCGGGCGAGACGGGCGACGGCGTGGGCCGGGAGGTGGGGGTTACGGGCCAGGGGGAGCACGATGCCGTCCGCGAGGCACCGTTCGACGACCGCGTCGGACAGGGCGCACGTGGCGAACAAGAACAGCTTGCCGCGCCGGTCGTAGTCCGGCAGCCGGCTCTCCACCCGTCGCGGGTCCAGCATCCAGTCGGCGTTCTCGGCCGCTTCGCGGACGGCGGGGTCCGGGTCGCCGAGCAGCGCCTCCCGCTGCTCCGGGGTGAGCGAACCCCAGCCCTGGGCGGCCCGTATCCGGAGTCCGGAGTGCTCACGGCCGGCCAGGGAGCGGCGGAAGGACAACGGCATCTGCCGGGACGATTCGAGTTCCGACACGATCTCCTCCGCGGTGACCCTTCCGTCGTCACCGCCGTCCTGTGCGGTCAGGAGGGTGATGAGGACGTCGTCCGGAAGCGGCCGGACGTACCGGAGCTCGAAGCGGCGGTCGGGGCCGCGGGCGAGCCGGGCGCGGACGATGCCCGAGGGGTCGCTCGCCAGCGGTGCGAGCCTCGCCGGGTCGACGAACCGGTTGCGGGCCAGCGCGCCACGGATGTCTCTGACCGGATGGCGCAGGGCCGCGTCGATGACGGCGTCGGGCAGGTCGCGGCCCTCGCACATCAGCGGGCCGGCCTCGCCGGCCGCTCGGTCCATCAGGCGTATCAGTACGTCGGAGGGCGCCGCCGGATTGAAGGCGAGGCCGCGCAGCCACGGCGCGTGCGGAGAATCAGACACCGCGTCATCCTGCCACCTCGCTTCCCGGACCGGACCGAACTGAACCGGTCCGGACCGGTCCGGACCGTCCGATGCCTGTCACGTCGACGTGCCGTGCACATGCGGAGTGTGCGTGAGGCCCGAAGGTGCCGGGGGTCTGCTTTCTACCCGGTCTTCCGCACGTGGGTGGTGTCGGCGTCGAGGCGGGTGCCGTCGGCGCCGGTCGGCACGAGTTCCGGCACGGGGGTGCCGTGCTGGTCGACGAGGGTGGAGTGGGGCTCGCCGGGGGCGAAGGCGTGCCGTTCTCCCCACTGTCGCAGGGTGAGGACGACGGGGAAGAGGGCGCGGCCGGCACTGGTGAGCACGTACTCCTGGCGGCGGCCCGACGGCGCGGTGCGCTGGGTGAGGAGGCCGTGAGCGGTCAGCTTGCGCAGGCGGTCGGTGAGGATGTTGCGGGCGATGCCGGTCCGTCGCTGGAACTCGGTGAACGATCGCGCTCCGTCCATCGCGTCGCGGACGACGAGGAGGCTCCACCTGTCGCCGACGAGGTCGAGCGTGCGGGCGACGGGACAGTCGGGATCGGTCCAGTCGGGGCCCGGGGCGCGCGGGGTGGTGCGGGGCATGGGACCTCCCGATGAGTTGCGGATTGAAACCATCATGCCGTACGGTCAAGTTGGTTGCAATCCGCTACCGATTGGGGTTGGGGAGCGATGGACGTACGGCGGCGGTTGCTGCTCGCGGTGGTGTGCGGTGTCGCGGTGGCGGGCATCTACGCCGCGCAGCCGGTGCTGGAGCCGATGGGACGCGATCTCGGTGTGCCCGTGGGAGACGTGGGGTGGATCGTCGCGATCGGCCAGTTCGGTTATCTGGCGGGGCTGTTGCTGCTGGTGCCGCTCGGCGACGTGGTCGACAGGCGCCGGCTCGTCGCCGTGCACCTGGCGGTCACCGCGGCGGGCATGACCCTGACGGCCACGGCGTCGGCCGCGTGGGTGGCTTTCGTGGGGCTCGCGGCGGCCGGGGCGTTCGCGGTCGTGGTGCAGACCGCGGTGGCCTACGCCGCGTCGGTCTCGTCGCCCGCCGAACGCGGCCGGACCATCGGTGTCGTGACCTCCGGCGTCGTGGTCGGCATCCTGGGCGCGCGGGTCGTCACCGGCGCGCTCGCCGAGGTGGGGGGCTGGCGGAGCGTCTATGCCGTGCTCGCGGTGCTGTCGCTCGGGCTCGCGGCCCTCGTCCTCGTCCTCCTGCCGCCGGAGGAGCGCTCCGACCCGCCGGCGGGGTACGGGCGGGTCGTCGTCTCGCTCGGCGGGCTGTTCGGACAGCGCGTCTTCCTGACCCGCGGACTCATCGCGTTCTTCTTGTTCGCGTCGTTCGGGACCCTGTGGAGCGGGCTGGCCCTGCCGCTGGCGGACACGCCGTGGCAGTTGAGCGAGGGCCGGATCGGGCTGTTCGGCGTCGCCGGGCTCGCCGGCGCACTCGGCGCGGCGCGCGCGGGACGGTGGGCGGATGCGGGACGGGCGGTCCCGGTCACCGGTCTCGCGCTCGCCCTGCTGGTCCTCTCGTGGGCGGCGATCGCGCAACTGCCGTGGTCGCTGTGGCTCCTCGTCGTCGGAATCGTGGGTCTCGACTTCGCCGTTCAGGCCGTGCACGTGACCAACCAGCACCTGCTCTCCGCCGTCCGTCCCGATCGGGTCAGTAGCGTCATCGGCGGCTACATGGTCTTCTACTCGCTCGGCTCCGCCCTCGGCGCAGCCGCGACCACCGCCCTCTTCACCGCTCACGGCTGGGCGGGCTCCAGTCTGCTCGGGGCCGGCTTCGCGGCCTGCGCGTCGGCCGTCTGGGCGGTCGACAGGCTGCTGCCCCGCGACAACGCGCGCCTCCCGTCCGGGAAAGCAGACGCGCACCGGGCGCGGAAGAAAGCAGAAGGCGCGGACGCGCATCGAGCCGCTGCTTCCGGCCGTCCCGCGTAGTCCGCGGCGGCCCGGTCGCAGGCGTCCGGACAGGCGGATGGGCGCCCGAGGGGTCGGCCTGCTCGACGCGTCGGCACGCGTACGGAGCGGTCGGGTCCGCGCAGCCTCACATCCGGGACCTCAGCACGTCGACTTCGCAGCCCGGCGCGAAGGGGTCGAAGCCGTGCTCGACCAGCCAGCGAACCGCCAGCAGGCTTCGCAACGACCACCACGCGTGGAGCACGTCGAGGTCGATGTCGGTGCCGTAGCCGGCGAGCACGTCGTCGAGGTGCTCCTCGTGTCCGAGCGTGAAGGTGGCGAGGTCGTACAGGGCGTCGCCCCTGCCCGCCTCGGACCAGTCGATGATGCCCGTCACCTCGTCGCCGTCGACGAAGACGTGCGCGATCTGGAGGTCGCCGTGCGTGAACGCCGGAGTCCACGGCCGGAGCGCGGCCTCGGCGATCCGGCGGTTGCGGGTGACCAGGCCGGCGGGCAGGAGGCCGTTCGCCACGAGCGACTCGCACTCGTCGTCGAGTTCCGCCGCCAGCGCGGCGGCGCTCCGGCCGGCCCGGCCGGGCCGGGGCGGCAGCGGCGCGTCGTGCAGCTTCCGGATGGCGGCGCCCGCCGCGGTCCACGCCGCCGACGACCCGGTCGACGGTCCGCCGAGGCGCCCGAGCGTCGTCCCCGGGAGCGCGGCGATCGCGAGCACGGGCGGCTTGCGCCACAGGACCTCCGGGGTCGGGACCGGCGCGAGGGACATCGCCTCGACCTCTGCGTCGATACGGGCCCGGTCGGCGTCCACCTTCAGGAACACGTCACCGACGCGCAGAGTCGCCCGTTCGGAATGCGCGACGACGACCTCGACCTCATCCATGGGCGACCAGTATCCCGGAGGTGATCGCCGACACCACCGGATTCGACGCACGCGCCGAGGGTTCTCGCGTACTCCCCCGGCTCCTGCGTCCGGGCCGGGCAGGAGCGCCGCTGCCTGCTTCCACGCCGCCGACCGCTCGTCGTTCACCGGCTCCACTCGACGAACGGCGGACGTCACGCCGCCGGTACATGCCGAACGGCCCGCACCATCACCCAGTGGTGCGAGCCGTTCGGCAACCCAAGAGCCGGCCGGAAGGGGAAGGACCGGCAGGCTCTACCTATCCAGAGCGACCCCATGCGCTCATCCCCCGCATGCCCCCGAACCCGCCCCCTACACACCCCGATCGCCCCGGATGATTCAGGCCGGTGCACGGCTCGGGGCCGGTCGGAACGGCGGCCCGGATCGTCGCCGTCCCCGGCACCGCGAACGGGCCGGGCGAGAGGGCGGTGGCGGCGTGGGGCCGGACCGGCGTGTGTCCCGCGTTCCCGCCGCGCCCGGCACGCTTCCCGTCACGCGTCGTCGACCATGACGTGGAGCTGCGTCCGGGTCTCGTCGTAGTGGTCCCAGTCCATGATCAGGCGGAAGCGTCGATGCGCCTCCAGCCTTTCCGGGTCGGCCGTCTCCTGTCCGCGCCGTACCCGGGCGTCGCCGGACCTCACGAGCTCCGCGAGGGCGAGGCGGACGTCGTCGGTGTCCTGGCCGGTGGCGACGGCCAGGCGGTCGAGGGAGGTGAGGGTCTCGTCCGGTTCGCCCAGATCGTCGGCGAGGTGCCTGATGAGACCGCCGACGAGCGGGCCGGTGCGCATCGTCCGGCGGATCCCGTCGAGCCGTTCGGCGAGTTCGGCGTCCAGGGGCAGCAGGTCACCGGGCCGGGGCAGTGCGTCGGGCATCGACCACCGGGTGCCCTGCGGCGTCTCTTCCCGGTACGCCAGCCCCCAGGCCAGGTAGAGCTCGGAGAGTTCCCGTACGGTCGTGGGCACCGGGAAGCCGGCCGCCGTGAGCAGCGCGCCGAACGTCTCCCAGTGGTCGGCCTCGCTTGCTTCGCGTCCCTCCGGCGCCTCCTCGTAGTCCCATTCCTCGTCGGGCCACGAGAACGTGAGCGCGGCGTCGAGGTCGCCGCCGAGCATTCTCCAGTGGCCGTCGAAGATCTCCTCCACGAGGTCGTCCAGGGAGCCGGTGAAGCCGGGCTGGCTGGCGGTGCCGATCAGCATCGTCAGCGGGAAGCCCTGGCGGGGCAGGACGTGCTCCCAGCCCGTCTCCCACCAGCCGTTGTGCATCGCCATGTCCCGGCGGGGTTCGGGCACGGACGGTGTTTCGGTCATCCGACGCGTTCTTTCTCGAAGGGGCGGCCGCGTGCTCGCGGCGTCGCACCGTGGTACGGGGTGTTCCGACGGGCGTCCGGCCCGGGAGGCAACGGCCGGTCGGGACCGGGGACGCGGCCGCGTCCCGTGCTCTTCCCGGTGCCGGTCGGCCTCCGGAGGTCTTCGGCTCGGCGGCGGGCCGTCAGCGGGCCGGGTCACCCGGCTTCACTCCGCCAGGTCTACAACAGATCCCCGGTGGTGTGCTCCCCGTTCCGGCACAACCACCCCTGGCGCGCAGGGAGCTGAGGTCACGGCATCACTTGATCGGGTGATCCTACGGAACCGGGCCCGGGGATCTCGGGCGTCCCCGGGCCCGGAGCGGTGTGCGGCGCCGCCGGTCAGCGGGACCACTCCCGCAGGACGGCGGCGACCTGCCGGACGTCGATGCGGGCTTCGGCCACCTGCTCGACGAGGTCGATGGCCTCCTCCGCCGTGACGCCGACCGGCCGCCCGCAGGCGTGGAGGTAGGCGGCGGCCACGACCACGCCGTACAGCTCGTTGGAGTGCTCCAGGGCCGGGACGCGGACGAGCTGCTCCAGGAGCGCGGCCGCGCGGTGGTGCGGCTGCTCGTAGACGGGGACGTCCATCACGCGGAAGGCGTGGCGGGCACGGGCGGCTTCGAGTGCTCCCCAGTCGAGGATCGCCGGGTCGCCGGGGATCTCCTGCTGGGCGAGGTCGAGGAGCCAGGACAGGTCGATCCGGAGGAACACGCGGGCTCAGGCGGCGTCGGCGGGGCGGCCGAACCGCTCGGCGAACGCCCGGCCGTGCCGGTCGACGAAGGAGCGGGCGCCTTCGACGAACCGGGCACGGGTCAGATCGGCGTCCAGCACGCTGCCCGCGTAGTGCTCGGCGGGCACGTGCTTCTCCGCCGCGACGCGCTCCAGCGCCTCGTACGCCTCGTCGCTGATCTCGATGCGGATCTCCCGTGCCATGGCTCCACGGTAGCGGCTGCCGGTCGGGTGCGGCAGGGGAAGGGCGTCGTCGGCCTCCGGATGCGGGTGAGGGAGCCGCCCCGTACCGGAGTGGCTCCCTCCTCGCGCGCGGTCGGGGGCGTCAGCCCTGGGGCACCGCGACGTACGCCTCCTTGGGCGTGGTGGTCGGCGCGTAACGGGAGGTGGCGGACGCGGTCGGGGTCAGGTCCCGGTGGATCGCCTTGGCCACGGCCTGGATCGTGGCCACGCCGTAGTTCATCGTGCTGTTGCCGTCGGTGAGCACCGAGACGGTGTAGTCGTGGCCGCCGCCCTTGAACGCGCCGACGCTGTGCACGCGCCAGCCGCGGGTGGCGCGCTGCAGCCAGCCGTTCTTGACGTGCACGGACACGGAGGAGGGCGCGCCGGCCGGGGTTCCCCACTTCTGCGAGGTGACGACGCCGCCCATGAGCTTGAGGACGTAGGCGCGGGCGTTGTCGCTCAGGACGGTGTTCTTGGCGGTGATCAGCGCGAGCAGGCGCTGCTCGTCGGTGACGTTGATCCGGGTGAGCCCCCAGTAGCCGTCGGCCCCCGGCACCGTCGCCGTCATGCCGGCGGCCTTCAGGAAGCCCTTCACCTTGGTGACGCCGAGCTGCTTCCACAGGGAAGTGGTGGCCGCGTTGTCGGACTTGGTGATCATGGCGGTGGCGAGGTCGGACTCGCGCGACGTCAGATACCGGTTGGTCTTCTTGGCGTCCCACAGGAGCGTGGCGAGGACGGTCACCTTCACGACGCTGGCCGAGTCGTACGAGGTCGTGGCGCGCAGGGTGCAGGTGGTCTTCGTGGTGCGGTCGTACAGGCCGACGGCGACGGTGCCGGCGCGTCCGGCGAGGGCGGCGGTGATGTCCTTCTGGAGCTTGGCGGCGAGCCCGGCCTTGCCCGACGTACAGGCGACCGTCGTCGCGGGGGCGGCGGAGGCGGGCGCCGCGCCCGCGACGACGGGCACGAGCACGCCGGCCGTGGCCGTTGCCACGGCCGGGAGCACGCGGGCACGCAGGGATATGTGACGAGTCATGTGGGTCCCCCCTGGAAACGAGACGAGCACGCCTGCGGCGTGCTCGCCCTCCATGACTCCTCGAGCGTGCGGATGGTTGTACGAATTCAGGAAGATCGGGGGCCGGGCCCCGGGCGGGGACCGTTCGGTCGGAGGACGGTCTACGGGGTGCCGTCGAGGACCTGGCGCAGTCGGTGCGCGAACTCGTCCGGCTTCCCCGGGTATCCGAACTCTCCGTCGCAGAACCCGGCGTGGTGGCTCGGGAAGACGGTCACCCGCTGTCCGAGCAGTGCGGCGGTCGCGGCGGAGGTGCGACCGGTCTGCACGTCCCGGGACTCCTCGCCCACGGCGATCACGATGCGGGTCGGCGCGGCGGCGAGCGCGTCGGCGTCCGGCCGGTGACCGCTGACCGCCCACGACCGGTCGGACAGCAGCGGGTCGTCACGTGAGCCGTCGTCCTGGGTGGGCATGCCGAACGCGGCGGGATCGGGTTCCGGCTGTGCGAAGTACGCCTCGGTGAACTCCCCCTCCCACGAGGTCATGGCCACGAAGGCGGCCATCCCGGCCCACCGTCCCCGCTTCTCGTAGGCCTCCCGGACCCCGGCCCGCGCCCGCACGGCCGCCGGGCCGTCCGGCGTGAGGGTGATGAGCGGCGGCTCGTGCGCGACCAGGGTGGTCACGTCCGTGGGGTACGCGGCCACGACCGCGAGCGCGGTGACCGCTCCGCCGCTGCTGGCGAACATCTCCACGGGCCCGGCGCCGAGGGCCTCGACGACGGCGTGGACGTCGTCGGCCTGGGTCTGCGGCGTGTGGTCGGTCCGGCCGTCCTTGCGGGTGCTGCGGCCGAGGCCGCGCGGGTCGTAGGTGACCACGGTCCGCTCGGGGAAGCGCGCGGCGAGCGCGGCGAAGCCCGTGGCGTCCATGGGCTGCCCGATCATGAACAGCGGCGGGCGTCCGTCTGTGGTCGGCAGCGGTCCGCGGACGTCGTAGACGAGGTCCGCGCCGACTGTCTCGAGCGTGTGGGTCTCCATACCCGTGCAGACCGGCCCCGCCGGGGAAACTCATCGGTGCGACGGGTGTCGCTTCGCGACGGGGCCGCGCGCCGCCCCGGACGGAACGGCCCTCGGACGGAACGACCCTCGGCCGTACGGGGAGGACGCTCCGCTCCCGGCACGGGCGACCCGGGCGGGAGCGCGGGTGCGACCCGGCCGCCCGGATCCGGGGCGGGGCCGCCCCCGGATAGGGTGCGGTCCCGGAACGAGACCACCGTGCGGAGGCGTCCCCTTGAATCCGACCAGCACCGGTACCGACTTGTACGAGGCGTTGAGCCGGATCCTCGCCGAGCGGTTCACCTGCCGCCAGTTCCTGCCCGACCCCGTCCCCCGGGCGACCGTCGAGCGGCTCCTGCGTCTGGCCCAGCGCACCCCCTCCTGGTGCAACACCCAGCCCTGGCGGGTGCACATCACCGAAGGCGCCGCGACCGAGCGGCTGCGCACCGAGCTGTCGGCCCACGTCCGGAGCCACCCGGACTCGCCCGACTTCCCGTTCCCCGTCCAGTACACCGGCGTCCACCGGGAGCGCCGGCGCGCGTGCGGGCTCCAGCTCTACGGCAGCCTCGGCATCGCCAAGGGCGACCAGGAGGGGACCCTGCGGCAGATGCTGCGCAACTTCGAGCTGTTCGACGCGCCGCACGTCGCGATCGTCACCACCGAGGCCGACCTCGGTGTCTACGGCGCCGTCGACTGCGGCCTCTACATCGGCACCTTCCTGCTCGCCGCCCACAGCCTCGGCCTGGCCGCGGCGCCCCAGGCCGCCCTCGCCGCCTGCTCGGGTTTCCTCCGCGCGCACTTCGGCATCCCGGACCACCGGCGCGTGGTGGCGGGCGTCTCCTTCGGTCACCCCGACCCCGACCACCCGGTCAACGCGTTCCGTACCGACCGCGAGGAGCCGGAGAACGTCGTCACCTGGCACGCCTCCTGAGGCCGTTCACGTCCCCGGCGGCGGGCTGGGCCGGGGCGCGGGCGGCCGTACGGCGTGTTTCAGGAGTCCTGTCCACAGGCGGGCCCGGCCGGGGCGGTCGAGGGCTTCGTGGGCGGCGAGCAGGCCGCCGGTGACGGCGCCGAGGAAGCCGCCGGCGAGGCAGTCCTGGCCCGAGAGGTACAGGCCCCGGATGCCGGTGCGCGGACGCAGCCGGTCCGCGAGGCCGGGGCGGTGGCCGTCGCCGAAGGCGGCGACGTCCTTGGCGAGTCCGTAGAGGCTGCCGCCGGGCCAGCGGGTGAAGTGCTCCGTGGTGAGGGGGGTGCCGAGCTCGTGGTGGGCCACCCGGCCCCTGGTGCGCGGCAGGTGGCGGTGGAGTTGTCCGAGGAGCTCCGCCGTGAGGTCGGCCTTGAGGGCGAGGCAGGCCGGGTCCCGGTGGCGCGGGCCGGAGCCGCGGAAGGGCGCGAACAGCTCCGGGTGCACGTAGGCGAGGACCTCGCCGGTCGACCGGCCGGGGTGCCGCGCGGTCCAGGTCGGGTCCTTGGCGCAGGAGAAGGAGAGGAAGAGGCCGCTGGTGCGTCCGCCGGTCCCGTCGAAGAAGGCGTCGCAGTCGCCGTCGGTGACCATCAGGTTGTGCCGGGGCAGGCCCAGTTCCTCCGGGTCGCCGTCGAGGCCGCCGAAGAGCACCACGAACGGGAATCCGCGCCGCATGCCCTCCAGCCGGTCCGTGCCGGCGGCCGGCGGGCCGGGCAGCAGGGTGCGGTGGGTGTGGTGGGCCCCCGCCGCGCCGACCACCACCGGGGCGCGGACGCGGGTGCCGTCCGCGAGGACGACGCCCCGGGGCCCAGCGCAGGGCGCCGCCGGTCAGGTAGTCCGACACCGCCCTGACCGGTTCGCGCGGCCCGAGCTGACCGACGTAGTGGATGCCGACGTCCCACTCCCAGCCGCGCCGCCGGTAGGCGTGGGTGTAGCCGCCGGCCGTGTAGTGCTGCTCGAACACCGCCACCCGCCGTCCCTGGCGGGCCAGGCAGACCGCCGTCGTCAGGCCGCCCGCCCCGGAGCCGACCACCACGGCGTCGTACGCGTCCGCCACCCGGCCCGCCGCCAGGGGCCGTCCCACCAGGACGCCGCGGCTCACCCGCGCCCTCCGTGCCGAAGGCCTCCGGTGCCGGGCACGGGGGCCTGGGGTGTGACGGCCGGGACGGGGTGGTCGCGCACGGGCGCTCCTCCAGGGGGTGCGAAGGGGGTGGCACCCGGTGGAACCGGTCGGCGGGGGCGGGGGTTGCGACCGTCCGCCCACCGTCACCCGGACGGTTCCGGAACAGAACTCGTGTCCCGCCGCGCCCCGGTCTCCCGGTCGTACGGGTGAGGGGCCGCCTCCAGGGGTATGCCCCCTCGGCGCCGGTGTGTCCGGCGGCGGTACGGGGGGTGGCGGATGTCGTGGCGCGAGGTGGCCGCGGTCGCCGGTGGGTGGGCGGCCGGGCTGGGGTTTCCCGTGGTGCTGTACGCCGCCGCGCGGATCGTCTCGGACGAGACGGCGGGCGGCGGCGCGGGGCTGTTCGTGTACCTGGGAGTCGTCGGGTTCCTGTTCACCGCGGTGTGTCTGCTCCTGAGCCGGCGGGCCCCGGGGGCCGCCGCCGTCGTGATGCTCGTCGCCGTGCTGTGGTGCGCCCAGGTCTGGCTGTGGTCCGACGTGAACGACGATCAGGCGATGCACGACCGGGGCGTGACCGCGACCGCGACGGTCTCCCGCTGGATCCGTACCTCCGATCCGTTCGCCGGGGTCGACGACAAGGTGACCGCGGTGGACGTCACCCTGCCCGGCGGTACGACCACACGTCTGGAACTCGGCGGGGAGGGGGCCCCGCGGGTCGGCGGCGAGGTGGAGGTGACCCGCGATCCCCGGGGGATCCAGCCCTCGCGCCTCGGTCCGCGCCCCGGCGAGCCCACAGGCCTGCGCACCGCCGCGCGCGTCGTCCTCGTCCTCCTGGTCGGCGCCGCGCTCGTCGGTTCCCTCCTGTCGGCGGAACCCGTGAGCGAGGGATTCTGAGGGCTTTCCCCACCGGCGCGCCGGTCGCGCGGTTCAGCCGCCGTACGCGGGACAGGAAACCCGTGGCCCCTGCCCCCTGACGCCCGGAGGAGACCGCCGATGACGCCCGGCACCGTGACAGGGAAGGACGACGCGTGGTGGAAGTCCGCGGTCGTCTACCAGATCTATCCCCGCAGCTTCGCCGACTCCGACGGCGACGGCATCGGTGACCTGGACGGCATCACCGGCCGTCTGGACCACCTGGTGGAGCTCGGCGTGGACGTGCTGTGGCTCTCCCCCGTCTATCCGTCGCCGCAGGACGACAACGGCTACGACATCAGCGACTACCAGGACATCGACCCCGTCTTCGGCGATCTGGCGGCCTTCGACCGCCTGCTCGCGGCGGTGCACGGGCGCGGCATGAAGCTGATCATGGACCTGGTCGTCAACCACACCTCCGACGAGCACCCCTGGTTCCGGGAGTCGCGCGACCCCGGGAGCCCCAAGCGCGACTGGTACTGGTGGCGGCCGCCGCGCGACGGCCGCGAGCCCAACAACTGGGGCTCGTTCTTCTCCGGCCCGGCGTGGACGCGCGACCCCGCGAGCGACGCGTACTACCTCCATCTGTTCTCGCCGAAGCAGCCCGACCTCAACTGGGAGAACCCCGAGGTGCGCGAGGCCGTGTACGCGATGATGCGGTGGTGGCTGGAGCGGGGCGTGGACGGCTTCCGGATGGACGTCGTCAACCTCGTCTCGAAGGACCCGGCGCTGCCCGACGGGGAGCTGCGCGGTGACGGCCCGTACGGCGACGGGTCGCCCTCCTACGTCTGCGGCCCGCGCATCCACGCGTACCTCCGGGAGATGCACCGGGAGGTCATGGCCCGGTATCCCGGCCGGCTGCTGACCGTCGGGGAGATGCCCGGCGTGACCGTCGAACAGGCCCGGCTGTTCACCGATCCGGACCGCGCCGAGCTCGACATGGTGTTCCAGTTCGAGCACGTCGGGCTCGACCACGGCGCCCACAAGTTCGATCCGCGCCCGCTGCGGCTGACCGATCTGAAGGCGTCCCTGGGCCGCTGGCAGGCCGGTCTCGCGGACGTCGGCTGGAACAGCCTGTACTGGAACAACCACGACCAGCCCCGCGTCGTCTCCCGGTTCGGCGACGACGGCCCCCGCCACCGCACGCGGTCCGCGACCATGCTGGCCACGGTGCTGCACCTGCACCGGGGCACCCCCTACGTCTACCAGGGGGAGGAACTGGGCATGGCCAACGCGCCCCTGCGCACCATCGAGGACTTCCGGGACATCGAGTCCCTCAACCACTACGCGCAGGCGCTGCGCGCGGGGGCGGAGCCCGAGGAGGTCCTGCCCGGCCTCCGGGCGATGGGCCGGGACAACGCCCGTACGCCGATGCAGTGGGACGCCTCCCCGCAGGCCGGCTTCACCACGGGCGTCCCCTGGCTCCCGGTCAACCCGGACCACACCGAGGTCAACGCCGCCGCGGCCCGCGCGAACCCCGACTCCGTCTACCACCACTACCGGCGGCTCATCGCCCTGCGCCACGAGGAACCGGCCGTCGTGCACGGCGACTTCACCATGCTGCTGCCCGACGACGAGCGCGTGTACGCCTTCACCCGCCACCACGAGGGGACCACGCTGCTCGTCGTCGGCAACTTCACCGGGGAGACCGTGGCCGTGGACCTCCCCGGCGGTTGGGAGGACGCCGAACTCGTCCTGGGCAACGGGCCGTCCGTGTTGGCGGAGCACGGGCGCACGGTCCTCGCGCCCTGGGAGGCGAGGGTGCACCGGCGGGTCGGATGAGGCGCCGTCACCTCGCGAGGCGCGCCGCCTGATCTCCGCGCCCCGGGGTACACGCGGCGCATGACCGTCTACGGATTCCACGCCTCGCACGAACAGGTGCCCCCCGCGGACCTCCTGGCCGCGGCCGTCCGCGCGGAGGAGGCCGGTTTCGGCGCCGCCATGTGTTCGGACCACTTCTCGCCCTGGAGCGCCCGGCAGGGCGAGTCCGGCTTCGCCTGGTCCTGGCTCGGCTCCGCCCTCCAGGCCACCGACCGCATCCCCTTCGGCGTCGTCAACGCGCCCGGACAGCGCTACCACCCCGCGATCGTCGCCCAGGCCGTCGGCACCCTCGCCGCCATGTACCCGGGCCGCTTCTGGGCGGCCCTGGGCAGCGGCGAGGCGTCCAACGAGCACGTCACCGGTGACCGCTGGCCGCGCAAGGACGTGCGCAACGCGCGGCTGCGCGAGTGCGTCGACGTCATCCGGGCGCTGCTGCGCGGCGAGGAGGTGAGCCACGACGGCCTGGTGACCGTGGACCGGGCGCGCCTGTGGACCCTCCCCGAGACCGTGCCGCCGCTGCTCGGCGCCGCGTGCAGCGAGGCCACCGCCGCCTGGTGCGCCGAGTGGGCCGACGGGCTCATCACCGTCAACGCCCCGCACGAGCGCCTGCGCCGGATCGTGGACGCCTACCGCTCCGCCGGGGGCGCGGGCCGGCTGCACCTCCAGGTCCATCTGAGCTGGGACCCCGACCCGGACACCGCGCTCGCCGTCGCCCACGACCAGTGGCGCACCAACGTGCACGGTCCGCCGGTGAGCTGGGACCTGGACACGGCCGAGCTGTTCGACCGGGTGAGTGAGCACGTCACGCCGGAGCGGGTCGCGGAGGCGGTCAACGTCTCGGCGGACCTCGGACAGCACGCGGCCTGGCTCCAGGAGTACGCCGACCTCGGCTTCGACACGGTCATGCTGCATCACGTCGGCCGCGAACAGAGCGCGTTCGTCGACGCGTTCGGCGCCAAGGTGCTGCCCCGGCTCGACGCGACCCCGGTCGGGCCCGCACGCGCGGAGGACGCCCGATGAGACTGACCCGGACCTCCGACCTGTGGTGGAAGAACGCGGTCGTGTACTGCCTGGACGTCGAGACGTACCAGGACGGCGACGGGGACGGCATCGGCGACTTCGCGGGCCTGACCCAGCGGATCGACCACCTCGTGCGCCTCGGCGTCACCTGCGTGTGGCTGATGCCGTTCTACCCGACCCGGGAACGGGACGACGGCTACGAC
Organism: Streptomyces sp. NPDC007872; assembly: GCF_042868165.1. NCBI lineage: Bacteria > Bacillati > Actinomycetota > Actinomycetes > Kitasatosporales > Streptomycetaceae > Streptomyces > Streptomyces sp. NPDC007872. Next base: position 150,344 of record NZ_JBIAEA010000012.1, read on the forward strand.
ATCACCGACTTCTACGGCGTCGACCCGCGCCTGGGCACCCTCGGGGACTTCACCGAGTTCGTGCGGACCGCCCGCGACCGGGGCATCCGGGTCATCGCCGACCTGGTGGTGAACCACACCTCCGACCGGCATCCGTGGTTCGAGGAGTCCCGCTCCAGCCGTACGTCCGCCCGCCGCGACTGGTACGTCTGGTGCGACGAGCCGCCCGAGGACGGGCCGAAGGGCGTCGTCTTCCCCGACGCCGAGAAGAGCCCGTGGGAGTACGACGAGAAGACCGGGCAGTACTACCTGCACCGCTTCTACCGGCAGCAGCCCGACCTCAACGTGGCCAACCCCGCCGTGCGCGACGAGATAGCCCGCATCATGGGCTTCTGGACGCAGCTCGGGCTCTCCGGCTTCCGCGTCGACGCGGTCCCCTTCCTCCTGGAGACCGACGGCCAGGAGGACGCGGGCCAGTTGCCCGACCCGCACGACTACCTGGCCGACCTGCGGGCCTTCCTGGGGCGCCGCAACGGCGAGGCGGTCCTGCTCGGCGAGGTCAACCTGCCCTATCCCGAGACCATGGAGTTCTTCGACGGCCCGGAGTCCGAGCGGGGCGACGAGCTGACCATGTGCTTCGACTTCATCGGCATGCAGAACATGTACCTGTCCTTCGCCCGCGAGGAGGCCGGGCCGCTGGCGGCGGCCCTGCGCGAGCGCCCGGAGGCGCCGCGCGACGGGCACTGGGCGACCTTCGTCCGCAACCACGACGAGCTGACGCTCGACAAGCTGGACGACGACGAGCGCGCCGAGGTGTTCGCGGCCTTCGGGCCGGAGGAGGACATGCAACTGTACGGCCGGGGCCTGCGCCGCAGGCTGCCCCCGATGGTCGGCGGCGACCGCCGCCGCGTGGAGCTGGCCTACAGCCTGCTGTTCACCCTGCCCGGCACGCCCGTGCTCTTCTACGGCGAGGAGATCGGGATGGGCGAGAACCTCGCCGCGGAGGGCCGCCAGGCCGTCCGCACCCCCATGCAGTGGACGGCGGACCGGGACGCCGGGTTCTCCACCGCGCCGAGCGGCGACTTCCCCAACCCGATGGCCGAGGGCGCGTACGGGCCGGAGCGGGTGAACGTGCACGACCAGGCGCGCGACCCGGACTCGCTCCTCACCCGCGTACGGACGCTGATCGAGCGGTACCGCGAGGCCCCCGAGCTCGCCTGGGGCCGCACCGAGGTGCTCGACGCGGACGATCCCGGCGTGCTGGCGCACCTCAGCTCGCTGCCCGAGGGAGCGGTGCTGGCGCTGCACAACTTCTCGTCCCGGAAGATCGACGCGGCCGTGACCGTGCCGGGCCTGAAGGACGGCCGGCCGCTCGTCGACCTGCTCACCGGCGACACCGTGGAGGCGTCGGCGGGCGGTCGCGTCGACGTCGGCCTGGCACCGTACGGCTACCGCTGGCTGCGGGTGGACACCCCGCGGGACGATCCGGAACGCGCGGCCGTCGTCCGTCAGGGGCGCCGCGAGGACACCTCCCCGTCGACCCCGGCCGCTCGCCGCCCGTAGGGTCCGCGTTCTCTCCGCGGGCTCGTTGCGGGGCGAGGGGGCGCGTCGGTCACCCGCGCGGGGCCCCCTCGCCCCCTCCTCCCCCGACCCGCGCCGCCACGTGGTCGAGGAGCATCTCCAGGACGGCCGGGTACGCGCTGTGGGGCATGCGCCGGGCCAGGAGGGGCGCCGTGGCGGCGATGTGGGGGTGGGTCTCGGCCGGCAGGAGGGCGTACGTGGACCGCCACATCTCCTCGTCCGCCGCCCGCGCCTCGTCCGTCAGCGCGAGCGATCCCGCGTCCAGCGCGGCGAAGGCGAGGCTCTGGTCGATGAACGCGTGATAGGCGTGCACCGCGGCCGGATCGGGGAGGCCCGCGCCGCGCAGGATGCCGAGGATCGTCTCGTCCACGGCGATCTCGCGCGGGCGGCCGGTGACCCGGCTGGCCGTGAGTACGGCGGCCTGCGGATGCGCCAGGTAGGAGGCGTGGACGGCAAGGCCCAGGGACCGCAGGTCGGTCCGCCAGTCCCCGGTCGGCCGCCACCCGGCGAGCGCCCGTCCCATCAGTTCGTCGCCGATCGCGCGGGTCAGGTCGTCCATGCCGGCGAAGTACCGGTAGAGGGTGCTGGGGTCCGCCCCCAGGGCCGCGCCGAGGCGCCGCGCGGTGAGCCCGCCGCTGCCGTGCTCCCGGAGCATCCGCAGCGCGGTGTCCACGATGATCCCCTCCGACAGGACCGTGCCGGTGCGGGTGGGGCGCCGCCTGCGCCGTTCCGTCTCGGGCACCACTTTCTTCGCCATGCTCCACCGCCCCCGGGACCGGGCCGCCGCGCCACCGGCACGACACGACACGCCCTCTTATGCCAACACGATTGACCTTAGTGTGCCGCATCCCGTTGCATCGGCCGTGCCGGAGGCGTCCGCCTCCCGTACGGAAGGTGAATGACGTGCGAGTACTTCTCATCGGAGCGGGCGGCGTCGGTACCGCCATCACCCGCATCGCGGCCCGCAGGGAGTTCCTCACCCACATGGTGGTCGCCGACTACGACCCGGCCCGCGCCGAGGCCGCCGTCGCCTCCCTCGGCGGGCGGGGCGACCGGTTCAGCGCGCTGCGGCTCGACGCCTCGGACCGGGACGCGGTGAGCCGGGTCCTCACCGAGCAGAACTGCGACGTGCTCCTGAACGCGACCGACCCGCGGTTCGTGATGCCCCTCTTCCGGGCCGCCCTGGACGCCGGCGCGCACTACGTGGACATGGCGATGTCCCTGTCGGCGCCGCACCCGGAGCGTCCGTACGAGGAGTGCGGCGTCAAGCTCGGCGACGAGCAGTTCGAGCTGGCCGGGCAGTGGGAGGAGGGGGGCCGTCTGGCCCTGGTCGGCATGGGCGTGGAGCCCGGCCTCTCCGACGTCTTCGCCCGGTACGCCGCCGACGAGCTCTTCGACGAGATCGAGGAGATCGGCGTCCGCGACGGCGCGAACCTCACCGTCGAGGGGTACGACTTCGCCCCGTCCTTCAGCATCTGGACGACGATCGAGGAGTGTCTCAACCCGCCCGTGATCTACGAGGAGGACCGCGGCTGGTTCACCAGCGCGCCCTTCAGCGAGCCCGAGGTCTTCGACTTCCCCGAGGGCATCGGCCCGGTGGAGTGCGTCAACGTCGAGCACGAGGAGGTGCTGCTGATCCCGCGCTGGGTGGAGGCGCGCCGCGTCACCTTCAAGTACGGGCTCGGCGACGACTTCATCGCCAAGCTGAAGACGCTCCACGAGCTGGGTCTGGACTCCACGGCGAAGGTCGCGGTGCCCGGTGAGGACGGCCCCGTGCGCGTCTCCCCGCGCGACGTCGTCGCCGCCTGTCTGCCCGACCCGGCGACCCTGGGCGACCGGATGACCGGCAAGACCTGCGCCGGCACCTGGGTGAAGGGCACGAAGGACGGGGCGCCGCGGGAGGTGTACCTGTACCACGTGGTCGACAACCAGTGGTCGATGCGGGAGTACGGTTCGCAGGCCGTCGTCTGGCAGACCGCGATCAATCCGGTCGTCGCCCTGGAACTCCTCTCCACCGGTGCCTGGAACGCCACCGGCGTCCTCGGCCCCGAGGCGCTTCCGCCCCGCCCCTTCCTCGACCTCCTCACGGAGTACGGCTCACCGTGGGGGCTGCGCGACGGCTCGTGAGGACCGTCGCCGGGCGAGCCGCCGCGTACGGACGTCCGCGGCGGCTGCGCTACCGGGGCGTGCGGACGGAGAACTCGTTGCCGTCGGGATCGAGCATCATCACCCGGTCGTCGTCGCCCTCACCGGCGTCTCCCCCACCGGTGTCTTCCCGGCCGGCATCTTCCCCGCCGGCGTCGACGCGCTTCGCGCCGAGTGCGACGAGGCGGTCCAGTTCCGCCTCCGCGTCGGCCCCGGCGGGGAGCGCCAGCTCGAAGTACAGCCTGTTCGGGCCGGTCTTCGGCGCCACCGGAGGGCCGCCCCAGGTGATCTTCGTACCGCCGTCCGGGGACTGGATCGCGGTCTCCTCGTCCTGGTCCCAGACCAGCGGCCACCCCAGCGCCTCGCTCCAGAAGTACCCGACCGCCTGGGTGCCGTCGCAGGCCAGCGCCCCGACGGAACCGGTGTCGGCGAGGAACTTGTTGCCCGCCTCGATGACACAGAACTCGTTGCCGTCCGGATCGGCGAGCACCACGTGCTCCTCCTCCGGGAGCTGGCCCACGTCGAGGTGTGCCCCGCCGAGTTCCAGCGCCCTGGCCACCGTCCGCCGCTGCTGCTCCGGGGAGTCGCTCGTCAGGTCGAAGTGCGCCCGGTTCCGGCCGGTCCTCGGTTCCCCGCCCGGCAGGAAGCGGATGCGGAACCCACCGGCGTCGGGAGGCAGGATCGCGATGCCGCCGTCCTGGCCGCCGGTCGGGCCGTCGTCCGGCTCCCAGCCCAGAACCCCCGACCAGAACCGTGCCAGGTCGGCGGGCCGGGTCGCACGGAAGCAGATCGCGAACAGATGGCTGGGCATACCTCGTACGTCTCCGATGTTCCGACGGCCGGTCACGGCACCGCGCCTTGACCGCGAGCGGAGCCTAGGGGGCCGCACGGGCTCGCGCATCCGAGTTTCCGGCGCGGGCGTCACGGCACCACCGCTCCCACCGCCCCGGAACCGATCGTTCTGTGGGGTCGTCCGACACGTCACATCGATCCAGGGGGAGATCCGTGCTCAAGTCCTCGATGCCCGGCACGGTGGTCGTCGCCGTCGCGCTGGCCCTGTTCGGCGTTTCCTGCGGCGCGTCCGACACGGACGACAACGGCGCGCCGGCCGGCGCGCCGACCTCCGTGGCCACGACGGCCCCGGCCGGTCAGGAGGCCGGCGACGCGTCGCCGACGGCGGACGCGGGCGGGAGCGCCGCGCCGACCGGCACGCACGACGCGAGCCCGCTTCCCGGCACGACCTCGGTCGAGCGCGTGCGCGACGCCTTCGCCGGGCTCCAGGCGACCCTGAACGACTCGTGCGCCGACCCGGGCAACTGTCCCTACTTCCTCGGACGGGTCCACGACGAACTCCAGAGGATGGACCGGGCCATGAAGGGCGACGCGAAGGGGCCCGGGCACTTCCCCGAGCCGATCGCGCTGATCGGGAAGCTCAACGGGGCGCTCGACGGCGACCGTTCCTTCGAGAACCTGAAGAAGCACCAGGGTCTGCTGATCGGGACGCGGGACCGGATCAACACCTGGATGCAGGGCCACCCGGACGACTACCGCTGACGATCGGGAGACTCCGACTCCGGGGGCCGGGGCGCCGGTGTGCGGGACGAACGGATTCCGCACACCGACGGCCCGGTCCCGTCTTGTGCGCGCCCTGCTGGTGCGCGCGTGCCTCCCTGTGGTTACCTGATGCCATGACCGTGCTCGTGACCCGCCGCCACGTTGACTACGTGCGTGTCACCACCACGGCCTGTTCCGTCGTGAGCTGACTCCGTCCTCCGACGTTCGACCCGCCTTTTCCACCGCATCGCGCCGACCGCCGACCCCTGTCCGTGTCCGGGCACGGTGCCGGGCCGTCGGCCTGCGGCCGCATCGGCGTCCCCGTTCCGCATCCAGGCATCCCCCCGCCCGCACCCAGGGAGAACCATGAGCCCGAGCCAGCCCGTCGACTCCGTCACCGCAGGCCACACCCCCGAGAACGAGCACTCCGGCCCCGACACCTCGGCGTGGTCCTTCGAGACCAAGCAGATCCACGCCGGTGCCGTGCCCGATCCCACGACCGGCGCCCGCGCGACGCCGATCTACCAGACGACGTCGTTCGTGTTCCGGGACACGCAGCACGCGGCCGACCTCTTCTCGCTGGCCGAGCCCGGCAACATCTACACCCGCATCCACAACCCCACCCAGGACGTCTTCGAGCAGCGCGTCACGGCGCTGGAGGGCGGCGTGGCCGCCGTGGCGCTGGCCTCCGGGCAGGCCGCGGAGACGCTGGCGATCCTCACGCTCGCGAGCGCCGGGGACCACATCGTCTCCAGCTCGTCGCTGTACGGCGGCACGTACAACCTCTTCCGGCACACGCTGCCGAAGCTGGGCGTCGAGGTGTCCTTCGTCGACGACCCCGACGACCTGGACGCCTGGCGCGCGGCGATCCGGCCGAACACCAAGGCCCTGTTCGCGGAGTCGCTGGGCAACCCGCGCGGCAACGTGCTCGACATCCGGTCGGTCGCGGACGCGGCGCACGAGGCCGGCGTGCCGCTGATCGTGGACAACACCGTGGCGACCCCTTATCTGCTGCGGCCCATCGAGCACGGCGCGGACATCGTCGTGCACTCGGCGACCAAGTTCCTCGGCGGGCACGGCAACGCCATCGCGGGTGTCGTGGTCGACGGCGGGACCTTCGACTTCGGTGCCCGTGCCGAGCGGTTCCCGGACTTCACCGAGCCCGACCCGAGCTACCACGGCCTGCGCTACTGGCCCGCGCTCGGGCCGGGCGCCTTCGCCGTCAAGCTGCGGGTGCAGTTGCTGCGCGACCTCGGCCCCGCCCTCTCCCCGCACTCCGCCTTCCTGCTCCTCCAGGGCGTGGAGACGCTCAGCCTGCGCATCGAGCGGCACTCCGCGAACGCCCAGGCCCTGGCGGAGTGGCTGGAGCAGCGCGACGAGGTCGCCGTCGTCCACTACCCGGGGCTGGAGTCCAGCCGCTGGTTCGAGGCGGGGCAGCGGTACCTGCCGCGCGGTGCGGGCGCCGTGCTCTCCTTCGAGCTGCGGGACGGCGTGGAGGCGGGCAAGCGGTTCGTGGACGCCGTCGAGCTGTTCAGCCACCTCGCCAACATCGGCGACGTGCGCAGTCTCATCATCCACCCGGCGTCCACCACGCACAGCCAGTTGGACGCGCAGCAGTTGGCGGCCACCGGCACCTCCCCCGGTCTGGTGCGCCTCTCGGTCGGCATCGAGAACCTCGCCGACCTCAAGGCGGACCTGGAGGCCGGGTTCCGCGCGGCGAAGGGCGCGTCCTGAACGGCGTCCTGACGCCGTCGCAGGTCCCCCTCCCGCCGGCCTCCGGGGGCTGGCGGGAGGGGGACCCGCCCGGGCGGCGCCAGTGGTACGTACGTGAGCACCCGCTGGCGCTGGAGGCCGGGGGCGAACTCGGGAGCGTGCGGATGGCGTTCGAGACGTGGGGGCGGCTCGCGCCGGACCGGCGCAACGCGGTGCTGGTGCTGCACGCCCTCACCGGCGACAGCCACGCCGCCGGACCCGCCGGGCCCGGTCACCCCACGCCCGGCTGGTGGGACGGTCTGATCGGCCCGGGCCGCGCGCTCGACACGGACCGCCTCTTCGTCGTGGCGCCGAACGTGCTCGGCGGCTGCCAGGGCAGTACCGGGCCGTCCTCGCCCGGTCCGTCGGGGAGGGCGTGGGGCGGTGACTTCCCGTTCCTGACGCAGCGGGACCAGGTCGCGGCCGAGGCCGGCCTCGCCGACGCGCTGGGCGTCGAGCGCTGGGCCCTCGTGGTGGGCGGGTCGGTGGGCGGGATGCGGGCCCTCGAGTGGGCGGTGTCGTACCCGGAGCGCACGGAGGCGCTCCTGCTGCTCGCCACGACCGCCGCGGCGAGCGCCGAGCAGATCGCCTGGACCGGCGTCCAACTGCACGCCGTCCGCTCCGATCCGCACTGGCGGGGCGGCCACTACCACCGCGCCGGGCCGGGCCCCCGTGCCGGGCTCGGCCAGGCCCGGCGGATCGCCCACATGACGTACCGCAGCGAGCCCGAGCTCCAGGCCCGTTTCGGCCGCTCGCCGCAGGGCGCGGAGGACCCGTGGCAGGGGGGCCGGTACCAGGTGGGGTCCTATCTGGACCATCACGCGGCCAAGCTGGTGCGCCGCTTCGACGCTGGCAGTTACGTCGTCCTGTCCGAGGCCGCGAACAGCCACGACGTCGGGCGCGGCCGCGGCGGCGTGCGCGCCGCCCTGAAGCGGGTGGGCGCGAGGACGCTCGTGGCGGCGGTCGACTCCGACCGCCTCTACCCGCCGTCGCAGCAGGCGGAGCTGGCGGCGGGCATCCCCGGCGCGGGCGCCCTCCGGGTGATCGGGTCGCCGTACGGCCACGACGGGTTCCTCGTCGAGACGGAGCAGGTCGCCGCGCTCGTACGCGAACTCCTCGGCACCGAACGCCCCTCGGCGTCGCCGGACCGTGCGCCGTCCCGATAGCGCGGCGGCCGGGACCCGGCCCGGTCGTCGCGGTCCGCCGGGCGGGGCGTTCCAAAAGGTGGACGGGTGTTGGTGCCGGGCCGCGGCTGTTGTAGAAATGGGCCTCATGAACTCCGAGTCCCTGGTGCGCCGCCTGGTCATCGACCTGTGCCGTCGCCCGGGCTCGTGTTGTCGCTGACCGAGTTCCCTCCGGCGCGCCCCGCCGTGCGGTGATCACACCCGCACGGGGGCGGTCCGCACGTCCTCGCACAGGGCGTTCTCCCCCTCTTCTCGTTCCGCGTCACACCCGCCCGGGGCCGGCGGCCGTCTCCGACCGCCGATGCCGATCGCCCGTGCCCCGGCGGCGTCTCTGGAGGACCGCATCGTGTCCACGACCACGCCTGTCAAAACCGCCGGCGGCGCCCCGCCGGCCGCCGCCCCGCCCGGTCCCCGCGTCCCGGCGCGACGTGCGCGGGCGCGTCTGCGCCATGCCGCGCTCCCCCTCGGCTCGTTGCTGCTCTTCCTCCTCCTGTGGCACCTGCTCGCCGCGAGCGGGACGTGGAGCGAGACGCTGGTCCCCCGGCCGGCCACGGTGTGGGACGCGTTCGTCGCCGTCTCCACCACGCACGACGGCGTACGCGGATACAACGGCACCACCCTCGTCGAGCACCTCGGCATCAGCCTGCGGCGCATCGCGTTCGGCGCCGGCATCGGCATCGCGGCCGGAGTGGTCCTCGGGCTGGTCATGGGCACCGTCGGCTGGGTGCGCTCGCTGTTCGAGCCCTGGATCACCTTCCTGCGGACGCTGCCGCCGCTGGCGTACTTCTCGCTGCTCATCATCTGGCTGGGCATCGACGAGGAGCCCAAGGTCACGCTGCTCGCCGTGGCCGCGTTCCCGCCCGTGGCGGTGTCCACCACCGCGGCCGTGGTGGCCGTGTCCAAGAGCCTGGTCGAGGCGGCCCGCGCGCTCGGCGCGTCGCGGTGGGACGTCGTCAGGGACGTCGTCGTGCCGTCGGCGCTGCCGGAGACGCTCACCGGGGTCCGGCTCGCCGTCGGCGTCGCCTACTCCTCCCTGGTCGCCGCCGAGCTGGTCAACGGCCTGCCCGGCATCGGCGGGATGGTCAAGGACGCGGCCAACTACAACAACACCCCCGTGGTCGTCGTCGGCATCATCGCCATCGGCGCGTCCGGCCTGATCATCGACGGCCTGCTGCTGCGGCTGGAACGCGCGGTCGTGCCGTGGCGGGGCCGGGCGTAGGCCCCGGCTCCCCTCCCCTCGTCCGGGCGCCCCGCTCCCGCTCCCGCGAACAACTTCTCCACCCGTACCCTCATCCGCACAGAAACGGCTCCGCCATGCCCCGTGTCCCCCAAGGCCCGTCCCGTCGCCTCCTCCTCGCCGGAGCCCTCGCCGCCGTCTCCGCCGCCGTCACCGGCTGCTCCCCGGACGGCGCGGCGTCGGGGTCCGGCGGTGGGAAGCGGCTGCGCATCGGCTACTTCGCCTTCCCCAGCGGCGACCTGCTCGTGAAGAACAAGAAGCTGCTGGAGAAGGCGCTGCCGGACCACGAGATCACCTGGATCAAGTTCGACTCGGGCGCGAGCGTCAACCAGGCGTTCATCGGCAAGTCCCTCGACATCGCCGCGCTCGGCTCCAGCCCGTTCGCCCGCGGGGTGTCCGGCGGCTCGCCCATCCCGTACAAGGTCGCGTGGATCCTCGACGTCGCCGGTGAGAACGAGAGCCTCGTGGCGCGCAAGGAGACCGGCGTCACCGAGGTCGCCGGGCTGAAGGGCAAGAAGATAGCGACGCCCTTCGCCTCCACCTCGCACTACAGCCTGCTGGCGGCCCTGAAGGCCGCCGGCCTCTCGCCGTCCGACGTCCGGCTCATCGACCTCCAGCCGCAGCCGATCCTCGCCGCGTGGCAGCGGGGCGACATCGACGCCGCCTACGTCTGGCTGCCGACCCTGGACGAGCTGCGCAAGACCGGCACCCAGCTCACCAGCAGCAAGGAGATCGGCGCGGCGGGCAAGCCGACCCTGGACCTGGCCGTGGTGTCCGACGACCTGATCGCCCGGGACCCCGGGGCGATCAAGGCCTGGCGCAAGGCGGAGGCCGAGGCGCTGCGCCTGCTCGCGTCCGACCGGCAGGGGTCGGTCAAGGCCGTCGCGGCCGAGCTCGGCATCAGCACGGCGGACGCGGAGGCGCAGCTCACGCAGGGCGTGTTCCTCACCCCGGAGCAGGTCGTCTCCGCCGACTGGCTGGGCACCGACGGCAAGCCGGGCAAGCTGCTCGACTACGTCACCGACACCGGCCGCTTCCTGGCGGAGCAGAAGCAGATCGGCGCCGCCCCGTCCGAGGCCGTCGTGCGCGAGGCGTTCCACCTCGAAGGGCTGTCCGATGTCCTCAAGTGAGAGCACCGCGGCGGGGGCCGCGGTCGACACCGGGCGTGCCGGTGCCGTACGTCTCGACGGCGTCACCCATCGGTACGGCCGCGGCGGCGAGGCCTTCACGGCCGTGGGGCCGGTCGACCTGGCCGTTCCCGCCGGGGAGTTCCTGGTCCTGGTGGGTGCCTCGGGGTGCGGCAAGAGCACGCTGCTGCGGCTGATCGCCGGCTTCGAGCGGCCCACGCAGGGGTCGGTACGGGTCTCCGGCGGCGAGCCGCGGCCCGGCGCGACGGCCGGCGTGGTGTTCCAGACGCCCCGGCTGTTCCCGTGGCGGACCGTGCGGGGCAACGTCGACCTGGCGCTGCGGTACGCGGGCGTCGACCGCGGCCGGTGGCCGGAGCGGCGCGCGGAGCTGCTGGCCCGGGTCGGCCTGGAGGGCACCGAGAACCGGCGCGTCTGGGAGATCTCCGGCGGTCAGCAGCAGCGCGTCGCGATCGCGCGGGCCCTCGCCGCCGAGAACCCGCTGCTCCTGCTCGACGAGCCGTTCGCGGCGCTGGACGCCCTGACCCGGGAGCGGCTCCAGGAGGACGTCCGCCGGGTGACCGGACGGACCGGCCGGACGACGGTGCTCGTGACGCACTCGGCCGAGGAGGCGGTGTTCCTGGGCTCGCGCATCGTGGTGCTGACCAAGAGCCCCGGAACCGTCGCCCTGGACCTGCCGATCGGCCTGCCGCGCGGCGACGTCGACGCCGAGGAGCTGCGCAACTCCCCCGAGTTCACCGCACTGCGCGCGCGGGTCTCCCACGCCGTCAAGGCCGCCGCGGCGGCCTGACCGCAACCCCACGGAAAGGACAGACAGGTGAGCATCCTCAGCGAACGGCCCGCCGCGCCGGTGATCCCGGTCGTCGAACTCGGGCCCCACTTCGGTGCCGAGGTCCACGGCATCGACCTCGGCCGCCTCGACGACGAGCGGGTCCTGGCCCTGCGCGAAGCACTCGTGGCGTACAAGGTGCTCTTCGTGCGCGGCCAGCACGGACTGGACGACGCCGCGCAGATCGAGTTCGGCAGGCGGCTCGGCGAGGTCACCGCCGGGCACCCGGTCCACGACTCCGGTGACGTGGCCCCCGAGGTGTACGCGCTGGACAGTCAGGACAACGGGTTCGCCGACGTGTGGCACACCGACGTCACCTTCGTGCGGCGGCCGCCGGCGATCTCCGTCCTGCGGGCCGTCGTGCTGCCTCCCCACGGCGGCGACACCAACTGGGCGGACAGCCAGCTCGCCTACGCGTCGCTGTCGCCGGGTCTGCGGGACTACGTCGACACGCTCACCGCCGTCCACGACGGCACCCGCGAGTTCGGCTACTACCTGGCCCAGCGCAGGCAGGGGCGCGGCAACCTGTGGGAGGGCGAGGTGGTCACCCGCCTCACGCCGGTGGAGCACCCGGTGGTGCGGGTGCATCCCGAGAGCGGCCGCAAGGGCCTGTTCGTGAACCCCGGCTTCACCTCGCACATCGTGGGGGTGTCGGAGCACGAGAGCCGGGGCGTCCTCGACATCCTGTACGCCCACCTCACCAAGCCCGAGCACGTCGTGCGGCACCGCTGGCAACCGGGGGACGTCGCGCTGTGGGACAACCGCAGCACGGCCCACTACGCCAACCGCGACTACGACGACCGGCACCGCGTCATGCACCGCATCACGCTGCGCGGCGACGTTCCGACCGGCCCGGCGGCGCCGTCCCGCTGACCGGGCCCGGGGGGGCAGGGCCTCGGTTAGCGCACCACGCGGTGGCGGAGGTGGACGAACTTCGAGTGGAAGGTGCGGGTCTCGACGAGTTCGAGGTCCACCCGGCGCTCGTGCCGGGGGAAGAACGGGATGCCGCCGCCGACCAGGACCGGGTGGACCACGGTCCGGTACTCGTCGATCAGGTCCGCCGCGGCCGCCTCGGCGGCGAGGGTCGCGCCGCCGATCGCGATGTCGCCCTCCCCCGGCTCGGCCCGCAGCCGCGCGATCTCCTCCGCGAGGCTGCCGGAGGCCAGGCGGGCGCGGCCCCGCACCGCCGACAGGGTCCTGGAGAACACCACCTTCGGGAGCGGGTTCCAGAGCGAGGTCCACTCGCGCTCCGCGTCGTCGAGCGACCGGTCCCGGTCGGCGGTCTCCCAGTACAGCATCGTCTCGTAGAGCCGACGCCCCAGCAGGTGGACGCCGACCTGCCGGATGTCGTCGATCCAGAAGCGGAAGACCTCCTCGTCGGGCTCCGACCAGTCGAACCCTCCGTCCGGCCCGACGATGTAGCCGTCGAGCGAGACGCCCATCGAATAGGTCACACTGCGCATCGGAAGCCTCCTCGGTACCGGGTTCGACAGTAAGACCGCCGGGCGCCGGAAAACTCATCGCGACGCGCCGGACTTCCCGGCCGGACCGCCTCAGCGGGTCGGCCGGGGGGGGTGCGGCGTCCTTCAGCGGTCCGAGCCCCGGTGCCAGAGCAGTTCCCCGCCTTCGGGGACCGTGGCCCGGCGCGCCGCGGCGGCGTCCGGGCGCGGGCCCGTCCTGGCCGGTGCGTCGGCGTCCAGCGGGGCCGGGCCGACGCCGCGGCCGTCGGTACGGGTGCCGCCCCGCGCCGGGGCCGTGGTCGGATCGTGGGGGTTCCCGATCGCCGGGGTTCCCGATCGCGTCAGCCCTTGACGCGGACGCGGTCGAGGGGTGCGGGGGAGATCGTCCTGTGGGTCTTGAGGTAGTCCACGAAGCTCTCGTGGTCGGCGCCGTTGCGGACGGGTGCGGTGTAGCCGGCGAAGGCGTCGTATCCGTCGGCTCCGACGACCGTGTAGGCGAGGGCGGCCACCCGGTAGGTACGGGCGGGGTCGAGCGGCCGGCCGTCGATCAGTACGTCGCGCGGGGAGACCCGGTCGCCGACGGGCCGGGTCGGGTCGTAGCCGTAGGAGACGTTGCGGGACACGGCGAGGGGCGCGGCCCTCACCGTGCCGTCGGCCTGTGTCTGCCACTGCTGTTCGAGGATCGCGTCGAGCCGGCTGCCCTTCACGCCGACGGTGAGCACCGGGTTTCCGTAGCCGTAGGCGTTCCAGGACTCGCCGAACAGGATGCGTCCGTCCGCGTCGGCGGGGTGGCTCCCCTTGGCGAACGGCAGGTCGCCCCGTACGGCGTTGCTGCCCTTGGCGGGCCGTGCGGAGATCAGCGCCAGGTCGGCCCGCCCCTCGGGGGTGCGGTTGGCGTTCCAGTACTGCACGTCGGCGTACAGGTCGGCCGCCGTGCTCTCCCCCGCGGCGTTCGGCGTGCGGGTGAAGGGACCCGTCTGCCGGGCGAGCGGCTCGGCGAACCGCCGGGCCGCGCGTGCGACCCAGTGGTCGACGATCTTCTGGACGTCGCGGTCCGGTGTCACGTCGCGCGTCACCGCGTGGTTGACGGACCGGGTGCGGTCCCTGAGGACCTCGCCGGTCCTCGGGTCGAGGGCCAGGTTGATCTCGCTGATCACGGCGCCGTGGTTGCCCGCTTCCACGACCGGGCGCGGCACCCCGGCCGGGTCGGGCAGCATGCAGTTGAAGCGCCAGTGCCAGTCCCCCGTGACGATCGCGTCGATCTCGGCGGGGACCTTCTTCGCCAGTTCGACGACCGGCCCGTAGACGGAGTCGCACGCGTTGTAGCCCGCGGTCGCGGTGTTCACCGGAGAACCGCCCTCGTGCACGTTGAGGACGATGGCCTCGATTCCGCGCCGCTTGAGTTCCGCGGTGGAGCGCTCGATGGTCCGCACCTGGTCGAGGGCGCGCAGCCGCGGCTGGAAGGAGGTCGAGCCGGTGACGGTGGCTTCCACGGTGGTGCTGATGAAGCCGACCCGGACGCGTTTGCCGCTGTCGGAGCGGAACGTCTCGACGCGGTACGGCTCCACCACGGGGCGACCGGTCCGCGCGTCGACGATGTTGCCCGACTGGAAGTCGAAGTCGGCGCCGTGGAAGCGCCGTCCGGTGGAGTCCGTGAAGCAACTGTCCACGTCGATCGTGCCGAAGCACCGGCCCTCTTGCATGTGCTGGACGAGGAACTCCGGGGAGACGTCCAGTTCGTGGTTGCCCATGGCCGAGAAGCGCACGCCCAGCTTGTTGAGGACCTCGATCGTCGGCTCGTCCTGGAAGGCGTCCACTTCGAACGGCCAGCCGGAGAAGCTGTCACCGGTGGCGAAGGTGACGGAGCGGGGGCGGTCGCCCCGGAGCCGCTGGAGGTGGGTGGCGAGGTAGGCGGCGCCGCCGACGGTGACCGAGGTGCCGCGTCCGGTGGGGATGGAACCGCCCTGACCCGCGGTGGGCGGCTGCAGGTATCCGTGGAAGTCGGTGAAGCTGAGGAGTTGGACGTCGACGGTGTCGACCGCGGCTGCCGGTGAGACGGAGAGCGCGCCGCCCAGAAGGGCGGTGCCCGCGGCGACGACGCCGATCCGGCGAAGGAAGTTTCTCAAGGCGATGGCTCCTTCGGAGTGGGCGAGCGAACCCATCCCACTCCCCGCCGATGTCATGGCCATGAACACCGCACTGCGCTCCGAGACATGGGGAATGACCCCTTCGGCGAAGCGCTGCCCGGCGGGCGGGCGACGGAAACACGAGGTGGCCGGAGCCTCGACTTCCGTGGCCCCGGAGCCGTACGGGTCGGTGAGTCCTTCCTTCCGGCCGGGACCTGTCGGGACCGGTCGGGACTGGTCGGGGCCGGTCGGGACCTGTCGGGTCCGGTCGGCGGGGGCTCACAGACGAAAGGCGCCTCCGTCGACGGAGGCGCCTCCCGGGAGCGCGGTGGGTCAGGGGTCAGAAGACGCTGACGCCGTAGGCGCTGAGGGCCTCGGTGACGGGCTGGAAGAACGTGGTGCCCCCGCTGGAGCAGTTGCCGCTGCCGCCGGAGGTGAGGCCGAGGGCGGTGGTCCCGGAGAACATGGCGCCGCCGCTGTCGCCGGGCTCGGCACAGACGTTGGTCTGGATGAGGCCGTAGACGACGTCGCCGTTGCCGTAGTTGACGGTGGCGTTGAGGCCCGTGACGGTGCCGCTGCGCAGGCCGGTGGTGCTGCCGCTGCGCTGGACGGACTGCCCGACGTAGGCGTTGCCGGCGCCGGTGATGTCGCGGTAGGTGCCGTTGTAGAGGTAGACGCGCCCGTCGGCGGCGGAGGCGTTGGAGTGACGGATGATGCCGTAGTCGTTCGTGGGGAAGCTGGTTCCGGCCCGCGTGCCGAGGACGGCGGTGTTGGCGGAGTTGGTGTACCAGGTGCTGCCGATGTTGGTGCAGTGTCCGGCCGTCAGGGCGTAGTAGGTGCTGCCGCTGCGGACGTTGAAGCCGAGGGAGCAGCGGCCGCCTCCGGCGTAGATGGCCTGGCCGCCGGCTATGAGCTTGTTGATCTTCCCCGCGGTCCGCTCGATCCTGAGGTTCCCGGCGTTGTCGCCGGCGGCCTTGCGCAGGGTCGCGATCTCGTCCTGGGAGACCGTGGAGTCGACGGTGACGACGACCTTTCCGGTGGCCTGGTCGGTGTACCAGGCGGAGCCGGCCACGTCGGCCCGGAGGACGGCGCTGCTGGTGGTGGCCAGGGCGGTGGCGGTGGCCCGCGCGGTGTCGGCCTGCTGCGCCGAGGAGACGGGGGCGGTCAGGGCGGAGGCGGCCACGAAGGCGCCGAGCACGGCGATCAGCCGGCTGCCCCGGGTGATGCTGACGCGACGGGACGAACGGTTCACTGCATCCTCCGGTGGGGGTGGTCGGGCCGCTGGGTGAGGGGCCCGGTGGAGCACGGATCGGCGGCGGTGGCCGCCATGAACCTGTCAATTGCTGGGGGAATCCTCGACTCCGCGCCGGAGTGCCACAAGGTGTCCTTTCGGCCGCTCTACGCGCGTCCACGCCGCGAGGCGCACTCCACAGGATCGAACAAATAAACACCTCACCTTCCCCCTCTCCCTGAAAGGCCGTCAGCAAGTTGCAGAAGGTGATTGCGTTCCGGAACTCCGCCTCGCCCCGAGGTCCGGCCCCTCGGAGCACGAAGAGGCGGAAGGCGCAGCTCCGCGCGGATGCGGCTCCGCCGGCCCCGCGTTCCGGCCGCACGGGACGAGCACGCGCTGACGCAATGCCCCACGGCCGTACGGAGCCACGGGCGGCGTCACGCGAGCCCCCTCCACGCCACGGCGAACCCGCAGGTCCGGACCGCGCGACGGGAAGAGCGACCGGAGAGACCACCGCCTCCACCGAGCACGTACACGGCAATGATGACCATTCACCCGATCCGCCACATGGCCGAATTCATACGCTCGAAGACGCGACGGACACGGTTCCGGTGCGGAATCGCCCGTCCCGCCCACAGGAGAATCACCCTCGTCCCGCCCGGGAGCGCCGGGTCGCACCGGCTCGCACGCCAAGCCCCCTTCGGGTGGCCCCGATGCCGGACACCCCGCGCCCCTCGCACCTCCGACGCCCGAGGCGAACAGAAGAAAACCTCTTCGCACATCTATTCCGTGAGCCACGCGCCCTGCTAGAAGTGACTCCCCCTCACTCCCAAGGAGCCCCTTGTCATGCGCACAACTAAGTTGAGATGGGTCCTGTCCGCGCTCCTGGCCGCGTCGGCCCTCACCGTGGGTCTCGTCCAGCCCGCCTCAGCCGCCGCGGCGGCCGGGGAGCGCTACGTCGCGCTCGGCGACTCCTACTCCTCGGGGGTGGGCGCCGGCAGCTACCTGTCCGACAGTGGCGACTGCCAGCGCAGCAGCAAGGCCTACCCGTCCCTGTGGGCGGCGGCCAACGCCCCGGCCTCGTTCGCGTTCACCGCCTGCTCGGGGGCGACGACCAGCACGGTCAGAAGCGGTCAACTGACCCCGCTCACCAGCTCTACCACGCTCGTCAGCGTCACCGCGGGCGGCAACGACGTCGGTTTCGCCGACGTCATGCAGACCTGTGTGCTGCAGAGCGAGGCGACCTGCGTCAACGCGGTGAACAACGCCGTCGCGCAAGTCAACGGCACCCTTCCCGGGAGCCTGTCGTCGCTCTACGGCGCCATCCGCAGCCGCGCACCCCGGGCCCGCGTGGTGGTCCTCGGCTATCCGCGCTTCTACCGGTTGAACGGCAGTTGCATCGCCGGCCTGAGCGAGACCGAACGCGCCGCGATCAACCGGGGCAGCGACGCCCTGAACGCCATGCTCGCCAAGCAGGCCGCCAACGCGGGCTTCGCGTACTCCAGCGTCGTGGACGAGTTCACCGGCCACGAGATCTGCTCCGGCAGCGCCTGGCTCCACAGCCTCACGGTGCCCGTCTCCAACAGCTACCACCCCAACGCCACCGGCCACTCGGGCGGATACCTGCCGGCCTTCCGCTCCACCGTCTGACCACTCGCGCGGAACCCCGCGGAAGCAAAGCCCGTCCACGCCCGCCTATCGGAAGACACCATGCTGAATCCTCCCGATTGGAGTTATGCAACAACCTTTCGGTAGGGGGCGAAATCAGCCCGTTCACAGGAGAGGATTTCGGTCGCACCATCCGATGAACCATGAGGAACAATTCGTGCGACCAAGACTCTTCGGCATGACCGCCTCCGTGGCCGCATTCGGTCTGCTGGGTTCCCTCGTCACCGCCTGCGGCTCGTCCGAGGACGGCCGGACGACGCTGCGCCTGGTGGCCCCCGAGTACGGCACCAGCCCCTCGACCGGCTCCAAGGCGTACTGGGACAGGCTGACCACCGCCTTCACCGCCGCCCACCCCGGCAAGAAGGTCGAGGTGACGCTCTACCCGTGGGCCGAGGTCGACCGCGAGGTCACCCGCATGGTCCAGGAGGGCGACGCGCCGGACGTGGCGCTGCTGGGCGCGTACTCCGACTTCGCCGCGCAGGACCGTCTTTATCCCGCCAGTGAGGTGCTGTCGATCAGGACGGAGGCCAATTTCCTGCCGCCGCTCGTGGAGGCCGGCTCGGTCGACACCGTCCTCTACGGTCTGCCCTTCGTGGCCAGCAGCCGGCTGCTCTTCTACAACAAGGAGTTGTTCGAGAAGGCCGGGGCGAAGCCGCCGAAGACCTGGTCGGAGCTGAAGAAGGCGGCCGGGGCGCTGAGGACGGCGGGCGTGCCCTATCCGTACGCCCTGCCGCTCGGCCCCGAGGAGGCGCACGCCGAAGCCCTGATCTGGGAACTCAGCAACGGCGGTGGGTACACCGACGTCCGCGGGGAGTACACGCTCGCGTCCGACCGGAACACCCAGACGTTCCGCTGGATCAAGGACAACCTGGTCGGGCCGGGCCTGACGGGCCCGGTGCCGCCGGCCGAGCTCAACCGGGAGGACGCCTTCGCCGCGTTCCTGCGCGGCGACGTCGGCATGGTCAACGGCTATCCCTCGCTCCTCCACGAGGCGACGGAGAAGGGCGTGAAGGTCGGCACGCTGCGCATGCCGGTGTCCGACACGTTGAGCGACGAGGAGACCCCGCCGGCGGCGGGAGTCGCCGACTGGATGATGGCCTTCAGGCACGACGGCAACCGCGAACTGGTCAGCTCCTTCCTGAACTTCGTCTACCAGGACAAGAACCTCAACGAGTTCGCCGAGCGCTACCACCTGCTGCCGTCGACGGTGTCCGCCACCCAGGTGTCCCAGGACGCGGCGGCGGACCCCGACGCCGAGCAGTTCCTGATCGCCCTGCGCGGTGCCCAGCTCTATCCGGTCAACGAACCGTCCTGGCTTCAGGTCAGCGACACCATCAAGCGGAACATCGGCAAGGCGGTCGCGCCCTCCGCCGACCCGAAGGCCGTGCTGGAGCAGATCGCCCAGCAGGCCCGGGAAGCGGCGGAGCCCGAGTAGCGGCCTCCGGGTTCCACGGGGGCCGTACTGACATCCTGGAGCCATGAATCCCGAGGATCCGCTTCTCCGTCCCCTCCTGCTGGTGGACGGGGCCAATGTCGTGGGATCGGTGCCCGACGGCTGGTGGCGCGACCGGCGCGGGGCCGCCGAGCGGCTGCGCGACCGGCTCGCCGCCACCGGCGGCCCGGCCGACGGGCCGTACCCGGGTCCGTACGACATCGTCCTGGTCGTCGAGGGCCGCGCCCGGGGTGTCGCCTCCGTACCCGGCGTGCGGGTCGAAGAGGCTCCCGCCAGCGGCGACGACCTGATCGTCGCACTGGTCCGGGGCGCGGACGGCCGCCCGTGCCTGGTCGTCACGGCCGACCGTGAGCTGCGCGAGCGCGTGCGGGAGGAGGGTGCCCGGTGCGTGGGCCCCCGCGCCCTCCCTCCGGACACCCCCTGAGGTCTACGCCGTCCCCGGTCCGCCGGACGGGTCCCGGCCCCTGTCGGGCGGAAGGCCGTCCAGGAGGTGGGCGAGCGTTTCGAGGACCAGGCGGCAGATCTCGTCCGGGTCCGCCTCCGCCAGGGGGCGTTTGCCCACGACCACGCGCATCAGGCCGATGCCCAGCAGCCACGACAGGGCGAGGTCCGCCCGCAGCGCGCCGTCCTGCCGGGTGCTCAGCTCCGCCAGGGCCTTGGCGTACGCGTCGCCCAGCGCGGTCACCGCCGCCGACACCTCGTCGCCGCCGCCCACCGAGCGCAGCATCGTCTTCAGCGACCGGCTCGCTCCGGGGGCCCCGGCCGGGTCCGCCGGCGGGTGGAGCAGGCTGCGCAGCACCACCTCCACCAGCCGCTCCGGCGGAGTGCTCCGCAACTGTTCGTACCCGCCCTGCGCGACCACCTCGCCGAAGAGCGCCTGCTTGGAGCCGAAGTGCCGGAACAGCAGGGCCTGGTTCACCCCGGCCCGGGCGGCGATCTCCCGTACCGTCGCCCGGTCGTACCCGCGCTCGGCGAAGAGCGCCGACGCCGCGGCGAGCAGCCGCTCCCGGGTTCCGCCGCCCCGTACGGGCCGCTCCACGGACCGTTCCGCCGCGCCCTCCCGTCGTACGGGCGTCCGCTCCGGCGCCGTCCCGTCGGCCCTCGTCCGCGTCATCCCCGCCGCCCTCCGTGCCCCGCCGTCCGTCCCCCGAACGGCGCAACGGCCCCATTGACCGCCTCTGGAGACCACCCTAGGTTCTGTAAGCACCTGCTTGCACGACGGAGGTGCCGCATGACCGCGACGACCGGCCCCACCCCCCTGGACTATCCGTTCAACGAGCCCGAAGGCCTCGGCCTCGCCGAGGCGTACGCCGAAGCACTGGAGCGACCCGGGCTGTTACGCGTCCGGATGGCGTACGGCGAGCCCGCCTGGCTCGCCACCCGCTACGCCGACGCCCGCCTGGTCCTCGGCGACCGGCGCTTCAGCCGCGCCGAGGCCGTCAAGCACGACGAGCCCCGCCAGTCCGAGGCGCAGCAGGACTCCGGCATCCTCGGCATGGACCCGCCCGGCCACACCCGGCTGCGCACCCTGGTCGCCAAGGCGTTCACGGTCCACCAGGTCGAGAAGCTGCGGCCCCAGGTGCGCGAGCTGGCCCACGGGTTCCTCGACGACATGGAGGCCGCGGGTCCGCCGGCCGACCTCGTGGAGTCGTACGCGCTGCCGATCCCCGTCGCGGTCATCTGCCGCATGCTCGGCGTGCCGGAGGAGGACCGGCCGAAGTTCCGGGTGTGGAGCGACGCGGCGCTGTCCACGAGCTCGCTGACCGCCGAGGAGTTCTGGCGCAGCCGCGAGGAGCTGCGCGCCTACATGGCGGCGCTCATCGAGGACCACCGCGCCCGCCCGCGTCCCGACCTGATGACCGGGCTGATCGAGGCCCGTGACACCGGTGACCGGCTCACGGAGCTGGAGCTCGTCGACCTGTGCGTGGGCATCCTCGTCGCGGGGCACGAGACGACGGCCAGTCAGATCCCCAACTTCGTGCACGCCCTGCTCGACCATCCCGAGCAGCTCGCCCTGCTGCGCGAGCGGCCCGACCTGATCAAGGGCGCCGTCGAGGAGCTGCTGCGGTTCGTGCCGCTCGGCAGCGGCGCCGCCTTCCCCCGGTACGCCACCGAGGACGTCGAGGTGGGCGGCACGCTGGTGCGGGCGGGGGAACCGGTGCTCGTGGCGATCGGCGCCGCCAACCGCGACGCCCTGAAGTTCACCGGCCCGGGGCGGCTCGACGTCACCCGCACCGGTGTCCAGCACCTCGGCTTCGGGCACGGCGTCCACCACTGCCTGGGGGCGCCGCTGGCCCGTCTGGAGCTCCAGGAGGCGGTCCTGGCGCTCCTCACCCGCTTCCCCGGTCTGCACCTGGCGGGGGACGTGCGGTGGAAGGACCGGATGCTGGTGCGCGGTCCGCGCGAGATGCCGGTGGGCTGGTGAGCGCGGTGGGCTGGACCACCGAGGTCGACCGGGGGATGTGCATGGGCTCGGGCATGTGCGCCGGGCTCGCCCCGGACCTGTACCGGTTGGAGGGCGACACGGCGGAGCCGGTGCGCCGGGAGATCGCCGAGGACGAGCGGGCCCTGGACGCCGCCGACTCCTGTCCGGCGCTCGCCATCACCGTCCGCGCGGGCGCCCGGACGGTGGGCCCGCGGCACTGACGGAACCGGCCCGGGGATGCCGGGCCGGTGCGCGTCCTTCCTGTCGGCCGCCGTCGGGCCGGTCGGCAGGAAGGGACGTGCGGGCCGTCCGGCCGAATCCTCCGCCGTCGTGGACGGGCGCGTGCCGGCCGGGAGTTCAGACTTCAGGAACTCCTTTCGTAGAGAATTTCACATTTCTGCAAGTCTTGGACATGCGTGAGGAGGGAGGGGGTCAGACCTCCATCTCCTCTTCGACGCGGCGCAGTTGGTGCCGGGCCATGGCGAGGTTGGCCTTGTGCTTGTCGAGGACGAGGTAGAGGAAGAGGTTGGTCTTGCCCCTTCCCTTCCCCAGGGTGATGAGGTGGTACTGGTTGCCCAGCGTGATGAGGATGTCGTCGATCTGCTCCTGGAGACCGAGGAGTTCCATGGTGTGGATCTTCGCCCGGATCACGTCGGTGTTCGCCGCGACCGCCACGTGGATGTCGAAGTCGCGTCCGCCGCCGAGGGACCCCAGGGCCATGCCGCTGGTGTAGTCGCCCACCGCGGCGGCGAGGCTGCCTTCCACCCGGGTCATGATCTCTTTGAGAGAGACTTCCACGTTCGCCATGGGCTGCCGCCTTTCCTCGTGGGATGCCGGGCGCCGTGCGCGCCCGTCGACGTGACGCTACCCATCCCGCCCGTTCGACGGGGGCGCTTTGCCCGAACACGTGGACAGGGCGGCCCCGCCGGACGGTCAGTGGCGGGGGGAGGCGTCGAGGTCCGCGAGGAGCGCGGCCTGGCCCTGGAGCACTCCGGTGAGGATGCCGCGCGCGACCCGGAGGAGCTCCGCGACCTCGTCGTTCACCAGGCGGTAGTACACGCTGACGCCCTCGCGGCGCGTCAGGACGAGGTTCGACCTGCGCAGCACGGCGAGTTGCTGGGAGAGCGCCGCCGGCTCCACGCCCACTTCGAGGAGCAGCTCGGAGACGGCGTGCTCGCGGATGCTGAGGAGCTCCAGGACCCGGATGCGGACGGGGTGGCCGAGGGTCTTGAAGAACTCGGCCTTCAGTTGGTAGAGCGGCGTGCTCACCTCGGTGGCCGGTTCGCCGCCCGCCGCCCTGGGTGCGCGTGTTGGCACGGTGGGCCCCTCCCTGGCTACGAGGCGGCCGTCGTCGATCCGCCGGTGGTGTGGCCCCACGATCCCAGACTCCCGCACCACCGCACACCCGACTCCTCACATCGGGGCCGCCCGGTGCGGTCGCGGGCACATGGTACGGCCGGCACCGGACATACGGACGACGACCGCTCCGGAAGCGGGAACGTCCGAACCGGCCGTCCGCCCGCGCACCGAGGACAGGGAGACATCATGCCTCTGACATTCCGCAAGAGCTTCAGGATCCTGCCCGGCGTCCGCCTGAACATCAACCGCAAGTCGTGGTCGATCACGACCGGTGGGGGCAAGCACGGCCCTCGTCACACCCGCAGCAGCACCGGACGCCGGACCACTTCCGTGAACCTGCCCGGCCCCTTCGGCTGGCGCAAGACCAGCCGCGGTTGATCCGTACGGCCTTGCCGTGTTCGGGGCACCGACCGGGCGGTGGCCCGGAGCTCCCCGACGCGGAGTCAGAGGTCGATGATCCGGAACGCGAAGAAGAGCGCCACGGAGAGCGAGCCGAGGAGGATGAGGGACACCCAGATCATGGGGTGCTCCCAGATGCCCCCGTCGGGTCGCTCGGGATGGGCGGAGGAGATGGAACCCTCCACGGGCGGGGTCTCCTCGGGGGGTACGAGCGGTTCGGCCATGACCTCTCCTCCGATCGGTGAGGCGGATGCGCTGCCGTCTCCACCGTTCCTCGACCGGGAGACCGGTACCAGTCGCGTCGTTCTTGCGTCGAAACGCGACGCGAGGGGCGTTCGGCACGTCCGGGCGGGCCCCTGCGGGCCCCTCACCACCTGCGCCGCTCCTCGGTCGGCGGCTCGGACGACGTTTCGGTGCTGCCGCCCAGGAGCTGGTACGGCCTGAGCCGGCGCGCCGCGTCCGCGAACGGCGTCCGGACGGGGTGCCGGTACTCCGACGTCCTGCCGGGCCGCCGGTCGGTCGCGGGGCGACGCGGCTGGGAGGCGGGGTCGGGAGGCGGAAGTTCCTCGTCCCCGATCCTCGCGCCGAGGAGGAAGGCGCCGATGATCACGGCGACGACGAGGAGCCCGACCGACGCCTGGGCCAGTCCCGCCTGCCAGACGGCGGCGGCGTTCGTGAAGGGCGCGGCGCCCGACGCGTATGCACTCATGTCACGTCCCTGTGGTCGAGAGGGGCGGAGCCGCCGCGCGCGCACCGCGGCGGTCGCCGTTCCTCTGCGGTCGACACCCCGAAGGTGCCGTTTCGAGGACTTTTCATGCGATATGGGCCCGTCGGATGCACCGTGTCACGGCGCGGCCGCGCAGGGTTTCCGGTCACCGTCCGTGATGCGCGGGACGCCGGGCCGCGGCCCGTACGGACGGGGGAAGGAGTGAAGCGCCGTTCGCACACGGGCCGGGCCGCGCACCGTCCCGCGTCGCCCGCATCCGGGGAGGCCCGCACGCGGAAGAAGGGGGAGCCACACCACGACACTTCCGGAGATCTCCCTTCCCATGTCCGATCAGCACGATCCCGCCCCGTACGACGCCCTGCTGCTGCTCTCCTTCGGCGGTCCCGAGGGCCCGGACGACGTGGTCCCGTTCCTG
>NZ_JBIAEA010000013.1:0-151758 GCF_042868165.1 Streptomyces sp. NPDC007872
CAGGAACGGGACCACGTCGTCCGGGCCCTCGGGACCGCCGAAGGAGAGCAGCAGCAGGGCGTCGTACGGGGCGGGATCGTGCTGATCGGACATGGCACCGATCCTCCCACCCGTCCCCGGCGGCGGGGGCGCGGCCCGTCGGAAGGGGCGGGACGGCGGTCGTCGCCGGCCGTCCGTAAAGGGGGATGCCCCACTCACTTCAACGCCGTAGGCTTTAGCTGTTAACTACACGTGCCCGGCGGTCGCGCGGGGCGCGTGTCGAGTCGTCGCGCGGAGCCAGCTCCGAAGCACGGAGATTTCCGGAGACCCCCTTGCCCAGTCCCTACCGCGCGATCTTCGCGGCGCCCGGAACCGCGTCGTTCTCCGTCGCCGGTCTCCTCGGCCGGATGCCCCTCTCCATGATGGGCATCGGCATCGTCACCATGATCTCGCAGGTCACCGGCCGGTACGGGCTCGCCGGCGCGCTCTCGGCGACGCTCGCGACGTCCGCCGCGGTCCTCGGCCCCCTGGTCTCGCGCCTGGTCGACCGGCACGGGCAGCGCCGGGTGCTCCGGCCGGTGACGCTGGTGTCGCTCGCCGCGGGCGCCGGGCTCCTCCTCTGTGTGCGGGAGGGGGCCCCGGACTGGACGTTCTTCCTGTTCACCGCAGCGATCGGCTGCGTGCCGAGCGTCGGGGCGATGATCCGGGCCCGCTGGGCGGAGATCTACCGGGGCGAGGGACGGAGCCTGCACACGGCGTACTCCTGGGAGTCGATCGTCGACGAGGTGTGCTTCATCTTCGGCCCGATCATCTCCATCGGCCTGTCGACGACCTGGTTCCCCGAGGCCGGTCCGCTGCTCGCCGGGGTGTTCCTCGCGATCGGCGTCTTCTGGCTGACCGCGCAGCGCGCCACGGAGCCCCGGCCGCACCCCCGGCGGGGCGGCGAGCGGGACGCCTCCCTGCTCCGCTCCCCCGGCCTGCGGGTCCTGGTCCTCGCCTTCGTCGCCACCGGCGCCATCTTCGGCTCGGTGGACGTGGTGACCGTGGCCTTCGCCGAGGAGCGGGGGCACAAGGCCGCCGCCAGCCTCGTCCTGGCCGTCTACGCGCTGGGCTCCTGCCTGGCCGGGGCCGTCTTCGGACTGCTCCACCTCAAGGGCGAGCCGTCCCGCAGGTGGCTGCTGGGCGTCTGCGCGATGGCCGTGAGTATGATCCCCCTCCTACTGGCCGGGAACCTGCCGTTGCTGGCCGTGGCGCTCTTCGTCGCGGGCCTCTCCATCGCACCTACGATGGTGACCACGATGGCCCTCGTCGAAGCGCACGTACCGCGCACCAAGCTGACCGAGGGCATGACCTGGACGGGTACGGGTCTCGCGATCGGCGTGGCGCTCGGCTCCTCGGCCGCCGGCTGGGTGGTCGACGCGTCGGGAGCGGAAGCGGGGTACGTGGTGCCCGTCGTCTCGGGCGCGGTCGCGGTCGCGGTGGGTCTCCTCGGACACCGCCGGCTGCGCAGGCCGGCGCCGAACCGGGAGGGGCAGCGTGAGCGGGACGACGACAGCGGGGTCGGGGAGCAGCAGGACGGCGAGCGGTCCGTGGCGTAACTGGGCGGGGAACGTCACCTCCCGCCCGGTCCGCGAGGTGAGCCCGGCCTCGGCCGAGGAGCTCGCCGAGGCGGTGCGCCGGGCGGCCGAGGACGGGCTGCGGGTGAAGACGGTCGGCACCGGCCACTCCTTCACCTCGATCGCGGCCACCGACGGCGTGCTGATCCGGCCGGGGCTGCTGACCGGGATCCGGCGGATCGACCGCGAGGCGATGACCGTGACGGTCGAGTCCGGCACCCCCCTGAAGCGGCTCAACGTGGCGCTGGCCCGTGAGGGCCTGTCGCTCACGAACATGGGCGACATCATGGAGCAGACCGTCGCCGGGGCCACCTCCACCGGTACGCACGGCACGGGCCGCGACTCGGCGTCGACGGCGGCGCAGATCCGCGCCCTCGAACTGGTGACGGCCGACGGGCAATTGCTGACCTGTTCGGAGAAGGAGAATCCCGAGGTCTTCGCGGCCGCCCGGATCGGGCTCGGCGCCCTCGGCGTGATCACCGCGATCACCTTCGCGGTGGAGCCGGTCTTCCTGCTCACCGCCCGCGAGGAGCCGATGACCTTCGACCGGGTCACCTCGGAGTTCGACGCGCTGCACGCGGAGAACGAGCACTTCGAGTTCTACTGGTTCCCCCACACCGACAACTGCAACACCAAGCGCAACAACCGCAGCGCGGGTCCCGCCGCCCCGCCCGGACGGATCAGCGGCTGGGTGGAGGACGAGCTCCTCTCGAACGGGGTCTTCCAGCTCGCCTGCTCGCTGGGCAGGGCGGTGCCGCCGGTCGTCCCCGCGCTCGCCAAGGTCTCCAGCCGGGCCCTGTCGGCCCGTACGTATACCGACATCCCGTACAAGGTCTTCACCTCGCCGCGCCGGGTGCGCTTCGTGGAGATGGAGTACGCGCTGCCGCGCGAGGCGGCGGTCGCCGCGCTGCGCGAGGTCAAGGCGATGGTGGAGCGGTCGCCGCTCAAGGTGAGCTTCCCGGTGGAGGTGCGCACGGCCCCGGCGGACGACATCCCGCTGTCCACGGCCTCGGGCCGGGAGACCGCCTACATCGCCGTCCACCTCTACAAGGGGACGCCCCACCGGGCGTACTTCACCGCGGTGGAGCGGATCATGACGGCGCACGGCGGCCGCCCCCACTGGGGCAAGCTGCACACCCGCGACGCCGCATACCTCGCCGAGGCCTATCCGCGCTTCGCCGAGTTCACGGCGCTGCGCGACCGGCTCGACCCGGACCGGCTCTTCGCCAACGACCACCTGCGGCGGGTCCTGGGCGACTGATGCGACGGCCGGCGTGTGAAAACGGCCGCCACGCGGGTGCGTGGCGGCCGTCTCCCGTTCCTCCGGCGTCATTCGGCTCCGGGCTCCGGGCCGGTGCCGGTGTCGGGTCCCGCCGGCGCCGGGACCGACGGGGCGGTCGGGACGCCGGTCGGTCCCGTGCCGGTGGACGGCTCCCCGGTCGGGAGGGTCGGTGCCGTGGTGGGGCCGGTCGGCACCGGCGCGGACGTCGTCCCGCCGTCGGTGGGGAGGGACGGGGTCGGCTCGGCCGACGGGGTCCCGGTCCCGGTCCGCCCGGTGTCCGGCTGCCCGGAGCTCCGGCCGTCCCCGCTCGGGGTGGGGCCGGGCCCGGAGGTGGCGCCCTCCCCCGGCCGCCCGGTGCCGCCGGAGGAGCCGGAGGGCGCGGGGGTGGTCTCCCCGCCCGGGTCCGGCGCGTCCCGTCCGTCGTGCCCGCCGCCCCGGACGGCCGAGCCGAAGGTCGTGGTCCCCTGCCTACCGCTGAAGTCCTCCCCGGCGACCAGTTCGTAGGTGGTGATGCCGCCCATGGTGACGCCGAAGACCAGGGCGGCGGCGATCGCCGGGCGCTTCCAGCCCCGGACCCGGGTGCCGTGGGTGGTCGCCTCGCCGAACTCCTCCCGCTCGGGGAGGGGCGAGGGGACCGTGGCGAGCAGCAGGGTGGGGTCGTCCCGCTCGGCCGCGGCACGGGCCGCGGAGGCGGGGCCGACCGCGAACGGGACCCTGCGGGCCCTCGGCCTGGCGGCGGCGGTCGCGTCGCGGACCTGCTCGCCGGTGCGCCGGAAGACGTACTGGAAGAACGGGCCGCCGCAGGTCGCGATGACGCTGATCACGCCCGCGCCGATGATCGTGCCGTACACCCCCAGGGTCGAGGCGAGCTTGGCCGCGATGACCGCGGCCAGGGCGCTGCCCGAGACCTGGGCCACGCTCAGGTCGATCCTTCTCCTGCCGCTCTCCTCGTTCTCTTCGTTCCCCTCCCGCTCCTCCGCCTTCGCCTCCTTCGGCTCGTCCGTGTCGGTGTCCGGCCTGTGGCGCATCTCCAACCCCTGCTGACTCATCCGAGTGCCTTGCACCCAGAAGGGACAAATGGGAGAAGGGAATAGTTCCGTTTCCACTCTTTCTGTGAAGAGCGACACGTACGGGGGAAGATCGCGGAGACTCAACTCCCGCACCGCCCGAGAAGTTGGGCGGCGCGCCGGTCCACCCAGGTGGCCCGAATGGAGTACATTGACGAAACCTGGGTCCGGACGCCCTCACGGGTGCCCGGGATCACGGGAAGAGAGCCGGAGACGGCACTCGAACCGGCGGCGCTCGACATCGCGCGGGAACCGGCTGCACAGAGTGACCGCCAGTCACTCCGGGTAGCTAAGAGGTCACCGTGCCATAACGGCGTTCCAGGGTCCACGCCCGACACGCGGGCAACTCGGCAAGGTAGTGGCAGGCTGCACCCGGGCAGGCCACACTCGACTAGCGGAAGCAGCGACGCACGTGACGTCGGCAGGCACCACCCGGGAGGTCCCCATGCCCGAACTGCGTGTCGTGGCCGTCTCCAACGACGGCACACGACTGGTGCTGAAGGCTGCTGACAGCACGGAGTACACACTTCCGATCGACGAGCGGCTCCGCGCCGCCGTGCGCAACGACCGCGCGCGCCTCGGCCAGATCGAGATCGAGGTGGAGAGCCACCTCCGCCCCCGCGACATCCAGGCGCGGATAAGAGCCGGTGCCTCCGCCGAGGAGGTCGCCCAGCTCGCCGGCATCCCCGTCGACCGCGTGCGCCGCTTCGAGGGCCCCGTCCTCGCGGAGCGCGCCTTCATGGCGGAGCGGGCCCGCAAGACCCCGGTCCGCAGGCCCGGGGAGAACAGCGGGCCCCAGCTCGGCGAGGCGGTGCAGGAGCGGCTGCTGCTGCGCGGCGCCGAGAAGGACACCGTGCAGTGGGACTCCTGGCGGCGGGACGACGGCACCTGGGAGGTGCTGCTCGTCTACCGCGTCGCGGGCGAGGTCCACACGGCGAGCTGGACGTACGACCCGCCCCGGCGGCTCGTCCAGGCCGTGGACGACGAGGCGCGGGCCCTGATCGGCGAGACGGACGACACGATCGCCGCCGCGCCGGAGCCCAGCTTCCCGTTCGTGCCGCGCATCGCCCGGCTGCCCCGGGACCGGCCGCTCGACCGCGCCCTGGACCGCCAACTGGAGCGGGCCCCCGCGCCCCCGTCCGAGGGGGAGGACGAGCGGGACTCCCTGACGAGCCTCCTGGAGGCCGTGCCGAGCTTCCGCGGCGACATGGTCGTACCCGAGCAGCCGGACTCCTCCGAGCCCTCGGACGAGCCCGAGGCGGAGGAGCCGCCGGCCCCGGCCGCCTCGGCGGGCGCGGGCGCGGCTTACGCCGACGTCCTCATGCCCCGCGCGGTCTCGGGCCACCGCGACCGCCTCACCGGCACCACGGACCGCCAGGCCGAGGCGGACGGCGTCCGCCCGGGACGGCGCGCGGCGGTGCCGAGCTGGGACGAGATCGTCTTCGGCACGCGGCGGAAGAAGCAGGACTGACCTTCGTACGGAGACGTACCGAGGTGTACGGAGAGGGCCCGCGCCGTCGTCACGGCGCGGGCCCTCTCCGTTCGCGTGTGGACGTCCGGCGGTCGACGGGCCGGGCCACGCGCGTGCGTGGGCCCGGCCGCGCTACCGCGGGTCCGGGCCCGTGGCCACCGGGCGGGACGGGTCGGCGGACCACTCCGACCAGGAGCCGGCGTAGAGGGAGGCCGGGATGCCCGCGATCTCCAGGGCGAGCACCTCGTGGGCACCGGAGACGCCGGAGCCGCAGTAGACGGCGACCGGGGTCCCCCCGGCCGCGCCCAGGGCGGTGAACCGGTCCCGCAGGGCGTCGGCGGCCAGGAAGAGGCCTCCGGCGTCGACGTTCTCGGTCGTCGGGGCCGAGACCGCGCCCGGGATGTGCCCGCCGACGCGGTCGATCGGCTCCACGTCCCCGCGGTAGCGCTCGGCCGCCCGCGCGTCCAGGAGCAGCCCCGAGCGGGCCAGGGCCGCCGCCCCGTCGGCGTCGAGCAGGCCGAGGGCGCCCGGCTCCGGCCGGAAGTCGCCCGGCTCGGGCGCGGGGACCTTCTCCGTGAGCTCGCCCGTCCAGGCCGCGAGGCCCCCGTCCAGGACCCGCACGTCCGGGTGGCCCGCCCAGCGGAGCAGCCACCAGGCGCGGGCGGCGCCCCAGCCGGAGCCGCCGTCGTAGACGACGACCGGCCGGTCCGCCGAGACGCCCGCACGGCGCATCGCGGCGCCGAAGGCCTCCGGGTCGGGCAGGGGGTGGCGGCCGCCGCTCCCGGGCGGGCCCGCGAGTTCCGTGTCCAGGTCGACGTAGACCGCGCCGGGCAGGTGACCGGCCTCGTAGGCGGGCCGTCCGGGCGGGCCGCCGAGCGCCCAGCGGACG
The DNA here is from genome assembly GCF_042868165.1 of Streptomyces sp. NPDC007872. NCBI lineage: Bacteria > Bacillati > Actinomycetota > Actinomycetes > Kitasatosporales > Streptomycetaceae > Streptomyces > Streptomyces sp. NPDC007872. The sequence continues at coordinate 6,305 of NZ_JBIAEA010000013.1, forward strand.
TCCAGGAGGACCGGCGGCCGGGCCCCGGCCGACTCGCTCAGCAGTTCGCTTGCGGAGATGATGGGCTTCATGGATGCCATACTCGCGCAGCCGCACGGCCGCGCGGGACGGACCCGGCGTCTTCCCCGCGGAAGCGCGCCACGACGTGGTGCGTCCGGGGCGCACCGCGCCACCACCGGTTTCACCGCCGGAAGGGGGCACGGCCACGACGATGGTCCGAGGAGAGGGTGACGATGACCGAGGCGACTCGGCGCCCACCCGGCGCACCCTGTTGGGTGAGCCTGATGGTGCACGGGCTTGACGCCACGCAGGAGTTCTACAAGGCGCTCTTCGACTGGGAGTTCGTGCCCGGCCCCGAGCAGCTCGGCCCGTACGTCCGCGCCCTGCTCGGCGGCAGGGAGGTGGCGGGCATCGGCCGGCTGCCGGTCGACCGGCACCTGCGCATCGCCTGGACCCCCTATCTGGCCACCGAGGACGCAGACGAGACCGCCGAGTCCATCCGGAGCTGCGGCGGCACCGTCGCGGTGGGCCCGCTGGACGCGGCCGAGGCGGGCCGGATGGCCATCTGTTCCGACCCGACGGGCGCGGTCTTCGGCATCTGGCAGGCGGAGGCGCACCACGGCACGGCGACGGCGGGGCCGCCGGGGACCCCGGTGTGGAACGAGCTGCTCACGTACGAGACGTCGATCGGCAAGTTCTACCGGTCGGTCTTCGGTTTCGAGCTGGAGACGGCCGGCTCGCCCGAGCACGACTACGCGACGCTCTTCGTGGACGGGGCCCCGGTGGCCTCCCTGCACGGCGTCGGCGACGCGCTGCCCCGGGGCCGGGGGCCGCATTGGATGACGTACTTCGAGGTGGCCGACGCGGACGCGGCCGCCCGGCTCGTCGTGGAGCTCGGCGGCCGGGTCGTGTCCCCGCCGCGCGACGGCACGGCGGGGCGGCTCGCCGTGGTGGCGGACCCGGAGGGCGCGGTCTTCACCGTGGTGAGGTCGACCGGGCACTGACCCGGGCGGCCCGCAGGCCCGTTCGGCCGTGGTGGATCAGCCCCGGCGGCTCCGCGCGAGGCCGCGGCGCAGCCGGGACGCGCCGCCCGGGGCCGGGGCCGCCGTTCCGCCCGGCAGGCCGAGCAGGGTCAGCCGTTCGGCGTCGAAGTGGCGGGCGGTGCCGGGGGCGTCGTGGTGGGCGGACAGGAAGCGGATGGCCTCCTCCCGGAGTTCCGGGTGGCTCCCGTGCCGCATGCAGTAGCCGACGGCCCGGACCAGGGGCGTGAGCGAGGCGGGGGCCGGTCCGGGGACGGCGGGCTCCTCGCCCCCCTCCAGGTCGGCGACGAGGTGGTCGACCACGGTGAGCGGGACGCGGTTGCTGTTCTCGAAGGGGGTGAGCCGTTCGAGGACCTCGGCCGTGCCCACGCGCGCGACGGGCACGCCGTAGTGGACGGCGGCGGTGAGCATCGCGGTGGAGAAGCAGCCGACGACGAGCCGGGGCCGGCACCGTTCGTAGAAGGTCTCGGCGAGCAGCGGCCCGTCGAGGACCGTCAGGCGCACGCCGGTCCGCTCCGCCTCCTCGTCGAGGGCCCGGGAGTAGCGGGCGGGAGCGGTCGGGTGCGGCTTGAAGACGATCGAGCGGTGTCCGGCGGCGGCCGCCCCGCGCAGCATCCGCACGTGCAGCTCCTCTTCCTCCTCGGCGGTGAGGAGGCCGAGCGCGGCGAGGTACTGGCCGAGCAGGAGGGCGGTGGGCCCGGCGGCGGCCGCCCGCGTGATCACCGGGTCGTCGGCGGCCTCCTCGGCGATCTCGGCGAGGACGGCCCGGAAGGCATCGTCGGGGACCAGTTCGGGCTCGACGTCGTACTCGCTCAGGAGGAGGGGGCGCAGGCCCGGCACCAGGTCGAGGTGGAGGACCCGCCGGACGCGGCAGGCGATCGACTGCGCGAGGTCGTTGCGGGTGGGGCCGTAGCTCATCAGGCCGTCGGCGTAGACGTGCAGGGAGCTCTCGGGGAAGGTCCCGGCGAGCGCCTTCGCGGGGTTGACCTGGATGGACTCCACGGCCAGCTCCACGGGGGCGTCGCCGAGGTCCCAGGCGGTGCGCAGCACGCGCTGCCAGAGCGGGGCCTCCTCGGGGCGGGGGGCCCAGGCGGCGGGGTGGTACGGGTGGATCGTCTCGTTCCAGTCGAGGGTGCCGTCGAAGCGGGCGGCGATCCGTCCGTAGCCGGTCATGGTCTCCAGGCGCAGCGCGGTCTCCGGGATCTCGGCGTTGTGCGAGACGAGGAGGAGCCGGCGGGCGTCCTCGCGGGGGCCGAACAGCCCGGCGTCGAGGGCGGCGGCCAGGGTGGCGGCGCCGTAGAGGGTGGACACCTGGAAGATCTGGACGGGGCGGGCGTCCCGGACGGGGACGGAGGCCGTGTCGGGGGCCATGGGTCAGGCGGTCCTTCCGGTCTCGCGCAGGCTCCGGAGGAGGGTGCTGCGGCGGGTGTCCATGGTGGCGAGGGTCTCGTCGAGGACCCGCTGCGGCATGCGGCGCATCGCGTCGCCGACGTCGGCGCGCAGTCGCTCGGCGACGGCGGGGTCGTACTTCCCGGCCTTGCCCATGTGGAAGGCGATCATCGCGCAGTACGTGCGGACCGCCTTCGGCAGGAACCGGTCGGCGTCGGCGTCCCGCGCGACCTCGTCGAGCAGGAGGTCGTACGAGGGGATGAAGTCGAGCTGCCGGTTGTCGGTGATCTGGGTGAGCGAGGTGGTGACGCCCCGCCGGTAGAAGACCCCGTGCAGGGAGAGCGCCGCGAAGGTGCGGGCCTTGAGGTGGAGCCGCCAGACCCAGAGGCGGTCCTCGGCGGTCCTCAGGGACGTCTCGAAACGGGACGCGCCGTCCGCGAAGAGGCGCCCGCTGTAGATGCCGAAGGGGACGAAGGGATAGTCCACCATCGTCACCATGCGGGCCGGCGCGATGCCGTCCCGGGAGTCCATCACGGTGTCGCGCCGCTTGGCGGGCGCGTAGCGGATCTGCCGCTTCCGGCCCTCCGACAGGACGTGGTCGGTACGGGCGAAGTCGCAGCCCAGACGGGAGATTCCGGCGACGGCGGCGCTCAGGTGGCCGGGCGCGTACCAGTCGTCCCCGTCGAGGAAGGTGAGGTAGTCGCCGCGCGCCGCGTCGATCCCGGTGTTGCGGGCCTGGGCGACGCCGCGGTTCGTCTCGTGCCGGATGACGGTGGCGTTCGGCAGGCGGTCGCGCCAGCGGTCGAGGATCTCCGGGGTGTCGTCCGTCGAGCAGTCGTCGACCAGCAGGAACTCGAATGCGGGATCCGCGTTGGCGGCGAGGCTGCGCAGGGTGTCGGAGGCGTAGGCCCCGACGTTGTGGAACGGTACGACGACGGACAGTTTCGGCACTCGGGTTCCCCATGCTGGTGCTGGATCGGACTGTTGTCGGGCTGTCGTCGGGCTGTCGTCCGACCGGTGGACGGCGGGTACGGCGTGGACGGTAACGCTCCGTCCCTCCGGTCGAACGAGCCCCGTGTGCATGCCGGGTGAACTCTTCCCGTCCTCCCGGAGAAGCCGGGACGGCCCGTCATCCACGGTTCCGCCCGCGGTGCAGGATCCCCGTCGCCACGAGCGCGAGGAGCGCGGCCGCGCCGACGGCGCCGCCGAGGCGGAGGCCCGGCGGCCGGAAGGAGCAGTGGACCGTGTCCGCCCGCCCGTCGAGGGGGACGGCGACGAGGCCCCCGTACGCGCGCGCGGGGCGGAGGCCGGCGTCTCCGGCGGCGCACCTCCAGCCGGAGGTGCGGGGCACGGCGAGGACGGCGACGCCCGTACTGCCGGGCGGGAGCGCGGCGGTGACGGTGTGTCCGGTGGCGCGGACCCGGGTGGCGCCGGTGGCGGTGAGCCGGTCCACGGCGGCGTCGAGCCGGGCTCGGACCAGGCAGCCGACCGGTTCCCGGGGCAGCCGCGCCCGGCCCTCGGGGCCGAGGGCGATCCGTACCTCGCCGGAGTCCGGCACGGTGCCGAGGGCGCCCATGGGGGCGGTGACGGCGGGCGGCCTGCCGTCGAAGCGCACCGGCTCCTGCCCCGCGAGGGCCGCCGTGCCCCGGTACTCGGGCGCCCAGAACCAGACCTGGGAACCGGCCGGGCAGCGGGCGGTGAGGGTCCGTCCGGTGCGGCGGGGCGCGGGGAGCTCGTACATGGAGGCGCCGAGCAGGCGTTCCTGCCGGGCGAAGGCGGAGTCCCCTGCGGGGCCGGCGGGGCGCGGCGACGGGCGGACGGTGACCAGGGGCGGCACGGGGGTGGTGGTGACGGTGACCGCGGCGCGGGGCGGCGCGTCCTGCCGCACCGGCTCCGTGGGGGTGGAGCGGATCCGGGTGCCGACGGAGAAGAGGGCGTCGGTCACGGGGTTGTCGAGGGTGACCAGGTGCCGGCCCTTGGCGTAGGCGCCGAAGCCCAGGGAGACGAGGGTCCGGGAGGTCGCCTCGGAGGTGAGGCTGCTGTAGTAGTCGGCGCCCTGTCCGCCGACGAGCAGGACGTCGTTGCCGCCGGGGACCTCTCCGGGCTCCGTGCGGTACCGGGGCCAGGCGTCCGCGCGGGCCGTCTCGCGCGCCACGGCCTCGTGCCAGGGGCCGATCCGGGGCGACCAGGCGACCTCGCCGCGCTGCTGCTCCTCGATCCGCTTCCCGGTGACGGCCGCCTCGCCCGCCTGGGCGGCGACGAGCAGGAGGACGGCGAGGAGGGGCAGGAGGCGGGAGGAGCGGGACGGGAGAGCGCCGCCGGTCGTGGAAGAGGCCGCCGGGTCGGGGAGAGCGCCGCCGGTCCCGGAAGGGGCCGCCGGGTCGGGGAGACGGCCGCCGGTCCTGGAAGCCGTCAGGGCGAGGAGGGCGGCGACCAGCGCCAGGAGCGCGGCCGCGCCGAGGACGGGGAAGGTCCACGGGTCGACGTCGACGCTCCCCCGGGCCGCCCACGCGAGGCCGCCGAGCAGGGCGCCGCCCGCGAGGAGCGCGGCCGGCCGGGGCACTCCCCCGGCGACCGAGAACCAGGCCGCGATCAGCAGCAGGCCGCACAGGACGAAGGCCTGGCGGTACGGGACGCCGTTGGGCGAGGCGCCCGCGTGCCAGAGCAGATGGGTGGGCTCCCACTGGAGGGAGAGCGTCACCAGGACGACGGCGGCCGTCAGGGCGGCCCGGACGCGCGGGGCGACGGCCCGGTTGAAGGGCAGCGTCAGGGCGAGGAACAGGGCGGGCGTGCCGATGAAGAGGGCGGGGCTCGACGTGCTCGCGGTGGCGGGCAGGAACCGGGCGAGGACGTCCGTCCAGGCCGCGGGCGCGAAGGTGACCTCCGGGGTGGGGTCGGCGGTCTTCGTGCCGAGGAAGACGACCACGACGAGCGGTGCGGCGAGTCCGACGCCGACGAGGACGCCCCGGGCGGCGCGCAGCGCCCCGGCGAGGCGCTGCCGGGCGGTGGCGGTCTCCTCGGCGGTGAGCAACCGGACGACGAGGACGACGGCCGCGCCGAGGGTCGCCATGTACGCGGTGTAGAAGTTGGCAATCCAGGCGAGGGCGACGACGAGCGGTCCGAGGACGGGGCGGCGGCCGGTGCGGGCCCACTCGCCGACCAGGCAGAGCAGCGGGAAGGCGGCGAGCCCGTCGAGCCACATCGGGACGGTGGAGCCGAAGTTGAAGGTCCAGCCCGAGAGGGCGTACGCGGTGCCGAGCACGGCGGCGACCGGCCAGGGCCCGGGGCGCAGCCGCAGGAGCAGGAGCGCCGTCGCGGCCCCGGCGGCGGTGATCTTGACGGCGGTGACCACGTACAGCGCGAGTTCGATCCGGTCCGCCGGGAAGAACACGACGAGCAGGTCGACGGGGCTGCTCAGATAGGTGCCGATGTCGCCGAGGAAGCCGGCGCCGAAGCCGGAGTTCCAGTTGAGGAAGGCGTCGCCGTGCGTCTCCCCGCGGAGGAAGGAGCGCCAGTAGGCGTGGTACGGCAGGTACTGCTGGCCCAGGTCGACGACGTTCCTGGTCACCGGGCCGAAGGGGTGGCTGCGGGAGAGCGCGGTGGCGAGGCAGAAGAGGACGGCGGTGAGCAGGCCGGCGGCGCCTGCGGCCCGCGCTCCCCGGGCCGGGGTCCCGGCCCGGGGGCCGGGCCCCGCGTCCTCCTCGTCCACGACCTCGTCGAGCACGGTGTCGGCGGCGGGGGGCACGCATCCTCCAGGGGTCGTACGGCGGGACGCCCGGAGGCGGGGTCGTCACGCACGGGCCGACGCCATTACCGCCGAGGCGGGCGACCCGCGACCGAGCGGCAGGAGATGCCCGGGCGCACCCCGGGTGAACTCCCGGTGCCGTGCGCCCTCCGGTACGGGTCAGGCGACCGGCGCCGGGGCCACGAGGTCGTCGACCGTGCGGGCCACGGTGCCGAACAGGTCGGAGACCGTCGTCAGACTCGCCGCCGCCAGCGCGTCGGCCGGCAGGACGGTGCCGTCGGGGGCCTCCAGGGGTCGGGTGGCGGTGGCCTCGGCGACGACGGTCGGGCGGTGGCCGAGCCTGAAGGCGCCCTGGGCGGTGAACAGGACGCACATGTGGGTCATGAACCCGGCGAGGACGAGGTCGCGCCCGGCGCCGAGGTCCTTCAGGGTCTCCTCCAGGTCCGTGGCGTGGAAGGCGTCGGGGAACTGCTTGACGACCACCTTCTCGCCCGCGACCGGGGCGACCTCGGCGCTGATGGAGCCGATCTCGGCCCGGATGTCGTACGGGGTGCCCTCGCCGCCGTCGTTGACGACGTGGACGACCGGGGTGCCGGCGGCGCGGGCGGCCGCGAGCAGCCGGGCGCCGGCGGCCACGGCCTCCTCGGCCCCGTCGAGCCGCATGACGCCGGTGCGGTAGGTGTTCTGGAAGTCGATCATGATCAGGACCGACTCGCTCAGACGCGGCGGCTCCTGGGGGAGGCCGATCACGTCGCGCAGGGTGGTGGACGCGGTCATGGCGGTTCCTTTCGGTCGGGCGGGGCGGCGCCGACGGGGCCGCCCCGTGAACGTTGACGACGCTAACACAGTTCGTAAGCGATGATTACAGGACTGCGTGCGTCGCTGCGAGGTCGCGCACCGGACGGGGGATTCGCCCAGGTCCGGCCTGTTAGCGCTGCTACCGTGGGAGCATGTCGACGGCCCGAGAGCGCATCCTGGAAGCCACCGGGGAACTGCTCGCCACCAAGGACGCGCTGGCGATCTCGACCCGGGCCATCTGCGACCGGGCGAAGGTCGGCATGCCCGAGATCTACCGCCAGTTCGGCGACAAGCAGGGGCTGCTCACGGCGGTGGCCGACCTCGGCTTCGCGCGCTTCCTCGCCGAGAAGCGGCGGAACCCGCTCACCGACGACCCGGTGGCGGACCTGCGCACGGCCTGGGACAGCCACGTCACGTTCGCGCTGCGCAACCCGCACCTCTACCGCCTGATGTTCACGCCGACGGGGGACGCCAAGCCGCAGGCCGTCAAGGAGGCACAGGCGATCCTGCTGAAGGCCGTGGAGCGCTGCCGCGACGCCGGACGCCTGCGCATGCCCCCCGAGCTGGCCGGCCGGTCGATCCTCTCCGCCAACGTGGGCGTGTGCATGATGGCGCTCTCCTTCCCCGACCTCTTCGGGGAGCCCGACACCTCGCGGTCCGTACGGGACGCCGTGATCGGCCGCGTCACCGGCGACGAACGGGAGGACACCCGCATCGCCACCGCGACCGCCCTCGCCCAGGCCCTGCTCGGCACCCTGACGGGGACGGCGCCCGTGAACGCCACCGAGCTCGACGATCTGACGGCGTTTCCGGCGGAATGAACCATGTGCGGGCAGTGGGCCGTGCTCGTCGCCGTCCGGTCCGCCGGGGCCCCGCACCGGCTCCTCGACGTCCTGCCCGTCTTCGACGGTGACGCGCGCGTCGCCGTCCGGTTCGCCCTGCCGTCCGGCTCGGAGTTCACCCTCGACGTCCTCGCCGCCCTGTACGCGGCGGCGCTCGGCCGCTCCGTGGTCGGCGCGTACGACGGCGGGCGCGAGCTGACCCCCTTCCGTCCGACGACCAGCGGCCCGGCCTGCCCGGTGCACTCCTCGACGACCCGGGGGATCCTGTCCTGTTCGGCCGGGCGGTTCTCGAAGTGCGCCAGAGCGGACGGGAGTGGGAAGGGCGTGAGGGACGAGGGGGCCACACCGTGAAGGTGCGGGTGCAGTTCACCGGTACGACCGGCCCGGACAACCACCTCGGCGCGTCCGTCCGTCGTGTGGTACGTGTCCTCGGCCGTTCCCCGGCCCTGCTGACCGCACGGCGTGCTGACGGGGTGACGGTCTTCTCGGGAACGGCTGTGCCGGAGTTCGGGACTTTCCCGTGGCGTGCGGAGGAGTCGGCTCGGGGAGCGCATCCGTGGATCCGGTCACGGCGGCCGCCCTTGCGGCACCGGCCGGAGGGCTCGGCGGCGAGGCCGGCCGTCAGGTGTGGCGGGGGCTCGCCCCTCTCGTCCGGCGCGTCCTCGCCTGGTCCGGTCACGTCCCCACCCCCGCTCCGTCCCCGTTCCCGTCCGGTCACGTCCCCGCCCCGTCCCCGCGCGCTTCGGACGGCCTCTGGCCTGATCGGTCGTTGTGCGACCGCCGTCCCGGCCGCGAGACTGACGTGTGCGAACGGGAACGCGTGGACGGAATGCCCGGTGAAACGGATCCACTTCACTGCCCAGGACCTCATGCGGACCCGCGTGGCCGCGACGATCGGCGCGGCGGCCGAGACGCTCGACAGCGTGAAGCTGCTGCGGGCCCCCGACGCCGGCCTCGCCTTCCGGCGCTGGCAGGTGTCGGTCCGGGGCCGGCTGGACGAGCGGATGCGCCCCCTCGCCGCGTTGCTGCCGCCGCTCGGGCCCGAGGTCGACGTGTGGAGCCTGGCGGGCGACTCGCCGTGCATCGAGGAGGCGGTGGACCGGCTGCTCGGCGCGCCCCGGGAGCTGCTCCGCGTCGAGTTCGAGCACATCCGCTTCCGTCCCGCGCACCGCTCCTGGGCCCGCAACCTCGTGGACGGCGACCGCGAGACCTGGCTCCAGGTCGCCGCGGCGTTGCGGGCCTGCCACGGCGTGACCGTCGCCCCGCACTGGGACAGGGTGCGCGCCCATCTGGCCGACGTCCGCGTCGCACTGGTGAACGCGATGGCCGAGGGCGGGGTCGAGCACCTGCTGAAGACCCTGTGCGGGCCGGCGCTGCGCTGGAGGCCGCCGGTCCTCGAACTGGACCATCCGCACGAGGCGGACGTCCACCTGGACGGACGCGGTCTCGTCATCGCCCCCACGATGTTCTCCACACGGCGGGCCGAGCTGCTGCACCCCGTCCTGGATCCGGCCCGGGCTCCCGTCCTCGCCGTCCCCACCGACCTCGACGCCGTGGCGGGCAGCGCGCTGTGGGGCGGCGGCGACACGTCCACCGGTCAGGCGCTGGAGGAACTCCTCGGACGCACGCGCGCCGCGATCCTGGAGGCGGCGGCGGACGGCCGCGGCACCACCGACCTGGCGCGCCGGCTCGGCATCTCGCCCGCGACCGTGAGCCACCACACCGCCGTGCTCCGCAACGCCGGTCTGCTCGCCACCCGCCGGGAGGGCAAGGCGGTCCTCCACACCGTGACGCCGCTGGGCACGGCCCTCCTGGATCCGGGCTCGCGCCTCCTCTGACCGGGCCGTCCGGGGGCGGACACCACGGCGCCGTTCCGCTGGTTTCGACGGGGCTCGAAAGCTTGGCCCCGCCACCGGTCCCGAACCTACGGTGGGCCCGCGCCGCCGGAACCGTCCGCGGCGGCACGACGAGAGGAGAAGAGAGATGCGTTCGTACGCCTTCCACCAGGGGGCCCTCGCGCTTCTGGCCACGGCCGGGTTCCTCGCCGCCGGCACCACGGCGATGGCGGCGCAGCCGGCGCCCCGGACGGCCGCGCAGTCCGGGACGGGCGCCGACGTCGGCGTCCTGCGCGCGGCCGACGTGGTGCAGACCTTCGGGAACATGGCCACCGGTTCCTGTCTCGACGACAGCCGGCAGTACGGCCTGCGCGGGTACGGCTGCAACGGCGGCGTCTACCAGCGGTGGAACGTGCACGTGTGGAACGACGGCACCCGCCAGTTCCGGAACGTGGCGACCGACGAGTGCCTCTACGACGACGGCGTCACGCTCGACACCCGGGCCTGCAACTCGTCGCGCGAGCAGAGCTGGTTCGTGTACAAGAGCGGCGACCGGGTGACCTTCCAGAGCCAGGCCACCGGCGAGTGCCTGGACGACAGCCAGTACGGGCTGCGGACGATCGGGTGCAACGGCGGCCGCAACCAGACCTGGCGCTGAGCCCGGGACCCGCCCGGCCCGGGAGGGGCCCGTCGGACGGGGGTCGGCGGACGGCCCCCGGCCGGGCGGGGGCGTCAGGCGTGGTTGACGGGGAGGACGTCCGGGGAGAGGGCGCCGGCGCGGGCCGAGGCCGCGGTCATCCGCTTGCGGTGGTGGCGGCGGCAGAGGACCTCGTAACCGATCTCCTCGGCCGGGCGGTTCACGTCGCCGACCACGACCTGTTCGCCCTCGACGACCATCTCGCCACCCACCGTACGGGCGTTGTGGGTGGCCCGGGAGCCGCACCAGCACAGGGCCTCGACCTGGAGCTGCTCTATGCGGTCCGCCAGCTCGATCAGCCGCTGCGAGCCGGGGAAGAGCTTCGTGCGGAAGTCCGTGGTGATGCCGAAGGCGAAGACGTCCAGTCCGAGGTCGTCGACGATGCGGGCGAGCTGGTCGATCTGCTCGGGGGCGAGGAACTGCGCCTCGTCCACGATCACGTAGTCGGCCTTGCCGCCCTGGGAGAGCTGGCCGACGAGGTACGCGTACAGGTCCATGTCCCGCGGCGCCTCGACCGCCTCCGTGACCAGGCCGAGCCGGGAGGACAGCTTGCCCGCGCCCGCCCGGTCGTCGCGGGTGAAGATCACGCCCTGGAGGCCGCGCGCGTCGCGGTTGTGCGCGATCTGGAGCGCCAGGGTGCTCTTCCCGCAGTCCATGGTTCCGGAGAAGAAGACCAGCTCGGGCATGACGGGGCGGTGACCTTTCGGGGCGGGGAGGACGTGGGAGGGGGAAGGGGGGTCAGGAACGCACTTCGAGCAGCGGGACGAGCTGCTCGGCCGGGGTCATGGAGCCGTGCATGCCGACCATCGCGGACTCGTGGGGCTCGTTGACGGAGGCGGTGATGGCCACGTCGTCGTGGGCCGCCGCGACGACGTCCCCGATCCGCCCGTACACGCGCTCGTCGACCTCGTCCCCGAACCAGCCGAGGGAGATCGCCTCGTCGCGGCTCGCGACCCAGAACTGCTCGCCGACGACCTCGCGCCAGCAGGTGAGGACGTCCGCCGCGGCGCCGGGCACGGCGTAGACGTGGCGGGCGCGCCCCTCGCCGCCGAGGAGGGCGACGCCGGCGCGCAGCTCCCAGTCCTCGTCGAAGTCGATGCGGTGCCGCTCGTCGAAGGGGATGTCGACCATGCCGTGGTCGGCCGTGACGTACAGGGCCGAGCGGGGCGGCAGTTGCTCGGCGAGCCGCCGCACGAGCCGGTCGACGAACATGAGCTGGCCGCGCCAGGCGTCGGAGTCGATGCCGAAGCGGTGCCCGGCGCCGTCGAGTTCGCTGTAGTACGTGTAGACCAGCGAGCGGTCGCCGGCGGCGAGCTGCTCGGCGGCGAAGTCCATGCGCTCCTCGCCGGAGAGCCGCCCGTGGAACGTTCCGCCGCTGAGCGCGATCTGGGTGAGCGGGGTCTGCTCGAAGATCGGGGAGGACACCTGGGCGGTGTGGATCCCGGCCTCGTGGGCGAGCCGGAAGACGGTGGGGTACGGCTGCCAGGCGTGCGGCGCGGTCCATGGCTTCCAGCGGAGCTGGTTCATCAGCTCGCCGGTGTCGGGGTTGCGCACGGTGTAGCCGGGCAGCCCGTGGGTGCCGGGGTACCGGCCGGTGCCGACGGAAGCGAGCGAGGTCGCGGTGGTGGCGGGGAACCCGGCGGTGACCGGGCGGCCCGTGCCGCCCCGCGAGGAGCCGAGGAGCGAGGTCAGGTAGGGCGCCTCTTCCGGGTGGTCCTTGATCTGCTCCCAGCCGAGCCCGTCGATCAGGAAGACGCAGTTCCGGTCCGCGGGGGCGAGTTCGGCGATCCGGGGGGCGAACCCGGGGACCTCCTGGCCCGCGACGAGCGTGGGGAGGAGGTCGCCGAGGGAGCCGGTGGCGTACTCGGGCACCGGCGCGGTCTCCGGGGCGAGCGGGACCGGGTCGTCGGGCCAGCCGTGGGACACGGCGGCGGACTGCGCCATCAGCGGGTGGCGGCGGTGGCCGCGGTGGCTTCGGAGAGCGCCTGCGCGAAGGCGAGGGTCTGCCGGACGGTGTCCGGGCCGTCCCCGGCCTCGCTCACCCGCAGGCTGAGGTCGTCGGCGGTGGCGTTGCCCGTGTAGCCGTGGTCGGCGTCGCAGTTGGCGTCGCCGCAGGCGGCGGGCTCCAGGTCGATGCGGGAGACGGCGCCCCAGCCGATGGTGAGGACCACCTCGCGGGGCAGGGTGCCCGGCGTGTACGACTCGGGGTTGGCGACCACGCGGCTGACGACGACCGACGAGATCCGGTCGAGCTTCACGGACTCGGTGGAGGTCGTGGCGTACGGGGTCGGGGAGCTGGTGTCGGCGGCCTGCTCGTCGGTGTGGCTGACGATGAAGCGGTTCGGCGTCAGGACGAGGACGGTGACGTGGCGGCGGACCTCGTTCGCGTCGAAGGTGGTCTCCTGGTGCACCACGTACGACGCGACGGCCTCGCCGCCGACGGCGGCCTCCACCGCCTCGGCCACGAGGGCCGGGTAGTAGCCGCTGCGCTCGATCGCCGCGCGCAGCCCCTGGGTCGTCGTACCGGTCTTCGCCATGGACTCCATCCTAAGCCCCGGGTAAGGACGGCTCGGCCGGTTGCGGGGACGGCGGGGCGGTCGGGAAGGGCCGGGGCTGTGACATCCGCCTCCCTCGCGGCGGTCGCGTTCAGTAGTTCGGCAGGCTGCGCGGGCCGAGGTCCGTGCGGGGCGGGGGCGGGGCCAGGCGGACGGTCGCGCCGAGGACGGAGAGGCCGCGGGGGGCCACGACCACCGGCTCCAGGGAGACGGCGACCACCTCGGGGTGGTCGTCGACGAGCCGGGAGACCCGGAGCAGGAGCTCCTCCAGGGCCGGGGTGTCGACGGGGGCGGAGCCGCGCCAGCCGAAGAGCAGCGGGGTGGTCCGGAGGGAGCGGACGAGTTCCGCGACGTCCCGGTCGGTGGCCGGGACAAGGCGGTGGGCCGTGTCGCCGAGGAGCTCGGAGGCCGCGCCCGAGAGGCCGAAGGAGAGGACGGCGCCGACGGCCGGGTCGATGGCGGAGCGGACGACGGTGTCGACGCCCCGGGGGACCATGGCCTGGACGACCAACTGGAGCTCCTCGGGCTTGCCGAGGACCTCGGTCAGCTCGGCGTAGGCGGTGCGGAGCTGTTTCTTGTCGGCCAGGTCGAGCCGGACGCCACCGAGGTCGGGGCGGTGGCGCAGGTGCGGCGCGGTCGTCTTGAGGGCGACGGGGTAGCCGAGCCGGGCGGCGGCGGCGACGGCTGCGCCGGGCGTGGGCGCGGGCAGGGTGGGCAGGGCGGTGATCCCGTACCGGGCGAGCAGTTCGCCGGCCTGGTCGGTGCCGAGGGTGACGCCCCTCGGGTCCGCGTCCGTACCGCCGAGCACCCGCCGGATCAGGGCGGCGGCTCCCGCCTCGTCGATGTCCTCGTACTCGGGCACCCGGCCGGGGTCGGCCGCCTGCCGCCGCCACTGCCCGTACCGCACGGCCTCGGCGAGCGCCCGCACGGCCCGCTCGGCGGCGGGGTAGGCGGGGATGGTGACGGTGACCGGGGACCGGGCCGGGTCGGTGGTCGTGACCGGTGCGGGGTCCTGGGCGGGGGCGGACGGTTCCGGCGCCGGGTCGGTGGTGGGGGCGGAGGGTGCGGAGGACGCGGATTCGGGCGTGACGGTGCCGGCGGGTGCGGCGGAACGGTTCTCCCCCGCCGGGACTCCCGCGCCCGGCCCGGCTCCCGTACTCGTAACCGTGGCCGTACTCGTACCTGTGGCCGCACGCGTATCCGTACCCGTGGCCGTACTCGTATCCGTACCCGTCCCGCTCCCCCGCCCCGCCGCGGGCGGCCTCGTGCTCGTCGCCACCGCCAGGGCCTCCGCGAGGCCGCCCATCTCGACGTGGACGACGACGACCGGCTTCGCCGGGGCGGGGGCGGAGGCGACGGCCTCGCGGAGGGCGGCCGCGAGGACCTCGCCGTCGCCGAACTCGGTGGCCCCGTCCTCGCCGACCCACGGGATCGCGGTCACGACGACCGCGTCGGACGTCTCGTCCGCGAGGGCCGCCGCCAGCGCGTCCCGGAAGTCCGCCGGGACCGCCGCGGTCGTCAGGTCGAGGGGCCGCAGCGGGCGCAGCCCCTCGGTGAGGCAGGCGTCGTACGTGAGGAGGCCGAGCGACTCGGAGTTGCCGAGGATCGCGACCCGGGGCCCGGCGGGCAGCGGCTGGGCGGCGAGGAGCAGCCCGGCGTCCACGAGCTCGGTGACGGTGTCGACGCGGATCACCCCGGCCTGCCGGAGCAGCGCGGAGACCGTGGCGTGCGGGATGCGGGTGACGGGCACCCGGTGGCCGGGCGGGGCGCTGCCGCTGTGCCGGGCGCCCTTGACGACGACGACCGGCTTGACGGCGGCGGTGCGGCGGGCGAGCCGGGTGAACTTCCGGGGGTTGCCGATCGACTCCAGGTAGAGGAGGACGACGTCGGTGCCGGGGTCGTCGTACCAGTGCTGGAGGAAGTCGTTGCCGGAGACGTCGGCGCGGTTGCCGGCCGAGATGAAGGAGGAGAGCCCGGCGCCCCGCCGGTGCAGTCCGGCGAGGAGGGCGATCCCGATCGCGCCGGACTGGGTGAAGAGGCCGATCCGCCCGGCGGCCGGCATCTGCGGCGCGAGCGAGGCGTTGAGCCGGACGTCGTCGGCGGTGTTGATGATGCCGAAGGCGTTGGGCCCGATGATCCGCATGCCGTACGAGCGAGCCTGCCGGACGAGCCGGCGCTGCCGCTCGCGGCCCTCGGGGCCGCTCTCGGCGTATCCGGCGGAGAGCACGACGAGGCCCCGCACCCCGTGTGCGCCGCAGTCCGCGACGGCCTCCGGCACCCGTTCGGCGGGAACGGCGACGATCGCCAGGTCCACGGGCTCGCCGACGGCACCGACGGAGCGGTACGCGGGGACGCCGTCGAGCTCGACCGGACCGCCGTCACCGTCACCGTCGCCGGTTTCGGGGAGCGCCGCGTTCACCGCGTACACGCGTCCGGTGAAGCCCGCGCCGAGGAGGTTGCGCAGGACGGTCCGGCCGACGCCGCCGGGTGCGCGGCCGGCGCCGACCACGGCGACGGAGGCGGGGGTGAGCAGCCGCTGTACGGAGCGGGCCTCGGCGCGCTGCTCGCGGGCGCGCTGGACGGCGAGGGAGCGGTCGGTGGGTTCGAGGTCGAGGTGGAGCCGTACGGAGCCGTCCTCGAAGCTGCGCTTCTGGGTGTAGCCCGCGTCGGTGAAGACCTTGATCATCTTGGTGTTGGCGGGGAGCACCTCGGCGGCGAAGCGCCGGATGCCCCGCTCGCGGGCGACCGCCGCGATGTGTTCGAGCAGGGCGGAGGCGACGCCCCGCCCCTGGTGCGCGTCCTGGACGAGGAAGGCGACCTCGGCCTCGTCGGCCGGGGCGGAGGCGGGCAGTCCGCGGTCGTCGATGCGGTCGTAGCGGACGGTGGCGATGAACTCGCCCTCGACGGTCGCCGCGAGCCCCACCCGGTTCACGAAGTCGTGGTGGGTGAAGCGGTGCACGTCCTTGGCGGAGAGGCGCGGGTAGGGGGCGAAGAAGCGGTAGTACTTCGACTCGTCCGAGACCTGCTCGTAGAAGCTGACGAGCCGGTCGGCGTCGTCGGCGGTGATGGGTCTGATGCGCGCGGTGCCGCCGTCGCGGAGCACCACGTCCGCCTCCCAGTGGTCGGGATAGGCGTGCTCCGGTGGTGCCGGCCGTGCCGGCGTGGCTCCCGGTCCCGCCGCTTCCGGCTGCTCCGACGCGCTCTGCATGGGGTCAGCCTACGGGGGCGGCGCGCCCGGGGCACCGGTCGCGCGGCGGGGACGGGCGTTGCAAGGTGGGAGGGCCGAAGGGCGGTCCGGTCCGGGCCGGAGGTCGGCGTGAGCACCTCGCATCGCGTGAGAGACTGGTCTAGACAACCCGCTTGAGACTTGAAGGGCAACACCATGGCTGAGCGCCGCGTCAACGTCGGCTGGGCCGAGGGCCTGCACGCCCGCCCCGCGTCCATCTTCGTCCGTGCCGCCACGGCTTCCGGCGTTCCGGTGACGATCGCCAAGTCCGACGGCACCCCCGTGAACGCCGCCTCCATGCTCGCGGTGCTCGGCCTGGGCGCGCAGGGCGGCGAGGAGATCGTGCTCGCGTCGGACGCCGAGGGCGCCGAGGCCGCCCTGGACCGTCTGGCGAAGCTGGTCGCCGAGGGCCTGGACGAGCTCCCCGAGACCGTTTGACCCCTCGCGGTTCCCGCACTTCGAAAGGCCGCGGCCGCCGGAATTCCGGCGGCCGCGGCCTTTTTCTTTTCCGCTCCCCCGCCGCTCCCGATTTCGGGCGGCGCGAAGTTTCCGGGCAGCACGAAAAGCCCCGTGGGATTTCTATTCTTTGTATACGGCGCGCGTGTTAATTCCGGGCACTCGCCGTGTTGACGACGTGTTGCGAAACCCTCACACGCCCCCGGTCCGGCCTCTTGAGCCGGTGCAGCGACATCGAGCGCTCCGCGTGCAGCGCGGTGAGGGCCCTCGCCCGCTCGGCGTCCCCGCGCGCCACGGCGTCCACGATCGCGCCGTGCTCGGCCCAGGCCTCCACCGGCCGCTCGGGCTGCTCGACGGCGTACATCCAGGCGATCTTGTGCCGCAGTTGGGTGAGCAGCGCCGTCAGCGGCGGGCTGCCGGAGGCCTGTGCGAGCGTCTCGTGGAACCAGCCGCCGAGGGAGCGCAGGTCCTCGCCCTGGCCGCGCCTGGCCCGCTCCTGCCCCAGCCTGACCAGGCCGCGCAGCACCTTGAGGTGGGCGTCGGTGCGCCGCTGGGCGGCCCGCGCGGCCCCCAGCGGTTCGAGCAGCGCCCGCATGTCGAGCAGGTCGGCCGCCTCCTGCTCGGTGGGCTCGGCGACGTGCGCGCCCGCGTGGCGGCGGGTGAGGACGAAGCCCTCGGACTCCAGGGTGCGCAGCGCCTCGCGGACCGGGACGCGGGAGACCCCGTACCGGCGGGCGAGCTGCTCCTCGGTCAGCCGGCCGCCCCGCTCGAAGACTCCGGTGACGATGTCGTCCCGGATCGCCGTGCATACCGAATGCGCGGGAATGCGCATGTCCGACCTCCGCCTTGGTCGCGCGAGTCAATTCGAGCGGCGCCTGTTCTGCGCCTGATCCGCGACTCTATTGCAGTACGCCGGAATTTCCGATGCCCCCATGGAATCCATGGCCACCTTTTGGCCGACGGGGGGACGACGAAAGCCCCGGCTCAGCACGAGCCGGGGCTTTTGCGACGCGGGACCCCCGCGGCCGGGGGCGGCGGCGTGGGTCAGACGGTGACGCCGCGGGCGCGGAGGTAGGCGACCGGGTCGATGTCGGAGCCGTACTCGACGCCCGTGCGCGCCTCGAAGTGGAGGTGCGGACCGGTCGAGTTCCCGGTCGAGCCCGAGATGCCGATCTGCTGGCCCGGCTCGACGGTCTGGCCGACGTACACCCCGATGGACGAGAGGTGACCGTACTGGGTGTACGTGCCGTCGTGCATCCGGATGACGATGTTGTTGCCGTACGCGCCGCCCCAGCCGGCCTCGACGACGGTGCCGGAGCCGACGGAGACGACCCGGCTGCCGTAGGCGGCGTGGAAGTCGACGCCGGAGTGGCTGCCGGAGGACCAGAGCGAGCCACCGGTCTGGTAGCCGGTGGACACGTACGAGCCGGAGACGGGGAGCTGGAAGGAGTTCAGGCGGCGGCGCTCGGCCTCGCGGGCGGCGCGGGCCCGCTCCTCGCGGATCTCCTTGGCGCGGGCCTCGGCCTTGCGCTTCGCCTCGGCCCGGGCCTTCTGCAGGGCGGCGGCCTCGAAGGCCTCCCGGTCCTGGGCGTCGGCCTGGGCGTTGAGCCGGTCGACGAGGGAGTCCTCGGTGATCACCTTGGTGAGACCGGTGTCCTCGGGGGAGCGGTTGTCCGTGTCGGCGGCGAGCGCCGGGGAGGCCAGGGTTCCGATGACGCCGGTGGTGGCGAGCGTCGCCACGCCCGCGATGCCCGCGCCGCGGCGCGCCATCCGGCTCGAACCACGATGCTTCCCGGTGGCACGGGTGAACGCCATGAAGACGTTGTTCCTTTCCTTCCTTCTCGCCTACCGGGTTAGCTGACGGGTTCGGAGCAGGAAGGTCTCCTACGGGCCCCTCCGCGCGAGGCGAAGGCGTCCGATTCACCCCAGGGACTGTGTGTGGGTCCCCGGCTCCCCAGGCTCGCGCCTGACGGGGACTCGGCGATGACTGTCCGGTGCCGCGGGTGCGGCGGGTGCAACTGGCGGACAGCCGCACCGACGCTATGCGGACCGCCAGTCGATCACCAACCGAACATGACCTTTTGTAAGGCATGCCACAGGCCAGATGATCACTCTTATTACCAATACGGACAATTCACAGGGATGCTTCCCGTCCGACTCGCGTACGGCTTCCCGCGCAGCTCTCGCACGACTTCTCGCGCGGCTCTCGTGCGAACGGGCGGAGGACCCCGACGATCCGTCACGTCGGGGTCCTCCGTGGAGCCGGCCGGGCAGGGCCCGATCAGCCGGTGACGACGGTCACTTCACCGATGCCGAGCGCCCGCACCGGCTCCGCGATCTGCGCCGCGTCGCCCACCAGGACCGTGACGAGCCGGTCCACCGGGAAGGCGCTGACCACGGCCGCGGTCGCCTCGACGGTGCCGGTCTCGGCCAGGCGCGCGTACAACTGGGCCTGGAAGTCGTCCGGGAGGTGCTGCTCCACCTGGTCGGCGAGCGTCCCGGCGACGGAGGCGGCCGTCTCGTACTTGAGCGGCGCCACCCCCACCAGGTTCTGCACGGCGGTCTCCCGCTCGGCGTCCGTGAGCCCCTCGGCGGCCAGGGTGCGCAGCACCTTCCACAGGTCGTCCAGGGCCGGGCCCGTGTTGGGGGTGTCGACGGAGCCGCTGATGGCGAGCATCGCGGCGCCGTTCCCCCCGGCGTCCGAGCGGAGCACCTGCCCGAAGGCCCGCACGCCGTACGTGTAGCCCTTCTCCTCGCGCAGGACCCGGTCCAGACGCGAGGTCAGGGTCCCGCCGAGGCAGTACGTGCCGAGGACCTGGGCCGGCCAGACGCGGGCGTGCCGGTCGGGACCGATCCGGCCGATGAGGAGCTGGGTCTGGACGGCGCCGGGGCGGTCCACGACGACGACCCGGCCGGTGTCGTCGGCGGTGATCGGCGGCATCGGCAGCGCCTCACCGGGCTCGCCGGTCCAGGCGCCCAGCGTCTCCGCGAGGACCTTCTCCAGGTCGACGCCGGTCAGGTCGCCGACGACCACGGCGGTGGCCGTGGCGGGTCGCACGTGCGCCTCGTAGAAGGCGCGGACCGCGGCGGCGTCGATCGCCGCGACGGTCTCCTCGGTGCCCTGGCGCGGCCGGGACATCCGGGAGTCGGCCGGGAACAGCTCCTTGGAGAGCTGCTTGGCGGCGCGCCGAGCCGGGTTGGCCGTCTCGTGCGGGATCTCGTCGAGGCGGTTGCGCACCAGGCGCTCGACCTCGGTGTCCAGGAACGCCGGGGCGATCAGGGCCTCGGCGAGCAGCCCGAGCGCCTTGGGCAGCCGGGAGACCGGGACCTCCAGGGAGACCCGTACGCCCGGGTGGTCGGCGTGCGCGTCGAGGGTGGCGCCGCAGCGCTCCAGCTCGGCCGCGAACTCCTCGGCGCCGTGCTGGTCGGTGCCCTCGGAGAGCGCGCGGGCCATGATGGTGGCCACGCCGTCGAGGCCGGCCGGCTCGGCGTCCAGCGGGGCCGGCAGGAAGAGCTCCACGGCGACGACCTGCTGGCCGGGGCGGTGGCTGGTGAGGACGGTCAGGCCGTTCTCCAGGGTGCCGCGGTCCGGGGCCGGGAAGGCCCAGGGGCGGGCGGTGCCCGGCGCCGGCTGCGGGTGGAACTCCATGCTCGTCAAAGACACGGCAGCGTCGGTCACTGGTCCGCTCCCTCTTCCTCGTCGCTGTCGCTCTGTTCGGTGGCCACCGGCTCGTAGACCAGGACCGCGCGGTTGTCCGGGCGCAGCCGGGCCGCGGCGGCCTCCCGCACCTCCTCGGCGGTGATGTCGAGGACGCGGTCGACGGCGGTGAGGGCGAGCTGCGGGTCGCCGAACAGCACGGCGAACCGGCACAGTTCGTCGGCGCGGCCCGCGACGGTGCCGAGCCGGTCCAGCCACTCGCGCTCCAACTGCGCCTGCGCGCGCTCCATCTCCTCCGCGGTGGGGCCCTCGGCGGCGAACCGGGCGAGCTCCTCGTCGACGGCCGCCTCGATCTCCGGGACCTCGACGCCGCCGGACGTCTTGACGTCCAGCCAGCCGAGCGAGGGCGCCCCGGCGAGCCGCAGCAGCCCGAAACCGGCGGCGACGGCCGTGCGGTCCCGGCGGACCAGGCGGTTGTGCAGCCGGGAGGACTCCCCGCCGCCCAGGACCGTCAGGGCCAGGTCGGCGGCGTCGCACTCGCGCGTGCCGTCGTGCGGCAGCCGGTAGGCGGCCATCAGGGCGCGCGCCGGGACCTCCTCCTCGACGACCTCGCGGAGCTGCTCGCCGATGACGTCGGGCAGCGAGCCGTCGCGCGGGGCCGGCTTGCCGTCGTGGGACGGGATGGAGCCGAAGTACTTCTCGATCCACGCGAGGGTCCGCGCCGGGTCGATGTCGCCGACGACGGAGAGCACCGCGTTGTTCGGGGCGTAGTACGTGCGGAAGAAGTCCCGCGCGTCCTCCAGGGTGGCCGCGTCCAGGTCGGCCATGGAGCCGATGGGCGTGTGGTGGTAGGGGTGGCCCTCCGGGTAGGCGAGCGCGGTCAGCTTCTCGAAGGCCGTGCCGTAGGGCACGTTGTCGTAGCGCTGGCGGCGCTCGTTCTTGACGACGTCCCGCTGGTTCTCCATGGACTCGTCGTCCAGGGCGGCGAGCAGCGAGCCCATGCGGTCCGCCTCCAGCCAGAGCGCGAGCTCGAGCTGGTGGGTGGGCATGGTCTCGAAGTAGTTGGTGCGCTCGAAGCTCGTCGTGCCGTTCAGCGAGCCGCCCGCGCCCTGCACCAGCTCGAAGTGGCCGTTGCCGTGGACCTGCTTCGAGCCCTGGAACATCAGGTGCTCGAAGAGGTGGGCGAGCCCCGTGCGGCCCGCGACCTCGTGGCGCGAGCCGACGTCGTACCAGAGGCAGACCGCGGCGACCGGGGTCAGGTGGTCCTCGGAGAGCACCACGCGCAGGCCGTTCGCCAACCGGTGCTCGGTCGCTGTCAGGCCGCCGGAGCCGGCCTCGGCCGTGGCCGTGTGACCCATGGGCATGTACGTCCCTTCGATGGCGATGTGAAAAAGTCCTGCCACTGTATGCAAGCGCGCCGACACCTGGCGAAGTTCCCGCCCCTTCGAGATGTCCCTCGTCCGGGTCGCGGTCGGCGTTGTCGGTGGCACGGTCCACAATGGTCCGCGTCAGATCAACCTTGTTGGTGAAGGAGCCGCAGCCGCGATGGCCCGCCGCAGCACGAAGACACCGCCGCCGGACGACGCGTACGAGGAGAGGATCCTCGACATCGACGTCGTCGACGAGATGCAGGGCTCCTTCCTCGAGTACGCGTACTCGGTGATCTACTCGCGCGCGCTCCCGGACGCCCGCGACGGGATGAAGCCCGTCCAGCGCCGCATCGTCTACCAGATGAACGAGATGGGGCTGCGTCCCGACCGCGGCTTCGTGAAGTGCGCCCGGGTCGTCGGCGAGGTGATGGGCAAGCTGCACCCGCACGGCGACGCGTCGATCTACGACGCGATGGTCCGCATGGCACAGCCCTTCTCCATGCGCCTCCCGCTCGTCGACGGCCACGGCAACTTCGGTTCCCTCGGCAACGACGACCCGCCGGCCGCCATGCGGTACACCGAGTCGCGGATGGCTTCGGCCGCGCTGCTCATGACCGAGTCCATCGAAGAGGACACGGTCGACTTCGCGCCGAACTACGACGGCCAGGAGCAGGAGCCGGTGGCACTGCCCGCCGCCTACCCGAACCTGCTGGTCAACGGCGCGTCCGGCATCGCGGTCGGCATGGCGACCAACATGCCCCCGCACAACCTCGGCGAGGTCGTCGCGGCCGCCCGCCACCTGATCCGGCACCCGAACGCCGACCTCGAGACGCTGATGCGCTTCGTGCCGGGACCGGACCTGCCGACCGGCGGCCGCATCGTCGGCCTCTCCGGCATCAAGGACGCGTACGCGTCGGGGCGCGGCTCCTTCAAGATCCGCGCCACCGCGACCGTGGAGACCGTGACGGCGCGCCGCAAGGGCATCGTCGTGACCGAGCTGCCGTTCACGGTCGGCCCGGAGAAGGTCATCTCCAAGATCAAGGACCTGGTCGGCTCCAAGAAGCTCCAGGGCATCGCGGACGTCAAGGACCTCACCGACCGCAGCCACGGCCTGCGCCTGGTCATCGAGATCAAGAACGGCTTCGTGCCCGAGGCCGTCCTGGAGCAGCTCTACAAGCTGACGCCGATGGAGGAGTCCTTCGGCATCAACAACGTGGCGCTCGTCGACGGCCAGCCGCTCACCCTCGGCCTCAAGGAGCTCCTGGAGGTCTACCTGGACCACCGCTTCGACGTGGTCCGCCGCCGCTCCGAGTTCCGCCGCACCAAGAAGCGCGACCGGCTCCACCTGGTCGAGGGCCTGCTCGTGGCGCTGCTCGACATCGACGAGGTCATCCGCCTCATCCGGGAGAGCGACAACTCCGCGCAGGCCAAGGAGCGCCTGATGGAGCGCTTCTCCCTGAGCGAGATCCAGACGCAGTACATCCTGGACACCCCGCTGCGCCGCCTCACCAGGTTCGACCGGATCGAGCTGGAGGGCGAGCGCGACCGCCTCAACGGCGAGATCGACGAGCTGACCGGGATCCTGGAGTCCGACGCGGAGCTGCGCAAGCTGGTCTCGGCGGAGCTGGCCTCGGTCGCCAAGAAGTTCGCCACGGACCGCCGGACCGTCCTGCTCGAATCGGCCGGCACGCCCGTCGCGGCCACGTCCCTCCAGGTCGCGGACGACCCGTGCCGGGTCCTGCTGTCCTCGACCGGTCTGCTGGCGCGTACGGCGACGGAGGAGCTACCGCCCACCGACCCGGACGCGAAGCGGGTCAAGCACGACGTGATCGTGTCGGTGGTGGCCGCCACCCAGCGCGGTGACGTCGGCGCGGTGACCTCGGCCGGCCGGCTGCTGCGGATCGCGGTGATCGACCTGCCGCAGTTGCCGGACACCGCGTCCGTCCCGAACCTGGCGGGCGGCGCGCCGCTGTCGGAGTTCCTCTCCCTGGAGGCGGACGAGACGGTGGTCTGCCTGACGACCCTCGAGGAGGCCTCGCAGGGGCTCGCCCTCGGCACGCTCCAGGGCGTGGTGAAGCGGGTGGTGCCGGACTACCCGGCGAACAAGGACGAGCTGGAGGTCATCACCCTCAAGGACGGCGACCGGATCGTCGGCGCGACCGAGCTGCGGACGGGTGAGGAGGACCTGGTCTTCATCACCTCCGACGCCCAGTTGCTGCGCTACCCGGCGTCCCAGGTGCGGCCCCAGGGCCGGCCCGCGGGCGGCATGGCGGGCGTGAAGCTGGCGGCGGGCGCCGAGGTCCTCTCGTTCACGGCGGTCGACCCGGCGGCGGAGGCGGTGGTCTTCACGGTCGCGGGCTCCACGGGCACCCTGGACCCCGCCGGTAGTACGTCGGCGAAGCTGACGCCCTTCGACCAGTACCCGCGCAAGGGCCGCGCGACCGGCGGCGTCCGCTGCCAGCGGTTCCTGAAGGGCGAGGACGTCCTGGTCCTGGCCTGGGCGGGCACCTCCCCGGCCCGCGCGGCGCAGAAGAACGGCACCCCGGTCGAGCTCCCGGAGATCGACCCCCGCCGCGACGGCTCGGGCACGCCCCTGCCGAAGCCGGTGGAGGTCCTGGCGGGCCCGGCCAGCTAGCACCCGGGCCGGAGGGGCCCCGGACCCCCTAGAACAGGGTCTCCTCCGGCTCCTCCTCCGTCTGCTGCACGTACCGCAGGACGCCCCACATGCTGGACTCGTCGGGGGCGTCCCGCGGGCCGCTCAGCTCGCAGGCGGCGAGTTCCTCGCGCAGACCGGCCGTATCGACGCCGGAGCCGATCAGGACGAGCTGGGTGAGGCGCTCCTCGCCGGCGGGCCAGGGCTCCGGGTAGAAGCGCAGGAAGCGTCCGACGGCGTGCACGGTGTAGCGGTTGGCCGGGTCGGCGGCGCCGAGGTCGACGAAGCCCTTGATCCGGTAGAGCCCCTCGGGGCGGGAGTCGAGGAACGCCATCAGACGGCGCGGGTGGAGCGGCGTCGAGGCCGTCAGCGAGACGGTCTCGTAGGACGCGTGCGCGTGGTCGGCGTCGTCGTCGGAGCCGTACAGGACGTCCTCGATGGACATCTGGCCCTCGATCTCGTCGTCCGGCACGACCCGGTCGAAGAGCAGTTCCGGGTCGACGCGGCCGTGGGAGGCCTCGATCACGGCGGCGCGTCCGGCGAGGCCCGCCACCGTCTCCCGTACGCTCCGCAGCTCGTCGGCGGAGACCCGGTCGGCCTTGTTGACGACCACGAGGTCGGCGACGGCCAGGTGCCGGTCGGTCCCGGGGTGCCGCTGCCGGGTGGCCCCGAACTCGGCCGCGTCGACGACCTCGACGAGCCCTCCGTACACGATCCGCTCGTTCTCGCTGGCGAGCACCATGCGGACCAGTTCCTGCGGCTCCGCGAGTCCGCTCGCCTCGATCACGATCACGTCGAGCCGGGACTCGGGCCGGGTCAGGACCTCCAGGTACTCGTCGAGCTCACTGGCGTCGACGGCGCAGCACAGACAGCCGTTGCCCAGGGAGACGGTGGAGCCGACCTGGCCGGCGACGGTCATCGCGTCGATGCCGATGTCGCCGAAGTCGTTGACCATGACCCCGATGCGGGTGCCCCGCGCGCTGCGCAGCAGATGGTTGAGGAGCGTGGTCTTCCCGGCCCCGAGGAACCCTGCCAGGACGACGACGGGGATCTGCTGCGTGGTCAAGGAACGTGCCTCCGGTCGTGCTCGGTGGTGGTCCCCGCGACGTGCCGCTCCGCGGGAAAGGCCCAGGATAGGCGGGCCACGGGCCCATGACGGGCTTCCGGTACGGAGCGGGTGCGCGCGGGCGGGCCGGGGGGCGGGTGCCCCGGGACGGGCTTCGGTTCCTGGGGCCCTACCCCCGCTCCGGCACCGCACGCCCTCCCGCCTCCGCTCCCGTCCGCGCTCATTTCCGGTGCCGGGGCGTGTCCCCGTACCTTTTCGGGCATGAACCCCGTACGGACCGGATCCCCGCGCCCCCTCACGCGCCGTCGGCGGTTCGGATGGCCCCGGCGGGTGTTCTCGCAGGTCCTGCTGATGCAGTTGGCCGTCGCGACCGGGGTGACCGTCCTCGCCACCGGCCTGTTCCTGGCTCCGCTGAGCGCGCAGCTCGACGACCAGGCCATGCGGCGGGCCCTGGCCGTCGCCGGGACCACCGCGTCGCCCCGGCTCGCCGCCGGCCTGACCGGCGGTCCGCCGTCCGTACGGGGCCCGGTGCAGGCGGAGGCGGAGCGGGTCCGGATCTCCACGGGCGCCGAGTACGTGGTCGTCATGGACACGCGCGGGGTGCGCTGGTCGCACCCCGACCCCGCGCAGATCGGCAGGCTCGTCTCCACCGACCCGAGCGAGGCCCTGGCCGGCCGGGAGGTCATGGAGATCGACAGCGGCACGCTCGGCCGGTCGGCGCGCGGCAAGGTGCCGCTGCGCGACGCGGACGGGCGGACCGTCGGCGCGGTCTCCGTCGGCATCGAGTACGACAGCGTCCGCGACCGGCTCCTCGGCGCGATCCCCGGTCTCCTCGCCTACGCGGGCGGCGCGCTCGCGGCCGGGGCCCTGGCCGCGTACCTGATCTCCCGGCGGCTCCAGCGGCAGACCCACGACCTGGCCTTCTCCGACATCTCCGCGCTCCTCGCCGAGCGCGAGGCCATGCTGCACGGCATCCGGGAGGGCGTGGTGGCCCTGGACCGCAACGGTTCCGTACGGCTCGTGAACGACGAGGCGCAGCGGCTCCTCGGCCTCGGCCCCGAGGCGGCGGGCCGGCCGCTCGACGAGGTCCTCGGCCGGGGCCGCACCGCCGACGTCCTGGCGGGCCGGGTCACCGGCGAGGACCTGGTCACGGTCCGGGGGCACCGGGTGCTCATCGCGAACCGGATGCCCACGGACGACGGGGGCGCGGTGGCGACCCTCCGCGACCGCACCGAGCTGGAGCACCTCGGACGCGAGCTGGACGCCACCCGGGGCCTCATCGACGCCCTGCGCGCCCAGGACCACGAGCACGCCAACCGGATGCACACCCTCCTCGGCCTCCTGGAGCTGGAGATGCACGAGGAGGCGGTGGAGTTCGTCACCGAGGTGGTCGGGGTGCACCGGGCCACCGCCGAGCAGGTCACGGAGAAGGTCCACGATCCGCTCCTGGCCGCGCTGCTCGTCGGCAAGGCCGCCGTCGCCGCCGAGCGCGGCGTCTCGCTGCGGCTCGCACCGGACTCGCTGCTTCCGGACCGACTGGTCGACCCGCGCGAACTGGTCACCGTCGTCGGCAACCTGGTCGACAACGCCCTGGACGCGGCCTCCGGCACCCCGGACGCCCGCGTCGACGTCTCCTTCAACTGCGCGGGCCGTACGGTCGTGCTGCGGGTCTCGGACAGCGGCCCGGGGGTGCCGGAGGAGCGGCGCGAGCTGATCTTCACCGAGGGCTGGACGACGAAGGCCCTCCCGTCGCACGGGAAACGGGGGCTCGGGCTCGCCCTGGTGCGCCGGCTCGCCGAGCGCCGGGGCGGCTCGGCGACCGTGACCGGGGGCCCCGAAGGCGGGGCCGAGTTCACGGTCGTCCTCCCCGACGCCCTGAGCGACGCCCCGGACGGCCTCCGCTCCGTCCCGGAACCGGCCGCACCGGAACCGGCCGGAGCGAAGCCGACCGCACCGGAACCGGCCGTCCCGGGGCCGACCGCTCCGGAGCCCGCCGAGGAGGCACGATGACCGGCGTGCCCATCGACGTGCTCGTGGTGGACGACGACGTGCGGGTGGCGCGGATCAACGCCGCCTACGTCGCCAAGGTGCCCGGCTTCCGGGTCGTCGCGACCGCCCATTCGACCGCCGGGGCGCTCGCCGTCCTGGACGAGCGGCCGGTGGACCTGATCCTCCTGGACCACCACCTGCCGGACGAGAACGGCCTCGCGGCGGTACGGAAGCTCCGCGCGCGGGGCCACCAGTGCGACGTGATCATGGTGACGGCGGCCCGGGACGTGGCCACCGTGCAGGCGGCGATGCGGCACGGAGCCCTCCAGTACCTGGTCAAGCCGTTCAACTTCGCCGGCCTGCGCGGCAAGCTGGAGGCGTACGCGACGCTCCGCCGCACCCTGGAGGGCGGGGGCGAGGCCGAGCAGGCGGAGGTGGACCGGATCTTCGGGGTCCTGGCGGCGGGCTCCGTCGCCCCCGACCTGCCGAAGGGGCACTCCCCCACCACGGCCGAGCTGGTCCGGCAGGTGCTGCTCGCCGCCGACGGGCCGCTGTCCGCGCAGGAGATCGCCGAGCGGTCCGGCGTCAGCCGCCAGACCGCCCAGCGCTACCTCAAACTCCTGGAACGGACCGGCCGGGTGCGCCTCTCGCTCCGGTACGGCGAGACGGGCCGCCCCGAGCACCGGTACGCCTGGGCGAGCTCGCCGCCCACCGCCTGACGCGAGCCGGTCCGGTCCGTGCTCCCGCTCGTACGGGCACTCGTACGCGCACGGATCAGACCGCTCCCGCACCGGTCAGCGCCCGGACCTCGGTCTCCGCGTGCCGCGCCTCGTCGGGCGGCTCGGTCGAGGTGGCCGTGCCGACCCACCCGGCGAGGAAGCCGAGCGGGATGGAGACCAGGCCCGGGTTCTGCAGCGGGAAGAGGTGGAAGTCGACGCCGGGGAACAGCGACTCCGGGCTGCCGGAGACGACCGGCGAGACCAGGACGAGCAGGACGGCCGGGACGAGCCCGCCGTACACCGCCCAGACCGCGCCCCTGGTCGTGAACTTCCGCCAGAACAGCGAGTAGAGCAGCACCGGCAGGTTGGCGGAGGCCGCGACGGCGAAGGCCAGGCCGACGAGGAAGGCCACGTTGAGGTCGCTGGCGAGCAGCCCGAGGCCGATGGCGGCGGCGCCGATCACCACCGCGGCGACCCGGGCCACGGCCACCTCGCTGTACTGCTTCGCGTGCTTGCGGCGCAGCGAGGCGTACAGGTCGTGGGCGACGGAGGCCGAGGAGGCGAGGGTGATCCCCGCGACGACGGCGAGGATGGTCGCGAAGGCGACGGCGGCGACGACCGCGAAGAGCACCGTGCCGCCGGTGGAGCCCGCGCCGCCCCCGAGGTCGAGCGCGAGCAGCGGTACGGCGGTGTTCCCGGCCGCGTTGGACGCCCGGACCTCGGCGGGGCCGATCAGGGCGGCCGCGCCGAAGCCGAGCACGATCGTCATCAGGTAGAAGCTGCCGATGAGCCCGATGGACCAGACGACGGAGCGGCGGGCGGCCCGGGCGGTCGGCACGGTGTAGAAGCGCGACAGGATGTGCGGGAGGCCGGCGGTGCCGAGGACCAGGGCGAGGCCGAGGCTGATGAAGTCGAGGCGGGCCGTCCAGTCCCCGCCGTAGCGGAGCCCGGGGGCGAGGAAGTCGAGGCCGTGACCGCTGCGTTCGGCCGCGGTGGAGAGCAGGCTGTTCACGTCGCCGTGGAAGCGGAGCAGGACGAGGACGGTGAGCGCGATCGTGCCCGCCATGAGCAGGACCGCCTTGACGATCTGGATCCAGGTGGTGGCCCGCATGCCGCCGAGCGACACGTAGATCACCATCAGCGCGCCCACCCCGATCACCGTCCAGGAGCGGGCCGCCTCGCCGGTGCCGCCGAGGAGGAGGGCGACCAGGCTTCCGGCCCCCACCATCTGCGCCACCAGGTACAGCACGGAGACGGCCACCGAGGACGTTCCGGCGGCGATCCGCACGGGGCGCTCGGACATCCGCGCGGCGACGACGTCGGCCAGCGTGAACCGCCCGCAGTTGCGGACCAGTTCGGCGACGAGGAGGAGGACGACGAGCCAGGCGACGAGGAAGCCGACGGAGTACAGCATGCCGTCGTAGCCGTAGAGGGCGATCAGGCCGGAGATGCCGAGGAAGGACGCCGCCGACATGTAGTCGCCGGCGATGGCGAAGCCGTTCTCCATGGGCGAGAAGAGGCGCCCGCCGGCGTAGAACTCCTCCGCCGAACCGTGCCGGCTGCGGCTCACCCAGGTGGTGATGCCCAGGGTCACGGCCACGAAGACGCTGAACAGCACGAGCGCCAGGGTCTGGTGGTCTCCGGTCACCGCTGCACCGCCCCTCGGGTCATCTCCTGCGTGTCCCAGCGCAGTTCCAGCGCCGCCCGGTCCCTGCGCAGTCGCGCGTGGCGCGCGTACGCCCAGGTCAGCAGGAAGGTGGTGAGGAACTGGCCGAGGCCCGCGACCATCGCCACGTTCACCGCTCCGGCGACCGGCCGGGCCATCAGCCCCGGCGCGGCGGTCGCCGCCACGACGTAGGCGAGGTACCAGGCCAGGAAGGCGAAGGTGGCCGGGAAGACGAACCGGCGGTAGCGGCCGCGCACTTCCTGGAAGGCGGGGCTCCGCTGGACCTCCAGATAGATCTCCGCCGCGCTGGGGACCCGCTGTCGCGGCACCGTGCCCGTACGGCCGCCGCCGGTCGTCCCGGCGGCCACTCCGGGCTGCGCCCGTCCGTCCCGGCCCGGGGCCGGCACGTCGTCCCAGGGGTCGTCGACCGGCACCGCCGAAGCGCCGCGCCCCTCCTGCTTCTCCACCTGCTCCACCGGTCCAACTCTCCTTGTCAGCGAACCGTTTCGGCCGCGTGTGCACAAGGATGGACAGAGCAGGAACTTCCCGGACTCTTCTCCTCCCTCACTTCACCTCATCAGGTGACTCTTTTCCCGGGCTGCCTGACAAAACCGTGCTGATATGCGTACCGCACGGCTCGCGGCCGTGGGTGGAGCGTGTGGCCCCACCCACGGACGGAGGCCGTCAGGCGTCGATGCGCGAGCGGTCGAGGGTCGCCGCCGAGCTGGTGATGAACTCCTTGCGGGGCGCGACGTCGTTGCCCATGAGGAGGTCGAAGACCTGCTCCGACGCCTCCAGGTCGCCGATGTTGATCCGGCGCAGGGTGCGGTGGCGCGGGTCCATCGTGGTCTCCGCGAGCTGGTCGGCGTCCATCTCGCCCAGACCCTTGTAGCGCTGGATGGAGTCCTTGTAGCGGACGCCCTTGCGCTGGAACTCGAGGAGGGTCTGCCGCAGCTCGTTGTCCGAGTACGTGTAGACGTACTTGTCCTGGCCGCGCTTCGGCTGGACGAGCTCGATGCGGTGCAGCGGGGGAACGGCCGCGAAGACCCGCCCCGCCTCGACCATGGGCCGCATGTAGCGCTGGAAGAGCGTGAGCAGCAGCGTGCGGATGTGGGAGCCGTCGACGTCGGCGTCGGTCATCATGATGACCTTGCCGTAACGGGCCGCGTCGATGTCGAAGGTGCGGCCCGAGCCCGCTCCTATGACCTGGATGATCGCGCCGCACTCGGCGTTCTTGAGCATGTCCGCGACGGAGGACTTCTGGACGTTGAGGATCTTGCCGCGGATCGGCAGCAGGGCCTGGAACTCGCTGTTGCGGGCGAGCTTGGCCGTGCCGAGGGCCGAGTCGCCCTCGACGATGAAGAGCTCGCTGCGCTCCACGTCGTCGCTGCGGCAGTCGGCGAGCTTGGCCGGCAGGGAGGAGGTCTCGAGCGCGGTCTTCCTGCGCTGCGCCTCCTTGTGCTGACGGGCCGCGATCCGGGTACGGGCCGCGGCGACGGCCTTCTCCAGGACGGCGCGGGCCTGCGCCTTGGCGTCCCGCTTGGTGGAGGTGAGGAAGGCCTTGAGCTCCTTCGCCACCACGTTCGCCACGATGCGGCGGGCGGCGGAGGTGCCGAGGACCTCCTTGGTCTGGCCCTCGAACTGCGGCTCCGCGAGGCGCACGGTCACGACGGCCGTGAGCCCCTCCAGGGCGTCGTCCTTGACGATGTCGTCCTCGGCGACGCGCAGCATCTTGGCCGAGCGCAGCACCTCGTTCACCGTCTTCGTGACGGCCTGCTCGAAGCCGGAGACGTGGGTGCCGCCCTTGGGCGTGGCGATGATGTTGACGAAGGACTTGACCGTGCTGTCGTAGCCGGTGCCCCAGCGCAGGGCGATGTCGACGGCGAGCTCGCGGGTGACCTCGGTCGGGGTCATGTGGCCGCGCTCGTCGAGGACCGGGACGGTCTCCTTGAAGGTGCCCTGCCCGGTGAGGCGCTGGATGTCGCAGACGGCCTTGTCCTGCGCGAGGTACTCGCAGAACTCGCTGATGCCCCCGTCGAAGCGGAAGGTCTCCTCGCTCTTGCCGACCCCGGCCAGGTCCCGCTCGTCGCGGACGACGATGGTGAGGCCGGGCACGAGGAAGGCGGTCTGCCGGGCGCGCTGGTGGAGCGTCTCCAGGGAGAGCTTGGCGTCCTTGAGGAAGATCTGCCGGTCCGCCCAGTAGCGGATGCGGGTGCCGGTGCGGGTCTTGGGGATCCGCTTGCCCTTGCGGAGGCCGTTGGCCGGGTCGAAGGGGCTGTCG
Source organism: Streptomyces sp. NPDC007872 (assembly GCF_042868165.1). NCBI lineage: Bacteria > Bacillati > Actinomycetota > Actinomycetes > Kitasatosporales > Streptomycetaceae > Streptomyces > Streptomyces sp. NPDC007872. The sequence goes on from NZ_JBIAEA010000013.1 coordinate 38,290, forward strand.
GGGCCCTGCTCCGTGAAGACCCCGGGGACGCCGCGGCGGAAGCTGATCGAGTGCACCGCGCTGTTCCGGTCGACCTCGACGTCGAGGCGGGCCGACAGGGCGTTGACCACGGAGGCGCCGACGCCGTGCAGACCGCCGGAGGCCGCGTACGAGCCGCCGCCGAACTTTCCGCCGGCGTGCAGCTTGGTCATGACGACCTCGACGCCCGAGAGCCCGGTCTTCGGCTCGACGTCGACCGGGATGCCCCGGCCGTTGTCCCGGACCTCGACGGAGCCGTCCTCGTGGAGGACGACCTCGATGTGGTCGCAGTAGCCCCCGAGGGCCTCGTCGACCGAGTTGTCGATGATCTCCCAGATGCAGTGCATCAGGCCGCGGCTGTCGGTGGACCCGATGTACATGCCGGGGCGCTTGCGGACCGCTTCGAGCCCTTCGAGTACGAGCAGGTGCCGCGCGGTGTAGTTGGAACCGTCACGGTCTGCGGTCAGCAGCGCACTGGACGGCACGGACGTTTCGGCGGTCACGCGGTTCGCTCCTCGCTGAATTTGAAATCTGGCCCGGTGGGTAAGGCCCGGCGTCGGTCACCGGCTTCAGAGGGTACCGATGCCTGGTAGAGCCGTTGTCACGCCACCCTCCCCGATTCCTCATGCTAGTCCAGAGTCGCATACATGTTCGATCCCTCGATCGGGTGACGTGAACATCACGTTCCCTTCCAGGCATGAACCATTTAGGCTCCGGGCACGTCCTCATGAACAACCGGCAACCACGCCGGGAGGGCCTGACCGAGACAAGCAATGCGAAATCCGTAGAGCGACGCAATACGGCTCATTCGCCGCCAACCGGCAGCAGACAGCCACCTTGGGAAGAAGTTTCAAGGAAAAGCCACGAGCGGGAACGTTTTCGGCCTGGTTGGATGTTGACCCTGGTACGACAGCTCGTCGAGCTAGAGAAGAGGCGACGTGACTACTGTTCTGACCCCCGCGAGCCCCCTGACGGCCGCTGACCGCTGCGACCGCTGCGGCGCCCAGGCTTACCTGCGTGTCGTCCTGACCAGCGGAGGTGACTTGCTCTTCTGCGCCCACCACGGACGTAAGTTCGAGCCGGAACTCAAGAAGATCGCCGTTGAGATACAGGATGAGACGGACCGGCTGACGGATGTGTCGGCCCGCACGGTGGGCGACGAGCACTGACGCCCCGCATCCACGACGAGCCCAGGGCCGGTCGCTGACCGGACGACGGGCGGTCACCCCCGCGCTGCGGGGAGTGGCCGCCCGTTCTCGTATCCGGGGCGCTCCCGGAGAAGCTTTCCGGGCCCCGACCCCCGAGAGGCCTTCCGGCGCACGCCCGGAAGGCCTCTCGGGGGTCCGTCCCGGCACCTTTACGGGTCCGGCTCCCGCCCCTCTCCCAGAGCGGGCCTCAGAAGCGCTCCGGGAGCACCGCGGAAACCCGTGTGTAGACGCCCGGGTTCTCCGCCTCCCCGCAGCCGCTCCCCCAGGACACCAGGCCGATGAGACGCCCCTCGGCCACCAGCGGACCGCCGCTGTCCCCCTGGCACGCGTCCCTGCCGCCCCGCGGATCGCCCGCGCACACCATCGTGTCGTCCCGGTACCGGACGCCTGGACCGCCCGGATACGCCCGCTCGCACGCCGTGTCCGGCAGCACCTGGACGCGCGCCGTCCGCAGCGCGGAGGCGTAGCTCCCCCTGCCGGTCGTGTCGCCCCAGCCGTAGACGTCCGCCGCCGTACCGGGCGCGTACGCGCTGTCTCCCGTGCGGGCGACACCGATCACGTACGACTCCGGAAGCGCGCTCGCCAGCGTCAGGACCGCCAGGTCGCCCGAGTTGGTCGTCGGGTCGTAGTCGGGGCTGACCCACGTGCCGGAGACCCGGACCTCCTGGCCGCCCTGGCCGCGCAGCGAGGCACGGCCGGCGACGACCGCGAAGTCGCGCACCTCCGACGGCTCGCCGCCGAGCACCTCCCGGCCCAGGCAGTGGGCGGCGGTGAGCACCTTGGTGGGCGCGACGACCACGCCTCCGCAGAACTGCCCCGCGCGCGTACCCCCGAACCGGTCACGGCTGGACAGCGCCACCACCCACGGCGCGTCCGTGATCCCGACCTGGCGGCCGCCCACCACGACGCTGTCGGCGACCACGGGGGCGGCGAGGGCGAGGTGTCCCGCCGCCGCGGTGATCAGTCCCAGGGCACCCGTCAATGCTCGAGTGAGGGAACCACGCATGGAGCCTCCTGACTCTCCGGTGATGTCGGTTCACCCAGCGTCCAGCACCCGGAGCCCCGGCGCACACCCGAAGGGCCCGGCTCCCCCTTTCGGGGAGCCGGGCCCTTCGGTGTACCGCTCCGTGCCTCGTACGGATCTGCGAGGCCGACCCGGGCGGGTCGTGCCGGTCGCGTCAGTCGAGGTAGTCGCGCAGCACCTGCGAACGCGACGGGTGACGCAGCTTCGACATCGTCTTCGACTCGATCTGACGGATCCGCTCTCGCGTCACGCCGTAGACCTTGCCGATCTCGTCCAGCGTCTTCGGCTGGCCGTCGGTGAGGCCGAAGCGCATCGAGACGACGCCCGCCTCGCGCTCGGAGAGCGTGTCGAGGACGGAGTGCAACTGCTCCTGGAGGAGCGTGAAGCTCACCGCGTCGGCCGGGACGACCGCCTCGGAGTCCTCGATCAGGTCGCCGAACTCGCTGTCGCCGTCCTCACCCAGCGGGGTGTGGAGGGAGATCGGCTCGCGGCCGTACTTCTGGACCTCGATGACCTTCTCGGGGGTCATGTCGAGTTCCTTGGCCAGCTCCTCCGGGGTGGGCTCGCGGCCCAGGTCCTGGAGCATCTGGCGCTGCACGCGCGCGAGCTTGTTGATGACCTCGACCATGTGCACCGGGATGCGGATGGTGCGGGCCTGGTCGGCCATGGCGCGGGTGATCGCCTGACGGATCCACCAGGTGGCGTACGTGGAGAACTTGTAGCCCTTGGTGTAGTCGAACTTCTCGACGGCGCGGATCAGACCCAGGTTGCCCTCCTGGATCAGGTCCAGGAAGAGCATGCCGCGGCCGGTGTAGCGCTTGGCGAGGGAGACCACCAGACGGAGGTTGGCCTCCAGGAGGTGGTTCTTGGCCCGGCGGCCGTCCTCGGCGATGATCTCCAGCTCGCGCTTGAGCTTCGGGGCGAGCTTGTCCGAGTTGGCGAGCTTGTCCTCGGCGAACAGGCCGGCCTCGATGCGCTTGGCGAGCTCGACCTCCTGCTCGGCGTTGAGCAGCGGGACCTTGCCGATCTGCTTGAGGTAGTCCTTGACCGGGTCGGCGGTGGCACCGGCGACCGCGACCTGCTGCGCCGGAGCGTCGTCCTCGTCCTCGTCGGACAGGACGAAGCCCTTGGTCTCGCCCTCGGTCTCCTCGTCCTCGCCCTTGCCGGGAGCCACGTCCTCGAGGAGCTCCTCGCCCTCGATGAGCTCGTCGGCGTCCTTCTTGGACGCGGTCTTCTTCGCCGCCGTCTTCTTGGCGACGGTCTTCTTGGCCGCCGTCTTCTTGGTGGCGGTCTTCTTCGCGGCCGCCTTCTTGGCGGTCGAACCGGCCTCGTCGGCCGGGTCGGCGCCTTCGGCGGCGGGGGCCGCGGCCGGGACGGCGGACTTCGTCACGGTCGCCCTGGCGGTGACGGTCTTGGTGGCGGTGCGCTTGGCCGGGCTCTTCGCTGCGACGCTCTTGCGGGCGCGCTTCGGCGACTCCGCTGCACTGACCATCAGCGTCACACCCTCTTCCTCGAGGATCTGATTGAGGCTGCGCAGAACATTCTTCCACTGGGTTGGCGGAATCTGGTCAGCCTCGAAGGCCCGACGCACGTCATCGCCGGCGATCTGCCCATCAGCCTTTCCCCGCTCGATGAGCGCCATCACAGACTCGGACTCGGCGATCTCCGGCGGGAGCGTACGGGATGTGCTGGCCGACACGAACAACCTCTCGGAACGATGGAAACGGCTTCCGGCCCCGCCCTGGATCGGGCTGGAGCCGACGACCGTCGGCGGGGGATGTGCCGACGGCGCGGGCTGGACCGGGGAACTGGACAGCGCCTCCGTCGGCTGCTGTATTCCTTCCTCGGCCGTCACCTCTTAGGTCATCGCACGGCTCGGAGGAGTGTTACGCCCAATCTTCGTGGCCCGAGTCACACCTCATGCGCGACGAAGTACTCATACCAGCTTAAAAGCGCACATTCGCGCCATCGAGATCCGGACGCCGCTCGGGGCCGCCCTGCCGGGCTCCCCGGGCGACGCCCGGATCCGGCGGCACGCGGCGCGTGCGCCCCTTCGCTCCCGGCCACGGTCCGCGGGTCAGTGTTCGCGGGGAGCCGGGACGACGCGCTCCACCTCGGGGTGGACCGTGAGCAACTGCCGCATGGCCGCCTCGGCGCCCTGCGCGTCGCCGGCGGCGAGCGCGTCCGCGATCCGGGCGTGATGGGCGAGGCAGGCCTCGCTCGGCCGGTCGCAGTGGGTGGCGGGGCCGCCGGAGACCTGGAGCGCGGCGGCGACGATGCCGGAGAGGTGCTCCAGCATGCGGTTCCCGGCGAGCTGGATGAGGAGGGAGTGGAACTCGGTGTCGGCCCGGGAGAAGGTGATGCCGTCCCCCTGGGCGAACGCGTGGCCCATGATCTCGACCATGTCGGCGAGGCGCTGCTGCACGTCCTCGCGGCCGTGTCCGGCGGCGAGGCGGGCGGCCAGGGGCTCGATCGTCCAGCGCAGCTCGTTCAGCTCGCGGCGCTGGTCGTCCCGCTGCGGACCGAAGGCGCGCCACTCGATGATGTCGGGGTCGAGGAGGTTCCAGTCGCTGACGGGCCTGACCCGGGTGCCGACGTTGGGGCGGGCGCTGACGAGCCCCTTGGCCTCGAGGACGCGGAGCGACTCGCGCACGACGGTGCGCGAGACCTCGAACCGCTGGCCGATCTCCTCGGGAACGAGCGGCCGGTCGGCTCCGAGGTCACCGGAGACGATCATCTGGCCGAGCTGCTGGACGAGCTGGCCGTGCAGCCCGCGTCCCCGGCTGCCCGCACTTCTGCGACCGACGCGGCCCAGGTCGGTGTCCACCCCCTCCCAGGTGGACGGGGCCGCCCGGCCGGCGGCGGGAGCCTCCGCATAGGGGTAGCGGTCGAGATCGCCCGGGGTGCCGAGGCCGGAGTCGACGGAGCGGGCGGCGGTCATCATGGTGTGCGCAAGGGTACTCACGCATCCTTTGTCGGCGCCGCCTTCACGGCCCTTGAGGTCTTTGGTGAAAAGCACACGAAAGGGTGATCGGTACCCCTTACACAATTGACGATAAATCGGGCATAAAGCCCATATCGCCTGACAGTTGAGGGCGACTCGAAGCCTTTCGATCTGCGCGCGGTCACCAACGGGCTCTGCGGCGAAGGCCGGTGAACACATAAGCGCAGAACAATCCCGTCAACGTCAGGGAGAGCGCCACCCCCGCGGGCTGCCCCAGCACCCGAAGCCCCCCGCTCAGCCAGCGGTCCGCGACCGGGGACCAGTGCGGGCCCGCGAACTCGCGCAGCCGCGCCGGGAGTCCGGCGGCCGACCGCACCGACGGCCCCGTCAGCACCTTCTGCAACAGCGGGACGAAGGCGACCGGTACGGCGAGCACCGCCGCCACTCCGGCCGCGGCGGCCCGGAACACCCCGGCACCGAGCACCCCGGCCCAGGCGCAGCCGACGAGCAGGCCCGCCCAATTCGCGCAGAGAACCGGCCATTTCCCCGGGACGGGGATCAACTCGCCGCCGTAGAAGAGCCGCAGGGCTCCCAGGTCGACCGCCACGACGAGCGTCCCGAGCACGAGGGCGACGACCGCGGCCACGGCGAGTTTCGCGAGCAGCAGGCCCGGCCTGCGGGGCACTGTTCCGCGGCCCGAGGTGAGCGCCGGGTAGCGGTACTCCTCAGCGAAGGAGAAGGCGCCGAGCAGCCCGGCCCCCAGGGCGGCGGGCGGCAGCGGGGAGATCGCGGGCCAGCCGGCGAGGACGGCGGGCAGCGCGGCGCGACCGCCCCGCCCGAGGAGCAGGGCGAGCGTCACGGAGACGAGGAGGACGCCCGCCATGACGAGCGGCGTGGACGGCACGCCGAGGAGCCGGTGGACCTCGTAGCGGAGCGGGCGCAGGGGCGAGCGCATCGGCCGCCGGGCGGCGACCGGCCGCTCCGCCGGGGTGTCGCGGGCGTCTTGGGCGTCTTGGGCGTCTTGGGCGACGGTCGCGAGAGCCGGTTCGACGCCCCGTGACGCGGGCACGGCGGTGCGGGGTCCGGCGGTGGCCCCTCCGGGAGCGCCGCGCTCCCGCCCGGCTCCCGCGACGGCGCCTGCTCCCGTCATGCCCGCCATACCGGTCGTACCGGCCGTGCTGGCATCGCCCGTCTCGTCGGCGAGGCGGTGGACCGGTACGCCGTGCCGGAAGGCCGTGTCGCCGACGGACGCGCAGTCGCTGCCGTAGACGGACAGCCGGTTGCCGTCCTCCGCGACCACCTCGACCGGCCGGCGGGCGGCCCTCGCCTCCTGGGTCACGGCCGCCGCCAGACGCGCGGCGTGCGGAGTGCGGACCGTGACCCGGGGACGCAGCCTGGTGCGGGCGAACTCGGCCGCCTCCTGCGCGGCGACGAGCCGGCCGCCGTCGAGGGTGACGACCCGGTCGGCGTTGCGGGCGGCGTCCTTGGGGTCGGCCGTGGTGTAGAGCACGGTGCCGCCCTCGGAGGCGTGGGAGCGCAGGAACTCGTACAGCCACGCGCTCTCGGACGCGGAGAGACCGGCACCCGGTTCGTCGAGCAGGAGCGTGTGGGGGTCGCCCAACAGAGCCGAGGCAAGACCGAGTCGGCGGTCCGCGCCGATCGGAAGGGTTCCGATCGACCGACGCTCCAGGCCCGTGAGACCTACGCTCCGCAACAGCTCCTCGGCCCGCGAGGCGGGGACCCCCGTGGCGGCGCAGAGCATCCGGAGTTGGCCCCGGAGCGTGCGGGAGGGATGGCCGGGCACATCACCGAGGAGTACGCCGACCTCGCGGGGAGGGTGGGCGATGCGGTGCAGCGGCCGGCCCCGGAAGTAGGTGATCCCGCGCCCCGGCTCGAGTTCGAGCATGAGCCGGAGGGCGGTGGTCTTGCCGGAGCCCGAAGGCCCCAGGAGGGCGGTCACGGCGCCCGGCCGGGCCTCGAAGGTCAGATCGTTCACGGCGGGCGGGCGATCGCCACGGGGGGTGCTGGTCAGTCCGATTGCCTGGAGCATCGCTTCTCTCGCGGTAGGTGACACCGCTCCGCGGCAGGGCGGCGCTACCGCAGCAAGATAACGCTACATTTCGGACTTTCCGTGCAGGATTGGCGCTCCACGACGCCGGATGTCCCCGCCCCTCAGACCTCGGGACGCAGCATGGGCGGGTTGAGGAGGGTCGCCCCACCTGCCCTGAAGAGCTGGGCGGGGCGCCCTCCCTGACGGGTCGTGGTACCACCGGCCGGGACCAGGAAGCCGGGCGTGCCGGTCACCTTGCGGTGGAAGTTGCGCGGATCCAGGGCCACGCCCCAGACGGCCTCGTAGACGCGCCGCAGCTCTCCGACCGTGAACTCCGGCGGGCAGAAGGCCGTGGCCAGGGAGGAGTACTCGATCTTGGAGCGGGCGCGCTCCACCCCGTCGGCGAGGATCCGGGAGTGGTCGAAGGCGAGCGTGCCCGCTCCCTCGCCGTCGGCGCCGGCGGCCGCGTCCTCCCCGAGCAGCTCCTCGACGGGGGCCCAGCGGGCGCTGTTGGCGTCGCCGCCGGCCCTGGGGGCGGGCAGGTCCGGGGCGAGGGCCAGATGCGCGACGCTCACCACGCGCATCCGGGGATCACGGTCGGGCGCCCCGTACGTCGCCAACTGCTCCAGGTGTGCGCCATTGCTCGGTACGGGAGGCGGGGCGGCCGGGTCGTACGCGCAGAGGCCGGTCTCCTCGACCAGCTCGCGCGCCGCCGCGGCGCCGAGGTCCTCGTCCGCCCGCACGAAGCCGCCGGGCAGGGCCCAACGCCCCTGGAACGGACTCTCCCCCCGCCGCACGACCAGGGTGCAGAGCGCGTGGCGCCGCACGGTGAGCACGACCAGATCGACGGTGACGGCGAAGGGCGGAAAGGCCGACGGGTCGTAGGGAGGCATGCCGCGATCATAGTCGTCTTCCTGACGATAAACACGTCCCGCGGAATCTTCGGAGGCGACTTCCCCAACGTGTTTCCCGGGGTGCCGCGAAGCTTCCCTCGTATCCGTATCCGCCATCCCGTCACACCCCCAGTTGAAGGCCCTCTGCGGCCTCCTCGACCATACCGAGACCGAGCCTGCTCACCCGCACGGCGAACGGTTCGCCCGCGACCACGAGCCCCGACAGACGGATCGCTCCGAGGGGCGCGGAGGGCAGCGGGTGCACCGAGACGGACCGGCCGGGCGCGTCGGGCCGGATCCCGGCGAGGGCGAGCAGGGCGTGCACCGCCCCGGCGGCCGCGACGGCCGCCGGCCGGCACGCGGCCGGGTGGGGCACCGGGCGCCCGCCCGTCGTCCGCTGCTCGCCCGCGTACATCTCGGGGAGCCGGTGGTCGAAGGCCTCCGCCGCGTCGAGCAGTCCCCGCATCAGGGAGGCGGCCTCCTTCTCGTGTCCCGTGGCGGCGAGGCCGGCCACGGCGACCGCCGTGTCGTGCGTCCGGACCGCGCCCGTGCGGTGGCCGAAGGGATTGTGGTCCGGATCCTTGGCGGCCAGGCCCCGCAGGCCCCAGCCGGAGTCGAGGTCCGGGGCGCCGAGCAGCCGGGCCACCTGCTCGGTCTCCGTCCCGTCCAGCAGACCCTGCGCGTACCGGCCGCCGCCCAGCAGTCCGGTGTCGAGGAGGTGCGCCGCCCAGCCTCCCGGCCGGGGCCAGGTCCTGCCGTCCGCCGTACGGGCGAGGGCGGGGCGGCCCCCTGCCCGGTCGTCGATCCAGAACTCGTGCCGGAACCGTTCGCGCATCGTCCTCGCCGTGTCGCGCAGGGCGTCACCGCCGGGTCTCCCGCAAGCGTCGAGGAGGTCCGCGCCGAGCAGCGCCGCCCGGTGGGCGTGCGCCTGCGTCTCGGCCCGCCGGGGTCCGGCGGGTCCCGGGTCCGGCACGAGGCCGTCCGCGCCGGCGGCGCGGCGCAGCCAGTCGAGGCAGCGCTCCGCGACGGGAAGCAGCTCCTCCAGGTCCGCCGGCGACAGTCCCCAGCGGCGGGCTTCGGCGAGCACCGCCGGGAAGGCGAGCGTGGCCTCGATGCCCGTGCAGCGGGGCGGAAGATGCGGGCCCGCGTCCCTGAGGGGCCCGGGGATGCGACCGGACTCGGCTCCTTCTCCGGCGAGTTGGGTGCGACCGAGGGCGCGCAGGGTGGTGACGGCGAGCCGGGTGCCGAGGGGAAGGGCCATGCGGGCCGCCCAGAGCGCCTCGGCGGTGACCGGTCCGCAGCGCCAGGGGACGCCGGCGGCGAGGTACACGTCAGCGGGGTGCTCCGGGGTGCGCTGGAGCAGGGCCCGCAGGTCCTCGACGGACGTGCGCAGCAGTTCACCGGGGCGCGGGTCGTCGGCCTCGGCACGGGCCTCGGCGAGAAGGTGACCGCCCGGCCGTCCGGTGCCCGCTCCCGAGGGGCCCGCGGGGCGGGCGGGCGCCTCTCCTCGCACCCGGAGCCGGATCGTGAACGCGGCTCCGGGAGCCAACTCGGCCTCCCAGCGCAGGACTCCCGCCGCCGCCAGGGAGTCCGCGGGCGCCGGATCCGCGGTGACGGCGGCGGACCATCCGTCGCTCCCGGTCCAGCGCAGTCCGGTTCCGTGGACGCTCGCCGTGAGTTCGGGTCCGGGTCTGCCGGTCGCCACCGCGCCCAGGTCCGCGAGATCCGTGCCCAGAGCGATCTCCACGGGGAGCCGGAGGGGCCGGGTGGCGGCGCTCCGCAGGGTGATCCGTTCGGTGCCGTCGGCGCTCCGTGCGCGTTCGACGGCGAGACCGGGGTCGGGCCCCGTTTCTCCGGGGGCGCGCAGGACGCCGAGGAAGACCGCCCGGTCGGCACCCGCCATGCGGCCCTGGAGGGCGACGGGCTCCCGGCCCGCCACCCGCAGGACGCAGCGGGAGAGGAGCCGCCGCCCCGCCGCGTACACGCCTTCGGGTCCCTCGCCGGTGAGCTGGCCGTGTTCGCCGCAGACGGCGAGGGCGGGCAGGGCGACGCAGACGAGCGCGCCGTGCACGGGAGGAAGTTCCCCCGGGCGTGCCGCGCGCGGGAGCGCGGTGCCGGAGGCGCGGCCGATCGGGGGGCGGGCGGGGCGGCCGGGGGCCGGGACGGGGCTGGGGGCCATGGCGGATGCGGGATGCTCTCTGTGCGGACCGGGCGGCCGGCGGAGTGTCGGCGGCACGGTTCGTACGTCTCCGCCAGAGAGCTGAACGCGTTCGCGGGCGGCCGGGTCACGGTCGTCATCGACCGCTCCTGCTGCCGCGCTGTCCGCCCTGGCGCGGGGAGCCGCTCCTCGGCCGGTCGGCGGCGGGCCCGCCGGGCCGGACTCCGGCCGCCGCGCGCCGGTCCCGCGTCCCGGTCTGCCGCCCGGCCCTGCCGAGGGCCGGGCGGGTTCCCTGCCGGTGGGAGGCGCGCATCCGGACCCGCCGGGAGGATGCGGGAGCGGCCTGCTGCGAGGCGGCCCGTGAGTCCCGCTCGCTCCTCAGGCAGGAGCGGAGCGACTCGGGGTCGAGGCCCTCGTTGCACGCCTGGTGGAGCAGTTGGGCGAAGACGTATTCGGGGTCGGCGTCGAGGGCGAGTCCGAGGGCGACCCGGGCCGTCGGCTCGTCACCGGTGGACCAGGCCGTCCAGCCCACGAGGGTGAGGGGCGCGGCGGCGTGCTCCTGGTAGGGGGTGACGCAGCGCCGGGCCAGGACACGCCAGAGCCGTAGGGCGGCGGTCCCTTCCCAGCCCTCCATCCATTCGGCGGCGCGGTCCCGGGTGACCCGGTCCTGGAGGCCGAGGATCAGCGTGGCGGCTTCGTCGGACGCGATCAGGGCGTCGTCGGCCGCATCGTCCTCGGTCGTGCCGGCGCCGGCCTTTCCGGGGATCGTCACCCCCGCCGGGTGTGCCGTGCCCGCCGGCATCTTCGAGGCCTTCGGGTCCTTCGAGCGGGTGAACCGACGGAGGATCTCGCGGGCGAGGCGCAGGGTCTCCTCGCGGACCTCCACCCGCCCTCGGTCCTCGGAGCCTTCGAGGACGCGGGGGACGATCGAGGCGGCGGCCGCGTCGAGCGCGGCCCGCTGCTCCTCCTCTCCCGGGCCGCCGGCCGGCTTCAGCCGGGCCTCCATGTCCCGCAGGGTGCCCCGTAGCCGTACTCCGGCGTACGCGGCGGTCGCCGCCATCACCGTCGTGCCGCTGAGCGCGAGCGGGGTGCCGTCGGGCGGACAGCAGCGCGCGTCGGGGCAGCAGTAGGAGAAGTAGAGGCCGTCGGAGATGCAGAGGGCCTCGTAGACGGGGATGTCGAGGGCGCCGCAGGCGGTGCGCAGTCGCTGCGCGAAGGGGCGCAGTCGCTCCATGACGCGGCGGCCCGTCTCACCGGGGGCCGGGTCCTGGCAGAGGAAGACGACGATGCCGTCCGGGCGGGCGCCGATCCGGGCGCCTCCCTCGACGAGGCACTCGGCGAGGTGGTCGGCGGTGGACGCCCATTCGCGGGGCGAGCTCGGGATGCCCAGCCTGACCCGGCCGCCGAAGCGGCCGCGCTCGCCGTGGAGGGCGACCAGGACGACGGAGTCGGTGGGGTGGAAGCCCAGCATGAACGGCAGGGCGTCGGCCAGTTCGGCCGGGCCCCGCAGGGTGATCTGCTGGGTACGGGTGGGTCCGCTGGTTTCGTGGCGATTCGCGTTCATGGTCAGGACGGTCTCGTGTTCTCCCGAAATCCGAAACCCCTGTGGATAACTTGCGGATCGAGGCATGCGCCGGTCTTTCGAGTTATCCACAGATTCGAATGCAGGTGACCACGATGTCCGAGGTGTCGGGTTGCATGGAGGCATGACCCACACGGCTTTCTCGAAGATCCGGTCGCGTTGCGAAGCGGCGCGGGCCGCGTTCGCCCGGTTCCGTCGGCGCGGCGGAGCTCCCGCCCCCCTCCTGGGGAACGGACCGGCTCCGACACGGCGTTCAGGCAGGATGGCAGACGATCTGCGACCTACACCGAGGAGCGCTCATGCAGGTGACTCAGGATCAGGTGCTCGCCTGGCGGCTGCGGCGGCAGGGCCTCGCGCCCCGGAGCACGGCTTCTGTCGCGGAGCTGGTGCGGGGGCTCGCGGGGGTGCAGGCACAGGTGGCCTCGTCAGCGGAGCTCGCCCTCGCCACCCGGCAGCGGAGACCGAGGGCCGGTGCCGTGGAGGAGGCCCTGGAGGCCCGCGCGGTGGTCAAGACCTGGGTCATGCGGGGCACGCTGCACCTCGTGGCGGCCGAGCACGTGGCGGCTTACCTGTCGCTGATGGCGGCGGCACGGACCTGGGAGAAGCCCGCCTGGCAACGGACGTTCGGGGTCACGCCCACGGAGATGACGGCTCTCGGCGAGGCCGTCGACGACGTTCTCGCCGGCAGGGTCCTCACCCGTCAGGAGCTCACCGAGGCCCTGGTCGCCGATGGCAGGTTCGCCGCCCTGGAGACGCAGTTGACGTCCGGCTGGGGGATGGTGCTCAAGCCGCTGGCCTGGACGGGAAAGCTGTGCCACGGACCGAACCAGGGCAACCGCGTCACCTTCGCCTCACCACGCGACCGGGTGCCCGGCTGGACGGGGACGATCGAGCCGGAGGAGGCGGCCCGGACCGTCATCCCCGCGTACCTCGGGGCGCACGGGCCGGCGACACCGGAGACCTTCGACGCCTGGCTGACGCGCAACGCCCACCGCAAGACGGTGGTGCGCGGCTGGTTCGCCTCGCTCGGCGAGGAGTTGACGAAGGTGGAGGTGGACGGAACGACGTCCTACATGCGCGCCGAGGACGCGGACGCGCTGGCGTCGGCCGGGCCGTCGGAGGAGGTGCGGCTGCTGGCCGGGTTCGACCAGTACGTGCTGGGGCCGGGCACGTCCGACACCCGTGTCCTGCCGGCGGAGCGACGCAAGGCGGTGAGCCGTACGTCGGGCTGGATCACGCCCGTGGTGGTGCACAGGGGACGGGTCGCCGGGGTCTGGGAGATCACCGACGGGACCGTGGACGTGCAGTTGTTCTCCGAGAGCCCCGAGGTGCCGAAGGACGCGCTGGAGGCCGAGGTCGGGCACCTGGAGGCGTGCAACGGGCGTTCGTACGCGATGTCGGTGCGCATGATCTGAGGCCCGTTCGAGGTGGACGTCGGCGAGAAGGGCGCGGGTTCGCCGCTTCCTCACCGCTGTCGTGTTCGCGTCCTCGCCCTCGGGTCCTCGGGCGCGGGCCGCCCGTTCGAGGACCCGCGGCCGGGACGGCGGGACGCCGGGCGGGAGGGATGCCAGGCGGTCCGGTGTGCCGCGGCGCACCGCACGGGGTGGATGAGCAGACTGCGTGAACAGGGTCGTACCGACTGAAAGGGCTTTCCGCATGAGACTCGCCGACATCGCACGGGCGTCCCGGGACATCGGCGCCGCCTCCGCGCGGACGGAGAAGGTGGCGCTGCTGGCCGAGCTGTTCCGGGCCGCCGACCCCGCGGACGCTCCCGTCGTGATCATGTATATGTCCGGTCGGCTGCCCCAGCGCAGGATCGGTGTCGGCTGGAACACCCTCAGGGAACGGCGGGAGCCCTCTCCCGAACCTCGGCTCGGGGTACAGGAGGTGGACGCGCTCCTCACCCGGATCGCCGCCGTGTCCGGCAAGGGCGCACAGGGCGAGCGGAAGAGGCTCTTGGACGAGCTGCTGGGTGCGGCCACCGAGGAGGAGCAACTGTTCCTCCTCCGGTTGATCAGTGGCGAGTTGCGGCAGGGTGCCCTCGACGCCGTGGCCGTGGAGGGCCTCGCCTCGGCAGCCGGGGCGCCGGTCGCCGACGTCCGGCAGGCGGTCATGCTGAGCGGTTCGCCGGCCGCCGTCGCCGAGGTGCTGCTCTCCAGGGGGCCGTCCGCCCTCGCCGAGTTCCGGCTCACGGTGGGGCGCCCGGTCCTGCCGATGCTGGCCCACACCGCCAAGGGCATCGACGAGGCCCTCGCCAGGACGGGGCCCTGTGCCCTGGAGGAGAAGCTCGACGGTATCCGCATCCAGGTGCATCGCGACGGCGACGACGTGCGCGTCTTCACCCGGACGCTCGCCGACATCACCGACCGGACACCCGAGGTGGTGGCACTGGTCCGCGCGCTGCCGGTACGTCGGGTGGTGCTGGACGGGGAGCTGCTGGCCTTCGACGAGCGGGGCCGGCCGCGGCCGTTCCAGGAGACGTCCGGGCGGACCGGGTCCACCCTCGACGTGGCGGGCGCGCAAACGGCGGTGCCTCTCTCCCCGGTCTTCTTCGAGGTGCTGCACGTCGACGGCGAGGACCTGCTCGACACTCCGGCCGCCGAACGGCGCGCGCTGCTCGACCGGCTGGTGCCCGAGGCGCAGCGCGTGCGTCGCCTGGTGGTGGCGGACCCCACCGACCCGAAGGAGCGCGCGGCCGCGGCGGCGTTCGCCGCGGAGGCGCTCGAACGAGGCCAGGAGGGCGTGGTCGTGAAGTCCCTCGACGCGGGCTACAGCGCGGGGCGCCGGGGCACCTCCTGGCTGAAGGTGAAGCCCGTGCACACCCTGGACCTGGTGGTCCTCGGCGCCGAATGGGGCCATGGCCGGCGCACCGGCACGCTCTCCAACCTGCACCTGGGCGCGCGGGCGGCCGACGGCACCTTCGCCATGCTGGGCAAGACGTTCAAGGGGCTGACCGACGCCCTGCTCACCTGGCAGACCGAGCGTCTGCGGAAGCTGACGGTCACGGAGGAGACGTGGGGCGTCACCGTACGCCCCGAACTGGTCGTCGAGATCGCCTTCGACGGCGTCCAGCGTTCCACCCGCTATCCCGCGGGAGTCACCCTCCGCTTCGCCCGCGTGGTCCGCTACCGCGAGGACAAGCTCCCCTCGGACGCGGACACGGTGGAGTCGGTGACGGCCCTCCTCCCCTGACGGAAGCGCCCGGCCGGGCCGCCCTCCTCCGGCCCGAGGCACCCGCCGGGGCCGGAGAAGGACGGAGTCGGCAGCCCACCCAGGGGCGGGCAGGTCAGCCGGCCGCGGCGAGGACCAGGGGGAGCACCTGCGCGGCGCCCGCACGGCGGAGCAGTCGGGCGGCGACCGCGAGGGTCCAGCCGGAGTCGGTGAAGTCGTCCACGAGCAGCACGGGGCCGGAGGCGGCCGCCAGGGCGCCGGACAGCTCTCCGGAGACGGCGAAGGCGTCGGAGAGCGCCCTGAGGCGCTGTGCGGAGTTGCTGCGGCGCACCGCGTGCGCGCCGTCCGGCCCGGTGTACGTCAGGGTCCCCAGGTAGGGCAGGCGGCCGATGTCCGCGATGCCCCGGGCGAGGGAGCCGACCAGGTGCGGGCGGGCCAGGGACGGCACGGCGACGACCCCCACCGGCCGGGCGGAGGCGTCCGGAACGTCCGGCGCCCAGCCGCCCGGGGAGCGGGCCCAGTCGGCGAGGACCGCCACCGCCGCCTTGAGGACGTCGTCCGGGACCGGTCCGTCGGGCGCGTTCTCGGCGAGGAGGGGGCGCAGGCGGTTGCCCCAGCCGATGTCCGAGAGCCGGCCCAGGGCCCTTCCGGTGGAGCACTGCTCGCCGGCGGGGATGCGGCCCTTGAGCTCGATCCCCAGGGCGGGCATCCCGGTCGGCCACATCCGGCGCGGCTCCACCTCCACGCCGGGGCGGTCCAGCTCCCTGGTCGCGCCCGTCAGCGTCTCCTGCGACACGGATGTGTCGGCCCAGGCGCCCGCGCAGTTGTCGCAGCGGCCGCACGGGGCCGCGCCCTCGTCGTCCAACTGCCGGCGCAGGAACTCCATCCGGCATCCGGAGGCGCTCACGTAGTCGCGCATGGCCTGCTGCTCGGCGGCCCGCTGCCGCGCCACCCACGCGTACCGCTCGGTGTCGTACGTCCAGGGTCGTCCGGTGCTCTCCCAGCCGCCCTTGACCCGTCGCACGGCGCCGTCCACGTCGAGGACCTTGAGCATCGTCTCCAGGCGGGTGCGCCGCAGGTCCACCGCCGCCTCCAGGGCCGGCACGGACAGCGGCCGTCCCGCGTCGGCGAGGGCCGCCAGGGTCTGGCGGACCTGTGCCTCGGGCGGGAAGGCGGTGTCGGCGAAGTAGCGCCAGATCGCCTCGTCCTCCTTCCCCGGCAGCATCAGCACCTCCGCGTGCTCGACACCGCGGCCGGCCCGGCCCACCTGCTGGTAGTAGGCGATCGGGGAGGACGGCGAACCGAGGTGGATCACGAAACCGAGGTCGGGCTTGTCGAAGCCCATGCCGAGGGCCGAGGTCGCCACGAGCGCCTTGACCCGGTTCTCCTGGAGGTCGGCCTCGGCCTGGAGCCGGTCGGCGTTCTCCGTGCGGCCCGTGTACGAGGCGACCGCGAAGCCGCGCTGCCGCAGGAAGGCCGTGGCCTCCTCGGCGGCGGCGACCGTCAGCGTGTAGACGATCCCGGAGCCCGGCAGTTCGTCCAGGTGCTCGGCGAGCCAGGCCAGCCGGTGCGCGGCGTCCGGCAGCCGGACCACGCCGAGCCGCAGGCTCTCCCGCTCTAGGGAGCCGCGCAGCACCAGCGCCTCGCCGGCACCGGTACCGAGCTGCTCGGCCACGTCGGCGGTCACCCGGGCGTTGGCGGTCGCGGTGGTGGCGAGGACCGGCACCCCGGGGGCGAGCTCGGTGAGCATGGTGCGCAGCCGGCGGTAGTCGGGGCGGAAGTCGTGGCCCCAGTCGGAGATGCAGTGCGCCTCGTCGACCACCAGGAGGCCCGTGGTGGCCGCGAGTTTGGGGAGCACCTGCTCGCGGAAGTCCACGGAGTTGAGGCGTTCGGGACTCACGAGGAGGACGTCGGTCTCGCCGCGCTCGACCTCGTCGTAGATCGTGTCCCACTCCTCGGGGTTGGCCGAGTTGATGGTGCGCGCCCGGATGCCGGCCCGCTCCGCCGCCTCGACCTGGTTCCGCATGAGGGCGAGCAGCGGCGAGATGATCACGGTGGGTCCGGAGCCGCGGCGGCGCAGCAGGGCGGTGGCGACGAAGTACACCGCCGACTTGCCCCAGCCGGTGCGCTGCACCACCAGGGCCCGCCGCCGTTCCTCCACCAGGGCGGCCACCGCCAGCCACTGGTCCTCCCGCAGCCGCGCCGTCCCCTCGGCGGCGCCGACCAGCTCGGCGAGAACGGCATCGGCTTCGGCGCGGAGCTCCAGGGTGTCCATGCACCCATGCAACCCGATGCCACTGACAATCGGCGAACTCACCCAGCGTGACGCCAGGTCACGAACGGAAGGGAGGTTTCCGCTCGTGTCCACCCGGTGTCCGCCCCGTGCCGGTCACCGAGAGGTGAAACCGGCAGACGAACGGGGAGTGAACAATGGGCAACTGGGCAGGGATATGAGTGGCATACCAACGCATTCCCGTCAGCGGTCTCAATTGCTCATTGCCGCTCGCGCACGGGCCCGCAAGAATTGGACCACCGCCCCACAAGGCCCGTCAGCGGTCCGGAAGGACTGTGCCGTGGTGCGCCCTCACCCGACCTTGCCCGCCCAGCGGGCGCGTATCCGAAGGGAGGACCGTGACCCTCGGATTCGCTCCGCCCACAGCCGCCTCGACCAGATCTTCGTCCGGGTCCGCCAGCCGTCTCGCCCGGATACTGGAGCCCTCCGAGTGGGCCGCGGCGGGGGTCCCCCTGTTGCGCAATCCGCGCGAGGTCGTCGGCGGTCTGCACTCCCGCCACGCGCCCGCGCCCGCGACGGCGGTCCTCGCGGTCCTGGACCACGAGGAACGGATCGCGGCCAGCGCCTCGTTCGTCCGCCGCTCCGCGCCGGCGGACGGCTGGGAGTTCCGCAACGCGCTCCTGGCGCACCTGCGGCGCGTCATCCCCCACGACCTGCGGAGGCGTGCGCCCGTACGGACCGCGGTGCTGCTGTACTGCCGCGAGGGGGACGAGCGCTGGACGGAGGAGGACGGGGCCTGGATGTGGGGACTCCGGGACGCCTGCACGCTGCACGGGCTGCGCTGCGGCGCGTACATCACGCTGACCCGAGGGGGCTGGCAGGTGCTCGGCGAGGGCCGGGGAGGCCGCCGACCGAGCTCCGACTCGCTTCCCGTGCCGCTCGGCGACGGGCCGGCCGAGTTCGACCGGATCACGCCGAGGACCGCGAGCGGCGCGGTCGAACCGCTGCGCCGGGCCGCCGCGCGCTGAGCGCACGGGCGGCACACAGCACACAGCACACAGCACACAGCACACAGCACACAGCACACAGCACACGAACGACGTGCAGGCGCCGTCCGCCACACCTGAACCGTCCATGCTGCCCGACCTGCCCGACCTGCCGCCCCGCCGGGCCCGGCACGGCCCGGCGGAGGAGCGGTCGGTCGGTCGAGGGGTACGGGCCGTCGGTCAGACGCCGGCGCCCGCTCCGAGGACCGCCGTGATGCGCTGCGGGTCGCCGCAGACGACGAGCAGCGTGCCCGCGCGGGCCAGCGCCGCCGGCAGGGCGCGGGCGGTCGCCTCGTCGTCCCCGCCGTTGACGGCGACGATCACCACGGGCCGGGAGGCGGCGCGGTCCACGGCGGAGGCGTCGGCGAAGAACACGTCGTCGCCGGTGTCCTGCTGGGCCCAGTAGGCGGTTTCGCCGAAGGACAGCTCGTGCGCTGCCCACGGGTGCTGCTCGCCGGTGGTGAGCAGCAGGACCTCACCGGGGGCCCGGCCGCTCTCCAGGAGCAGGTCCAGGGCCTCCTCGGCGGCGTCGAGCGCGCCGTCGACGGGCGCCGGGATCAGTTGGAGCTGCGGGGCGGACCGCTGGTCGGAACGATTCTCCGTGCCACCGGCCGGAGACTTCCCGGCCGCGGGGCGCGGCTTCGGCGGCGCGGGCCGGGCGGCGGGTCCGGGGACGGGACGTCCGGGGCGCGGGGAGGCCGCGGAACGCGGACCGGGTACGGGACGGGGGGTCGACGCGGGGCGGCCGGCGGCCGCGGTGGCGCGGGGACCCTGGGCGCTCTCGTGAATCTGAGGCTCCTCGGGGATGAGAGGCATGGGTGGATGTCTATCAAACGCCGCTGCGCGGGGCATCGGCGGGTGGGCACACAGGTGCACCCCGGGCGCGTGGGCGGCTTTTCGGCGGCCCCGCGACCGGAAGTTCAGAAGTCGAAGCCGAGTTGGCCCCCGCTCTCCAGCGCGGCCGCCTCGACGGAGAGGCGGACCTTCTTGAGGTGGCGCCACCGGGGCAGCGCGTCCAGATAGGACCAGGAGAGCCGGTGGTGCGGGGTGGGGCCCAGCTCCGCGAGGGCCGCCCGGTGGACCGGCGAGGGGTAGCCCGCGTTGGCGCCGAAGGCGTACGGCACGTACTCCCCCGTCCCGGCACCGGCCTCCAGCTCCGCCATGAGGGTGTCCCGGCGGACCTTCGCGAGGACGGAGGCGGCGGCCACGGCGATGCAGGACTGGTCGCCCTTGATCACCGTACGGACCCGCCAGGGGCTGCCGAGGTAGTCGTGCTTGCCGTCGAGGATCACCGCGTCGGGCCGCACGGGCAGGCCTTCGAGGGCCCGGACCGCCGCGAGCCGCAGTGCCGCGGTCATTCCGAGGTCGTCGATCTCCTGCGGGGAGGCGTCGCCGAGCGCATACGCCGTGACCCACTGCTCCAGCTCCAGTGCGAGGGAGGCACGGCGCTTGGGGGTGATCAGCTTGGAGTCGGTGAGCCCTTCGGGGGGTCGGCGCAGTCCGGTGACGGCCGCGCAGACCGTGACGGGACCGGCCCACGCCCCGCGCCCGACTTCGTCGACTCCGGCGACGATCCTGGCGCCGGTGGTGGCTCGGAGCGATCGCTCGACGGTGTGGGTGGGGGGTTCGTACGGCATGGCGCCAGACAGGTTACGCCGCTCGACACCGCCCGCGATACCCGGATTCCCGCCAAGCTCCCGAAAAGCTCCGTCGCTCCACCGCCCGGCACCGCCACCACCGCGCTCCGAACGCCCTCGGATTCGCGTACGCACACACGAACCGTCACGCCATCACGCCAGGGCACCCCCTGGAAACCGAACAGTCATCCGCCCCATCTCACCCACACCAAAGGGAAGAAGGATCAGAGCCGGGATCGACCGAAGCGACCGACGAAAGCCCCCACCGCCCCACAGAAAGTCGCACGAGCGAAGCTCCGCCCCAGGGAGAGTCACCGGACCCGGCAGGCATCGCCCCCAGGACCCGGCGACACCGGATCACGATCTCAGGAGGCCGTGACGGGGATCCACTCGGGAAGTTCCTCGGTCTGTCCCAGCCAGTCCGCCGGGGGCGCGCCGGCCTCCGTGGCGGCCACCACTCCCCCCGCGATGGCGCAGGTCGTGTCGACGTCCCCGCCGACCTGCGCGGTCGTCCAGAACATCCGCTCGAAGTCGCCGAGCGCCCGCGCGGCCGACCAGAGGGCGAAGGGGACGGTGTCGTGCGCGCTCGTGCGCCGCCCGCTGCCGAGCACGGCGGCGACCGTGCCGGGGTCGCCGTAGTCGAGCATGTCGCGGGCCCTGCGCAGGCCCGCTCCGACCGCGCTGCGCGGCACCAGGGCGATCACCCCGTCGAGCAGCGCCTCGGGCGTGGGCGGCCCGGCGGGGTCGGCGGCGAGGGCGGCCGCGGCGGCGACGGCCATGGCGCCCACCACGGCCTCGCGGTGCTGGTGGGTCGTGTACGCGGAGATCTCGGCCTGGTGGGTCGCCTGCTCCGGGTCGTCCGCGTACCAGGCTCCGAGCGGGGCGATCCGCATCGCGGCGCCGTTCCCCCAGGAGCCCTGTCCCCTGAAGAGCGCGGCGGCCAGTTCCCGCCAGTCACCGCCCTCCCGGATGAGCCTGAGCATCCGGTTGACCGCGGGACCGTAGCCCCGGTCGAAGTCGTGATGGTGCGCGAAGGACAGGGCCAGGGCGTCCTGGTCGATCCGGTCGTGTCGCACGAGGACGGCCAGGACGGAGCAGGCCATCTCGGTGTCGTCGGTCCACTGCCAGGATCCGGGAGGCAGCTCGCGCCGCTTCAGCAGGGGGTAGTGGACGGGGACGAAGAACTGGGAGCCCAGGGCGTCTCCCACGGACAGCCCGCGCAGGCTGGCCAGGGCGCGGTCGAAGCGCCGGTCGGGTGAGGAGTCAGCGGTCATCGGTCTGCCACTCTATCCGGTGCGGCCGTACGGTTCGGGGGTGCGCCAGCGTTCGAACGGCCTGTCCAGGCGGTATCTCCCGTCCTCGCCGAGCTGGAGGACGCGGGTCTCGGCGTTGCCGGGGTTCGACAGCGACTCGAAGTCCGCGACCGTCCAGTGGAACCAGCGCATGCAGAAGAGGCGCATGGTCAGTCCGTGGGTGACGAGGAGGACGTTGGGCGGGTGGTCGGGCGCCTCGAAGCTGCGGTACAGGCTCTCCAGGAAGGCTCCGACCCGGTCGTAGACGTCCGCGCCCGACTCCCCCTGGGCGAAGCGGTAGAAGAAGTGTCCGTACGCGTCGCGGTAGGCCTTCTGGAGGCGTACGTCCTCCCGGTCCTGCCAGTTGCCCCAGTCCTGCTCCCGCAGCCGTGGCTCCTCGCGCACCCGGACCTGGTCCGGGGGGAGCCGGAAGGCGCGGAGGGTCTCGTGGGTGCGCCGGTAGGGCGAGACGTAGACGCTGACCGGCTCCTCGCCGAAGAGCTCCCGCAGCCGCTCCCCCGTCTCCTCCGCCTGCCGCCGTCCGGCATCGGTGAGCCGCAGGGCGTGGTCGGGCTCCCGTTCGTACACCGTGTCATCGGCATTGCCCTCGGACTCTCCGTGTCGTACGAGGACGATGCGCCGCGGTCGTGCCATACCCCGACCCTAGATCGTCACTCTCCGGAAGGCTCGGCCGAGGGGTCCACCGGCGGGGCGGGCGGCGGGCGTCCTCAGACCGTCCAGGACGGTTCGAGCCGCACCACGTCCCCGTTCAGCGCCGCCACGTCGGCCGCGGTCCGGGCCCGCAGCCCGAGCCGCTCCACCCGTTCCTCCCGGTACTTGCCGTGCTCGGCGGTGGACTGCCACATCGAGAGGACCAGGAACTCGCTGCCGGGTGCCTCCCCGAACATGCCCCGCAGCATGCCGGGGGATCCGGCCATCGCCGGGTTCCACACCTTCTCCTGCATGAGCGCGAAGTGCTCGGCGCGGTCCTCGTGGACACGGCAGTGCGCCACCCGTGCCACGTCGGCGTCGGAGAAGCGCGGTTCGAACCCCGTCTTCACGTCGAAGCGGTGGTCGAACAGCTTGGCCTGGCCGTCCCGGAACGTGCCCACCTGCGACGCCGCGAGCCGGTCGTGCGACCGCGCCATGAAGGAGTCGTAGAAGGCCCGGCTCTCCCAGAACGCGAAGACGTGGGCGACGTCCGGCCGACTCCGGCTCCACCCGCCGCCCTGTCCCCGGAAGCCCGGCTCACCGAGCAGCCCCGCCCATTTCCGCTGTCCTCGTTCGAACCCTCGACGGTCCACCACGGTGCAGCAAATCCACTTGACCAGCACCGCGCCATCGTACGGGGCCGGAGAGCACCCCGGCAGTCCCCGGCGGGCGCACGCGCTCCGCGCCCGCACGCTCCCCCGCTTCCGGACGGAACGCCCCGGGAGCGCGCCTGGCGAAGGGCCGTCAGGACCCCTTTTAAGAAAGCGAGTTCCCCGCCCTCCCCCCGGGCCGACCGATTCGAGCCAGAGAGGCGTCGAGATCCGGCTCGTCGCCGTTCTGCCCCTTCCAGCGCCGGCCCCTCTGTCACAGGCGCATGACACCATGAGTGATCGGCACGCGACCAAGGGCTGCGGCCGAGGGCGTTCGACCGGGTCGACGGTACGAGGCGAGGCGCGCGGGGGCGCGCGGAGAGGGGAAGCACCATGAGCGGACTCAACAAAGGAGTGGGGCGCGTCGAGGTGACGCTCAAGTGGGACCCCGCCCAGGCCGGCTCCCCGGCCCACGATCTGGACCTCGTCGCCGGCGTCTTCACCGCCGACGACCCGCACGGCACCCCGGCCCAACTGGTGCACTTCGGCAGCCGCTCCCCGGACGGCACGATCACGCTCCACCGGGACAGCCGTACGGGCCAGGGGTTCGGTTACGACGAGGCCATGACCGTGGAGCTGGACCGTCTCGCGCCGAGGTACGCGCGCGTGGTGGTGGGCGTGGCCATACAGCAGAGCGGCGGGCGGCTCTCCTTCGGCGACATAGCGGGCACGGGCGTACGGGTCCGCGAGGGCTACACCGACCTCCTGACCCACGACTTCGCGGACGTCCCGGACGCCCTGTCGGCGACGGTCGTGGAGTTCACCCGCACCGGACCGGACGGCTGGACGTACCGACCGCTTCCCCGCGGCTTCGACGCCGACCCCCAGGCCTTCGGCAAGCTGCTGGGTTCCAAGACCTCCTGACCGCACCCTCCGGGCGCGCGAAAGGGGCGCCGACCGGTCGGTCGACGCCCCTCTCACGGACGGACTAGCTGCAGCCGCTGGTGGAGCCGCAGCCCTCGCAGATGTAGCAGGAGCCGGCCCGCTGCATCTTCGTTCCACAGGAGAAGCAGAGCGGGGCGTCGGCGCTGATGCCGAGCTGCATCTCGACGAGCTCCGCCGAGGTGTGGGCCTGCTTCGGGGCCGGGACCTCGGCCTTCGGGGCCGGGGCGGTGGCGACGGCCTTCAGCTCCGGGGTGCGGGGCGCCGACTGGGCCAGGCCCTCGACGTCGACCTCGTCGTCCTCGGGCTGCTCGTACGAACCGGTGTCCAGGTGGCGCTGACGCTCCTCGGCCGAGTGGATGCCGAGGGCGGACCGGGTCTCGAAGGGCAGGAAGTCGAGCGCCAGGCGGCGGAAGATGTAGTCGACGATCGACTGCGCCATCCGCACGTCCGGGTCGTCCGTCATGCCGGCCGGCTCGAAGCGCATGTTGGTGAACTTCGAGACGTACGTCTCCAGCGGGACGCCGTATTGGAGGCCGACGGAGACGGCGATGGAGAAGGCGTCCATCATGCCGGCGAGGGTCGAGCCCTGCTTCGACATCTTCAGGAAGACCTCGCCGAGACCGTCGTCCGGGTAGGAGTTGGCGGTCATGTAGCCCTCGGCACCGCCGACGGTGAAGGAGGTGGTGATCCCCGGGCGGCCCTTGGGCAGGCGCTTGCGGACCGGGCGGTACTCGACGACCTTCTCGACGGCCTCGCGGATCGTCGCCTCGGACTTCGCGGTGACCTCGGCCTTCTCGTCCTCCTTCTTCTTGGCGGAGAGCGGCTGGCCGACCTTGCAGTTGTCGCGGTAGATCGCGAGCGCCTTGACGCCCATCTTCCAGGCCTCGAAGTAGACCTCCTCGACGTCCTCGACCGTGGCCGTCTCCGGCAGGTTCACGGTCTTGGAGAGGGCGCCCGAGATCCACGGCTGGATGGCGGCCATCATGCGGACGTGGCCCATCGCGGAGATGGAGCGCTCGCCCATGGCGCAGTCGAAGACCTCGTAGTGCTCGGTCTTGAGGCTGGGCGCGTCGATCACGTTGCCGTGCTCGGCGATGTGGGCAACGATCGCCTCGATCTGCTCCTCCTGGTAGCCCAGGCGGCGCAGGGCCTGCGGGACGGTGCCGTTGACGATCTGCATCGAGCCGCCGCCGACGAGCTTCTTGAACTTGACCAGGGCGAGGTCGGGCTCGAGGCCGGTGGTGTCGCAGGACATCGCGAGGCCGATGGTGCCGGTGGGGGCGATGACCGAGGCCTGGGCGTTGCGGAAGCCGTTCTTGGCGCCGAGGCGGATCACGTCCTGCCAGGCCTCCGTGGCGGCGGCCCAGATCGGGGAGTCCAGGTCGTCCACGCGGACGGCGATGGTGTTGGCGTCGGCGTGCTGCTTCATGACGCGCTGGTGCGGCTCGGCGTTGCGGGCGTAGCCGTCGTACGCGCCGACGACGGCGGCGAGTTCGGCGGAGCGCTTGTACGAGGTGCCGGTCATCAGGGAGGTGATGGCGCCGGCGAGGGCGCGGCCGCCGTCGGAGTCGTACGCGTGGCCGGTCGCCATCAGGAGGGCGCCGAGGTTGGCGTAGCCGATGCCGAGCTGACGGAAGGCGCGGGTGTTCTCGCCGATCTTCTGGGTGGGGAAGTCGGCGAAGCAGATGGAGATGTCCATCGCGGTGATGACGAGCTCGACGACCTTGGCGAAGCGCTCGACGTCGAAGGACTGGTTGCCCTTGCCGTCGTCCTTGAGGAACTTCATCAGGTTCAGCGAGGCGAGGTTGCAGGACGTGTTGTCCAGGTGCATGTACTCGCTGCACGGGTTCGAGCCGTTGATGCGGCCGGACTCGGGGCAGGTGTGCCAGCGGTTGATCGTGTCGTCGTACTGGATGCCCGGGTCGGCGCAGGCCCACGCGGCCTCGGCCATCTTGCGGAAGAGCGCCTTGGCGTCGACCTCCTCGATGACCTCGCCGGTCATGCGGGCGCGCAGGCCGAACTTCCCGCCGGTCTCGACGGCCTTCATGAACGCGTCGTTGACGCGGACGGAGTTGTTGGCGTTCTGGTACTGGACGGACGTGATGTCGTCGCCGCCCAGGTCCATGTCGAAGCCCGCGTCGCGGAGGGCGCGGATCTTCTCCTCCTCCTTGACCTTGGTCTCGATGAAGTCCTCGATGTCGGGGTGGTCGACGTCGAGGATGACCATCTTGGCCGCGCGGCGGGTGGCGCCGCCGGACTTGATCGTTCCGGCGGAGGCGTCGGCGCCGCGCATGAAGGAGACCGGGCCGGAGGCGTTGCCGCCGGAGGAGAGCAGCTCCTTGGAGGAGCGGATGCGGGAGAGGTTCAGGCCGGCGCCGGAGCCGCCCTTGAAAATCATGCCCTCTTCCTTGTACCAGTCGAGGATCGACTCCATGGAGTCGTCGACGGACAGGATGAAGCAGGCGGAGACCTGCTGGGGCTGCGGGGTGCCGACGTTGAACCAGACCGGCGAGTTGAAGCTGAAGATCTGGTGCAGGAGGGCGTAGGCCAGCTCGTGCTCGAAGATCTCGGCGTCGGCGGGCGAGGCGAAGTAGTCGTACTCCTCGCCGGCCTTCGTGTACGTCTTCACGATCCGGTCGATGAGCTGCTTGAGACCGGTCTCGCGCTGCGGGGTGCCGACCGCGCCGCGGAAGTACTTGCTGGTGACGATGTTGACCGCGTTCACCGACCAGAAGTCGGGGAACTCGACGCCGCGCTGCTCGAAGTTGACCGAGCCGTCGCGCCAGTTGGTCATGACGACGTCCCGGCGCTCCCACGTCACCTCGTCGTACGGATGCACGCCGGGGGTGGTGTGGATGCGCTCGATGCGCAGGCCCCTGCTCGCCGACTTGGTTCCCTTGGTGCGGGAACCACGTGCCGGGCTGCTCGCCGTCTCTGTCATGCCGCCTCCCATATACGGGCAAAACACACTTTGGCGCCCAGATAATCCCAGGGCACCGTCTTCTGGTACGTCGTTCAGTACTGCTGCCGCGAGGGCCACGGGGCCGTTCGGGGCACGTCTGCCGGGCCGCGCGACGGCGGCCGGTCGCGCCGGGCCGCGGGACGGCCCGGACCGCCGGTCAGTCGGCGGCGGTGGCGGGAACGGGGACCTCCGGGGTCGCACCGGTCCCGGGGTTCTCGACGGGGGGCCGCACGCGGAGCTCCGCGATGGCGGCCTCGAAGTCCTCCAGGCTGTCGAAGGCCTTGTAGACGGACGCGAAGCGCAGGTACGCGACGAGGTCGAGTTCCCGCAGGGGGCCGAGGATGGCCAGGCCCACGTCGTGGGTGGTCAGCTCGGCACTGCCGGTGGCGCGCACCGCCTCCTCGACACGCTGGCCGAGCTTGGCGAGGGCGTCCTCGGTGACCGGTCGCCCCTGGCACGCCTTGCGCACGCCGGAGATGACCTTGGTGCGGCTGAAGGGCTCGGTGACGCCGGAACGCTTCACCACCATGAGCGAGCAGGTCTCCACCGTCGTGAAGCGACGGGAGCAGTCGGGACACTGGCGACGGCGTCGGATGGACGTCCCGTCGTCGGTAGTGCGACTGTCGACGACACGGCTGTCGGGGTGCCTGCAGAAGGGGCAGTGCATTGGTTCCAGAGCCTCCCTCACGGCACGACTGACAAGCCTCGCGCTGCCCGTCAAGGCCCTGCGAAGCGACCACCAGCATAGGTGATGCGAGCACCCCCGGCAGACCGGGACCACTACCCCTGGGCGGCCGATGACATCCAACCACTAGATCTTGGGTCGGGGGTGTTTTCCGGGCCTTCCGCGTGTCGCGGCGCGCCCGCTCCCGGGATTCCGCCCCGGCGGGTGTGACACTGAGGGGACCGCCGACCGACCACGGGTGACCGCGGGTGATCACGACCCAGCGGCGAAGGCTACCGGAAGGCCCGGTTCGGGGCGGCGGCGCGGTGGTTCCGAGCGGTTGTACGCATACACCTCACCCCATGCGAGCGTAAGGCGATTCGCGAATTTTCACTCGAACGTGTGTTTGGCGCAACCTTTCGAAAGCTACTACCGTTGTGCCAGCCAGGGAGACCATTCGAGAGGGGCCGACGACGTGACCACCACCGCAGACAGCGCCACCATCACCGCCCAGGACCGCTCCCAGGGCCGACTCGAGGCGGTGCACGCCATGAGTGACGTAAACATGAACGGCGAGGAGCCCGGGCGCCCCGCCCGTGCCCTCCCCGGGCGACCTCCCGGCATCCGGGCCGACAGCTCCGGCCTCACCGACCGGCAGCGCCGGGTCATCGAGGTCATCCGCGACTCGGTCCAGCGGCGCGGCTACCCGCCGTCGATGCGCGAGATCGGGCAGGCGGTGGGCCTCTCCAGCACCTCTTCCGTGGCGCACCAGCTCATGGCGCTGGAGCGCAAGGGCTTCCTCCGCCGCGACCCGCACCGCCCCCGGGCGTACGAGGTCCGCGGCTCCGACCAGCCGAGCACCCAGCCCACGGACACCACCGGCAAGCCCGCCGCGTCGTACGTCCCGCTGGTCGGCCGCATCGCCGCCGGCGGCCCGATCCTGGCCGAGGAGTCCGTCGAGGACGTCTTCCCCCTCCCCCGGCAGTTGGTCGGCGACGGCGAGCTGTTCGTCCTGAAGGTCGTCGGCGACTCGATGATCGAGGCCGCCATCTGCGACGGCGACTGGGTCACCGTCCGCCGCCAGCCCGTCGCGGAGAACGGCGACATCGTCGCCGCGATGCTGGACGGCGAGGCCACGGTCAAGCGCTTCAAGCGCGAGGACGGCCACGTCTGGCTGCTGCCGCACAACGCCGCGTACCAGCCCATCCCCGGCGACGAGGCCACCATCCTCGGCAAGGTCGTGGCGGTGCTGCGACGGGTGTGACCGCACGCCGTCGGCTCTGACCGGGCCCCGGAACCCCTGCGCCGGTTCCGGGGCCCTGCCGTGTCCGGGCCCGGTCCCCCGGGCCCGGACTCAGACGCTCGCCGCCTTCGAGGCTGCGTCGATGGCCGCGAGCGACTTCCGCACCTGGTTGCGGTCGGTGGTGTACCAGAAGTCGGGCAGCGAGGCCTTGAGGTAGCTGCCGTAACGAGCCGTGGCGAGCCGGGGATCGAGGACCGCCACGACGCCCCGGTCGCCGGTGGCCCGCACGAGACGGCCCGCGCCCTGGGCCATCAGCAGGGCCGCGTGGGTCGCCGCGACCGCCATGAAGCCGTTGCCCCCGGCCTCCTCGACGGCCTTCTGCCGCGCGCTCATCAGCGGGTCGTCCGGACGCGGGAACGGGATCTTGTCCATGACGACCAGTTGGCAGCTCGGGCCCGGGACGTCCACGCCCTGCCAGAGCGACAGCGTGCCGAAGAGACAGGTCTTCGGGTCGGCGGCGAAGTTCTTGATCAGCTCGCCCAGGGTGTCCTCGCCCTGGAGCAGGATCGGCAGCTCCGGCACCCGGGTCCGCAGTTCCTCCGCCGCCTGCTGCGCCGCGCGCATGGAGGAGAAGAGGCCCAGGGTCCGCCCGCCGGCCGCCTGCACCAGCTCGGTCAGCTCGTCGAGCATGTCGCCCCGGTCCCCGTCGCGCGCGGGGCGGGAGAGGTGCTTGGCGACGTACAGGATGCCCTGCCGGGGGTAGTCGAACGGCGAGCCGACGTCGAGGCCCTTCCAGACGGGCAGGTCGTCGCCGGTGGTGCCCTCGGGGGCGAGGCCGAGCGAGGCCCCGACGCCGTTGAAGTCGCCGCCCAGCTTGAGCGTGGCCGAGGCGAGCACCACGGACCGCTCGGTGAACAGCTTCTCCCGGAGCAGACCGGAGACGGTGAGCGGGGCGACCCGCAGCGAGGCTCCGAACCGATCATGCCGCTCGTACCAGACGACGTCGTACTCGGACCCCTGGGTGATCCGCTCCGCGACGCCGTGGACGGTCTCCACCGAGGCCATGGCCTGCTTGCGCACGGCGTCCTCGTCCTGCACGGACCGGTCGCGGGTCGAGCCCAGGGCCGTGATCACGGCACGGGCCGCGTCCCGCAGCGCCATCAGGGCGTACGCGAGGTCCTCCGGGATCTCCTCCAGGCGGCCCGGCAGCGCCAGCTCCATGACCCGCTCGAAGCCCTCGGCGGCGGTCTGGAGCTGGTCGGCGACCTTCTCGTCCACGAGCTTCGCGGCCCGGCGCACCGCGCGGTTGACCTGGCCGGGGGTGAGCTCCCCGGTGGCGACGCCGGTCACGCGGGAGACCAGCTCGTGGGCCTCGTCGACGATCAGCACCTCGTGCTGCGGGAGCACCGGGGCGCCCTCGATGGCGTCGATGGCGAGCAACGCGTGGTTGGTGACGACGACGTCCGCGAGCTTGGCGCGCTCGCGGGCCGCCTCGGCGAAGCACTCCGCCCCGTAAGCGCACTTGCTCGCGCCGAGGCACTCCCGGGAGGAGACCGAGACCTGGGACCAGGCCCGGTCGGAGACGCCCGGCGTCAGGTCGTCCCGGTCTCCGGTCTCCGTCTCGTCCGACCAGTCCCGCAGGCGCATCAGGTCCTGGCCCAGCTTGCTGGTGGGCGCGGCCGCCTCGAAGGGGTCGAAGAGCCCCTCCTCCTCGTCCTGCGGCACCCCCTCGTGGAGGCGGTGCAGGCAGAGGTAGTTCGACCGGCCCTTGAGCATGGCGAACTGGGCGCGCCGGCGCAGTTGCGGATGCAGCGCGTCGACCGTCCGGGGGAGGTCGCGCTCGACGAGCTGGCGCTGCAGCGCCAGGGTGGCCGTGGCCACCACCACCCGCTCCCCCTGGGCCAGCGCCGGCACGAGGTAGCCGAGCGACTTGCCGGTGCCGGTGCCGGCCTGGACGAGGAGGTGGGAGTTGTCGTCGATGGCCTCGGCCACGGCCTCGGCCATGGCGACCTGGCCGGGCCGCTCCGTGCCGCCGACGGAGGCGACGGCGGCGTGGAGGAGGTCGGGGAGGGATGGCTTCGTCATAGCGCTCCCACCCTAAGGGGCGGTACTGACAGCCCGGTCACGCGAGGGGGTTCGGGACGGTTCCGTGAATGGCCGCGTGGGGGCGCTCGGACCGGTCCCGGTAGCCGTCCAGGTGCAGACGGTTGCGGTTGAGACAGAGTCGCTCGATGCGGGGGGTGAGGAGGTCGAAGAGGTCGAAGCGCTCCTTGAGCTCCGGGAAGCGCGCCTGGTGGCGCAGGATCTCGGCGCGGACGAGGGCCCAGAAGTCCCGCTCGGGCACACCGAGTTGCTCTTCGCAGAGCGGTGCCAGATAGCGGAAGACGCCGACGAAGAGCCCCGAGTGGATGAACTGGGTCAGGAAACCGGGCTCCTCCGTCAACAGGACGCCGCGGACGTCGTCCGGAAGGGTGGCGTGTTCGGGAAGGGGGTGGGCACTGATGTTCACATCGTCCACGAAGTCCTTGATCGCCAGGCGTACGGGGACGTCGTCGGTGTCGTACACGACGATGGCGTTCTCGCCGTGGGGCGAGAAGACGGTGCCGTAGCGGTAGAGGAAGTGCAGCAGAGGAGGGAGCAGAGCGGTGAAGAGGTGCTGGAGCCAGTCGGCGGGGGCGAGTCCCGAGCGCTCGACGAGTTCGGCGACGAAGGCCCGGCCGGCCGGGTCCGTGTGGAGGAGGGCGGCGAGGGTGCGGGCGCGCTCCCCTGACGGCAGTTCCAGGGGCTCGCGCCAGATCGCGCCGAGCAGTTCCTTGTACTGGTACGGGACCTCGGGCAGCCGGTCGTACAGCGGGTGCTCGACCGTGACGGAGGCCACCTCCCCGAGGAGGACCACCCGGCACTCGTCCCGCAGGAACGGGTCGGCGTCGCGCAGTCCGTGGACCCAGGCGGTCACGGCGGGGGCGGCGAGGGTGCGTTCGGTGGGCAGACCGCGCCAGACGAGGGTGTTGAGCACCGAAAGGGGGAGCTTCACGGTGTGCCGGTCGGGACGGCTGGTGTTGAGGAAGGTGCGGACGGACTGCTGCGGCAGACGGAGGTCGCCGTCGGCGGGGAGGGGGACGATGTCCCCGGTGACGACGGCCGGCGCGTAGAGCGGGAGCAGGATCTCGTCCCACTGCCAGGGGTGGACGGGGAGGAGGAGGTAGTCGTCGGGTGCGTGGCCGCGGGTGGTGAGGGCCGCGCGGAAGGCGGCGCGGACCTCGGGGTCGAGTTCCCGGGTGTAGAGGAGGTCGGGGGTGTCGAGGCCGGGGACGCCCCGGTAGGCGGCGAGGCGTTTGCTGACGGCGATCCACGGCAGCCGGGTGGGGCGGCGCGCCTCGGGGGCCCAGCGGGCGGTATCGGAAGCGGAGAAGCCGATGCGGCCCTTGTTGAGGACGAGCCAGGGATGACCGGTCTGGTGGCCTTCGAGCTCCGCGTAGGAGAGGTCGGCCAGCTCGTTCGCGGTGAGGGCCGTGTGGTCGAGGCGGGTGTCGGCGGCGAGGGTGGCGGAGAGTTCGCGGATGAGGTGGCCGAGGGTGGCGCCGTCGAGGCGGAGGAGACCGCGGGCACGGACCAGGAGGTCGAAGGGGTCGGTCAGGGGCCGGCCCTCGTGGGCGATCGAGTCGGGGGCGACGCGCCAGCTCCCGTAGGCGCCGCGGCGGGCGCGGAAGGTGAGCGTGGTGCCGTCGTCAAGCCGCAGCGCGTGACGGTCGGGGACGGCGTCCTCGTCACCGCCCCCTTCCTCGTCCTCGACGGGGGCGGGTTCGAGGACCTCCTCGTACGCGAACTCGGCGAGGAGCTTGGCGAGGAGACGGGAGGAGGCACGGGTCCAGGCGGCGGCGTTCAGCTCGGGGGGTGCGAGGAGGCGGGGAGACGCGAGCGGTTCGGACGCGGGGTCCGGGGCTTCGGGCGTGGGCGCCGGGGCTCCGGCGGGCACGCGGATCGGGGTGCCGGGCGTGGGGGGCAGGGTGTCGGGTGCGAGGGCGGGAGCCGGGACGGAGGTCGGGGCAGGGGCGGAGGGCGAGGCAGGGGTGGAAACGGAAGGGGTGGGTGGTGCGGAGTCGTGGGGTGCAGGGGATGTCGACACGAGGACTCCTCGGGGTGGGACCGCTGTGGGACGAGCGGTGTACGCAAGGGAGGGAGTTGTTCAGAGGACGTGCCGCAGGGCGCGGTCACGGATCATGAGGGCGGCTCTCTTGTCGGGAAGGTCGACTTCCGCCGCGTAGCGGAAGCCGCCGCCGAGGAAGGCCGAGACGGAGGGGGTGTTGCGGAGGTCGGGTTCGGCGACGATCCGGGTGCACCGGGGACGGTGGTCGAGGACCATGTCGGCGACGGCCCGCAGGAGCGTGGTGCCGACGCCCCGGCCCCGGTCGGTGGAGCCTCCGATCAGCAGGTGGACGCCCGTGTCGTGGGGGCGTGCCGGATAGTGCCGGGCGAGCGGGTCGAGGTCGGCGCGGTAGATCTCGAAGTAGCTCATGGGTGTGCCGTCGAGCCGGCCGAGGCAGGGGACGCTCCGGCCGTCGCCCTCCAGTTGGCCGCGGAGGTGTTCGGCGGTCACGGTCTCGGGCCCGGCGAGCTCCCAGAAGGCGGCGACGGCGGGGTCGTTCATCCACCGGGTGAGGAGCGGCAGGTCGTGTTCGAGTCGGACGGGGACGAGTCGGAAGGAGCCGACCGGGGTGGTGGTGGGGCCCCAGGAGGCGACGGAGTCGAGCAGGTC
Organism: Streptomyces sp. NPDC007872; assembly: GCF_042868165.1. Lineage (NCBI taxonomy): Bacteria > Bacillati > Actinomycetota > Actinomycetes > Kitasatosporales > Streptomycetaceae > Streptomyces > Streptomyces sp. NPDC007872. The sequence continues at coordinate 71,417 of NZ_JBIAEA010000013.1, forward strand.
GCCGTCGAGGAGCTCGCGGCGCGGACGGCCGCCGCGGAAGAGGGCGCCGGGTGGGGTGCCGGTGGCGGGGGCGTCGCCGGTGGAGGTGTCGCCGGCCGGGGTGCCGGTGACCGGGGTGGCGGAGGTGCCGGTGACCGGGGCGCCGGTGGTAGAGGTGCCGGTGGCCGGGGCGCTGGTGGAAGGGGGGTCGGTGGAAGAGGGGCCGCCGGTGGGGACGTCGCCGGCCGGGGGCTGTGGTGGTGCTCCCCGGGCGAGGAGGGCGAGGAGGTCGTCGACCCTCAGGTCGAGGGTGTCGTCTCCCGGTGGGTCGGCCGGGGGGCGGGTGGGTGACACGGTGTCGCTCTCCTCTCGGCGGTGCGGTCGGGGCGCGGGGCCTGGGGCGTGGGGAGGTCGGCAGGGGTCGGAGGTGGAGAGGAGGTCAGGCGCGGAGGGGGTTGGTGATGGTGACGTAGACGGACTGGGTGTCGACCGGGCCGACGAGCTCGTCCAGGCCGTGCAGGCGGGTGAGGAGGTTGGCCTTGCTGCGCAGGGTCGCGGCTTCCAGGAGCCGGTGCGGGAGGGGCGAGCCCAGGCCGGTGGCGGAGGTGAGGAAGCTGCGGAGGGCGGCGAGCAGGACGCGCTCGTCGGCGAGGTGCTGGGCTCCGAAGGCGCCGATCAGACCGAGGACGTTGTTGATGCCCAGGTAGTAGGCGAAGCGCTCGTCGGTGACCTGGTCGGAGACGAAGGTGTCGCTGTGGGCGCCGATGCCGGGGAGACGGCTCTCCAGCTCGCTGCGACGGGACTCGCGGAAGTAGTAGCCCTGGTTGTCGCGATAGCGGCCGCCGACCGGCCAGCCGTCCGGGTCCAGGAGCACCAGGGTGTTCTGCTGGTGGGCCTCCAGGGCGATGCCGGCGTGTCCGTCGAGCCAGAGGACGGGGCGGACGACGTGGTCGAGGTAGCGGAGGAACCACTCGGTGGCCACGGCGGCGGTGGAGCGGCCGGTGCGGGCGGAGAGGCGGCCGATGACGTCGGCGAGCCGGGAGCGCATGGTGGTGGCTCCGGGCCAGGGGCGGGGGGCGGTGAGGGCGGCGATGCAGACGGCGTCGTCACCGGGGCCGAAGGGGTTGTGGCGGACCATGACGTCGAGCCCGGGGACGGGGGTGCCGTCCGGGGCGTCGACGGCCAGCCAGGCGGGGTCGCGGACGATGTCGAAGCCGGGGTGGGCGGCCTGCCACTCGTCGACGAGGCCGGTCCGGAGCAGTCGGTGGACCTCGACGCCGCGGTGGAGTTCCTTGCGGAGGTTCTCGCGGCGGGAGTTGGTGATGCGCAGGCCGAGGGAGAGCTTGAGCATGGCCGGGGCGCCGGGGCGGTGCACGGTGCGGATGGAGGAGGTGGGGTGCCAGGGGGTGCCGTGCAGGCCGAGGTCGTGGAGGAGGCCGGCGTCGAAGAGGGCGCGGACGTCGGGGCGGTGGCGGAGTTCGCGGGCCTGCCAGGGGTGGAGGGGCAGGGGGGCGGTGCCGGCAGGGACGGTGAGCCCCTCCGCGAGGCCGAGGACGAGCTGCTCGGCGGTGACGGGCCGGCCCTGTTCGGTCCAGGCGGAGTCGGAGGCCAGGAGGGAGGTGTCGACGGCGAACCAGTGGAGGGGGAAGGCGCCGTGCAGTTCGGGTGAGTAGAGGCGGCTCTCGGCCTCGGTGAGGCCTTCCCGGCTCTTGGGGGTGGGGTGGAGGGGGTGGCCGAGCAGGAGGGACTGTTCGGCGGCGAGGAACAGGTCGGCGTCCGGGTGCGGCTGGGGCCGGTGGCGGCGCGCGGCGATGAAGTCGGCGGTGCGGCGGGCGGAGTCGGCGACCCGGCCGACGAGTTCGGTGCCCTCGGGGCGGCCGGTCTCCCGGCTGAGGAGGGCGGCGACGGTGACGGCGTCGACGGGCGGCGCCGAGGAGGGGAGCCCTTCGAGGACGGGGGCGCCGAAGCGGTGCCAGCCGGTGGGCGACCAGTAGGAGACGGGGACGAGGAGGGCGGTGCCGCTGGCGTCGAGGGGGACGCGCAGGGTGGCGGAGCCGGGGGCGGGGAGGTTCTTCTCCCGGACCCAGCAGCGCAGGAGGTTCTCGACCGCGGCCGTGTCGGCGGCGCGCTCCGGGTCGGGATCGTCCAGGGGGTCGGCGGCGGGCCGGGAGGACCGGGGGTCGAGCGGTCCGAGGTGCTGGCGCGGGACGGTGGGGTCGCCGGAGTCGGGACGCTCGGAACCGCGGCAGTCGGCGCCGGGGTACTCGGCGCCGGGGTACTCGGAGCCGGGGCGCTCGGAGCCGGGGCGCTCGGAGCTGGAGTACTCGGAGCCGGGGCGCTCGGAGCTGGAGTACTCGGGACCGAGATATTCGGAACCGGGGCGTTCGAGGCCCGGGTATTCGGAACCGCGGCGCTCGGCGCCGGAGTGCTCGGAATCGGGGCGCCCGGCGCCGGGGTATTCGGAGCCGGGGCGCTCGGGGCCGGAGTACTCGGAGCCGGGTGCCCCGGGGGTGAAGGGCTCGGTTCCGGGGGGCTCGGTGGTGGGGAGGGGGGCGGTGGTGGGCGCCGGGGAGGTGGGCGTGGCGTTCACGGGCTTCCTTGGGGGGTGGGGCCGGGGGCGCGGTCCGAGGGTCAGTGGGACGGCCCGGGGGCGGGCGTGGGGGCCGGGGCCCGGCGGGAGGGGGGCGAGTGGGGGGCGCGGGTCCGTTCGGCGGCGGCGAGGGCGTCGGCGAAGCGGTCCAGGACGGCGGTGGCCTGCTCGTCGGTGAGGGTGAGCGGCGGCAGGAGCCGGACCACCGCGGAGTGGCGTCCGCCGAGTTCGACGATGAGCCCCCGGGCCAGACACTCCTGCTGGACGGCGAGGGCCAGGGCGGGGGCGGCGGGCGGAACGGCGTCGTTCGGTCCGGCCGCGTCGGGGTCGACGAGTTCGACCCCGATCATCAGGCCGCGGCCGCGGACGTCGCCGACGCACGGGTGGGTCGCGGCGAGGCCCTGGAGCTGCCCGAGCATGCGGGCGCCGAGGGTGCCGGCCCGTTCGGCGAGCCGGTTCTCGCGGACGTACGCGAGGGTGACCGTGCCGGCGGCCATGGCGAGCTGGTTGCCGCGGAAGGTGCCGGCGTGGGCGCCGGGTTCCCAGGCGTCCAGCGAGGAGCGGTAGACGACGACGGCGAGCGGGAGGGAACCGCCGATGGCCTTGGAGAGGACCATCACGTCGGGCACGACGCCGCTGTGTTCGACGGCCCAGAAGGCGCCGGTGCGGCCGACCCCGGTCTGGACCTCGTCCACGACGAGGGGGATGCCGCGGTCGGCGGTGACGCGGCGCATCCGGCGCATCCAGTCGTCGGGGGCGGGGATGACGCCGCCCTCGCCCTGGACGGCCTCGACGATCATTCCGGCGGGGATGGTGACGCCGCTCTTGGGGTCGTCGAGGAGGCTCTCGGTCCAGCGGGCGGAGAGCTCCGCGCCGCGTTCGCCGCCGACGCCGAAGGGGCAGCGGTACGAGTGCGGGTAGGGCAGCCGGGTCACGCGGACGTCGGGGGCTCCGCCGGAGGCGGCGAGGGCTCCGGCGGTCATGCCGTGGTAGGCGCCGGTGAAGGCGAGGAGGCCGTCGCGGCCGGTGGCGGTGCGGACGAGCTTGAGGGCGGCCTCGACGGCGTCGGTGCCGGCCGGTCCGCAGAACTGGACGCGGGCGTCGTCGGCGAGTCCGCCCGGGAGGGTGGCGAACAGTTCGGAGGTGAAGGCGTCCTTGACGGGGGTGGCGAGGTCGAGGACGTGGAGCGGGGCGCCCGAGTCGAGGACCTTCTTGACGGCTTCGAGGACCACGGGGTGGTTGTGGCCGAGCGCGAGCGTTCCCGCGCCGGAGAGGCAGTCCAGGTAGCGGCGGCCGTCGGCGCCCTCGATGGTCAGCCCCCGGGCCCGCACGGGCACGATCGGCAGGGAGCGGGCGTAGGTGCGGGCGGCGGACTCGCGCAGGGACTGGCGGCGCAGGATCCCCTCGTACCCGGTCCCCCGCACGGTCCGCCCCGACGGGGACGTCTGCCCGGACCCGGACGCCTGCCCGGACCCCGACTCCTGTCCCGGTCCGGACACCCGTCCCGGCCCGGACGCCTGTCCCGACCCGGGCGCCCTCCCCCCTTCGCACCCTTCGGGGACCTCGCCGGGTTCGCCCGGCGTACCCGGCGTGGCCGGCGCGGCCGTCGGGGTCGGCGGGGCGTGCGGCTCCGCCGGGACGGCCGGAGCTGATTCGGTCACGGCCACGGCTCGGTGTCCTCCCGCTGTAACAGTTGCGTTGCACATCGGGGCGTCGTGGAGCGGCCGCAAGGGCCGTTCCGGGCGCTTCCGTTGTGTCCCCCGTACGTACCAACGACGGGAACTCCCCGGGATCACGGGCCGGAGGCGAGAACTTGGCGTGTCCCGGATCACGGCACGGCAACGGCCGAACGATGCCCGGAACCACCGGCGGGGCGCGTACCGTCCCCTCCGGCACCGGCATAGTGGGGGCCGTCGGCCGTGTTCCGCCGGGATCCGGCCACCGCCCGCCCGCGAGCAGGCCCGTGAACGAGCTCACGAGCGAGCTCGTGGACGAGCAGAACAAGCTGAACGAGCAGAACAAGTTGACGTAGTCCCAGGGGGATCACGAGATGCGATCGATTCGTCCGTTGCTGACGGCGGCCTCCGCCGTCGCGGCGCTGACGCTCACCATTACGTCCTGCGGGCCGAGCGAGGAGAACGCGGGGGACAAGCCCAGTGCCCCCACGAGCCTGAGCCCGGCCGAGAAGATCAAGATTCCGGAGGACCTGAAGGACCGCCTGAAGGAACACGGGATCGACCTCGACAAGTGGCGCGGCGGCGAGTGGAGGAACTGGGACCGCGACAAGTGGCTGCGTGAGGCCAAGGACTTCGTCAACCCGATCATCGAGGACCTCTGGAACCCGGACCGGATGCGGGAGGCCGAGCGCCCCGACGAGCCGGTCGAGGAGGAGGACATCTCGGGCGACGAGGGCGTCACCGACCCGACTCCGGACCCGGTGCGGGCGAAGGCCGTGGACGCGAAGTACCACGACAACGCCCCCGAGTCCGGCAAGGTCTTCTTCGACGGCCCCGAGGGCTCCATGGTCTGCTCGGCCACGGTCGTGCGGGACCCGGCGCACCCGGGCAAGTCCAACATGGTCTGGACGGCCGGTCACTGCGTGCACAAGGGGAAGAAGGGCGGCTGGTACCGCAACATCGCCTTCGTGCCCTCGTACAACGACGCGGCGCTGGCGACCTCCGACCTGGAGAAGGCGACGCGGGAGCAGATCGCCCCGTACGGCGTGTGGTGGGCGGAGTGGGTCAAGACCTCCGACCAGTGGATCGCCGAGGGCGCGAGCACGGGCGGCGCGGGCGCTCCCTACGACTTCGCGGTCATCAAGGTGACCCCGGAGAAGGGCTCCCCCGCCAAGTCCCTGGAGGAGACGGTCGGTTCGGCGCTTCCGGTGGAGTTCAAGGCGCCCGCCGTGCCGAAGGTCGCGAGCCTGACGGCGACCGGTTACCCGGCGGCGGCGCCGTTCGACGGCCAGAAGATGTTCCAGTGCCGGGACAAGCCGGGCCGGCTGTCCCTGAAGGCGGACCAGCCGACGATGTACCGGATCGGCTGCACGATGACCGGTGGTTCGTCGGGCGGCGGCTGGGTGGCCGAGGGCAGCGACGGCAAGCCGGCGCTGGTGTCGAACACCTCGATCGGCCCGTCGACGGCGGGCTGGCTCGCGGGCCCGCGCCTCGGCCCGGAGGCCAAGGGCATCTTCGACGAGGTCAGCAAGAAGTACGCCGGCCGCTAGGCCCGGCACGGAGGCGGGGCCCCCGGGGTCCCGCCTCCACCCATGTCGCACCCGTCCCGCGGGCCGCGCCGGACCGCGGCCGGCCCCGACACGGGACACGGCCCGGCGGGACACACCTCAGGGGGAACTCACCACATGCGCTCCGTACGACTCATACCCGCCGCCCTCGGCCTGGTCACGGCGCTCGCGCTGACCGCCACGGCCTGCGGGCCCGCCGAGACGCCGGCCGCCGACAAGCCGGCCGCCGGGGCGAGCGGCTCCGCACCCGCCCCGGACAGCGGTGACGGCCTCACCGGGGACCTCGCCGACAAGCTCAGGAAGCACGGCGTCGATCCGGACAGGTGGAAGGACGGCGAGTGGAGGAACTGGGACAGGAAGACCTGGCTGCGTGAGGCTGAGGACTTCGTCAACCCGGTGGTCGAAGGGCTCTGGGACCCGGCGCGCATGCGGTCCGCGAAGAGCCCGGACCAGACGATCACGGCGCAGGCCGGCACCGGCGGCACCGACCCGACGCCCCGGCCCGTGCGGGCGCAGCGCGAGAAGACGCCGTACCACCGCAACGCGGCCCCGGTCGGCAAGATCTTCTTCGACGCGCCGCAGGGCCACATGGTCTGCTCCGGCACCATCGTGAAGGACCCCCGCCGGCCCGGGAAGTCGAACCTGGTCTGGACGGCCGGCCACTGCGTCCACGCGGGCGGGAAGGGCGGCTGGTACCGCAACATCACCTTCGTGCCGGCCTTCAACGACCTGGGCAGGTCCCCCGCCGCGCTGAACGGCGCGCAGCCGCACGAGGTGTACCCGTACGGCCAGTACTGGGCCGACTGGGCCGTGACCTCCGGCGAGTGGATCAGGTCGGGCGGCACCGACCGGGCCTAGCCGTACGACTACGCCGTGCTGCACGTGAAGCCGCAGCGGGGCACCAAGTCCCTGGAGGAGACCGTCGGCGCCGCCCTGCCGGTGGACTTCTCCGCTCCGGCGCCCGCGCGGGCCGGGACGACCGGCGCCTGGGGGTACCCGCAGGCCGCTCCGTACGACGGCGTGATCATGCACAAGTGCCTGGACCGGGCGACGCGGCTCACCACGGCGCCCGCGACCCCGGTGATGTACCGGATCGGCTGCACGATGACCGCGGGGTCGTCCGGCGGCGGCTGGTTCCGGGTGCTGCCGAACGGGAGGACGGCGCTCGTGTCGAACACCTCGATCGGCCCGGCCGGCGGCAACGGCTGGCTCGCCGGACCGCAGCTCGGCAGCGGCGCCAGGGCGGCCCACGAGACGGTCAGCAAGAAGTACGCCCGCTGACCCGTACCGTACGGAGAACGGCCGAAGGCGCCGGTCCCCTCCCCGAAGGGAGGGGACCGGCGCCTTCGTCGTACGGAGTCGTCAGTGCGCGGCGGGCACGAACGGCGCCAGGAGCGCCGCCAGTTCCTCGTGCACCCTGGCCTTGAGCAGGGTGCCCTCGGGGGTGTGCTCCTCGGACTCCAGCTCGCCCTCGGCGTGCACCCGCGAGACCAGACCGCCCTGCGTGTAGGGCACGAGGGCCTCGATCTCGACCTTCGGCCGCGGCAGCTCGGCGTCGATGAGCGCGAGCAGCTCGTCGATGCCCTGGCCCGAGCGGGCCGAGACCGCGATGGAGTGCTTCTCCATGCGCAGCAGCCGCTGGAGGACCAGCGGGTCCGCCGCGTCCGCCTTGTTGACGACGACGATCTCCGGCACGTCCACCGCGCCGACGTCCCGGAAGACCTCGCGCACGGCGGCCAACTGCTCCTCCGGGGCGGGGTGCGAGCCGTCCACCACGTGCAGGATGAGGTCGGAGTCGCCGACCTCCTCCATGGTGGAGCGGAACGCCTCGACCAGGTGGTGCGGAAGGTGCCGGACGAAGCCGACGGTGTCGGCCAGGGTGTAGACCCGGCCGGTGGGTGTCTCGGCCCGGCGGACGGTCGGGTCGAGCGTGGCGAACAGCGCGTTCTCCACGAGGACGCCCGCGCCCGTGAGCCGGTTGAGCAGGGAGGACTTGCCGGCGTTGGTGTACCCCGCGATGGCGACCGACGGCACGTTGTTCCTGCGCCGCTCCTGCCGCTTGATGTCGCGGCCGGTCTTCATCTCGGCGATCTCCCGGCGCATCTTCGCCATCTTCTCGCGGATGCGGCGCCGGTCGGTCTCGATCTTGGTCTCACCAGGACCGCGGGTGGCCATGCCGCCACCGCCGCCGCCGCCCATCTGCCGGGAGAGCGACTGGCCCCAGCCGCGCAGCCGCGGCAGCATGTACTGCATCTGCGCGAGCGCGACCTGCGCCTTGCCCTCCCGGGACTTGGCGTGCTGGGCGAAGATGTCGAGGATGAGGGCGGTCCGGTCGACCACCTTCACCTTGACGACGTCTTCGAGGGCGATGAGCTGGCCGGGGCTGAGCTCGCCGTCGCAGACGACGGTGTCGGCACCGGTCTCGACCACGATGTCCCGCAGCTCGCGCGCCTTGCCCGAGCCGATGAAGGTGGCCGGGTCCGGCTTGTCGCGGCGCTGGATCACGCCGTCGAGCACGAGGGCGCCCGCCGTCTCGGCGAGGGCCGCGAGCTCCGCGAGGGAGTTCTCCGCGTCCTGCACGGTCCCCGAGGTCCAGACGCCGACCAGCACGACGCGCTCCAGGCGCAACTGGCGGTACTCGACCTCGGTGACGTCCTCGAGCTCGGTGGAGAGGCCGGCGACGCGGCGCAGGGCCGCGCGCTCGGAGCGGTCGAACTGGTCGCCGTCCCGCTCTCCGTCGATCTCGTGGCTCCAGGCGACGTCCTCTTCCATCAGGGCATCGGCCCGAAGGCTCTCGGTACGGTTCGTCTCCGCGAAGCTCTGGTTGTCCTGGGAAGGGGATGAAGAGGAGGTCATTGGATCCTTACGTCTGAGAGAAAGAGTCTGTGCCGGTGACAACGCGCGCGGGCGCCGGAAGATTCCCGGGCCCGGCCGCGTCGCCGACCGGACGATGGTGACACGCCCTGCCGGGGCCCGTCACCCGGGTTTCCCGGCGTCCGCCCGGGCCGCCGACCGGGGCCCGGGGCGTCCACCGGGCCCGTCATCCGCGTTCCGGGGCGCTCCCCGTGCTCCGGGCCGGGTTGCTGCGCCAGTCCGGGTGTCCGGGCATGGGCGGGGTCTTCTCCCCGTACAGCCAGCCCCGGAAGAAGCCGGTGAGGTCGCGTCCGGCGGTCCGGCCGGCCAGGGCGACGAAGTCGGCGGTGGTGGCGCTCGCGTCGCGGTGCCGGGTGACCCAGGCGCGCTCCAGGCGCCGGAAGGCGTCGGTGCCGATCTCCTGGCGGAGCGCGTAGAGGACCAGGGAGCTGCCGTCGTAGACGATCGGCCGGAAGAGGCTGATCTTGTGGTCCGGCGAGGGCGGTTCGGGGGCCGCCGGAGGCCCGCCGGCCGCCCGCCATCCGTCGGAGGCGGCGTAGGCGGCCTTCATGCGCCGCTCCAGGGGCCTGTCGGCGGTCTCCTCGGCGTACAGGGCCTCGTACCAACTGGCGTGTCCCTCGTTGAGCCACAGGTCGGACCAACTGCGGGGCGAGACGCTGTTGCCGAACCACTGGTGGGCCAGCTCGTGGACCATGATCGAGTCGACGTACCACTCGGGGAGGGCCGGCTCCGTGAAGAGGCGGCGCTCGAAGAGCGAGAGGGTCTGGGTCTCCAGCTCGAAACCGGTGGTGGCGTCGGCGACGAGCACGCCGTACGTCTCGAAGGGGTACGGGCCGACCTGCCGCTCCATCCACTCCACGTGCCCCGGCGTCCTGCGGAGCCAGGGTTCCAGGAGCTCCCGGTCGGCGGTGGGAACCACGTCCCGCAGGGGCAGCCCGTGGGGGCCGGCGCGGTGGACGACGGTGGAGCGGCCGATGGAGATCTGGGCGAGCTCGGTGGCCATGGGGTGGCCGGTGCGGTAGGTCCAGGTGGTCCGGGAGCCGTGGCGGACGCGGCCGGCGGGCAGGCCGTTGGCGACGGCGGTGAGCCCGTCGGGGACGGTGATCCGGAAGGTGAAGTACGCCTTGTCCGCCGGGTGGTCGTTGGACGGGAAGACCCGGTGGGCGGCGTCGGCCTGGTTGGCCATGGCGAGGCCGTCGCCGGTGCGGACCCAGCCGCCGGTGTCGGCGGGCCCGGAGGGGTCGCTGGTGTGGGTGACGGTGATCCGGAGCGGTTCGCCCGCGTCGACGGGCTCGGCGGGGGTGACGACCAGGTCCTCGCCGCGGCTGGTGTACGCGGCGGGCCGGCCGTCGACGGTGACGGCGGAGACCCGGCCGTGGGTGAAGTCGAGGTTGATCCGCTCCAGGTCGTCGGTGGCGAGCGCGTCGATCCGGGTCACGGCGGAGAGCGGCTTCGTGTTCACGCCGGGGTAGGCGACGTCGAGGGTGTACGCGAGGACGTCGTAGCCCGGGTTGCCGAGGTGCGGGAAGAGCGGGTCGCCGATGCCGAGCGGCGCGGGGGCGGGCAGGGAGGCGGCGAGGAGCCCGGCCGAGGAGGCGACCAGGGCGGCGGAGCGGAGCCACCGGACGCGGGGCAGGGGCGTGCGGTCGAACGGCACAGGGGATCGGGCGAACGGCATGGGCCAGGGCCTTTCCGGGGGACTGGCCCTACGGCTACCAGGGCTTTCGCCGCGCGCCGGGGCGGCTCGCCCGCCCGCCACCCGAAGGGGTTCACCCCCGGGGGTCACCTGCCCGTCCGCATGAGCGGCCCGCCCGGTCACGGTCGTGTTCCCTCACGTCCGGTGCGGGCGGGGGCGGGGGGACGCGCGGTGGCGGGCGCGGCTCACGTCGTACACCCCGGGCACGTCCCGCATGGCCCGCATGAGGGCGGGGAGCTCGGCCGCGTCGGGGAGGTGGAGGGTGTACGTGTGGCGGACCCGCTGCTCGCTGGGCGGCTCGACGGTCGCGGAGACGACCGCGGCCCCGGCGGTGGCGATGGCCTCGGTGAGGTCGGCGAGGAGTCCGGGCCGGCCGAAGGACTCGGCGACGAGGGTGACCCTGCCCTGGGCGGTGTCGCCCCAGCGGACGGCGACGGGTGCGCGGCCGATCCGGCGCATGGCGTCGGCGGAGGCGCAGGTGGAGCGGTGGACGGTGACCGATCCGCCGCGCACCCGGAAGCCGGTGATCTCGTCGGGGGGTACGGGGGTGCAGCATCCGGCCGGGCGGACGGCGGCGGGCCGTTCGCCGTCCAGGTCGGCGTGGAGCTCGGCGCCGGGGCGGCGGTCGGCGGCCGGGAGGGGTTCGGGCCGTGTCCCGGGCCGGTCGCCGGACCAGCCGTCGGGCCGGTCGTCGGATCGGTCGCCGGATCGGTCGCCGGGCCCGAGCCGGCGCCCGGGGTCGGCGGGGGTGGCGCTCTCGGGGTGGTCCCGCAGCCAGCCGGTGATGGCGATCCGGGCGGCGGGGGTGCGGGCGTGGTCCAGCCACTCCGGGGACGGGCCGGACACGGGGTCCTGGGCGAGCAGGAGCTGGACGGTGTCGCCGTCGCCCAGGACGGTGCTCAGCGGGGCGAGGCGCCCGTTGACGCGGGCGCCGAGACAGGCGTGGGCGGCCTCGCCGTGCTGGGCGTAGGCGGCGTCGACGCAGCTCGCGCCGGCGGGCAGGCTGATCGTGCCGGGGGCGCCGCCGTCGGCGCGGAAGACGGTGATCTCGTCGTCCTCGGCGAGGTCGGCGCGCAGCGAGGTCCAGAAGGTGTCGGGGTCCGGGGCGGACTGCTGCCAGTCGAGGAGACGGGAGAGCCAGCCGGGGCGGGTGGGGTCGACGCGCTCGCCGTCCTCGGACACGAGGGAGGCGGGGGTCGCGGAGGTGCCCTGCCGCTCGGCCGGGGGCGCCGTGCCCTCCGGCTGCTCGGCCGTCTCCTGTCCCCCGTGCGGGTCGCCGAGGGCGACGACCCCGGCCTCCGCGACCTTGTGCATCCGGTGGGTCCGGATGAGGACCTCGGCCACGGCCCCGTCGGGGGCGGCGACGGCGGTGTGCAGGGACTGGTACAGGTTGAACTTGGGCGCCGCAATGAAGTCCTTGAACTCGGAGATCACCGGGGTGAAGCAGGTGTGCAGCTCGCCGAGGACCGCGTAGCAGTCGGCGTCCTCGGCGACGAGCACGAGGAGGCGTCCGAAGTCGCAGCCGCGCAGCTCGCCGCGCTTGAGGCGGACGCGGTGGACGGAGACGAGGTGCCGGGGCCTGACGAGGACGTCGGCGCCGATGCCCGCCTCGCGCAGGACGGCGTCGACCTGTTCCGCGACGGCTCCGAGCGCGTCGGGGGCGTGCGGGTTGCCGGCGACGAGCGCGCGCGTGGTCTCGTACTCCTCGGGGTGGAGGATGGCGAAGACGAGGTCCTCCAGCTCGGTCTTGAGGGCCTGGACGCCGAGCCGTTCCGCGAGCGGGATGAGGACGTCCCGGGTGACCCGGGCGATCCGGGCCTGTTTCTCGGGGCGCATCACGCCGAGGGTGCGCATGTTGTGGAGGCGGTCGGCGAGTTTGATCGACATGACCCGGACGTCGTTGCCGGTGGCGACGAGCATCTTGCGGAAGGTCTCGGGCTCGGCGGCGGCTCCGTAGTCGATCTTCTCGACCTTGGTGACGCCGTCGACGAGGTAGGCGACCTCGTCGCCGAACTCCCGGCGCACCTGATCGAGCGTCACCTCGGTGTCCTCGACGGTGTCGTGGAGGAGGGAGGCGGTCAGGGTGGTGGTCTCGGCGCCGAGTTCGGCCAGGATGAGGGTGACCGCGAGCGGGTGGGTGATGTACGGCTCGCCGCTCTTGCGGAACTGGCCGCGGTGCGAGGACTCGGCGAGGACGTACGCCCGGCGCAGCACCGTCAGGTCGGCCTCGGGATGGTGGGTGCGGTGCGCCTCGGCGACGTGGCCGATGGCATCGGGGAGCCGGTCTCGGGGGGCCGGTCCGGCGGTGGCGCCCAGCAGGGCGGCGCGGCCGAGACGGCGCAGGTCGATGCGGCCGCGTCCGCGCCTGCGGACGGTCACGTCGGTGGCGGCGTCCTCCGCCGCGCTCACAGGGTTGGTGGCCTCTGCGCTCATGGGGCACCTCCGGCGACAGACCGGCGGTGGGCGGGCCAGGCGTGCCCGGGGGCCGGTGCTTGATGCTACCGACCCCACCACGCGGCGCAGTCACGCTCTCGCTCAGCGTGAATCGGATCACCCATTCGAGCGATAATTCAGTCGCTGACCGTTTCGATTCCGGGGCCGGCGGCGTTCTCCGGGCCCCCGGCGAGCCAGGCGGGGTCGAGGGTGCCCTCGGCGACGATGACGGCCGGGCCGGTCATGTCGATCCGTCCGTCGGGGTGCTCGGTGATGACCAGGGTCCCGCCGAGGACGTCGACGGTGTACGTGACGGGGGTGCCGGTCTCCGCGGGGTCGGCGCCGTCCCGGCGGGCGGTCGCGACGGCGACGGCGCACGCGCCCGTGCCGCAGGAGCGGGTCTCGGCGGCGCCGCGCTCGTGGACCCGCATGGCGACGTGGCGGGGGCCGCGGTCGGCGACGAACTCGATGTTGACCCCGTCCGGGTAGACGGAGGCGGGTGCGTAGGCGGGTTCGGTGAAGAGGGTCCCGGCGTGGTCGAGGTCCTCGACGAAGGCGACCGCGTGCGGGTTGCCCATGTTCACGTTGCGGGCGGGCCAACTGCGGCCGTCGACGGTGATCGTGGCGCCGCCCTCGGGGAGGACCGCGCGGCCCATGGCCACGGTGACGGAGCCGTCCTTGTCGAGGTGGACGTGCTTGACCCCGCCGCGGGTGGCGACGGCCACCTCGCCGGCGGTGACGTGTCCGGCGTGCTCCAGGTAGCGGGCGAAGACCCGGACCCCGTTCCCGCACATCTCGGCGACCGAGCCGTCGGCGTTGCGGTAGTCCATGAACCACTCGGCCTCGCCGGCCAGGTGCCGGGCCTCGGGGTGGGCGGCGCTGCGCACGACGTGCAGCAGTCCGTCGCCCCCGATGCCGGCGCGCCGGTCGCAGAGCCGGGCGACGACGGCGGGGGGCAGGTCGAGGGCGTTCTCCGCGTCGGGGACGATCACGAAGTCGTTCTCGGTGCCGTGGCCCTTGAGGAAACGGAGCGGGGAGGTCTGCGTGCTGGTCACGAGATCAACTGTACGGGTCGGGGGCGCGGGACGGGGGCGCGCGGGGGCCGCGGTGCGGGCTCGGCGGGGGCGCGGGTTCGGCGGAGGCGGGCCGCGGTGCGCGCGGGCTCGGCAGGGGCGGTCCCGGCGGGGGCACGGGTTCGGCGGAGGCGGGGGCGCGGGACGGGGGCGCGCGGGGGCCGCGGTGCGGGCTCGGCAGGGGCGGTCCCGGCGGGGGCACGGGTTCGGCGGAGGCGGGGGCGCGGGTTCAGCGGAGGCGGGCCACGCGCCAGACCGCGAGGGCGACCAGGGCCCCGATGGTCGCCACGTACAGGGCGAGGACGCGCCAGTCCGGGCGCTCGCCGGAGCCGCGCGCCGGGAGGCCGGGCCAGGTGTGGCCGACCTTGCGGGCGGCCATCACGCCCCAGCCCGCCGCGCAGGAGCTGATGAGCAGGCCGAGCATGGCGACGACGGCGCCGCCGTCCCCGGAGCCGAAGGCGAGCGGGAAGGCGAACATCAGCGAGCCGACGGCGGCGAGGCCCACGATCGGGGCGAGCTGCCAGATCCGCAGCCGCCGCTGGGGGCGCAGCTCGACCTCGACCTCGTCGGCGTCCACCTCGACGGCGGTGCCGACCGCGTCGTCGGGGCCGTCCGGTGTCAGCCCCGGGGTTCCGACCGGAGCGTCGTCCACCGGGTGTCCGGGGCGTCCCGGGGTCTCACCCGACGGGTCCGCCGTCGGACCGCCCAGGACCGCTTCGTGCTGTTCTCTGTCGCGAGGGCCGGCCTCCATCGCCACGCGCCCTCCCCACTCGGACTCCACTTGGTCGATCGATGCTCGATGATGGCACGCTCCCGACCGCCGGAATGACGGGCAGGGCGTCCCGATGCCATCACGTGATCAGGCTGTAACCGCTCGTTCGACCAACGAGAGCGCCTCTCGCGGGAGTTCTCCCCGGTGGTCGGCGGCCCCGTCGAGCCAGTGCACGCGCGGGTCGCGGCGGAACCACGAGTCCTGGCGGCGGGCGAACCGCTTGGTGGCCCGGACGGTCTCGGCCCGCGCCTCGTCCTCCGTGCACTCCCCCGCGAGCGCCGCGAGGACCTGCTGGTAGCCGAGGGCGCGGGAGGAGGTGCGCCCCTCGCGCAGTCCTTCCGCCTCCAGGGCGCGCACCTCGTCGACGAGGCCGGCCTCCCACATCCGGTCCACGCGCGTGGTGATCCGTTCGTCGAGCTCGGGGCGGGCCACGTCGACGCCGATCTGGACGGTGTCGTAGACGGAGTCGGGGCCGGGGAGGTGGGCGGTGAAGGGCTTGCCGGTGATCTCGATCACTTCGAGGGCCCGGACGATGCGGCGCCCGTTGCTGGGCAGGATCGCGCGGGCCGCCCCGGGGTCGGCCTCGGCGAGGCGGGCGTGCAGGACGCCGGAGCCGCGCTCGTCGAGCTCGGCCTCCAGGCGGGCCCGGACGGCGGGGTCGGTGCCGGGGAACTCCAGGGCGTCGACGGCCCCCCGTACGTAGAGGCCGGAGCCGCCGACGAGGACCGGGGTGCGGCCGGCGGCGAGCAGCCGGTCGATCTCGGCGCGGGCGAGGCGCTGGTACTCGGCGACGCTGGCGGCCTCGGTGACGTCCCAGATGTCGAGGAGGTGGTGCGGGACGCCGCCGCGCTCCTCGGGCGTCAGTTTGGCGGTCCCGATGTCCATCCCCCGGTACAACTGCATCGAGTCGGCGTTGACGACCTCGCCGCCGAGCTGCTGGGCCAGGAACACACCCAGATCGGACTTTCCGGCTGCCGTGGGGCCGACGACGGCGATGACCCGCGGGGCGGGAGCTGCGCTTCTCACCGCCCCAGTCTCCCAAACCTCCGGCCCCCTCCCCGAACGAGCGGCGTGACGGGCCCCGGCCGGGCTCGTTGCCCGTGCGCGGCACCCCGCCGCCGGTCGTCGCGGGGACCCCTCGCTCCGAGTAGGCTGAGGGATGGATATGGGTGTTTTGTAAAGGTTTTGCCGTAGGTTTTCGCCCTGAGCCGCGCACGAGGGCGGACGCGGGTCGCGGGTTCGCCGGAGGAGCGAGTTCTTCGGGGAAGAGCGGGCACGCGGACCGTACGGAGGGCGCCCAGGCGGCCGAAGGCGCGTAGGCAGGCCCCCGGGTGCTGGGGGCAGGACACGAGGACGGGCCCGCGGGGGCCCGTGGAGGGAAGGTGCCCCATGGGTCTCCTGGATTCGCTGAAGGCCAAGCTCGGCCCGGCCAAGGACAAGGTCGCCGATCTGGCGCAGCAGCACGGGGAGAAGATCGACCAGGGCCTGGACAAGGCCGCGAAGGTGGTCGACGAGAAGACCAAGGGCAAGTACAGCGACAAGATCCATTCCGGTACGGGCAAGGCCAAGGAGGCCATCGACCGGATGGGCCACAAGGAGGGCGGCGCTCCGGGGACCGGCGGTGCGGCCGAGACCGGTGGTGCGCCCGGGACCGGTGGGATGCCGGGGGCCGGTGGGACGCCCGGGACCAATGGCGCTCCTGGGACCGGTGGTACCCCCGGCGGTGGTGTGACGCCGCCGCCGGCTGCCTGACGGTTTCCGGGGAGTTCCGGGGAGTTCCGGGAAGGCTTCCGGGACGACAGCGGACGGTGGGCGGCGGACGGCCGCGGAGCGAAGCGCTCCGCGGCCGTCCGCCGTCGTCGTGTCCGGGGGCGCTTCCGGGGCGCGCTCAGGTGCTCAGGACCAGGCGGCCACGACGTACTCAACCCCGTACGGGTCGTCCTCGTGGAGCAGCCGGCCGGCGAGTCCGGCGCCCTCGGCGGCGCCCGCGAGGACCTGCCAGGGGGCCCGGCCGGACGCCTTCAGCTCGTGCGCGAGCCGCGCGTCGAGGGCGAGCAGCGCGGGTGCGTCGGCCGCGCCCAGCGCGCGGACGGCCTCCGCGTCGAAGCCGGCGGCCCGCTCGTCGAGGTAGCCGGGGGCCTTCACGGTCCGGCAGGCGCTGCCGTCGCCCATCACGAGGAGGGCGACGCGGTCGGCGGAGGCGGCGAGCCCGCGGCCGGTGTCGGCGCAGGTCTCGGCCGGGGTCTCCTCCCCCACGGCCAGGCCCTCGGCGGGCGCGCCGGCCCAGCGGGCCCGGTCGAGGAGCCAGGCGCCGACGGCGAGGGGGGCGGGCAGGGGGCGGTCACCGGCCGGTCCGTCGCCGAGGCGTACGGAGAGGTCGACGCCGAATCCGGCGAAGGAGCCGGTGGCACCGGCCGGGAAGACGCCCCGGGCTCCCTCGGCCGCGGGCCCCACGACGTACAGCCGGTCCGGGCGGGCTGCGGCGAGCAGCCCGACGGCGTCCGCGCAGGCGGCCCGCACGGCGTCCAGCTCGGGGGCGGCGCCGGTCGCGACCTCGGGCACGAGGAGCGGCGGGCAGGGACAGACGGCTGCGGCGACAAGCATGATCCGCACCTTACTGCGGCCCGGACCGGCGCCGTCCGGGGGCCGCGCCCCGGGAGAACGGCTCCCGGGCGCACGGCCCCGGCGCGCGCTGTCGGGTCAGTGGGCTCCGCAGGCCGGGGCGTCGGCCGCCGGGAGGGGGGCCGGGACGCCGATCCTGGGGAGGCCGAGGAGGACGCCCTTGGGCTTCTCGGCGGTGCGCTTCTCCCAGGCGTCGCCCGCGCGGGTGCGGCGCACCGCCGCGACCGGGCCCTCGGCGAGGAGGTGGTGCGGGGCGGCGTAGGTGATCTCGACGGTCACGACGTCGCCGGGGCGCACGTCCCCGTCCGGCTTGGTGAAGTGGACGAGCCGGTTGTCGGGGGCGCGGCCCGAGAGGCGGTCGGTGGCGCCGTCCTTGCGGCCCTCGCCCTCGGCGACCATGACCTCCAGGGTGCGGCCGACCTGCTTCTTGTTCTCCTCCCAGGAGATCTCCTCCTGGAGCGCGACGAGCCGCATGTAGCGGTCCTGCACGACCTCCTTGGGGATCTGCCCCTCCATCTCGGCCGCCGGCGTCCCGGGGCGCTTGGAGTACTGGAAGGTGAAGGCGTTCGCGAAGCGGGCCTCGCGGACGGTGTGCATCGTCTGCTGGAAGTCCTCCTCGGTCTCGCCGGGGAAGCCCACGATGATGTCGGTGGAGATGGCCGCGTGCGGGATGGCCGCGCGGACCTTCTCGATGATGCCGAGGAAGCGCTCCTGCCGGTACGAGCGGCGCATCGCCCGGAGGACCGTGTCCGAGCCGGACTGGAGCGGCATGTGGAGCTGCGGCATGACGTTCGGCGTCTCGGCCATCGCCGCGATCACGTCGTCGGTGAAGTCGCGGGGGTGCGGGGAGGTGAAGCGGACCCGCTCCAGACCCTCGATCCGCCCGCAGGCGCGCAGCAGCTTGGAGAACGCCTCGCGGTCGCCGAGGTCGGAGCCGTACGCGTTGACGTTCTGGCCGAGCAGGGTGATCTCGGAGACGCCCTCGGCGACCAGCGCCTCGATCTCGGCGAGGATGTCGCCGGGCCGGCGGTCCTCCTCCTTGCCGCGCAGGGCCGGGACGATGCAGAAGGTGCAGGTGTTGTTGCAGCCGACGGAGATCGAGACCCAGGCGGCGTAGGCGGACTCGCGCCGGGTCGGCAGCGTGGAGGGGAAGGCCTCCAGGGACTCGGCGATCTCGATCTGCGCCTCCTCCTGGACGCGGGCGCGCTCCAGGAGGACCGGCAGCTTGCCGATGTTGTGCGTGCCGAAGACCACGTCGACCCACGGGGCCTTCTTGACGATGGTGTCGCGGTCCTTCTGGGCGAGACAGCCGCCGACGGCGATCTGCATGCCCGGACGGGTGGTCTTCATCGGGGCGAGCCGGCCGAGGTTGCCGTACAGCTTGTTGTCGGCGTTCTCGCGGACCGCGCACGTGTTGAAGACGACGACGTCGGCGTCGCCGTCGGCGCCCTTGGGTGCCCGTACGTAACCCGCCTCCTCCAGCAGACCGGAGAGCCGCTCGGAGTCGTGGACGTTCATCTGACACCCGTAGGTGCGGATCTCGTAGGTCTTGGTGCCGTCAACGCTCACTGCGGTGCTCCGGTCGCTGCTGCTCGTCATGCGTCAAGGGTAGGCGCTCCGGAGCGGCCCCCGACCCGACCCCGTACGCCTGCGTACGGGGTCGGGCGCCGCGCGGGCTCCGGCGGGGCGGAGGGGCCGGCGGCACGAGCGGCGCGAGCGGCGCGGGGGGTGCGGGGGGGCGGGGGGTGCGGGCAGGGATGCCGGGCGCTCAGCGGGACCACTCCGCGAGGACCTCCTCCGTGTGCTCGCCGGGGAGCGGGGCGCGGCCCGGGGCGCCGGCGGGGGTGCGGTCGAAGCGGGAGGGCGGGGCGGGCTGTACGGAGTCGCCGACCGCCACGAAGGTCCCGCGCGCGGCCAGGTGGTGGTGGGCGGCGGCCTCCTCGGGGGTGAGGACGGGGGCCACCCCGGCGTCCACGGCGTCGAAGAGCTTCGCCCAGTGGTCCCGGTCCCGGGTCGCGAAGCGGGCGCCGATCAGGGCGCGCAGCTCGGGCCAGGAGGCCGGGTCGGCGCGGTCCGGCAGGCCCTCGGCGTCCGCGAGGCCCAACTGTTCCAGGAGGGCCCGGTAGAGCTTGGGCTCGATGGCGGCGACCGCGAGGTGGCGTCCGTCGGCGGCGGCGTAGAGGGAGTAGTGGGGGGCGTCGGTGACGGTGTGGTTGCCGGGCACCTCGCGCCACTGGTGGATCAGGGTGGAGATCAGGGCGGCGCCGTCCGCGAGGGCGGTGTCGACGACCTGGCCCCGGCCGGAGCGCTCCCGCGCGTGGAGCGCGGCGAGCAGGCCCTGCACGTGGACGTTGGCGCCGCCGGCGAAGCTGGAGAGGTACGCGGTCGGGGGGAGCACCGGGTCCCCGGTGGCCGGGTCGGTGTCCAGGGCGCCGGTGAGGGCGAGGACCGCCAGGTCGTGGGCGGCGCGGCCGGCCCACTCGCCGTGGCCGCCCCAGCCGCTGAGCCGCCCGTACACCAGGCGCGGGTTGCGGGCGTGGACCGCCTCGGGGCCGAGGCCGAGCCGGTCGGCGACCCCGGGGCGGAAGCCCTCGACCAGGATGTCGGCGTGCTCGGCAAGGGCCAGGGCCCGCTCGACGCCCTCGGGGCTCTTGAGGTCGAGCGCGACGGAGCGGCGGCCCCGGGAGAGGGGGTTCTCGGGCGGACGGGGGGCGGCGGGGGCCCGTACGGCATCGGAGGCGGCGGAGGCCTGGTCGGCCCGTACGGCGTCGGAGGCGGCGGGAGCCCGGTCGGCCCGTACGGCATCGGAGGCGGCGGGAGCCCGGTCGGCCCGTACGGCATCGGAGGCGGCGGGAGCCCGGTCGGCCCGTACGGCGTCGGGGGCGGCGGTCGCGGGCGCCCGGTCGATCCGTACGACGTCGGCGCCGAGACCGGACAGGACGGTGCCGACGAACGCGGTGGGCGCCGAACCCGCGAATTCCAGTACGCGCACTCCGGCCAGCGGTCCCGCCATGGTGAACTCCCTATCCATATGAGGCTGGTTGATGTTTTCCACGGTATTCGGGGGCCGTACGGAAAGGACTGCGGAGATCCGTAGCGCCGGGAATTCGGCTCCGTCCGAGACTGGGGGAATTCCCCGCCCCCTTTTCGAAAGGCATGACGCATGGCCGTCGTCTACACCGCCGAGGTCGCCTCCACCGGAGACGGGCGCAACGGCGCCGTCCGCTCCTCCGACGGACTGCTGGACCTGCCGCTGTCGAGCCCCAAGGCCGTGGGCGGGTCCGGCACCGCCACCAACCCCGAGCAGCTCTTCGCCGCCGGGTACGCCGCCTGCTTCCACAGCGCGCTCCGGGTCTCCGCGCGCGAGGCGAAGGTCGCGCTCGCGGACGACACGGTCGTCGCCGAGGTCTCCCTGCACAAGGAGGAGGGCGGGTTCCACCTGTCGGTGGTCCTCACCGTCGAACTGCCCGGTCTCGACCCCGCCGAGGCCCGCCGGCTCGCCGACGCGGCGCACGGGCGCTGCCCGTACTCGAAGGCGATCGACGGGAACGTCGACGTGCGGGTGAACCTCGCCGCGTGACGTTCGCACAGGAGGGAGAGCCCCCGCGGTCCTCGACCGCGGGGGCTCCCTCCGTCTCCGGCCCCGTCGTCAGGGCTTCGCCGCCGCCGCGGCCGCCGCCGCGAACGGGAGCGCCTCGACCACCCGGCCCACGGCCCGGTCGTCGTGCGAGGCCGAGACGAACCAGGCCTCGAACGGCGAGGGCGGCAGGTAGACGCCGCGCCGCAGCAGCTCGTGGAAGAAGGGCGTGTAGCGGTACGACTCGGTGGCGCGCACCCCGTCGAAGTCCACGACCTCGTCCCCGGTGAAGAAGACGGAGAACATGGTCCCGGAGTACTGGACCCGGTGGGCCACGCCCTCCTTCGTCAGGGCGGCGGAGACCTCGGCGCCGATCGTGGCGGAGACGTGGTCGAGCCGCTCGTACACCTCGGGGGTGCTGTGCCGCAGGGTGGCGAGGCCGGCGGCGGTGGCGACCGGGTTCCCGGAGAGGGTGCCCGCCTGGTAGACGGGTCCGGCCGGGGCGAGGTGGCCCATGACGTCGGCCCGGCCGCCGAAGGCCGCCGCCGGGAAGCCGCCGCCCATGACCTTGCCGAAGGTCAGCAGGTCGGGGGCGACGCCGTCCCGCCCGTACCAGCCGGAGCGGCTCGCCCGGAAGCCGGTCATCACCTCGTCGGAGACGAAGAGCGCGCCGTGGCGGGCGGTGATCTCCTTCAGGCCGGCGTTGAAGCCGGGCAGCGGCGGGACCGCGCCCATGTTGCCGGGGGCCGCCTCGGTGATCACGGCGGCGATCTCGTCCCCGATCTCGGCGAAGACCTTCTCGACGGCCGCGAGGTCGTTGTACGGCAGGACGACCGTGTCGCTCGCCTGGGCGCCGGTGACGCCCGGGGTGTCGGGGAGCGCGAAGGTGGCGAGGCCGGAGCCGGCCGAGGCGAGCAAGGCGTCCACGTGGCCGTGGTAGCAGCCCGCGAACTTCACGATCTTGCTCCGGCCGGTGAAGCCGCGGGCGAGGCGGATCGCGGACATGGTCGCCTCGGTGCCGGAGGAGACCAGGCGGACCTGCTCGACAGGGGCGACCCGGTCGGTGATCTCCTCCGCGAGTTCGACCTCGCCGGTGGACGGCGCCCCGAAGGAGGTGCCGTGCTCCAGGGCCCGGGTGGCCGCCTCGACGACGGCCGGGTGGCGGTGGCCCAGGATCATCGGGCCCCAGGAGCAGATCAGGTCGACGTACTCGTTGCCGTCGCTGTCGGTGAGGTACGGGCCGTCGGCGGAGGCGATGAAGCGGGGGGTGCCGCCGACGGCACCGAAGGCGCGGACCGGGGAGTTGACGCCGCCGGGCGTGACCTTGCGGGCCCGCTCGAAGAGCGCCCTGCTGTTCGTCTCCGTGCTCCCGCTCATCGGCCGGCCTCCTCGGAGACGAGAGCCGCGCCGGAGGAGGAGGCCTCCTCGTCGGCGGGGGTTTCGAAGGTGAGCGCCGCGTCCAGGACGACCGCGCCCTTCGGCAGGACCCGGACCGGGTTGAGGTCGAGGGCGAAGCCGGCCGGCCAGTCCTGGACCAGTGCGCCGACCCTGTGCAGGAGGTCGGCGGCGGCCTCCACGTCCGCGGCGGCCCGGCCCCGGGCCCCGGCGAGTATCTTCGCGCCGCGCAGCCCGGCGAGGAGTTCGGCGCCCTCGCCCGGGGCCAGCGGCAGGAGCCGGTGGCCGACGTCGTCCAGGACCTCGGTGAAGATCCCGCCGAGACCGGCGGTGAGGACGGGGCCGAGGTCGGTGGAGTGCACGCCGACGATCAGCTCGACGCCCTCGTCGACCAGTTCCTCGACGAGCACCCGGCCGCCGAGGGCGGCGAGCCGGGCGAAGGCCTCGGGCGCGGCCCCGGCCGTGACGCCGATCTCGACGCCGCCGGCCTCGGTCTTGTGGAGCAGGCCCGGGACGACGGCCTTGAGCACCGCCGTACCGCCGACCTCGGTCACGGCCGCGGCCGCGTCCGCCGCGTCCTTCGCGATCCGGCCCTTCGGCACGGCGATCCCGGCGTCGGCGAGGAGGCTCTTGAGCTCCGGCTCGGTGACCCCGGCGGCGGGCCCGGACACGGCCCCGGGGCGGGGCGCGTCCGGGAGCGTACGGGGGCGGCTGACCTCCCAGAGGGCGGCGGCGGCGCGCAGGGCGCGGGCCGGCGTCGGGTACTCGGGCAGTCCGGCCTCGCGCAGGTCGCGGGGGGCGTCGGGGGCGAGGAAGTCGGCCCCGGTGCGGGCGACGAGGATCGGCTTGCCGCCCTTCTCGGCGGCGCGGGAGAGGGCGTTGACGGCCTTCTCCACGTCGGGGCCGGCCATCACGCAGAAGGCGGCGACGATGATGTCGACGGTCTCGTCCGCGATCAGGACGTCGAGGGAGCGGTCGAAGAGGGAGGGGTCGCTGAGGACCGTGGCGGTGATGTCGACCGGGTTGTCGATGGCTCCGAAGGCGGGGACGATCTCGGCGAGCGCCTCCTTGCTGCGGGGCTCCAGGGCGCTCAGCTCCAGGCCGTGGGCCTCGACGGCGTCGGCGGCGAGGATGCCGGAGCCGCCGGAGGTGGTGACGACGGCGACCCGGTTGCCGGTGGGGCGGCGCTCGGACTCGAAGACCCGGGCCACGTCGAGGAGTTCGTCGATGTCCTCGACGCGGACGATGCCGAGGCCGCGCAGGGCCGCGTCGAGGACCCGGTCGTCGGTGGCGAGGGCGCCGGTGTGGGAGGCGGCGGCCCGGCCGCCGGCCTCCGTGCGGCCCGACTTGAGGAGGGCGACGGGCTTGCCGGAGCCGGCCAGCTCGCGCAGGGTGCCGATGTCCGGGGTGTCCTCCAGGTAGCCGAGGAGGCCGGTGACGTCGGGGACGGCGGCCAGTTCGCGGAGGACTTCGAGCGCGGTGACGTCGGCGTCGTTGCCGGTGCTGACGACCCAGCCGGGGCGCAGGCCCCGCTCCAGGGCGAGGCTGGCGGCGCCGAAGCCGAGGGCGCCGCTCTGGCTGACGAAGGCGAGGGTGCCGGGCTCGAAGGGCACGGACTCGGCGCCGAAGAGGGGGCTGAAGGTGGCGAGGACCCGGTTCTCGTAGCCGACGGCCCCGATGCAGTTCGGGCCGATGATCCGCAGGCCCCCGGCGCGGGCCTTGGCGACGACCTCGGCCTGGAGGCGGGCGCCCTCCTCGCCGGTCTCGGCGAAGCCGGAGGAGGCGATGACGGCGAGCTTGACGCCGGCGGCCACGCAGTCGTCGACGGCGCCGGGGACCCGCTCGGCGGAGACCATGATCAGCGCCAGGTCGACGGGGCCGGGGGCGTCCTTCACGCTGGGGTACGCGGGGACGCCGAGGATCTCCGGGGAGCGCGGGTTGACCGGCAGGATGCGGCCCTTGTAGCCGTACCGGAGGAGGTAGTCGAGCGGCTTGCGGCCCAGGGCGCCGGGGCGCTCGCTGGCGCCGATGACGGCGATGGATTCGGCTTCCCAAAGGGCCGAGATGTCACTCATGCGATGGCCTCGATCTTCTTCTCGTTCGGGTCGTTCTTCTCGTTCGGGTCGCTCTTCGCGTGCGGGGCGCTCTTCCCGCGCGGATCGTTCGCGTCGTTCGCGTCGTCCGCGCCGGACGCGCCGGACGCCCCGGTGTCCTCCGCCGCCGCGAAGAGGCGGGTGAAGGCGGCGATGTGCCGGGCGCCGTCCGGGTCCGCCGCCAGTTCGCGGACCAGGACGGTGGGCTGGTGCAGGGCCTTGTCGACGATGCGGCGCACGCTGCGGCCGATCTCCTGGCGGGCCGCGCCGTCGAGCCCTTCCAGGCGGCGGGCGAGCCGGTCGAGTTCGGCTTCGGCCGCCTCGGTGGCGGCCGTCCGCAGGGCGGTGAGGACCGGGGTGGCCCCGGCGAGCCGGAGGCCGGTGCGGAACTGCTCGACCTCGGCGTCGACGAGTTCGCGCGCGGCCCGGACGCTGGCCGCCGAGATCTCGTCCTCCTGGCCCTCCTCCGCGATCGCGCGCAGGTCGACGAAGGTGACGCCGGGCAGGCCGGACACCGAGGGCGCGATGTTGTGCGGGAGGGACAGGTCGAGCAGGAACAGTTCGCGGCCGTCCCGGGCGGCGAGGGCGTCCTCGACGTCCCGGGCGGTGACGAGGTGGCCGGTGGCGGCGGTGGCGCCGACGACCACGTCCACCTCGGTGAGGAGCCGGGGCACGTCCGTGAGGTCGTACCCCTCTCCCCCGGTGGTCTCCGCGAGGCGCCGGGCCTTCTCCGGGGTGCGGTTGGCGACGTGCACCCGGTCGAGGCCGGAGCGGCGCAGCGCGGCCACGACGACCCCGGCGAACGCGCCGGCGCCGATGACCAGGGCGGTCTTGCCGTGCAGCGAGCCGACCCGGCGCTCGAAGAAGGCGAGTCCGGCGGTGGCGAGCGAGCGGCCCGCCTCGTTGAGTCCGGTCTCGTTGCGGGCCCGCTTGCCGACCCTGAGGGCGGTCTGGACGGCCTTGGCGAGGACCCGGCCGGTCCGGTCGAGCCGCTGGGACCGTTCGAGGCCCAGTTTGACCTGGCCGAGGATCTGGTCCTCGCCGACCACGACCGATTCGAGCCCGGAGGCCACGGCGAAGAGGTGGCGCACGGCCCCGTCGGCGTGGTGGCGGTAGAGGTGCGGGGCGATCTCCTCGTGGTCGACGCCGGTGTGCTGGGCGAACAGCTCGCCGAGACCGTCGAGTCGGCCCGGGTCGGAGGGGGTGCCCCGGGTCTCGGCGTAGATCTCCAGGCGGTTGCAGGTGGAGACGACGACGGCGGCGTCGATCCCGTCGACGGAGGTCACGTCGGAGACGAGGTCCTCGGCGGGCCGTTCGGTGCCGGCGAGTCTCTCCAGGAGGTCGAGCGGCGCGCTGGCGTGGCTGATGCCGAGGACCAGCATGGTGGAGGGCGAGGTCACCGGGTCACCGGTCCAGGCTCTGGGCGAACTCGGAGGCCCAGTAGGTGATGATCTGGGTGGCGCCGGCGCGGTGGATGGAGGCGAGGCTCTCGCGGACGACCTGGTCGCGGTCGATCCAGCCCTTGGCGGCGGCCGCCTCGACCATCGAGTACTCGCCGGAGACCTGGTAGGCGGAGACGGGCACCTGCACGTGGTCGGCGATGAGCCGGACGATGTCGAGGTAGGCGAGGGCGGGCTTCACCATCACCAGGTCGGCGCCCTCGGCGACGTCGAGCGAGACCTCCAGGAGGGATTCGCGGATGTTGCCGGGGAACTGCTGGTAGCCCTTGCGGTCGCCGCGCAGGGTGGACTCGACGGCGTCCCGGAAGGGGCCGTAGAAGTGCGAGGCGTACTTGGCGGAGTAGCCCAGGATGGCGACGGACTGGTGTCCGGCCCGGTCGAGGGCCTCGCGGATGCGGCGCACCTGGCCGTCCATCATGCCGCTGGGGGCGACGATCTGGGCGCCCGCGTCGGCCTGGACGACGGCGGCCCGCGCGTACAGCTCGATGCTGGCGTCGTTGTCGACGTCGCCGTGGGCGTCGAGGACGCCGGTGTGGCCGTGGTCGGTGTACTCGTCGAGGTTGATGTCACCGATGATCACGGTGGAGTCGCCGACCTCGGCGACGACGTCGCGCAGGGCGACCTGGAGGATGCCGTCGGGGTCGACGGCGCCGGTGCCGGTGGGGTCCTTGTGCTCGGGGATGCCGAAGAGGATGAGTCCGCCGACCCCGTTGGCGACCGCCTCGGCGGCGGCCTTGCGGAGGGTGTCGCGGGTGTGCTGGAAGACGCCCGGCATGGAGGGGATCTCGCGCGGTTCGGTGAGGCCCTCGCGGAGGAAGAGGGGCTGGACGAGGTTGGCGGGGCCGACGCGGGTCTCGGCGGCGAACCGGCGCAGGGCGGGGGTGCGGCGCAGCCGGCGGGGACGGTAGTAGGGGGCGGCGGGGTCGGTGGCCGCGGTGTTGCGGCCGTAGGCGTCGTACGTCATGGGGAGGACTCCCTCGGGAACGTGTCGGCGTGCAGGGCGTGATGGCGGGGTGTGCGGGGGCGTGCGAGGGGGTGTGCGGGGCGCGGGGCCGGCCCTCGCGGGAAGGGTCTGGAGCGGGAAGGGCTAGAGCGGCGAGCCGAGGAAGACCTTCTCCAGGTGCTTGGCGACCGGCTCGTCGGGGCGGCTGAACCAGTAGCCGTGGCCGCTGCGCTGGAAGAGCTTCAGCTCGCCCAACTGGACGAGGGTCTCGGCGAGCTTGACGGCGAGCCCGGCCGGGTCGATCACCGGCAGCCCGTGCAGCTCGTGGATGCCGAGGTGCCAGAGGATCTCGTTGGGGATGCCCTCGGCGGGGATGATGACCTCGGCCCCGGCCTTCGCGGCCCGCAGCGCGGCGGCCGAGTACACCTCGACGAACTCGTCGAAGTCCCCTTCCAGGGAGCGGTGCACCGAGTCCCAGCCGCCGGGGACGACCTCGTAGGAGCTGAGCGAGGACTCCAGGCGGTACTGGCGGATGTTGGCCCGGATGGGCTCCTCCAGGGGCGGCATGAAGCCGAGGACCCCGAAGCGCTGTCCGGTGAGCGCGGAGAGGAAGAAGGCCGTCTCGCCGTACCCGAGGGTGGGGATGGAGGCGAGGTGGCGGGCGTCGCGCAGGCCGGGGTCCTGGCCGGCGGCGATCACCCAGGCGTCGTAGCCCTCCCGCTCCGCGACGAGCGCGGACTCGGAGAAGTGGCGGCTGAAGAGCACCTGGGCGGAGTGGTGGCCGACGAGCCCGAAGGGGGTGCGGTCGGGGTACGTGTCGGCCGGCAGGGTCTTGATGTCGACGGTGGTGCCGGGCGCGGCGATCGCGTCGAGGTGCTCGCGATACCACTGGTCGAGCAGCGGCAGGCGTCCCTCAACCGTGTGCTTGTGAAACCAGATCCGCATGTGCCTCACCTTTCAGTGGTCGTGGTGCGACGTCGAGAAGTGATGCCTTGAGCAGGTAGTCGGTGGCCGAGCGGGGGTCCGCGGCGGTCCGCCGCAGGGCGGCGAGCCGCGCGGGGAGTTCGGCCGGAGTGCCGATGCCGGCCGTACGGGCCTCGCTGCGCGGGATGACCGCCGTCTCCACGACGGAGCGGCGGCGTTCGAGGGCCGCGTCGAGCAGGGCCTCGCCGCCCGGCCCCTCCCGCAGGACCGCGGCGAGGGCCCGGCCGGTCTCCACGGCGTCGTGGAGGCCGCAGTTCATGTTCAGTCCGCCCGCCGTGGAGGTCAGGTGGGCCGCGTCCCCGGCGAAGAGGATCCGGCCGGCCCGGTAGCGCGGGAGCAGGAACCGCGCGAGCCGGTAGGTGTGCGCGTCGGCGATCCGGACGGCCCGCCCGGCGGGACCGGGCAGGGCGTGCTCGATCCGGGCCCGTACGGCGTCGGGGGCGAGCACTGCGTCCCGATCCGTGCCGCGCGGGATCCGGAAGATGAACCGCCAGTGGTCGGGCATTCCGAGCACGCTGTACGAGCCGCGCGGGTCGCGGACGTACGCGAGGGCGGCGAGCCCCGGGACCAGCTCGTCGAGCGGGGTCTGCGTGACGACGCGGAGCGCGTAGTCCGGGTAGACCTCGGCGGTGCCGGGAAGTCCGGCGAGTTCGCGCAGCCGGCTCCGGGCGCCGTCGGCCGCCAGGACGTACGGGTGGTGGGTGACGGTGCTCCGCCCCGCCGCGTCCTCGGTGCGCAGCCGCACCCCGGCGCCGGTCTCCGTCGCCCCGGTGACGGTGGCCCCGAACCGTACGTCGGCGAGGCCGGTCGCGGTCAGCTCGGCGAGCAGCAGGGGGGTGAGCCGGGCCTGTTCGACGTGGAGCCGGTAGGGATGATCGGTGTGTCCGGCGAGCAGGGCGTAGTCCAGTTCGGCGTGCACGCCGCCGTCCAGGTCCCGCCACTGGATCCGGTCGACCGTGCGGCCCCGGCGGCGCAGGGCCGCCGCCACGCCGAGCTCGTCGAGGAGGTCGAGGGTGGCCGGGTGGAAGGTGGAGGCGCGGGACTCGGTGGCCAGTTCCTCCCTGGCCTCCAGGAGGGTCACGGGGACGCCGGCCCGGGCGAGGACGAGGGCGGCGGTCAGGCCGACCGGCCCGGCGCCGACGACGGCGACCGGCGGGCGGGAGGCCCCGGCGGCACTCACGGTGCCGCCCGCGACCCCACTGCCCGGGGCGTCACCGCTCACGGCACGGTCACGGGGTCGCGGCCGGAGGCGTCCCGGCCGCCGCCGGTCCGTTCGGCGAGGCGGCGCAGCAGCGGGTGCGCGTCGGGGCCTCCGGCGGGGAGGCCGAGGGCGTCCCGGGCCCACCAGGCGCTCGCCAGGTTGGAGGTGAGCAGGGTCTGCCCGCCGTCCCGGCCGAGCTCGGCGAGCGCGTCGAAGGTGAACATGCCGGTGCCGGTGAACAGCAGCGTCGCGTCCTCGGGGAGCCGGGCCTCCCGCACCTGGGCGACGAGTTCGCCGGTGGCCACGTCGTACGGGGAGAAGCGGGCGCCGGCCCGGATCTTGACCACCTCGTCGACCGTGAGGCCGGCCGACTCCCAGTAGGCGCGGGACAGTTCGGTGAGCCAGGGCTCGTACGGCGAGATCAGGACGAGCCGTTCGGCGCCCACGGCCCGCGCGGTGTCGAGGATGGCGAGCGCGGCGGACCGCACGGGCGCCCCGATCCGCTCGGAGAGTTCCGCGCAGAGGGCCCGGTCGCCGTCCGGGGTGAGGAGGTAGTGCGAGCCGGTGCAGGAGACGACGGCCGCGTCGAGGCGGAGCCCGCCGAAATTCCCCAGGACTTCGGGAAGGACCTCGTTGTACTTTTCGAGACGGCCCCGCAGGTCCTTTCCGGGAAGTACCGGGAATCGCGAGGTGTGGACGTTGAACGCGGGACTGGCGAGGGCGGCGATCTCGGGTTCGGCGGCGGCGTTTCCGGAAGGAACCACCACCCCGAGTCGCGGCGCCGAATGCAGAGCCATGAGCGCTTCTCTCCGATCCGTCGGTGCCATTGACATCACCGTACGGGCGGGGCGGATAGAACATCGATACGGGATTCCGCACCCGGTGGTCCGGACCGCGGAAATGCGAACGGCGCCGCACCCGGAATGGGTGCGGCGCCGTGACGTCCGGAATGCGGAAATGTTTTCCGCGAAGAGAATTCAGCCGCCAAGGCCGGCCCGGCCGGCCTTGGCGGCTTCGGCTTCGGCTTCGGCTTCGGCGACGAACTCGTCGATCTTCGCGCGGCGGGTCAGTCCGCCGTTCACGGCCCAGTTGCCCTCCGGGACCTCGTTCACGACGAGCCAGACGACGGTGTCGGGCCCGGTCGCCTCCCGCACCCACCCGGTCACCTCGGCGGAGAGGGCCTCGTTGCGCTCGGGGGTCAGGAAGCCCTCCAGGGGGGTGACCACGACCAGGACCCCCGGGGGCGTGCCGGCGCCGGTGGTCGCGAGGCCCTTGGCGGCCTCGCGGACGTACACCCAGGTGGCGGCGGTGAAGAAGTCGGTACGGGGCAGCTCCATGGCCTTCAGCACGGAGTCGGCGACCTGCTGCTGCAGGACCTCCGCGGCGGCCTCGGAGAGGGTGCCCTCGGGAACGGTTATCTCGACCAGCGGCATGACGACTCCCCATCGGGTACGGATACGGGTGCGGGCGTGGGCGTGGTGCGGATGTGCGCGGGCGCGGGGTTCAGGCCGGTGCGGTCTCGAACCGGTCGATGGCAGCGGCCAGTTGCGCGCGCCGGCGGATGTCGAGCTTGCGGTAGATCCGGGTGATGTGCAGCTCCACGGCCCGGGTCGACACCGTGAAGGCCTCGGCGATCTGCTTGTTGGTCAGGCCGTCGAGCATCATCGTGGCGATGCGCCGTTCGTGGGCGGTCAGCTCCTCGCGCACGGCGGGTTCCTCGCGGACGGCGAACTCCCTGCGGCGGGCCGGCGGCACGGGTGCCGGGCCGACCGGCGGGGCGTACGGCGGGACGGGCGCCGGGACGCCCCCGCGTATTCGTTCGTGGGTCCCGGCACCGCCGGTGGAGCGCTCCAGGCCGGCGAGCACCACGTGGCCCATCACCGCGTTCCATTCCCGGACCCTCAGTTCCCCGATGACCTGCGCCTGCGCGTACGGGTCGGCGTAGAGCACCCGTAAGAGCGTGCGGCGGTCCCGGGCTTCACAGACCAGGAGTTCCCCGGTGCCGTCCCGCCAGGGGCCGCCACCGAGCAGGAGGCCGCGCGCGGCCATCCTTTTCCAGTAGGTCCGGTGAGCTTCTCCGAAACTCAGCCGGTCCGTCTCTTTACCACGGAAAACGAGTTCGACCACAAAAGCCACGTGCGTCTCCCCCACAGAGGCCGGGTATTTCCGCTTGTGACGCTACCACCCGCCTCCTGCACATTGAATGAACACAATGTTGCGGACGGCGGCCCGGTATTTCATGGGGGTACGGAGGGAATGGCTTCCACCCGGCCGCCGAGAACGGCCGGGTATCGCCTTGCTTTTTCCTGGTTCCGACGCCGAGGTCCGGCCTGGATTCAATCGGCGGCTCCGGCGGTCTGCGTCCGGGCCTCCGGAGCGGGCCGTACGGCCGGCTCGGGCGCCTTCTCCTCCGGGGCGGGTCGTGCGGCAGGTGCGGGCGTCTTCCCCTCCTCCGCCGCCGGGCGCGGCTTGCGGCGCAGCAGGCCGGTGGCCGCGAGGACCGCCACCGCGCCCAGCCACACGGTCCAGCCGAGCGGCTCGCGCAGCACCACGGCGCCGAGCACCACGGCCACGGCGGTCATCAGGTAGGTGACGGTGGAGGCGACCGTGGCCCCGTCCTTGATGATCAGTTCGAAGTTGAGCAGGGCGGCGAGACCGGTGCAGACCACGCCGAGGACGAGGACCGAGACGACCGAGTCGGTGCGCCAGGTGACGCTCTGGAGGCCCAGGAACGGGAAGGCGACCAGGAGCAGCACGGTGGCGACGCCGAGCTGGCCGCCCGCGAGCATCAGGGGCGGGATGCCCTTGCCCACCAGGAACTTGCCCATGTACGCGAAGCTGGCGCCGAAGCTGATCGAGCCGAGGACGAAGCAGAGGATGCTCCAGCCGGTGCCGGCCGAGGACGCGTTCCACGGGGAGGCGATGAGCGCGGTGCCGCCGAGGCCGAGCAGGACGCCGCCCGCCTTGAAGCCGGAGACCCGCTTCTCCTGGCCGAGCAGCAGCGCGGCCGCCAGGGTCCAGATCGGGGCGCTGCCGTTGACGACGGCGGCGACGCTGCTGGACCCCTCGATCTCGCCCTCGGCGTACAGGGTCCAGGGGATCGCGTTGCCGAGCAGCGCGGCCACGGTCAGATGGCCCCAGACGGCCCTCTCCTTCGGCAGTCGGAGCCCCCGCGCGTATCCGATGGCGAGGATGACGACGGCGCCGAGCGCGAGCCGGATGAGGACCATCTGCACGGGCGAGAAGCCGTACCCGGCGATCTTGATCCACAGGAAGACGGAGCCCCAGATGAGGCTCAGCGCGGCCAGCCGCGCGTAGGTGGCTTTGGACATGGGTGTTTCCCGCTCTCCGGAAGGGCTCGGCAGGGGACAGAGGAAGGACGAGGAAAGACAGGGGAGTGAGGAAGGAAGGGGGCGCGCGGAGCGGTCCGCGGTACGGCAACGAGCCTCGCACCGGCGGCCGGGCGGATCCAGCAACGTCTGCTGGACGGTACCTTCCACGTGCCGTGGAGGATCACGTACCGGCAGGTCGGAAGCCGGACGGCCGTCCGGTCAGGCGGCCACGGCCGCCCTGGCGACGGTGCGCAGCGCGTCCAGGACGGCGGCGATCTCCGGGGAGGTCTGGCTGCCCTCCCGTACGGCCGCGAAGACCGTGCGGGAGGGGGCCCGCTCGCTGAACGCGCGGATCGTCACCTCGGGCCGCGGGGCCGGCTTGGCCATCCGCGGGACGAGCGCGACCCCGAGGCCGAGCCGCACCGCCGCGAGGGTGGCGTCCCAGTCGCCGATGGCGTGGGAGGCCTGCGGGGTGAACCCGGCGGCCGTACACGCGGCCACGCCGATGTCGTGGCACATGCCGGTGGTGGCGAAGATCCAGGTCTCCTCGGCGAGGTCGGCGAGGAGCAGCCGGGGGCTCCCGAGGAGCCGGTGGCCCTCGGGGAGGGCGATGTCGAAGGGGTCCTCGCAGAGCGGGACCCGGTGGAACCGCCCGCCGGAACGGCCCTCGTCGCCCGCCGGGCCCGGGTTCCGGGCGGTGTCGGCGGAGATGACGACGTCGGTCTCGCCTCGGTGCAGCATGGAGAAGCTCTCCGGCGGGTCGACCTCGGCCAGCGAGGTGCGCAGCAGCGGCCGGGTCTCCCGCAGCCGGGCCACGGCGGGCAGGATGAGCGCCGAGAGGGTGGTGGAGAAGCCGGCCACGGCCACCTCGCCGTGCTCGCCGCTGCGGTGCGCGGCGAGCTCCGCGCGCATCTGTTCGAGCTGAGTGAAGACGGCGTCGGCGTGCCGGAGCACGATCCGCGCCGCCCCCGTGAGCCGCAGCCGGCGCCCGGACGGTTCGGTGAGCGGCACGCCCAACTCCCGCCCCAGGGAGCTGATCTGCTGCGAGACGGCCTGCGGGGTGAGGTGGAGCGCCTGGGCGACCGCGCTGACGGTGCCGCGCTCGCTGAGCTCCCTCAGCACGCGGAGCTTCCGCAGGTCCGGATCGGCCACGTCCCGCTCTCCCTCCCGTCTCCGGGGGGCGTCCCGGCGCCCGGGTCCCCCTCACTCATCGTACGCAGCCGGTGTCCGTACGGGACGGCTGTCCGTACGGGGTCGTCGCCCGCACGGGACCGCTGACCGCACGGAGTCGCCGCCCTCACCGGACCGCTGCCCTTACGGGGTCGTCGCCCGTACGGGACGGCTGTCCGTACGGAGCCGTCACCCGCACCGGACGTCACGTCCGGACGGTCACCGCACCGACCCCGCGTCCACGTCGACGACCTCCTTCACCAGGGTCTCCAGGACGTCGAGGTCCCGCGCGGTGCGCCCCGGTTCGCGCCGGTCGCCCGGGTAGGTGGGGTCGAGGACGACGGCCCGCGCGCCGACGTCCTGGAGCAGCCCGAGGTCGTCGGCGATCTGGGCCAGGGTGCCCTCGCCGAGCAGCCTGCCGGGCCCCAACGGCCTCGGGGTGACCCGGAGTTTGATGCGGGGACAGACCGCGGGCACCGGCAGCTCCTGCTCCTCCGCGACCTGGCGGAGCGCGGGCAGTCCCACGCCGAGGAGCCAGTCGCCGGAGACGGAGGTGGGGTGCCAGGCGTCCCCGAGGCGGACGGCCCGGCGCAGCGCGCCGTGGCTGTGGCCGCCGACCCAGACCGGCGGGCCGGGCCGCTGCACGGGCAGCGGCCCGGTGTGCACCTCGCGGAAGGAGACGTGGGCGCCGTCGAAGGAGGCGACCTCGTCCCGCCAGCAGGCCTTGATGGCGGCGAGGTACTCGTCGCTGATCGCGCCGCGCTTGCGGTACGGGACGTCGAGGACGGCGAACTCCCTGGCCGCCCAGCCGGCCGCCGCGCCGAAGACGAGGCGCCCGTTGCTGAACCGGTCGATGTTGGCGGCGACCCGGGCGGTGTGCACGGGGTGCCGGTACGGGAGGATCGTGACCGTGGTCCCGAGGCCCACGGTCCTGGTGACGCCGGCGAGCCAGGCGAGGGTCGCGAAGGGGTCGTAGAACGGGGCGGGGAAGAGGTGCTGCACGTCCGGGGTGAGCGCCACGTGGTCGGAGACCATGGCGTAGTCGTACCCCAGCGCCTCCACCCGCAGCGCCCAGTCGGCGAGGGCGTCGGGGGTGGCCTCGGGCCCGTAGTTGGGCAGATTGACGCCGAACTTCATGGGGCGTTCCTTTCCGGGAAGCCGGCCGCGGTCGCGTCCGCGCCTCCGGTCCCGTCGTCATGGTCCTTGGTTCCTGGAGCGGTCCGCGCGGCGCGCCGGGCGAGGGCGGGGACCGCGACGAGGTGGAGGAGGACTCCCGCGAGCGCGACCGCCGCGGCGGGGAGCGGGAGCCAGCGGGCGTCGAGCCCGTGGGCGAGGGCGAGGCCGCCGAGCGCGGAGCCGACGGCGCCGCCGAGGTAGGTGGCGGAGCTGTTGAGGCCGACGGCGGCGGCTCCCGACCCGGCTTCCCCGGCTCCCTCCCCCGATCTTTCCCCGGGTCCTTCTCCCGCGAGCAGCCGGTGCTGCTGCGGGACGACGAAGGCCCAGCCGACCGCGCCCCAGAGGAGCAGGGGCAGGAGGACCAGACCGGGGACGGATCCGGTCCACGGCAGCAGCGCGAGGGCGCCGCCGAGGGTGCCCAGGAGCACGACCGAGAGGAGGGCGGGCCGTCCCGTCCGGTCGACGAGGGTCCCGGCGAGGAGGCTGCCGCAGACCCCGCCGATCCCCCAGACCCACAGGTACGGCACGGCGCTGCCGACGTCGGCGGTCCGGTGGAGGACCGGTTCGAGGTAGGTGTAGAGGCCGAGGCTGGCCACGGTCTGGGTGAAGGTGACGGCGACGACCACGGCGACCCGGGGCCGGGCGAGGGCCGCGAACCGGTCCCGCGGGGACGGCGCCGCGGCCCCCCGCACCGGCGGCAGGGCCACCGCGGTGCCGAGCAGGGCGAGGACGCCGAGTCCGGTGATCAGCCACAGGGCGGCCCGCCAGCCGGCGCCGGCCGCGACGAGCAGGCCCAGCGGGACGCCGAGGACGGTGCCCGCGCTCATCCCGCCGAGGACCAGGCCGAGGGCGCGCCCGCGCCGCTCGGGCGGGACGAGCGCGACGGCCGCGGTGGCGGCGGCCGGGGTGAAGAGGCCGGCCGCGACACCGGCGAGGGCCCGGGTGCCGAGGAGCACGAGGTACGAACCGGCCAGGGCCGTACCGGCGTTGGCGAGGACGAAGACGACGAGGGCGGTCACGACGACCGTACGGGTGCCCCGGCGGGCGAGCGCGGCCGAGAGGAACGGCGCGGCCAGGGCGTAGCAGAGGGTGAAGGCGGTGACGGACTGGCCCGCGAGGGAGACGGAGACCCCCAGGTCGGCCCCGATGCCCGGGAGCAGCCCCGCCATCGCGTAGGCGTCGGTCCCCGTGGCGAAGGAGCCGAGCGCGAGCAGGCCCACCGCACGCGTGCCGCCCATCGCGCCCCCTTGTCGTCGTGCCGAACGGTCCTCGGGACGCTACTGACCGCGCGTCCCGCCCGCAGCCCACAACGCGCAAGAGGGTTCGGGGTTCCGCAGCCTCGCGCCCCCGCGCCCCTCGATCCGCCCGGTCACCGGCCTACGGTGGATCTCTTCAGGAACCCCAGGAGGGAGTCCACCGTGCTCGACCTGTCCGTCATCAACGCGATGTTCCCGCCCGACCTTCCGGAACCGGACGACTGGGAACGGCGGTTCCGGCCGCGCGACCTGCCGGACGGTGCCGAGGTGACGCGCTTCGCCCCGAGCCCCACCGGACACCTGCACATCGGCGGCCTCTACACGGCGGCCGTGGCCCGGGCGCTCGCCCGCCAGTCGGGCGGCACGTACGTGCTGCGCGTCGAGGACACCGACCGCGCCCGCCGGGTGGCGGGCGCCGCCGAGGAGTTCTCCCGGCTCCTGGGCGCCTTCGGGCTCGCCCCGGACGAGGGCGGGGTCGCCGGGGACGGGGAGTGGGGCCCGTACCTCCAGTCGGAGCGCCGGGACGTCTACCTGGGCCACGTGCGGGAACTGCTGCGCGGCGACCGGGCGTACCCCTGCTTCTGCGACAAGGAGCGGCTGGCCCGGAGCGCCGGGGAGCAGCGTGCGGGCCGCTCCCCGCTGGGCTACTACGGCCGGTGGGCGCCGTGCCGGACGCTGGCCCCGGAGGAGGCGGCGCGGCGGCTCGCGGCCGGCGAGCCGTACGTGGTGCGCCTGCGCTGCCCGTACGAGTTCCCCGGCCGGATCCGCTTCGCGGACCGGATCAGGGGCTCGGTCACCCTGCAGGACAACGGCAACGACATCGTGCTCCTGAAGTCCTCGCAGGAGGAACTCCCGCTGCCGACCTACCACTTCGCGCACGTCGTGGACGACCACCTGATGCGGGTCACGCTCGTGGTGCGCGGCGAGGAGTGGCTGTCCTCGACCCCGGTCCACCTCCAACTGCACACCGCGCTCGGCTTCGCACCGCCCGCGTACGCGCACCTCGCGCCGCTGATGAAGGCCGAGGGGCCCTCGCGCCGCAAGCTGAGCAAGCGCAAGGACCCGGAGGCGTCGGTGGAGTACTACCTGTCCGCCGGTTATCCGCCGGCGGCCGTCCAGCACTACCTGCGCGGCCTCGCCAACATCCGGCTGATGGACGTCCCCACGGCCGAGGCGCTCGCCGCCCCCGTGCGGCTCGACGGCATGCGCCCGTCGGGTCCGCTGCTCGACCTGCCCAAACTGCACTCCCTGAGCCGGGAGTTCATCGCCTCGCTCACCCCGGGCGAGCTGTACGCGCAGTTGCTCGACTGGGCGGAGGAGTACGACCCGGAGCTGGCGTCCGTCCTCGTCCGCCACGAGGGGCTCGCCCTGGCGGCGGTGGCCGTGGGGCGGCCGGAGGGCGCGCCCGCCCGGAAGGACCTGGACCGCTGGTCGTGCTTCCGCGACCGCTACGGCTTCTTCTTCGCGGAGCTGTTCGGCCCGGTGCCGTCCGCCGCCGACGACCGGTTCGGCGGCCTGGCACCGGAGCTGGTGCGCCGGATCGCGGCCGGGTTCGTCCGGGACGGGGTGGGGGCGGGCACGCCGGAGGAGTGGTACGGGGCGCTGCGCGCGCTGGCCGGGCGGCACGGCTTCGCCCCGGACACGGCCGCCTGGCGCCGGGAACCGGACCGCTGGGCGGGTCCGCCGAGGGTGGTGGCGAACGTGGTCCGGGTGGCGCTGACGGGCGCCACCCGGAGCCCGGACCTGTTCGCCGTGGCGGGCGTCCTGGGCCGGGACGAGGTGGTGCGCCGCCTCACCGCCGTGGCGGGGTGAGGCGGGGCGGGGACGGGACGGGACATCGGAGGGACCGGTGCGTTCGAAGGGGGACGCCAGGGGCGGACAGGGGACTGTCCTCAAGATCACCGAACGCCTTCCGACGCTAACCGCCGGGGTCCCCCCGCCGCGGCAGGACACACGGCGCGGCGCGCTCCGGCGGGCCGCTCACCGCTTCGGCGGAGCGCGCTCCGGTCCCGGAGGGCGCCGGGCGGCCCGCGGCCGTCCCTGGCCAGGAGCGGCGGTGGGCTGGCAGGATCGGCCCCATGTTCGCCTCCCTCTCCCGCGCCGCCCGCCGCCGTGCCCTGGCGGTCACGGCCGCGCTGCTCGCGCTCTGCGGGATGCTGGTGTGGTGGCTCGCCCCCTTCGGCTCCCCCGCCCCCAGCGGCACGGTCACCTTCAGCACCGGGGTCCCCACCGGGGTGTACCAGCGGTACGGGAAGCTCCTGCGGCAGGCCCTGGCCCAGGACCTGCCCGAGGTGACGATAAGGCTCACGGACAGCGAGGGCTCCCAGCAGAACCTGGCCCGGGTGGCGACGGGCGAGGCGGACTTCACCGTCGCCACGGCCGACGCGGTGGCCCAGTACCAGCGCGACCGCAGGCCCGGTTTCGAGCGGCTGCGCGGCTGCGCCCGGCTGTACGACGACTACGTGCAGCTCGTGGTCCGCAAGGGGTCGTCGCTGCGGAAGGTGCAGGACCTGAAGGGCCTGCGGGTCGGCGTGGGCCAGGACGGGTCGGGCGTGCGGCTGATAGCGGACCGGGTCCTCGCGGCGGCGGGCCTGGCCCCCGTCCGGGACGTCCGGGCGGTCCCGGCCGGCATCGACACGATGCCGGGGCTCCTGGAGCGCGGTGAGCTGGACGCCTTCTTCTGGTCGGGCGGGCTGCCCACCCAGGCGGTGCAGGAGCTGTCCGAGCGCACCCCGGTCAGGCTGCTCCCGCTGGACCCGGAGCTGGTCGCCCAGCTCCACGACGTCGGCGACTCGACCCGCCACTACCGTTCGGCGGTGATCCCGGCCGACGCGTACGCGAAGGCGCAGGACGGGCAGTCGGTCGAGACGCTGGCCGTGGCGAACCTCCTGGTCACCACGGAGGAGGCCGACGCGGACCTGGTGGAGGGCTTCACCCGCACGGTGATCAGGAGCAGGGACGGGATCGGCCGCCTGGTCCACCCGGCCCAGCTCGTGGACCTGCGCACGGCCGTCTACACGGACCCCCTGGAACTCCACGAGGGCGCCCGCCGCTACTACCGCTCGGTGAAGCCCTGACCTCGTACGACCGCTCGGCGAAAGCCCTGGTCACGCACGACCGCTCGGCGAAAGCCCCGACCCCGCGCTACCGCTCGGCGAAGCCCTGATCCTGCCGTTCCGCGGGAGCGTGCCGGGGGACGGTGACCGTCACCCGCAGGCCGTGCGGCGCGTTCGGGGTGAAGGCCACCCCGCCGCCGCCCGCCGTCAGCAGGACGCGGGCGATGGAGAGGCCGAGGCCCGAGCCCTTGACGTTCTGGTGCCGGCCCGAGCGCCAGAAGCGGTCCCCGATCCGGCCGAGCTCCTCCTCCGTGAGGCCGGGCCCGCGGTCGGCGACGACGACGGCGACGCGCGCGCCCTCCTGGGCGACCGTGACCGTGACCTCCTCCCCGGCCGGGGTGAACTTCAGCGCGTTGTCGATCACCGCGTCCAGGGCGCTGGAGAGGGCCACCGGGTCCGCCCAGCCCGTGACCGCCCCGCACTCCCCCGCCAGGACGACCCCCTTGTCCTCGGCGACCGGCCGCCAGGACGCGACCCGCTCGGCGGTGAGCGCGCCGACGTCCGTGAGCTGCGGCTCGGCCGCCGCGTGCTCGGCGAGCGCCAGGTCGAGGAGGTCGTCGAGGACGCGGGCGAGGCGCTTGCCCTCGGTCCGTACGGAGGCGATCTCCTCGTTCCCCTCGGGCAGCTCCAGGGCGAGCAGCTCGATCCGCAGGAGGAGCGCGGCGAGCGGGTTGCGCAGTTGGTGGGAGGCGTCGGCGACGAAGGCCCGCTGCTGTTCGAGCGCCTCCTCCACGTGGTCGGCCATCTCGTTGAAGGAGCTCGCGAGGCGCCGCAGCTCGGGCGGTCCCCCGGTGGCGGCGACCCGGGAGTTCATCCGGCCGGTGGCGATGTCGTGGGTGACCGCGTCGAGGACGCGGACGGGCCGCAGCACCCAGCCGGTGAGCCGGAAGGCCGCGCCGACGGCGAGTAGCATCGCGGCGGCCTCGCCCGCGAAGATCAGCAGCCAGCCGTGCAGGATGCGGGAGCGGAGCTGGCCGGTGGGCGAGTCGGTGACGACGACGGCGACGACGTCGCCGTCCCGGACGACCGGGGAGGCGATGGTGAGCCGCGCGCCGCGCTGCCAGGGCCACACCTGGGGCGGGTCGTGGCTGCGCCGCCCGAGCAGCGCCTCGTTGAAGGCGCGCCGGCCCTCCCCGTCGTACGGGACGACCCAGTCCTCGGGGGCGGCGGCCATGGTGCGGTTGTCGCGGTAGAAGATCCCGGTCCGGATGCCGTACACGTCGTGGTAGCTGGCGAGTTCGCCGCCGAGCGTGGCGTGCCGCTCGTCGGTGCCGAAGCCGCGCCCGCCGACGAACTGGGCGAGGGCGGCGAAGCGCGCGGCGTCGTCGAGCCGGTCGACGACGACCCTCTGCTGTTCGGAGGCGGCGAGGCTGGCGGCGAGCGGGAAGCCCAGGGCGAGCAGCACGCCGGCCATGAGGACGATGAGCAGCGGGAGGAGTCGGGTGCGCACGGAGGGACCGCCGGAGGGTTACGCGGCGGGGGCGACCAGGCGGTAGCCGACGCCCCGCACGGTCTCGATCAGGGCGGGCATCCGCAGCTTGGAGCGCAGGGAGGCCACGTGCACCTCCAGGGTGCGGCCGGTCCCCTCCCAACTGGTGTGCCAGACCTCGCTGATGATCTGCTCACGGCGGAAGACGACGCCGGGCCGCTGGGCGAGGAGGGCGAGGAGGTCGAACTCCTTGCGGGTGAGCTGGACGCTCTCGCCCTCGACGCTGACCCGGCGGGTGGGCAGCTCGATGGTGACGGAGCCGAGCCGCAGTCGGGTCCCGTCGGCGGTCCCGGCGCCCGTGCCGGTCTCCTCGGGGCCGGGGCTGCGCCGGCTGACGGCGTGGATGCGGGCGAGGAGCTCGCCGGGGTCGTAGGGCTTGACGACGTAGTCGTCGGCGCCGAGGTTGAGCCCGTGGATCCGGGAGCGCACGTCCCCGCGCGCGGTCACCATGATCACCGGGGTGGTGGTGAGCTTCCGGATGCGGCCGCAGACCTGGTAGCCGTCCTGGTCGGGCAGGCCGAGGTCGAGCAGGATCACCCCGTACGAGGGGCGCTCGCCGTGCGCGGTGGGCAGGACGGCCTGGAGCGCCTCCTCGCCGTTGCGGGCGTGGGTGACGGCGAAGCCGTGCTTCGCGAGGATCGCGGAGAGGGCGGCGGCGACGTGGTCGTCGTCCTCCACGAGCAGCAGTCGCATGCGTACCTCCTCCGTGATCTTCCGTGGTCTCTTCCGCGGCCTTCGCGCCGCTCCCGGTGTCGTGCGCGCGCCGGTTGCCGGGTCTCTGTGTACCAGGTGGTACCAGAGCATGAACACCGGACAGCGGCGTCACAGTCAAGTGTCCCCCCGTTGCGTGGGCGTTTCCGTGATGCACCTGGTACGGCGGCCGGTGTCGCCTTCACGCAGTGTGTCCGGTTGCGGCCGGATCGTTATCCTCAATTTCCGCTCAGATGTGATGACGCTCGTCACATCGGGTCTCTAGTGTCCTCCCCAACCGAGGAGGACGGAGCAAGAGGCCGATGAGCGGAGAGTCAGTGTCCAAGGTTTCGGAGGACACCCCGCGCGCCGCGGACGACCTGGTCGTACTGTCCGGCGTGAACAAGCACTTCGGCGCACTGCATGTCCTCCAGGACATCGATCTGACGATCACCCGCGGCGAGGTCGTGGTCGTCATCGGACCCTCGGGGTCCGGCAAGTCGACGCTGTGCCGCACGATCAACCGGCTGGAGAGCATCGACTCCGGCACCATCACCATCGACGGCAGGCCGCTGCCGGAGGAGGGCAAGGAGCTCGCCCGGCTGCGGTCCGACGTCGGCATGGTCTTCCAGTCGTTCAACCTGTTCTCGCACAAGACGGTGCTCGAGAACGTGATGCTGGGGCAGATCAAGGTCCGCAAGGCGGAGAAGAAGGCCGCCGAGGAGAAGGCCCGCGCGCTGCTCGACCGGGTGGGCGTGGGCACGCAGGCGGACAAGTACCCTGCCCAGCTCTCCGGCGGCCAGCAGCAGCGCGTGGCCATCGCCCGCGCGCTCGCGATGGACCCGAAGGTCATGCTCTTCGACGAGCCGACCTCGGCCCTCGACCCCGAGATGATCAACGAG
Organism: Streptomyces sp. NPDC007872; assembly: GCF_042868165.1. NCBI lineage: Bacteria > Bacillati > Actinomycetota > Actinomycetes > Kitasatosporales > Streptomycetaceae > Streptomyces > Streptomyces sp. NPDC007872. The sequence goes on from NZ_JBIAEA010000013.1 coordinate 113,484, forward strand.
GTCCTGGAGGTCATGCAGCAGTTGGCCCAGGAGGGCATGACGATGGTGGTCGTCACCCACGAGATGGGCTTCGCGCGCTCCGCCGCCAACCGGGTCGTCTTCATGGCGGACGGGAAGATCGTCGAACAGTCCTCCCCCGAGGAGTTCTTCAGCAACCCGCGCAGCGACCGCGCCAAGGACTTCCTCTCCAAGATCCTTCACCACTGAGCGAGTTCGGATTTACTCTTCCCAACTCACGCCTACGCAAGGGACTTTCCTCGATGAAGCTTCGCAACACCTCCGCCGCCGCCGCGGCCGTCGTCCTGCTCGCGCTGACCGCGACGGCCTGTGGTGGCGGGTCCGACTCCGGGAGCAACGGCGACAAGATCACCATCGGCATCAAGTTCGACCAGCCCGGCCTGGGCCTGAAGACCCCGGACGGCAAGTACGCCGGCTTCGACGTCGACGTCGCCCGTTACGTGGCCAAGGAGCTCGGCTACGCCGAGGACAAGATCAACTTCAAGCAGGCGCCGAGCGCCGAGCGCGAGAACCTGATCAAGAACGGCGACGTGAAGTTCATCGTCGCCAGCTACTCGATCAACGACAAGCGCAAGAAGGAGGTCGACTTCGCCGGTCCGTACTTCCTGGCCCACCAGGACCTGCTCGTGCGCGCCGACGACGCCTCGATCACCAAGGTCGAGGACCTCAACTCCAAGAAGCTCTGCTCGGTCACCGGCTCTACCTCCGCGCAGAACGTCCGCGACAAGCTCGCCCCCAAGGCCGACCTGCGCCAGCTCGGCGGCTACTCCGAGTGCCTGACCGGCCTGGAGAACAAGCGCGTCGACGCCCTCACCACCGACGACTCCATCCTCGCGGGCTACGCCGCGCAGAAGGAGAACCAGGGCAAGTTCAAGCTCGTCGGTCTGCGGATGAGCGACGAGAACTACGGCATCGGCCTCAAGAAGGGCGACGACGAGCTGCGCGGCAAGATCAACAAGGCGCTGGAGAAGATGGTCTCCGACGGCACCTGGAAGAAGCTCGTCGACCAGCACTTCGGCCCCTCCGGCTACAAGTCCGAGCCCGCGCCCAAGGTCGCGGGCTGACCGACCCCGCCTCCGGCGTGACGGCCGCCCCGCACGAGGGCGGCCGTCACATCGGCACCGGCCGTCGCCTCTGCGGCGGCCTCCACACCGACCGACCACCAGGGGAGAGCGCGGGGCATCGTGTTCGACTTTCTTGATTCCGGGCAGTACGACCTGCTCGGCGCCTTCTGGGTGACGGCGCAACTCGCCTTCTACTCGGCGATCGGCTCGCTGGTCTGGGGCACCGCCCTGGCCGCCATGCGGGTCAGCCCGGTCCAGCTCATGCGGTCCTTCGGCACCGCGTACGTCAACTTCGTCCGGAACACCCCGCTGACCGTGGTCATCGTGGCCTGCTCGCTCGTCCTCGACCAGACCCTCGGGATCACGCTCGGCGCCGACGACTCCGAGACGATCGGCTTCCGCCTCGCGATCCTCGGACTGGTCGCGTACACCGGCACGTTCGTCTGCGAGGCGCTGCGCTCCGGCATCAACACGGTGCCGCCGGGCCAGGCCGAGGCGGCCCGCGCACTGGGCCTGAGCTTCTTCCAGGTCCTTACCCTGGTGGTGCTCCCGCAGGCCTTCCGCGCCGCGGTGACCCCGCTCGCCAACGTCCTGATCGCCCTCACCAAGAACACCACCGTGGCGGCGGCCATCAGCGCCGCCGAGGCGGCGCTCCTGATGAAGGAGATGATCGAGAACGAGGCCCAGGCACTCTTCGCGGTCTTCGCGGTCTTCGCCTTCGGCTTCATCGTCCTGACCCTCCCCACCGGCCTCGTCCTGGGCTGGGCGGCCAAGCGACTGGCGGTGAAGCGATGAGCTCCGTCCTGTACGACACCCCGGGGCCGCGCGCCAAGCGGCGCAACGTGCTCTACACGGTCGGCTTCCTCGCGGTCCTCGCCGTGCTGGCCTGGTGGGTCCTCTCCGCCCTGAACGACAAGGGCCAGCTCTCGGGCGACAAGTGGAGCCCGTTCGTCACCGACGCCCGGGTCTGGACGACGTACCTGCTGCCGGGTCTGGTCGAGACCCTCAAGGCCGCCGCGCTCTCCATCCTGATCGCGCTGCCGCTGGGCGCCCTCCTCGGCATAGGCAGGCTCTCGGACCACCGCTGGGTGCGGGTGCCCGTCGGCACGGTCGTGGAGTTCTTCCGCGCCATCCCGGTCCTCCTCCTGATGATGTTCGCGAGCGCCGTGTACGCGCAGTTCACGCCCGTCAGCTCCGACTTCCGCCCGCTGTACGCGGTCGTCACCGGCCTCGTGCTCTACAACGCCTCGGTCATCGCCGAGGTCGTCCGGGCCGGCGTCCTCTCGCTGCCCCGGGGCCAGGGCGACGCGGCCGTCGCGCTCGGCATGCGCAAGGGCCAGACCATGCTCTACGTGCTGCTCCCGCAGGCCGTGACCGTCATGCTCCCGGCCCTGGTCAGCCAGCTCGTCGTGATCGTCAAGGACACCGCGCTCGGCGGCGCCCTGCTCGGCTTCCCGGAGCTGCTCAGCCAGAACCGGCAGATCACGGCCAACTACGGCGCCAACACGATCGCCACCTTCACGGTCATCGCGCTGATCTTCATCGCCCTCAACTTCGCCCTGACCTCCCTGACCGGTTGGCTGGAGCAGCGGCTGCGGCGGGGCCGGAAGACGGCCGGCGTGACCGAGAGCACCGTCACCAAGACCGGCGAGGCCCCGGCGGAGGCCGTCAGCGGCGCGTGACCCCGCGGGGCTCCGGAACGACGGGACCGACCACGGGGGCCCGGAACGACGGGGGCGGCCACGGGGCCCGGACCCGACCGGGTCGGCCACAGTGTCCGGAACGGCAGGGGCGGGCGGGAGCGGCACCGACACGAGGTGCCGCTCCCGCCCGCCCCTTCGCACGTGCCCCGTCCCACATTCGACGGCACGGGATCGGCGGTACGGGGTCGACGGCACGCACCCGGCGGCACGCACCCGGCAGCATGGAGTCGACGGCACGCACCCGGCGGTACGGAATCGGCGGCACGGACCCGGTGCCGCGCCCTGCCGCAGCCGTTCGCGGCACCGCCCCGGGGTCGGCGGCACGCCCCCGATCCCGCCGTTCGCGGCACCGACTTCAGGTCGGCCGCACCGCGCCCACCCCGTCGCTTGACGCAAGCACCCCCAGTGGGTTGCATACGGTCTGTGATCAACCACCGGGCCCGTGCCACACTCGACCGTGCTGCCCTCATGACCGTCCGGCCTTCAGGAGCCGCGCCGTGGACCCGGTGATCATCGTGGGCGCGGGACCGGTCGGTCTCGCGCTCTCCCTCGCGCTCGCCGCGCAGGACGTGCCCAGCGTCGTCCTCGACGAGGGCCCCGGCAAGGAGGAGCCGCGCCCGGCCCGCAGCGTCGTCCTGCGCGCCGACATGGCCGCGACGGTCGAGCGCCTCGGCTGCACGACCCTCCGTGACGAGGGCGTCCGCTGGGTCGGCTGGCGCGGCATGCGCCGCCGCCAGGTGGTGCGCCACCTGGAGCTCGACCTGGGTCTCGGCGGCACGGAGGAGTGGTCCGAGGACCCCGCCTCGCCCGCCGCCCCGGCCGCCCCGCTGCACATCCCCCAGCACGCCCTGGCCCGCGGCCTGCGCGACGCCATCGCCCGGCAGAAGCTGATCGAACTCGTCCCCGAGGCCCGGCTCGACACCGTCGAGCAGGACCGGGACGGGGTCGTCGCCCACACCCGGGGCCCGGCGGGCACCTGGTGGCGCGGCAGCCACCTCGTGGGCTGCGACGGCGCCCGTTCGACGGTGCGCAAGCTGCTCGGGATCCGCTTCCCCGGCCGCACGGCGGTGGAACGGCACGCCGTCGCCGCGCTGCGCACCGAACTCCCCTGGCCCGGCGAGGCCCTGCTGCACCGTCAGCCGCCGTGGCGCGGCGCCGCCGAGGAGATCGGCGCGCGTCCGCTGCCCGACGGCGTGTGGCGGATCGACTGGCTGCTGCCGCCGCGCGGCGACCTGGTCACCCCGGACGCGCTGATCGCCCGCATCCGCGAGACCCTGGCCGGCTGGTGCGACGGGGTGACGCCCCCGTACGAGCTCATCGACACCGGTGTGCACACCGTGCACCACCGGCTCGCCCGGCGCTGGCGGGTCGGCCGGGTCCTCCTCGCCGGGGACGCGGCGCACCTGCTCGGCGCGGTCGGCACCCAGGGGCTCGACGAGGGCCTGCGGGACGTGGACAACCTCGCCTGGAAGCTCGCCCTCACCTGGCACCACGGCGGTTCGGACCGGCTGCTCGACAGTTACCAGAGCGAGCGGCGGGCGGCCGTGGCCACCCGGCTGCGGGCGGCGGACCAGTCGCTTCCGGTGCTGCGCGGCGGCGGGGGCCTGCGGACGTACCTGCCGGGGGCCGCGCGCGGCCACGACGCCCTCCTGACCGACGGCCACCTGGGGCGCGGCCCGCTGGGCGCGCCGCCCGCGTACCCGCACTCCCCCCTCGCGCCTCCGCACGCCGACGGGCAGATCCCGGTCGGCACCCCGCCGGGCGCTCCCGTCGAGGACGTCCGCGTGACCGCTCCCGACGGCACGACCGTACGGCTCCGGGACCGGCTCGGGCAGGGCCGCCTCCTGGTCCTCCTGATCGCGCCCGGCACGGGGGTGTGGGACCGGCGCCACTGGCGGACCGCCGGGGTGATGCCCCGCCTCGAAGAGGCCGTACACGCCCTGCCGGTGAAGGCCGAGGTCCTGGTGTCGGAGACCTATCCGGGGGCTCCGGCCCACGCCGTCCTCCTCGTACGGCCCGACGGGCACCTCGTCGCCGCCTTCTCCGGGGTGCGCCCCGAGGAGCTGTACGCGGCGGCGGACGCGGCCCGCGGCGGCCCCCTCACCGACCGGGAACCCGCCGAGGCGTCCGCCGGAACGTCCTCCGAGGCGTCCGCGAAGAGTGACCGCACGGCGGACATGCATTGATTCCGCCGGGGACGCGTGGTGTACTCCGGAGCGTGACCGACACCGATGTGCGCCTGTGGCGGAGGGTCCACATGGACCTCCTCCGCTATGCGGGCTGCGTGTGTCGCCCGTCCTGCTGATCTCGCCCCTTTCCCGCGCGCCCCGCCGCATCTCCGTCGCACCTCCCCGCGCCGTCCGCCGACGCGGTTCCGTGCGCGCCGTGTGCCGCGTGCCGTCGCGCGCCCTTCGCGAACCCCAGGACGGTCACCCGTGTCCCAGCACGCCACCCCACTTCCACCCACCAGCACCGCCCCGGCCGCCCAGGCCACTCCGGTCCCTCCGTCCGCTCCGGCCTCTCCGTCCGCTCCGACGGCGACCGAGCTGCTCGACTTCGTCCGGCGCACGGCCGCCGACCGGGAGTTGATCGCCTCCCTGCCGCTCGACCCCGAGGGCCGCACCTGGGTACGGCTCGACGGCCCCGGCGGCAGCGAGGCCTGGCTCATCGGCTGGCCGCCCGGCACCGGCACCGGCTGGCACGACCACGCCGAGTCCCAGGGCGCCTTCGCGACCGCGCGCGGGACGCTGACCGAGAACGCGCTCGCGGTCCGGCTGCCGGCGAGCGGCTGGAAGACCCTGGAACTGGCCGACGGGGTGGACCGCTCCCGCCGTCTGGGAGAGGGCGTGGGCCGGGCCTTCGGCCGCCACCACGTGCACGAGGTCTTCAACGAGTCGCCGGACACCCACGCGGTGTCGGTGCACGCCTACCATCCGCCGCTCCCGCTGATCCGGCGCTTCAGCCGGACGGGCGCGGTGCTCCGCCTGGAGCAGGTCGAGCGCCCGGAGGACTGGCAGTGAGCGGGGAGCGGGAGGAACGGCGGGAGCGGAGGGAACGAGTGGCGGAGCGGGTGGGCATCGACGAGCTCCTGGAGCAGGTCAGGTCGGGCCTCGACCGGATCGAGCCCCGGGCCGCCTACGAGGCGTACGAGGCGGGTGACGCGCTCCTGGTGGACACGCGCTACGCGGCCCTGCGGGAACGGGACGGGCTGATCCCGGGCGCGCTGGTCGTGGAGCGCAACGAACTGGAATGGCGGCTGGACCCCCTGGGCAGCCACCGCGCGGCGGAGGCCGACAGCCACGACCTGCGGGTGGTGGTCCTCTGCAACGAGGGCTACGCCTCCTCCCTCGCGGCCGAGTCCCTGCGCCGCCTGGGCCTGCACCGGGCGACCGACCTCATCGGCGGCTTCCAGGCCTGGAAGGCCGCCGGCCTCCCGGTCCTCCTCCCGGCGGCCCGGGGCTGACCCGGCCGGCCGGGTCCCCCACCCGCCGAACCGGATAGATCCTTCCGCCCCCGTGCCGGAAGCCACCGCCGTAACGAAAGCCGTTGCCGTGCCGGAACCCGCCCGCGCGCCGGAAGCCGTTCCCGTGGCCGAAGCCGTCGTGCCCGCGCCGGAAGCCGTCCCGTGTCAGAAGGACTCGTCCAGCCCGTCCGTGTCCTCGCCCTCCGCCTCCAGCGCCTGACGGACGACGCGGAGGGCCATGCCCTCGGGGTACCCCTTGCGGGCGAGCATGCCGGCGAGCCGCCGCAGCCGCCGGTCGCGCTCCAGGCCGCGGGTGGCACGCAGCTTGCGGGCCACGAGTTCGCGCGCCGTGGCCTCCTCCCGCTCGGAGTCGAGCTGCTCCACCGCCTCCTGGATGAGGGTGGGCTCGACGCCCTTGGTGCGCAGCTCCCGGGCGAGGGCACGCCGGGCGAGGCCCCGGCCGTGGTGGCGGGACTCCACCCAGGCCCCCGCGAAGGCGGCGTCGTCGATGAGCCCGACGTCCTCGAAGCGGGAGAGGACCTCCTCCGCCACCTCGTCGGGGATCTCCCGCTTGCGCAGCGCGTCGGCCAGTTGCTTGCGCGTGCGGGGGGTCCCGGTGAGCAGGCGCAGGCAGATCGCGCGCGCCCGCTCGGCCGGATCCTGGGGTGACGGCTCCTTCTCGGCCCTCGACGAGTCGGGGCCGTCACCCGGCCATTCGGTACGACCGGTCACCGGTTCAGCTCTTGACCGCGGTGGCCTTGGTCGCCTTCGCGGTCTTGGCCGCGGATGCCGGGACGCTCTTGGCGGCGTCGTCCGCACCGGCCGCGTCCGTGGCCGCCGCGTCCGTACCCGGCTCGGCCGACAGGGCCTCGGGACGGACGCCGACGCCCAGCTTCTCCTTGATCTTCTTCTCGATCTCGTTGGCGAGGTCGGGGTTGTCCTTCAGGAAGTTGCGGGCGTTCTCCTTGCCCTGGCCGAGCTGGTCGCCCTCGTAGGTGTACCAGGCACCCGCCTTGCGGACGAAGCCGTGCTCCACGCCCATGTCGATCAGGCCGCCCTCGCGGCTGATGCCCTGGCCGTAGAGGATGTCGAACTCCGCCTGCTTGAAGGGGGGCGCGACCTTGTTCTTGACGACCTTGACGCGGGTGCGGTTGCCGACCGCGTCCGTGCCGTCCTTGAGGGTCTCGATGCGACGGATGTCGAGGCGCACCGAGGCGTAGAACTTGAGGGCGCGGCCACCGGTCGTGGTCTCCGGCGAGCCGAACATCACGCCGATCTTCTCGCGGAGCTGGTTGATGAAGATCGCGGTGGTCTTGGACTGGTTGAGCGCGCTGGTGATCTTCCGGAGGGCCTGGCTCATCAGGCGGGCCTGGAGACCCACGTGCGAGTCGCCCATCTCGCCCTCGATCTCCGCGCGCGGGACGAGCGCGGCGACGGAGTCGATGACGATCAGGTCGAGGGCGCCGGAGCGGACCAGCATGTCGACGATCTCGAGGGCCTGCTCGCCGTTGTCCGGCTGGGACAGGATGAGGTTGTCGATGTCGACGCCGAGCTTCTTGGCGTACTCGGGGTCGAGGGCGTGCTCGGCGTCGACGAAGGCGACCTGGCCGCCGGCCTTCTGCGCGTTGGCGACGGCGTGCAGGGTCAGGGTCGTCTTGCCGGAGGACTCCGGTCCGTAGATCTCCACGACACGGCCGCGCGGCAGGCCGCCGACGCCGAGGGCGACGTCCAGGGCGGTCGAGCCGGTGGAGATCACCTCGATCGGCTCCTGGGTGCGGTCGCCCATGCGCATCACGGCGCCCTTGCCGAATTGGCGTTCAATCTGTGCGAGCGCGGCGTCGAGCGCCTTCTCGCGGTCGGTTCCTGCCATGGGTTCCACCCGGTTTGCTTGAGTCGATCGCTTCATGTGAAAGACGCTAACCCCTGCCACTGACAATGGGCCCCGGCGTCCCGCCCGCCCTGTGGAAAACCCCGCGGCAACCCCGCGATTTCCAGGGCCGGACCTCCATGAGAATGGATGTTCGATTTTAGTGTCAAGCGCACCACGCGGTCCCGGACCACCGTGTCGAGGGGCCCTCGCGGCGGCCGTCCCGAGCCCCTCGACGCGGCGGCCCGGAGGGTCGCCGAGGAGACGGGCCGACCGCCTCGGGGAGCGGAGACGGTCGGTGCGGTCCCGTCACCCTCCGCCCACCGGCAGCAGCGCCGGGCGCTTGGCCCCGCGGCCGTCGCCGGACGACCGGCCCCGCAGCCGCCGGCCCAGCCAGGGCCCCAGGAAGGAGCCGGCCCAGCGCAGTTCGGCGCGGAGGCCCGCGGGCAGGGGGACGTCCGGTGGCGGCAGCGGGAGGGTCCAGGAGTCGTCGGCGCCGGGCAGGCCGAGGGCCTGGGCGACGGCGGCGGCGATGCGCGCGTGGCCCAGCGGTCCGGCGTGCAGCCGGTCGGGGCTCCACAGCCGGGGGTCGGTGACGACCGGGTGGTGGCCGGTCTCGACGACGATGACGCCGTGCCGGCGCGAGACCTCGCGCACGCGCGCGTTGAGGGCCCGGACGCGCGGGGCGAGCGGCCGGGCCAGCGGGGTGATGCGGCCGACGTCCGGGAAGGTCAGGGTCGCCACGCGCACGCCCTGCCCGGTGAGCGCGGCGAACATCTCCTCCAGGTGCCCGGCCGTCTCGTCCGCGTCGAAACCGGGCCGCAGCAGGTCGTTGAAGCCGGCGACGACCGTGGCGAGGTCCGGCCGGAGCGCGAGGGCGGGCGCGAGCTGTTCGGCACGCACCTGTCCGGCGAGACGGCCCCGCACGGCCAGGTTGGCGTAGAGCGTGCCCGGGCGGTCGTGGGCGAGCAGCTCGGCGAGCCGGTCCGCCCACCCGCGCAGACCGCCGGTGTCGTCACCGTCGCCGACGCCCTCCGTCTGGCTGTCCCCCAGCGCGACGTACCGCAGAACCGTGCCGTCCGTCATCGGACCTCCGCCTTGCCTCACGACCGACCGAATGACCGACCGCATGACCACCGGCCGACCGAATGGCCGACGAGCGAGCGGCCCCGTGAGCCGCGCCCGTCGCCCGCCCACCACCATACTCACTTTATTTACTAGCCAACTAAGCGAGTACCAATCGATCCCGCCCCAGCCCTGCCTTCCGGTGCGGGACGCGCCTGCGGTACGGCTCACTCCTCCGACGCGGACCGTTCCCCCGGCGCCGACTCCTTCTTGTGGTGCAGGGCCTTCTGGAGCCGGGCGACCACCGCCTCGCCGTACCTGCGGTGCCCGTGGACGCGCGGGTCGTCCGTCACCTCGTACCGCTTCACGTAGGCGCCGAGGAAGGCCTGCAGGGTGGCGACGGCGGGGATCGCGATCAGCGCGCCGACGGCCCCGAGCAGCGCCGTCCCCGCGATGACCGAACCGAAGGCCACCGCCGGGTGGATGTCCACGGTCTTCGAGGTCAGCTTCGGCTGGAGGACGTAGTTCTCGAACTGCTGGTAGACCACGACGAAGCCGAGCACCCACACCGCGTACCAGGGGTTGACGGTGAAGGCGATCAGCATCGGCAGGGCACCGGCCAGATAGGTGCCGATGGTCGGGATGAACTGCGAGACCAGGCCGACCCACACGGCGAGCGCCGGGGCGTACGGCACCTCCAGGATCTCGAAGAGCACGAAGTGCGCGATGCCCGAGATGAGGGCCATCAGGCCGCGCGAATACAGATAGCCGCCGGTCTTGTCGACCGCGATCTCCCACGCCCGCAGCACCTCGGCCTGCCGGGCGGGCGGCAGGACGGAACAGAGCGCGCGCCGCAACCGGGGCCCGTCGGCCGCGAAGTAGAACGAGAACAGGAAGATCGTGAGGAGCCGGAACAGGCCGCCGAGGACGGTGGCGGAGACGTCCAGGACGCCGGACGCGCTGTTCTGCACGTACCTCTGCAACCAGTCGGACTTGAGCAGGCTGTCCTGGACCTCGACCCGCGACAGGTCCGTGTGGAAGCTGTCGTTGATCCATTTGATCAGCGAGTCGAGGTACTTGGGGAAGTTCTCGACCATGTCGACGATCTGCCCGGCGAGCATCGACCCCAGGAGGACGACGAAGCCGACGCCGAAGACGAGGACGGCGAGGAAGACGAGGAAGGTGGCGAGGCCCCGGCGCATCCCGCGCGCCGCCATGCGCCCGACCGCCGGTTCGATGGCGAGGGCGAGGAAGAAGGCGAGGAGGATGTTGACGAGGAGGCCGACGAGCTGGTGGAAGGCCCAGTTGCCCAGCAGGAAGCAGGAGTAGAGCGCGAGGGCCAGGACGAGCGCGCGGGGCAGCCAGCGCGGCATCCGCGCGGCGCCCGCCGGGGACGCGGTCTCCGGGACGGGAGGCGTGCCCACGGCGACGCCTCTCCCGGTGCCGGTGGCCGGAGCCGCGGAAGCCGTCACGTCGGTCGAACCGGTTCTGCCGGTGCCGCCGGGCTTGCCGGTGATCTCGCCGGGATCGCCGGTCTCGTCGAAGTCGTGGACCTCGTCGGCACCACGGCGCTCGTGGATCTCGTCCGTGCCGGGGGTCTTGTCGGTGTCGTCGCTGTCGTCAGTCGGGGCCACCCCGCCAGTCTCGCGCACCGCGCGGACATTTCTCCCGGGCCCCCGCCCGTCCCCGTACGACGGTCCGCCCACCGGGACGACGGACGGACCGGTGGGTGGATCGGTGGGCGGACCGGTCAGCGCTTGTCGGCGGGCACGTCGACGGCGGCGCAGACGGCGCGCCACACGTCCTTCGCCTCCCAGCCGGCGTCCAGCGCCTCCCGTACGGTCCGGCCCCCGAGTTCCGCCATCACATGGTCGCTCGCGAAGGACTCGGCGTACGACGCACCGAAGTGTTCGGCCATCCGTTCCCAGAAAATCGTCAACCGCATGCCCCCAGTATCCCGCTCCCAAGAGTGCAGCCCGCCCCGCGGGTCTTGTCACCGCGGCTTTCCGCCCTACGGTCGGAGCATGGCCGAAGAACCCCTCCCCTCCGCCTCCTCGACCCCCCTGGCCCGCGCCGAGCGTTTCGTCTGGCTGACGGCCCGCGTCCTCGAACAGCGCCGGTTCGCCTACCACTTCCAGCGCGGTGGCGCGGATCAGGTCGAGACGGCGCTCACGGCGTACCTCAACGAGGACGGCGGCTACGGTCACGCGCTCGAACCGGACCTGCGCGGACCGGTCAGCCAGCCGCTGCACACCGCGCACGCGCTGCGGGTCCTGGACTCCGTCGGCCGCTGCGGCGGACCGCGGATCGAGCGGATCTGCCGTTACCTCACGTCGGTGTCCACGCACGACGGGGCCCTCCCGGCGATCCACCCCTCCCAACGCGACTACCCCTCGGCGCCGTTCGTCCCGGTCGTCGACTCCCCGCCGAGCGCGCTGCTCTCGACCGGTCCGGTGGTCGGGCTGCTCCACCGCAACCAGGTGTGGCACGCGTGGCTCTTCCGGGCCACCGAGTTCTGCTGGTCGACCGTGGAGTCCCTGGAGAAGTCCCACCCCTACGAGGTCCAGGCCGCCGTCGCCTTCCTCGACGGGGCCCCGGACCGCCCGCGCGCCGAGGCGGCCGCCGACCGCCTCGGCCGGCTCGTCCGGGAGCAGGGGCTCGCCGTCCTCGACCCGGACCGGTCGGAGGACTGGCCGGTGGCGGACGGGTACGCGCCCGGCGAGCACCACTTCCCGCACGACTACGCGCGCGTGCCGGACTCGCTGGCCGCGCGCTGGTTCACGGAGGAGGAGATGGCCCGCTCGCTCGACCGGCTCGCGGCCGACCAGGAGGAGGACGGCGGCTGGCCGATCCGCTGGCGCGCCTGGGCCCCCGGTTCGGCCCTGGAGTGGCGCCCGATCGTCACCGTCGAGGCCCTGCGCACCCTCCGCGCGCACGGCCGCCCCGTCGGCTGAGGAGGCGGAACGTACAGGACGGGCGTACGGAACGGGCCTATGGGACGGGCGTACGGGCCGGCCTCACCGGCCCGGGGCCTCTCACCAGCCCAGGGCCCGCACCCCCGCCGTGACGGCGACGGCCGCGCCCACGACGACCAGGAACGGCGCCCGCAGGACGAGCGCGACGGCGGCCGCGGCGAGCCCGGCGGCCCGGGCGTCCAGGACGAGGTCGCCGCCCGTGCTGAACGTCTGCTGCGCGGTGAGCGCGGCGAGCAGGGCGACCGGAAGCAGCGCCGCGAGCCGCTGGACGAGCGGGCGTTCCAGCGCTCCGGCGGGGACGAGCAGACCGACCAGCTTGACCAGGTAGCAGCCGGCGACGGTGAGGGCGATCGCGATCCAGACGTTCATCGGGAGTCCTTCTCTCGTCGGGCCGTGGGGCGGGGCGTACGTGCGGCGCGCCGGCCCCGCGCCCAGAGCACCACGGGTGCGGCGAGGGCGGCCGCGAGGACCGGCACCCCGGCGGGGAGCACGGGGAGCAGGCCGAGGCCGAGCAGGACCGCGAGGCCCGCGGCGGCCCGCTCGGTCGCGGACGTGAGCATGGGGGCGAGCAGGGCCAGGAAGACGGCGGGTCCGGCCGCGTCGAGCCCCCAGGCGGCGGTGTCCCCGATCGCCTCGGCGCCGAGCGCCCCGAGGAGCGTGGTGACGTTCCACAGGACGTACAGCGTGAGGCCGGTGACGGTGAAGCCGATGCGGGCGGCCCGGCGGGACGGCTGGGCGAGTGCGACCGCCGTGGTCTCGTCGATCACCCAGTGCGCGGCGAGGGGCCTGACGGCCTTCGGCAGGGCGAGGAGCTGGGAGAGCCGCAACCCGTAGAAGGCGTTGCGGGTGCCCAGGAAGAACGCTCCGGCGGCGGCCGTGAAGGGGTTGCCGCCCGCGGCGAGCGCGCCGACGAGGGCGAACTGCGAGGCGCCGGTGAAGACGAGCAGGCTGAGGACGCAGGTCTGGAGGAGGCTGAGTCCGGAGCCCGCCGAGGTCACGCCGAAGGCGAAGCCGGAGAGCCCGACGGCGACGCCGACGCCGAGGGCGTCGCGGACGACGGCGGCGTCGGGCTTGGCCGGGGCGTCGTCGCGTATCACGGGGGGTGCTGTCTGTTCTGCCACACCGGGGACGCTACGGCCGCCGGGCCGCCCGGGTCTTGTACGTTCTTGCACCAGGTCAGACGGGTCGACAGGGTCCGGCGGGCGACCGGATCAGCCGGACCTGCCGGATCCGCCGGATCCGCCGGGCCTCCCGGGTTTCCCCCCGCCACGCGCGCGCTGATACGCCCCCGGCGGCACCCCCACGCTGCGGGTGAAGTGCCGGTTGAGGTGCGACTGGTCGGTGAAGCCGACGACGACGGCCGCCTCCGCCGGGGGGACGCCGGTGTCGAGCAGTTGCCGGGCCCGGCGCACGCGCGCGTCGGTGAGCCAGGTGTGCGGCGGCATCCCGTACGCCTCGCGGAAGGCCCGCAGCAGGGCGAAGGGGCTGGTGTCCAGCTCGGCGGCGAGGCGCTCCAGGGTCGGCGGCCCGGCCATCCGGCCCTCCAGGACCTCACGCGCACGTGCCGCGTTCCGCGCGCCCGCCGAGCGCGGCGGGAGCGGGGCGATCGGACCGCCGTGGCTGCGCAGCATCCGGGCCGTGACGAGCCGGAGGAGGCTGTCGGCGGCGAGGGCGTTGCCCTCCTCGGCGGCCCGGTGGACGCCGACGACGAGCCGTGCGGCGTACGGGTCGTCGATGACGGGCGAGGTGAAGCCGACCGAGCCGCGCAGGGCGAGGGTGTCGGCGGCGATCGACCGGACGATCTCCGCGTCGGGGTAGATCGTCCGGTAGGTCCACCCCTCGGGGACCCCGGCGTGCCCGGTGTGCGGGGTGTCGGGGTTGACCAGGGCGATCTGTCCGGGCCCGGCGCGGACCAGCTCGTCGTGGTGGTGGAAGGCCTCGACGCCCTCGGTGATCGCGGCGAAGACGAAGGTCTCGTGGGTGTGGCGGGAGAAGGCCTTGCGGACGTAGTGGGCGTGCAGCAGGTCGACCCCGGGCAGCTCGGGGTACTGCCAGTACCGTGCCCGTTCCCCGCTCGCCATGCCTCCATTCTGCGCCAGGGCCGAACGGGACCGCCGCTCCGGTCCGCACCGGGGCCGCCGGCCCCTACGGAAGGCCGCCGCACCGGGACCGCCGACCCGTGCGGAAGGCCGCCGACCCGTGCGGAAGGCCGCCGCTCCGGGCTCCGGCCCCGTCCCCCTCCCGCCCCTCCCGGGCGCGCCCACCCGGAAGAGGGACGGGCCGCCGCGCTGCGGGGGCGGTTTTCCACAGGTCCCGGCGGTTGTCAGTGCCCGGGTGCACGATGGGGGGCATGGTCAGGTCCGCGCTCGACTCGTTCTCCCCCGCGACCCGTGGTTGGTTCACCGGGGCCTTCACCGCGCCCACGGCGGCGCAGGAGGGCGCCTGGACCGCCATCGGGGCGGGTTCCGACGTGCTGGTCGTCGCCCCGACCGGTTCGGGCAAGACGCTGGCGGCCTTCCTCGCCTCCCTGGACCGGCTGGCGGCCGTGCCCCCGCCGGCGGAGGCGCGGAAGCGCTGCCGCGTGCTGTACGTGTCCCCGTTGAAGGCCCTCGCGGTGGACGTCGAGCGGAACCTGCGCTCCCCGCTGACCGGCATCCGCCAGGAGTCGGTGCGGCTCGGGCTGCCCGAGCCGGACATCCGGGTCGGGATCCGCTCCGGCGACACCCCGGCGGCCGAGCGCCGCACGCTCGCGACCAAACCGCCGGACATCCTGATCACCACCCCCGAGTCGCTGTTCCTGATGCTGACCTCCGCCGCCCGCGAGGCCCTCGCGGGCGTGGAGACGGTCATCCTGGACGAGGTCCACGCGGTCGCGGGCACGAAGCGGGGCGCGCACCTGGCGCTCTCCCTGGAGCGGCTCGACGAGCTGCTCCCCCGGCCCGCGCGCCGGATCGGCCTGTCGGCCACGGTCCGGCCGGTCGACGAGGTGGCCCGCTACCTGTCGCCGGGGCGTGCCGTGGAGATCGTGCAGCCGCCGTCGGGCAAGGAGTTCGACCTCTCCGTCGTCGTCCCCGTCGAGGACATGGGCGAGTTGGGCGGCTCCCCGGCCTCGGAGGGCAAGAAGGACGGTGACAGGCCGTCGATCTGGCCGCACGTCGAGGAGCGGATCGCCGACCTCGTGCAGTCCCACCGCTCCACGATCGTCTTCGCCAACTCCCGCCGTCTGGCCGAGCGCCTGTGCAACCGGCTCAACGAGATCGCGTACGAGCGGGCGACCGGCGAGCCCCTGCCCGAAGGGGCTCCCCCGGCCGAGGTCATGGCCCAGTCGGGGGCGGCGCAGGGCGCCCCGCCGCTGCTCGCCCGGGCCCACCACGGTTCGGTGTCGAAGGAACAGCGCGCCCAGGTCGAGGAGGACCTGAAGGCGGGCCGGCTGCCCGCCGTGGTGGCCACCTCCAGTCTGGAGCTGGGCATCGACATGGGCGCGGTGGACCTGGTCGTGCAGGTCGAGTCGCCGCCCTCGGTGGCCTCCGGGCTCCAGCGGGTGGGCCGCGCCGGCCACCAGGTCGGCGCCGTCTCCACGGGCGTGGTCTTCCCCAAGTACCGGGGCGACCTGGTGCAGGCGGCCGTGGTCACCGAGCGGATGCGCTCGGGGGCCATCGAGTCCCTGCGGCTCCCCGCCAATCCGCTGGACGTGCTCGCGCAGCAGTTGGTCGCGATGGTCGCGCTCGACACCTGGCAGGTGGACGACCTGCTCGCGGTGGTGCGCCGGGCGGCGCCGTTCGCCTCGCTGCCCGAGTCGGCGTTCACCGGCGTCCTCGACATGCTGGCGGGGCGGTACCCCTCGGACGCCTTCGCCGAGCTGCGCCCGCGCGTGGTCTGGGACCGGGTGACCGGGACGGTCACGGGCCGGCCGGGCGCGCAGCGGCTCGCCGTCACCTCGGGCGGCACGATCCCCGACCGGGGCCTGTTCGGCGTGTTCCTGGCGGGCTCCGACCCCAAGAAGGGCGGGGGCCGGGTCGGGGAGCTCGACGAGGAGATGGTGTACGAGTCGCGCGTGGGCGACGTGTTCACGCTCGGCACCACCTCGTGGCGGATCGAGGACATCACCCGGGACCGGGTCCTGGTCACCCCCGCGCCCGGCGCGCCGGGCCGGCTGCCGTTCTGGAAGGGCGACCAACTGGGCCGCCCGCTCGAACTGGGCCGGGCGGTGGGCGCGTTCCTCCGCGAGATCGGCGCCCTCGGGGACGAGGACGCGCGGCTGCGGCTGCTCGCCGCCGGGCTCGACGCGTGGGCCGCGGAGAACGTCCTGGCGTACCTCAGGGAGCAGCGCGAGGCCTGCGGGCACGTGCCGGACGACCGGACGATCCTGGTCGAGCGCTTCCGGGACGAGCTCGGGGACTGGCGGGTCGTCATCCACTCCCCGTTCGGGGCGCAGGTGCACGCCCCGTGGGCACTGGCGCTCGGCGCCCGGCTCACCGAGCGGTACGGCATGGACGCGCAGGTGATGCACGCGGACGACGGCATCGTGCTGCGCCTGCCGGACGCCGACCTGATGGGCCTGGACATGGGCCTGGACCTCCTCGACCACGAACCGGTCGATCCGGGCCGTCACGCGGACGCCGTGTACGACGCGGACAAGGCGCCCGTCGGCGCGGCCGACGCCCTCTTCGACAAGGGCGAGATCGGTCAGGTCGTCACCGACCAGGTGGGCGGCTCCGCCCTGTTCGCCTCCCGGTTCCGCGAGTGCGCCGCCCGCGCCCTGCTGCTGCCGAAGCGGAACCCGGGCAAGCGCACCCCGCTGTGGCAGCAGCGGCAGCGCGCGGCCCAGCTCCTCCAGGTGGCGAGCGAGTTCGGCTCGTTCCCGATCGTCCTGGAGGCCGTCCGCGAGTGCCTCCAGGACGTCTTCGACCTGCCCGGCCTGACGGAGCTGATGGGCGACATCGAGGCCCGCCGGGTCCGTCTCGTCGAGGTCACCACCCCCGAGCCGTCCCCCTTCGCCCGCTCGCTGCTCTTCGGCTACGTGGCGCAGTTCCTGTACGAGGGGGACTCGCCCCTCGCGGAGCGGCGGGCCGCCGCGCTCTCCCTGGACTCCCGGCTGCTCGCGGAGCTGCTCGGCCAGGCGGAGCTGCGCGAGCTGCTCGACGCGGACGTCCTGACGGAGCTGGAGCGGGAGCTCCAGTGGCTGACGGAGGACCGGCGGACCAAGGACGTGGAGGGCGTCGCCGACCTGCTGCGGGTCCTGGGCCCGCTCACCGGTGCCGAGCTGGCCGAGCGGGGCGCCGAGGCGGACTGGGCGGGCGAGCTGGAGGCGGCGCGGCGCGCGATCCGGGTGCGGATCGGGGGCCGGGAGCACTGGGCGGCGATCGAGGACGCGGGCCGTCTCCGGGACGCCCTGGGCACGGCCCTGCCGGTCGGCGTCCCCGAGGCCTTCACCGAGCCGGTCAAGGACCCGCTGGGCGACCTCCTCGCGCGGTACGCGCGCACGCACGGCCCGTTCACCTCCTCCCGGGCGGGCGAGCGCTTCGGCCTGGGCACGGCCGTCACCGACGGCGCCCTCCAGCGGCTCGCCGCGTCCGGCCGGGTCGTCCAGGGCGAGTTCCACCCGTCCGGCATCGGCCAGGAGTGGTGCGACGCCACCGTCCTGCGCCGACTGCGCCGGCGCTCCCTCGCCGCCCTGCGCCACGAGCTGGAGCCGGTGCCCCCGGCGGCCCTCGCCTCCTTCCTGCCGCAGTGGCAGCACCTGGGGAGCCACGGCCTGCGCGGCATCGACGGCCTGGCCCGGGCGGTCGAGCAGCTCCAGGGCGCCCCCGTCCCGGCCTCGGCCCTGGAGAAGCTGGTCCTGCCGTCCCGGGTCCGGGACTACTCCCCGGCGATGCTGGACGGGCTGACGACCACCGGCGAGGTAGTGTGGGCGGGCGCGGGCTCACTGCCCGGCAAGGACGGCTGGGTCTCCCTGTACCTCGCGGACGCGGCCCCGCTGCTCCTCCCGCCGCCGCATCCGCTGGAGCTGTCCGCGCTGCACGAGTCGGTGCTGACCGCCCTCTCCGGCGGGTACGGCCTGTTCTTCCGTCAGATCGCCGACCAGATCCGGGCGACCACCCACCCGGACGCCACCGACCCCCAGCTCGCCGACGCCCTCTGGGACCTGGCCTGGTCGGGCCGGCTCACCAACGACACCCTCGCCCCGCTGCGCGCCCTGCTCGGCTCGGGCCGCACGGCCGGCTCCACCGCGCACCGCGCGCGCCGCACGGTCCCCCGAGGCCGGTACGGCACCTTGACCGCGTCCGCCCGGCCGGTGTCCCGTACGGGCCCGCCCACGGTCTCCGGCCGCTGGGCGCTGCTGCCCCCGCCCGAACCGGAGCCGACGCACCGGGCGCACGCCCTGGCCCGCACCCTCCTGGACCGGCACGGCGTGGTCACCCGGGGCGCGGTGGCCGCCGAGGGCGTGGAGGGCGGCTTCTCGGCCGTGTACCGGATCCTGGCCGCCTTCGAGGACAGCGGCCAGGCCCGCAGGGGCTACGTCGTGGAGGGGCTCGGCGCGGCCCAGTTCGCGATGGACGGCGCGGTGGACCGGCTGCGGGCCGCGGCGACCGCGCGCGACCGGGGCGTCGAGGCGGCGGCCGGTCCGCGCGCCCTGGTCCTCGCGGCGGCCGACCCGGCGAACGCGTACGGGGCGGCCCTGTCCTGGCCCGAGCCGCCGACCGGCGCCGGGCACAAACCGGGGCGGAAGGCGGGCGCGCTGGTCGTCCTGGTCGACGGCGAGCTGACGCTCTACATGGAGCGCGGCGGCAAGACCCTCCTGTCCTGGCCGACCGATCCGGACGACCCCGCCCTGACGGCGGCGGCCGAGGCCCTGGCGGCGTCCGCGCGCGCGGGCTCCCTGGGCACGGTCACGGTGGAGCGGCTCAACGGCGTCGCGGCCCTGACCTCCCCGCTGGCCCGCCCCCTGGAGGCGGCGGGCTTCCTGGCCACCCCCAGAGGCCTGCGGCTGCGGGCCTAGCCTGCGCACACCCGGGAAGAAGCCCGACAGAAGCCCAGCCGTCCGGGCACCCCGACCCCGCGTCCGTGTCCGCACCCCCACCCCCACACCCACACCCACACCCACACGATCGTGATCCACGCCCGAAAGACCACGACCCGAGGAGAATCGTGCCCGAGGGAGACACCGTCTGGCAGGTGGCCCGCCGCCTGCACGCCGCGCTCGCCGGGCGGGTGATCACCCGCTCGGACCTCCGGGTGCCCCGGTTCGCGACCGCCGACCTCACCGGCCGCACGCTCCTCGACGTCACCCCGCGCGGCAAGCACCTGCTCGCCCGGATCGAGGGCGGGCTCACCCTCCACTCCCACCTGCGGATGGACGGCGCCTGGCGGGTGTACGCCACCGGGGAGCGGCCCCGTGGCGGCCCCGACCACCAGATCCGGGCCGTCCTGGGAAACGCCGAGTCCACCGCGTACGGCTACCGGCTCCCGATCCTGGAGCTCGTCCGCACCGACGAGGAGTCCCGGATCGTGGGCCACCTCGGCCCGGACCTGCTCGGTCCGGACTGGGACCCGGAGGAGGCCGTGCGCCGTCTGACGTCCGACCCGGCGAGGACGCTCGGCGAGGCCCTCCTCGACCAGCGCAACCTGGCCGGCATCGGCAACATCTACAAGTCGGAGCTGGCGTTCCTCGCCGCCGTCACCCCCTGGCTCCCCGTGGGCGAGCTGGAGCCGGACGTCCCCGCCCGTCTGGTGGCGACCGCGCACCGCCTGCTCGGCCTCAACAAGGACCATCCGGACCAGCGGGTCATCACCGTGCGCCGCCCCGGCACCCCGCTCCACGTCTACGGCCGCGCGGGCCGTCCCTGTCTGCGCTGCGGCGCCCGGATCCACAAGGCGGAGCTCGGGGACCGGGTCACGTACTGGTGCCCGGAATGCCAGCGGGGCCCGCACCGGCAGGAAGCCGATACGAGCCCGTCAGTCTGACCGTCCGTCCGCCGCGGCCCCACAACCGCGGCGGTCCCGCACCTCCGTCACACCCCTCGCGCCGAGCCGGAGTCCGCGCCCCACCTCCGGCGCCACGGCGTCCTGCCGATGCGCCGGACGAGTGAGCCCGGCGGTCCCGACGAAGCGGCCACGTGCACGGGCAGCAGGCTCAGTCCCCAGCCGCCCGCGGCCATCACTCCCTCGGCCGGCCCGGCCTCGCCCGGTACGAGCAGCAGGCGCAGCACCGCCCACCACCAGAGTCCCCCGGCCACCAGCCCGATCGCGATCAGCGCGAGCGTCACCGGCGGAAACCGTCGCCGTACCATGGCCGCCTCCTGCGGTCGACGCTAGACCGACAGGATCACCCTGCGGGAGGGCGCACCGGGGCCCGCCCCGGCGCGCACCGCACGTATCAGCACGCCCCGGCCCCTCAGACGCTCTCCGCCTGGAACATCCACGCGTGCTTCTCCAGCTCACCCGTCAGGGCGATCAGAATGTCCTGGGTGACCGGGTCCGGGTCGCCGGTCGCGTCGATCCGCTCCCGCATCCGGGTGGTGACGGCACCGAGGGCGGCGACGAGGATCTGCACCGCGTCCTCGTCCTTGATCCAGCCTTCCGGCACCGTTCCGATCGCGCTCGACGACGCCACGGTCGACGCTCGTCCGTCCGGGTTGACGCCCAGGGCGGAGGCGCGCTCGGCCACGGTGTCGGAGTGCGTCCGGGCCGTGGTGACCACCTCGTCCAGTTGGAGGTGGACGGAGCGGAAGCGCGGCCCGACGACGTTCCAGTGCACCTGCTTGGCCACCAGGGAGAGGTCGACCAGGTCGACGAGGGCTCCCTGGAGCGCGTCGCCGACGGTCTTGAGGTCGGTCTCGGACAGCGTGCTCTTCACGACAGACATGCGGAATCTCCCACCAGTCGAACGTTCTCCCACCATGGCACGCCTGACCGGAACCCGGCATCTCAAACAAACCCGCCCAAAGAAAACCCGGGAAAGGGCGAAGCCCCGGTCGGTGCCCCTCGCGGGACACGGAACCGGGGCTCCGCCCTGGTCTCGGTTCAGGCGGCGACGACGTCGACCGCTTCCGCGGGCGCCTTGATGGTCACCCGCTCGGTGGGCACACCCGCCACCGACGTCACCGACACCGAATTGAGCATCGGACGAACCGGTGCCGGCACCTGTTCGCTCGCTGCCGCCGACTCGGCCAGTTCGGCCAGCGACAGCTCGTCGCTCACTTCGCGCATGAGCTCGGACATCCGTACGTCCAACGCGTCGCAGATCGCGGAGAGCAGCTCGGAGGATGCCTCCTTCTGCCCCCGCTCCACCTCGGAGAGATAGCCGAGCGAGACTCGGGCGGACGAGGAGACTTCGCGCAGAGTACGGCCCTGGCGCTGGCGCTGCCGACGCAGCACGTCACCCAGCAGGCGACGGAGCAGAATCATCGGTGGCTCCCTCCTCGGACCGCGTAGCCGCATCCTTCACGCCCCACCGTACCGCCTCGCGCCGCGGCCGTGCGGGGAGCGATGTCGTGTTCACTCAGGGCTGCAAACATCAATTCCCCCCGTTCTGTTCCGTATCCTGTGCCCGCACATTTCCCGAGAGTTCCTCGCGCAGCAGCGCGAGCACGATCCGTACGCTCTCCCTACGGATTTCCCCACGATCGCCGTTCAACCTCAACGGGACCACTTTCCCCGTGGGAGCCCCCGCCACCGCACCCGTCGGGACCGCCGTCCGGGCCGTCTCCCCGCCCGGGCCCGCGACCGCCACGTAGACGGTTCCGACGGGCTGTCCGTCCTGCGGGTCGGGGCCCGCGACCCCGGTCGTCGCGATGCCCCAGTCGGCGCCGAGCCGGGCCCGTACACCGGCCGCCATCTGCGACGCGACCTCGGGATCCACCGCGCCGCGCTCCGCGAGCAGCTTTCCGTCGACGCCGAGGAGCTCGTGCTTGAGGGCGGTGGCGTAGGCGGTGACGGACCCCCGGAAGGCCGCCGAGGCGCCGGGGACGCCGGTGAGTTCGGCGGCCACCAGACCGCCCGTGAGCGACTCCGCGACGGCCAGCGTCTGGCCGCGCTCGGCGAGCAGCGCGAGCACCCGGGCCGCCTCGGTCATCGTGCCGCCGCCTCCGACCGCTCGGCGGCGGCCCGCTCGGCGGCGAGGCCCCGGCGGCGCAGTACGACGGCCTGCCGCACGTAGTCGAGAGCGGTGAGGACCGTCAGCACGACGGCCACCGCCATCACCCAGAAGCGGAGGGTGGCCAGCGGCCCGGTCAGCATGAGCACGTACATGCCCACGGCCGTGCCCTGGGCCAGGGTCTTCATCTTGCCGCCCCGGCTGGCGGGGATGACCCCGTGCCGGATGACCCAGAACCGCATCAGGGTGATCCCCAGCTCACGGGCCAGGATGACCGCGGTCACCCACCAGGGGAGGTCCCCGAGCGCGGACAGGGAGACCAGGCCGGCCGCCATGATCGCCTTGTCGGCGATCGGGTCGGCGATCTTCCCGAAGTCGGTGACCAGGTTGTACGTACGGGCGAGGTGCCCGTCGAAGACGTCCGTGATCATGGCCACCGCGAACGCCGCCCAGGCCCAGGCCCGCCACGCGGGATCGTGCCCGCCGTCCTGGAGCAGCAGCACCACGAAGGCCGGCACGAGCACCAGCCGGATCATGGTGAGGATGTTCGCGATGTTCCACAGGCTGGCCTGGTTGACGGCCGCCGCGCCCAGCTTGCCGCGGGGCGTCGGCCTACCGGTCCCGCCCGTCGCGGATGCCGGGACTCCGGTCATCTGCCCGCCTCCTCGAAAAGACACTCGGCCACCAGGTCGACGCCCTCCGTCCCGACGACCTTCGCCCTGACCATACGGCCCGGGGCCAGGTCGGGGTCCGTGCCGTCGGCGGTCACGAGGACCACCTGTCCGTCGGTCTCGGGGGCCTGGTGGGCGGCGCGGCCGATCCAGCCGTCCTCCTCGTCCAGGGACTCGACGAGTACCTCCAGGGTCTCTCCGATCCGCTCCTCCGCGCGCTGCGCGGTGAGCTCCTCGGCGAGCCGGGAGAGGTGGGCGAGCCGCTTGTCGACGACCTCCTGGTCGAGCTTGTGCTCGTACGTGGCGGCCTCGGTGCCGTCCTCGTCGGAGTAGCCGAAGACGCCGATGGCGTCGAGGCGCGCGTGGGTGATGAAGCGTTCCAGCTCGGCGAAGTCCGCCTCGGTCTCGCCGGGGAAGCCGACGATGAAGTTGGAGCGGGCACCGGCCGTGGGGGCCTTGGAGCGGATGGTCTCCAGGAGTTCCAGAAAGCGGTCGGTGTCGCCGAAGCGGCGCATGGACCGCAGCACGTCGGGGGCACTGTGCTGGAAGGAGAGGTCGAAGTACGGGACGACCTTCTCGGTGGAGGTGAGGACGTCGATCAGGCCGGGGCGCATCTCGGCGGGCTGGAGGTAGCTGACGCGGACGCGCTCGATGCCGTCCACGGCCGCCAGCTCGGGCAGCAGGCCCTCCAGGAGCCGGATGTCGCCGAGGTCCTTGCCGTAGGAGGTGTTGTTCTCGGAGACCAGCATGATCTCCTTCACGCCCTGCTCGGCGAGCCAGCGCGTCTCGTTCAGCACGTCCGAGGGGCGGCGCGAGACGAAGGAGCCGCGGAAGGAGGGGATGGCGCAGAAGGTGCAGCGGCGGTCGCAGCCGGAGGCCAGCTTCACGGAGGCGACGGGGCTGGTGTCCAGGCGCCGGCGGAGCGGCGCGCGGGGCCCGGAGGCGGGCGCGAGGCCCTCGGGCAGGTCGGCCGGGGCGTCGGCGGGCACCTCGGCGCCGTCGCCGTGTCCGGGCAGGGCCACGGCGGCCGCGGCCTCCTGGCGCTCCACGGGCGAGAGCGGCAGCAGCTTGCGCCGGTCGCGCGGGGTGTGGGCCTCGACGCTGCCACCGCCGAGGATGGTCTGGAGGCGGTTGGAGATGTCGGCGTAGTCGTCGAAGCCGAGGACGCCGTCGGCCTCCGGGAGGGCTTCGGCGAGCTCCTTGCCGTACCGCTCGGCCATGCAGCCGACGGCGACGACGGCCTGGGTCCGGCCGTGGTCCTTCAGGTCATTGGCTTCGAGCAGGGCGTCGACGGAGTCCTTCTTGGCGGCCTCGACGAATCCGCAGGTGTTGACGACGGCGACGTCCGCTTGCTCGGCGTTCTCGACGAGCTCCCAGCCGTCCGCTGCCAAGCGGCCTGCGAGCTCCTCCGAGTCCACCTCGTTACGGGCGCAGCCAAGAGTGACAAGGGCGACGGTACGGCGTTCGGGCATGGGCTCAAGACTACTTCGTCCCGGCCGTTCCCCCGTCGCGCAGGGTTCACCTGCGCGACGGAGGTCACATCACGGCGTCCGGACCGGCTCAGCCGGCCTGGGGGTCGCCCTTGGTGTAGGTGAGCCGCTCGACCTGGCCGGATTCGAACTTGTCGGCGACCTTCTTGCCGTTGACGTAGAGCTCGATGGCGCCGGCGTTGCCGAGGACCAGGTCGACGCGCTCGTCGTCCTGGAAGGTCTTGGACTCGCCCTCCATGAGCAGTCCGTCGAAGAGGATCTTGCCGTCGTGGGCCTTGGCCGAGATCCAGCTCTTGCCGTCGGTGGCGGAGAGCTTGATCGTGACCTTGTCCTGCGGGACCGCGGCGATCGCGCTCTCGGTGGGCTTGGGCGCGACGGGCTTGACCGGCTTGGGCTTGGCGGCGGAGGTCGCCTTCTCGGGGGCGGGCGCCGGGCCGCCGTCGGCCGCGGTGGTCCCCTTCGGGGTCTCCTCGCCGTTGAACATCGTGAAGCCGACGAACCCGACGACGGCGACGATGGCCGCGACCATCGCGGCGGTCCAGTTGGGCCGGCGCGGCTCGGGGCGGATGCGTTCCGCCTCGAACAGCGGGGCGGCGGGGGTGGGTGCGGGACGGCCGCCGTGCTCGGCGTCGAACCGTTCGACCAGCGGAGCCGGGTCGAGGCCGACGACGCGCGCGAGGGTGCGGATGTGGCCGCGGGCGTAGACGTCGCCGCCACAGCGCGAGAAGTCGTCCTCCTCGATCGCGTGCACGATCGGGGTCCGGACACGGGTGGAGGCACTGACCTCTTCGACGGTGAGACCGGCGGCGATACGGGCCTGCTGGAGAGCGCGACCGATCGAATCCCGGTCGCCTGCCGGGAAGGTCCGGTCGTCTTCGGGGGAGTTGCCGATGGACACGAGAGCGCCTTTCGAGCGTGTAGCCACCTGCTGGACGTTCAGTCTATGGGTGGTACGAAAGGGTGGGGCAACCGGGCGGGTGCCGTTTGTACGCCATGAGGCTGGGACATCCTTCTGTCCCTCCGTCCAACTTGACGTGCGGCCAGGGGAAACGGTTGCCCAGCCTTTTCTTACGGATGAGTCTCGGCCGGATCTCGAACGGGTACCCCGCCTTCCGGAACCCACACCCGGCCCGTGCCGGAGCCCGGGTCGCCCCGTGCCGGAGCCCGCACCGACCCGGCCCGCCGCAGCCCCGATCCCGGACCCGGCCCCGGCTCCGGCTCCGGTCACGCCCCCGTCTACCCGGCCGACTCGCCCCGGATCACGGCGAGGACGCCGTCGAGTTCGTCGGGTTTGACGAGCACGTCGCGGGCCTTGGAGCCCTCGCTGGGGCCGACGATGTCGCGCGACTCCATGAGGTCCATCAGCCGGCCGGCCTTGGCGAAGCCGACGCGCAGCTTGCGCTGGAGCATCGAGGTGGAGCCGAACTGGGTGGAGACGACCAGTTCGGCGGCCTGGCACAGCAGGTCGAGGTCGTCGCCGATCTCCTCGTCGATCTCCTTCTTCTGCTGGGTGCCCACGGTGACGTCGTCCCGGAAGACGGGCGTCATCTGGTCCTTGCAGTGCCGCACGACGGCCGCGACCTCGGCCTCGGTGACGAACGCGCCCTGCATGCGGACGGGCTTGTTGGCACCCATCGGCAGGAACAGTCCGTCGCCCTTGCCGATCAGCTTCTCGGCGCCGGGCTGGTCCAGGATGACCCGGCTGTCGGCGAGCGAGGAGGTCGCGAAGGCCAGCCGGGAGGGCACGTTCGCCTTGATCAGACCGGTGACCACGTCCACGGACGGACGCTGCGTGGCCAGCACCAGGTGGATGCCGGCGGCGCGGGCCAACTGGGTGATGCGGACGATCGCGTCCTCCACGTCCCGGGGCGCGACCATCATCAGGTCGGCCAGCTCGTCGACGATCACCAGGAGGTACGGATACGGGCTGAGCTCGCGCTCGCTGCCCGGCGGGAGCTGGACCTTGCCGGCCCGGATGGCCTCGTTGAAGTCGTCGATGTGCCGGAAGCCGAAGGCCGCCAGGTCGTCGTAGCGCAGGTCCATCTCGCGCACCACCCACTGCAGGGCCTCGGCGGCCTTCTTGGGGTTGGTGATGATCGGGGTGATCAGGTGCGGGATGCCCTCGTAGGCGGTCAGCTCGACCCGCTTGGGGTCGACGAGCACCATCCGGACGTCCTCGGGGGTCGCCCTTATCATCACCGAGGTGATGAGGCAGTTGATGCACGAGGACTTGCCGGAGCCGGTGGCGCCGGCGACCAGGATGTGCGGCATCTTCGCCAGGTTGGCCATCACGTAGCCGCCCTCGACGTCCTTGCCGAGCGCGACCAGCATCGGATGCTCGTCACCGGCCGCGTCCGCGAGCCGCAGCACGTCCCCGAGGTTGACCATCTCGCGGTCGCTGTTGGGAATCTCGATGCCGACCGCGGACTTGCCGGGGATCGGCGAGATGATCCGCACGTCCGGAGAGGCCACCGCGTAGGCGATGTTCTTGGCCAGGGCCGTGATCTTCTCGACCTTCACCGCCGGCCCGAGCTCCACCTCGTAGCGGGTGACCGTCGGCCCCCGGGTGAAACCGGTGACCGCCGCGTCGACCTTGAACTCGGCGAACACGTTCGACAGCGCCGCCACCACGGCGTCGTTCGCCGCACTGCGCGTCTTGCCCGGCCCACCCCGCTCGAGGAGGTCCATCGACGGCAGGGAGTACGTGATGTCGCCGGACAACTGGAGCTGCTCGGCCCGCGCCGGCAGGTCGCCCGGCTCGGGCGCGGGCTTGGTCAGATCGGGTACGTCCCCGCTCCCGCGCGGGCCCTCGCCCCGGGCGGGCGGCACGGACGCGGTCGCCTTCTCCGCGGCGCCGGCGGCGGAGGCGGCCGCGGCGGCGCTCCGCCCGGCGGCGACGTCCCTGGTGACGTCCTTGGTGACGTCCTTGGTCAGGTCGGCGACGATCGGGGACGGCGGCATGCCGTTCAGAACCGCGCCGTCCAGCGCGGCGGCCGCCGCCGCGGCGACGTCCACCGGGTCGAGACCGGCCTCGGAGCCGGTCCGCCGGGAGGGGCGGCGCGCCGGGCGGCCGCGCCGCTCCAGCATCTCCGCCTCGGCCCGGTCCACGTCGTACGGCTCCGCGGGGCCGGGGGCGCGCCGCCGGACGGGCCGCGCGGGCTCCGCGTCCCGCCACTCCTCGTCGTACTCCCCGTGCGCGTACTGCTCGGCCTCCGCCGGGTCGTACGGCGCCTCCACGATCCCGAGCCGGACGCCGAGGGCCCGCAGGCGCTGCGGGATCGCGTTGACCGGGGTGGCGGTGACGACGAGCAGGCCGAAGACGGTGAGCAGCACCAGCAGCGGTACGGCGAGGACCTCGCCCATCATGAAGACGAGGGGCTGGGACGCGGCCCAGCCGATGAGGCCGCCCGCGTCCTGCACGGCGTCGGCGCCGTCGCCGCGGCCCGGCGAGCCGCACGCGATGTGCACCTGGCCCAGGACGCCGAGGGCGAGGGCGGAGAGGCCGATGACGATCCGGCCGTTGGCCTCGGGCCGCTCCGGATAGAGGATCAGCCGCACGCCGACCCCGCCGACCAGCAGCGGCACCAGCAGGTCGAGCCGGCCGAAGGCCCCGGTGACGAGGAGTTCGACGAGGTCGCCGACCGGACCGCGCAGGTTGGACCAGGTGCCCACGGCGACGATCAGCGCGATGCCGAGGAGGAGCAGTGCGAGGCCGTCCTTGCGGTGGACGGGATCGAGACCCTTGGCCCCGCGTCCTATGCCCCGGAAGAGCGCCCCGACCGCGTGGGCGAGTCCGAGCCAGGCACCGCGCACGAGCCGGTAGACGCCCCCGGTCGGGGACGGCGCGGGGCGGGGCGGGGCCTTCTTCGCCGCCGTCCTGCGCGCGGGCGCGCGCTTGGCGGGCGCGGCCTTCTTGGCCGGAGCCCTCTTCGCGGGCTGTTTGACGGGGGACTTCGCGGGCGCCGCCTTCTTCGCGGCGCCCGCCGTACGGCCGGCGCGCGGCTTTGCGGTGCCCGCCGTGCCCTGGGTCTTGCCGGACGTACGTGAAGCCATGGTGCCGAGGTTACCCGTGTGGGAACCGGCTGTCCGCCTCACCCGTTCGTGTCGTCCGTGCGGAGGCGCGGTGCTGACGCCGCATCACGGCGAAGCGCCCCGGACCGGGGCGCTTCGTGACGAGCCGTCAGCTCTGGCTGGGCAGGGTCGGCGTGGCGCCGGTGCCCGGTTCCAGGGCGTCCAGGGCCCGCCGCAGCCCGGTGAGCTTGCGCTCCAGGTGCGCGGCGGTGGCGACGGCGGCCGCGTCGGCCGAGTCGTCGTCGAGCTGCTTCGACAGCGCCTCCGCCTGCTCCTCGACGGCCGCGAGGCGGGCGGAGAGCTCGGCGAGGAGACCGGCGGACTCCTTGCCGTGACCGGTCTCGCCGCCGCCCTCCAACTGGAGCCGCAGCAGGGCGGCCTGCTCGCGCAGCTTGCAGTTCTTCATGTAGAGCTCGACGAAGACCGAGACCTTGGCGCGCAGCACCCACGGGTCGAAGGGCTTCGAGATGTAGTCGACCGCCCCCGCCGCGTACCCCCGGAAGGTGTGGTGGGGGCCGTGGTTGATGGCGGTGAGGAAGATGATCGGGATGTCCCGGGTCCGCTCGCGCCGCTTGATGTGGGCGGCGGTCTCGAAACCGTCCATTCCCGGCATCTGGACGTCCAGCAGGATGACCGCGAAGTCGTCCGTCAACAGCGCCTTGAGCGCTTCCTCCCCGGACGATGCCCGCACCAGCGTCTGATCGAGCGCGGAGAGAATGGCCTCCAGCGCCAGCAGATTCTCCGGCCGGTCATCGACCAGGAGGATCTTGGCCTTCTGCACCATGCCCCGTCCTCCTCGTCCCGGCAACGGCTCTGCCCGGTCCCCCGAACCGGGGGAGGCACCGGGCGCCGCCCCAGAAGACGACTCCCTAGCGCCGTCCGTCCTTGTGCCGGTCATCGTAGCCGCACCCCGCCCGTCGCCACACCCTGTCACCGCGATGTCACTGTGCACGGAGGAAAAACGCGGTGGGAGACCAGAAGGTTCCCCGTATCCCCGCATCTCACACGCCCGTGGCGACAGCCCGTCAGAGATCTTTCCGGAGCGCGCCCGGGACGCGCCCGGGGAGGACCCGAGACGCGTCCGGGGAGGACCCGGGGCCGCGCGGCCCCGGACCGGATCACTTCCGCCGCATCCACTCCTCCATGACGGACAGCAGGTGGTCGGGGTCGACCGGCTTGGTCACGTAGTCCGAGGCGCCCGACTCGATCGCCTTCTCCCGGTCGCCCTTCATCGCCTTCGCCGTCAGGGCGATGATCGGAAGACCGGCGAACTGCGGCATCCGCCGGATCGCGGTCGTCGTCGCGTACCCGTCCATCTCCGGCATCATGATGTCCATCAGCACGACCGCCGCGTCGTCGTGCTGCTCCAGGACCTCGATGCCCTCCCGCCCGTTCTCCGCGTACAGCACCGCGAGCCCGTGCTGCTCCAGGACGCTGGTGAGCGCGAAGACGTTGCGGATGTCGTCGTCCACGATGAGCACCTTCTCCCCGGAGAAGCCGAAGGTGCGGCGCGGCGCCGCCTCCTCCGGCTCCTCCCGCTCCGGTACGGGCTGCTGCTGCCCGGACTGCCCCGGCACCGCGCCCCGCGCCCCGGTCGCCTCCGCGGCCGCCTTCCGCCGGTGCCGGAACAGCGCCCCGGCCCCGGAGCGCGCCTCCGTCCGTACGGGCGCCGGCGGGAAGTGCGGGAACGGGTGCACCGCACCGGCCGCCCCCTCCTCGGCGCCCTGCTGCGGGTCCTCGCCGTCCTGCGCGCCCTGGCCGTGGCCCGGCGCGGGCAGCTCGGTCGGGTTCAGCGGCAGGTACAGGGTGAACGTCGAGCCGCGGCCCGGCTCGCTCACGGCGAAGATCTCGCCGCCGAGCAGCCGCGCGATCTCCCGGCTGATCGAGAGCCCCAGACCCGTACCGCCGTACTTCCGGCTGGTCGTGCCGTCGGCCTGCTTGAACGCCTCGAAGATGACCCGCATCTTGCTCGCCGCGATCCCGATCCCGGTGTCGGTGACCGAGAACGCGATCAGGTCGGCGTCCGGGTCGCGCAGCGAACCGGCCTCCAGGAGCTGCTCGCGGATCGACTGCGGCACGTCCGCGCCGGCCGGCCGGATCACCAGCTCCACCGCGCCCGTGTCGGTGAACTTCACCGCGTTGGAGAGCAGGTTGCGCAGCACCTGGAGCAGGCGCTGCTCGTCGGTGTGGAGCGTGGCCGGCAGTTCCGGCGAGACCCGCACCGAGAAGTCGAGCCCCTTCTCCGCCGTGAGCGGCCGGAAGGTCGCCTCCACGTAGTCGACGAGCTGCACGAGCGCGATCCGGGTCGGCGAGACGTCCATCTTGCCCGCCTCGACCTTGGACAGGTCCAGGATGTCGTTGATCAGTTGGAGCAGGTCCGAACCGGCCCCGTGGATGGTCTCCACGAACTCGACCTGCTTGGGCGTCAGGTTCGTCTCGGCGTTGTCCGCGAGCAACTTGGCCAGGATGAGCAGCGAGTTGAGCGGCGTGCGCAGCTCGTGCGACATGTTCGCCAGGAACTCGGACTTGTACCGCATGGAGACGGCGAGCTGCTCGGCCCGCTCCTCCAGGACCTGCCGGGCCTCCTCGATCTCGGTGTTCTTCACCTCGATGTCGCGGTTCTGCCGGGCGAGCAGCTCGGCCTTCTCCTCCAGCTCCAGGTTGGATCCCTGGAGCTCCTTCTGCCGGTGCTCCAGCTCGGCCGAGCGCTCCCTGAGCTGCTCGGTGAGCTCCTGCGACTGCTGGAGCAGCACCTCCGTCTTGGTGTTGACGCTGATGGTGTTGACGGTGGTGGCGATCAGCTCCGCGAGCTGGTTGAGGAAGTCGCGCTGGATCTGGGTGAACGGCTGGAAGGAGGCCAGCTCGATCACGCCGAGGACCTTGCCCTCGAAGAGGACCGGCAGCACGATCACGTGCGCGGGCGCGGCCTCCCCGAGCCCGGAGGAGATCTTCAGGTAGCCCGGCGGCACGTTGACCTGGATGGTCCGCTTCTCCTCGGCCGCCGTCCCGATGAGGGTCTCGCCGGGCCGGAACGAGGTCGGCATGGAACCGGCGGAGTATCCGTAACTCCCCCGCATCCGCAGCTCGTACGAGCCGTCGCCCTCGCCGACCAGTTCGGCGTCGCCGTGGGCGGAGCCGGTCGGCATCGCCACGAAGAAGGCGCCGTGCTGGGCCGAGACCACCGGCGTCAGCTCGCTCATGATGAGCGAGGCCACGTCGTCCAGGTCCCGCCGGCCCTGCATGAGGCCGGAGATGCGGGCCAGGTTGCCCTTCAGCCAGTCCTGCTCCTCGTTGGCGAGGGTGGTGTCGCGCAGGTTGGTGATCATCGTGTTGATGTTGTCCTGGAGCGCCTGGATCTCGCCCGCCGCGTCCACGCCGTCGATCTTGAGGTTGAGGTCGCCCCGGGTGACCGCCGTGGCGACGGCCGCGATGGCCCGCACCTGGCGGGTCAGGTTCCCGGCCATCTCGTTCACGGACTCGGTCAGGTCGCGCCAGGTGCCGTCGACGTCCCGCACGCGCGCCTGACCGCCGAGGATGCCCTCCGTACCCACCTCGCGGGCCACGCGCGTGACCTCCTCGGCGAAGTTCGACAACTGGTCGACCATCGTGTTGATGGTGTTCTTCAGTTGCTGGATCTCACCGCGCGCGTCGATGTCGATCTTCTTGGTGAGGTCGCCCTTGGCGATGGCGGTCGTGACGGCCGCGATCTGGCGCACCTGGCCGGTCAGGTTGGAGGCCATCGAGTTCACCGACTCGGTCAGGTCCTTCCAGGTGCCGGAGACCCCCGGCACCCGGGCCTGACCGCCCAGCTCGCCCTCCGTGCCCACCTCACGGGCCACGCGCGTGACCTCGTCCGCGAAGGACGACAGGGTCGTCACCATCGTGTTGACGGTCTCGGCGAGTTCGGCGACCTCGCCGCGCGCCTCGACCGTCACCTTCTTCGTCAGGTCGCCGTTGGCGACGGCCGCCGACACCCGGGAGATGTTCCGCACCTGACTGGTCAGGTTGTTGGCCATCAGGTTGACGTTGTCGCTGAGGTCCTTCCAGGTGCCGGTGACCCCGCGCACGCGCGCCTGGCCGCCGAGGATGCCCTCCGTACCCACCTCGCGGGCCACGCGCGTGACCTCGTCCGCGAAGTTCGACAACTGGTCGACCATCGTGTTGACGGTCGTCACCAGCTCCAGGATCTCGCCCCGGGCGTCGACCGTGATCTTCTTCGACAGGTCGCCCATGGCGACCGCGGTCGTGACCTCGGCGATGTTCCGCACCTGGATGGTGAGGTTGTTCGCCATGCCGTTCACCGACTGGGTGAGGTCCTTCCAGGTGCCGGAAACGCCCTGCACCTCGGCCTGACCGCCCAGGATGCCCTCGGTGCCCACCTCGCGGGCCACCCGGGTCACCTGCTCGGCGAAGTTCGAGAGCTGGTCCACCATCGTGTTGAGGGTGTTCTTCAGCTCCAGGATCTCGCCGCGCGCGTCCACGTCGATCTTCTGCGACAGGTCGCCGCGCGCGACCGCCGTGGCGACCTGCGCGATGTTGCGGACCTGGGTGGTGAGGTTGCCGGCCATGCCGTTCACCGAGTCGGTCAGGTCGCGCCACACGCCGGCCACGCCGGGCACCTGCGCCTGACCGCCGAGCCGCCCGTCGGTGCCCACCTCGCGGGCCACCCGGGTCACCTGCTCGGCGAACGCGGAGAGCTGGTCGACCATCGTGTTGATGGTGTTCTTCAGCTCCAGGATCTCACCGCGCGCGTCCACGTCGATCTTCTGCGACAGGTCGCCGCGCGCCACGGCCGTCGTCACCTGGGCGATCTGCCGCACCTGCGAGGTCAGGTTGCCGGCCATGAAGTTCACCGAGTCGGTGAGCTCCCGCCAGCGCCCGGAGACGCCGTCCACGCGCGCCTGACCGCCGAGCCGCCCCTCGGTGCCCACGTCCCGGGCCATCCGCGTCACCTGGTCCGCGAAGGACGAGAGCTGCGACACCATCGTGTTGACGGTGTTCTTGAGCTCCAGCATCTCGCCGGCGACGTCCACCGTGACCTTCTGCGACAGGTCACCGTTGGCGACCGCCGTCGTCACCTGCGCGATGTCCCGCACCTGGCCGGTCAGGTTGCGGAAGGCCGTGTTCACCGAGTCGGTGAGGTCCTTCCACGTGCCCGCCGCGCCCGGCACCTGCGCCTGGCCGCCGAGCAGGCCCTCGACGCCGACCTCCCGGGCCACCCGGGTCACCTCGGAGCCGAAGGCGGAGAGCTGGTCGACCATGGTGTTGACGGTGTTCTTGAGTTCCAGCATCTCGCCGGCCACGTCCACCGTGACCTTCTGCGACAGGTCACCGTTGGCGACGGCCGTCGTCACCTGGGCGATGTCACGCACCTGCGTGGTGATGTTCCGGAAGACCGTGTTGACGGAGTCCGTGAGGTCCTTCCACGTGCCCGCCGCGCCCGGCACCTGCGCCTGACCGCCCAGCAGCCCCTGCGCGCCGACCTCGCCCGACACGCGGGTCACCTCGTCGGCGAACGTCCGCAGCGTCTCGGTCATCTGGTTGATCGTGTCCGCGAGCTGCGCGATCTCGCCGCGCGCCGAGACCCGCACCTTCTGCGACAGGTCGCCGTTGGCGACGGCGGTCGTCACCTCGGCGATCCCCCTCACCTGATTGGTGAGGTTGCCCGCCATCGTGTTGACGGAGTCGGTGAGGTCCTTCCACACGCCGGCGACCCCGGCCACCTCGGCCTGACCGCCCAGCTCGCCCTCGGTGCCCACCTCGCGCGCGACGCGGGTCACCTCGGAGGAGAAGGACGACAACTGGTCCACCATCCGGTTGACGGTGTTCTTCAGCTCCAGCATCTCGCCGGCCACGTTCGCCGTGACCTTCTGCGACAGATCGCCGTTGGCGACCGCCGTCGTCACCAGCGCGATGTCCCGCACCTGGGCCGTCAACTGGTTCGCCATGGTGTTGACGGAGTCCGTGAGGTCCTTCCACGAACCGGACACCCCGCGCACCTGCGCCTGACCGCCCAGCTTGCCCTCGGTCCCCACCTCGACGGCGACCCGGGTCACCTCGGAGGCGAACACCGACAACTGGTCGACGAGGTTGTTGGCGGTACGCGCCACCTTCAGGAACTCGCCCCGCAGCGGCCGGACCGTCCCGTCGGAACCCTCCGACCGCAGGTCCATCCGCTGCTCCAGGTCGCCCTCGGCCACTGCCGAGAGCACCCGTCCCACCTCGGACACCGGCCGGGCCAGGTCGTCGACGAGCGCGTTCGCCGCCTCGATCGCCGCCGCCCAGGCCCCCTCGCTGGCCCCGGCCTCCAGGCGCTCGGACAGCTTGCCCTCGCGCCCGACGACCCGCCGGACCCGCGACAGCTCCCCGGTCACGTGGAGCTGCCGGTCCGCGACCTCGTTGAACACGGCGGAGATCTCCGCCATGACCCCGTCGCCGGACACCGTGAGCCGCCTGCGGAAGTTCCCGTCCCGCATCGACACCAGCGCGGAGAGCAACCGCTCCAGCGCCGCGGCGTCCACCTGGACCGTCCCCCCACGGGAACGTCCGCCCCTCGCGCGCGTACCGTTGCCTCCGCCGCGACGCGCCGCCGTGCCAGACTCCACCGTGTCCCTCCCGAAAGGGGTCGACCGTACCGCTCCGGCTCTGCCGGTAGCCTGCCCAGTGTTTCACCGTGACCGAACCGGGCGATAACAGTTCGGCAGCTTCGACGGCGTCCCTACCCCCGGAGGGACGGAACAGCGGCGACCGGCATCCGCCCGGACAGCGAAGGTAAGTAACCTGGCATCCGGCTGTCCAGCCGCCCCGGTCCGCCCGGCGGGGACGGTGTGGTGCGCGCACGACCACCGGGCAGTGGGAAGGACAGACCGAGCATGGCAGAGCCGGGCGTCGAGACGCGTACGAGGAGTGCTGTGATCACCGCGCGGGCGACTGCCAGCTTCGAGCCCGTCGGGCGGTCCGTCGCGGCCGCGCGGGCCTTCGTCCGGGACACCCTCCAGGGCTGGGGACACCCCGAGCTGGTGGACGACGCCGTCGTCCTCACCAGCGAGCTCGTCACCAACGCCGTCGTCCACGCCGGCACCGCCGCCGACGTGCTCTGCCTGCGCTCCGACGACAGCGTCCGCGTCGAGGTCTCCGACCGCTACCCCGAGCGCGAGATCCCGGTCCAGAGCGGCCGCACCCTCGCCTCCCCCGACCGCGAGAACGGCCGCGGCCTGCTGCTGTGCGCCGCCCTCGCCCACCGTTGGGGCGTCGACTACTCCCCCACGCGCAAGCACGTCTGGTTCCACCTCGACCTCCCTCAGCGCCCCGTCGGGACCCGCTCCGCCGGCCCGGTCCTCCCCGACGCCCTCCTCCCGGTCGCCGACAGCCGCGTCCGCGTCGCCGTCGTCCAGATCGACCGGAACGGCGCGATCACCGCCTGGAACGAGGATGCCGAGGAACTCTTCGGGTACGGCTCCGAGCAGGTCACCGGCAAGCCCCTGGGCGACCTCGCGGCCTGGCCCCACACCCCCGGCATCGGCACCGGCCTCGCCGAGGCCCTGCGCCTCTCCCGCTGGGAGGGCAGCTACGGCGTCCGCTGCGCCGACGGCCGGGTCGTCCCCGTCTACGCCTCGCACCTGCGGGTCCGCGACTCCCAGGGCGAGCCCTCCACGGTCTGCCTCCTGGTCCGCGAGCACGAGCGGGCGGTCCTCCAGACCCCGCAGCGCCCCGCGGCCGAGCCGGGCGCCGAGAACCGCGCCGCCGACCCCTTCGAGGTCTTCATCGGCTCCCCGGCCCCCGACGACCTCGACGGCCTGCTCCAGCGCACGGTCGAGCGCGCCCGCGACATGCTCGACGGCGACGCCGCCTTCCTCCTCCTCGCCACGGACGACGAGACGGAGCTGGAGGTACGGGCGACCACCGGCCTCCCGGCCGCCCGCCAGCGCTTCGCGCGCGTGCCCGTGGAAACCGGCGCCAGCCGGTACGGCTCCGCCCGGATGCCCGCCGTCCACGAGGACCTGGCCGCCGTCCCCGGAGCCGTCCCGCTCCTGGAGGACACCGGCATGCGCTCGGTGGTCACCGTCCCCCTCAAGGTCGAGGGCCGCCTCACCGGCTCCCTGGGCGTGGCCGCCGAGGCCGCGAACCGCTACTCGAACGAGGAGGCCCTCCGCCTCCAGTTCGCCGCCGACCGCATCGCCCTGGCCGTGGAGTCCGCCCGCCTCGGCGAGCTGGAACGCCTGCGCCGCGGCTCCCTCAGCTTCCTCGTCGAGGCCTCCGACCTCCTGGCCGGCACCCTCGACCGGGACCAGACCCTGGCCCTGATGGCCCAGATGACGGTCCCCACCCTCGCGACCTGGTGCGCGGTCTACACGATCGCCGACCAGGCCTCCGACCCGTACCTCTCGTACGTGCTCCACGAGGACGAGGACCGCATCGACGGCCTCAAGGAGCTGCTCTCCTCGATCACGCCGCCCGACCCGGTGCCGACGCCCGGCGCCCGGGCCTGGACCGCGCCGGGCGACGCCGCCCACCGGGCCGCGCTCACCGCCTCGGTCCAGGCCCTCGACCACCCGTCGAGCCCGCACGCGCCGGGCATCGACAGCACGCTGGCCACGGCGAGCGCGGTGGCCGGCGAGACGGTCGTCCTGCCCCTGGTGGCCCGCAACCGGGTCATCGGCATGCTGACGCTCGGCAGGCCCTCCGAGGACCACTTCCGCCAGGAGATCCTGGAACTCGCCGAGGACCTGTCCCGCCGGGCCGCCCTGGCCCTGGACAACGCCCGCCTCTACTCGGAGCGCGTGGCCATCAGCCAGTCCCTCCAGCGCAGCCTGCTGCCGCCCGGCCTCCCGGAGATCCCGGGCGTCGAGGTCGACGTCATCTACCGCGCGGCCGGCGAGGGAAACGAGGTCGGAGGCGACTTCTACGACCTCTTCCCGATCAGCGACGGCGCGTACGGATTCGCCATCGGCGACGTCTGCGGTACGGGCCCGGAGGCGGCCGCCGTCACCGGTCTGGCCCGCCACGCCCTGCGCCTCCTGGCCCGCGAGGGCCTCGGCGGCCCGGCGGTCCTGGAGCGGCTGAACGCGGCGATCCTCGACGAGGGCGCCCGCAGCCGCTTCCTCACCCTCCTGTACGGCGAGATGCGTCCACAGGAGGACGGCTCCGCGATCCTCAAGGTCGTCTGCGCCGGCCACCCGCTGCCCCTGCGCCTCAGCCCGGACGGCACGGTCCGCCCCGCGGCCGAACCGCAGCCGCTCCTGGGCGTCATGGACGACCTGGAGCTGTACGAGGAGACGGTCACGCTCGACCCGGGCGACGTCCTCCTGTGCGTCACGGACGGCGTGACGGAGCGCCGCGAGGGCTCCCGCATGCTGGGCGACGACGGCCTCGCCGACGTCCTCAAGACCTGTACGGGCCTGACGGCCGGCGCGGTCGCGGCCCGCGTCCTGCGCGCGGTCGAACGCTTCGCCCAGGAGCCGGCCTCCGACGACATGGCCATCCTCGCGATGCGCCTCCGCGAGCCGGACGACCGCTGACGACACGGCGCCTTCCCCGTGGGGAGAAGGCGCCGCTCTCTCTGTCCCTGCTCCCGGAAACGCGAAAAGGCCCCCGCCATGTGGCGGGGGCCTTTTCGTCTGGAGCCCTTTAACGGAATCGAACCGTTGACCTTCTCCTTACCATGGAGACGCTCTACCGACTGAGCTAAAAGGGCAGGTGTTCGGCGGTGTCCTACTCTCCCACAGGGTCCCCCCTGCAGTACCATCGGCGCTGAAAGGCTTAGCTTCCGGGTTCGGAATGTAACCGGGCGTT
>NZ_JBIAEA010000014.1:0-112737 GCF_042868165.1 Streptomyces sp. NPDC007872
GACCGGCAGAACCGGCACCATCGGAAGCATCCACCTTCGGACCCACCGGCCCCGAAGACGACGCCTCCCCCACCACACCATCGACAACAGACATGCTTTCCTCTTTCAGTTCTTCGTGGCGGCCGTGGCGTCGTGGCCGGGCCGGTTGCTTTCGACTTCCGCCGCCATCTCGTGCCAGATCTGGCGGCAGCGGGCGGCGGCGACGGCGACCGTCGCGATCTGGTGCGCGGGGACGGCGGCGGTGATCCGGGCGGCGCTCTGCTGCGCCACCAGGTGGAGATCGAGGAGCCGCAGAAGGAGCCGCCCGTCGGCGGAGTTCCGCAGTGACGGCTCGTGGCAGAGCCGCTTCACCAGGGCCGGGAAATCCGAGAGGTCCGTCCCCCTCGCGCTTTCCCTTCCTTTCGAAGGCTTCTCTTCCTCCTCTTTCCTCCGCGCCGCTCCCCTGCTTTCCCCGTCCCTTTCGGGAACGGGTTCCTGTCCGTTCTCGATGCGGCGCTTCACGTCCCGCACCGTGCTGGGCGAGATGCCGGCCCGGCGCCCGACCTCGCGGAGCGAGGAATCGGGTGCGCTGCGCAGGATCTCGGCCGCGCGCCGGCGCCGTTGATCGGCGTCGACCGGCCGCAGCCGTCCGTCCCGGCCGAGGCGGTGCATCGGGTCCGTCGCCTGCCGCGCGCCTTTGCGCAGCTCGGCGACGGACTTCGGAGACAGTCCGGCGGCCCGTGCGACGGAGCGGTCCGACCAGTGCGGATGCGTCCGCAGGATGCGGGCGGCGGCCGCCGTGCGGTCGGGGTGCGTCAGCGGGAGGCCGTGCCGGACGTTCTCCCGTACGGTGCGGACGAAGGCCTGCTCCAGCGGTTCGTCGCAGAACCGGACGGCGATGTCGGTGTCACCCCGCAGGTGCGCGGCGTGGAACCGGTGGACGCCGTCGAGAATCGCCATGGTGGGGCGATGGACCAGGATCGGCGGGAATTCGCCGGATGCGGCGAGTGCCCGCGTGTGCCTTTCGTCGGGACCGTCCTGCCTGACCCGGATGACGTTCTTCAATGCGGTCAGGGGGACGCGGTGGGGGGATTCGCTGTTTCCTTCCTGCGGTCGCGTCGGGCTCTGTATTCGCTCGTGGACCATACGGAGGTCTCCTGTCGTTATCCATCCGGTGGGGCCGGACCACGACGACCTCGCCAACTCGTGGAAGGTGTCGGCGGGGACGTCGGTGTCCAACCGGCGCTCCGGAGGCAGTTGGACGCGTCAGGCGGTGAGCGCCGCCGGCCGGAGCTCCACCGGCCGCTCGTCCACCGACCGGTGCTCCACCGGCTGGTGGTCCAGGAGGAACTCCCGCAGCCACTCGACGAAGTCGGGGCCGAGGTCGCTGCGGTCGGCGGCGATCCGGACGACGGCGCGCAGGTAGTCGCCGCGGTCGCCGGTGTCGTAACGCCGCCCGGAGAACACCACGCCGTGGACCGTGTGCCCGGTGGCCGCGAGCGTCCGGATGGCGTCGGTGAGCTGTATCTCGCCGCCGCGGCCGGGCGGGGTGCGGCGCAGGACGTCGAAGACGGCGGGTTCGAGGATGTAGCGCCCGATGACGGCCAGGTTGCTCGGGGCGGTGCCGGGCGCCGGCTTCTCGACGAGGTCGGTGACGCGGACGACGGGACTCGTACCGTCCCTCTCCGCGGCGGCGCAGCCGTAGAGGTGGCTGCGCTCGGGCTCGACCTCCATGAGCGCGATCACCGATCCGCCGTGCTCCCGGTGCACCTGCCGCATCTGGGCGAGGAGCGGGTCGCGGGGGTCGATGAGGTCGTCGCCGAGGAGGACGGCGAACGGCTCGTCGCCCACGTGCGGCGCGGCGCACAGGACGGCGTGCCCCAGGCCGCGCGGGTCGCCCTGCCGGGTGTAGTGGATGTCGGCCAGTTCGGTGGAGAGGTTGACGGAGGCGAGCCGTTCGGCGTCGCCCTTCTTCTCCAGGGCCAGTTCGAGCTCGCAGTTGCGGTCGAAGTGGTCCTCCAGGGCCCGTTTGTTGCGCCCCGTCACCATGAGGACATCGCGCATGCCGACGCTGACCGCTTCCTCGACGACGTACTGGATGGCCGGCTTGTCCACCACCGGCAACATCTCCTTAGGGGTCGCCTTGGTGGCGGGCAGGAAGCGGGTGCCCAGGCCGGCGACGGGGATGACGGCTTTCGTTATCTCGTTCATGTGGGATGTCCAAAGCATGGGGAGACGGGGAGGGACGCCGTTTCCCGGCCCGCGGGGAGCCGGGCGGCGGGGTGCGTGCGGTACGCGGGCCGCGGACGGTACGTGCGGTACGTGCGGTACGTGCGGTGCGACGCGGTACCTGCGGTGTGCCGCAGTGCGTGCGAGGTGCCGTAGTGCGTGTGCGGTGAGACGCGGTACGTGCGGTGCGACGCGGTGCCTGTGGTGCGGCGGCTGTGGTGCGGGGTCCGTGACGCGGGGTCCGTGACGCGGTGCCGCCTCGTCGCCGGTCGTCAGTGTGCGCAGGAACGGACCCGCCGTCGCGAGCCGCCGGAGGGGACCTGGCACTACTTCAGCTAGTCGGCGAAAAGCGGCCGGGAGCCGCCGAAGCCCTTCCTCACCCCTGCCGAGCGAGGCGCCTTGCCCCGTTTCAAGCCGTTCGCCCCCCAGGACTTGCCAAAGTCGCGCGCAATCCCGCGACGACCTGAGCAACATAAAGAACGCTATTTATGCTTGGGGGGTCAGCGAAACCGTACGGGAGGGGACCGACCGATGAGCGTGCTGTACGAGCGGAGCCCGAGGGCGCTGGCCGACCCCGGCGCGTACCGGAGGCCGGCCGAGGACGCGTACCGGCGGACGGACGACTCGTTCGCCGAGGCCGTGTTCGGGCGACTGCCGCGCGCCGACCAGCGCAGGTGGGCCGAGCTCTACGTCAAGGCCCTGCTCCAGACCCCCGGCAAGAAGTCCGTGCGCAGGCTCGCGGACTCCGTCAGCCACTCCCCCACGGCGTCGCAGTCGATGCACCAGTTCGTCAACGCCAGCCCCTGGGACTGGCACGCGGTCCGCCAGGACCTGCTGCGCCGGGTGGAGCGGACGACCGCCGCCACGGCGTGGACGCTGGCGCCCGCCTTCATCCCCAAGCGCGGCGAGCACTCGGTCGGCGTGCACCGGCGCTTCGACCCGTTCCTGGGCAAGGTCGTCACCTGCCAGTTGGGCATCGGCCTGTTCCTCTCGGGCGACGCGGGCCTCCTGCCCGTCGACTGGGCCCTGTACGTCCCCGAGGACTGGGGAGCGGACTCCGCCCGGCGCGCCCGGGCCCGGGTGCCCGACGACGTGGGCGGGGCCATGTGGTCACAGGCCGCGGAACTCGTGGACCGGGCCGCGTCGTGGACCACGGGCCCGCGCGTCCCCCTGACCGCGGACCTGTCGTGGATGCCGGACCACCACGCCCTGCTCGCGCACGCGGTGCGCGACGAGCAGCAGCCCTTCGTCGTGGAGGTCCCCGAGACGCTGAGCGTGCGCCCCGTCTCGGCGTCACCCGCCGAGTCCGGGTTCCTCACCGTCCGCCGGCTGCTCGCGGCCCGGGGCGGTGCCCCGTCCGGCGGCGAGCAGCACCACGGGCTCGACATCCTCTCCCTGCCGGTCGCCCTGCCCGGCCGGACGGCGCGGCAGCCGAGGCTCCGCATGCTGGTCCAGCGGCAGGCGGGCGGCGGCGCCCGGGTCTGGCTGACGAACCTGACCGACCGTCCGCTCCCGCAGTTGCTGCCGCTGATGCGCCAACCCCGCCTGGCCGCCGCCGTCGTGAACTCCCTGAGCGGCGACTTCGGTCTCCAGGACTTCGAGGGACGCTCGTTCCCCGGCTGGCACCACCACGCGACGCTGGTGTCCGCCGCCTTCGTCCAGTACCGGTTGCGCGACCGGGCCCCGGTGGCGGGGCACGTCTGACACTGCTGGCGTCACTGGCGCGCGCGGCGGCTCCGGCGCACTCGGCCCAGCGCTCCCGGCGTACTCGGCGCCGACGACCTCCTTCAGCGCCGGTGACCGGCGAGGCCGGTCAGGACCGCCTCCCAGATGTCGGTGAAGTCCGACGACGAGTCGGAGGAGGCGGAGGAGGAGGCGGCGGCGGAGAAGCCGGAGGAGGTGGAGGAGGCCGACGACGGCGAGGTCTCCGAGGGCAACGAGGTCTCCGAGGGCAACGGCGCCCCCGCACCCCGCCCACCCCCCACACCCGCACCCCGCCCCGCCCCGGCCCCCCGTCCCGCCCTGGCGAGCCGCGCCTCGGTCGCCACGCCCTCCACCAGGTGCAGGACGAGCTGGGTCGCGGCGCCCGGCCGCACCCCCTCGACGAGCTCCCCGGAGCGGTGGGCGCGTTCGAGCAGCTCGTGGACCCCGTCGCGCCACTCGGCCGGCCAGTCCGAGGCGACGTGGCCCTCCGTGATCAGCCGTACCGCGGAGCGGGCGTGGACGCCGTGGCGGAGCGTCGCCACCACGTCGAGCACCAGCGAGGAGAGGTCCTGCAACGCGCGCGCCCCGGCGGGACGGCCGGCGCGGACCCGGCGCAGCTCGCCGACCCCCTCGCCCGCCACCGCCTCCGCCAGGGCGGCCTTGCTGCGGAAGTGGAAGGTCAGTGCCCCCATGGTGGTG
Source organism: Streptomyces sp. NPDC007872 (assembly GCF_042868165.1). Lineage (NCBI taxonomy): Bacteria > Bacillati > Actinomycetota > Actinomycetes > Kitasatosporales > Streptomycetaceae > Streptomyces > Streptomyces sp. NPDC007872. The sequence continues at coordinate 4,612 of NZ_JBIAEA010000014.1, forward strand.
CCCGCCTCGGCGCAGACCGCGGCCAGGGACGTCCCGTCGTAACCGTGCCGGTCGAAGTTGTTCGCTGCGGCCAGGACCAGGACGGCGCGCGTCCGGGCAGCCTGTTCTTTCTTCTTCATGCGCGGGGCCTCTGTGATCGCGGGTGAGGGTCCCGGTGCCGGCGGGCACGCCGTGACCGGACGCGGGCGCGGGCACGGGCGTGCGCACGGCGGTCATACGCCTTGACGAGTCGGCTCGGCTCGGTTCGGTCATGTATGTCCCAGGTGTCGCTGCCGGTGGCCGCGGACTGCGAAGCGGACCCGTGAGCAGGGGCTCAACGGGTCCGTCCGACCATAGGGCGGCTTCCTGACGACCGGCCAGAAAACGGGAGGAGGCCGGGACGTTATCGCCAAGTCCGGTAAAAGTTCCCAGCTCAGGGACTACTTCGCGGTCCATCCCCCGTCGACGGGGACGGCGGCCCCGGTGGTGAACGACGAGCGGTCCGAGCACAGCCAGGCGGCCGTCTGGGCGACCTCCTCCGGTGCCGCGAGCCGCCGTTGGATGGCCCGCTGGGTGAACGGCTCGAAGAGGGAGGGGGTCTGGGCGAGCACCTCCCGCATGAGTTCGGTGCTGGTGCTGCCGACGACGAGCGCGTTCACCCTGATGCCCTGCTCGGCGTACTCGTCGGCGGCGGCCCTGCTGAGCCCGATGACGGCGTGCTTGGCGGCTATGTACGGGGCCGAGGCCCCGGTCGCGCGCATTCCGGCGACGCTGGAGGTGTTGACGATGGCGCCGCCGCCGTGCGCGAGCATCACGGTGATCTGGGCCCGCATGGCGTTCCACACGCCCCGGGCGTTGACGTCCATGATCCGGTCGTACTCGTCGTCGGCCATCAGGTGCATCGGGGTGCCGGTGGAGGTCCAGCCGGCGTTGTTGAAGGCGGCGTCGAGGCCGCCGTGGGCGTCGACGGCGGCCCGCGCGACGTCGCGCATCTCGTCGGCGCGGGTGACGTCGGCGACGACCGCCGTCGCCCGCCCGCCGGCCGCCTCGACCAGGTCGGCGACCTCCTGGAGGCGTTCCTTGCGCCGCGCGGCCAGGACCAGGCGGGCGCCCTCCCGGCCGAAGAGCCGCGCCGCGGCCGCACCGATTCCGCTGCTCGCCCCGGTGATGACCACGGACTTTCCGTGCAACAGACCTTGACCGGACATGGGTCTCCTTGAAAATGAGGGGGGTACGGGTCGGTTCTCCGCCGTCCGCACGGCGGGAGTCCCGGGGCTCCCGGGGCTCAGGTCCTTCGTACGGACGCGGGGACACGGCCCGGACCGGCGTCTCCGTACGCGCGCGCGTGCGTCGCCGCCTCCGTCCGGGCGGGGGCGAACCGGTGGAGGTGGGCGGCGGCCCACTGGGCGAACGTGGTGGGCGCCCGCCCCGTCAGGCGCTCGACCGTGTCGGTGGTGCCGCTCTTGGCACCGGCCGCCTGCCGGTCGGCGCTGGCCAGGAGGGCGTCGGCCATGGCCCGCGGGTACGTGAGCAGGTGGAGGGCGCGCGCCTCGTCCGGGGTCAGGGGCAGGCAGGTCAGCGGCCGCCCCAGGAGGGCCGCCAGGACCTCGGTCTGCTCGTGGGCGGAGAGCGCCCGCGGCCCCGTGAGCCGGTACGACCGGTGGTGGTGGTCGTCGTCGCCGAGGACCAGGGCCGCCACCTCGGCGATGTCCTCGGGCGCGATGCACGCGTTGCGGCTGTGCGGGTGGAGCGCCCGCGTGGTCGCGGCGTCCCGGACGCCCGGCGCCCAGGCCAGGGCGTGCGTCATGAAGGACCGCGGCTGGAGGAGGGTCCAGGGGATGCCGCTGTCCCGGACGAGCCGCTCGTTCTCCCGCTGCCAGGTGGTGACGAGGTCGTCGGCCGCCGGGTCGTGGACGGCGGCGGCGGACAGCTTCACGAGGTGCCCGGCCGACGCCTCGACGGCCGCCCGGACGATGTTCCGGTCGTGTGCGGGGCGCGTGGGGTCGTTGGTGACGACGAGGACGGCGTCGGCCCCGCGGAACGTCTCGGCGAGGAGCGCGGGGTTGTCGTAGTCGCAGGCCACGTGGCGGGCGCCGGGAGGGAGCCCGGTGGTCCGGGCGGTACGGCTGACGAGGGTGAGCCGGTGGCCGGCCGCCGCCAGGTGACGGGCCGTCAGCGAGGCGACCCTGCCGGTGGCGCCGGTCAGGACGATGTGCCGGGACGTACGCGCCCGCGGCGTCACGCGACCACACCCCGCCGCGGGTCGACGCTGATGTTGGCGACGACGGCGTCGTCGGCGAGGCTGGGGAGCAGCAGCGTCCACATGTCGCAGACGCGCTCGATCAGGTCGTCCCGCCCGCTGGCGAGCTGGGAGTAGGTCTGCATGCCGGTGCAGGCGGCGACCACGAACCGGGCGAGGCGGTCGGTGTCGACCGCCTCGCGGAGTTCGCCGTCGGCCCGCGCCGTCTCCAGGTGGTCGCGCATGAGCGAGCGCCAGTCCTCGAACGACGTCGCGTCGTTCATCCCGTGGCTCCCCTGCTCCACCGCGAGGCGCACGCCGGCCCGCAGGATCGGGTCGTGCTGCATGCGGTGGGCCCACACCAGGGTGATGTCGACGAGGCGTTGGAGACCGGTGGACTCCAAGTGCGGCTCGATGGTGGTGGCCTGGGCGTTCATCAGCGCTTCCGCGACGCCCTGCTTCGAGTTGAAGTGGAAGTACAGCGCTCCGAGGGTGAGCCCCGCGCGCTCGACGATCCGGGTGACGGCCGCCCCTTCGTACCCCGATTCGTCGAAGACCTCGGCGGCGGCCAGCAGCAGTTGCTGGCGGGTGCGCGCGGCTCGTTCCGCTTTGGCGGTCGTCATTGGCCCATCCCATCCTCGACAAACATAGAGAACGTATTTTATGTTACCGCAGTCACCGTAGCCAGGCAGTCACCCACGGGGAGAGGGCAAGACATGTCCCAAGCGCACGGCAGCGAACTCCACGGCACGCAGCTCACCACCGCGGTACCGCGTGAACTCGTCCACAAGCGGGCGCACACGGAGGTGCTGCTCACCGGCTGGACCACCCACGCGGAGAACCGGCACACGGTCCGCGCCCAGTGGCCCCGGTTCCACAGCTTCTACTGGCCCCGCGACCAGCGCTTCGACCCGATGCTGTTCGTGGAGACCTTCCGCCAGTCCCTTCCGCTCCTGTCGCACACCGCGTACGGGGTGCCCTTCGGCAACCACCTGATCTGGGACGACTTCGGCTACCGGGTCGACCCGCTCGCCATGGACGTCCCGCGGTCGCCCGGCGAGGTCGTGCTGGACGTCGTGTGCGAGGACGTACGGTCCAGGAACGGCCGCCTGGCGTCGATGCGCCTGCGGGCCACGGCGTACCTCGACGGCCGGCGGATGGGCACGGCCGCCGCCCGGTTCACCAACCACGCGCCTTCCGTCTACCGGCGCATACGCGGGGAGAAGCACGACCTGGAGGCCGTGCGCCGCACCGCGCTCCCGCTCCCGCCGTCCCTGCCGCCCGCGGCGGTGGGACACTGCCTGCCGCAGCACGTGGTCCTGTCGGACCCGGACCGCCACGACCGCTGGCAGTTGCGCGCGGACCTGGACCACCCGGTGCTCTTCGACCACCCGGTCGACCACGCCCCGGGCATGCTCCTCCTGGAGGCCGTCCGCCAGGCGGCCCACGCCACCGGAGCCGACGCGGCCGCCATGGTCACGAGCATGTCGGTCCGCTTCGAACGCTGGGTGGAACTGGACGCCCCCGGCTGGGTCACCGCGACCCCCCTGCCGGACGGCCGCCTCCGCGTCACGATCGACCAGTCGGGCGAAACCTGCCTGACGGCCGAAGCCACCACGTCCCACCCGACCCTGCTCCCGGCCATCCCCACCCCGAGGGTCCCGGCCCTGGCCTGACGCCCCACGACACCCCCTCCGACACCCCACCCGGGCACCGATCCGGTACCCTGTGCTTCGAACCCCGCCTTCGTAGCTCAGGGGATAGAGCACCGCTCTCCTAAAGCGGGTGTCGCAGGTTCGAATCCTGCCGGGGGCACCAGTCCAGAAGGGGCCCACCTCCGAAATTTCCGGAGGTGGGCCTCTCTGACGTCCACGTCCGCCACCAACAACGGTCAGATACGACCGGACCGCCTCTTGAGCAGCCGGTCCGTACGCCCGGTGGGCTCGCGCCCCGTGTCCTGAACGACGTGCGCGTACACGTCCATGGTGACATCGCTGCCACGACGGCTTTCAAGACCGTGTACGGATCGACGCTCCCGAAGCGTCGAGTGCGCCCACGGCCGCGTGGATGTGAGCCGGGCCGCGACGCGACCGTTCTCCCGCGCACCACCAGGACAGGCGCCCTTCCGCGTCCTCCCTTGGATGCATGCCCAGGCCGTGGTCGGGGCACAGGGGCCAGGCCTGCCACAGGAGCTCCGTGACGGTCTCCTGCGCGGCATCGGCGACGCTCGCCAGTGCGGAGGCAGGGCTGTCCTGTGAGTTCGGGTCCAAGTCGTTGCCGTGCCACTCGCCGTTGGCCATGGCGACGTGGACGTTCTCCGGCTCGTCCGCGTCGTAGGACGGAAGGGCCAGCAGCCGCAGGGGTTCCAGCCGGGGAAGCGTCACCGCCATGTCCCGGTTCAGAAGGGCGAGAGCCCGGTCCCACACCGGGTACTCGCCCGGTGAGACGCGGCGAGGCTCAGAGGGGTCGAAAAGAGCGCACATGAGCACCATCCTCCGCCACGCCAGGGACAGCCTCCGTCGCCCAACAGCGTCGCCCCCCGCCCCGCAAAGACCGCGTCCTGCCGGGGACGCCCCGTCCGGGCCTCGGGCCCGTTCGTCGAAGGCCCCCCGTCCACGAGGAACGAGGGGCCTTTCCGCGTACCGGGAGCCGGCGGCGTCAGGCCGACCCCGGCCCCGTCAACTGCTCCGCCAGTTCCCGCTCGCTCTCCTCCGGGAGGGAGGTCTTGAGGACGGTGCCGCCGAAGGGCTCCATGGCCGTCGCGAAGCGGTCCTCGGTGATCTTGGAGGCCATGACGACGACCGCCGCCGAGCCGGGGGCGAGGAGGTCGCTGACCTTCTGGCGGAAGCCGCGGTCGACGCCCATCTGGTTCAGCTTGCCGATGAGGCCGCCGAGGGCCGCGCCCACGACCCCGATGCCGGGGGTCAGGACGATCATGCCGAAGACCAGGCCCCAGAGCGCCCCGGCCGTGGCCGAGAGGGCGATCTGCTCCGTCTTCGCGGGGGTGTCCACATGGGTCTCGCCGTCCTCGTCGATCCGGACGACGGCCAGGCCGTTCAGCTCGACGACGTGGTCGTCGCGGAGCTTCTGGACCTCCTCGAAGGCCTTGCGGGCGACGGCGTGGTCGTCGTAGCCGATGACGATGAGTTCGGACATGGGGCTGGCTCTCCTCTGTACGGGGGTGCGGCTCAGTACCTCTGCGCCTTGGTGAGCCTCGGCGTCAGCACCGGCTCGGCCGGCTGCCGGCTGACGACCAGGGGCTGTTTCCGCTCGCCCGGCGCGAGGTCCTCGGCGCCGGCGAACTGCGTCTCGACGACCTTCCCCGACGGGTCGAGGAAGTCGACCTGGGCCGCGTACGAGGCCTTCTCGTCCGTCTTGTTGGTGATGCTGACGACCACGGCGAGCAGGCCGTTCGCCTCGGCCCTCGGCTTGCCCGTCACCGCGACCTCGCCCAGCGCGTTCCCCCGGCCCTCCACGCCCTTCAGGGCGTCCTCGGCCTGCTTGCGGGAACGTTCCGCCTCGGCGCCGATCGACGCCGCGCGCTCCGACTCCCGCGCGGAGGCCGAGGCCGCCGCGGACGACGCCGACTCGCGCGCGGCGGAGGCCGCCGAGGACGCCGCCGAGGCGAGGCCGGAGGGGGCCCCGCCGGAGAACGAGGCCGTGTCGGGCGCTGTCGGGGCGCCGCTGAACGTCGGGGCGCCGCCGTCGTCGCCCCCCGTGTCGCAGGACACGAGGCCGACCGCGCCGAGCGCGGTGACGACGACGGCGGCGGCGGCGCCCGCCGCCCGGGAGCGGAGCCGCTTCCCGGGGGTGGTGCGGGGCGGTGGTGTGGTGTTCATGAGGTCTCCGGTCTCCGGGAGTCAGTAGCGCAGTACGGCGGCGATGCGGGCGACGTCGGCCAGGGAGTCGTCCCGTACAAAACGGACCTCGGCCCCGGTCTCCAGGGCCTGTTCGACGATCTCGTCCACGATGTCGTCGCGGGCGTCCAGGTCGGAGGCCTCCGCCGGCTCCAGGTGGTCGCCGTAGTCCCGTACGACCGCCCGGTAGTGCTCCTCGACGGCGAGCAGGTGGATCCGGCCCTCCCGCGCCGCCTGCCACACCTCGTCCAGGCCGCCGGCGTACTCCCGCCGGCCCCGGGCCGCGTCCAGCTCGGCCAGGACCGTGGTCGTCAGGGCCGCCTCGTGGGCGGCGGTCAGCGGCTCCACCGCCTTCCGCACGGCCTCGGCGGGCCCGTGCCCCAGGCCACCCCGCTGGACCGGGGTCGTCCCCTGCGGCAGGGACCCGATCTCCTCCAGGAGGGAGACGGCGGGCGCCTCGCCGAGCACGTACAGCGGACGCGGCTCGGAGGCGAGGACGGTCCGCAGCGCCTGGTGCGCGTCCCGGAAGAAGGTGCGGGTGTCCTCGTCCCGGAACGTGCTCGGCACGTCCCCGACGCGCTCCTCGCGCTCCACGTCCTGGGGCTCCAGGCTCCGCGCGAACGGGAAGCCGTCTCCCGTGTGCTCGACGGTCCGCTCCGGGCCGCCGCTCCACAGCGAGACCCGGTCGGCGGCCACGGTCAGCGCCCAGTAGGGGCGTTCGGCGGCCTGCGCGGCGACGAGGTTGCGGGTGAGGAAGGTGTCCGCGAGGACCACCCGCTCCGGCACCTCCCGGGCCACCGTCCACACCTGGTGCTCGCCGGGCGCCACGAAGACCACCAGGCCGTCCTCCGCGTGCACGAGGTCGATCTCGGCGGCGGCCCGCTCCAGTTGGTCCAGGACGTCCGCGCGCCGCTCCCGCGTCACGCCCGGGTCCTCGTCCAGGGCCTTCCCGGCCCGCGCGAGGAGGTTGCGCAGCCGTACGGGGTCCTGGGCGCTGTCGGGCTCGCGGCGGTGGGTCGGCATCACGAGCGACACGGCGGGGTACGGGCGGGGCTGTCGCAGCTTGGCGAGCGCGTCGGCGCTGAGCGCGGGGTGCATGGGAGGCCTTTCGGGTCGTGGGGGAGGGGGAGGGGCGGGGGCCGTCGGCTGTACGGGGCGGGTCCCCGCGCGCGTACGGGAGGGGCACCCGTACGGGTCGGGCCCGGGTCCGCGGAGTCGTGGCGGCGGCGGGGCAGGAGCCGGCCCCGGTCTCGGAGGGGCAGGAGCCGGCCCCGGTCTAGGGGGTCGTGGCCGGGGCGTGGACCGGGCCCGGGGCGTCCGGCCGGCCCGTGAGCCGCTCGGACAGTTCCCGATCGTCCTCGTCGCTGAGCGAGGTCTTCAGGACCGTGCCGCCGTGCGGCCGCATCGCCGCCGTGAACTTGTCGTCCGTGATCTTCGACGCCATGATCACGACCGCCGCCGAACCCGGCTTCAGCAGGTCGCCCACCTGCTCGCGGAAGCGGTCGTCGACGCCCGACTTGGCGAGCCTGCCGACCAGGCCGCCCAGGGCCGCGCCCGTCACGAGGCCGACGCCGGGCAGCAGGAAGAGGATCCCGAAGATCGCTCCCCACAGGGCGCCCGTGGCGGCGGTCGAGGCGACGACGCGGCCGGAGGTGTCGACGTGGGTGCGCCCGTCGGCGTCGACCGAGACCGTCGCGAGCCCGTTCAGGCGCACGACGTGGTCCCGTTGCAGGTCCTGCACCGTGCCGAGGGCCCGCTCGGCCTCGGCGGGGTCGTCATAGCCGATGACGATGAGCTCGGACATCCCTGTCCACCTCCAGAAGGCGCCGTACGGGGCGCCACGGTCCACGCACCGACATCCTTGTCCGAGATGTCCGTTTCCGCGACTCGGTGGAGGCGCCCGGGGGCCCTGCGAAGGTACCTGCAGAGCTACGGGCGGCGGCTCAGCGCAGCTCCTCCGGGCAGGCCGTGCCCCGGGAGAGCTTGTACGGGGACCCCAGGCGGTAGACGCCCGCCTTCGGCGCGACGAGCTCCGTCCACTCGTCGCCGTCCGCGTCCGCCTCCGTCCGGAACAGACAGCCCTCCTTGTTGGCGAAGACCTTCGGGAGCTCGGTCTCCGACTCCTCGCGGGCCAGCTTGGACTCCTCGGTCTCCTGCGGCGGCTCGATCTTGCCGCCGTGCTCGTCCATGAGGGCGAGCCAGGGCGAGTACGGCACGCGGATGAGGACCCGGCCGGGGCTGTCGACCCGGATGACGACCTCGTTCGCCGCCACGCTCTCGACCCGGGCGGGCGGCTCCGCCAGCGGGGTCGGGTTCGCGACCTCGTACAGGCGCCAGTTCGCGTCCGACCAGACCTGCTTCAGGTACGGCAGGCCCTTGTCGACCAGCTCCGCCTCCCGCTCGGCGCCGGAGTCGGGGGCGCCGGTCGGCAGGACCACGAAGTGGACGGCCCAGCGGTCGAGCCAGACCTGGTAGTTCACGGCGTCGAGGGTGTCGTCGTAGAAGAGCGGGTTGCGCTCCATGTCGGCCTGCCGGTTCCAGCCCCGCGCCAGGTTGATGTACGGGCTGAGCGCGGAGGACTCGCGGTGGCTGGAGGCCGGCACGACCTCGACGCGCGCCTTGCCCGCGCCCCGCACCTGGAGCTGGTTGACCAGCGGCGCCAGCTCGCGCGCCCAGGAGGCGTCCGGGGCGGTGCGGATGACGTCGTCGACGCCCTTGAAACCGATCCAGAAGTTCAGGCCCGCGAAGGCGAGCAGCAGCGCGTACCAGCGGCGCGAGCGCGGCGCGGTGTACGGCAGGGCGGCGAGCAGCACGACCCCGGCGAAGAGCATCGGGAGCCGCGAGATGTTCGAGCCGATCTGGGAGTCGATCGCCCAGGTCAGGAAGGTGCCCACGGTGTACACGGCGGCGGCGGTGCGGACCGTCCGCCAGTCCTTCGGCACGAGGAGGAAGAGCAGGACCCCGAAGACCATCGGGAGCGCGGCCGAGCCGAAGGCCATCGGCTGCGTGCCCGAGAAGGGGAAGAGCCAGGAGGAGAGGGCGACCACGGCCACGGGGGCGAGCCCGAGGGCGTACGCGCCGGGACGCCGCTTGTTGAGGAAGAGCGCCGCGGCCGCCACGCCGAGGAAGAGGCCGGCGACCGGGCTGCACGCGGTCGCGAGCCCGGCGAGCGGGGCGGCGACGACCGCCTTGGCCCAGCGCTTGCGGCGCCAGCGGTGCGGCCAGCAGAAGACGGCGGCGACCGCGCCGAGCGCGAACAGCATGCCGAGGCCGAAGGTCACCCGGCCCGACAGGGCGTTGCAGAGGAACGCGAAGACGCCCGCGACCGCGCAGGCCATCGGATTGCGGACCGCCCGCACCCGCACCAGGATCAGCGCGGTCAGCGCGGCCGACAGGGTCCCGGTGATCATCATCGTGGTGCGGACGCCGAGCACCGACATCAGGTACGGCGAGACGACGCTGTACGAGACCGGGTGCATCCCGCCGTACCAGGCGAGGTTGTACGCGGAGTCCGGGTGCCGTCCGACGAACTCGGCCCACGCGTCCTGCGCGGCCAGGTCCCCGCCGCTGTTGGCGAAGAGGAAGAACCAGAGGACGTGGGTGAGGGCGGCGAGCCCCGTGGCCACCATGACGGTGTGACGGCGCTTGCGCCGCCGCACCGGGGCGATCTGCTCCGGGGCGGGCCGCTGCGCCGGAAGCGGTATTCGCGAGAGCGAAGGGACGGCGGGCGCGGGGACGGCTGCGACTCCGGCTCCGACTACGGGTGCGACTCCGGGTCCGGCCGCGGCTCCGGATCCGGCCGCGGCTCCGAGGACGGTGGTTCCCCCGGACGCGGCGACCGGATCGAGGGGGGTGTCGTCGGACGGACCGGCCGTGTCCGACGGACCGGAGAAGTCCGAGGGGCCGGAGAGGCCCAAGGTGCCCGAGGGGCCCGAGGGATCCGGGGGAAGGTCCGCGCGGTCGGCGCGTGTCGGCTCGGCGGTGGTCACTGCGGCCCTTTCCCGTACGTCCCGTCTCGCTCCGCGCGGAGGGTCCACGCGCGCTTCTCGTCCCCCGGAAACGCTAACAGCAGGACGCCCCGGAGAACCGGGGCGTCCTGCCGAGCGGGTGGCTCTTCGGCCACGCGGCCGTCCACGCGGTCGTCCACGTGCTCGTTCTACGCGGTCGTTCCGCACGGCCCCGCGGGCGACCCTCGCGCGGTCAGCCCACGCGGGTGAGCTTCTTGTCGAAGCCCGGCTCCGCCAGATCGCTCTGGAGGGCCACCGGAGAGCTGACCTTGCCCGCGCCCGTACCGATCGAGACCTGGCCGACGACGTCGCCCGCCCTGCCGGTGTGCGGGACGGCCTTGCCGCCGTCGGCGAGCTCCAGCTTCACCCGGAGGCCCGGCCAGCCGACCGCCTTGAGCTCCTTGGTGGCGACGACCGGGGTCTTGCCGCCGAGGCCGTCGTCGACGTACCCGACGACCTGGCCCTTGCGGACGACGGCGGCCGAGGTGACGTCCTTCTGCGCCCGCTTGATCAGCTCGTAGCTGTAGTCGATGGAGAGCTGGAGCTTGTCGTCGAGGATCTTGGCGTTCTTGGCCCCCATCACGATGCCGAGGATCCGGCGGTTCTGGCCGTCGACGATCGTGTTCGCCGACCAGAGCAGGTTGCCGCCGGCCGGGGTGGAGGAGCCGGTCTTGATGCCGCCCACGCCCGGCTTCAGGAGGATGTTGTTGTTGTTGTAGATCGTGCCGGGGATGCCGTCGACGGTGACCTCGGGCAGGTTCACGATCTCGCGGAACACGTCGTACTGCATGACCGCCTTGGCCAGCTTGAGCTGGTCCTTCGGGGTCGAGACCGTGCTGTCGAGCAGGCCGGACGGGTCCGTGTACGTGGACTGGGTCATGCCCAGCTCGTCGGCGGCGGCGTTCATCTTCTCGACGAACGCGGCCTCCGAGCCGGCGTCCCAGCGGGCGAGCAGCCGGGCGACGTTGTTGGCGGAGGGGATCATCAGGAGCTGGAGCAGCTCCTTCTGCGAGAAGGTCTGGCCCTCCTGGACGGGCGCCTTCGACTCGTGCGCCGCCTTCCCCTGGTCGGCGGCCTTCTTGTCGATCTTGATCTCGGGGCCGGTCTGCTTCCCCTTGAGGGGGTGGTCCCGGAGGATCACGTACGCCGTCATCGTCTTGGTGACGGACGCGATCGGGGCCGGCTTCTGGGGCCCGTACGCGCCCATGGAACCGACGCCCTCGACCTCGACGGCGCCCTGTCCCTCGCCGGGCCACGGCATCTTCAGCTCGCCGCCCTCGAAGGTGAAGGTCGGCGCGGCGGAGAGCTTCAGGGCGGGCGCGGGCAGCGGGCGGACCATCTGCGCGATCGCGAAGACGATCAGGAGGAGCAGGACCAGGGGGGTCCAGATCCGGATGCGGCGGAGGGTCGTCCGCAGCGGGGTCGGCGGCGGGGGCGGGGTGTTCGTCAGCTCCGCGAGCAGGTCGAGCGGGGGCAGCGGCGGCAGCGGCTGCTGCCGGGTCCGCTCCGGCTCGGCGAGGGCGGCGGGCACGGGGGCGGCGGGGGCCGCCGGGGCCGCCGTGTCGGGGGCTTTGGAGACCTTGGAGGTCTCGGGAGCCTTGGCGGCCTTGGGGGCGGCCTCGGCCGCCGGTGCCTTCCGCTCGGCCGGGATGTCGGGCCGCAGCGGCAGGAAGGTGCTGGTGCGCTCGCTGTCGGCGTCCGTACCGGCGCCCGCGCCCACGGAACCGGCCGGGAGCTTCAGGGCGGTCGTCGGCTGGTCCACGGCCGGACGGATCATCTTGAACATGGCCGTCGGCTGGTCGACGGGCTTCTCGTCGTCGGAGCCGGAGGAACCGTCGGGGTCCGCGACGTCATCGACGTCCTCGGAGCCTCCGGCGGCGTCTTCGTCCTCCCCGGCGGGCTCCGGGCCCTTCACGGCCCCGGACTCCGCGCCGGCGGCCGACTTCCGGGCGGCGAACCAGGAGTCGGCGGACGCCTTGCCCTCGGCGGGGGCCTCGTCCTCGGAGTCCTCGGAGCCGTCGGAGCCCTCGACGTCGTCGGCAGCGTCGACGGACCCGGCGGCCGCCTCGTCGTCGTCCTCGTGCACAGCTTCGGCTGCGGCTTCGGCTTCGGCTGCGGGCTCCGCGTCCGCGTCAGCCCCGTCCCGGGCCCCGGCAGGCTCCGGGGCCTCCTCCTCGGCCTCGACGGGCTCCGGGGCCTTCTCGGCGCCCTTCACCGGCTCCTCGGGTTCGTCCGACGCCGTGGCGACCCACGCCGCCACGGCGGCCTTGAGCCGCTCGCTCTCGGGCTCGGGCGCGGACGGCGAAGCCTCCGCCTCCGAATCCGACAGTTCCTCCTCCGGCCCGGCGTCCCCCGTCGGGTCGTCGTCCCCGGACGTACGCGGCGTCAGGGTCTTGAACACGGCGGTCGGCTGGTCGACCCGCACCGGCGCGTCCGAAGCCTCCACGGCCTCCTCGGAAGCCGACGGGTCCGACGAATCCGACGAAGGCTCCGACTCCCGGAGCGCGGAAAGCCGGGGATCCCGGCCGCCGCCGCCCGAGGCCGCCGCCGTCGTCTCCCGCGACGACCCCTGCTGCTCCGCCCTGTCGGGGGACTCGCCCGCCACCGTGCCTCCTCCATGCGTCATACGTACGTCCGAACCGTCTACCAGTGTCCTGTGTGAACCCCTTGGCCCCCGTGCTAGACGAGAACGACATACCTACCGGTTCCCGGATGAACCACCCGGGTGCTCTCGACAGATGAATGTGAGAGGGGTCACCCTGTCATTCATCCACGCGGGGAGGCATGGATGGGCAGGAGCCGCAGAACCATTCCGGAGGAGCTTCTGCTGCTCGCTCTGGACCCGACCACGGGTACCACAGCGCAGCCGCAGTCGCTCGACCTCGGCCTGGCCGGAGCACAGCTAGTGGAGCTGGCGCTGGCAGGCCGGATAGCCCCTGACGGGGATCGTATCGCCGTGGTGATGCCACGGCCGACCGGAGATCCGACACTGGACTCCGCACTGGAACTGCTGCGCAGGCGCGGCAGCCCGGTCCGGGCCGTCCACTGGATAGGCGGGCCCCGACTGGGGCTCCGTCAGACGTATCTCTCGCATCTGGAGCGATGCGGCATGGTGCATGCCGTGGAGGGCCAGATGTGCGGGGTGTTGCCGACGACTCGCTACCAGGCGACGGACACGGCGATCAGTCGGGAGATCCGTGCCCGGCTGGACAGTGCGATCCGCACCGGCGTACCGCCGGACCCGCGGACCGCGGCGCTTGCCGCGCTGGCCCATGCGGTCGGTCTCGGGAAGCACCTCTACCCCGGCAACGAAGGACGGTCGTCGCGGTCCCGGCTGCGCGACCTGATCCGGCACGACCCGATGGGCGGCCTCGTGGCACACGCCGTGATGGACGTCCAGAACGGCGCGGGGGCGCAACAGCGCCGAAGCGCCCCGGGCGTTCCGGCGCAGCCGCGCGACGGCATGGCCCGCGCGGCGGCGCACTGAGCACCACGGCGCACCGCAGCACCACCACGCACCACCGCACGTCGCGCACCACTACGCACCACCACGCACCACATACCCACCCGGGAGCCGCACAGCAGTGCGGGGCGGTCTGGACGACCGCCCCGCACTTGTGCGTTGTCCCCGTTTCCCAGCGCACGCACGACCTTTGGTGGCAGTCTGCCAAGCGGTAGATACTCACAGCTACGCAGCAGACAGCCGGAGGTGCAGTTTCCGTGGCGTCCAACGTCAACCCCACCGTCAGGCGACGCCGATTGGGCCAGGAGCTGCGCAAGCTCCGGGAGGCGAAGAACATGACGGCCGAGCAGGTCGCCGAGCGCCTGCTCGTCTCCCAGTCCAAGATCAGCCGTCTTGAGAACGGCCGTCGCTCCATCAGCCAGCGCGACGTCCGCGACCTGTGCGGCGTGTACGAGGTCGAGGACGAGCGCATGGTCGACTCCCTCATGCAGATGGCCAAGGACTCGCGCCAGCAGGGCTGGTGGCACGCCTTCGGCGACATCCCGTACAGCGTCTACATCGGTCTGGAGACGGACGCGGAGAGCCTGCGGATGTACGAGCCGCAGATCATCCCCGGACTGCTCCAGACCCACGAGTACGCCGAGGCCGTGATCGCCGGCGCGCTGCCGGAGTCGACGCCCGCGGACATCGAGAAGCGGGTCCAGGTCCGCACCCGCCGCCAGGAGCGGATCCGGGACGAGGAGCGCCCGCTGCGCCTCTGGGCCGTCATCGACGAGGGCGCGCTGCACCGGATCGTCGGCAGCAGGCAGTTGATGGTGCAGCAACTGGAGCACCTGCTCGAACAGTCGCAGCTCCCGCACGTCACCGTGCAGGTGATGCCGTTCGACATGGGCGCGCACCCGGGGATCAGCGGGCAGTACTCGATCCTGGAGTTCCCGGACACCTCGGACTCCAGCGTCGTCTACATCGAGGGCGTGACGAGCGACCTGTACCTGGAGAAGACCCAGGACGTCGGCAAGTACAGCGTCATGTACGAGCACCTCAGGGCGCAGGCGCTGAACGTCGACCAGACCAGGGAGTTCATCTCGAAGATGGCCAAGAAGCACGCCCAGGGCTGAGGCCCGGACCGGGCGGGGCAGGCACCGTACACCCGGTCATCGCTCCCACGGAAGCCCAGTTGGAATATGCCACTCGGACGTGTGAACGCCGGTCCCGTCGCCCGGGACCGGCGAGTAGCGTCGATCACGTCGTCGAGAACGTCGGCGCGACACACCCCACTGGCAAGAAACTGGCAGAACCGGAGCTGAGCAGCATGGCGATTATTCAGGGTGGTACGGACACCTGGACGAAGTCCTCCTACTCGGGTGGGAACGGGGCCTGCGTCGAGGTGAAGTCCCCCGTCGTGGCCGCGATCGCGGTGCGGGACTCGAAGGCCCCCGAGGGCCCGTCCCTCTCGTTCGGACCGGGTTCCTGGAACGCCTTCGTCGGCGAGGTGACCGCCGGGGCCCTCTAGCCCCCTCCCGGTGACCGCACGCGGTCACCGGCAGCACGCAGTACGCAGTACGCAAGAGCCCTCTCGTCCGGTCCGCCGTCCTGGCCGAGGGGGCTCGGCCCTTTTCCGGTCCCGGACGGCGCCCCGCGCCCCCTCAGCCCCTCGGATAGCGCGCCAGCCACCCCGGCGCGGACTCCGCGGGGGTGTGCAGGGCGGTGCCCTGGGTCATCTCCATCGAGAAGTCGTCCGCCAGTTCCAGGACCGTCCCGCGGCCCTCCAGGTCGGCCAGCCAGGCCGGGGGGAGGGCCGTCTCGCCGTGCAGGGCGCCGAGCAGGGCGCCGGTGAGGGCGCCGGTCACCGACGAGGGGCCGTCGTGGTTCACGGCGAGCCGCAGCCCGTGCCGCACGTCCTCGCCGACCAGGGCGCAGTAGACGGCTGCCGCGAGCTGCCCCTCGGCCCGGTCCCCGTCCGCCCCGAGGGCGGCCACCCGCTCCGCGTCCGGTACCCCTTCCCGTACGGCTCCGAGGGCGCGGCCGAGCGCCTCGGTGACCGGCTCGTGGCCGGGGCGCACCGCGAGCTGCTCCAGGGCCCCGGCCACCGCCGCCTCCAGGGGGCCGCCGCGGGCCAGGCCGTGGACGGTGACGGCGAGGGCGCCCGCCGCGAGCCGGGCGGCCGGGGCGCCGTGCGTCTGGGCGGCGCACTCCACGGCGAGCTGGCAGACGAGCTGCGGCTCCCAGCCGACGAGGAGTCCGAAGGGGGCCGAGCGGACGAGGGCGCCGGAGTCGCCGGCCTCCGGGTTCTTGGGCTTGTCGAGGGTGCCGAGGTGCTCGTCGCCGAGGCCGGTGAGGCAGGCGCGGGGCGGGTTGCGGCGGGCGTAGAGCCACTCCTCGTTGGCGAGCCAGCCGTTGTCCTTGCGGCGCTCGTCGGGGCCCCAGTCGCGCTGGGTGGCGGCCCAGCGCAGATGGGCCCGGTGGACGTCGGTGGGCGGGTGCCAGGCGCCGGTGTCGCGGCGGACCTGGGCGCGGATCAGGCCGTCGACGGTGAAGAGGGTCATCTGGGTGGCGGCGGTGACGGCGCCCCGGCGGCCGAAGGCGGGGACGGGGTCGGTGAGTCCGTCAGGTCCGTGGGCCTCGCGCAGCTCCTCGAGGGAGGAGCCGTCGGCGCCCGCCCCCAGCGCGTCGCCGAGCGCCCCGCCGAGCAGACAGCCCCGTACCCGGGCCCGGAAGTCCTGCTGCTCGGCACGGCCCCACACGGCTGCGGCTGTCGTGGCCACGACGTGCCCTCCCCCGGTCGGCGGTTCGCTGTCGGTTCCCTCGCCGCACTGTAATGGACCGGATACGGGCCTCCGGGGGGCCGGAACGTTATGTGTTCCGACGTCCTTCGGGCCCGTTCCGACCACAGTCCGGGGGATGCGTCCTCACTCCGCCGGGAGGACGGGGAGGAGTTCCGGAAGGTGCCCGTCGGAGGCTTCGGCCGTGCGCCGCCGCTCCTCCGGGACCTCGCCGTAGAGGGTCGTGCGGGGCTTCGCCGGGCGGCCGGCCGCCTTCGCGATGGCCTCCAGGTCCTTGATCGAGCGGTACGAGCCGTAGCTGGAGCCCGCCATGCGGGAGATGGTCTCCTCCATCAGGGTGCCGCCCAGGTCGTCGGCGCCCGAGCGGAGCATCTCGGCGGCGCCCTCCGCGCCCAGCTTCACCCAGCTCGTCTGGATGTGGGGGATGTGGGGGTGGAGGAGGAGCCGGGCCATGGCGGTGACCGCGCGGTTGTCGCGGACGGTGGGGCCGGGGCGGGCGATGCCGGCGAGGTAGACGGGGGCGTTGGTGTGGATGAAGGGGAGGGTGACGAACTCGGTGAAGCCGCCCGTCTCCTGCTGGATGCGAGCCAGGGTGCGCAGGTGGCCGAGCCAGTGCCGGGGCTGGTCCACGTGTCCGTACATCATCGTGGAGGAGGAGCGCAGGCCCAGTTCGTGGGCGGTGGTGATCACCTCGATCCAGGTGGCGGTGGGCAGCTTGCCCTTGGTGAGGATCCAGCGGACCTCGTCGTCGAGGATCTCGGCGGCCGTGCCGGGGATCGAGTCGAGTCCGGCCTCCTTCGCGGCCGTCAGCCACTCGCGGATCGACAGGCCGGTGCGGGAGGCGCCGTTGACGACCTCCATCGGGGAGAAGGCGTGCACGTGCATGCCGGGGACGCGCTCCTTCACCGCGCGGGCGATGTCGAAGTAGGCGGTGCCGGGCAGGTCGGGGTGGATGCCGCCCTGCATGCAGACCTCCACCGCGCCCACGTCCCACGCCTGCTGGGCGCGGTCGGCGACCTGGTCCAGGGAGAGGGTGTACGCGTCGGCGTCGGTGCGGCGCTGGGCGAAGGCGCAGAAGCGGCAGCCGGTGTAGCAGACGTTGGTGAAGTTGATGTTCCGCGTGACGACGTACGTGACGTCGTCGCCGGACACCGACTTCCGGAGGTCGTCGGCGATGCGGGTCAGGGCGTCCAGGGCGGGGCCGTCGGCGTGGAGGAGGGCCAGGGCCTGCGGGTCGGTGAGCCGGGTGGGGTCGTCGGCGGCGACGGCCAGCGCCTCGCGCACGTCGGTGTCGATGCGCTGCGGGACCATCCCGGGGACGGCGGCCTCGCGCAGCGCCTCCCAGTCCCCGTACACCTCGTCGAAGTCCTCGCGCCGGTCGCCGGTGCGGCCCTCGGTGTCGACGGTGCGGTGCAGGTCGGTGCGGCCGGTGGCGGTGAAGGCCTCGTCGGGCTCCTGCCAGGGCAGGCCGCGCACGGGCGCGTCGGGGTTCGCCAGGCCCGTCTCGGGGTCGGCGAGGGCGCGGACGTGCGGGAGGAGCCGGGGGTCGAGCCAGGGTTCTCCCCGGGTGACGAACTCGGGGTAGATGCAGAGGCGTTCGCGCAGCTCGAAACCGGCGGCGGCGGACCGCTCGGCCAGCTCCTCGATCCGGGGCCAGGGCCGCTCGGGGTTGACGTGGTCGATGGTGAGCGGCGAGACCCCGCCCCAGTCGTCGATGCCGGCCGCGATGAGCCGCTCGTACTCGGCGTCGACCAGGTTCGGCGGGGCCTGGAGGCAGGCGGAGGGGCCCATGATCAGGCGGGCGACGGCCACGGTGGCGACGAGGTCGTCCAGTTCGGCGTCCGGCATTCCGCGCATCGCCGTGTCCGGCTTGGCGCGGAAGTTCTGGATGATCAGCTCCTGGACCGAGTGGTACGCGCGGGCGACGCGGCGCAGCGCGAACAGCGACTCGGCCCGCTCCTCCAGGGTCTCCCCGATGCCGAGGAGCAGCCCGGAGGTGAAGGGCACGGAGGAGCGGCCGGCGTCCTCCAGGACCCTGAGCCGCACGGCCGGTTCCTTGTCGGGGGACCCGTAGTGGGGGCCGCCGGGCTCGGACCACAGGCGGGTCGCGGTCGTCTCCAGCATCATCCCCATGGAGGGCGCGACGGGCTTGAGGCGCTGGAAGTCGGTCCAGGACAGGACCCCGGGGTTGAGGTGCGGGAGGAGGCCGGTCTCCTCCAGGATCCGGATCGCCATGGCCCGCACGTACGCGATCGTGTCGTCGTAGCCGTGCGCGTCGAGCCACTCGCGCGCCTCCGGCCAGCGGTCCTCGGGCTTGTCCCCGAGCGTGATCAGGGCTTCCTTGCAGCCGAGTGCGGCGCCGCGCCGGGCGATGTCGAGGACCTCGTCGGGCGACATGAACATCCCGTGCCCGGCCCGGCGCAGCTTGCCGGGGACGGTGACGAAGGTGCAGTAGTGGCACTTGTCGCGGCAGAGGCGGGTGAGCGGGACGAACACGCTCTTGGAGTACGTGATGACCCCCGGCCGCCCGGCCGCCTCCAGGCCCGCGTCCCGCACGCGCCCGGCGGACGCCACCAGGTCCGCCAGGTCGTCCCCGCGCGCCCGCAGCAGCACGGCGGCCTCCGTGACGTCGAGCGCGACCCCGTCCCTGGCCCGCCTCAGGGCCCGGCGCATGGCGTTCTCGGTCGGACGTGCTGCCTGGTGATCCGTCATGCCCCGAGCATACGAGCGGGCCCGGGGAGGGAGCTTCGGGTCCCCGCACCCGGCCCCCCCGTCAGGCCGCGCTCAGGCCGCGCTCAGGCCGCGCTCATAGATACCGCCCGTACCCATCGAGCACCCCGAGCACCTCCCCCTCCTCCCCCGGCGGCAGTTGGAGGACCACCTCCTCGCAGCCGAGGTCCGCGTAGTACGCGAGCTTGTCCGGGTTCGGCAGGACCGCGTACGGGACGACCTGGAGCGCCTTCGGGTCGCGGCCCGCCTCCTCCCAGGCCGTCCGCAGGACCGGGAGGGCGTCCGCGAGGCCCCGGCCGCCGATCGGCAGCCAGCCGTCGGCCTGCGCGGCGATCTGCGCGAAGAGCCTCGGGCCCGCGGCCCCGCCGACGAGGACGCGGGGCGCGCCGCCGGCCGGCTTGGGCCAGGCCTCGGAGGCGCGCACGGACTCCCCCGACTCCCCGGCGTACGCGGTGGGTCCGGGGGCCCACAGGGCCTTCATCAGGTCGAGCCGGTCGCGGCCGAGCCCGCGGCGGGACGCCCAGTCGACGCCATGGTCGTCGGCCTCCTCCCGGTTCCAGCCGAAGCCGATCCCGAGGGTGAAGCGGCCGCCGGAGAGGTGGTCGAGGGTGGCGATCCGTTTGGCGAGCGAGATCGGGTCGTGCTGGGCGATCAGGGTGACGCCGGTGCCGAGCCCGAGGCGTTCGGTGACGGCGGCGGCCTGCCCGAGGGCGACGAAGGGGTCGAGGGTCCTGCCGTACTCGCGGGGCAGCTCGCCGCCCGCCGGGTAGGGCGTGGTCCGCTCGACGGGGATGTGGGTGTGCTCGGGCAGGTAGAGCCCGGCGAACCCGCGCTCCTCCAGCTCGCGCGCCAGGCGCACCGGGGCGATGGTCTCGTCGGTCAGGAAGATCGTGGTCGAGATCCGCATACCGGCACGGTAGGGGGTGCGGCAGGGCTTTTCCGAGGGGTACGACGGGGGTGGCGGGATCGCGGCGGCGCACGGGCGGCGGTCGGGGCCCACCGTACGGGCGGCGGGCCCCGGTCCCGTACGGATGGCGGGTCCCGGTCCCGTACGGGCGACCCGGTCCCGGGCTGCTCCCGGCGGGTCCCCGTCGCCGGAAATGCGCCTGCGCCCCGCCCGCCCCTCCCCCTACCGTGGCCCGGTGCTGAAGCGAATCGAGACGTACTGCGACACCGTTCCCCGGTCCTCCGCCCGCGCCGAGGAGTTCGGGCCGCTGACCCTGTTCGTACGGGAGGGGGAGGGCTGGCCCTTCTACGCGCGGCCCGCGGCCGGGCACGAGGGGGAGGTCCCGGTCGCGGCCGTGGAGCGGGTGCGGGCCCGGCAGCGGGAGCTGGGGGTGCCCGAGGCCTTCGAGTGGGTCGCGGAGACGACGCCGGGGCTGCGGGCGGCCGTGGAGGCGAGCGGGCTCACCGTGCACGAGCACCCGCTGATGGTCCTGGAGGGCCCGGGGCTCGCCGTGCCGGAGCCCGAGGGAGTCACCGTACGGATGGTGGACGCGGGCGACCCCGGTCTGGAGAGCGCCGTCGCCGCCCCGTACGCCGCCTTCGGCTTCCCGCCCGAGCCGGGCACCGCCGAGCGGACCGCCGGGCGGATCACGGCCGGCCTGACCCGGCTCGCGGCGGCCTTCGACGAGGAGGCGGACGGCGTCGCCCTCGCGGCCGGCCAGTACCAGCCCGTGGGGGACGTCTCCGAGGTCGTCGGCGTCGGCACCGTCCCGGCGGCCCGGCGCCGGGGACTCGGCCTCGCGGTCACGGCCGCCCTGGTCGCGGACGCCCGGGCCCGGGGCGCGGAGCTGGTGTTCCTGTCGGCCTCGGACGCGGACGTGGCCCGGCTCTACGGCCGGCTCGGCTTCCGCACGGTCGCGACCGCCCTCATCGCGGAGGCGTAGGGGGCGAGGCGGGGAGCGGGTGCCGAGGAAGGATCCCGGGAACGGGTTGCGGGGCGGGGCCGGGAAGACTTTCGGGGAAAGTCGCGCCGTCGTGTCACATCCCCGGCCCCCGCTCCGTCGTTGCGGTGAAGGCACACCCCGAACGAGACGCCGAGGAGCGACGATCACCATGACGCACACCCCCGAGGCCCGCATGACCAACCCCGCCTACGTCCTGCCCGACGCGGGCCCCGCGATCCAGGGCCTGGTGAAGGCCACCCGCCAGGGCGGGGTCTCCGAGGAGATCCTGGAGCTCGTGCACCTGCGGGCCAGCCAGATCAACGGCTGCGGCTTCTGCGTGGACTACGGCGTGAAGAACGCCCGGAAGGCGGGCGTGAGCGACGACAAGCTGTTCGCGGTCTCCGCGTGGCGCGAGTCCCCGCACTTCTCGGACGAGGAGCGGGCGGCCCTCGCGCTCGCCGAGCACGCGACCCGCATCGCCGACAGCACGGACGCCGTGCCGGACCCGGTGTGGGACGCGGCGGCCGACCACTTCGACGAGAAGCAGCTCGCCTCGATCGTGCTGATGGTCAGCCTGACGAACTTCTTCAACCGGCTGAACGTCACCGTCCGGCAGCCGGCGGGCGTGGCGCTCTGACCGCACGGGGCCCGGCCTCGCGGGGCCCGGACGCACGGGCTTCGCGCACCATCAGGACGTCGACCGGGTCCTCGGACTCGGCCGTGAACCCCTCCCGCTCGTAGAGGCGGCGGGCGGCGCTCCCCTGGAGGACCACGAGCCGGACGGGCACGCCCGCCGCGTCGGCCCGGTCGAGCAGGCCGCGCAGCACCGCCGTCCCGAGCCCCCGCCCCTGCGTCCCGGGGGCGAGGTAGAAGTGCTCCAGCCAGAGGCCCTCGCCGTCCTCGTACGGGCGCAGGGTGACGCTTCCCGCGAAGGCGCCGTCCACCTCGACGACGGAGGTGTGCGCGGGCGAGAAGCCGTCGCGCAGCCGCTGCCGCACCCGGTGCTCGTCGTAGCGGCCGAGCCGCTCCAGGTCGTCCCGCATCACCTCGGCCCGCAGTTCGGCGACGGACTCGACGTCCGCCGTCCGGCCGGGGCGCAGCGCCCAGTTCGTCGTCTCCCCCGCGGTTCGCATGGACCGCATCCTAGGCAGAGTCGGGACCGGTGCCCCGGGCGGACGGACGGAGGCGGCGGGACCCCCCACGGGCCCGCCGCCTCCGCGTCTCTCGCGACTCAGGAGCGTCCGGTCAGTCCGCCACCACCAGGGACGGGGTCTCCTTGGTGAGGACCTCGCCGCGGAAGAAGGCGGGGCTGCGGCGCTGCATGACCAGCATGATCACCACGCCGAGGAGCAGCAGGCCGACGCCGATCACGAAGACCGAGCCCATGCCGAGGACGGCGGAGCCGGAGCCGTACGCCGGGTTCCACATGTCATACAGGGTCTTGCCGAAGACGGCGGTGAGCATGAGGCCGCCGAGCAGCGGCATCAGGCCCTTGAAGGCGAAGTCGCGGAAGGAGCGGAACAGCTCCTTGCGGAAGTACCGGACGCAGGCGAAGGCCGTGAGCGCGTAGTAGAAGCAGATCATCAGGCCGAGGGCGTAGATGGTGTCGACCAGGACGTGCTCGCTGACCAGGGTCATCACGGTGTAGAAGGCCCCGGTGGCGACGCCCGCCACGACCGTGGCGCGGCCGGGGGTCTTGAAGACCGGGTGGACCTCGGTGAAGGACTTCGGCAGCGCCTCGTACGTGGCCATCGCGAGGACCGTGCGGGCGACCGGGATGAAGGTGGTCTGGAGGCTCGCGGCGGCGGAGGCCAGGACCGCGACGAAGAGCAGGATGCCGAGCGTGGGGCCCATGACGGGGCCGGCGAGGGCGGCGAAGACGTTGTCGGAGGTCTCCGGGTTGGCGAGGCCGAGGCCCTTCTCGCCGGAGCCGACGACCATCTGGGCGGCGATGCCGGTGGCCAGGTAGGAGCCGACCAGGACGACCATCGCGATGAGGGCGGCGCGGCCGGGGGTCTTCTCGCTGCCGGTGGTCTCCTCGTTGGTCGCCATGCAGGCGTCCCAGCCCCAGTACATGAAGATCGAGAGCGAGAGTCCGGCCGTGAAGGCGGCGAAGGACTGCACCGCGAAGGGGTTCATCCAGGACCAGGAGAAGTCGACCGAGGTCTCGAAGGAGCCGGCCTTGGTGAGGGCCATGCCGACGAAGACGGCGAGGACGACGAGCTGGAGGCCGACGAGGGTGTACTGGACGCCCTTGGTGGCGGTCATGCCGCGGTAGCTGATCGCGGTGGCGGCGGCGATGAGGGTGAGGCAGGTGAGGATGTGGACGGCCTTGTTGCCGTCGAGGGCGGCGACGGACTCGCTGCCGCTGATCTCGCCCGCGAGGAGCCAGAAGTAGGAGGTGGCGACGCCGGCCAGGTTGGAGAGCACGATGATCGTCGCGATGACGAGGCCCCAGCCGCACATCCAGCCGATCTTGGGCCCGAAGGCCTTCACGGTCCAGGTGAAGGAGGTGCCGCAGTCCGGCATGGCCTTGTTGAGCTCGCGGTACGCGAAGGCGACGAGGAGCATCGGGAGGAAGCCCGCGAGGAAGACGGCGGGCATCTGGAGCCCGACCTCGCCGGCGGTGGAGCCGAGCGTGGAGGTCAGGCAGTAGACGGGGGCGACGGTGGAGACGCCGATGACGGCGCTGCCGAGGAGGCCGACGGAGTTCCCGCCGAGTCCTTTGGTGCGCACGCCGTGGTTGTCGCCCGGGGCGTCGACGCCCCTTACCGTGTCTCCGGCCAGCGGCCGCGCTTCCACCTGAGTCATGAACAGGACGTTAAATGCTGCGGTTTCCATATCCGGAGGATCGGAATCCGCTCGCGCGATCGATCACCGCCTTGCATTGAGGGGGTCGAATCGGACGCTCGCCAATGATTGAAAGATCGACCAACCGGACCACCCGACCAACCGGTAGGTCCGTCGACCGGCGTCCGATATGCGGGAACCGCAGCCCGGCCCGAAATGTCCGTTTCGAAATTTTCCCGAGGAATTTTCCGGGCGGTCCCCGGGTGGTCCCCGGGCGCTCTCCGGGTGCTCCCCCAGCGGCTCCCCCGGTGATTCCCCGGGGCCACGGTCGGGAGCTCGGTCGAGACCTCGGCCGGGACCTCGGTCGGAGCCTTGGCCAGGCCCTCCGCCCCGGCCCCGTGCAACGGTCCGGCAACGGCTCCGCTCCGGTCGGCCCGATGCTGACGGACCCCCTCCGGACAAGGCAGACTGTCATGGGCGGAACCAGCGGTACGGCAGGGGGAGCTATGGACCGTGAGGACGGGCCGCGAGTCCCGGCGCAGCGGACTGCGGAAACGGGCGGGAACGCCCCGGAGGATCCGGCCGGACAGGAGGGCCTGGTGGCCCCGGCCGGACAGGAGGCCGCGGTCGCCGGTGCGAAGACGGGCGGGACGGCCGGCGCGGCGCTCCGCTTCGGGGTGCTCGGGCCCGTGCGGGCCTGGCGGGGCGACGAGGCCGTGCCCACCGGGTCGCCGCAGCAGCGGGCCCTGCTCGCCGCCCTCCTCCTGCGCGGCGGCCGCACCGCCACCGCCGCCGAGCTGATCGACGCGCTCTGGGGCGAGGATCCGCCCTCCCAGGCCCTCGCGGCGGTCCGCACCTACGCCTCCCGGCTCCGCAAGGCCCTCGGCCCCGAGGTCCTGGTCAGCGAGTCCGGCGGCTACGCCCTGCGCGCCTCCGCCGCCGTACTCGACCTCACCGCCGCCCAGGAGCTGGCCGCAGGGGCCGAGAAGCTGCGGGCCGGCGGGGACCGCGCGGCCGCCCGGGCGCGGCTCGCCGAGGCCCTGGACCTGTGGGACGGCGAGGTGCTCGCCTCCGTGCCGGGGCCGTACGCCGAGGCCCAGCGCACCCGCCTGGAGGAGTGGCGGCTCACCCTCCTGGAGACCCGGCTCGACATCGACCTGGAGGTCGGCGCGCACGCCGAGGCCGTCTCCGAGCTGACCGCGCTCACCGCCGCGCACCCGCTGCGCGAGCGCCTGCGCGAACTGCTCATGCTGGCGCTCTACCGCGGCGGACGGCAGGCCGAGGCGCTCGCCGTGTACGCCGACACGCGCCGGCTCCTCGCCGACGAGCTGGGCGTCGACCCGAACCCCGAGCTCTCCCGGCTCCAGCAGCGCATCCTGCGGGCCGACGCCGAGCTGGCCCGGCCCGTCGAGGAGCCCGCCCCGGCCGCCGCGCCCGCCGCGCGCCCGGCGCAGTTGCCGGCGACCGTGCCGGACTTCACGGGCCGCGACTCCTTCGTACGGGAGCTGGGCGCCCTGCTCGCCGGCGCCGAGGGGCACGTCATGGCGGTCTCGGCGCTCGCGGGCATCGGGGGCGTCGGCAAGACGACCCTCGCCGTGCACGTGGCCCACGAGGCCCGGCCGCACTTCCCGGACGGGCAGCTCTACGTCGACCTCCAGGGCGCGGGGTCCCGCGCCGCCGCGCCCGAGACCGTCCTCGGCTCCTTCCTGCGCGCGCTCGGCGTCCCGGACTCGGCCGTCCCCGACTCGCTCGACGACCGGGCCGCGCTCTACCGCTCCACGCTCGACGGACGCCGGGTCCTGGTCCTCCTGGACAACGCCCGCGACGCGGCCCAGATCCGCCCGCTGCTCCCCGGTACGGCGGGCTGCGCGGCGCTGGTCACCAGCCGGATCCGGATGGTCGACCTGGCGGGGGCGCACCTGGTCGACCTGGACGTGATGTCGCCGGAGGAGGCGCTGCGGCTCTTCACCCGGATCGTGGGCGAGGAGCGGGTGCGGGCCGAGCGGGAGGCCGCGCTGGACGTGGTCGCGGCCTGCGGCTTCCTGCCGCTGGCCATCCGCATCGCCGCCTCCCGGCTAGCGGCCCGCCGCACCTGGACGGTGTCGGTCCTGGCGGCCAAGCTGGCGGACGAGCGGCGGCGGCTCGACGAGCTCCAGGCGGGCGACCTGGCGGTCAAGGCGACGTTCGAGCTGGGCTACGGGCAGTTGGAGCCGGCCCAGGCGCGCGCCTTCCGCCTGCTCGGCCTGGCCGACGGCCCGGACGTCTCGCTCGCGGCGGCGGCGGCCGTCCTCGACCTGCCCCTCCGGGACACGGAGGACCTCCTGGAGGCCCTGGTCGACACGTCCCTGCTCGAATCGGCGGCCCCGGGCCGCTACCGGTACCACGACCTGGTCCGGCTCTACGCGCGTGCGTGCGCGGAGAGGGACGAGCAGCCCCCGTCGGAACGGGAGTCGGCGCTCTCCCGGCTCCTCGACTTCTACCTGTCGACCGCCGCGCGCGTGTACGCGATCGAACGCCCCGGCGACCGGCTGGTCGACCACCTGGAGCCCACCGACTACGACGGCCTGTCCTTCACCGACCGCCACGAGGCCCAGGACTGGCTCTACGCCGAGGCCAACTGCCTCCTGGCCACGGTCCGCCGGTCCGCCGCCTCGCCGGGGACGCTGCGGCGGGGGGTGGACCTGCTGTGGGCGTCGCTGGACCTCGGCGAGTCGGGGGCGAACTCCAAGGAGTTCGAGGCGACGGGCGTCGTCGTGCGCGACGCCGCCCGCGCGCACGCGGACGCCAGGGCCGAGGGCCGCGCCCTCATGGTCCTCGCGGGCGTCCACCACACGGCGGGCCGCTTCGAGGAGGCGGACCGCGACGCCGAACTCGCCCTGCCGCACGCGGAGCAGGCCGACGACCCGGTGCCGGCCTGCTGGTCCGCCAACGCGCGGGGGATCATCGCGCTCTACCAGAACCGCTTCGCGGAGGGCGAGCAGTACCTCACCCAGGCGATCGAGCGCTTCCGCGGCATCGGGGACGAACCGGGGGAGGCGAGCGCCCTCTGCAACCTGTCGCGCATCCACCTGGCCATGGGCCGTACGTCGAGCGCCATAGACCTCGCCGGGCAGGGCACCCGGATCTACGACGCGATGGGGCACGCCCTGCGGGGCGCCAACGGGCGGTACGCCCTCGGTCTCGCCCTCACCCAGGACAACCAGCTCGCCTCGGCGGCCGAGCACCTCCGCGAGGCGCTGGCGGTCTTCGCCGACAGCAGGCAGCGACTGTGGGAGGGCATGACCCTCTTCCGGCTGTCCGAGGTGGACCTCGCCGCGCGGCGGCACGCCCAGGCGGCGTCGAACGCCGAGATGGCCCTGACGGTGCTGCGGGGCATCGGGGGCGAGTGGCGCCGGGGCAACGTCCTCACCGTCCTGGGCCGGGCCCTCTTCGGCATCGGGCAGAGCGGCCGGGCGGTGGTCTGCTGGCAGGAGGCGCTCGGCATCTTCGAGTGCCTCGGCGCCCCGGAGGCCGACGGGGTCCGCGCGCTGCTCGCCCCCGCGAAGGCCGCGTGACCCCCCGCCGCCAGGGCGTTCATCGTTCGTTTATCGCCGCACGACATGCTCTTCCCATGACGGTCCGTCGCGTCGGGGGGCAGACGGACCGCCGGTGAGGGCCACCACCCCGCGGCACTAGGGTGATCGGCCCCGGGGATTCGCCCGGCTGTCCACGGGGGAACGGCCGGGCGAATCCCCCCACGACACGGACACCACACGCAGGAGTTGACGAGCATGACCGATCCGATCAAGCAGGACCCGATCATCACCACCAAGGACATGCACGCCACTTCGGAGCCGGCGGTCGGCGCGATCACCGCGAAGATCACCGGGCCGGCCGACGAGACCGTCACCACCAAGGACATGCACGCCACCTCGGAGCCGGCGATCGGCGCGATCACCGAGAAGGTCACGGGCGACGAGGAGCACGTGGCGAAGCCGGCCGTCTAGTCCACTCCCGACGGGGAGGGGCCGCGGCGGCGACTTCGGGGGAGCCGCCGGGGCCCGTACGGGTCCGGCCGACGGGGGAGCACACGGACTCGGGGGACGTCCGGCGGAACCAGGGGGGATCCGCCGGAACGGGCCCGTGCGCAACGCGGTCGGACCGCCGCACAGGAAGGGGCCGGGCACCTGCCCGGCCCCTTCGGCGCGTCCGGCTACCGGCGCGCGTCGAGGCGGTGCCGGAGCGAGCCGTCCGGGCCGAAGACGTCCATCAGGTAGCCCCGTTCGAGGGAGAGGCCCTCCTCGCGCTCCAGGTAGCCGGTGACCGACGCCCTGAGCGCGTCGAACCGTTCGGCGTCCGAGTCCGGGTCGCGCGTCCACACCGTCAGGGCGGGAACGCCCTCGGGGCCGGAGCTCCGCAGGATCCCGTACACGTCCTCCGTCCCGCCGGACCGGTGGTAGCGCCCGGCCGTCCGGGCCGCCTCGTCGGGCGCGGCGGTGGCGGTCGCCGTGGGGCCGGGGGTGGTGGGCGGGACACGGCGGTCCGGCTCCGGTGCGGTGGCCGGGGAGCAGCCGGACAGCAGGAGGACGCTCGCGACGACGGCGAGGACCGCCGATCGGGTGAGGGGGCGCATCGGGCCATCCTCGTCGGCGGGCGCGCGGACGCACAGCCTCCGCCGCCGGAACGGCTGGATGTCGAAGGGCCGGCGGGCCACCGGGCCGCCAGGCCGCGTCTACCGCTCGCGGACGTCGTACACCCAGCAGTCCCGCACCCGGTCGACCGTCTTCGGGTGCTCCATCGCAACCTCGAAGGTCTTCTCCTCGTGGGCGCCGACGGTGACGAGGGTCTCGGCCGAGTCGACCGCGTTGCCTCCCGCGCCCTTGAACTCCAGGGTGACCCGGTACGTCTTCTCGACCCCGGTGTGCGAGGTGATCTCCAGGGTCGCCGTGGTGTCCGCCCCGCGGGCCGGGCGGCCCTTGCCCTTCTTGCGGGCCGGCTTCACGCAGTCGACCACGACGACCCCGACCGCGGACCCGGTCGCCGTGGGGAGGGGGGACGGGGTCGCTGCGGCGTCGTTCGACCCGTAGTCGTCGTTGTCCTTCTCGGAGCTGGAGCAGCCGCCGCCGGAATCGTCGTCGTCGGAGGAAGAGGAGTGGCTCCGGCTCTTGCCGCTCTTGCTCTTCCCGCTGCCGCCGCCGCTGCTGCTGCCGTGGCCGCCCTTCCCGGTGTGGAACCCGGTCAGCGCGAGCACCACCACCGCGAGCGTCGCCGCGAGCTTCACCCGTGTCCGTACCATCGCCGTCCCCCTCCTGGCTGTCGTGTCCGCGCCACCCTAACGGCCGTCCCGCGCCGCGTGGCGGGCCCCTCCGACCCGGCGTAGCGTCGGGAGCGAGAGCCGGACCACCCAGGAGGCCGCTTCGATGATCCGCAACGTCGCCGGCGCCGTCCTGGCTCTCGCCGGAGCGACGGCCGCCGTCTGGAGCCCCTTCCGTGCCTGGTACGACGGCCGTCACGGGCGCGACTACGCCCTCGACGAGCTGTTCACCGGCATCACCGACGCGAAGGCCGACCTCTGGTGGTCGCTCCTGCTGCCCTTCGCCTTCGCCGCCCTGCTCACCCTGATCGGCGTACTCCTCCGCTCCCGCCTCCTCGTCGCCCTCGCCGGGCTCGTCGTCCTCGGCTTCACCGTCTTCTGGATGGTGCGGGTCGGGCAGTACCGGGGCGGCCTCACGGTCGACGGCGACGGCACCGGCCTCGGCGACGGAGTGGCGAACGCCCTCGGCGGCGGCGTCCTGCTGCTGCTCGGCGCGCTCGTGATGTCGGGGCGGAGGGGGCGGACCCGCAGGCGCCCGGTGGGCGGGGAGGGGCGGAGGGGCGCGGAGGAGCCCCGGTCGTACGCGCCCCCGCCCGGGCCCGGCGGCCCCGATCCCCGTGCGGCAGGACCCGATCCCCGCGCGACTCCCGTCGCCGACCCCTACGGGGCCCCCGCGGGCGATCCCCGGGAGTCCTCCGTCCCCGGGACGTACGACCCCTACGACCCCTACGGCTCCGAGCCGACCCGGACCTTCGATGTGCCCGGCCAGGACCAGGACCTGGGCCGGGACCGGGATCAGGGCCGGGACCGGGATCAGGGCCGGGATCAGGGCCGGAATCAGGACTGGGATCAGGGCCGGGGCCCGGACGGGTCCGGGCCCGAGCCCCGCTGAGGCGCCGGTCCCGTCAGCGGGCCGCCGCCGGGCCCCGGCCCGTCGCCGTGCCCTTCACCGCGTCCAGCGCGTACACGCAGCGGTCCTTGCTGCACGCGTACACGACCCCGCCCTTCGCCACCGGCGAGCCGGTGATCTCGCCGCCGGTCGCGAGCTTCCAGCGCAACTGCCCGCCGGTCGCGTCCAGGGTGTAGAGGACGTGGTCGGCCGAGCCGAAGTGGATCCGGCCGTCCGCGACCACCGGGGCGCCGACCAGCTCGCCGCCCGCCGCGAACCGCCACCGGGGCGTGCCGGTGACCGCGTCGAGCGTGTAGAGCGCGCTGCCGCTGCCCACGTGCACGTTGCCGTCCGCGACGAGCACCGGCTCGGTGGACTGGCGCTGCTCGGTCGCGATCCGCCAGCGGTCCTGCCCGGTGGTGGCGTCGAGCGCGTACACCGTGCCGAGGTGGTCGGCGAGGTACACCCCGCCGCCGGTGACGGCCGGTCCCGGCGCGAAGGCCGGTGGGGAGAGGAAGACGGCGGGCGCCTCGAAGTGCCAGCGGACGTGCCCGGCCGCGATGTCGATCGACAGGACCCGGGTCCCGGCCGACACGTACACGTAGCCGTCCTCGGCCGGGGCCACCCGTACGGGTACTCCCCCGCAGGAGGCGGCGTCCCCGATCGGGTACGACCAGCGCTCCGCCCCGGTCCGGGCGTCGAGGGCCTGGAGCCGGGCGTCCCGCCACACGTACACGGTGTCGCCGTGCACGGCGGGCCCCGCCTCCGGGGTCTCGAAGTCGGTCTGGGCGCCGGTGACCTCCCACAGCTTGGCGCCGTTGGAGGCCTCCCAGCCCTGCACCCCGCCGCCGCGCGTCCCGGTGACGACCGTGCCCCGGTCGACCTTGAGCGCGTACACCCAGGCGTCGGTGTGCAGCCGCCAGCGCTCGCCGCCGTCGCCGGCGTCGAGGGCGTACAGGGTCGGACCGTCGGAGGCGTGGATGCGGCCCCCGGCGACGGCCATGGACCAGGCCACGTCCCGGGTCTTGAACTGGCGCCGGCCGCTGCCCGTGTCCAGGGCGTGCACCTCGAAGGAGGTGACGTACAGCAGGTCGCCGTCGACGACCGGGGTGCCCCAGACGTCGTTGGACATGCGGAAGCGCCAGGGCCGCCAGGGGCCGGGCTCCGGCGGGGGCTGGGCCGGGTCGGCGCCGCCCTGCGCGGGCACGTTCAGCGGGCGGGAGCCGGGCGCCGGGCCGGGCTCGGCGCCGTGCGGGCCGCCGCCGGGCGGCCGGATCCAGCCGGTCGCGGGGCCCGCGTCGGCGCCCCGGCCGACGGCGAGCGCCGCCCGGGTGTCGGCGACCCGGGGGCCGGGGCCGATGGGCACGGTCCCGCCGCCGAGGCGCACGGGGCCGCCCGCGCTCTCGGCGGGACCCGCGTGCCGGCCGCCGACGGGGGCGGGCGCGGACCTGCCGCCGTTCCCGGGCCCGCGATCCGGCCCGTACGGGTCGGGGAACGGACCCGGCGGGTCCGACGGCGGCGGGGGCGGGGGCACGGCCGGGACGGGCGGGGCGGCGGGGGCGCGGCCGCCGCCGCGGCGCCGCTCGATCATGGCGGTGGCGCTCAGCGGCAGCCAGGCCGAGGCGGTGCCGCTGTCGTCGCTGCCGGGACCGAAGAGGTGCGGGGCGAGCTGGGCCTGGAGGTCGGCCGGGCTGGGCCGCCGGGTGACGTCCATCTGCATGCAGGAGTCGATGAGGGGCCGCAGCTCGTCGGGCAGGCCCTCCAGGTCGGGGCCCTCGCGGAGCAGCATGAAGACGGTCTCGACCGGGTTGGCGCCGTGGTAGGGCGCGTGGCCGGTGGCGGCGAAGACCAGCATCGAGCCCAGCGAGAAGATGTCGCTGGCGCCGGTGACGCTGCGCGAGTCGCGGGCCTGCTCGGGCGACATGTAGGCGGGGGTGCCGACGGCGACGTTGGTCATGGTCAGGCGCGTGTTGGAGACGCCGGACGCGATGCCGAAGTCGATCACCCGGGGGCCGTCCTCGACGACGAGGACGTTGGAGGGCTTGAGGTCGCGGTGGACCAGGCCCGCCCCGTGGATGGACTGGAGGGCCTCGGCGACGCCGGCCGCCAGCCAGCGCACGGCCTGTGCCGGGAGCGGCCCGCACTCGTTCACTATCTCCTCGAGGGAGGGCGCCGGTACGTAGGCGGTGGCCAGCCAGGGCACGGCGGCGCGCGGGTCGGCGTCGACGACGGCGGCCGTGTAGAAGCCCGAGACGGCCCGGGCGGCCTCCACCTCCCGGGTGAAGCGGACCCGGAACAACTGGTCCTCCGCGAGCTCCGTGCGCACGGTCTTGATCGCCACGCGCCGGCCCGAGGCCGAGCGCGCGAGATAGACCAGGCCCATTCCGCCCGCGCCGAGCCGGCCCAGCACCTCGAAGGGCCCGATGCGTCTCGGGTCGTGCTGCGTCAGCCGTTCCACTTGCCTGCCACCTCCCCGTACGGGCCATGAGGGTACGGCCCCGTGGCC
This sequence comes from Streptomyces sp. NPDC007872, assembly GCF_042868165.1. NCBI lineage: Bacteria > Bacillati > Actinomycetota > Actinomycetes > Kitasatosporales > Streptomycetaceae > Streptomyces > Streptomyces sp. NPDC007872. Next base: position 37,037 of record NZ_JBIAEA010000014.1, read on the forward strand.
CTGATTCTTCCTGTCCGGAGGCCCGGTGGCGAACCCGGGGGCGGATCGGGGTGTCGCCTGCTACGGGGGGCGGGCCGGTGCGGGGCGGACCGGGCGGGACGGCTCCGGGCTTATCAGTACGTATCGCCCGATTCAGGTGCGGCGCGAGGGCCGCTCTCCGGCTCCGCGAGCACCGCGAAGAGGGCGCCCTGGTTGTCGCGGAGGACGGCTACGCGGCCGTGCGGGGTGTCGCGGGCCGGGGTGACGACCCGGCCGCCGAGCCGGACGGTGGTGTCGCAGGCCCCGTCGCAGTCGTCCACGCGGAAGTGGACGAGGATGTGGCCGGGCATCTCGGCGGGGAAGTCGTCGGTGATGACGGCCCGGCCGCCGAAGGCGCTGTCGTCGCCGGGCCGGGAGCCGGGGGGCGACCAGACGCGGTAGTCGGGGCCGGGGCCCGCGCCCTCCTCCTCGGGGTCGGCCTGGCGGCCGAGGTAGCCGAAGACGGTGGCGTAGAAGGTGTCGACGGCGTCGGGGCGGCGCGTGTACACCTCCATCCAGCAGAAGGCGCCCGGCTCGTTCACCGCCGCGAAGCCGTCGTCGTCGCCCGCCTGGCGGAGGCCGAAGACGGCGCCGCCGGGATCGGCGGCGAGCGCCAGGACGCCGAAGGGGCCGACGGGGTACGGGTCCATGACCATCCGGCCGTCGGCGGCCCTGATGCGGGCGGCGAGGGTGCCCGCGTTCTCGGTGGCGAGGTAGACGGTCCAGGTGGTGGGCATGCGGCCGTCCCGCTTGGGGACGAGCCCGGCGACCCGGCGGCCGCGCAGGAGGGCCTCGTCGCGGTCGGGGTCGAAGGTCCAGCCGAAGAGCTCGCCGTAGAAGCGCTTGCCCGCCTCCAGGTCGGGGAGCTGCGCGTCCACCCAGCACGGGGTGCCCTCAGTACGTACGGCCATGGCTCCACGCTAGGGCGGCGCCACCGGCCCCGCACGGTCCGGCGGGCGGGGGGAGGGGCGGTCCGGCGGGGCGGAACCCTTGGGAGGCCCGGGATGCTCGGGTTGTCCACCGAAGTTGTCCACAGACTGTTCATAACTCTATTCGGGTGGGGGATCGCCCGTTCGGCCCCGCCCGGCCCCGGCCGCGCCTCACGCTCCCCCGGCACCACCGGTACCGGAACCACCGCCGACATTGACTCAATATCGACCCTCCCCCGATCCCGCCCTCCGGCCCGCACCCGCGTCCACCTCGAAGAACACGGACGCACGAGGACGCACCCCATTTGCAGTCGGCCGAATCGCGCCCCGAGGCCCCGTCGGTAAGCTGACGGCATGACAGGACAAGTACGCACCGTCGACGGCCGCGTGGCCGGTCGACGCGGTCAGGCGACGCGGCAGAAGCTGCTCGACTGCCTCGGTGAGATGCTCAGCTCCTCGCCCTACCGGGACGTCAAGGTCATCGACGTGGCCCGGAAGGCGGGTACTTCACCCGCGACGTTCTATCAGTACTTCCCGGACGTCGAGGGGGCGGTTCTGGAGATCGCGGAGGAGATGGCGAAGGAGGGCGCCGGGTTGGCCGACCTGGCCTCCGGCCGCTCCTGGGTCGGCAAGGCCGGCTGGCAGTCCTCCGAGGAACTCGTCGAAGGCTTCCTGGACTTCTGGCGCAAGCACGACGCGATCCTCCGGGTCGTGGACCTCGGCGCCGCCGAGGGCGACAAGCGGTTCTACAAGATCCGCATGAAGACCCTGAACTCGGTCACCAACTCCCTGACGGACGCGGTGAAGGAGCTCCAGGCCAAGGGCAAGGTCGACAAGGACGTCAGCCCCGCCGCGATGGCCGGCTCCCTGGTGACGATGCTGGCCGCGGTCGCGGGCCACCAGAAGGGCTTCCAGACCTGGGGCGTGAAGCAGGCCGAACTGAAGCCGAACCTGGCCCTGTTGGTCCATCTGGGCATCACCGGCAAGAAGCCGATCAGATAGCCGCACCCCCTCCTTCCCCCGTCCTGTCGCCGACGCCGGCGGCGGCCCGCACCCGCGGACCGCCGCCGGCGTCGCCGTCTTCCGGGGTCCCGCGCGAAGCCGCGCAAGGCCCCCGCAGAGAATCTATACAACCGTCATATACAAGCGTGTAGTACATCCGTATAGTCATGTCCGCGGGCCGGAGAGCGCCCGCGCCACCCGACGAGGAGTCCTGCCATGAGCAGCACCGCCCGTTCCGCCCGCCCCGCCCGTACCGTCCTGGTCTCCGGCGCCTCGATCGCCGGCCCGGCCCTCGCCTTCTGGCTGCACCGCCACGGCTTCGTCCCCACCGTCGTCGAGCGCGCACCCGAACTCCGCACCGGCGGCTACAAGGTGGACGTCCGCGGCACCGCGATCGAGGTCTGCCGCCGGATGGGCGTTCTCGACGAGGTGCGGGCCAACTCCACGGACATGCGGGGCGGTTCGTACGTCGACGACGCCGGCCGCACCATCGGCGAGCTGCCCGCCGACATCTTCGGAGGCCGCGTCGGGGAGGACGACGAGATCATGCGCGGCGACCTCGCCCGCATCCTGTACGAGCGGACCCGCGACGACGTCGAGTACGTCTTCGGCGACTCGATCGCCGCCCTGGCAGAGGACACGGAGGACGGCGGGGACGGGGACGGGGTCACGGTCACCTTCGAGAGCGGGGCCGTACGCCGCTTCGACCTGGTCGTCGGCGCCGACGGGCTGCACTCGCACACCCGGCGCCTGGTCTTCGGCGAGGAGGACCGCTTCAAGCGCCACCTCGGCGCGTACATCTCCCTCTTCACCGCCCCCGACCACCTCGGGCTCGACCGCTGGGAGACGTACCACGCCCTGCCCGGGAAGCTGGTCTGCGTCTACAGCTCGGCGGGCGAGGAGGACGCGAAGAACCTCTTCGTCTTCTCGTCGCCCGACGAACTCCCCCACCACCACCGGGACACCGCCGCGCAGAAGCGCCTGCTCGCCGACGCCTTCGCCGGCGACGGCTGGGAGATCCCCCGGCTCCTCGGCCACGCGGCCGGCGCCGACGACTTCTTCTTCGACTCGATCGCCCTGGTCGAGATGGACCGCTGGTCGAAGGGGCGCGTCGTCCTCCTCGGCGACGCCGCCCACTGCGCGTCGCCCGCCTCCGGGCAGGGCACCGGCCTCGCCCTGATCGGCGCGTACGTCCTGGCGGCCGAGCTGGCCCGGTCCGGCGGCGACCACACCACGGCCTTCGCCCGCTACGAGGCGCACATGCGGCCCGGCGTGGAGCGGAACCAGCGGATGGCGGAGGGCTTCGTCAGGGAGATGGTCGTCGGCTCGTGGTGGAGGATCTCGCTGCGCATGCTCATGGTGCGGCTGCTGCCGAAGACCCCCTGGAAGAACCTCGTGGCGAAGAGGATCCGCGACGAGATCCAGTCGGCGGCCCACGCGATCCCGCTGCCGGACGAGCCGCTCCCCGCCACGGACCGGCCGGCTCCCGCCGCCGACCGGCCGGCCCCCCTCCCGGACCGGCCGACCCCCCCTCCCGGACCAGCCGTTCCCCGCCACGGCGGCGTGACTACCGTGGCCCCATGACGACCGACTTCGACCGCGCCCTGCGCTCCCTGCGGGTCTGGGACACCGCGCTGCCCGCCTTCGACCCGGCGGACGCCCCGCCCGGGCCGCTCGCCCTCTTCCACGACTGGTTCACGGCGGCGGTCGCGGCCGGCCAGAGCGAGCCGCACACGCCCACCCTGGCCACCGTGGACGAGGACGGCCGCCCCGACGCGCGGGTGGTGATGCTGCACGGCGCCGACGCGCGCGGCTGGCACTTCGCCTCGCACTCCACCAGCGCCAAGGGCCGCCAGCTCGCCGCCCGCCCGGAGGCCGCGCTCACCTTCTACTGGCCGGTCCAGGGCCGCCAGGTCCGGGTCAGGGGCCACGTCGCCACCGGCACCCCCGAGGAGGCGTACGCGGACCTCCACGCCCGCACCACCGGCGCCCTCGCGGCGGCCCTGGTCGGCCGGCAGAGCGAGGTCCTGGACTCCCCCGACACCCTCGCGGAGGCGAGCGCGGCGGCCTGGCGCCGGGCGGAGGCGGAGCCGGACGCCCCGGCCCCCACCTGGACCCCGTACACGGTCGAACCGGCCGAGGTCGAGTTCTTCCAGGGCGACGCACGCCGCCGCCACGTCCGCCTGCGCTACCGCCGCGACCCGGCGGCGCCCACCGTCTGGACCCGCGAACTCCTCTGGCCTTAGACCCCGTTGACCGCCCCCTACTCGCTCCCCGCCGGATACATCTCCTCGATCTCCCGCGCGAAGTCCCGCAGCACCGCGCCCCGCCGGAGCTTCAGGGACGGGGTCAGATGGCCCGAGGTCTCCGAGAAGTCGGTGGTCAGGACGCGGAAGGCGCGGATGGACTCGGCGCGGGAGACGAGCCGGTTGGCGTCGTCCACGCCCCGCCGGAGGGCGGCGAGCAGCTCCTCGTCGCGGGTCAGCTCCCAGAGCGCCAGGTGCTCCTTGCCCCGCATCCGCCGCCAGTGCGACAGGCCCTCGTGGTCCAGGGTGATCAGGGCCGTGACGTACGGGCGGTCGTCGCCGAGCACCATGCACTGGGCGACCAGGGGGTGGGCCCGCAGCCAGTCCTCCAGCGGGGCCGGGGCCACGTTCTTGCCGGCCGAGGTGACGATGAGGTCCTTCTTGCGGCCGGTGATCCGCAGGTAGCCGTCCTCGTCGAGGGAGCCCAGGTCGCCGGTGGGGAACCAGCCGTCGTCGGTGTACGGCACGGCCGCCCCGCGCTGCGCGTCCCAGTACCCGGCGAAGACGTGGCCGCCCCTGAGCCAGACCTCGCCGTCGTCGGCGATCCGGACGGCGGTGCCCGGCAGCGGCCAGCCGACGGTCCCGGTGCGCGGCCGGCGCGGCGGGGTGACCGTGGAGGCGGCCGTGGTCTCCGTCAGGCCGTACCCCTCGAAGACCTCGACGCCCGCGCCCGCGAAGAACTCCGCGAACCGGGCGCCGAGCGGGGAGCCCCCGCAGATCACGTACTTCACGCGCCCGCCGAGCGCGTTCCGTATCCGCCGGTAGACCAGCGGGTCGTACAGCGCGCGGGCGGCGCGCAGCGGCAGCGAGGGCGAGGCCTCCTGGCCGTAGCGGCGGGCGACCCGGGCGGCCCGGTCGAACGAGGCGGCCCTCCCGCCGCGTTCGGCGGTGGCGCGGGCGGCGTTGAAGACCTTCTCCAGGACGTGCGGGACGGCGAGGAGGAAGGTGGGCCGGAAGGCGGCCAGGTCGGTGAGGAGCTCCTCGCCCTCGACGGAGGGCGCGTGCCCGACCCGGACCCGGGCGCGCACGCAGCCGACGGAGACCATCCGTCCGAAGACGTGGGAGAGCGGCAGGAAGAGCAGGGTGGCGGCGGGCTCCTTGCTCTCCGAGAGGAAGACGGGGTGGAGGAGCCGGACGGCGTTGTCGACCTCGGCGAAGAAGTTGGCGTGGGTGAGGGCGCAGCCCTTGGGGCGGCCGGTGGTGCCGGAGGTGTAGACGAGGGTGGCGAGGGCCTCCGGGGTGAGCAGCCCCCGGCGGGCGGTGACGGCCTCGTCGGAGATCCGCTCCCCCGCCCGGCGGAGCAGGTCGACGGCCCCGGCGTCGAGGGTCCAGAGGTGGGCGAGGCCGGGCAGTTGGGGCCGTTCGGCGGCGACGAGCCGGGCCTGGGCGGGGTCCTCGACGACGCAGGCGGCGGCGCCGGAGTCCTGGAGGATCCAGCGGGTCTGGAAGGCGGAGGAGGTGGGGTGGACGGGGACGGTGACGAGTCCGGCGGCCCAGGCGGCGAAGTCGAGCAGGGTCCACTCGTAGGTGGTGCGGGCCATCAGGGCGAGCCGGTCGCCGGGCCGGAGGCCGTGGGCGACGAGGCCCTTGGCGACGGCGTGCACCTCGGCGGCGAAGACGCCGGCCGGGACGTCGTACCACGTGCCGTCCGGTCCCTTGCGGGAGAAGAGGAGGGCGTCGGGGTCCTGGCGGGCGTTGTCGTACGGCAGGTCGGCGAGGGAGCCGCGGGCGATCCGGGGGGCGAGGGCGGGGACGGATGCCTCCCGCACCCGCCCGTCCACCAGGACCTTGTGCGGTTCGACCGGCTCGGCCCCGGCGGTGGCGGTGGCGACGGACACGTGCGGCTCCTCGGTCTTCGCGACGAACTGAGACGTGCGGGGACGTGCGGGACGTACGAGGCGTGCGGGGCGTACGAACGAACGGGGCGTGCGGACGAACAGGGCGTACAGGTGCACGGGCGTGCGGACGTACAGGTGCACGGACGTGCGGACGTACAGGTGCACGGGCATGCGGGGACACGGGGCCCAACTCGTGCGGCACGCAGGCACGTTGAGGCCGACCCCGCATTAACCAGTCAGTAACCTTACTGTGCGGTAAGGCTCAACGGGGAGACCAGCGCTCGCTTTTCATGAGGTTCCCGAGCCCGGCCCAGGCGAAGTTCATCAGCGTCGCGGCCGCCTCCTTCGCCGTCACCCCGGGCGTCTCGTTCGCCCAGGTCGCCAGGGACTCGGCCGAGCCGACCAGGGCCTGCGCGAGCGCGGTCACGTCCCGCTCGGTGATCCCGGCGGCCCCGTGCGCCTCGCGCGCCGCCTCGCCGATGAGCTCCGCCACGTAGGCCGCGATCTCCTCCCGCATCCGGGACGCCTCGGTCGCGAACGGCTCCCCCTGCGTCCGGGCCTGCCGGCTCAGCACCACCCAGGAGTCGGGGTGCTCGGCGGCGTACGTGAAGAAGGCGAGCAGCCCCGCCCACAGCCGCTCGTCGGGCGACAGCTCCCGGTCCTCGACCCCGGCGGCCACCGCGGCGAGCAGCGCCCCGGCCTCCCGCCGGATGCAGGCGGTGAAGAGCTCCTCCTTGGAGTTCAGGTACAGGTACACCAGCGGCTTGGAGACCCCCGCGAGCTCGGCGATCTCGTCCATGGAGGCCGTCTGGTACCCGTGCCGCGCGAAGCTCCGCACGGCCGCGTCGAGCATCTGCCGCTCCCGCACGGCACGCGGCAGCCGCCGCGCCTTCGCACCGTCCGCCATGGCGCCCACCCCTGCTTCCCGCTGCTCACAAGATCGCCCGACTGCCCCCGGAGAAGCGTAGTGCCCCCGCCCGGGAGGGGCGGGGGCACCAGGGACGGACGTCACGCGTCGGTCAGGCCGCGACCAGGACCTTCTCGTCCTCCGTGCGCTCCTCGGCGGTCGGGTCGTCGATCGGGGACGCCGAGGCGTTCTCGTACGCGGTGTGGTCGAGGATCTTCTCGCGGGCGGCGACGATCACCGGGATCAGCGCCTGGCCCGCGACGTTCGTGGCCGTCCTCATCATGTCGATGATCGGGTCGATCGCCATGAGGAGGCCGACGCCCTCCAGGGGCAGGCCCAGGGTGGAGAGGGTCAGGGTCAGCATGACGGTCGCGCCGGTCAGGCCGGCCGTGGCCGCCGAGCCGACCACCGAGACGAAGGCGATCAGCAGGTAGTCCTGGATGCCGAGCTGCACGTCGAAGATCTGCGCGATGAAGATCGCGGCGAGCGCCGGGTAGATCGCGGCGCAGCCGTCCATCTTCGTGGTGGCGCCGAACGGGACGGCGAAGGAGGCGTACTCCTTCGGGACGCCGAGGCGCTCGGTGACCTTCTGGGTGACCGGCATGGTGCCGACCGAGGAGCGGGAGACGAAGGCGAGCTGGATGGCCGGCCAGGCGCCCTTGAAGAACTGGAGCGGGCTGACCTTGGCGACCGTGGCGAGCAGCAGCGGGTAGACGCCGAAGAGGACGATCGCGCAGCCGACGTAGACGTCGGCGGTGAAGGTGGCGTACTTGCCGATCAGGTCCCAGCCGTAGTCCGCGATGGCGAAGCCGATGAGGCCGACGGTGCCGATCGGGGCGAGGCGGATGACCCACCACAGGGCCTTCTGGAGCAGTTCGAGGACCGACTCGGAGAGGGCGAGGATCGGCTTGGCGCGGTCGCCGAGCTTCAGGGCGGCGATGCCGGCGACGGCGGCCATGAAGACGATCTGGAGGACGTTCAGCTCGGTGAAGGGCGTGATGACGTCCGTCGGGACGATGCCGGTGAGGAAGTCGATCCAGGAGCCCTCGCGCTTCGGCAGCTTGCCGTCCTGCGGGGTGAGGCCGGTACCGGAGCCCGGGTTGGTGATCAGGCCGATCGCGAGGCCGATGGCGACCGCGATCAGGGAGGTGATCATGAACCAGAGCAGGGTGCGGGAGGCGAGCCGGGCGGCGTTGTTCACCTTCCGCAGGTTGGTGATCGACACCAGGATCGCGAAGAAGACGAGCGGGGCGACGGCCAGCTTGAGGAGCTGGACGAAGATGTCGCCGACCTGGCCGAGGGTCTCCTTCAGCCAGGAGACGTCCTGGCTGCGGGCGATCCAGCCGAGCAGGGCGCCGAGGACCAGACCGACGATGATCTGGGCCCAGAAGGGGACCTTGGGTATCCGGGACGAGGACTTGGCCTCGGGGGCCTCGGGGGCCTCGGGAACGGACGCGGACACAGAGACACACTCCACAGGGCGTATCGGGGGAATACGGGACGGGGGTGCGGCGCACACGCGCGCTCGTGCGCGGGGCCGCTGCATGCTGCCGGGGAGGTCAGAGCTCGCGGCGACAACAGGCCGCGGACATGCAGCGGCAGAGATCGACGTGCAGGCGCGCCACGAGCGGGTTGCTCGCGGCGTCGGTGAGGCGCGCTGCGGTCTTCATGTCGAACACGTTAACACTTGAACTTTGAGAACCTCAAAGCTCTTCTTTGGGGTAAGGGAATGCCTCTTCGCCTCCGAAACACAGAGAACCCCTGGCCGGAGCCTTGGAAGCTCTCGCCAGGGGTGAGATGTGTGATGAAACTTACGGAATCCTTACGCCGCCTCCACGGCCAGGGACGGGCGGGAGACGAGGCGGAAGGGGACTCCCTACAGCGCGTCCTCCTGGGACCGGTTCGCCTCCAGGCGCCCCTTCGCGCGGTCGACCTTCTCCACGATCTCGGCGCTCATCTCGTCGCGCTGTCCGCGCAGGAGGACGAAGCTGAGCGGGGCGGAGACGACGATGGCGAGGACGAGGACCCAGAGCAGGTTGGAGCCGCCGAGGCCGCGCGGCAGCACGCCCGCGTAGACGAGGCCCCACAGGGCGAGGAAGCACCCGGCGAAGATGCCGAGCCGCAGCACCGTGTAACGGAGCATGTCAGTCCACTCTCCCGTTCCGATTCCGTTCCGAAAAGATCCCCTACGGGACGAACGTCCTCCCCAGTGAAACACGGGGCCGCACCCCCTCCGGTACCGGCCCTCTTGAGCACCCGGCAAGTAATAGATAACCTCGGCCCATGACCCTTACGTTCGAGGTGGACCCGGCCGTCGACCCCGCCCTGCGCGACGGCGTCCTCGCCCTCTGGGCCGACGTGTCCAACGCCGGTGGCGCCGTCGGCTTCGTCCCGCCCGTGACCCCCGACGAGATCCGCCCCGCCCTGCTCGGGCACCTCGTCGCCATGGAGCGCGGCACCACCCGCCTGCTCGTCGGCCGCGACGACGACGGCGAGATCGCCGCCACCGCCTTCTTCACCTTCAACACCCACCCCCTGATGACGCACTGGGTGTGGCTCTACACCGTGATGGTCCACCCCCGGCACCAGGGCAGGGGGTACGGCCGCGACCTCATGGCGGCGGTCGAGCACACCGCCCGCACCGCCCCGGGCTTCGAGGCGGTCGAGGCGGTCCGGCTGAACTGCCGGGGCGGCACCGGCGTCGACGGCTTCTACGCCAAGTCCGGCTACAAGGAGGTCGGCCGCGTCCCCGACGCGATCCGGGTCGCCCCCGGGGACGACCGCGACGACATCATCATGCTGCTCCCGCTCGCCTGACGGGCCGCACCCGACCGGACCGGGCACGGGATGTCGGGTCCGGCACCCGGCCCCCTTCCTACGGTGAGGACACGGAAAAGGAAGGACGGACCACGTGCTGGAGCGGCTGAACCGGGCACTCGACCACATCGAGGAGCACCTCCGCGGCGACCTCGACCCGGCCGAGCTGGCCCGGATCGCGACGACCTCGGAGTACCACTTCCGGCGCCTGTTCTCGGCGCTCGCGGGGATGCCGCTGTCGGAGTACGTGCGGCGCAGGCGGCTCACCGTCGCGGGCGCCGAGGTGCTCGCCGGCGGGCGGACGCTCCTGGAGGTCGCCGTGCGGTACGGCTACGGCTCCGGGGAGGCCTTCGCCCGCGCGTTCCGCGCGGTGCACGGCGTCGGCCCCGGCGAGGCCCGCCGCACCGGGGCCGCCCTGCGCTCCCAGCCGCGCATGTCCTTCCGCCTCGTCGTCGAAGGGAACAGCAGCATGCGGTACAGGATCGTGGAGAAGGACGCCTTCCGGATCGTCGGGCGCGGGGCCCGGGTCCCCCTGGTCCACGAGGGGGAGAACCCGGCGATCGCCGCCCACATCCGGTCCATCGGCCGGGAGGCCCTGGACCGGCTCGCCCGCCTGTCGGACGGGGAGCCCGCGGGCGTCCTGTCGGCGGTCACCCACCTCTCGGACGGCCGCGAGGAGGGCGCCGAGCTGGACTACTGGCACGGGGCGGTGAGCGGCGCCGACGTGCCGGAGGAGTTCGACGCGCTCGACGTGGCCGCCGGGACCTGGGCCGTCTTCGAGAACGAGGGCCCGTACCCGAAGGCCCTCCAGTACCTCTGGCGGGACGTCTTCACCCAGTGGTTCCCGTCCAACCCGTACGCGAGCAGGCCGGGCCCCGAGCTGCTCTCCGTACGGCCCTCGGAGGACTGGACGACGGCGCGGGCGGAGCTGTGGATCCCGGTGGAGCGCACGGGGGTGTGAAGAAGGGCCGGTGGGGGAAATCCCCACCGGCCCTTCTCACGGAAGTGCTCAGACCCGCATCGGCTGCGGCGACTCGCGCCGCTCCGCGTCCGGGCCCGGGTACTCGCGGATGATCTCGTACCGCGTGTTCCGCTCGACCGGCCGGAAGCCGGCGTCCCGGATCAGTTCGAGCAGGTCCTCGCGGCCCAGCTTGTTCGGCGTGCCGTAGTTGTCGGCGTCGTGCGTGATCTTGTACTCGACGACCGAGCCGTCCATGTCGTCGGCGCCGTGCTGGAGCGCGAGCTGCGCGGTCTGGACGCCGTGCATGACCCAGAAGACCTTGACGTGCGGCACGTTGTCGAAGAGCAGCCGGGAGACCGCGAAGGTCTTCAGGGCCTCGGCGCCGGTCGCCATCGTGGTGCGCGCCTGGAGCCTGTTGCGGACCTTGCCGTCCTTCATGTCCACGAAGTCGTGCTGGTAGCGCAGCGGGATGAAGACCTGGAAGCCGTTCGTCTCGTCCTGGAGCTCGCGCAGCCGCAGCACGTGGTCGACGCGGTGCCGGGGCTCCTCGATGTGCCCGTACAGCATGGTCGCCGGGGTCTTGAGCCCCTTCTCGTGGGCGAGCCGGTGGATCCGGGACCAGTCCTCCCAGTGGGTGCGGTGGTCCACGATGTGCTGCCGGACCTCCCAGTCGAAGATCTCGGCGCCGCCGCCGGTCAGCGACTCCAGACCGGCCTCGATCAGCTCGTCGAGGATGTCGGAGGCGGAGAGCCCGGAGATCGTCTCGAAGTGGTGGATCTCGGTGGCCGTGAACGCCTTGAGGGAGACGCTCGGCAGGGCCTTCTTCAGCTCGGAGAGGGAGCGCGGGTAGTACCGCCAGGGCAGGTTGGGGTGCAGCCCGTTGACGATGTGGAGCTCGGTGAGGTTCTCGTTCTCCATCGCCTTCGCGAGGCGCACGGCCTCCTCGATGCGCATGGTGTACGCGTCCTTCTCGCCCGGCTTGCGCTGGAAGGAGCAGTAGGCGCAGGAGGCGGTGCAGACGTTGGTCATGTTCAGGTGACGGTTGACGTTGAAGTGGACCACGTCGCCGTTCTTGCGGGTCCGGACCTCGTGGGCCAGACCGCCGAGCCAGGCCAGGTCGTCGGACTCGTACAGGGCGATGCCGTCCTCACGGCTCAGCCGCTCACCGTCCCGGACCTTCTGCTCCAGCTCACGCTTGAGCCCCGCGTCCATGCGGCCGCCTCCCTTTTTCTCCGATATCCGATATCCGTGCTTCGCCGTTCACCGTACTCTCAGGCCCGCGCTCAGCCCTCCTCGGGCAGCTCTCCGACGCGGTTCTCCCACTTGGTGGAGAGCACGATCGTGGTGCGGGTGCGGGAGACGCCCCGGGTGCCGCTGAGGCGGCGGATCGTCTTCTCCAGGCCGTCGACGTCGTTCGCGCGGACCTTGAGCATGAAGGAGTCGTCGCCGGCGATGAACCAGCAGTCCTCGATCTCGGCGAGGTCCTTGAGGCGGCGGGCCACGTCCTCGTGGTCGGCGGCGTCGGAGAGCGAGATGCCGATGAGGGCGGTGACGCCGAGGCCGAGCGAGGCGGCGTCGACGGTGGCGCGGTAGCCGGTGATGACCCCGGCCGCCTCCAGGCGGTTGATGCGGTCGGTCACGGAGGGGCCGGAGAGCCCGACGAGCCGGCCGAGTTCGGCGTACGAGGCGCGTCCGTTCTCGCGCAGGGCCTGGATGAGCTGCCTGTCCACGGCGTCCATAGGTATGAGGCCTTCCATTGTCCAGCGATACCGCGAGTTTAGGTATAGAATCTAAGGTACACAGGGGCGACACCCTGTGAATCTTTCAGCAGATCAAAGACGATCCTTCAGGAGTGGTGTTCAGCGTGTACACGATCGAGATGGCCTACGCCCGCATGCGCGAGCTGCAGGACCTGGCCAACCGCTCGCGTGCCCACCAGCCCGTCCCCGCCTCGAAGCGCGCCCCGCAGAAGCGCGCCGAGAAGCGCTAATCAGACCGGAGAGCCGCACCCAGCTCTCCCTCCCAGCGGCGGTACAACCGGTGCGGCACCTTCGCCGCGTCCAGTACCCGCCCGGCGACGAAGTCCACCAGATCCTGGATGTGCGTCGCCCCCGCGTAGAACGCCGGAGAGGCGGGCAGCACCACGGCGCCCGCCTCGTCCAGCGCCACCATGTGCTTGAGCGTCTGCCCGTTGAGCGGGGTCTCCCGCACGGCGACCACCAGCGGCCGCCGCTCCTTCAGCGTCACGCTCGCGACCCGCTGCAGCAGGTCCTTCGAGAGCCCCAGGGCCACTCCCGCCACCGCGGCGGTCGAGGCCGGCACCACCAGCATCCCCTTCGCCGGGTACGACCCCGAGGACGGGCCCGCGCCCAGGTCCCCGGCCGGCCAGTACCGCACGTCCGCCAGGTCCACCTCGAAGGTGTCCGGCTTCCCGTCGGCGCCCCGCGCCAGCCAGGCCGCCAGGTCCTCGCGCCAGTGCGCGTCCCGGAAGGAGATCCCGGTCTCGTCGAGCAGCGTGAGCCGCGAGGCCCGGGACACGACCAGGTCGACGCTCTCCCCGGCGGCGAGCAGCCCCCTCAGGACGGCGGCGGCGTACGGCGTGCCCGACGCCCCGGAAACCCCCACGATCCAGGGGGTGCGCTTGCCGTCGTTCATGCCGTCGAGCCTATCCGTGAGGGGTCCGGGACGATCCGGGGTGGTCCGGGACGGGGCCGGGACGTCGGGGCCACGGAGCTACGGGGTGAGCCCGCGGACCAGCAGGTCGAGGAGCGCGCAGACGAACAGGCTGATCCCGATGAAGCCGTTCGTCGTGAAGAACGCGCGGTTCAGCCGGGACAGGTCGTGCGGCTTCACGATCGTGTGCTCGTAGCAGAACGCCACCACGACGACCGCCAGGCCGACCCAGAAGAAGAGCCCGGCGCCGGTGGCGAGCGCGTACCAGACGAGCAGTCCGGTCGTCACGACCGCCGAGCCCCGCGCGCCCCACAGGGCGGCCGGGATCCCGAAGCGGGCCGGGACCGACCTCACGCCGTGCGCCCGGTCCGCCTGCACGTCCTGGCAGGCGAAGATCAGGTCGAAGCCGCCGATCCACACGCCCACCGCGAGCCCCAGGATCACCGCGTCCCAGGACCACTCCCCGGTCACCGCCAGCCAGGCGCCGACAGGGCCCATGGCCTGGGCGAGTCCCAGGATCGCGTGCGGGAAGTTCGTGAACCTCTTCCCGTACGGATAGACCACCATCGGCACGACGGCGAGCGGCGCGAGCGCCAGGCAGAGCGGGTTGAGCAGGGCGGCGGCCCCCAGGAACACCACGAGGGCGACCCCGGCCCCGGTCCACGCCGAGCGCACGGAGACCGCGCCGGTGACCAGCTCGCGGTTGGCGGTGCGGGGATTGCGCGCGTCGATCTCGCGGTCGATGATCCGGTTGCAGGCCATGGCGAAGGTCCGCAGCCCCACCATGCAGACGGTGACGAGCAGCAGCGTCCACCAGTGGACGTGCCGGTCGACCTGGAACATCGCGGTGAGCGCGGCGATGTACGCGAAGGGCAGCGCGAAGACCGAGTGCTCGATCATCACGAGCCGCAGGAAGGCCTTGGTGCGTCCGGGCTGAGCGCCCGGTACGGCGGCGGTGGTCACAGCCCGTACTCCTTCCAGCGCCGGTCCACGAGGGCGGCCGTCGCCGGGTCCGACTCGACCATGTCCGGCCAGCCGCCGTCCCGGGTGTAGCCCTCCTCGGGGAGTTTCTTCGTGGCGTCGATGCCCGCCTTGCCGCCCCAGAACTGCTGGTAGGAGGCGTGGTCGAGGTGGTCGACCGGCCCCTCGACGACGGTGAGGTCACGGGCGTAGTCGGTGTTGCCGAGGGCCCGCCAGGCGACCTCGTGCAGGTCGTGCACGTCGCAGTCCTTGTCGACCACGACGATCAGCTTGGTCAGCGACATCATGTGCGCGCCCCAGATGGCGTGCATGACCTTCTGCGCGTGCTTCGGGTACTTCTTGTCGATCGAGACGATCGCGCAGTTGTGGAAGCCGCCGGACTCCGGCAGGTGGTAGTCCACGATGTCCGGCACGATGATCTTGAGCAGGGGCAGGAAGAAGCGCTCCGTGGCCCGCCCGAGCGGCCCGTCCTCGGTCGGCGGCCGGCCGACCACGATCGACTGGAGCAGCGGGCGCTTCCGCATGGTGACGCAGTCGATCGTCAGGGCGGGGAAGGGCTCCTGCGGGGTGTAGAAGCCGGTGTGGTCGCCGAAGGGGCCCTCGGGGAGCATCTCGCCCGGCTCCAGCCAGCCCTCGACGACGACCTCGGCCTGCGCCGGGACCTGGAGCGGGACGGTCTTGCAGTCGACCATCTCGATCCGCTTGCCCTGCACGAAGCCGGCGAAGAGGTACTCGTCGATGTCGCCCGGCAGCGGGGCCGTCGAGGCGTACGTCACGGCGGGCGGGCAGCCGAAGGCGATGGCGACCGGCAGCCGCTCGCCGCGCTCGGCCGCGACCGCGTAGTGGTTCCGGCTGTCCTTGTGGATCTGCCAGTGCATGCCGATGGTGCGCTTGTCGTGCCGCTGGAGCCGGTAGAGGCCGAGGTTCCGCACGCCGGTCTCGGGGTGCTTGGTGTGGGTGAGCCCCAGGTTGAAGAAGGAGCCGCCGTCCTGGGGCCAGGTGAAGAGCGCGGGCAGCTTCTCCAGGTCGACGTCGTCGCCGGTGAGGACGACCTCCTGCACGGGGGCGTCGCCGGACTTCACCTTCTTGGGCGGCACGTGGACCATCGAGCCGAGCTTGCCGAAGGCCTCGCGGACCCCGACGAAGCCCTGCGGCAGCTCCGGCTTGAGGAGGCCGCCGATCTTCTCGCTGATCTCGCCGTACGACTTCAGGCCGAGCGCCTTGAGCAGCCGGCGGTCCGTCCCGAAGACGTTCATCGCGAGCGGCATGGAGGAGCCCTTGACGTTCTCGAAGAGGAGCGCCGGGCCTCCCGCCTTGTTCACGCGGTCGACGATCTCCCCGACCTCCAGGTACGGGTCGACTTCGGCCTTGATGCGCTTGAGGTCGCCTTCGCGCTCGAGGGCCCTGAGCAGCGAGCGGAGATCGTCGTGAGCCATAGGGGCAAGTATCGGTCACCGGCTACCCTTGACCTGTCACCGGGGCCGCCGAAGCGCGCCCCCGCCACCGCTTCCAGGGGGCTGTCCCACATGCTCAGGGCGCTGCTGTTCATCCTGCCGCTGGCGCTGATGATCTACGCCTTCATCGACTGCCTGAACACCCCGGAGGAAGAGGTCAAGCACCTTCCGAAGCCGGTGTGGGCCATCGTGATCCTGCTGTTCTCGATCGTCGGCGCGATCGGCTGGATCGTCGCGGGCAAGGAGCGCGGGGCGGGAGGCCGGCGCGGCGCGTTCGGAGCGCGCGGCGCGGGCGGTGCGGGCGGCTGGGTGGCGCCGGACGACAACCCGGAGTTCCTGAAGTCGCTCGCGGACGACGGGTCGGGCGCGAAGGCCGACGACGACGCCCTCCTCAAGGACTGGGAGGCGGACCTGCGCCGCCGCGAGGAGGAGCTGAAGCGCCGCGAGCGCGGCGAGGAGAACGAGGGCTGACGGGCGGGGCCCCGAAAGGGCCCCGGCCGCGCCGCGGGGAGGTCAGTCGTCGGAGCCGACGGTGTTGTCGTGCCCGGCGTTGAAGACGTCGCCCTCCGCGAACTGGAACCAGTCGCCGAAGACGAGGGTGTACGAGGGCTCCGGCTCGTAGTCGACGTACACGTCGGCGCTGGCGGCACCGGCGGTGCCGAGGACGATGGCACCGACGGCGAGGGCGGTCAGCAGGGAACGCATGGAGGACCTCTCGGTAGAGCGACGGGGTGCGCCGCGGAAGGGCGGGCACTCCGCACGCTAGGGCCCCCGCCGCCGGTCGCCCGCGCACCGGGCCGGTGGGGAGGCCGGGACTCAGCCGATCGGCGGCAGGGACCGGGGGCGGGCGGGGGACGGAATACCTCCGCGGGGGCCGGAGTTGGCACCGGACACCTCACGAGACGGAGCAGCAGCCATGGCCCTGGACACCCCGCACGCCCCGGAATCCCCCACCTCCCCCTTCCCTTCCCCCTCCCCTGAGATCCGGGACTTCTCGAACCGCTCGTTCCTCTTCGTCCTGGGCAGCTCCCGCGCGGACGGCAACTCGGAGATCCTGGCCCGCGAGGCGGCGGCGCACCTGCCGGCCGGCGTCCCGCAGCGCTGGGTGGACCTGAACGGGCTGTCGCTGCCGGACTTCCAGGACGGGCGGCACGAGGTCACGGGCCCGCCGGTGAACGAGACGGAGAAGATGCTCCTGGAGGCGACGGTGGAGGCCACGGACGTGGTCGTCGTGTCGCCCCTGTACTGGTACAGCCTCTCGGCCCAGACCAAGCGCTACCTCGACTACTGGTCGGGCTGGCTGAACGTCCCCGGCTCGGACTTCAAGGAGCGCATGGCGGGCGGCACCCTGTGGGGCGTGACGGCCCTGGCCCACGACGAGCACGTCGTCGCCGGGGGGCTGGTCACCTCCCTGAACCACTCCGCCGCCTACCTCCGCATGCGCTTCGGCGGCGTCCTGACGGGCACGGGCTCCCGCCCGGGCCGCGTCCGCGCCGACACCCGGGCCCTGATCCGCGCGAAGACCTTCTTCCAGGAGGAGACGCCGCTCGCGCTGTTCCCGTACGAGGAGCGGACCGGGGCGGGGGTGTGATCGGGCCCGGAACCCCGGGGCCGGGGCGGGGCGGGGTTCCGGGACCCGCCGACGGTCAGAAGCCGTCGAATCCGAGCGCGTAGGCCGCCCCGAACACCGCGAGCGCAAGGCCGATGACGACGAAGGCCACCCGGTTCCACCGGCGCATGAACGTTCCGCCGGTGGTTCCGAAGACCTCCTTGGAACCGGCCGCCCCCGCACGGGCGAACCGGGGGGACAGAACCGCGAAGGTCAGCCCGAACACGACGAGGAAGAGTCCCACGAGGATCCGCACGGTGCTCCCCTCCCCCTACTTGCCCTTGTTGCGCACGCGGATGAGGATGACGATGCCCAGGACGACGACCAGGCCCACGAAGGCGTACGGGAACCAGGACGGCCCGTCGGGCCGGTAGTTGGCGAGGTGGTCCTGCGCGAGGAGGTGGATCGGGTTCATCCGTCTGGTCCTTCCGTCCCGTGGTCCGGGCCGCGGTGCGCCTCGTGACGCGTCCCGCGGCCCGGACCGTGAGTGATCAGAGTGTGTACTTCGCGGTGGCGGAGCACTTGCCGGTGCTGCCGCCGGTGCTGATGCCCGCCGAACCGTCCGTGGAGGCCGAGACCTGTGCCGGCCCCACTCCGCAGCCGACCTCGCCGGTCAGGCCCTGCTCGGCGCTGCCGGAGGACAGCCCCGCGTCCACGCTGCCACCGGGGGTTCCGGTGCCCGCGGAGACGTACGGGTGCGCGCTGCCGTCCTCGTTGATGGAGACCCCGCCCCCGATGCAGACCCCGGCGCAGAACTCGCCGCCGATCTCGAAGGAGAGGGTGCCCTGCGGGTCGATCCGGTTGACCGGGTCGCCCTCGGCGTACAGGTACGGGTTCTTCTCCTGGCCGCTGGGGTCGGGCGAGGTGAACCGGATCATGTTCGGGTCGTAGTAGCGCGCCCCGAGGTGGTAAAGACCGGTCGGGTCCTGGTAGCCGCCGGCGAACCGGTACGGCTGGGAGACCTTCTCCGAGGTCGCCGCGCGCTGCACGCCGCGCGGGCTGTAGCTGTAGGTGTTGACCTTGGTGCCGGTGCCGTCCGCGAGGGCGACCACCGAACCGAGGGCGTCCGTCAGGTAGTAGTACGAAGCACCCCCCGTGGTCATGGAGTTCAAGGTACCCCCGGGCTCCCTGTTGAACCCCGTGTCCACCCCGGCCGTCGTCTTGGCCGACAGGCCCAGCGGGCCGTTGTGGAAGAAGGTGTCGCCGAGCTTGATCCGCTCGCTCTGGTCGGTCGAGCCGTACTGGCCGGCGTAGACCTTGCCGCCCACCGTGAGCGAGGTGAGCTGCGAGTAGTCCGACCACTTCTCGGCGGTGCGGGTGCCCTCCGGCGTCGAGGCGCCGGCCGTCTCGTTCCCGATCTTGTCGTAGGACCAGTTGGCCGACGATCCGTCCTTCGCGGTGATCTGCTGCGCGTCGTTGACCGTGAAGGTCGTGCCGCGCGGGCAGCCGGGGTCCGTGCCCTGCGAGGTCAGGTTGCCCGCCAGGTCGTAGCAGTACTGCCAGGAGGAGGTGAGCGTGCTGCCCTTCTCCTCCTTCGCGTAGGAGAAGCGGCCCGCGCCGTCGTAGGTGTACGTCGTCCTCGTGCCGGCGACCGCGTCGGTGCTGGTGCGGATCTTCCCGCCGTCCTTCGTGCCGTTGAGGTACGAGTAGGACAGGTCGACCAGCGTCCCCTTGGAGGAGGTGGCCTTGATCCTCGAAGGCCGGCCGGACTTGTCCGGGGTGGCCTCCTGCACCGTGCCGCCCGGGTACAGCGTCTTGCTGCGGAAGTCGTTCTCGTCGTACTCGTACGTCGTGACCTTGCCGGTCGGGTCCTTGAGCTGCTTGAGCCTGTTGACCTCGTTCCAGGTGTAGTCCGTGGTCCCGGCCGGGTCCTGGTAGTAGTCGACGTTGCCGGCCGGGGTGTAGGCCAGCTTGGTCTGCGAACCGTCCTGGAGGGTGCGCACGGTCTCGCGCGAGAGCGGGTCGAAGTCGTACTTCGTCACGCCCGTGCCGTCCGAGCGCTGCTTGAGGTTGCCGTCGCCGTCGTACGCGTAGGTGACCGTCGCGTAGTTCGAGGTGTCGACCTTGGTGATGCGGTCGCGGTTGTCGTACTCGTAGAGGGTCTTGACCCCGCGTCCGTCCGTCGCGGTGGTGATCCGGCCGAGGTCGTCGTACCTGTAGGTGGTGGCGGTGAGCGGCGCGGGCGGGGTGACCTTGCTCAGGTTGCCCTTGGCGTCGTAGGAGAAGGACGTGGAGACCGACTTGGTGTCGCTCATCTTCGCCGTCGCCTTGCAGCGCTGGCCCTCGAAGCCGCCGCAGGTCGGGGTGGCGGGGTTGTAGGTGAAGGTCTGGTTGCCGCCGCCGGTGCCGGTGACCGCGACCGACGTGGTGTTGCCGGCCGCGTCGTACTTGTAGTCGGTCTTGTTGTCGTCGGCGGTGGTCAGCGTGCCGGGCAGGTCCGCGCCCGAGATCGTCTGGTAGCCGGTGGCCGTCGCGGTCGCGCCGGTCGGCAGCTTGGCGGAGGTGGCGTTGTTGCGGGCGTCCCAGCCGTACTGGGTGACGTTGGCGCCGGTGCCGCCCGTGCCCATGGCGTCGGACGCGGTGGCCACGTTGTGGTTCGCGTCGAAGGTCCTGGAGCGGGAGTGGTTGAGCGCGTCGGTCACCTTGGTGACCCGGCCCTCGCCGTCGTGCTCGTGCTTCGTCGCGTGCTGCTCGGGGTCGGTGACCGTCGTGGTGCCGGCGTCCCAGGAGTTCGGGGAGGAGTAGGCGTACGTGTACGTCGGGCCGGTGTGGCCGGTGCCGTCGAAGGCGGTGGCCCGCAGCATCGAGGTGACGCGGTTCTCGGCGTCGTAGGTGAAGACCGTCACCCGCCCCTCCGGGGTGGTGATCTTCGTGACGCGGCCGGAGGCGTCGTAGCCGAAGGTCGTGGTCTTGCCCTCGGTGTCCGCCGTGCGGGAGAGGTTCCCCTCCGGGTCGAGGTCGAAGACGGCGGTGCGGCCGGTGTGGTCCTTGGCCTGCCACTGCGAGGGGTAGGTCTTGACCAGGTCCACCCAGCGCCCGGAGCGGGTCTCGGTGAGCTTGAAGCCCTTGTGCTCGGACCCCTCGTCGTGCTGGGTGACGGTGATCGTGCCGTTGTTGCGGTCCGTGACCTTGGTCAGCGTGCCGTCGGCGTCGTAGGTGTCCTTCAGGCCCGACTTGCGGTCGGTGAGGGTGTACGTGCCGTCCGCGTTCTTCTTCAGGTCCTTCGAGTACCCCTCGGGGGTGGCGAAGGTGCCGTCCGCGTTCTTGTCGAACCAGACCGAGTCGCCGGTCTTGTCGTAGACGATGACCGTGTCGGTGAAGACGTGCAGGTAGCGCTCGTACTCCTGCCACCAGCGCTGGGAGACCTTGCCCCAGGGCGCGTCGAACGAGTTGTACGTACGGGCGAGGCGCAGCGTCCGGCCGACGCCCGCCACCTGGAAGTCCGTGGCCGCCAGCATCAGGTTGCCGTTGGAGAGGTCGATCCGGGCCACGAGGGAGTCGGTGATCCGGAAGTCCGAGATCTGGTGCCAGGGAACGGCCCCCTGGCCGCTCGGCACGTAGGTCAGGACCGACGCCGTGGAGGCCTCGGACGCCGGGGGCTGCCCGGCGGTCTTGGCGGAACGATTCTGCGCAGCGGGCGCCGGCATCTCCCCCGTCCGCGCCCGCCTCTTCTGCGCCGCGCGCCAGGCGGCCTCCTCGGGCGAGGGGGCCTTCTCGGCCCGGTTGGGCACGGGCTTGTTCGTGCCGACGAGCACCGGCGGCACGGTGAGCGGCGCGTCCGGCCTGCCCCACGCGGACCCGGGACCGGGGCCACCGGGTTCGGCGAGCGCCGAGGTGCCGGAGAGGGTGACCGTCAGGGCGGTCATGACGGCCAGGACGGCCGTTCTGGAAGTGGTGCGGGCACGCCGAAGCGACGTGCCGGGAGCACGCGAGTGCATGTACTTCCCCCCACAGGAAGATGAGACCCGGCCGCCCCAACGGCCACCGGGGCCCCACACGTTGACACAGGCCCAGGAGCGTCAACGGGCCCTGCCCGGAAATCTCGAACGCATGCGCGGGGGAATCGGCCTTTCCGTTTTTCGGGAACGAATCACCGCACGTCGGACGGACAGACGGACCGCTTCCAGTCACCCCAAGCCCGTTCGACCTGCGCCGGAGCAAACCCCAAAGTCCGAAGCTGGCCGAAAATGCTTCCTGCTGGACAACCACCCGGATCCTCTTGGACACCCCGGCCGCCGACGGCCGGCGGTCGTCGAGAACCGGCACGCGGAACCGCGGCTCCACGACGCCGAACCGATCGCGCCCGGTTCGCACGTCCGGAAGGCGCCCCGGCAGGTCGTGACGGGTGCGCCGGTCCGATCACCGCCGGTCGGGCCGGCGCCTCGTGGTCGGTCGCCGGACAGGCCGGGACCCTTCCGGTGGCAAGGGCACTCGCACACGCAGTGGCGCGCCCCCGGTCTCCGAGGAGTACGGCATCGCCGTACTGACGGCCCGCCGGGCCATGCGCGAACTCCGCGAACGCGGACTGATCGTCACCGTGCCCGGCAAGGGCTCCTGCGTCCCGCCGAGCGGCCCTCCGACCGACGCGTGATCCCCCCGCCCCGGCGGGAAGGATCCGCCCATGGACAAGGACCAGGCCCACTCATGGCTCGTCACCGCCCTCGACGAGGCCCGTGCCGGGCTGCGTGAGGGCGGGATTCCCATCGGGGCCGCCCTCCACGGACCCGACGGCACCCTCCTCGGGCGCGGGCACAACCGGCGCGTGCAGGACGGGGACCCCTCCGCGCACGCGGAGACCGCCGCGTTCCGGGACGCCGGGCGGCAGCGCTCGTACCGGGGGACGACCATGGTCACCACCCTCTCGCCCTGCTGGTACTGCTCCGGCCTCGTCCGGCAGTTCGGGATCTCGCGGGTCGTCGTCGGGGAGGCCGAGACCTTTCACGGCGGACACGAGTGGCTCGCCGGACACGGGGTCGAGGTCGTCGTGCTCGACGATCCGGAATGCGCCGCGCTCATGCGGGAGTTCATCGCCGAGAGCCCCGAGCTGTGGAACGAGGACATCGGGGAGGAGTGAGGGGGCGCCCCCCAAACCTCCCCTTCCGCCACAGACCCGCAACGCCCCCACAACAGACTCGAAAAGCCGACCGCTTTCCCAACACACCGTCGATATCCTTGAGTTGACTGTTACGGGGGTGGCGGGGCTTGGACAGGGAGCTGTACGGCCGCGAGGCGGCCCTGGACGACGGCGGGCTGGTCGCGCGGCTCTGCGGGCTCACGCGGCACGGGGTGGCGCGGGTGGCGTACGAGCACGGGGACGATCCGCCGGTCACCGTCTTCACCGGTGGGCGCGGGACCGGGAAGACCGCGCTGCTCAAGGAGGTGCGGAACCGGTACCGGGGGTACACCCCGCTCGCGCTGCTCGACTGCGGCCACGTCGAGCCGCCCGCCGACCACGGGCCCGGCTGGACCCCGCTCACCGGGGCGCTGGCCGAGCTGGCCGTGCAGTTCTCGCCCAAGGTGCTCGGGGCCGCGCCCGTGCGGTTCCCGCGGCTCTCGCTCGGGCTCGTGGCCGTCGCCGCGATCGGCTGGTCCCGGGAGGACGACGAGCGGGCCCGCCGCGACCTCCAGCGGCTCGGGCCGCTGCTCGCGACCGTCGACGCGGCCCGGGGCGCCGCCGCCCACTGGGTCGGCAAGGTCCTCACCAAGCTCGCCGCCACCTTCGCGGAGACCGCCGCCCCGCTCGCCGGGCTGCTCGCCGAGGCGACCGTCGAGACCGTCCTGGAGGAGGTGTTCGGGCGGATGCAGCGGTCCGCCGAGGGGTGGTACGGCGGATACCGCAACGCCGGGGGACGCGGGAAGGCCGGGCTCCAGCAGCTCGCCAACGACTTCGAGCAGGGCGGCCGGCGCCGCGGCGAGGCCGAGGCGTTCCTCGTCGGGGCGCTCACCGAGGACCTGCTGCACGCCTACACCGGCTTCCGGCGCGGCAGCCGCATCGGCCGGCCCCTGCTCCTCCTCGACGACGCCCACGAGCCGCTCGGCCGGCAGTTGGTCGAACCGATTCTGCGCGCCCGCGCCGAGGGGCGCCGGGACCGGCTCGTCGTCCTCGCCGCCTCCCGGGTCCGCGACCACGAGGCGCTGCGCCAGGCCACCCGGCTCCGGCTGCCCGAGACCGCGCACCGGGCGCCCTGCCCGCGCGGGACGAGCGTCGGCTCCGGCATCCTCGCCGTCGAGCTGACCCCGCTCTCCCCCGCCCAGACCCGGGGCGCCTTCGACCGGTACGACCCGGCCGGCCGCACCCCCGCCGAACTGTCCCGCGCCGTCCACCGGCTGACCGGCGGCCGCCCCCTGGGCGTGGTGCTGCTCGGGCGGGCCGCCGGGGAGGCCCCCGCGCACCTGAAGCCCCGCCTCACCCCCGGCGCGCTGCTCGACCTGACCGTGGAGCTGCGCGAGGACGCCCCGCCGGTGCCCGTCGCCCCCGCCCTCCTCGCCGAGCTGCTGCCGGTGTCCCGGCCCGGCCCGTACGCCGTGCTCGCCGCCGCCCACGACGAGGAGTCCGCCAGGATGCTGGCCCACGCCCGGCTCCCGTCCGAGTCCCTCGACGGGGACGTGGCGCTGCGCGTCCGCGACCGGCTGCGCGCCGAGGACTGGGCCGCGTCCGCGCCCGGCTCCCGGCACTTCGTCGCCGACCCGCTGCTGCGCGCGCTGCTCCTGCACCGACTGCGCTTCGAGGACGGCGACCACCCGCGCTACGCCGCCTGGCACGCCGTCCACGAGACCCTGCGCCGGCACTACGGGCCCGGGCCCGGCCCGTACCGGCTCCACCACGACCTGGCGCTCGGCCGCACCGAGGACGCCGTCACCCACCTGCGGACCACGTTCCCCGAGCCGGACGTCCTCGGCTGGCTCGGGAAGCTGCGGTTCGTCGCCTCCGCCCCGTACCCGCGCGAACGCGGCGCGACCGGGCCCGATCCGCGCCGGGCCGTCGCCCTCGGCCAGGCCCCGGCGGGAGGTCGGGCCCCGGCGGGAGGTCGGGCCCCGGCGGGAGGGGGGGCTCCCGCGGACGGGCTCCCCGCCGGACTCGACGCCGACGCCGTCGAGCTGCAC
Organism: Streptomyces sp. NPDC007872; assembly: GCF_042868165.1. Taxonomy (NCBI): domain Bacteria; kingdom Bacillati; phylum Actinomycetota; class Actinomycetes; order Kitasatosporales; family Streptomycetaceae; genus Streptomyces; species Streptomyces sp. NPDC007872. The sequence goes on from NZ_JBIAEA010000014.1 coordinate 61,636, forward strand.
CTCTCCCTGCGGCGGCTGCTGCACGCCGTATGGCTGCTCACCGATCCGCTCGCCCTGCCCGACGACGAGGTGGCCGACCGGCTCGCGCACGAGCTGCGCCGGCTCTCCGGCCGTCACCTGTCGGGCAGCGGTTCGCTCTGGGACGCTGCCACCCACTGGCCGCGCGACATCCGCGCCTGGCGGGAGCCCTCGCTGCCGCCGGGCCGCGAGGACGGAGTCTGACGCCATGCCCGACCGCGTGACCGACCGCTCGACCGCCCGCCCGCTCGACCGGCTCCGCCGCCGCGTCCGCACCCCCCGCCAGAAGTTCTTCGCCTCCCTCGTCACGGCCGCCGTCGTCCTCGGCCTCGGCGGGTACGGCGTCGTCCGCCTCACCACCCCGGAGGACCGTTCCTGCGCGGCGGGCGTCGAGCGCCCCGCCGGCAGCGAGGAGTGCGTCGGCGTCAACGGCGACGGCCACGACTTCGGGATCGGCGAACTGGGCCCGATCGCCCGCGCCATCGGCGTCGAGAACGCCACGCTCGAGCCGGACGACCACGTGACCGTCGCCCTCCTGCTGCCGCTGACCTCCACCGACGGCGGCATGCGGGTCAAGGTGCGGCACGAGCTGGAGGGCGCCCACGCCTACCAGTACCGCGCCAACCACGAGTCCAACGACGAGCTGCCCAAGATCCGGCTCGTCCTCGCCAACACCGGCAAGGGCAACGCCCACTGGCGCGCCACCGTCGACCGGCTGATCGCCATGAAGGACTCCGCCGACCGGCTGCGGGCCGTCTCCGGCGTCGCCACCTCCTCCACCGAGGTGCGGGAGGCGCTGACCGCCCTCACCGGGGCCGGGATCGCCGTCGTCGGCACCACCATCACCGCCGACGACATCGCCAACTCCCCCAGGAACGAGCGCTTCCCCGGCCTCGCCCGCGTCTCGCCCACCAACGGCGACGAGGCGAAGGCGCTGGCCCACTTCGGGCGGGTGGACGCCACCAAGGCGCTCCTCGTCCAGGACACCCGCGGCGGCGACCACTACACGGACACCCTCAAGGCCGCCTTCGCCGCGACCCTGAAGAACAGCCCGCGCCCCCCCGAGGTGTTCACCTCGCCCGCCGATCCCAACGAGGAGGGCACCACCGCCAACACCTTCCGCCAGATCACCCACCTGATCTGCGACAGCCGCGCCGAGACCGTCTTCTTCGCGGGCCGGCACACCCAGCTCCGCCAGTTCATCAACGCGCTGGGCGCGCGCGGCTGCACCGACCGGGCCTTCACCGTCCTGACCGGGGACGAGGGCTCGTACCTGGGCGCGGACGCGAAGCTCGACCGCAAGGCCCTGAGGTCGAGGCTGACCGTGCGGTACGCGGCGCTCGCCCACCCGGACGCCTGGGTGCCGGCGGAGGGGCGGAAGGTCCCGGCCACGGGCGGTTCCCCCACGGCGTACGAGACCTTCCTCGGCGACATCACCCGGGGTACGAAGCAGCCGCCGGCGCTCACGGACGGGCAGGCGATCGTCGCGTACGACGCGATGGCGACGGCCGTCCACGCGATCCGCCAGGCCACCCCGCAGGGGGCCCGCCACCCGGCGGCGGCCGACGTGGCCACCCAGTGGCCGCAGGTGAAGGGCTCGCTGCGGGTGGAGGGGGCGAGCGGCTGGATCTGCCTGGACAACTACGGCAACCCGTACGACAAGGCCGTCCCGATCGTGGAACTGGCCCCGGACGGCTCCCAGCGCTTCGTCCAGATCGCCTGGCCGGAGGGGCGCCCGCCGGAGTCGCCGTGCCTGCCGCCGAAGCGGGAGTGACGGTACGGGGGCGGGCCGGGGCCCACGCGGGCCCCGGGTCCGCCGGGCGGGCCCTACGGCTCCCACGTCGGCCAGCGCGCCGCGTCCCGTTCGTACAGCTCGCGCAGGTGCAGCCAGCGCTCGGACGTCCGCTCCCGCCAGTCGGCGGGGTGGCCCTCCAGGGCGCGGGCGAGCCACTCGAAGTGGTCGTGCCAGGCGGCGAGCCGGTCGAGGCGGTGCTCCGGCGGGCCCCGCAGCTCGTTGGTGAAACGCAGCACGGTCGACCCGTCGCCGCCGGGTCCGGGCCCCGGTTCCAGGTGGAACCGGATCCGGCCGTGCGTCGGATCGACCGTGTACTCGGCCACGCTCCCGGGGTCCCAGGCGGTCACCCGCCCCGGGTCCTCGGTGTCGCCGCTGGTCAGCCGGTGGAGGACGACCCGGCCGCCGAGCCGGGGCTCCAGCGGGTCCGCCGCGCACAGCCAGCGCGCCAGGCCCTCGGGGGTGGTGACGGCCGTCCAGACCTCGGACGGCGGGTGCGGCAGCTCGACGGTGAACCGCAGCACGTGCGTGTCGCCGTCGTGGGTCTCGCTCCTGCCCCGGGAGATCTCGCTCATGGTTCCAGCGTCGCCCAGGGGCGGGAGCGGTGCCAGCGCGGGCACGTCCCGGGAGGTCAGACCCCGGAGTACGAGTGCTTGCTGCTCACGAAGATGTTCACGCCGTAGTAGTTGAAGAGGAAACAGGCGAAGGCGATGAGCGCGATGTACGCGGCCTTGCGGCCCTTCCAGCCGGCCGTCGCGCGCGCGTGCAGGTACGCGGCGTACCCGACCCACGTGATGAACGACCAGACCTCCTTGGCGTCCCAGCCCCAGTAGCGGCCCCACGCGTCGCCGGCCCAGATCGCGCCCGCGATGATCGTGAAGGTCCACAGCGGGAAGATCGCCGCGTTCACCCGGTAGGAGAACTTGTCGAGAGAGGCGGCGGCGGGCAGCCGCTCCAGGACCGAGCGGGCGAAGGCGCCGGGGTTGCCGCCGGTCGCGAGCTTGTTCTCGTACGAGTCGCGGAAGAGGTACAGCAGCGTGGCGACCGCGCCGAGGTAGAAGACCGCGCCGCAGAAGATCGCGGTGGAGACGTGGATCCACAGCCAGTACGAGTCGAGCGCGGGCACGAGCTGGTCGCTGGGGGTCTTCAGCCAGGTGGTGGCCAGGCCCAGGTCGAGCAGGACGGTGGTGACCAGCGGCAGGCCGATCCAGCGCACGTTCTTCTTGGCGAGGAGGAAGCCGAGGTACGCGCCGACCGCCACCGTGGAGAAGGTGGTGGAGAACTCGTACATGTTGCCCCAGGGGGCCCGCTGCACGGAGAGCGCCCGGGTGACCACGCCCGACGCCTCGACCAGGAACGCGAGGACGGTGAGCGAGACGGCGATCCGGCCGTAGAGGTCGCCCTTGACCGTGCCGCCGGCCGCGCCGGGGCCGTCCGGGACGTCGCGGGTGCCGGCCGCGGTCCGGGTGACGACCGTCGGCTTGTCGAGCACGGCGGTGGAGCCGGCCTGCTTGACCCGGACGGTCACGGCGGCGGCCGGGGCCTCCCCGGCCGGCCGGGTGAGGGCGGCGGCGGTGCGGCCGACCTTGCTGCGGCTGCCGAGCACCCATTCGGCGATGTGGGCGAAGAAGGCCAGGGTGTAGACGGCCATCGAGGAGTAGACGAGCAGGTCGCTCATCCGCGCCAGGCTCTCGTCGGTCGTGGCGGCGAGGATCACTTGTCAGCCTCTCCAGAAGGGGCGGGGTCTTCGGCGGGGTCTTCCGCGGGACCGGCGGGTACACCGGACGCGGGGGGTGCGGCGGGTGCGGTCGCGCTCTCCGCGGTCCCCGCGGTGTCCGGTACGGCCTCCGGATCGGCTCGCGGGGTCTCCGCGGCGGGCGGGGCCTGGGCCGTGAGCGCGACCGCGAGGTCGGCCAGCTCCTCGGGGAGCTTCGCGGACTCGCTGCGGCCGAGACCGGCCATCTCGACGACGGTGACGCCGTCCTCGCCCCGTACGGCCCGGACCCAGATCCGGCGCCGCTGGATGAAGAGCGAGCCGGTCAGGCCGGCGATCGCGGCGATCGCGCCCGCGAGGGCGAGGCCGTTGCCCGGCTGCTGCGAGACCTGGAAGCTCGCCCACTCCTTGACGTCCTTCTCGAAGGTGATCGAGCCGGCCCCGCCGGGGAGCGTCATGGTCTCGCCGGGCAGCAGGCGCTGGGCGAGCTTGTTGCCGGACGCGTCCTTGAACTGGGTCATCTTGGACTTGTCGAGCTGGTACACGTTCTGCGGGAGGCCGGCGTTCACGCGCAGGTCGCCGTGGAAGCCGGTGAGCGCCATGACGGGGAAGTCGAGCGCCGGGAACTGCGAGAACATCGTGCCCTGGCCCGCGCCCGCGAAGGTCGGCACGAAGAAGGCCTGGAAGCCGAGCTGTTCCTTCTTGCCGTTCTTGTCGCGGTAGCCGTCCATGACCTTGATCGCGCCGGTCGACGTGATGTTGTTGTCGATCGGGAGCAGGGGCACGGCGCCGTGGAAGACGGTCTTGCCGCGCCCGTCCTTGACGGTGACGACGGGCGCGTAGCCGTGGGCGATCAGATAGACCTTGGAGTCGCCCACCTTCAGCGGCTCGTTGACCCGGATGACCGCCTTCTCGTCCGCGCCGCCCCGCGAGTAGGTGACGGCCGCCTCGAAGGTGCGGGGGGTGCCGCGCTGCGGTCCGCTCTTCTCGTACGTGCCGGTGAAGGAGTCCAGCGTGAAGCTGAACGGCTCCAGGGCGTCGGTGCCGAACAGCGAGCCGGACTTGAAGTCGTCGTACTGGGTGAGCGTGTTGGAGAAGCCGTCGCCCTCGACGATCAGCTTGCCGCCCTCGGACTTGAGGAGCTGGCCCCAGGCGAAGGCGACGAGCATCACGATCAGGGCGACGTGGAAGGCCAGGTTCCCGGCCTCGCGCAGGTAGCCCTTCTCGGCGGCGACCGCGTCCCCGGCCCGGTGGGCGCGGAAGCGGCGCTTCCGCAGGAGGGCGAGCGCGGCCTCGCGGGCCTGCTCGGGCTCGGCCGCGGTGCGCCAGGTGGTGTACGCGGGGAGCCGGTCGAGGCGGCGGGGGGCGCCCGGCGGGCGGCCCCGGAGCTGGCCGACGAACTGGAGGCTGCGCGGGACGATGCAGCCGATGAGGGAGACGAACAGCAGGAGGTAGATCGCGGAGAACCACACCGAGCTGTAGACGTCGAAGAACTGGAGCTTCTCGTAGAGCGGCGTGAGCGTGGGGTGGGCGTCCTTGAAGGCCTGCACCTTCATCTCGTCCGCGCTGTTCTGCGGGACGAGGGAGCCGGGCACGGCGCCGAGGGAGAGCAGGAAGAGGAGGATCAGCGCGACCCGCATGGAGGTGAGCTGCCGCCAGAACCAGCGGATCCAGCCGACGGCTCCGAGGACGGGCCCGCCGGTGACGGCGTCGCCGCGGTCCTGCCGGTCCTCCCGGTCCTCCCTGGGGGCGGTCGACAGCTCGGCACCGGCCGCCTCGTCGGCGGCGGTGCTCTCCGTCGTGTCGGTCTTGCTCATGGAACTCAGATCCCCACCGTGAAACCGTCGGACCAGCCCTGCATCGTGGCGACCATGCTGTCCCACGCCCCTGTGAGGAGCAGGACTCCGGTGACGATCATCATGCCGCCGCCGATCCGCATGACCCAGACGTAGTGCCGCTTGACCCAGCCGAACGCGCCCAGCGCCTTGCGGAAGGCGAGGGCGGCGAGCACGAACGGTACGCCGAGACCGAGGCAGTACGCGAAGGCGAGCGCCGCGCCGCGCCCCGCGCTGGCCTGCTCCAGGGCGAGCGCGTTGACGGAGGCGAGGGTCGGGCCGATGCAGGGGGTCCAGCCGATGCCGAAGAGGGCGCCCAGCAGCGGGGCGCCGACCAGGCCCGCGGCGGGCTTCCGGTGGAAGCGGAACTCGCGCTGGGTCAGCCAGGGCATCAGGCCGAGGAAGAAGACGCCCATGAGGACCATGAGGACGCCGAGGACCGTGGTGAGCGTCTCGCGGTACTCCTGGAGGGTGGACCCGAAGTAGCCGAAGAGGGCGCCGCCGGAGACGAACACGGCGGTGAAGCCGAGGACGAAGAGGACGGCGCCGGTGGTCATCCGGCCCCGGCGGCTCTCGGCGAGGTCGGCGCCGGTGACCCCGGTCACGTAGCTGAGGTAGCCGGGGACGAGCGGCAGGACGCACGGCGAGAAGAAGGAGACGAGCCCGCCGAGGACCGCGAGGGGCAGGGCGAGCAGCAGGGCTCCGCTGGTGACCGTCTCGTTCACCGGCTCACTTCTCCTCGAGGAGCGGGTCGATCATCGAGCGGAGCTTCGTGTCGTCGAGGGCCATGAGGGCGCGGGCGGCGATCTTGCCCTCCTTGTCGAGGACGACGGTGGAGGGGATGCCCTGGAGGCTGAGGGTGCCCTTGGGGAAGCCGAAGAGGATCAGCTTGCCGGCGGGGTCGTAGAGGCTCGGGTAGGGGACCTCGTAGTCCTCTTCGAAGGCGAGCGCCTGCTGCTTGTTGGCGTCGCGGGTGTTGAGGCCGACGAACGCGACGTCCTTGCCCTTGAGGTCGCCCGCGACCTTGGCGAAGTGGGGGGCCTCGGCGCGGCAGGGGGCGCACCAGGAGCCCCAGGCGTTGAGGACGACGACCTTGCCCTTGAGGTCGGCGACGTCGAGCCGCTCGCCGTCGAGGGTCTCGCCGGCGAGCTTGCCCGGGGTCGCGCGCTCGCCCCTGGGGGCGGTGGAGATGCCGCCCTTGGTGGTGACGAAGTTGGTGCCGCCCCCGCCGGACGTGCCGCCGCCGTCGCCGCCGCAGGCCGAGAGCGCGAGGGCGGCGGTCAGCACTCCGACGGCGAACAGGGTGCGTCGAGGGGCACGGCTAAGGCTCATGTGAAAAGTTTCGCATGGGCGTTTGGGGGATCTTGGGCACCCCCCTACGTGCCCGTAAAGCACCTTGTCAAGGATGCCTAAGCGAGGGGTGCCCACGGGAAGGGTCAAGCGGCCTTGAGGAAGGTCTTCCAGCCGCCGGCGGGCTTCTCCCCCACGCCCAGGCCGCGCAGCTTGGCGAGCACCTTCGGGTCCTGGACGTCGAGCCAGTCCACGAACTGCCGGAAGGAGACGAGCCGGACGTCCTTCTTCCCGGCCATTCCCTTGAGCGCCTCTTCGACGGCGTCCATGTAGATCCCGCCGTTCCACTGCTCGAAGTGGTTGCCGATGAAGAAGGGCGCGCGGTTCGTCTCGTACGCGCGCGTGAAGCCGGAGAGGTACGCCTCGGCCGCCTGCTTGCGCCAGCCCGGGTAGCGCGAGGGCATGCCCTTCGTGGAGTTCTTCGACTGGTTGGCGAGCATGTTGTAGTCCATGGAGAGGACTTCGAAGGAGTGCCCGGGGAAGGGCACGGCCTGGAGGGGGAGGTCCCAGATCCCCTGGCGCTTGTCGGGCCAGGTCTGGCGGCCGCCGGGCGAGCTGGCGTCGTAGCGCCAGCCCAGCCGCTTGGCGGTGGGCAGCAGGTTGTCCTGGCCGAGGAGGCAGGGGGTGCGGCCGCCGACGAGTTCCTTGGAGTAGTCGAAGGGGAGCGGGTCGAGCTCGGTCCAGCCGCTGTTGGTCTTCCACTCCGTGACGAACCTCACGGCCTGGTCGATCTCGTTCTGCCACTGGGCCGGGGTCCAGTTGCCGACGGAGCCGGAACCGCCGCAGAAGTGCCCGTTGAAGTGGGTGCCGATCTCGTGGCCTTCGAGCCAGGCCTGCCGGACGTACTTCAGGGTGTCCTTGATGTGGTCGTCGGTGAGGTAGCCGATGTCGGAGGCGCCGACGCGGTTGTTCGGCGGGCGGTAGAGGTTCTTCTTCGCCTCGGGGAGGAGGTAGATCCCGGAGAGGAAGAAGGTCATCGCCGCGTCGTGGTTCCTGGCGAGTTCGAGGAAGCGGGGGAAGAGTCCGTTGCCGACCTCGCCGGCGCCGTCCCAGGAGAAGATCACGAACTGGGGCGGGGTCTGGCCGGGTTCAAGCGGGACGGGCGCGCCGGGCTGGTGCGGCTGCTTGCCGGTGTCGGCGGTGGAGCCGTCGCCGATGAGCCGGCCGGTGTCCTTGGTCGGGGTGGGGGTGGCCGGATCCGCCGTGACGTCACCGCCCTTGCCGGGCTTGTTGGGCCCGGGATGTCCGGCATTGTCCTTGTTCGAGGTGCTGCACGCCGCGACGCCCATCGCCGCGGCGGCCCCAACGCCCGCCCCGAGCAGCCCCCTTCGAGTGATTCCACTGATCTCGCGCATCTCGTCCCCATTCGCGCTGACGTATGACCTGAATGTCATCCAAACCGACAAACAGTGAGATGCAGGGAGGAACACGGGGGTTCCCGTTAAATAGCACAAAAATTTAAGGGCGTTCGGATGACATGAACATCATCCGAACGCCCTGAAAGGCGATCCGTCAAGGCCGAGCCGTCCGGCGGACGGATCCGGCCCCGCGAACGGGGCTACGCCCCGAAGGCCTTCGACTTCCCCTTGACCGGCTTCGCACCCGCGAGCAGGTGCGCCGGGACCAGGTCCCGGGCCGGCTCGCTGTACCCCACCGAGACGATCTTGTCGCCCCGGTACGTGAACGAGGTCAGCGACGCCAGCGTGCACTGCCGCCGCCGCGGGTCGTGCCACAGCCGCCGCTTCTCCACGAAGCTGCGGACGATCCAGATCGGCAGTTGGTGGCTGACGCAGACCGCCTCGTGGCCCCGGGCCGCGTCCTTCGCCGCGTCGAGCGCGCCCATCATGCGGACGACCTGCTCGACGTACGGCTCGCCCCAGGACGGCTGGAACGGGTTGGTCAGGTGCTTCCAGTTCGCCGGCTTGCGCAGCGCCCCGTCGCCGACGCCGAAGGTCTTGCCCTCGAAGACGTTCGCCGCCTCGATGAGACGCGGGTCACTGGCCAGGTCCAGGCCGTGCGCCTTGGCGATCGGCGTGGCCGTCTCCTGCGCCCGCTCCAGCGGGGAGGCCACGACGTACGTGACGTCCCGGTCGGCCAGGTGCTCCGCGACCCGGTCCGCCATCTGCCGGCCGAGCTCGGAGAGGTGGTAGCCGGCGCGGCGCCCGTAGAGGACGCCGTCGGGGTTGTGCACCTCGCCGTGGCGCATCAGGTGCACCACGGTGATGTCGTCGTCGCCCTTCGCCCGCGCCTGCACCCGGTCCTCGGGCGTGGTGGCGGACCCGGTCGCGACCTCGGTGCCGCTGAGGCCCCCGGTGCCGGTGGCGGTCACGGTCTCGGTGGCGGTCTCGGTGCCGGTCACGGCCTCCCCCTCCGTACGGTCGTCCGTCGCGTCGCTCATGCCGTGGCCTCCGCGGCGGCGCGGGCGGCGGCCGGCAGGGCGGCGGCGATCCGCTCGACCGCCCGCTCGTCGTGGGCGGTCGACACGAACCAGGACTCGAACGCGGACGGCGGCAGGTACACCCCGTCGGCCAGCATCGAGTGGAAGAAGGCGTTGAAGCGGAAGGCCTCCTGCTTCTTCGCGTCGTCGTAGTTCCGCACCTCGTCGGCGGTGAAGAACACCGAGAACATGTTGGAGGCGGTCTGGAGCCGGTGCGCCACGCCCTCCTTGGTGAGCGCGTCCGTGACCAGGCCCCGGATCTCCGCCGAGACCGCGTCCACCTTCGCGTACGCCGCGTCGTCGAGCAGCCGGAGCTGCGCGAGCCCGGCGGCGGTCGCGACCGGGTTCCCGGAGAGCGTGCCCGCCTGGTAGACCGGGCCCGCCGGGGCCAGGTGGCCCATGACGTCGGCGCGGCCGCCGAACGCCGCGGCCGGGAAGCCGCCGCCCATGACCTTGCCGAAGGTCAGCAGGTCGGGCTCGACGCCGTCGACGCCGTACCAGCCGGCCTTCGAGGTGCGGAAACCGGTCATCACCTCGTCCGAGACGTACAGCGCGCCGTTCTCCCGGCACAGGTCCGCCAGGCCCTGGTTGAAGCCCTCGGCCGGCGGGACGACGCCCATGTTGCCCGGCGAGGCCTCGGTGATGACGCAGGCGATCTCGCCCGGGTGCGCGGCGAACGCGGCCCGCACCGCCTCCAGGTCGTTGTACGGCAGCACGATCGTGTCGCCGGCCTGCGCGCCGGTCACCCCGGGCGTGTCCGGCAGCGCGAAGGTGGCGAGGCCCGAACCGGCCGAGGCGAGCAGCGCGTCCACGTGGCCGTGGTAGCAGCCCGCGAACTTGACGACCTTCGCGCGTCCGGTGAACCCGCGGGCCAGCCGGATCGCGGACATCGTCGCCTCGGTGCCCGAGGAGACCAGGCGCACCTGCTCGACCGGCTCCACGCGCGCGACGATCTCCTCCGCGAGCGCCACCTCGCCCTCGCCGGGGGTGCCGAACGAGGTGCCGCGCGCCACGGCGGCCTGCACGGCGGCGGTGACCTCCGGGTGCGCGTGGCCGAGGATCATCGGTCCCCACGAGCAGACCAGGTCGACGTACTCCCGCCCGTCCGCGTCGGTGAGGTACGGACCGGAACCGGACACCATGAACCGGGGCGTTCCGCCCACGGCCCGGAAGGCACGCACCGGTGAGTTCACGCCGCCGGGCGTCACGAGGGAAGCGCGGTCGAAAAGCGTCTGTGAGACTGGGGCTTCGTATGAATACGGCACTGTGATCCTGACCTGCGAGAACGTTGTGGGGCACGACATCGGGAACGGAGGGACGGCGTGGGCACCCCCTGTGTTACGCCGGGGCGTACGCCCGCCGCGTCTGCGAAACTGGGGCGTCATAGGGATGGCTCACGGAATCCATGGTGTCAGAGGCCACGGCGTTCTCGCGGACCGGTATTTCGCCGTACGAGCGCGGGGGAGGTCACTGTCACGATGATCGGGTTGCGCGGCGGGGTCGTGTTGCCGAGAAAAAGCAGTCGGGTGGAGATATGCATCGCGGTGGCGGACCGGGCGAGGGGACGGACGACCTGGGTCCGGAGTCTGCCCGGCGGGGAAGGCACCGGCGCCGGCGGACCGAAGACCCGAGCCCGGACGCTCCGGGGAAGCGGGGAGGCCCGGAGGCTTCGCGCAAGCAGGGGAGCCCGGGCGCTCGGGACGAGCGGGACGCCGTGGGCGGGAGGGGCCGGTTGGGGGTGACGTACAAGTACTTCGGCGCGCCCGACGGCGCGACGGCGGCCCGCGTGCCGGTCTCGATGCGACCCGAGGAGCTCGGCGGCGACGAGCTCGGCATGGGCGGCATGTTCACCAAGATCAAGCCGGAGACCATAGCGGCCATGGTCCTCACCGGCATCCAGGGCATGCCCCTGCACAAGGTGCCCCCGCTGGAGCTGGTGGTGCTGCACCCCGACTACGCGGTGGTGAAGCTGCCGATGACCGTCGTCGACCCGCTGCGCGCGATCGGCGAGGAGTCGGTCGGCGCCGCCGCCTTCATCTGGTCCACGGTCCCGGACCGCGGCGGCCCCCGCGACGCCTTCGACGTCTACCAGTTGCTCCACGAGTGGCAGGACTTCTCGGTGCGCCTCCACGAGGCGGGCCACCAGCCGTACTGCCTGGTGTGGCCGTAGGGCCTGCCGGGTCGGCGGGTACGGCCTCAGGACCCGCCCGGCCGACGGGCGCGACCTCAGGACCCGCCCGGCCGACGGGTGCGGCCTCAGGACCCGCCCGGTCGGCGGGTGCGGAAGGAGCCGGGTCCCGTCAGGGCCGGTCCTCCCGCTCGGCGGCCTTCGCCGCCTCCGCCGCCCGCGCGCGCTCGGCGGCCAGTTCGCGCGCGGAGGGCAGCCGGTAGGGGACGTCGATGACCACGACGTTCTTCATGAACAGCAGCCGGGCCTTGAGGCGCAGGGCGCTCTGGTTGTGCAGCGGCTGCTCCCACCAGTGCCCGACCACGTACTCGGGGATGACCACCGAGACGACCGAGTCGCCCCTCCGCTCCGGCGCCTCCCGCACGTGCCGCAGGACCGGCTGGACGACCGAGCGGTACGGGGAGCCGAGCACCCGCAGCGGCACGTCGATGCCGTGGGCCTCCCAGGACGCGCGGAGCACCTCCGCCTCCGCCGGGTCCTCGGCGACGGTGACGGCCGTGAGCGAGGCGGGCCGCAGGGTCTTCGCGTACGACAGGGCGCGGAGGCTGGGCGCGTTGACCGAGGCCACGAGGACCAGGACGTGGTTCCCGGCGAGGGCGCGGGGCCGCTCGCCGGGGCCGACGGCGACCTCGGCGGCGACGGCCTCGTAGTGCCGCCGCACCCCCTTCATCCCGGCGTAGAGCACCGGCATCGCGAGGACGACCAGCCAGGCGCCGTGGGTGAACTTGGTGACGAGGACGATGACGAGGACGACCGCCGTCAGGCAGGCGCCGAAGGCGTTGATCGCGAGGCGGCGGTGGAGGACGTGCCGGGCCGTGTCCCCGGCGGGCCTGGCGAGTTCTCGCCGCCAGTGCTTGACCATGCCGGCCTGGGAAAGGGTGAAGGAGACGAAGACGCCGACGATGTAGAGCTGGATGAGGCGGGTCAACTGGGCGTCGAAGGCGACGATCAGGGCGATCGCGGCGAGCGCGAGGAGGACGATGCCGTTGGAGTGGACGAGCCGGTCGCCGCGGTGGAAGAGCTGGCGGGGCGCGTAGCGGTCCCGGCCGAGGACGGAGGCGAGCATCGGGAAGCCGTTGAAGGCGGTGTTGGCGGCCAGGACCAGGACGCCGGCGGTGACGGCCTGGAGCGCGTAGAAGAGGACGTGCCAGTCGCCGAAGGTGGCCCGCCCGATCTGGGCGAGCGCGGTGGACGTCGGGGTGCCCGGGGCGAGCCCCAGCTCCGTGGGGTCCTCCGCGACGTGCACCTCGTACACCATGGCGAGCACGGTGATCCCGAAGAACATGGTCACGGAGAGCCCGCCCATGATCGCCAGGGTGGTGGCGGCGTTGCGGCTCTTGGGTTTCGCGAAGGCGGGGACGCCGTTGCTGACGGCCTCGACGCCGGTCAGCGCGGTGCAGCCGGAGGCGAAGGCGCGCAGGCCGAGCAGGACGAGCGCGAGCCCCGAGTAGGCCGAGACCTCTTCCACGGGCAGGCCGGCGGACTCGGCCCGGATCGTCGCGCCGGTCGCCATCCGCACGGAGGCCACCGCGAACATCAGGTAGATCACGCCGATGAACGCGTACGTGGGGAGGGCGAACCAGCGCCCCGACTCGCGCACCCCGCGCAGGTTCAGCCAGGCGAGGACCACCACGAAGAACACCGACAGGGCCACCGCGTGCCCGTCGAGCGCGGGGGCGGCCGAGGTGATGGCGGCGACCCCGGAGACGACGGAGACGGCGACGGTCATCACGTAGTCGATGAGCAGTGCCGAGGCGGCGGTGAGCGCGGCCCGCTGCCCGAGGTTCTCGGCGGAGACCACGTAGGCCCCGCCGCCGCCCGGATAGGCGTAGCAGGTCTGCCGGTAGGAGGCGACCACCACCAGGAGCAGCACGACGATGCCGGCCGCCGCGTACCAGGCCAGATGGAGCACGGCCAGGCCGCCGAGGGCCAGGATCAGCAGGATCTCCTCGGTGGCGTAGGCGACCGAGGAGAGCGGGTCGCTGCAGAAGATCGGCAGCGCGACCCGCTTCGGCAACAGGGTCTCCCCGAGCCGCCCGCTCTCCAGCGGACGGCCTACGAGCAGGCGTTTCGCCGCACTTCCAGCTCTCATAAGTGCTGAAGTTAGGACGAATGGTATGTAATGCGCGGAAGCCGCGCCCTGAGGGGGTGCCCCACACCCCGTGGAAGCGCCTGTACGAGGAGGGACCCGACGCGTGAGCGGAGTACGAATGGCCGGCGGACCCATGCAGATCGGCGAGGTCGCCGCACGGACCGAACTGTCCCTGCGCACCATCCGGCAGTACGAGGACAGCGGCCTGGTCGTCCCGTCGGCGGCCTCCCCGGGCGGCTTCCCCCTCTACACGGACGAGGACGTGTCCCGGCTCATGGTGGTCCGCCGGATGAAGCCGCTCGGCTTCACCCTGGACGAGACCCGCGAACTCCTCACGGCCGTGGACCGGCTGGCCGCCGACCGCCCCGGCACCGACACCGAGCTCGACCCGGACGAGCGGGCCGCGCTCGTGTCCCGCGTCCACCGCTACGAGCAGGCCGCCGCCGAACGGGTCGCCGAACTGCGGGCACAGCTCACCCGCGCGGAGGAGTTCGCCCAGTCCCTCCGCACGCGGTTGGCGGCGGCGCCGGCCTGAGGAGCCGAAGCACCACTCCTCAGGAACTCCTCCCTCAGGGCGCGAGCGCCTCCGCGAGGTCGCGGAAGAAGCGGGCGTACGCGGCGGCGCTGGGCGGGGTCTCCGGGTTCCAGGGGGTGAGCCGGACCCCGCCGGGCAGGGCGTACGGGGGCGTGGCGTGGTCCCGGCTGTCGAAGAGGACCAGGTCGGGACGGAGGCCGGCGGCGTGCCCCCAGTCGGTGGTGAGCCAGTTGGCGCCGGGGCCGGGGCCCGGGTCGAGGAGCCGGACGCCGAGCCCGGCGAGCCACGCCAGCTCGGGCCAGGCCTGCGGGCGGGCCAGGTGCACCTGGTCGGGCCCGGCCCCGGAGAGCGCGAGCACCCCGAGCCCGCTGCGGGCCGCCGCCTCCCGGAGGGCGGCCTCGGCGGCCTCGAACTCCGCGAGGGCGGCGCCCTGACCGGGCCCGACGGCCGGGCTCACGGTCACCGGGGTCACGATCTCCGGCCCCACGGCGTCGGACCCCACGACCACGGGGTTCACGGCCACGGGGTGCGCGGCCCGGGGGCCCGGGACCACCGGATCGGCGTGTGCCGGACCCGTGACCGCCGGGCCCGCGTACGCCGGGTCGACGTCCACCGGGTCGGCGCCCGCCGGATCGGCACTCGTCGGGCCCCCGTCTGCCGGGCCCGCGTCCGCCGGATCCGCGTATGCCGGGCCCACGTCCGCCGGGCCCGTGACCCGCAGATCGGCGGCCAGCGCGGCGAACCGGTCGAGCATGGCCGGCAGGTCGAGTGCGCCGCCGCCGACGGAGAGGGCGATCAGCGGCACCCCGAGCCGCTCGACGAGCACCGCGTCCAGCGCGTAGGGGCTCTTCCCGTCGTACGTCACGTCGACGACGACGTCCGGCCGCAGCTCCCGCAGCACCGCCTCGTCCAGGCCCCGGCCCGGTCCGAGGTAGGGCACCCCGACCGCCTCCAGGACCCCCGCCTTCGCCGGGTCGTACACGTCGCCGTCGTGCCCGGAGCCGTACACCGCGACCGGCGTCACCCCCAGGTCGTACAGGGCGGCCCCGGCCCGTACGTACGCGACCACCCGCCTCGGCACCCGGGCCGCCCCCGACCGCGTGCCCCTGTCGTCCGTGAATCCCCATGCCTGCGTTTCGGACATGCGGCTGCTCCCTCCCCGGCCGGAATCTCCCTGTTCCGCCACCTTGGAACGGTTGTCCGGCCCGCACAAGAGGGCCTGCGCCCGGCGCGCGCCGTCCCGGCCGGAACCCCGGCCCCGGCTCCCCCTGCCGGAAGGGCGCCGGGGGGTGTTAACTGAACGCGTCGGGAGGAAGCAGCAGGAATCGCCACGCCGTCGTGCGGGCGCGCCCCTCCGCCGGGGCGCACCGCGTACGGGCGGCCCTCACGCCCTGGAGTGAGCCATGCCCTTGCCCGGCCGGTTCTCCGACCCCCGTGCGATCACGCTCTTCGGCCTGCTCGCCGTCTCGACGGCGACGGGTCTGGCCCTGGGCCTGCGCGCCCGCGCCCGCCGCGACCGGGCGGACGCCCCGCTGGAGCGCGTCTGGCACCCGCAGGAGTCGGTCCCGCTGACGCCCGCCGAGGAACACGCCTTCGGCGAGGTCGCCTCCCGCCTCTCCCCCGGCCCGACGGGCCGCCCGCGCTGATCACCCGCGCCGACCACCCCGGCGGGGCCCTACCAGGCGCGCGGGTCGCGGCCGGTCGTGGCGAGCAGGCGCTCGAAGGCGGTGGCGTCCCCGGGCAGGTCGACGGCGTCCCCGAAGACGCCCATCCTCCGGGCCATCGGGGCCATCCCCTCCACCTCCCCGGCGAGCCCGGCCACCACGGCCGGGTCCGGTGCGAAGGCCCGGCCGGTGGCCCGGGCCAGGTCCCAGACGTGCACGGTCAGGTCGAGCAGCACCATGCAGCCGACCGTCCGCGCGGGCAGCCCCAGGGCGCCGGACGTGCCCTCCTCGGCGCCGGGCGCCGACCACGCCTCGACCAGCTTCCCGGCCTCCGCCCCGAACGCCTCGCGCCAGCCGGCCGCGGCGACCCGGTCCGGGGTCTCGGAGAAGTCGGGCGTCCCCTTGGCGGCGAGGACCTGGAAGTTCACGACGACGGAGAAGAGGTGGTTGAGCAGGGCGCGCACGTCGTACTCGGCGCAGGGCGTGGGCGCGCCGAGGGAGGCGTCGTCGATGCCGCCGACCAGGGGGACGGCGTCGCCGGCGGCGGTGCGGAGCAGGTCACCGATGCGGAGCTGGGCCTCGTTCGTCATGATCCCGACGCTACGGAAGCATGCCCGGCCCCGTCTTGAAGAAACACGACAGCCGGGGGGAAGGTGTCCAGGGCCTGTCCGGCGGATCAGCGTCGCGGCCCCGGTCATGATCCGCCGGACAGGCCCTAGCATGCGGGACATGTCCGCCTCAGGTCCCCGGCGGGACACCCGGGGCATCGTCGACCCCGCCGGGCTGCTCTCCCGGGTCCGCTTCCGCCGGCACCTCCCGGCCCCGGAGCTGCGGCCCTACCTGGAGCACTACTGGCTGATCGACTGGGACCTGCCGGAGCCGTACGCGAGCCACGTCGTCCCGCACCCCTCGGTGAACGTCGTCTTCCAGCGTTACGGCCCGCTGGGCGCCCCGGCGGCCGGGGGAAGCGCGTCGGCCGAGGTCGCGGGGATCGGTCTCGGCCTGTTCACCCACAAACTGGAGGAGGCGGGCCGGGTCTGCGGCATCCAGTTCCGCCCCGGCGGCTTCCGGCCCTTCGCGCCCGCGTGGCCGGTGTCGACGTGGACGGGCCGCCGCGTCCCGCTGGCGGAGGTCTTCCCGGAGCCCGCGCGCTCCCGGGCCTCCGACGTACCGGATCCCGGCGTCCTGGCCGCCGTCCTCACCCCCGACGAGGACCACGCGCGCGTGGCGGCGCTCGACGCCTTCCTCCTGGCGCACGGCCCGGCCCCCGACCCGGCCGCCGACCTCGCCGTGGAGCTGGTGGAGCTGGTCCGTTCGGACCGCACGATCCGCAGGGCGTCCCGACTCGCCACCGCGTCGGGCCTGTCGGCCCGCTCCCTCCAGCGCCTCTTCGCGAGCCGCGTCGGGGTCGGCCCGAAGTGGGTGATCCTGCGCTACCGCATCCACGAGGCCCTGGAACGCGCCGAGGCCGCGGAGACGGAGGGCGCCCCGGACTGGGCCGCCCTCGCGGCCGAACTGGGCTACAGCGACCAGGCCCACCTCGTACGGGACTTCACGGCGACGATCGGGGTGCCGCCCACGGCGTACGCCCGCGGACCGTCAGTGGCGTGACCTACGGTGCGGAGATGGAGAACGACACCTCACGCGTACGCCTGGAGCCCTGGTCCGAGGAGGACGCGGGGCTCCTGCGGGCCCTGAACGCACCGGCGCTGACGGCCCACCTCGGCGGCCCGGAGACCGAGGAACAGCTCGTGCGGCGCCACCGGCGGTACGTGGAGATGAGCGCCGCGGAGCCGGGCGCGGGCAGGATGTTCCGGATCGTGCTGCTCCCGGAGGAGACCGCGGTGGGCAGCATCGGGTTCTGGGCCCAGACCTGGGACGACGAGCCGGTGTACGAGACCGGATGGGCCGTGCTGCCGGGCTTCCAGGGCCGGGGCGTGGCGACGTCCGCCACGCGCGCGGTGATCGCGGAGGCCCGGGCGGCGGGCCTCCGCCGGCACCTGCACGCGTTCCCGTCGTCGGACAACACCGCCTCGAACGCGGTGTGCCGCAAGGCGGGGTTCGCACCGCGCGGCGAGCGGGACTTCGAGTACCCGCCGGGGCGCCCGATGCGGTGCAATGACTGGCGGTTCGACCTGGGGGTCCCGGCTCAGGAGGCCTGACCGGGCGCGGTGAGCGGCCGGGTGAAGTGGAAGGCCACGATGTCGAAGCGCTCCCGCAGGTAGAAGCGGTGGGCCCCGGTGCGGTGGGTGCCGGAGTCCAGATTGAGCTCGTGGCAGCCGGCCGCGCGGGCGTGCCCCTCCAGGTGGGCGATCAGCGCGTGCCCGACGCCGGTGGACCGGTCGGCCTCCGCCGTCACCAGGTCGTCGACGTAGAGCTTGCGCAGGGAACTGGTGTTGACGACGATCCGCCAGCCGGCCGCGCCGACGCAGCGCCCGTCGTCGGCGTAGGCGGCGCTGAACCGCAGTCCCTGGGAGTGCCCGGCCTCGTACACCTCGCGGAAGAGCTCCGGGGTGAGGTGGGGCCGGAGTTCGGAGAGGACCGGCAGGAGGTCGCCCTCCAGGCGGGGATCGCCCGGTTCGAGGTCGGTGATCTTCATGCCGGGACGGTACCCCAGGTTTTTTCAGGGTTGACCACCGAGGCGCGGTCCCGGATATTTGCCTGTGTCACGCAGACTATTCGCGACGCAACAGAGCCGGCCGGCCCTGCCGCCCACCCACGGCGGGGCCACCGACCACCGGGCTACCGTCCGCCCGCACGATCACCCGTCCCGAAAGGACACCCCATGACCGTTCTCGTCACCGGCAGCCGCGGCCGCGTCGCCGCCACCCTGCTCAGCCTCCTCGCCGCCGCGGGCGTCGAGGCCAGGGCCGGCTCCACGAACCCCGCGGACCTCTCCCCGCCCGCCGGAGTCGCCGCCGTGCACTGCGACCTCACCGACCCGGCCACCTTCGACACCGCCCTGAAGGGCGTCGACTCCGTCTTCCTCTACGCCGAGGCCACCCACGCCGGCGCCTTCGCCGAGCGGGCCCGCGCCGCCGGCGTCGAGCACATCGCCCTGCTCTCCTCCAGCTCCGTCCTCGCCCCCGGCGCCGACACCGACGCCATCGCCTCCCGCCACCTCGCGGCCGAGCGCGCCCTGGCGGCCGCCGCCGACTCCGGCGCCTTCGAGGTCACCCACCTCCAGCCCGGCGCCTTCGCCACCAACGCCCTCGCCTGGGCACGGACGCTCAAGGCGGGCCACGGCCCGGCGCTGCCGTACCCGCACGCGCACAGCGACCCGATCCACGAGCGCGACCTCGCCGAAGCCGCCCTCGCGGTCCTCACCGAAACCCGGCTGCGCGGCTCCTCCCACTGGCTGACGGGCCCCGCGTCACTGGACTTCACCGAACAGCTCGCGATCCTCGCCGAGGTGACCGGACGCCCCGCACCGCACACCGTCACCACCCCCGAGGAGTGGAAGGAGTCGGTCGCCGCCTTCATGCCGGAGCAGGTCGCGGACGCCCTCCTCTCCCACTGGGCCGCCCACGACGGCCGGCCCGCGCCCCTGACCGACACCGTGGAGGAACTGACCGGACACCCGCCCCGCACCTTCGCCACCTGGGCCACGGACCACGCGGAGGCCTTCCGCCCCTGACCGGACCGCACCGCGCCCGCGGGCCCACGCCCCGCCCCGCCCCTTTTCGCCCCGGACTCCACCGCACCCCCGCCCCGGACCGAATTCCCTGGCAGCCCGTCCGCCCCCGGTGCCATCCTGTCCCCGTGAACGGACCGGAGATCCAGATCAGTTTCGCCCCCGGCCTGCGGCTCTTCGTCTCGGCGGAGCGGCGCACCGGCCCCACCCCCGTGACCACCGACGGCGCCTCGTCCCTCGGCCACGTCGTGGAATCACTGGGAGTGCCCCTCACCGAGGCCGGACGGCTCCTGGTCGACGGACGCCCCGTCGACACCGCGCACGTCCCGAGCGCGGGCGAGACGGTCGAGGTCGAGGACGTGGCCCGCCCGCAGCAGGTCCCCGGCGCGCCCCTCCGGTTCCTGCTCGACGTCCACCTCGGCACCCTGGCCCGGCGCCTGCGCCTGCTCGGCGTGGACGCCGCCTACGAGAGCGAGGACATCGGCGATCCCGCCCTGGCCGCCCTCTCCGCACAAGAACGACGCGTCATGCTCTCCCGCGACCGCGGCCTGCTGCGCCGCCGCGAACTGTGGGCGGGCGCCTACGTCTACAGCGACCGACCGGACGAACAACTCCGCGACGTCCTCGAACGCTTCGCCCCGCCCCTCGCCCCCTGGACCCGCTGCACCGCCTGCAACGGCGAACTGAGCAACACCGACAAGGACGCGGTCCGCGCCCGACTGGAACAGGGCACCGAGAAGACCTACGACGTCTTCGCCCAGTGCGTGAAGTGCGACCGGGTCTACTGGCGCGGCGCCCACCACGCACGCCTGGAGACGATCGTCTCCGACGCGATGAGGGAATTCGGCGGGGCGACGGCCGGCTAGGACTCGTCCGGCCGGTCCAGGTCGCCCCCGCGCAGCCGCTCGACCTGTCGGGCGCTCACCTCGACGGTGCGCCGCATGTGGGCGATGAGCAGGGCCACCTCGGCGTCGCTGTAGGCGTCGAACATCATGCCCCAGGCGCCGTTGAGCTTGCGCCACAGGGCGCCGAACTCCGCCATCCGCCCGGGGGCCGGCGAGACCAGGACCCGGCGCCGGTCCTCGGTGTCGCGCGCCCGCGTCACGTACCCGGCCCGCTCCAGCCGGTCGACGAGCCGGGTCGCGGAGCCGGTGGTGAGCCCGGTCAGCTCGGCGACCCGCCCGGTGGTCACCGGCCCGCCCTCCAGGCTGAGCAGGTTCAGGCACTGCACATCGGTCGGATGGAGCCCCAGGTGGTCCGCGACGGCCTGGTTGAACAGGGCGTAGGCGGCCATGTAGCGGCGGGCCTCCCCGTACAGCTCGGTCATCAGCGTCTCGCGCCGGGCGGAGCTCTTCTGCGTCATGCAGGGATCGTACGGACCGGCCGCCCCGCACCCGAAGGGCACGCCCCGGAAGAGCCCGCCTCAGAAGACGTACGGATCACCGGTGTCCAGCACCAGGACGCGGTGCCGGTCGTTCCCCGGGTTCCGGTCGACCGCCCCGTCCCGCCAAGGCGTACTGATCTCCGCCGTCAGCTCCTCCGGAAGCCCCGCGACCCACAGGTCGAGCGCCAGCTCCCCGCCCCTCCCGCCCACCGCGAGCTCCCCCGTCCGGCAGGACACCACCCGGTCACTGCTCCACAGACAGGCTTCCGGCAGCCCGTACCCGCCGGCCATCGGCACCGAGAAGGCGATCCGCACCGTCGCCCGGGCGACGGGGGCGGGCCCGTGGTTCTCGCTCACCAGCCGGACGCCGAGCCGCCCGTCCCGGAGGAAGAGGTGTCCGTGGTGGGACAGATCCGCCTCGGCCCCGTCCACAGCACCCACGGCCCCGGCCCCCGCCCCCACCACCACGGCGGCCGCGAGAACGGCCCCGAGCGCACCCCGCCACAATCCACACATAAGCACAAAATAACCACACACACGCTCCTCTCCCCCCACCCCCGGCCCGCGTGTCCCCACCACGCCCGCCCCGCTCCCCCCACCACCACCCCGCCTATCCTGACCGGGCGATCACCACCATCGATCACCTGCGCGAGGAGCACGCCATGACCGCCACCGGTACCCCCATCGCCGTCGTCACCGGCGCGAGCAGCGGAATCGGCGCCGCCACGGCCAGGCAACTGGCCGCCGCCGGCTACCGCGTGGTCCTCACCGCCCGCCGCAAGGACCGCATCGAGGCCCTCGCCGCCGAGATCAACGACGCCGGCCACCAGGCCACCGCCTACGCCCTCGACGTCACCGACCGCACCGCCGTCGACGAGTTCGCCACCGCCTTCCGCACCCTCGCCGTCCTCGTCAACAACGCGGGCGGCGCCCTCGGCGCCGACCCCGTCGCCACCGGCGACCCCGAGGACTGGCGCCGCATGTACGAGGTCAACGTCCTCGGCACCCTCCACATGACCCAGGCCCTGCTCCCCGCCCTCACCGCCGGCGGCGACGGCACGGTCGTCGTCCTCTCCTCCACCGCCGGCCACGGCACCTACGAGGGCGGCGCCGGCTACGTCGCCGCCAAGAACGGCGCCCGCGTCCTCGCCGAAACCCTCCGCCTGGAGATCGTCGGCACCCCCGTCCGCGTCATCGAGATCGCCCCCGGCATGGTCAAGACCGACGAGTTCGCCACCACCCGCTTCCGCGGCGACACCGACAAGGCCGCCAAGGTCTACGCCGGCGTGACCGACCCCCTCACCGCCGACGACGTCGCCGAAACCATCACCTGGGCCTGCACCCGCCCCCCGCACGTCAACATCGACCTCCTGGTCGTCCGCCCCCGCGCCCAGGCCTCCAACACCAAGGTCCACCGGGAGCCGTAGAACCGCGAAAGGGGCCGGTGCGCACGGCACCGGCCCCTCCCGTCCACGGAAGCGGAACCCCGAAGCGGCAAGGCCCCGGGGGGAACGACTCAGCCCTTCACGCAGATGAGCTGCTTCAGCTTCGCGACGACCTCCACCAGGTCCCGCTGCTGGTCGATCACCTTCTCGATCGGCTTGTACGCGCCCGGGATCTCGTCCACGACGCCGGAGTCCTTGCGGCACTCCACGCCCCGCGTCTGCTCCTCCAGGTCCCGCGTCGTAAAGCGTCGCTTCGCCGCGCTCCGGCTCATCTTCCGGCCCGCGCCGTGCGAGGCCGAGTTGAAGGACGCCACGTTCCCGAGGCCCTTCACGATGTACGAGCCGGTGCCCATCGAGCCCGGGATGATCCCGAACTCCCCGGAGCCGGCCCGGATCGCGCCCTTCCGCGTGACCAGCAGGTCCATGCCCTCGTACCGCTCCTCCGCCACGTAGTTGTGGTGGCAGGAGATCACCGGCTCGAAGGTCACCCGGGCCTTGCGAAACTCCCTGCGGACGACCTCCTGGAAGAGCGCCATCATGATCGCGCGGTTGTACTTGGCGTACTCCTGCGCCCAGAAGAGGTCGTGCCGGTAGGCCGCCATCTGCGGGGTGTCCGCGACGAACACCGCCAGGTCGCGGTCGACGAGTCCCTGGTTGTGCGGCAGCTTCTGCGCCTCGCCGATGTGGTGCTCGGCGAGCTCCTTGCCGATGTTCCGGGATCCGGAGTGCAGCATGAGCCACACCGAACCGGACTCATCGGTACAAAACTCCACGAAATGGTTGCCCGATCCGAGCGTTCCCATCTGCTGCCCCGCCCGCTCCCGCCGGAACTTCACCGCGTCCGCGACCCCGTCGAACCGCGACCAGAAGTCGTCCCACCCCGCCGTCGGGAACTGGTACAGCCGCTTCGGGTCCACCGCCTCGCGGTGGAGGCCGCGGCCGACCGGGATGGCCTGTTCGATCTTGGAGCGGAGGCGGGAGAGATCGCCCGGCAGGTCGTCGGCCGTCAGGGAGGTCTTGACCGCCGACATGCCGCAGCCGATGTCCACGCCGACCGCCGCCGGACACACCGCGCCCTGCATCGCGATCACCGAACCGACCGTCGCGCCCTTGCCGTAGTGCACGTCCGGCATCACGGCCAGGCCCTTGATCCAGGGGAGCGTCGCCACGTTCTGCAACTGCCGCAGGGCGCCGCCCTCCACCGTGGAGGGGTCGGCCCACATCCGGATCGGCACCTTCGCCCCGGGCACTTCCACGTACGACATACTTCCTCGATTCCCCCGAAAAGACCGATAACGCAAAAACCGGAGCCAAAGCCCGTGAAGGTGACGGGGGACCGGCATCGACGGCAGCGTGTGCGATAGACATTGTGTCCATCGGCCGGGTTCGCGCGGCAAACAGTTTTCGGGAAAGTCTTCGGGAGAAGGGAGCCTGGGACCGTGCAGCGAAAGAGGTACGCCCCCGGCCGCGCCGGGTCCACGGCTCGTACCACCGTCGTCCTCGCGCTCGGCCTCGGCCTCGGCGCGGGCCTCGCCGGCTGCTCCTCCGGCACCCCCGCCGACGACGTCACGGTCGACGCCAAGGCCGGTCTCGCCTCCGCCGCCGCGCCTCCCGGCCGGTACCGCACCCTCTTCGAGGCGTGCGGCGCCGTCCCGCAGGCCGTCCTCAAGGAGATGCTCCCGGGCGCCGCCGCCCTGCCCGACGCCGAGCGCGCCAAGGCCTACCGGGGCACGGCCGCCGTCACGTACGACACCGACCGGCGCGTCGGCTGCTCGTGGCGGGCCGACACCCCGGAGACCTCGCACCGGCTCTCGCTCGACATCGAGCGGGTGGTCTCGTACGACACCGCCGTCAGCGACGACGACCGGGCGCAGGAGGTGTACGTCCGCAAGCAGCTCGCGGCGGGCATTCCGCTGCCGCCGACCGCGCCGCCCGAGGCCACCGGCTCCCCCGGCGGCACGGCCTCCCCCACGCAGACGGCGACCGCCCCTCCGGCGCACAAGCCGTCGGCGACCGCCCCCCCTTCCCCCGCCGGGTCCGCTCCCGCCGGGTCCGCCTCCACCGGGCCGACCCCGTCCGGCGCCCCCGCCACCACCGGTCTGGAGTCCCGCGTCCTGGAGGGGCTCGGTGACGTCGCGTACCTCGACGACGTCCTCGGCAACGCCGGTGCGAACAGCCGTCAGCGGTCGGTCAGCGTGGTGTTCCGCACATCCAACGTGATCGTGACGGTGTCCTACCGGGAGGAGACGAGCGGCCCCGCCGAGGCCCCGGACAGCGCGGAACTGCAGGAAAGGGCCCGGAAGCTGGCGCGGTCGCTGGCCGACCGGCTGGAGGAGTAGCCGTTCGGTGCCGCTCCGTGAGCGGACGGCGACCACGTAACGTGTCGCCGTGGCCCGTGGCCGTACCGGTGGTCGCGGTCGCCGGACCGTGCGCCGGCCGGAACGACGGCCGGGACCGTACGACAAGTGTCCGACCGTACGACAAGCGACTGAAGGAACCATGCAGCGATCAGCTCCGCGCCTCACCCGCATACTCGCCTGCGCCGCCGTCCCGGTGATGCTCGTCGTCGCCGGCTGCTCCTCGGACTCCGGTGACTCCGGGAAGCCGAAGGCGCAGGAGACGACGGGGGCGTCCGCGACCCCCTCGCCCGTGCAGACGACGAAGGCGGTCGAGCCGGCGAAGTTCGCGAAGCTGCCCCAGGTCTGCCGTTCGGTCTCGGCGAAGACGACGGAGGCCCTGGTGCCGAAGGCGAAGACCAAGGCCGGGACGCCGGGTGTCTCCAGCGACCTGAACAGCCGTGGCGGCTGCTCGTGGAACGGTCTGGACGACAAGGGCGTGAAGGGTTCGCAGTACCGCTGGCTGGACGTGTCGGTCTACCGGTACGAGTCGGACGCGTCGCTCGGCAGCGGTCAGGAGCGTGCGGAGGAGAACCTCGCGAAGGAGGTCGCCAAGATCGAGGGGACCGCGGGGGCGAAGAAGCTGCGGACCGTGGCGGCCCCGGGCGTCGGCGACGAGGCGAAGGCCGTCACGTACCACGAGAGCAAGACGGGCGAGGACTTCGTGTACACCTCGGTCGTGGCGCGGACGGGGAACGTGCTGGTGCTGTTGTCGTACAACGGTGCCGGTTACGCGGGTGCGCCCACTCCGTCGGAGAAGACGATCACGGACGGTGCGGTGAAGGCGGCGAGGGAGGCCGTGGTGTCGGTGGCCGCGGCCAACAAGTAGGAACACCAGCAGGAACAAACCCGTACGGAACGGTACATCGGTACGGAGCCCGTCCCTCCCCCGAGGGCGGGCTTCGTTCACATGTGCCACTCTGTGCGCGCGAGATGTCGATCGACGGGAGGGTTCGCGGGTGGCCGCGATGCAGTTGACACGCACACACCGGGTTCTCATCGGCCTCGTCGTCGCCGGCGCCCTGATCATCGCGGGGATCGGTTTCGCGGGTTCGTACGCCGCCGTGCGCGAACTCGCCGTGCACAAGGGTTTCGGCACCTTCTCGTACTTCTTCCCGATCGGCATCGACGCGGGCATCTGTGTGCTGCTCGCGCTCGACCTGCTGCTGACGTGGCTGCGGATCCCGTTCCCGCTGCTGCGGCAGACCGCGTGGGTGCTCACGGCGGCGACCATCGCCTTCAACGGCGCGGCGGCCTGGCCGGATCCGCTGGGCGTGGGCATGCACGCGGTGATCCCGGTGCTGTTCGTGGTGGCCGTGGAGGCGGCGCGGCACGCGGTGGGCCGGATCGCGGACATCACGGCCGACAAGCACATGGAGGGCGTGCGGCTGACCCGTTGGCTGCTGTCGCCGATACCGACCTTCCGGTTGTGGCGGCGGATGAAGCTGTGGGAGCTGCGCTCGTACGAGCAGGTCATCAAGCTGGAGCAGGAGCGGATGATCTACCAGGCGCGGCTCCAGGCGCGGTTCGGCCGGAACTGGCGTCGGAAGGCGCCGGTGGAGGCGTTGATGCCGCTGCGGCTGGCGCGGTACGGGGTGCCGCTGGCGGAGACGGCGGCGGAGGGGCTCGCGGCGGCGGGCATCGAGCCGGCGGTGCTGCCCGCGCAGCAGGAGCGGGTGTACGGGCAGCTCCCGTCGTCTCCGCAGTCCCAGCAGCCTCCGCAGTCTCCTCAGTCTCCTCAGCCTCAGCAGTCTCCGCAGTCCCAGCCGTCCCTGGCACCGCAGGGGGCGCCACAGGGAGCGCCGCAGCTTCCGCAGCAGGCGGGGCAGGCGGCTCCTCAGGGAGCGCCGCAGGAGGTGGCGCAGGGGGAGGACCTGCCGCCGAACCACGACAGTCCGTGGTTCCAGGCGCAGCAGCTTCCGCCGGAGGCGCACGAGACGGCGTACGCCCCGCAGATCGCGGAGGGCCTGGAGCCGACGCCGGTCGCCGTTCCGCTGGGTCCGGAGGAGTTTCCGGTGGTGGACGGGCGCCAGGAGCAGGGTCCGCAGGAGTTCCGGCCGTATCCGGAGTACGTCGATCCGGAGCCGCCGGTCGACGCCTTCGAGGAGACCGTCTACAAGTTGGTGTGGTCGTACGTCAACGAGTACCGGGAGTTCCCGTCCGAGGAGGTGCTGGAGCGGCTGGTGGCCGAGCACTACGAGCTCTCGGAGTTCCCCGACCCCGATCTGCTGCGCCGGCTGGCTCCGGTGATCGAGCAGCGTCTCCGCCGGGAGATGGCCGACTTCGAGACTCCCTGAGCCGTACGCGGTACGCGGGAAGGGGCCGCCGCCCGGAGGTTTCCGGGGGCGGCCCCTTCTCGTCCTTCTACGCGCCGAGGAGCTTCCTCACCCGCTCCGCGCCGACGGCGAGGAGGAGGGTGGGGAGGCGCGGGCCGGTCTCGCGGCTCACGAGGAGCTTGTAGAGCAGGGCGAAGAAGGCGCGCTGGGCGAGCTTGAGTTCGGGCGTCGGCCTGGCCTCGGGGTCGAGTCCGGCCATGACCTTCGGGACGCCGTAGACGAGGGTGGTGAGCCCGTCGAGCGACCAGTGGGTGTCGAGGCCGTCCAGGAGGAGGCGGAGCGACTCGCGGCCCTCGTCGTCCAGGGAGCCGAGGAGTTCGGTGTCGGGCTCGTCGCGGACGATGGTGCGCTGGTCGGCCGGGACCTGGTTGGTGATCCAGTTCTCGGCGCGGTCGAGGCGCGGCCGGACCTCGTCGAGGGAGGTGACGGGGTTCTCGGGATCGAGTTCGGTCAGGATCCGCAGGGTCTGCTCGTCGTGTCCGGCGGTGACGTCCATGACCGAGGCCAGGGTCCGGTACGGGAGCGGGCGCGGGGTGCGGGGCAGTTCGCCGGCGGCGGTGCGGGCGGCGCGGGAGTGGGCGGCGGCGTCGGCGGGCAGGACGGTGCCGTCGGCGACCTTGGCCTCCAGCTTGTCCCACTCGTCGTAGAGGCGCTGGATCTCCTGGTCGAAGGCGATCTTGAAGGACTGGTTGGGCTTGCGGCGGGCGTAGAGCCAGCGCAGCAGGGGCGCTTCCATGATCTTCAGGGCGTCGGCGGCGGTGGGGACGCCGCCGCGCGAGGAGGACATCTTGGCCATGCTGCTGATGCCGACGAAGGCGTACATGGGGCCGATGGGCTGGACGCCGTCGAAGATCTCGCGGACGATCTGGCCGCCGACGACGAAGGAGGAGCCGGGCGAGGAGTGGTCGACGCCGGAGGGCTCGAAGATCACGCCCTCGTAGGCCCAGCGCATGGGCCAGTCGACCTTCCAGACGAGCTTGCCGCGGTTGAACTCGCTGAGCTTGACGGTCTCGGAGAAGCCGCAGGCCGTGCAGGTGTAGGCGAGCTCGGTGGTGTCGTCGTCGTAGGAGGTGACGGTGGTGAGGTCCTTCTCGCACCGGCCGCAGTAGGGCTTGTACGGGAAGTAGCCGGCGCCGCCGCCGGAGCCGTCGTCCTCGGCGGCCGCGCCGGAGCCCTCCTCGGCCTCCAGCTCGGCTTCGTCGAGGGGCTTCTGGGACTGCTTCTTGGGCGCCTTCTTGGTGCGGTACTGGTCGAGGATGGCGTCGATGTCGGCACGGTGGCGCATGGCGTGCAGGATCTGCTCGCGGTAGGTGCCGGCGGTGTACTGCTCGGTCTGGCTGATCGGGTCGTACTCGACGCCGAGCTCGGCCAGGGACTCGACCATGGCGGCCTTGAAGTGCTCGGCCCAGTTGGGGTGGGGCGAGCCGGCGGGGGCCGGGACGGAGGTCAGCGGCTTGCCGATGTGCTCGGCCCAGGTCTCGTCGACGCCCTCGACGCCGCCCGGGACCTTGCGGTAGCGGTCGTAGTCGTCCCAGGAGACGAGGTGGCGGACGGTGTGGCCGCGGCGGCGGATCTCGTCGGCGACCAGGTGCGGGGTCATGACCTCGCGGAGGTTGCCGAGGTGGATCGGGCCGGAGGGGGAGAGTCCGGAGGCGACGACGACCGGTTTGCCAGGCGCACGTCGCTCCGACTCGGCGATGACCTCGTCCGCGAAACGGGAGACCCAGTCGGTCTCGGTGCTGCTCTGAGCCACGGTCGGTACGTCCTTCTTTCCGTTAATCCCTCGGTGCCCTGGGTCGGGCCCTACGCCTGTCATTGTCCCAGACGGAACGACGGGCCCCGGGGTTGTCCACAGGTGTGAGTTGTCCACGGGCGCGGACGGTCTCCCGGGGGCCGGGTTGTCCACAGGCGGAGAAAACACGTTGCTCTCCCATGGGACACTTGACAAGCGAAATAGACCACCGGAACACCTCTCAACGGAACGGAAGCTCATGGCCTCGGTCCCTTCCCTCGCTTCGACCGTGCAGCAGCGCCTCGCGGACGGACTCTCGGCAGCCCTGCCGGAGGCCGCGTCCGCCGATCCGCTGCTGCGACGTAGCGACCGGGCCGACTTCCAGGCCAACGGCATCCTGGCGCTCGCCAAGCGGCTGAAGGGCAATCCGCGCGAGCTGGCGACGCGGGTCGTCGAGGCGATTCCGGCGAACGACGTCCTGAAGGAGGTCGAGGTCTCGGGCCCCGGCTTCCTGAACATCACGGTCACCGACCGGGCGATCGTCGAGACCCTGGCGGCCCGTGCCGCCGACGCGCGGCTCGGCGTGCCGTTCAACGAGTCGGCCGGCACGACGGTGATCGACTACGCGCAGCCGAACGTGGCGAAGGAGATGCACGTCGGCCACCTGCGGTCCGCCGTGATCGGCGCGGCGATGGTGGAGATCCTGGAGTTCACCGGCGAGACGGTGGTCCGGCGGCACCACATCGGCGACTGGGGCACCCAGTTCGGCATGCTCATCCAGTATCTGATCGAGCACCCGCACGAGCTGGACCACTCCTCGGAGTCCGAGGTGTCGGGCGAGGAGGCGATGTCGAACCTGAACCGGCTGTACAAGGCGTCGCGTGCCCTGTTCGACTCGGACGAGGAGTTCAAGACGCGGGCCCGGGCGCGCGTGGTGGACCTCCAGGCCGGTGACGAGGAGACCCTCGCGCTGTGGCAGCGGTTCGTGGACGAGTCGAAGATCTACTTCTACTCGGTCTTCGACAAGCTGGACATGGACATCCGGGACACCGACGTGGTCGGCGAGTCCGGGTACAACGACATGCTGGTGGAGACCTGCCGGATCCTGGAGGAGACGGGCGTCGCGGTCCGCTCCGAGGGCGCGCTGTGCGTGTTCTTCGACGACGTGAAGGGCCCGGACGGCAACCCGGTGCCGCTGATCGTCCAGAAGTCCGACGGCGGTTTCGGGTACGCGGCGACGGACCTGTCGGCGATCCGGGACCGGGTGCGGAACCTGAAGGCGACGTCCCTGCTCTATGTGGTGGACGCGCGGCAGTCGCTGCACTTCAAGATGGTCTTCGAGACGGCCCGCCGGGCGGGCTGGCTGAACGACGAGGTGAAGGCGCACCAGCTCGCGTTCGGCACGGTCCTGGGCAAGGACGGCAAGCCGTTCAAGACCCGTGAGGGCGAGACGGTCCGGCTGGTGGACCTGCTGGACGAGGCCGTGGAGCGGGCGACCGAGGTCGTCCGCGAGAAGGAGGAGTCCTACCGGGAGAAGACCGGGCAGTCGCTCCTGACCGAGGCGGAGATCGTCGAGAACGGGCGGTACGTGGGCATCGGCGCGGTGAAGTACGCCGACCTGTCGACGTCGGCCGCGCGGGACTACAAGTTCGACCTGGACCAGATGGTGTCGCTGAACGGCGACACGTCGGTGTACCTCCAGTACGCGTACGCGCGGGTCAGGTCGATCTTCGGCAAGGCGGGCGACCGCACCCCCGTCGCCCACCCGGAGCTGGAGCTCGCCCCGGCGGAGCGCGCGCTCGGCCTGCACCTGGACGGGTTCGCGGAGACGGTGGCGGAGGCGGCCGCGGAGTACGCGCCGCACAAGCTGACCGCGTACCTGTACCAGCTCGCCTCGCTGTACACGACGTTCTACGACCAGTGCCCGGTGGTCAAGCCGGAGCCGGCGCGGGAGGTCGCGGAGAACCGGCTGTTCCTCTGCGACCTGACGGCCCGCACGCTCCACCAGGGCATGGCGCTCCTGGGCATCCGGACGCCCGAGCGCCTCTGATCCTCCGCGCGCCCCTGATCCCCGCGCACCGACGGGCACCCCTCACGTACGGGAGGGGTGCCCGTTCCGCGTTCAGTTCCCTTCGTCCGGGCGCCATTCGCCCGGCTCGACCCACCAGACGTACGAGGGGCGTCCGGCGGTCGCGCTGGTGCGGAACGGGCGGCCGCCGTCGTCGACCCTGACCGTGCCCCTGCGGTCGCCGCTGCTCCAGTCGACCTCCAGGTACCACCGGACGTCGTGGGCCTTCGTGGTCACGTCGAAGCGGAGCACCTGGGGGTCGTGGGAGGCGACCTTGTAGGGGAAGTCCTTGGCGGGGACGACGATGTCGCCGTCCTGTCCGGCGACCGGCCGGACGCCGGGCTGGGGGCGGTCGAGGTCCACGGCGAACGTCTGCGGGACGACGCCGCTGCCGCAGCCCTCCCCCATCGAGAACGCCGACCAGGGCAGCGCGGGCGAGCGCCCCACCACCCGGACGTGGATGTCGTTGATCACCACGGAGTCGGACGTGCGGCCCGTGGCGGTGAGTTCGAGGCGCATCCCGCCGCCGTCCACCGCGCCGAGCGCCCGCGCCCAGCCCCGGTGGTCCTGGGGCGGGGGCGGGGGCGGCACCGTGCCGGGGTCGCGGTCGAGCAGGTAGTACTGGCCGCAGGGGTGTTCCCAGTTGTACGAGCTGATGCCGACGCGCAGCGGGACGCCGGTCGCGGGCGCGCCGGTCCGGGAGGCGGTCGGCGCCGGGTCCGGAGAAGGAGCCGAGGGGGACGGGGAGCCCTTGCCGTCGGGGAGCCCGGACGGGGAGCCGCTCGGAGCCGGAGGACCGGACGGACTCGGAGTACCGGACGGAGTCGGGGTCACGGCCGGGGACGACGCGGGGCCGGGGCGTACGGGGAGGGCGCCGCCGGTCGCCGGACCGGACGCGGCGGGTGCCGGTGCCGCCCGCTCCGGCCGCCGTTCGCCGTCGCCACCGGCCGCGAACACGGCGACCGGCACGACCACCGCGACGACCACGGCGGCGGCGAGCGCGACGAGCACACGACGACGGCGCGCACTGCCGTCCCCGGGGCCGGGCGGGCCTGTCGCGTCGGACACGTCAGGCGCATCGGTCACCTCCGGAACGTCTTCCGCGTCCGGCTCCGTGCCCGCGTCCGGCTCCGTACCCGCGTCCGTGCCCCCGTCCGCGACGACCGCCGCTCCCGCTCCCTCCACCGGCTCCGACGCCCCCGGCTTCGCCGCCGAACGCCCCCGCGTCCGCGCGTCGTCCGCGACGATCCAGCGCCGGTGCAGCTCGATCAGTTCTTCGCGCTCGGCCCCGCACAGGCGCGCGAACCGCTCGACCGCCGCGAACTCGGCCGGTACGGCGTCTCCGTTGCAGTAGCGGTGCAGGGTCGACGTGCTGACGTGCAGCCGCCCCGCGAGCATCCCGTAACTGCGCCCCGAACGGTCCTTCAGCCGCCGCAGCAGCGCGCCCAACTCCTGGGCCTCCGGTGTGGTCGCCACCGTGCCCCTCCCCGTACTCGATGTCCTCGCGTCCCGGGACGGCGTTCCAGGCAGGGGCCGTTCCCGCTGGTCACCGTACCCGTGAGCGTTCCGGCGTCCCCCATGGGCCGTTCGGCGTTGCGGCCGGAATCCGCCGCCCCGCAACCTGGAGCCATGCCGCACGGCTCCGGTCGACGGACGGTGCGGCAGCCGCAGACCGACCGAAAAGCAACGACACCCACGGGGGTTCCACCACCATGCGTACGCACCGCATCCGCATCGCCGCCGCGGCGACCCTCACCGCCGCCGCCCTCTCCCTCACCGCCTGCCAGGGCGCGGGAGGCGGGACGCGGGACGAGGGCCGGGCCTCGTCCGCGACCACCACCGCGCCGACGACGCCGGCGCCCACGGGCACGCCGGCTCCCACGGGCACGCCCTCGGAGGCGCCGACCGGCCCGGACGCCTCCGGCAACGAGAGCACCTCCCCGCAGGGCTCCGCCGACGCCCCCACCGTCCCCACCACTTCCGCCGCCCCCGGCAAGAACGGCAAGAACGGCAAGAACGGCGGGAAGAGCACCGCCGGCACGGTGGACCGCCCGTGCGACGCGTCGGCCGTGCGGGTCGTCTACAGTCCGGTCAGCCGTCCGCTCAACCACGCGCTGCTGACCGTCACCAACACCGGCCGCACGGCGTGCAACGCCTACTACGCCCCGGTGCTGCGCCTGGACGACGGGCAGGCGGCGGTCGCGGTGGACCAGGACAGCAAGCCGCAGGCGGTCGTCACCCTGTTCCCGGGCGAGAGCGCGTACGCGGCGATGATCCTGTCGGCGGCCGACGGCAGCGGGCAGCACGGCCGGACGTCGAAGAAGCTGACCGTGTGGTTCGCGCCGCGCGACAACGCGGGTTCGGCCGGGGGCCCGGCGGTCCTGAAGCTGCCCGCCGGCACGTACACGGACAGCACGACCCGGGTCACCTACTGGCAGACCTCGATGGAGCACGCCCTGGGCTTCTGAGCCGACGGGTCACCTCCGGCGCGCCGCGTCCCGCCCCCGGGCCGCGGCGCGCCGCCGTCACCACGGAGTCACCGCGTCACCGCTTCACCGCGTCACCGGATGGTGTGCGAGGTGCGTCCGGACACCGCGTCGATCTCCGTGTGGGCCTTCTGGAGGAGCTGCGAGGCGAGGTCCATCAGCGCGCGTGCGCCGGCGATCTCCTCGCCGACCCGCAGTTGGTCCGGGTCGGAGGGGTGCCGGTTCGCGGTGCCGTGGGCCCGGAACTCGGTGCCGTCGCCGAGCCGGACCATGGCCGCGGCCCGCGTCCGGTCGCCCTCCTCCTGGAACTCCATCTCCACGTGCCATCCGACCAGCGTGTGCGTCATGAGGGCCACCTCCGGCGAGGTAGGGGTACCTGTCGGCCACCCCTCCAGGGTGCGCCGACCGGCGGCCCCCCACCAGCCGGAAGGTGAGGGGAGCGGTCAGATCCCGCGGCCGAGCTTCTGCGCGGCCTCGGTCGCCCAGTACGTCAGGATCATCTGCCCGCCGGCCCGCCGGATGCCGGTGAGGGTCTCCATGATCGCCTTGTCGCGGTCGATCCAGCCCTTCTCGGCGGCGGCCTCGACCATCGCGTACTCGCCGCTGATCTGGTACGCGGCGACGGGCACGTCCACGGAGGCGGCGACCTTGGCGAGGACGTCGAGGTAGGGGCCCGCGGGCTTGACCATCACCATGTCCGCGCCCTCCTCCAGGTCGAGCGCCAGCTCGCGCATCGACTCCCGGAGGTTGGCCGGATCCTGCTGGTAGGTCTTGCGGTCGCCCTTGAGGGAGGAGCCGACGGCCTCGCGGAAGGGGCCGTAGAAGGCGGAGGAGTACTTCGCGGTGTACGCGAGGATCGCCACGTCCTCCTTGCCGATGGTGTCGAGGGCGTCCCGGACGACGCCGACCTGGCCGTCCATCATCCCGGAGGGGCCGACGACGTGGACGCCGGCGTCGGCCTGGACCTGGGCCATCTCGGCGTAGCGTTCCAGCGTGGCGTCGTTGTCGACGCGCCCGTCGGCGTCGAGGACGCCGCAGTGGCCGTGGTCGGTGAACTCGTCGAGACAGAGGTCCGACATGATCACGAGGTCGTCGCCGACCTCGGACCGCACGTCCCGGATCGCGACCTGGAGGATCCCGTCGGGGTCGGTGCCCGCCGTGCCGGCGGCGTCCTTCTTGGCGTCCTCGGGCACGCCGAAGAGCATGATCCCGGAGACCCCGGCCTCCAGCGCCTCCACGGCGGCCTTCCGCAGGGTGTCGCGCGTGTGCTGCACGACCCCGGGCATCGCCCCGATCGGCACGGGCTCGGTGATCCCCTCGCGCACGAACGCGGGCAGGATCAGGTCGGCGGGATGCAGCCGCGTCTCGGCCACCATCCGCCGCATGACGGGCGTCGTCCGCAGCCGCCGCGGCCGCGCCCCGGGAAAGGATCCGTACGAGTTCATACGATCGAGGCTACGCCCGCACAAACGGTGCACTTACCGACAGGGTGTTGCCGCGCAGGGGGCCGCGACCCCGCGCCTCCCTCCCGCAACGCGAAGGGTGCGGGCCCCGTACGGGACCCGCACCCCGGCAGGAGAGCGACTACGTCGTCCGGCGCCGTCTCGCGCCCGGTCGCCGCTCGCTCGGCCGCGTCACCGGGTCGCCCGCCTCCAGGGCGGACTCCCGCCGGCGCGTGCCGAAGTCCGCGAGGGCCTCCGCCAGCTTGTGGACGGACGGCTCGGGCGACAGGACGTCGACCCGCAGGCCGTGCTCCTCCGCCGTCTTGGCGGTGGCCGGGCCGATGCAGGCGATGACGGTGACGTTGTGCGGCTTGCCGGCGATGCCGACGAGGTTCCGCACAGTCGACGACGAGGTGAAGAGGACCGCGTCGAAGCCGCCGCCCTTGATCGCCTCGCGGGTGTCGGCCGGCGGCGGCGAGGCCCGTACGGTCCGGTAGGCGGTGACGTCGTCGACCTCCCACCCGAGCTCGATGAGGCCCGCGACCAGGGTCTCGGTCGCGATGTCGGCGCGCGGCAGGAAGACGCGGTCGATCGGGTCGAAGACCGGGTCGTACGGCGGCCAGTCCTCCAGGAGTCCGGCGGCGGACTGCTCGCCGCTGGGCACCAGGTCGGGCTTGACGCCGAAGTCGACGAGCGCGGCGGCCGTCTGCTCGCCCACCGCGGCGACCTTGATCCCGGCGAAGGCGCGGGCGTCGAGCCCGTACTCCTCGAACTTCTCGCGGACGGCCTTCACGGCGTTGACGGAGGTGAAGGCGATCCACTCGTAGCGGCCGGTGACCAGGCCCTTGACCGCGCGCTCCATCTGCTGCGGGGTGCGCGGCGGCTCGACGGCGATGGTCGGGACCTCGTGCGGCACGGCGCCGTACGAGCGGAGCTGGTCGGAGAGCGAGGCGGCCTGCTCCTTGGTGCGCGGCACGAGGACCCGCCAGCCGAAGAGCGGCTTGGACTCGAACCACGACAGCCGGTCCCGCTGCGCCGGGGCGCTGCGCTCGCCGACCACGGCTATGACCGGCCGGTGGCCCTCGGGCGAGGGGAGGACCTTGCCCTGCTTGAAGACCTGGGCGATGGTGCCGAGGGTGGCGTTCCAGGTCCGCTGGCGGGTGGTGGTGCCGGCGACGGTGACGGTGAGCGGGGTGTCCGGCTTGCGGCCGGCCGCGACCAGTTCGCCGGCGGCCGCGGCCACCGCGTCGAGGGTGGTGGAGACGACGACGGTGCCGTCGGAGGCGCCGACCTCGGTCCAGCACCGCTCGTCGGCGGTCCGGGCGTCGACGAAGCGCACGTCGGTACCCTGCGCGTCGCGCAGCGGCACGCCGGCGTAGGCGGGGACGCCGACGGCGGTGGCGACGCCGGGGACGACCTCGAAGGGGATGCCCTCGGCGGCGCAGGCGAGCATCTCGGCGCCCGCGTTGCCGTCGAGGCCGGGGTCGCCGGTCACCGCACGGACGACCCGCCTGCCGCCCCTCGCGGCCTCCATGACAAGATTGGCCGCGTCCCTCAACACGGGGATCCCGGCGGCTGTTGACGCCTCGTCGACAACCGTCAGTTCCGGCGTGCTCACCCCCGCGCGCGCATGGCCGCGGACGACGTCGAGGACCTCGGGCTCGGCGATCAGGACGTCCGCACCCGCGAGGGCCTCGACGGCCCGGAGGGTCAGGAGCCCGGGATCACCGGGTCCCGCTCCGAGGAAGGTGACGTGTCCGTGGCCCGCGAGGGCCGGGGACAGGGGGCTGGTGGTCGGGCTGGTGGGGTTCAAAGTGCTCGCTCCCCCATAAGACCGGCCGCACCCTTGGCGAGCATCTCGTCCGCGAGTACGCGTCCGAGCGCCATGGCCTCGTCGTGCGAGGTGGGTACGGGTCCGGTGGTGGACAGCTGCACCAGCGTCGAGCCGTCGGTGGTGCCGACGACGCCGCGCAGGCGCATTTCGGTGACAGCCTGCCCGTGACCGGGGTCGTCGGCCAGCAGGTCGGCGAGCGCACCCACGGGTGCGGAGCAGCCGGCCTCCAGGGCGGCGAGCAGGGAGCGCTCGGCGGTCACGGCGGCCCGCGTGTACGGGTCGTCGAGAGCGGCGAGAGCGGCGACGAGTCCGGCGTCGGACGCCGGACACTCGACGGCGAGGGCCCCCTGGCCGGGGGCTGGCAGCACGGTGTCGACCGGGAGGTGGTCGAGGGTGAGGGAGCGGGTGAGCTCCTCGGTGCCGCCGATGCGGTTGAGTCCGGCCGCGGCGAGGACGACCGCGTCCAGTTCACCGCTGCGGACGTAGCCGACGCGGGTGTCGACGTTGCCCCGGATCGGGACGCAGGTGATCTCCAGGCCGTGGTCGCGCGCGTAGGCGTGGAGCTGGGCCATGCGCCGCGGCGAGCCGGTGCCGACCCGGGCGCCCGCGGGCAGCCGGTCCAGCGTGGTGCCGGCGGGGGCGATCAGGACGTCGCGGGGGTCCTCGCGGCGGGGGATCGCGGCCACGACCAGGTCGGGGTGCGGGGTGGTCGGCAGGTCCTTCAGCGAGTGGACGGCGAAGTCCACCTCGCCGGCGAGCAGCGCGTCGCGCAGGGCGGCGACGAAGACGCCGGTGCCGCCGATCTGCGCGAGGTGCTCGCGGGAGGTGTCCCCGTACGTCGTGATCTCCACGAGCTCGACGGGCCGGCCGGTCACCTGCCGTACGGCGTCGGCCACGTGCCCGGACTGGGCCATGGCGAGCTTGCTGCGCCTGGTCCCGAGCCTCAGTGCCCTCTCGGTCATACTCGCCCTCGGTTCTTGACGTCGGCGTCATTCAGGTCGGCCCGGCTGACGGCGGCGACCGTCTCCGGGTCGAGGTCGAAGAGTGTCCGCAGCGCGTCGGCGTACCCGGCGCCGCCGGGCTCGCTGGCGAGCTGCTTGACCCGCACGGTCGGCGCGTGCAGGAGCTTGTCGACCACGCGGCGCACGGTCTGGGTGATCTCGGCGCGCTGCTTCTCGTCGAGGCCGGGGAGGCGGCCTTCGAGGCGCGCGACCTCGCTGGTGACCACGTCGGCGGCCATGGCGCGCAGGGCGACGACGGTGGGGGTGATGTGGGCGGCGCGCTGGGCGGCGCCGAAGGCGGCGACCTCGTCGGAGACGATGGACCGGACCCGGTCGACGTCGGTGGCCATGGGCGCGTCGGCGGAGGCCTCGGCGAGCGACTCGATGTCGACGAGCCGGACGCCGGGGACGCGGTGGGCGGCGGCGTCGATGTCGCGGGGCATGGCGAGGTCGAGGAGGGCGAGGGGGGCCTCGCGGTCCCGTACGGCGGCGGCCACGTCGTCGCCGGTGAGGACGAGTCCGGTGGCGCCGGTGCAGGAGACGACGATGTCGGCCCGGCCCAGTTCGTCGCCGACGGCAACCATCTCGGCCGCGTGTGCGGAGACTCCCGTTCCGCCGGGCTCGGTGAGGATCTGCGCGAGCCGTTCGGCGCGGGCGAGGGTGCGGTTGGCGATGACGATCTCGGCGACGCCGGAGCGGGCGAGGGTGGCGGCGGCCAGGGAGGACATGGAGCCGGCGCCGATGACGAGGGCCTTCTTGCCCTTGGCCCAGGTCTCGACGTCCTCTCCGTTGGCGAGCTGCTCCAGCCCGAAGGTGACGAGCGACTGTCCGGCCCGGTCGATGCCGGTCTCGCTGTGGGCGCGCTTGCCGACCCTGAGGGCCTGCTGGAAGAGGTCGTTGAGGAGGCGTCCGGCGGTGTGCAGGTCCTGGCCGAGGGCGAGGGCGTCCTTGATCTGGCCGAGGATCTGGCCCTCGCCGACGACCATGGAGTCCAGGCCGCAGGCCACCGAGAAGAGGTGGTGGACGGCCCGGTCCTCGTAGTGCACGTAGAGGTAGGGGGTGAGCTCGTCCAGGCCGACGCCGCTGTGCTGGGCGAGGAGCGTGGACAGCTCGGCGACGCCGGCGTGGAACTTGTCGACGTCGGCGTAGAGCTCGATGCGGTTGCAGGTGGCCAGGACGGCGCCCTCGGTGGCCGGTTCGGCGGCGAGCGTGTCCTGGAGGAGCTTGGTGCGGGTGTCCGCCGACAGGGAGGCCCGCTCCAGGATGGAGACGGGGGCGCTGCGGTGGCTGAGTCCGACGACGAGGAGGCTCATGCCGGCATCACGGCGGGGACGTCCCCGTCGGGTCCCTTGCGGCTGCCGGTGCCCGTGGTGCCCCGGGGGGCGGGCGGCACGACGGCAGGGGTGTGCTCCGCGCCGTCGTCGGCCCCGGCGTCCTCGCCGGCCTTGCGCTGCTCGTGGAAGGCGAGGATCTGGAGCTCGATGGAGAGGTCGACCTTGCGCACGTCGACGCCGTCGGGGACGGAGAGGACGGTGGGGGCGAAGTTCAGGATGGAGGTGACGCCGGCGGCCACGAGGCGGTCGCAGACCTGCTGGGCGACGCCGGCCGGGGTGGCGATGACGCCGATGGAGACGCCGTCGTCCTCGACGATCCGCTCCAGGTCGTCGCTGTGCTGGACGGGGATGCCGGCGACGGGCCGGCCGGTCATGGCGGGGTCGGCGTCGATGAGCGCGGCGACGCGGAAGCCCCGGGAGGCGAAGCCGCCGTAACCGGCGAGGGCGGCGCCGAGGTTGCCGATGCCGACGATGACGACGGGCCAGTCCTGGGTGAGGCCCAGCTCGCGGGAGATCTGGTAGACGAGGTACTCGACGTCGTAGCCGACCCCGCGGGTGCCGTAGGAGCCGAGGTAGCTGAAGTCCTTGCGCAGCTTCGCGGAGTTGACCCCCGCCGCGGCCGCGAGCTCCTCGGAGGAGACCGTGGGTACGGAACGCTCCGAGAGCGCGGTCAGCGCGCGCAGGTACAGCGGAAGCCGGGCGACGGTGGCCTCGGGAATTCCTCGGCTACGGGTCGCCGGTCGGTGAGTTCGGCCAGTTGCCACGGTGCTCCTGCGGGATGAGCGGGGCTGCAGGCGGCCACATGTCCCAAGACCGCCCCGTCGAATGCAGGCTATGTCTTTGTGAACGCGTGCACAAAGATGGTGTCCGTTTTGTCCGGCCAAAGTGACCGGGGTCACGCGGCCGGTTCCCGTCGCCGTGGAACCGCGGAGAAGATCGGCGCGTTGAGAACCCGAAGGGGGCAAAGCCGCACACTCTCCTCACGACGCCGCCCCCGAAACCCAACAAAACGTCCATGATGGTAACCGGGTTTCGGTCACGCACCCAGTTCGCGCCGGAGCCGATCGGCGTCCACGCGCCAGAAGGTGTGCTGCTCCCCGTCGACCAGGACGACCGGGATCTGCTCCCAGTACGCCCGGTACAGCTCCTCGTCGCGGGTGATGTCCTTCTCCTCCCAGGACGCCCCGGTCTCCGCGCACACGGCCTCGACCACCGTCCTTGCGTCGTCGCAGAGATGACACCCCGGCCTGCCGATGAGGGTCACGGTCCGCGCCCCGGCGTCCGCCTTCTTCTTCCGTCCGAACATGACGCCCATTCTGTCCCCCCGGCGCACCGCGGCCGCCCCGCCGGAACGGGTTCCGGACGCACTCGGGACGTGACCCGGGGACGTGACCCGATTAACAGGGGGGCACCCCACTGTTCACGCCGCGGCATCGTCACAAGTCGGGAAGTACCGAACAGACTGGCTATGCTCACGGCATGGCCGCTCTGGGATGGCTCACCCCTCGTAGGCGCTCCGCCACCGCGCGCAGCGTCCTCGCAGGCGAGGCCGCTGCCGAGGCAGCGCGCAAGACCTCGCTCCAGTTGGAACGGGAGCGCGAGGAGGCCGCCGCCGAACCGCCCGCCGAGCCCGAGTTCCCGGTCGTCGGCGACGTGCGGGCGGCCGCCTTCTTCGACCTCGACAACACCGTGATGCAGGGCGCCGCGATCTTCCATTTCGGCCGCGGCCTGTACAAGCGGAAGTTCTTCCAGCGCCGCGAACTCGCCCGCTTCGCCTGGCAGCAGGCCTGGTTCCGGCTCGCCGGCGTCGAGGACCCCGAGCACATGCAGGACGCCCGCGAGAGTGCCCTGTCCATCGTCAAGGGCCACCGCGTCTCCGAGCTGATGAGCATCGGCGAGGAGATCTACGACGAGTACATGGCCGACCGCATCTGGCCCGGGACCCGGGGCCTGGCCCAGGCGCACCTGGACGCGGGCCAGAAGGTGTGGCTCGTCACGGCCGCCCCGGTCGAGACGGCCACGATCATCGCCCGCCGGCTCGGCCTGACCGGCGCGCTCGGCACGGTCGCCGAGTCCGTCGACGGCGTCTACACCGGCAGGCTGGTCGGCGAGCCCCTGCACGGCCCGGCCAAGGCCGAGGCGGTACGGGCGCTCGCCGCCGCCGAGGGGCTCGACCTGGGCCGCTGCGCCGCGTACAGCGACTCGCACAACGACATCCCGATGCTCTCGCTCGTCGGGCACCCGTACGCGATCAACCCGGACACCAAGCTCCGGAGGCACGCGAAGGAACGGGAGTGGCGGCTGCGCGACTACCGGACCGGGCGCAAGGCCGCCAAGGTCGGCATCCCCGCCGCCGCGGGCCTGGGCGCGCTGGCCGGCGGCACGGCCGCCGCGGTCGCCCTGCACCGCCGCCGCCACTGACGCCCGGGCCCCGACCGCCCCGCCCGTCTGCCCGCCTGCCTTCCTACCTGCCTGCCGATACGTTTCGGCTGCGATCATCTGCGACAACCCCGGACCAGGCGCCCTCACCCGTCCGTGGTCGAACAGCACCGCACAGGTCGACTCCCGGGCATTCCCGGGCCCTTACCCCGCAGCGGCCCCGATCACTCGCGCATCTCTCACTTGAGCACAACAGAGCGTGCACGTGATCACATTCGAAAGCAGACCGATCAACAACCAGTCACCAACTGGACCTTGATTCGACTGCAAGCAGTAACAGATACGACGGAACCGGCGATTTCTGCAACTGGGTGTAGCGCTGCCTGTACGAAGCGTTATTCTCCTCAGACGCACAAAGGACCCCTCACGTCGCTACGACGGGTGAACGGTCCCGCACTGCACGTGATGGAAGCTCTGCCTCTGGGAGTCCCGTGTACCCACACGTCGGGGTTGACGCCTCGGGCCTGGCTACGCTGCGCGCAACGGTCCTCGACCACTTGCGCGGCTTCGTCCCCACCGCGTACGCCGGCCCTGTCCCCGCCTTCGCCTTCGCCGCACCGGCACCCGTCGGACCTTGCTACGCCCTGGCCGACGGCGGCGCCGCCGTGGGCAGACGGGGCGCCCGCTCCGGAGCCCCGACCGCCTCCCGCCGTCCCGCCGCGGACAGCGACAGCGCCCGCATGATGGACCTCGTCGAGCGCGCCCAGGCGGGCGAGGCCGAGGCCTTCGGCCGCCTGTACGACCAGTACAGCGACACGGTCTACCGCTACATCTACTACCGCGTCGGCGGGAAGGCGACGGCGGAGGACCTCACCAGCGAGACCTTCCTGCGCGCCCTGCGCCGGATCTCCACCTTCACCTGGCAGGGCCGCGACTTCGGCGCCTGGCTCGTCACCATCGCCCGGAACCTGGTCGCGGACCACTTCAAGTCCAGCCGCTTCCGCCTTGAGGTCACCACCGGCGAGATGCTCGACGCCAACGAGGTGGAACGCAGCCCCGAGGACTCCGTCCTGGAGTCCCTCTCCAATGCCGCCCTCCTCGACGCGGTCCGCCGTCTCAACCCCCAGCAGCAGGAGTGCGTGACCCTGCGCTTCCTCCAGGGCCTCTCGGTCGCCGAGACCGCCCGCGTCATGGGGAAGAACGAGGGGGCGATCAAGACGCTCCAGTACCGGGCGGTCCGCACCCTGGCCCGCCTCCTCCCCGACGACGCCCGCTGACCGGGCGCCGATCCCCGACCGACCCGCCGACCGGGCGCCGTCCGGCGCCCCCACGCGCCCGGCACCGCCCCCGTCCCCCACATGTCCCACGACCCCCGTCCAACTCACAGTCGGTGACGCCTCGATGACGCACTGGTCCGATCATCTCTCGCGCGTAACCCAAGTGCCGCGCCGCTCGTTGTGCGGGATGCAGGCTCCCTGTGGTCACGCCGTGCCCGCAGCCACTCACTCTTTCGTGTGGATGCGCTCAAGGTGTGCAACCCTCCGGACACCCCGGGGAGTCGACCGTCATGACGAGAGGAGGTGCCGCCAGTGATCGCGAACGTATCGGCGCACCGGCGGGCGAACGCCTTCGCCCAGGCCCTGGAGGACCGGGCGTCCGAGGGCGCTGCGGCCGAGCAGCCCGAGACCCCGGTCGAACCGGCCGAACCTGCGGAGCAGGGACGGCTCCTGGCCTTGGCGAACGGACTCGGCGAGCTGCCCAAGCCGCAGCTCGACCCCGAGGTCAAAGTGGTGCATCGGGCCCGGATGATCGCCGCCATGGAAGCGATGCTCATGGAGGGGACCGCCGCCGCGGGCCCCACCGTCCCGGAGCAGCGGACGTCCACCGGCAAGGGGGCCCACCGGGCCTCCCCGCTCCGGAAGCTGCGCCCCCGGTCCCGCTGGACCAAGGGCCTCGCCGCCGGCGGCCTCACGGTCGGCGTGGCCGCGGGAGCCTTCGGCGGAGTGGCCGCCGCCAGCTCCGACGCCCTTCCCGGTGACTCGCTCTACGGGCTGAAGCGCGGGATGGAGGACATCAAGCTGGGCATGGCGGACGACGACGCGGACCGCGGCGGCATCTACCTCGACCAGGCCTCCACCCGCCTCAGCGAGGCCCGCCGCCTCATGGAGCGCGGCCGCGCGGGCGACCTCGACCACGAGTCGCTCGCCGAGATCCGCCGGGTCCTGGGCGGGATGAAGCACGACGCCACCGAGGGCCACCGGCTGCTCCGCCAGGCGTACGAGCGGGACGGCGCCCTCGGCCCGATGGCCCGGCTCAACTCCTTCGCCCAGGCCCACCGGGACACCTGGGACGGCCTCCGCGACCGGCTCCCCGTCCAGCTCACGGACGTCGGCAACGAGGTCACGGACGTCTTCGACGCCATAGACGAAGAGGTCGAGCCGCTCCAG
The DNA here is from genome assembly GCF_042868165.1 of Streptomyces sp. NPDC007872. Classification (NCBI taxonomy): domain Bacteria; kingdom Bacillati; phylum Actinomycetota; class Actinomycetes; order Kitasatosporales; family Streptomycetaceae; genus Streptomyces; species Streptomyces sp. NPDC007872. The sequence continues at coordinate 105,179 of NZ_JBIAEA010000014.1, forward strand.
TCGGTGCTCCCCCGCGTCCCCGAGAAGGGCACGGTCGGCACCGAGGGGCCGCGCAGCACGCCCAGCACCTCGCGGGAGACCGGGGAGACGGCCACCCAGCGCCCGCCGACCGGCCGGGAGACGCCCTCCTCGGGCGGTACGTCCACCGCGCCCCGCCCGTCGACCCCCGGCACGGGCACCGGCCCGACGACGGACGGCACCACCACCGCCCCGCCGAAGGACGACGGCCTCATCGGCGGCGGCAGCGGCGGACTGCTCAAGCCCTCCCCGTCCGGGACGCCCACGTCCCCGCCGGAGGCGGACCAGCCCGTCCCGGACGTCCCCGACGTCACCATCCCGCCCATCCTGCCGGGCCTGCTTCCGGGCCTCGGCATCGACAGCGAGGACGCTCGCTAGCAAGGAGGAGGGGCGCCCCCACGGACGGGGGGCGCCCCTTCTTCATGCCCTGCTCCGGTCGGAAGGTCTCAGAAGAACACCGACCTCTCCGACATCCTCGTCGCGTCAGAAGAACACCGACCTCCGCTGCACCAACAACTTGTACAGCGTGTGCTGGATCTGCTCCCGTACCTGGTCCGTCAGGTTGAACATCAGCATCGGGTCCTCCGCCGCCTCCGGCGCGTACGAGTCCGTCGGGATCGGCTCCCCGAACTGGATCGTCCACTTCGTCGGCAGCGGCAGCGCCCCCAGCGGGCCCAGCCACGGGAAGGTCGGGGTCAGCGGGAAGTACGGCAGGCCCAGGATCCGCGCCAGCGTCTTCGCGTTCCCGACCATGGGGTATATCTCCTCCGCGCCCACGATCGAGCAGGGCACGATCGGCACCCCGGCCCGCAGCGCCGTCGAGACGAACCCGCCCCGCCCGAACCGCTGGAGCTTGTACCGCTCCCCGAAGGGCTTCCCGATCCCCTTGAAGCCCTCCGGCATCACCCCGACGATCTCGCCGGCGCGCAGCAGCCGCTCCGCGTCCTCCGCGCACGCCAGGGTGTGCCCCGCCTTCCGCGCCAGCTCGTTGACGACCGGCAGCACGAAGACCAGGTCCGCGGCGAGCAGCCGCAGGTGCCGCCCCGCCGGATGGCGGTCGTGAACGGCGACCTGCATCATCAGGCCGTCCAGCGGCAGCGTCCCCGAGTGGTTGGCGACGATCAGCGCCCCGCCCTTGTCGGGGATGTTCTCGACGCCCTTCACCTCCACCCGGAAGTACTTCTCGTACAGCGGGCGCAGCAGCGACATCAGGACCTGGTCGGTGAGCTCCTCGTCGTAGCCGAACTCGTCGACCTCGTACTCGCCGGTGATCCGCCGCCGCAGGAACGCGAGCCCGCCCGCGAGCCGCCGCTCCCAACCGCCTCCGGCGGCCGGCCGCTCCGGGGCGGCGGGGGTCACCGGCTCCTCCTCCGCCGTCCGGGCGGCGGGGAGTTCCGGCTCCTGCGGCCCAGGCAGGGCCCGTACGGCCGCCGCCTCGCCGTCGGTCCGGGAGGGGCGGCGACGGGCCCGTGAACGGTCGTCGTCGAAGGGAATGACCTTGGCGTCCGCCATCGCAGTCGGGCCTCCTCAGGCGCCGTCGTGAACTGTGGGAACTCCGGGAGGAGAAGCGGGGGCCAGGCGCCCGGCGAGCCGGTCCACCGCCCCGGCCAGCGTCTCGGGCGGCAGCAGCCCCCGCCCCCGGCCGCGCGCGAAGGCCGCGAAGGCCTCCGCCGTCGTGTGCCGGGGCGAGAAGCCGAAGACCTCGCGCGTGTGGACCGTCGAGACGACCCTGCCGTGGGTGAGCAGCCGGATCTGCTCGGGCGCGAAGTCGGTGATCCCGACCGTGCGCAGCGCCGTCCCCACCCAGGTGACCGCCGGGAGCAGCACCGGCACCGTCGGCCGGCCGAGCCGCCGCGCGCACTGGGAGAGGAGCAGCACCCCGTCCCCCGCCACGTTGAAGGTGCCGCTGTTCTGGGTGGCCCGGCGCGGCTCGTGCGCCGCCAGGCGCAGCACGTCGATCACGTCGTCCTCGTGGACGAACTGGAGCCGCGGGTCGTAGCCGAGGACGGTCGGCAGGACCGGCAGCGCCAGGTACTCGGTCAGCGGGGAGTCGATCCGGGGCCCCAGGATGTTCGCGAACCGCAGTACGCACACCGCCACGTCCGGGCGGCGCCGGGCGAAGCCCCGTACGTACCCCTCAACCTCGACGGCGTCCTTCGCGAAGCCCCCGCTCGGCAGCGCCTTCGCGGGCGTCGTCTCGGTGAAGACGGCCGGGTCGCGCGGCGCGGAGCCGTACACGCTCGTACTGGACTTGACGACGAGCCGCGCGATCCGCGGCGACTTCTGGCACGCGCCGAGCACCTGCATGGTGCCGATGACGTTGGTCTCCTTGACCGACGTCCGGCCGCCCCCGCCGAGGGCCGTCCCGGTGACGTCCAGGTGGACCACCGTGTCGACGTCGTGCTCGACGAGGACCTTCGCGATCTCGGGGCGGCGGATGTCCACCCGTACGAAGTCGGCGGCGCCGAGCTGGTGCGCCGGGTCGACCGCGTCCACCGCGATCACCCGCTCCACCTCGGGGTCCCGCTGGATCCGCCGCACGAAGCGGCCGCCGAGGTGCCGGGCGGCACCGGTGACGAGCACGACCTTGCCCAAGATCAGCGCCTTCCGTCCGTCTTCCGTCCGTCTTCCGCGGAACGCTTCCGCCGGTTCCGCCGGTTCCGTAGGTCGCCACCGTAGCGCTTCCAGATTTCCGCGCAATAAAAGACGTGGCCCTCCACCGCGAACGGTGAAGGGCCACGCCCGACGCACTGAATGCTGCGGTGCAGCGGTCGCCTTACTTCTTGTTGCGACGCTGAACGCGCGTGCGCTTGAGCAGCTTGCGGTGCTTCTTCTTCGCCATCCGCTTGCGCCGCTTCTTGATAACAGAGCCCACGACTACCCTCGCTCACTTCTCGGAACATTCCCGCCTCGGCGGAAATCGGTGCGGGGCGTCTGGGCCCACACGACCTACGTCGGCCTAGCCTACCGTCCCGAGCACCCCGGTCGTAATCCGAGGGCGATATCCGGCTCTCCCGGGGGCCGCCCGGGGTCCTCCCGGACTTTCCCGGCGACGCGCCGCGCGCTCGCTACGCGGTCCCCACCCCCACGAAGGACTCCCGGAGGTACTCGTGCACCGCCTGTTCGGGCACCCGGAAGGACCTGCCCACCCGGATCGCCGGCAGATGACCGCTGTGCACCAAGCGGTACACGGTCATCTTCGAGACGCGCATCACCGAGGCGACTTCCGCCACGGTCAGAAACTTGACCTCGTTGAGAGGTCGATCGCCAGCAGCCATGACCCACCTGTACCTTCCGCCGCGACGCCCACCGGCTTCCCCTCCGGTGACTCTTCGTCGCCGAGCGCTCACGATCCAGAGTAGGGGCGGGTGGTACGAGTGGGGAAGAGGAGCTGCGACCGGCCGTTTACCGTGACAGACGGGCTCGATTGAGTACATAGCGCGTCAGCGGGAGGTACGAGGCGGAGCGCACGCCGTCGTCAAGCGGAACCACCGCCGACACCTGCCCCTCCGCCTCCCCGACGAACAGCGCGGGATCGTCCGTGTCGGCGAGCCCGATGGCCTCGATACCGAGCTGACCTGCCCCGCAGACCCATCCGTGGTCCCCGACCACCAGCTCCGGGAGCGGCCCGCCGGAGTCGGCCGCGCTCTCCAGGGCGGCCCTGACCGGTAGCGGCGAATGGGAGTGCGCCCCCGGTGCGCGCCCGTCCCCGGGCGGTCCGGGTTCCCGTACGAACACCACCCCCCGCGCGTGGTCGAGGAGGAGCGTGCGTACGCCGAACCGGGTCGTTATGTCGACACGTCTCCCCTGCGCCGGGGTGAGGACAAGACATCCCGCCGCCGACAAGGCGTCTGCGAGTACGGCGTAGAAACCGAGCAGCCGGTGCGGATGGCCCGTGCCCAGGAGCACCGGAACCCGCCGCGCCGCCGCCGCGCCGAGCCGCTCCGCGAAGGCGTCGAGGCCCCGCAGCGTGCGCTCCGGATCGATGACGTCCGGCCCCGACCGGTGCCCCGGGTCCCCCGACACCCCGCACTTCTCGGCCATGAGCCGCAGCAGTTCGGCCTCGTCCCAGCCCCGTACGGGGTCGAGCCCGAGCAGCACCCGGGGATCGCGCGCGGCGAAGAGGCGGTAGCTCCGCAGGTTCTCCTCCCGCGGCGTCGCCACCGTGCCCGCCAACCCCGCCGCCAACAGATGCGCCCGCAGCGCCCCGGTACTCAACACCCTCCCGATGCTGCCGGAACGCGGCCGCCCGGGGACGGGAACCTCCAGGACGCCCCACCGTCGGCGTAACTTCCGGTAGGGCGTTCTCCAGACGGGTGGGGCCTAGGCCAGCAGCCCCCGCAGCGGAAAGGCGGCCCTACGGGTCGCGAGCACCGCCTGGTCGAGCCGGTCCGCCGGGTCGTACCCCTCGGCCCAGTCCCGGAAGTCCACCGGCCACCGCCCGTCCGTCATCCGCGCCGGCCCCGACTGCCGCGTCCGCGCGTACACCTCGTCCCGCCAGGACGACGGGATCACCGAGGCCGGTTCGACGGGCGCGTGCGCCGCGATCCCCACCAGGTGCGTCCACGACCGGGGTACGACGTCCACCACCGCGTACCCGCCGCCGCCGAGCGCCAGCCACTTGCCGCCGGCGTGCTCGTGCGCCAGCTCGTGACAGGCCTCCTGGACCGCCCGCTGCGCGTCGAGGGAGACCGCCAGGTGGGCGAGCGGGTCCTCGAAGTGGGTGTCCGCGCCGTGCTGGGTCACCAGGACCTGCGGCCGGAAGTCCGCGATCAGCTCCGGCACGACCGCGTGGAAGGCCCGCAGCCACCCGGCGTCCCCGGTCCCGGCCGGAAGCGCCACGTTCACGGCCCCGCCCTCGCCGGGCCCCGGCGCACCGGTCTCCTCCGGCCAGCCGGTCTGCGGGAACAGGGTCCTGGGGTGCTCGTGCAGCGAGACCGTCAGGACCCGCGGGTCCTCCCAGAACGCCGCCTGCACCCCGTCCCCGTGGTGCACGTCCACGTCCACGTACGCCACCCGCTCCGCGCCCAGTTCGAGCAGCCGGGCGATGGCGAGCGAGGCGTCGTTGTAGACGCAGAAGCCGGCCGCCGCCCCGGGCATCGCGTGGTGCAGCCCGCCGGAGAAGTTGACCGCGTGCGCGGCCTCCCCGCGCCAGACCGCCTCCGCCGCGCCCACCGACTGCCCGGCGATCAGCGCCGACACCTCGTGCATCCCGGCGAACGCCGGATCGTCGACCGTGCCGAGCCCGTACGCCTGGTCGGCGCGGCGCGGATCGGCCGAGGCCGCCCGCACGGCCGCCACGTAGTCCTCGCGGTGCACGAGCCGCAGCGTCGAGTCCCCGGCCGGCTTCGCCGCGACCACGTCGACCGCCCGGTCGAGCCCGTAGGCCCGCACCAGCGACATCGTCAGCGCGAGCCGTACCGGGTCCATCGGATGCTCGGACCCGAAGTCGTACTGCGTGACAGCTTCATCCCACATCAACAGTGCGCGGCCGCTCATGCCCGCCACCGTATCGGGCCGCCCGCGAGCCGAACGACGTGGCGTACACCACCGTCACCAGGACGAGCACCATCGGCACCAGCATCGCGCCCCGGTAGCTCCACGCGTCCCCGAGCGCCCCCACGAGCGGCGACCCGACCAGGAACCCGACGTAGTTGAAGACGTTGAGCCGGGCCACGGCCGCGTCGCTGTCGCCGGGGAAGAGCCGCCCGGCGGCGGCGAAGGTCTGCGGCACGAGCACGCTGAGCCCGAGGCCGAGGAGCGTGAACGCGGCGATCCCCGCCCAGGCGCCCGGTGCCACCGCGACGAGCCCGAACCCGAGCGCCGCGAGCACCGCCCCGCCGCGCACGACCGCCGCGGCCCCGAGCCTGCGCACCCCGAAGTCCCCGACGGCCCGCCCGAGGAGCGTCGTCACCATGTACGCGTTGTACGGCACGGTCGCCAGCTCCTCGGAGCTGTGCAGCACGTCCTGGAGGTACTTGGCGCTCCAGTTGGCGACCGTGGAGTCCCCGATGTACGCGAAGGTCATGACGAGGCAGAGCGGCAGCAGCAGCTTGAACGCGATCCCGCCGCTCCCCTTCTCCCCGCCCTCCTCCGCACCGGGCGCGTCGCCGCCGGCCACGTACCAGCGGCTGCCGACGAGCGCGAGGGGCACCAGGACGGCCACGACCGGCAGGTAGGACGTGAACAGCGACAGGTGCCAGTGCGCCCCCACCCAGGCGAGCGAGGCCCCGACGATCCCGCCGAGGCTGTACGAGGCGTGGAAGCCGAGCATGATGCTGCGGCCGTAGACCCGCTGGAGGCTCACGCCCAGCATGTTCATCGAGGCGTCCAGGGCGCCCACGGCGATCCCGAAGAGCCCGAGGGCGACGGCGGCCTCCCACAGCTCCGTACCGGCCCCCACGGCGAGCAGGGCGAGGAGCACGAAGGGCTGCGCCCACCGCAGGACGACGGCCGGCCCGACCCGGGCGACGACCTTCTCGGTCGTCACGCTCGCCACCCCGGCGAGGACCGGCACGGCGGCCAGGAAGGCGGGAAGCAGCGCGTCGGATATCCCGTACCGGTCCTGGATCGCCGGTATCCGGGTCACGAGCAGGGCGAAGGTGACCCCCTGCACGAAGAAACCGACCGCCAGGGATCCCCGCCCACGCCGCAACCGCGCATCCGTCATGGCGGCACAGCGTACGGCCGGAAACTACCCCTGGGTAGATGGATCACAGACCCAAAACCGCGGGCAGCTCGTCCATCCTCCGGAAGAACCCCCGGGCCCCGGCGAGCTTCTCCTCGGGGGTCATCGCGGTGAACCCGTACACGTCCATCCCGGCGGCCAGGGCGGCCTGCACGCCGAGCCGGCTGTCCTCGACCACGACGCACCGCGCGGGCTCGACGCCCATCCGCGCGGCGGCGTGCAGGAACAGGTCGGGCGCCGGCTTGCCCCGGCCGACGTCCTCGGAGCTGAAGACGTTCTCGTCCCGGAACCAGGCGTCGAGCCCGGTCTTCCGGTGCCCGACCCTGATCCGCTCGTGACTCCCCGAGGAGGCCACGCAGTAAGGGATCCCGGCGTCGACGAGCCGCTTCAGCACGTCCTCGGCCCCGGGCACGGGCTCCAACTCGGCCTGGAACGCGGCGAAGACGCGCGCGTGGAAGACGTCGTCGAAGTCCACGGGCAGCCGCTGCCCGGTCCGCTCCTCGACCAGGTCGTGGACGCGGTGCATGGCGGACCCCATGTAGTCCCGCAACGAGTCCTCGTACGAGGTGGGGTGCCCGAGCTCCGTCAGGTAGCCGGCCAACAGGGTGTTGGAGATCGGCTCGCTGTCCACCAGCACACCGTCGTTGTCGAAGATGACCAAGTCGTATCGCATGGCACAAGCCTAGGACGCGTCCGGAACGTGCCCGGAACGCAAAAATGCCTCAACCCCCGGACGAGGTCCGGGGGTTGAGGCTAAAAATTGTTCGGCGGTGTCCTACTCTCCCACAGGGTCCCCCCTGCAGTACCATCGGCGCTGAAAGGCTTAGCTTCCGGGTTCGGAATGTAACCGGGC
>NZ_JBIAEA010000015.1:0-45301 GCF_042868165.1 Streptomyces sp. NPDC007872
TTCGGGGCGCCGGAGAAGAAGCTGGGCATCAAGGGCTCGCCCACCCGCGAGGTCTACCTCGACAACGTCCGCATCCCCGCGGACCGGATGATCGGCGCGGAGGGCACCGGGTTCGCCACCGCGATGAAGACCCTGGACCACACCCGCATCACGATCGCCGCCCAGGCCCTCGGCATCGCCCAGGGCGCCCTGGACTACGCCAAGGGCTACGTCACCGAGCGCAAGCAGTTCGGCAAGCCGATCGCCGACTTCCAGGGCGTGCAGTTCATGCTCGCCGACATGGCCATGAAGCTCGAGGCCGCCCGCCAGCTCACCTACGCCGCCGCCGCCAAGAGCGAGCGCGTCGACGGCGACCTGACCTTCTTCGGCGCCGCCGCCAAGTGCTTCGCCTCCGACGTCGCCATGGAGGTCACCACCGACGCCGTCCAGCTCCTGGGCGGCTACGGCTACACCCGCGACTACCCCGTCGAGCGCATGATGCGCGACGCCAAGATCACCCAGATCTACGAAGGCACCAACCAGATCCAGCGCATCGTCATGGCCCGCAACCTCCCGTAACCACACGACCGTTGAGCTGTTGAAAGGAGACAGGCCGTGACCCTCAAGATCGCTGTCTGTGTGAAGTACGTCCCCGACGCGACCGGCGACCGCGGTTTCGCCGACGACCTGACGACCGACCGCGAGGCCGTCGACGGCCTGCTCTCGGAGCTGGACGAGTACGCCGTCGAGCAGGCCCTGCAGATCGCCGAGGAGGCCGACGGGGCCGAGGTCACCGTCGTCACCGTGGGCCCGGACGACGCCAAGGACGCGCTGCGCAAGGCGCTGTCGATGGGCGCCGACAAGGCCGTCCACGTCAACGACGAGGACATCCACGGCTCGGACGTGTTCGCCACCTCCGCGATCCTCGCCAAGGCCCTGGAGAAGACCGGCTTCGACCTGGTCGTCTGCGGCATGGCCTCGACCGACGGCGCCATGGGCGTGCTGCCCGCGCTGCTCGCCGAGCGCCTGGGCCTGCCGCAGGTCACCCTGCTCTCCGAGGTCTCCGTCGAGGACGGCACCGTGAAGGGACGCCGGGACGGCGACGCCGCCACCGAGCTCCTGGAGGCCCCGCTGCCGGCCGTCGTGTCGGTCACCGACCAGTCCGGCGAGGCCCGTTACCCCTCCTTCAAGGGGATCATGGCCGCCAAGAAGAAGCCGGTCCAGGAGCTGGACCTGGACGACCTGGACGTCGACGCCGACGAGGTCGGCCTCGGCGGGGCCTGGACCCTGGTCGACTCCGCGACCCCGCGTCCGGCCCGTACCCAGGGCACGATCGTCACGGACGAGGGCGACGGCGGCAAGCAGCTCGCCGCCTTCCTCGCCGCCCAGAAGTTCATCTGACCCGCCACCGGCCAGACACCCACACAGGAGCAACGAATCATGGCTGAGATCCTGGTTCTCGTGGACCACGCCGACGGTGCGGTCCGCAAGCCGGCCCTCGAACTGCTCACGATCGCCCGTCGCATCGGCGAGCCCTCGGCCGTCGTCCTCGGCGCCGGCGAGGCCGCCGCGTCGATCGCGGCGACCGCCGGCGAGTACGGCGCGGCCACCGTGTACGTCGCGGACGGCGCCGAGTTCGCCGAGCAGCTCGTCGTCCCGAAGGTCGACGCGCTCGCCCAGCTCGCGCAGGAGAAGGGGGCGGCCGCCGTCCTGGTGACCTCCTCCGGCGAGGGCAAGGAGATCGCGGCCCGCGTCGCGCTCCGCCTCGGCTCCGGTCTGATCACCGACGCCGTGGAGCTGGAGGCCGGCGAGAACGGCCCGGTCGCCACCCAGTCCGTCTTCGCCGCCTCGTACCAGGTGAGGTCGACGGTCTCGAAGGGCGTGCCGGTCGTCACCGTCAAGCCGAACTCCGCCGCCCCGGAGGCCGCCCCGGCCGCCGGCACGGTCGAGAACGTCTCCGTCGCCTTCACGGGCAACGCGGCGAAGGTCGTCTCGCGCACCCCGCGCGTCTCCACCGGCCGCCCCGAGCTGACCGAGTCCGCGATCGTGGTCTCCGGCGGCCGCGGCGTCGGCGCGGCCGAGGGCTTCGGGGTCGTCGAGAAGCTGGCCGACTCGCTCGGCGCGGCCGTCGGCGCCTCCCGCGCCGCCGTGGACGCCGGCTGGTACCCGCACGCCAACCAGGTCGGCCAGACCGGCAAGCAGGTCTCGCCGCAGCTCTACGTCGCGGCGGGCATCTCCGGCGCGATCCAGCACCGGGCCGGCATGCAGACGTCGAAGACGATCGTCGCGGTCAACAAGGACCCGGAGGCCCCGATCTTCGACCTCGTGGACTACGGCGTGGTCGGTGACCTCTTCGAGGTGCTGCCGCAGCTCACGGACGAGATCGGCCCCCGCTGACCTTCCGGCGGCGGAAAGGGGCGATGGGGTGGCACAGAGTGCCACCCCATCGCCCCTTTCCCATGCCGTGGGACCCTCATGACGGAGGACCGGGGCCCGCTCACATCCAGCCGTCGAGCGGGACCTCTTCGCAGAGCCGGACGACCGGCCGGCGGCCGGAGACGCCGACGCCCGAGGAGAGCTTGACCCGGGCTCCGGGACGCACCGCGTGCGGGGGCCCGTCGACCCGGCAGCGGACCACGAAGCCCTCCGTCATGTGCACCGGCCAGAGGTCGGCGTCGGCGGCGGCGACCCCGCGCCGTACGGAGATCACGCCCTCGCCCCCGCTGAGTTCGGGCGCGAGGTCGGTCGACCCGCAGGTCGGACAGAGCAGTCGCTGGAACGTGGTGGTATGGCACCAGCGGCAGCGCTGGAAGTAGAGCTCGGAGTCGGGGGCCGACTCCTCGGCCTGGACGGCGGTCCCGCTCCTCAGTCCCGTGTGGAACACGATGCCTTCTCCTCGCACTCGGCGGCTCGACCGTGCATGGAGCAAAGATATGGCACTGAGTGCCATCAAATAAAGACCTGAGTTCCCTCAATCGGAGATACCGAGATCCCCGGACGCCTCCGGGCCCCGCCCGGACGCCCCTCAGTCCCCGCCGAGGCTCGACTCCACCTCGCGCACCACGCGCCACATCGGGGTGGACCGCTTGGTGATGACCACCACGACGTCCTCCGTCTCCTCCGCCGGGGCGTCCGCGGCCGGGGCGGCGCCCCAGGTGGTGCGCACGAACTCCAGGGCCTCGTCCACCGCGGCCAGCGGGTCGCCCTCGCCGCCCGAGCGCAGCCAGTGGCGCAGGGCGTGGTTGTGGGCGGCGACCACGGCCGCCGCGACCACGTTGGCCCGCAGGGTGCCGTCCCTGCGGTCGGCCCAGCGGGTGCGCAGGTAGTCGCCGAGGGTCTTCTCGTACCGCCAGACCACCGACAGCTCGTACGTGCGGAGTCCGGCCACCTCGCGGGTGAGCCGGTAGCGCTGCACGGAGAAGGTGGGGTTCTCGGCGTACATCCGCATGACGAGCCGGGCGGCGCCGCAGACCCGGGCGACCGGGTCGTCGGAGTCCGCGCTCGCCGCGAGGAAGCGGGTCATGTCGTCGAGGCACTGGTCGTGGTCCGGGAAGACCACGTCCTCCTTCGACGGGAAGTACCGGAAGAAGGACCGCCGGCCGACGCCCGCGAGGGTCACGATGTCGTCGACGGTGGTCTGCTCGTAGCCCCGCTCCAGGAAGAGCTGGAAGGCCGCGGCGATGAGGGAGTCCCGCATCGCGGGCTTCGTGGAGTTCGTCGACGCTGTTCCCATGCGTCGAAACTAGCATTGGGAGTGCGGACGCACGGCACTCGGTACCGGACGGATCCGGCACCGAGTGCTTTATGGAGGGTACGGAGGCTCAGCGCGCGGTCATCCGGAGGGCGCCGTCCATGCGGATCGTCTCGCCGTTGAGGTAGTCGTGCTCGGCGATCATCGTGACGAGCCGGGCGTACTCCTCCGGGCGGGCGAGGCGCTGCGGGAAGGTGACGCTCGCGGCGAGACCGGCCCGGACGTCCTCGGTGAAGCCGGCCATCATCGGGGTGTCGACGATGCCGGGGGCGACGGTGACGACCCGGATGCCGAACTGCGCGAGGTCGCGGGCGGCGGTGACGGTCATGCCGGCGACGCCCGCCTTGGAGGCGGCGTACGCGATCTGGCCGACCTGGCCCTCGAAGGCGGCGATGGAGGCGGTGTTGACGACGAGGCCGCGCTGTCCGTGCGCGTCGGGCTCGTGCCGGGCGATGGCCTCGGCGGCGAGCCGCATCACGTTGAACGTGCCGATCAGGTTGACGTTCACGACGGCGCGGAACAGGTCGAGGTCGTGCGGCCCCTTGCGGCCCAGGATCCGGGCGGAGGGCGCGATGCCGGCGCAGTTCACGGCGAGCCGCAGCTCGGCGCCGTCGGCGTCGATCTCGGCGAGGGCCGCGCGGACCTGCTCCTCGTCGGTGACGTCGGCGGCGAGCAGCCGGACGCCCTCGGGGAGGGCCCCGGCGCCGGCCACGGCCTTGTCCAGGTCCAGGCCGTAGACGGTGGCGCCCCGGGCGGCGAGCGCGGCGGCGGTGGCGGCACCGAGGCCGGAGGCGGCGCCGGTGACGAGAGCGGCGGAGCCTGCGATGTCCATGGAACTCCTCGTTCGTGTCGTGCGGGGGCGACCCTGCCGCCGGGATGGCCGCCGGATCGGGCGCGTGCCCGCGGAGGACCGCGCGGTCCGCGCGATCTGCGCCGCTCACCATAGAACCGCGCGCCGGGCCGCCGGAAGCGGAGGCCGGGCCCCGCCTCGGCTCCGGTCAGTCCGAGGGCACGGCGTGCGGCCGGAGCACCATGAGCCCGTCCTCCACGGCCGCGACCATGGCGAAGGGGAACCGGTCGAGTTCGAGGCAGAGCGCGACGTCGTCGGGGTGGGCGCCTTCGCGCACGCCCTCCGTCAGTTCGGCGGCGGCGCGCGACCGCGCGGCCCGGCGGAGGAACCCGGCCGGGTCCGTCCGGGCCCCGGCGGCCCTCCCCGCGATGTACTGGGCGCACGCCAGGTCCTCCTCGGCGCGCCCGTCCTCGCCGGTGACCACGAACGTGACGCCGTCGCACCCGCGCGACCGCAGGAGCCGGGCCGTCGCCTCCGCCACGACGAAGGCGGCACAGAGCACCAGCGGCGCGTCCTCGACCGCGAGGGCGCCGACCGTCCCCGCCGTGGTCTTCTGCACGACGGTCCGTCCGCCGAGGTCGGCGGAGCGCAGCAGGCCGGGCGAGTTGACGGCGTCGAACCCGGGCGCCGGCGGACCGTCCTTGAGGGCCACCCAGTCCGGGTGACGGTCCTTCAGCGCCAGGGCCTCGTCCAGGGACCCGGCGAGGACGATCCGCTCCGCTCCCCCGCCGAAGGCCCAGGCGGCCACGGTGAAGGCACGCATGACGTCGACCACGACGGCGGCGGAGGGGATGTCGGTCAGCTCGGGGATGCCGAGGAAACGAGCGTCCATCCGACCATGATCGCCCACGCCCGCCCCCCGGGGTCACAGCCTGTCGGACAGGCCCCAACTCCTCGGGCAATGGCGCGCGTCACGCCGACGGACGTCGGGGCCGACCGCCTGACGGGGCCTCCCCAGAGGCCCGACCCGCTACTTCTCCGCGAGCGCCAACCCCCGGCTGATCACCAGCCGCTGGATCTGGTTCGTCCCTTCGAAGATCTGCATGATCTTGGCCTCGCGCATGTAGCGCTCCACCGGGAAGTCCCGGGTGTAGCCGTAGCCGCCGAGGACCTGGACCGCGTCCGTGGTGACCTTCATGGCCGTGTCGGTGGCGATGAGCTTGGCCGCGCTGGCCTGGCGGCCGAAGGGGCGGCCGAGGTCGCGGCGGCGGGCCGCGTCCAGGTAGGTGGCGCGGGCCGCGTCGACGGCGGCGGCCATGTCGGCGAGCAGGAAGCCGAGGCCCTGGTGGTCGACGATCCGGCGGCCGAAGGTGGTGCGCTCGTTGGCGTACGCGACGGCGGTGTCCAGGGCGGCCTGGGCGAGGCCCGTGGCGCAGGCGGCGATGCCGAGGCGGCCGTTGTCGAGGGCGCTGAAGGCGATCTGGAGGCCCTGGCCCTCCTCGCCGACGAGGCGGTCCTCCTCCAGGAGGGCGCCGTCCCAGTAGGCGGCGGCGGTGGGGACGGCCTGGAGGCCCATCTTTCGCTCGGGCGCGCCGAAGGTGAGGCCCTCGGTGGTGCCGGGGGCCAGGAAGCAGGAGACGCCGTGGCTGCCCGGGGCCGTACGGGCGAAGAGGGCGTAGAAGTCGGCCCGGCCGCCGTGGGTGATCCAGGCCTTGGTGCCGGTGATCCGGTACCCGCCGCCGTCCTCCTGCCGCTCCGCCTTGCAGCTCAGGGCGGCCGCGTCGGAGCCGGCCTGCGGCTCGGAGAGGCTGTAGCCGCCGACGGTCCGGCCCTCCAGCATCGCGGGCAGCCAGCGCTCCTTCTGCTCGGGCGTGCCGAAGGCGTGCAGCGGGTGGCAGGCCAGGGTGTGGACGCTGGTGGCGACGGCCACGGCCGCCCAGCGCGCGGCCAGTTCCTCCAGGACCTGGAGGTAGACCTCGTACGGCTGGCCCCCGCCGCCGTACTCCTCGGGGTACGCGAGACCCAGGAGCCCCGCCTCGCCGAGGGTCGCGAAGAGCCCCTCGGGATAGGTCTCGGCGGCCTCGTGCTCGTCCACCCGGGGGGAGAGCTCCTTGTCGGCGATCTCCCGGGTGAGGGCGATGAGGTCCGCGGCTTCGGGGGTGGGAAGCAGGCGGTCGACATCCATGGCGACTCCAGCGGCGCGCAAAGTGGTACTGGGGAGGGTACTCCAGTACCGGTCAGAGTAGCGCAGCAGCGGTCGGCCGCAACCCCTGGAGCCGTGCCGCACGCACCGGCGCCGCGCGCGTGGGGCCCCGGCCCCCTCCGGGCGCGGCCTGGAATACTGGCCGGGTGATCGAGACCTCCGCCGCCGACACCCCGCAACTGACGGGTCGCGGAGCGGCACGCCGCTCCGCCCTCTTCGAGGAGCTCGTCGCCCTCCTCGTCGGCGAGGGCTTCGCCGGTCTGACGCTCGACGACCTCGCCGCCCGGCTGCACTGCTCGAAGCGGACCCTGTACGGCCTGGCCGGCAGCAAGGAGCAGCTCGTCCGGGCGGCGGTCGTGCACTTCTTCCGGCGTGCCACGGCCCGGGTCGAGGCCGTCCTCGCCGCCGCCACCGGGCCCGCCGAGCGACTCGCCGCCTACCTGCGGGCGGTCTCGGCCGAACTGGCTCCGGTCTCGCCGCAGTTCTTCGACGACGTGGCGGCCTTCGAACCGGCGGCCGAGGTGTACGAGCGCAACACGCGCGCGGCCGCCGGGCGGGTCCAGCAGCTCATCGAGGAGGGCGTGCGGGCGGGGGTCTTCCGCGAGGTGCACGTGACCTTCGCCGCCGACGTCATCTCCTCGGTCATGGTCCGCATCCAGCGGCGCCAGGTCGCCGCCGCGACCGGCCTCGCCGACGCGGAGGCGTACGACCAGCTCGCCGAACTGCTCCTCAGCGGCCTCCGGAAGGCCTGAACCCGCACCCCGCGGAGCCTCCGGAAGCTCCGGCGCGATTGGCCGGTTTCCACCCCCGCTCCTCCCTCACCCCTCGCACCCGCTCGACTACTCTGTGCCGCGCCATCCACCACCCCACCCCCAGGGAGGCCTCCGCGTGGAGCACAGCCGTACCGCCCTCAGGATCCGTGCCGTCCTCGCCGCCATGGGCGTCACCGCCGCCCTCACCGCCGCCCCGGCGGCGCAGGCCGCGCCCGTCGAGAGCGCCGGGAAGCACCGGCCCGCGCCGCACGCGCCCTGCACCGGGGAGTTCCTGGGCGACGCCCGGCTCGGTCCCGAGCACCTGCCGAACAAGCGACAGGAGCCGGTCGGGCCGCTGCTCAAGGGCTACCACCGGACCGGGAAGCTCTCCCCCGCCGCCTTCCTCAAGAAGTACTGGGAGGGCCCGGCCGACACCGGTGGCTGGAAGTACCCGCCGAACGACGGCTTCGGCGAGGTGAACGGCCAGGTCGACAAGGCGCCCGAGCTCTTGCTGGAGGGCGAGCGCCTGGACCGCTTCGGCTCGGAGTTCGGCGGCTACCTGGCCCCGGCGGGCGACGCCTACGCCGAGCGGGCGCTGCCCCCGCAGAACCTCGACACCCGTGACGCCGCCTTTCCCTGCGACTACCACGCGTACGAGGTGACGCGGACGTTCGTGGTCTGGGAGGGCTCCATCGCGCCCTGGTTCGAGCAGCCGGGCGGCGGCCGCCAGATCAAGCTGGACCCGGCCTTCCTGGACCCGGGCGAGGGGCAGCGGCTCAACGTGAAGTGGCTGCTCGACAACGGCTACCTCGTGCGCGTCCCCGCATGACCGACCACCGCCGCACGCTGGAGCGGGCGCTCCAGGAGGCCGGGGTGCCCGCCGGCTACTACTGGATCGAGGGCGTCCACGAACCCTCCCCCGTCCCGACCGACTTCGCCTATCTGCGGGCGGCGCCGGGAGGGGGCGGCTGGGAGACCGGAGTGTACGAGCGGGGCGCGTACGAGCCGGTCGCCACGCACCCGGCCGAGGAAGAGGCCTGCGCGCACCTCCGGACGCTCCTGGGCGCCTAGCGCCCCACCGCCCCGCCCTCCGTGTTCGGGAAGTGAAGGGGGCCGGGTCCCGACCGACTTATCTCACGTCATGACTTAAAGCTAAAGATAAAGTCGCCCCCAGGGCCCCCGCGGCGGTATGTTGCGGTCAGGACTATTCCACCAGGGGGCCCAGTGACCATGCGGAACGGACGCACCGTCCGTGACCTGCGGCGCGAGAACCGCACCGCCGTCCTCCAGCGCCTGTACTTCGACGGGCCGATGAGCCGCTTCTCGCTGGGCCCGGCGACCGGGCTGAGCTCCGGCTCGGTCAGCAACGTGGTCGCCGAACTCGTCGCGGAGGGCCTGGTCGAGGAGGCGGGCAGCGTCGACTCGGCCGGCGGGCGCCCCCGCACCCTGCTCCGGGTCTCCCCCGGCAGCGGCTTCATGATCGGCGTCGACGTCGGCGAGACCCGGATCAGGATCGAGCTGTTCGACCTCTCCCTCACCGAACTCGCCCGCACCGAGCGCCCGTTGGCCGTGGACAGCCCGCACCCGCACGACCGGTACGAGGTCGGGGTCGTCGTCGGCCACCTCCGGGACGGCATCGCGGAGGTGCTGCGGACCGCCGGCGTACCCGCCGAACAGCTCCTCGGCGTCGGCGTCGGCGTGCCCGGCATCGTGGCCCGCACCGCCGAGGACGGCGCGGTCGTGCACGGCCAGACCATCGACTGGGACGCCGTGCCCCTGGAGCGGCTGCTGCGCGAGAGCGTGGAGCTCCCGGCCTCGGTGCCGTACTGGATCGACAACGGCGCCAAGACCCTCGGCCAGGCCGAGATGTGGTTCGGCGCCGGGCGCGGGGCTCGCAGCGCCGTCGTCGTGCTCTTCGGCTCCGGCGTCGGCGCCTGCGTCGTCACCGACCCGACGGGGCCGGGGCGGGCGGTCGAATGGGGCCATCTGAAGGTACGGGTACGGGGTCGCCGCTGCCGTTGCGGCGCCCTGGGCTGCCTGGAGGCGTACGCGGGCGCGGAGGCCCTGCTCGAACGCTGGCGCGAGGCGGGCGGGCGGCCGCCGGAGGGCGCGGACGAGGAGACGGCCCTCACCGCCATGCTCGCCGCCGCGTATCCGGCCGGAGCCGGCACTCCCCCGGACGCCACCGCGCTCGCCGTCCTGGAGGAGACCGCCGAGTTCCTCGGCGCCGGATTCGCCGACCTGATCAACCTCTTCCAGCCCGAACGCATCCTCGTCGGCGGCTGGGCCGGCCTCCAGCTCGGCACTCCCTTCCTGGAAGCGGTCGAGGGGTACGCCCGGGAGTACGCCCTGACGTACCCGGCGGCCCGCGTGGAGATCGGCCTGGGCACGCTGGGCCCGGACGCGGTCACGGTCGGCGCGGCGATCCTGCCGCTCGCGGACTTCTTCACCCGGGGCGGCCGGCGGGTCGAGACCGGGGCCGAGACCGCCGGGGAGCAGCCGGCGTGGGCGACGACCGTGCGGGAGCGGACGGCGCACTGAGACGGGCGGCCTCCCGGAAGGTCCCGCCCCGAGCCGATCGGCTCCGGCAGCCGGGAAGCCGGGGGTGCGCGCCGCGTCGGCCTGTTCGCCGCCCATCGCGGACAGCAGTCCGGAGGGCAGGGTCTCGGTGAGGCTCGTGACGCACACGGCGGCCGCCGGAGCGAGCAGCGCCGACAGGGGCGACTTGCTTGAAGGAGAAGGGCTTTCGGTCCGCCGGGGAGCGAGGGCGGGGCCGCGCGAGGGCCCCCTGGTCAGATCGGTGCGCGACATGACAGCATGCTCGAACCCTTCCACCGATGTGAAGGTCGAGCGGGATCCGGAAAGGCGCGGGAGCGTCACGGAGAGGAGGGGAGGACAGGGCCGTGCGGATCGGGGAACTGTCGGAACGCACCGGTGTTTCCCGCCGGATGCTGCGGTACTACGAGGCGCAGGAGCTGATCGCCTCCCGGCGGTGCGCCAACGGCTACCGCGACTACCCCGAGCCCTGTGTGGACCGCGTCCAGCAGGTGCGCCGGCTGCTCGACGCGGGCCTGTCGACGCAGACGATCCGCAGGATCCTGCCCTGTCTCGGGCCGCCCGGCCGCATCGACATCCCGAACCCGACGCCGGAGACGATCGCGCTCCTGGAGCTGGAGTGCGCGCGCATGTCGGAGCGGATCGGCCGACTGACCCGCAACCGGGACGCCGTGACCGCGTACCTCGCGGAGGTCCGGAGGGCGCCCCCGGCCGAAACCGCCGAACCGGCCGCCTGACGCCCCGCGCGTCTCCTTCGGTTTCGGTGAGGACCCGGCCCGCGGGCGGGGTGTCGCCCGGTCAGTACGGCGACCACACCGCTGACCGGCCCCCCGTCAGGCGGGGGCGAAGAGGTCCCCGGGGGCGTCGTCCAGGACGAAGCCGTTGTCGAAGCGGACGCGGACCGTCGTGCGGAGCTTCCGTTCCCGATGGGCGGTCCAGGCGGGTTCCAGGGCGGCGACCTGTTCTTCGAGCCGTCCCCTGCTGGCCGGGGGCATCTGGTGGCCGAAGTCGTCCAGGAGGGACGTGAGCCGTTCGTACTCGCGCACCTCCGGGCCCTGGGGACGGTCCTCGTCCACCACCCGCTCGACGGTGCCCTCGGCGCCCGCCGCCAGGGCCAGGAACCCGGCCCCGGTGCCCGTCTCCGCCGCGGGTCCGCCGGCCGGGACGACCTCGCCGGCCAGTCGGAGGTCCACCGCAAGCCGTACCCGCCGGCCCTCTTTCAGCATCGTCGGTCCTTCGTCCTCGGGATGGTCGGGCCGCATCTACGCGCGCGCGTGGCCCGGGCCGATTATCGCGGGCCGGGGCCCGGCACCGTTTCGGGGGCCGGTTCGCGGTTATGCGGCATGTCAGCAAGGCAATGGTTTTCCAGGTTCTCGGAGAGGAGCCACGATGTCCGGCAACGAGAAGATGAAGGCCAAGGGCGAGCAGGCCAAGGGCGCGATCAAGGAGACGACGGGCCGCGCGCTCGGCGACGAGCGGATGGCCGGCGAGGGTCGCGCCGAGCGGGCCAAGGGCGACGCCCGGGAGGCCAAGGAGAAGACGAAGGACGCCTTCAAGCGCTGACCCCCGGGTCGGCACCGCCGCGGCCCCCGGCCCCCTCTGGGGCCGGGGGCGCGGCGCGTGCGGAGCCGGGCGGGTCGTGACGAGGGGTCGGACACGAGGGAGGGAGGGGCCCGGATGGGATCCATCGGGGAGGACAGGGGGCCGGTCCGGCGCGGTCCCGTGGCGAGCGGGCGCGATCTGGTGCTCGCGATAGGGCTCGCGGGGACGTGCGTGGGCGGTCTGGCCCTCTTCTTCAAGACGGCCGAGGCGGCCGGGGACCGCGGTTCGGGGGTGCCGGCCGCCCTCCTGGTGGCGTTCGCCGCCCTCGGGGCGCTGGCCGTCGGCCTCGCGCTGGTCAGGAGGGGCGCGGCGCCCGCCAGGGGCCGCCGGGCCCTCCGTACGGCCGTCGCCGCGCCGGTCCCGGAGGTGCCCGACGTCGGGCCGGGGGCGCTGGACCACACGGCGGTGGACCCCGACGGCTTCGAGCACACGGTCGCCGCGCTGTGCGCGCGGGACGGCTGCTCGCCGGTGGAGGTGGTCGGCGGCGCGGGCGACCTGGGCGCCGACGTGATCGCGACGACCGTGGACGGGCGGCGCGTGGTGCTCCAGTGCAAGCAGTACGCGGAGGACCACCGGGTGGGGTCCCAGGACCTCCAGCGGTTCGGCGGCACCTGCTTCACCGTGCACGAGGCCGACGTGGCCGTGCTCGTGACCACCAGCTCGATCACCGCGCCGGCCGCCGAGTACGCCGCCACCTGCGGGATCGTGTGTGTGGACGGCGAGGGCCTGGCCGCCTGGACGGACCAGCTCGCGCCTCCCCCGTGGGAGGCGCTCCCGGTGGACCCGGCCTGAGCGGCGGGGTCGCCCCTTCGCTCCCGGCCCGTCCGGACAGGCCCTGGGCCGTGTCCGGGCGGGCCGCTCGTGCGATCGGCCCGGACACGGATCCGGCAGGGGCGGCCGAGCCGGTCCCTTGCAGGACACGGGGCGGACGACCCACCTCTTTCAGGACACGGGGCCGCCGAGCCGGTCCCTTGCAGGACGCGGGTCGGACGACCGTTCCTTTCGGGCGAGTTCGGCCCGCCGTCACGTCGGCCGCCGTCGCCCTCGTGGGCGCCGGGCGGCCGGACGGTCTCCGGTGATCAGACGGTGAAGCGGTCGGGATCGGCGGACTTCCAGTCGGCCGCCCAGAAGGCGGGCGGCTCGGCGAGCAGTTGTCCCGGGTGGAGCCACTCGTAGAGTTCTTCGTAGGAGCGTTCGGTGACGGGGTCGACGCGTCGGCGGAGCATGTGCGGGCGCAGTTCCGAGGGGTCGGTGACGCCCATGGAGGCCATGATCTGCAGGGCGCTGGCCACGGTCGCCTCCTGGAAGCGCTGGACGCGCAGCGTCTTGTCGGGGACGTCGATCGCGCGCGCCCGGCGGGGGTCCTGGGTCGTGACGCCGGTGGGGCAGGTGTTCGTGTGGCAGCGCTGGGCCTGGATGCAGCCGACGGCGAACATCATCGCCCGGGCGGCGTTGCCGTAGTCGGCGCCCTGCACCATGCGCTTGACCAGATCGGCGCCGGTGGCGATCTTCCCGCTCGCCCCGATCCTGACGCGGTCGCGCAGGCCCGCGCCGACGAGGGCGTTGTGCACGGTGAGCAGGCCCTCGGTGAGCGGAGTGCCGACGTGGTCGGCGAATTCGAGCGGCGCCGCGCCCGTTCCGCCCTCGGCTCCGTCCACCACGATGAAGTCGGGGGTGGTGTCCTCCTCCAGCATGGCCTTGCACACGGCGAGGAACTGCCGGCGCGAGCCGACGCAGAGCTTGAACCCGGCGGGCTTGCCTCCGGACAGCTCCCGCATCCGGGCGACGAAGCGGACGAGTTCCCGCGGGGTCGAGAAGACCCGGTGGTACGGAGGGGAGACGACCGTGCGCCCCTCGGGCACCCCCCGGACCCGGGCGATCTCCGCGTTGACCTTGGCTCCCGGCAGCACACCGCCGATGCCGGGCTTCGCTCCTTGCGAGAGCTTCAGGGACACGCACTTGACGTGGTCGTGGGCGGCCTTGTCCGCGAACTGGGACGGGTCGAAGTCGCCCTCGTCGGTCCGGCAGCCGAAGTACCCGGTCCCCACCTCCCAGACGAGGTCGCCGCCCGGGCGCAGGTGGTGGTCGGAGAGACCGCCCTCGCCGGTGTCCTGGGCGAAGCCGCCGGCCGCCGCACCCCCGTTGAGCGCGAGGACCGCGTTGGCCGACAGGGAGCCGAAGCTCATCGCCGAGACGTTGAGCAGCGCCATGTCGTAGGGGCGGTCGCAGCCGGGCCCCCCGATCCGTACGCGGGGAGGCGCCTCGGGGACCGCACGCGGTGCCATGGAGGGCACGAGGAACTCGTACCCGGCCTCATAGACGTCCCGTTCGGTGCCGTAGGGCTCCTCCGCCTCCGTGCCCTTGGCGCGCTCGTAGACGATGTTGCGCACGTCCCGGTCGAAGGGGCGGCCGTCGTAGTTCCGCTCGACGAAGTACTGCTGGAGCTCCGGACGTATCCGCTCCAGGAGGAAGCGGGCGTGTCCGAGGACGGGGTAGGCGCGCAGCACCGAGTGCCGGCGTTGCAGCAGGTCCCACGCTCCCAGCAGGCCCAGGAGGGCGAGCGGGACAGCGGCGAGCCACCACAGGGGCGAAGTCTCCGCGCCGGCCGCGGCGGCCGTGCCCGCGGCACAGAGGATCAGGACGACGATCATCACACGTATCACGCGGTCCGCCTTGCCCGGGGGCGGGCCGTCACGCCCTTCACCTGCTCAAAGGTCTCTCAAGTCTTCGCCCGGGATCCGTAATGGGGGGCCTAGGCCACGGACCCTATCCGTCCCAGCGGGCCCCGGGGCCCGTCGTGGTGGATCGGGGTGTGGGCGCCGGTGAGCGAGGCGCCCGTGCCGCCGCGCCGGTGGGCGACGATCTCGGCGCCGATCGAGAGGGCGGTCTCCTCCGGCGTGCGGGCGCCGAGGTCGAGGCCGATCGGGGAGCGCAGGCGGGCGAGTTCGATCTCGGTGACGCCGACCTCGCGCAGGCGCTCGTTGCGGTCCAGGTGGGTGCGGCGGGAGCCCATCGCGCCGACGTAGGCGACGGGGAGCCGGAGGGCGACCCGGAGCAGGGGCACGTCGAACTTGGCGTCGTGGGTGAGGACGCACAGGACGGTCCGGGCGTCCACGTCGGTGGACTCCAGGTAGCGGTGGGGCCATTCCACGACGATCTCGTCGGCCTCGGGGAAGCGGGCCGGGGTCGCGAAGACGGGCCGCGCGTCGCAGACGGTGACGTGGTAGCCGAGGAACTTGCCGACCCGCACGAGCGCGGCGGCGAAGTCGATGGCCCCGAAGACGATCATGCGGGGGGCGGGGACGGAGGACTCGACCAGGAGGGTCAGGGGCTGTCCGCAGCGGCTGCCGTCCTCGCCGATCTCCACGGTGCCGGTGCGGCCCGCGTCGAGCATCGCGCGGGCCTCGCCGGCGGCGGTGCGGTCCAGCTCGGGGTGGCCGCCGAGCTTCCCCTCGTACGAGCCGTCGGGGCGGACCAGGAGGGCCTCGCCGAGCAGGTCGTCGGGGCCGGCGACGATCCGGGCGAGGGCCGCCGCCTCGCCCTCGACGGCGGCGGCGAGCGCGGCGGGGAAGACCCCGCCGCGGACCGGGGTGACGAGGATGTCGATGATCCCGCCGCAGGTCAGGCCGACGGCGAAGGCGTCCTCGTCGCTGTAGCCGAAGCGCTCGACGACGGTCCGTCCGTCTTCGAGGGCCTGGACGCACAGGTCGTAGACCGCGCCCTCCACGCACCCCCCGGAGACCGATCCGATCGCCGTGCCCTCGCCGTCGACGGCGAGTGCGGCGCCCGGCTGCCGGGGCGCGCTGCCGCCGACCGCCACCACGGTGGCGACGGCGAAGTCGCGTCCCTGCTCGACCCACCGGTGCAGCTCTTCGGCGATGTCCAGCATCTCGGTTCTCCTTGGGGTGCGGGGAGGGCGGTGGGGGCGTCAGCCGACGCCGAGCCAGCTCTCGATCGGATGGATGGCGAAGTACACGACGAAGATCGCGGTCAGGCCCCACATGAAGGCCCCGACCTCCCGCGCCTTCCCCTGGGCGGTCTTGATCACCGCGTAGGAGATGACACCGGCGGCGACGCCCGTGGTGATGGTGTACGTGAACGGCATCAGGACCACGGTGAGGAAGACCGGGATCGCCACGGAGCGGTCGCTCCAGTCCACGTGCTTGGCGTTCTGCATCATCATCGAGCCGATGACGACCAGGGCCGCGGCGGCGACCTCCTGCGGCACGATCGCGGTGAGCGGGGTGAAGAACAGGCAGAGGGCGAAGAAGCCGCCGGTGACCACGGAGGCCAGGCCGGTGCGGGCGCCCTCGCCGACGCCGGTGGCGGACTCGACGAAGACCGTCTGGCCCGAGGCGCCGACGCCGCCGCCGACGATGCCGCCGGCCCCGTCGATGAAGAGGGCCTTGGAGAGGCCGGGCATGCGGCCCTTGTCGTCGGCGAGCTTGGCCTCGGTGCCGACGCCCAGGATGGTGGCCATGGCGTCGAAGAAGCCGGCCAGCACCAGGGTGAAGACGATCATGGTGATCGTGATGTAGCCGACGTCGCCCCAGCCGCTGAAGGACACCTCTCCGATGAGGGAGAAGTCAGGAGCGGAGACAGCGCTGCCGTCCAGCTCCGGCGGGCCGGAGAACCAGGCCTTGGCAGGTATGTCGGCGACCGCGTTGAGGACGACCGCGACGACCGTGCCGGCGACGATGCCGATGAGGATGGCGCCGGGGATGTTGCGGGCCTGGAGGGCGAAGATCAGGAGCAGGGTGAAGGCGAAGATCAGGACGGGCCAGCCCTGGAGCTCGCCGGCCGGGCCGAGGGAGACGGGGCCGCCGCCCGGGGCGGGGTTCTCGTGGACGAAGCCGGCCTTGACGAAGCCGATGATCGCGATGAAGAGGCCGATGCCGATGGTGATGGCGTGCTTCAGGGCGAGCGGGATGGCGTTCATGATCATCTCGCGGAGGCCGGTGACCACCAGGAGACAGATCACCGCGCCGTACGCCACGGACATGCCCATGGCCTGCGGCCAGGTCATGACGGGGACGACCTGCGAGGCCATGACGCCGGAGACGCTCAGACCGGCGGCGAGGGCGAGCGGGACCTTGCCCCAGAAGCCCATGAGGAGGGTCGTCGCGGCCGCGGCGAGGGCGGTGGCGGTGATGAGCGCCGGCTGGCTGAGCAGGTGCCCGTCGACGTCCTTGCCGCTGAGGATCAGGGGGTTGAGCAGGAGGATGTACGCCATCGCCATGAAGGTGGTGACGCCGCCGCGGACCTCCGTCGCGACGGTGGATCCTCTCTCCGAGATGTGAAAGTACCGGTCGAGCCAAGACCTGCCGGCGGGGGTGCGCGAGCCGGAGCCCGCGTCCTCGGCGGTGGTCTTGGGCTCCACTGACGACTGGGTCATGGGGCCTACTCCCAAGGTTCAAAGGGGCACCCGCGTCGGACTTCGAAGGGTTCTGGTCCGGCTGAAGCCGCGGGATTTGGGATGCTGCGTGGCTGCACGACCCGGGGGACGGCCCGAGACGAACGGGGTGGTGCGGGGGTGGTGCGCGAGGACTCCGGGCGGTACGGACGGGGAAGGGTGACGTTCCCGGGACGGGCCGTACCGCCCGGAGGGTCCTACAGGGTGCCGGTGAGCGCCTCGGGGCGGACCGGCGTCTTGTTGAGCTCCAGGCCCGTCGCGTTCCGGATCGCCGCGAGGACGGCCGGGGTGGACGACAGGGTCGGGGCCTCGCCGAGTCCCCGCAGGCCGTACGGCGCGCTGGGGTCGGCCAGTTCGAGCACGTCGACCGGGATGGTCGGCGTGTCGAGGATCGTCGGGATCAGGTAGTCCGTGAAGGAGGGGTTGCGCACCTTCGCGGTCTTCGGGTCCACGATGATCTCTTCCATCACCGCGACGCCCAGGCCCTGGGTGGTGCCACCCTGGATCTGGCCGACGACGGAGAGCATGTTGAGCGCCTTGCCCACGTCCTGGGCGGTGGCGAGCTCGACGACCTTGACGAGGCCGAGCTCGGTGTCCACCTCGACGACCGCGCGGTGCGCGGCGAAGGTGTACTGGACGTGGCCGTCGCCCTGGCCGGTGACCAGGTCGAAGGGGACGGTCGGGCGGTGCCGGAACTCCAGCTCCAGGTCGATCGGGTCCTCGCCCTCCAGGACGTCGGCGAGGGTCGCGAGGACCTCGCCGCCGTCGGTGACGACCTTGCCGCCCTCCAGGAGGAGCTCGGCGGTCGCCCAGGCGGGGTGGTAGGAGCCGTTCTTGCGGCGGCCGATCTCCAGGACCTTCTCGCGGACGGCCTCGCAGGTGTTCTTCACCGCGCCGCCGGTCATGTACGTCTGCCGGGAGGCGGAGGTGGAGCCGGCGGAGCCGACCTGGGTGTCGGCCGGGTGGATGGTGACCTGGGTGACGCCGAGCTCGGTGCGGGCGATCTGGGCGTGCACGGTGACGCCGCCCTGGCCGACCTCCGCCATGGCCGTGTGGACCATGGCGACGGGCTCGCCGTTGATGACCTGGAGGACCACGCGGGCGGTCGAGTAGTCGTCGAAGCCCTCGGAGAAGCCGACGTTCTTGATGCCGACGGCGTAGCCGACGCCGCGGACGACGCCCTCGCCGTGCGTGGTGTTGGAGAGGCCGCCGGGCAGCGCGCGGACGTCCGCGCCCTCGCCGGCCGACTCCCACTGGCGCTCGGGCGGCAGCGGGCGGGCCTTGACCCGGCGGAGCAGCTCGGCGACCGGGGCGGGCGAGTCGACGACCTGGCCGGTGGGCATGAGCGTGCCCTGTTCCATGGCGTTGATCTGCCGGAACTCGACCGGGTCCATGCCCAGCTTCGCCGCGAGCTTGTCCATCTGCGCCTCGTACGCGAAGCACGCCTGGACCGCGCCGAAGCCGCGCATCGCGCCGCAGGGCGGGTTGTTGGTGTAGAGGGCGACGGCCTCGATCTCGACGTCGTCGACCACGTACGGGCCGGCGCCGAGCGAGGAGGCGTTGCCGACGACGGCCGGGGAGGCCGAGGCGTAGGCGCCGCCGTCGAGGACGATCCGGGCCTTGAGGTGGGTGAGCTTGCCGTCCTTGGTGGCGCCGTGCTCGTAGTGGAGCTTCGCCGGGTGGCGGTGCACGTGGCCGAAGAAGGACTCGAAGCGGTTGTAGACGATCTTGACCGGCTTGCCGGTGCGGAGCGCCAGGAGGCAGGCGTGGATCTGCATCGACAGGTCCTCGCGGCCGCCGAAGGCGCCGCCGACGCCGGAGAGCGTCATGCGGACCTTCTCCTCGGGCAGGCCGAGGACGGGCGCGATCTGGCGCAGGTCGGAGTGGAGCCACTGGGTGGCGACGTACAGGTCGACGCCGCCGTCCTCGGCGGGTACGGCGAGGCCGGACTCGGGGCCGAGGAAGGCCTGGTCCTGCATGCCGAAGACGTACTCGCCCTCGACGATCACGTCGGCCCGCTTGCGGGCCTCCGCCACGTCGCCGCGGACGATCGGCTGGCGGTGCACGATGTTGGGGTGCGGGACGTGGCCGGCGTGGTGGTCGTCGCGGCCCTCGTGGATGAGGGGTGCGTCGGGGGCGAGCGCGGAGGCCTCGTCGGTGACGAGCGGCAGCTCCTTGTACTCGATCCTGATCTTGGCGGCGGCGCGGCGGGCCGTCTCCGGGTGGTCGGCGGCGACCAGGGCGACCGGCTCGCCGTGGTGGCGCACCCGGCCGTGGGCGAGGACGGGGGTGTCCTGGATCTCCAGGCCGTAGTTCTTCATCTCGGCGGGCAGGTCGTCGTAGGTGAGGACGGCGTACACGCCGGACGTCGCCAGGGCCTCGGAGACGTCGATGGAGACGATCTCGGCGTGGGCGACGGTGGAGCGGAGGGTCTGGCCCCACAGCATGTCCTCGTGCCACATGTCCGAGGAGTACGCGAACTCGCCGGTGACCTTGAGGGTGCCGTCGGGGCGGAGCGTGGACTCGCCGATGCCGCCCTTGGTGTGGTTCTGGGTGACGTTGGTGGGCGTACCGGCGGGTGCGGTACGGGTGTTCTGCGCCATGGTCAGACCGCCTCTCCCTGACGGGCGGCCGCGAGGCGGACCGCGTCGAGGATCTTCTCGTAGCCCGTGCAGCGGCACAGGTTGCCGGAGAGGGCCTCACGGATGTCCTGGTCGGACGGGTCGCTGTGCCGCTCCAGGAGCTCGTCGGCGGCGATCAGCAGACCGGGGGTGCAGAAGCCGCACTGGACGGCGCCGGCGTCGATGAACGCCTGCTGGATCGGGGAGAGTTCGACGCCCTCGCCGGTCTGGGAGTCCTGACCGGGCCTGGCCTGCCACTTCTTGGCGGCGTCGAGCGAGGTGCCGCCGCAGGCGCCCGTGCCGCAGGAGCCGTGCTCCGTGCGCTCCTTGGCGAACTCGGCGAGGCCCTCGACGGTGACGACCTCGCGGCCCTCGACCTGGCCGGCGGCGACGAGGCAGGAACAGACGGGGACGCCGTCGAGGCGGACCGTGCAGGAACCGCACTCGCCCTGCTCGCAGGCGTTCTTGGAGCCGGGAAGGCCCATCCGCTCGCGCAGGACGTAGAGGAGGGACTCGCCCTCCCAGACGTCGTCGGCCTCCTGCGGACGTCCGTTGACCGTGAAATTGACGCGCATGTTATGCAGCTCCCTCAAGCGTGCGGCCGGTGCCGCGGTACTGCTCCCAGGTCCAGCCGAGCTGGCGGCGGGCCATGATGCCGACGGCGTGGCGGCGGTACTTCGCGGTGCCCCGGACGTCGTCGATCGGATTCGCGGCGCCCGAGCAGAGGTCGGCGAACTGCTTCGCGATCGACGGGGTGATGATCTTGCCGTTGTCCCAGAAGCCGCCCTCCTCCAGGGCCGCGTTCAGGAAGGCCTCGGCCTCCTTGGCGCGGATCGGGGTCGGCGCGGCGGAGCCGATGCCGGTGCGCACGGTCCGGGTCTCCGGGTGGAGCGCGAGACCGAAGGCGCAGACGGCGATGACCATCGCGTTGCGGGTGCCGACCTTGGAGTACTGCTGGGGGCCGTCCGCCTTCTTGATGTGGACGGTCTTGATGAGTTCGTCGGGCTCCAGCGCGTTGCGCTTCACGCCCGTGTAGAACGCGTCGATCGGGATGAAGCGGCTGCCGCGCACCGACTCGACCTCGACCTCGGCGCCCGCGGCGAGCAGGGCCGGGTGGGCGTCGCCGGCCGGGGAGGCGGTGCCGAGGTTGCCGCCGACGCCGCCGCGGTTGCGGATCTGCGGGGAGGCCACCGTGTGCGAGGCGAGCGCCAGGCCGGGCAGCTCGGCCCGCAGGTTCTCCATGATCCGGGTGTACGGGACGGAGGCGCCGAGCCGGACGTTCTCCTCGCCGACCTCCCACTCGCTCAGGAGCTCGATGCGGTTCAGGTCCAGGAGGTACTCGGGACGCCGGTGGTCGAAGTTGATCTCGACCATGACGTCGGTACCGCCCGCGATGGGCACGGCCGTGGGGTGCTCGGCCTTGGCGGCGAGCGCCTCCTCCCAGCTTGCGGGGCGAAGGAAGTCCATGGTGGCTCTCTTCTAGTGATTCTGGTGATCGGATGATCAGTGCGGTGCGGATGGGCCCGGGAAGACGGCCGGCCCTCGGCTTGTTCATGTGCTGTTCACGCGGTGTGTGGCCTAGTACACAAGGCCACGATCGCCCGGGTGCAGTCACCGAAAACATGAAGGAGTTGGCTGGCGCCCACTGTCGTCTTGTAGATTCGAACGAAAGGCGGAAAACGGAAACCTCACCGTTCCCCCATGGAAACGGTGGCACCACCGACCCGTCGACAATGCGACAACGCGACAACCACGACCACTGACGAGAAGGACGGCGGCGACATCATGCGGCTGCGCGCACTGCTGGAGAACGACGCGCTGGGGCTGCGCCTGCTCGGCGGCGACGACGAGCTGGACCGCACCGTCCGGGGCGTGATGACGACGGACCTCAAGGACCCCAGCCGTTACCTGTCCGGCGGGGAGCTGGTCCTCACCGGTCTCGCCTGGCTGCGGGAGCCGGCCGACGCCGAGCCCTTCGCCCGGATCCTGGCCTCGGCCGGGGTGGCGGCGCTCGCGGCGGGCGAGGCGGAGCTCGGGGACATCCCCGACGATCTCGTACAGGCGTGTTCGCGCCATCGGCTGCCGCTCTTCGCGGTCAACGAGACCGTTGCGTTCGCGACGATCACCGAGCACGTCGTTCGACAGGTGTCCGGCGAGCGGGCCGGGGACCTGGCGGCCGTCGTCGACCGGCACAGGCGCCTGATGACCTCCGGTCCCGCGGGCGGCGGCCCCGAGGTCGTGCTCGACCTGCTCGGCTCCGACCTGGACCTGCGGGCCTGGGTCCTCTCCCCTACCGGCCGCCGGATCGCGGGCGCCGGGGAGCCGCTGGACGGCGGGCTCGCCGCCACCCTGGCCGGTGAGCACCTGGCCGCCGTCCGGACCGGCCGGCGCGGTCCGCACCGGGTGTCCGGCGGCGGCACGACGTACTCGCTCTTCCCGATCCGCAACACCGGCCGGGGCGCCGCCCCCGCCGTCCGGGACGTGCGCGAGACGGTCCTCTCGGACTGGCTGCTCGCCGTCGAGGCGGACGCGGGCGACTGGCCGGCCGCCCGGCTCGACCTGCTCCAGGGCGTGACCCAGTTGATCGCGGTCGAGCGGGACCGGCGCGACGCGTCCCGTACGGTACGGCGCCGGCTCGCCCAGGAGGTCCTGGAGCTGGTGCAGACGGGCGCGACGCCCGCCGAGATCGCGGCCCGGCTGCGGGTGGCCGCCCCGGTGCTGCTGCCCGGACTCGGCACGGCCCCGCACTGGCAGGTCGTCGTGGCCCGGGTGGACTGGGAGCAGGAGGCCGGCCAGGGCTCCCCGGTGGACGGCGGCCCGGTCGCGCAGGCGCTCCTGGAGGAGATCCTCGTGGACCCGGCGGCCGTCGGCGCCGAGTCGGCCGACCGGATCGCCGTCGCGCACAGCGGCGACGAGGCCATCGCCCTGGTGCCGCTGGCCGCCGGGCCGCTGCCGGACAGCGAGGACGAGGGCCGGACGCCCGTCGCCGGTCTGCACGCGGACGCGCTGCTCGCCGCCGTACGGGCTCCGCTCTCCGCGGGCCTCGCCGACGACGGGCGCCTGACCCTGGGCGTCAGCGCGGCCGTGCACTCGGCGGAGGGCCTGCGCGGGGCCCTGGAGGAGGCCCGGCACGCCCGCCGGGTCGCCGCGGCCCGGCCCGGCCGGGTCTGTGCGGCCGGGCACCACGAGCTGGCCTCGCACGTGCTGCTGCTGCCGTTCGTGCCGGACGACGTCCGCCGGGCGTTCACGGCCCGGTTGCTCGACCCGCTGCGGGACTACGACCGGCGCCACCGGGCGGAGCTGATCCCGACCCTGGAGGCGTTCCTGGACTGCGACGGCTCCTGGACGCGCTGCGCGTCCCGGCTCCACCTGCACGTGAACACGCTGCGGTACCGGGTGGGCCGGATCGAACAGCTCACCGGCCGCGACCTGTCCCGCCTGGAGGACAAGCTCGACTTCTTCCTGGCGCTGCGGATGAGCTGAGGCGCCCCGCGGACGCCTCCGGCGGAGGCCCGGAGAACCGTCCGGGAATTCACTCCTTCGGAGGAGTCCGAAGGAGTGGCGTCCGGCCTGGTGGGGCCCTGTCGGCCGGGGCGGCCGACGGGCCGCGCCGGGGCCCGGTCCCGGGCCCGGTGGCGATCTGACGGCTCGTCGGGAGTCCTCGGAAGGGTGGTCACCCCACCGATCGTCCCTTTGTGAAATCTTTCACCCGACCCCTTGGCCGGGTGCGGCCCTTCGTGCTGAGATGCGGGTCTACTCAACAGCTCGATGGCGCGCTCGGGGAGGGCAATGTGGCGGACACCGCCATGTCTGGTTCCGAATCACGGGATGGCGGAGACCCGTCCCTCGCCTACGGCAAGGAGACCCCCCTGGAGACCGCCCTGTGGCGTCTCCGCTCCCGGGGCTGCTGGACGGACGCGGCCGCGCTGCTCGCACCGCGCGCCGCCGAACCGGGCGCCGCGCTCGAACGGGCCGCGCTGCTCGTCGAACGCTGCCTCTACACCGAGAAGGGCTGGGCCGACGCCGAGGAGGCCCTGCGGACGGCCGAGGCGGTCGCCCGCACGGACGAGGAGCGCGGGGCCGCCGCCTGCGAACGCGGCTACCTCGCCTACGCGTCCACCCTGCTCGGGGTCCGTGACCGGGCCGACGAGGCCCGGATGGCCCTGGGCCGGGCGGCGGCCCTGATCGCCCCCACCGCCGGGGGCCGGCCGCTGCTCGACTTCCGGCGCGGGCTCATCGCCCAGAACCTCGGCGACTCCCCGCAGGCGGCCCGCGCCGCGTACCGCAGGGCGCACGCGGGGGCAGCCGCCCAGGGCGACTCCCTGCTGCTCTCCTCGACCTGGCGTCATCTGGCCGGAATCGCCCTGCGCGAGGGCGAGTTGGCGGAGGCGAGACACGGCTTCGCCGAATCGCTGCGGATCCGCGAGGAGTTGGGCTATCTGGTCGGTACGGCTCCGGCCCTCACCGCCCTGGCCACCACGGAGACGGAGCCGGAGGCCGGACGGCTGCGGGCGGAGGCGAGGCGCCTGTTCCGGCTGCTCGGCGGGGTGCCCACCTGGCTGGCGGCCCAGCTCACGCCTCACCCTGCCACGTGAACTCCCCTCACACCAAGGGAACTTGACTCCCCGTCATCCCTTCGCCGCGAGGCAGAGGAGGCTCTCGTCGGTGCCGACGAGGAGGGAGCCCGAGCCGGTGACGGCGACGGCGCGGACCGGGGGGCCCGGGCGGAAGGAGAGCTTCGGTCCGCCCTCCGGCCGGTGGAGTTCGACGAGCCCGTCGGCCCAGGCCGCGGCGACCAGGGGGCCGTGCGGGGTCTCCGCGGCGTGCAGGGAGACCACCGGCGGGCGGCGTTCGGCGAGCGGCTCGGGGACCGGGTCGCGGCCCGGGGTCCACAGCCGTACGGTCCCGTCGGCGCCGCCGGAGCAGACGAAGGGGGTCGCGGACTCCACCGCCGCGACCGCCGTGACCCGGCCGCTGTGGGAGGCCGCCTGGTGGAGGCCGGTGAGGCCGAAGGCGTGCACGGACCCGAGCCGGTCCCCCACCACCACCGAACCGGCGATCGCCGCGAGGGCGGTGCCGGGGTGACGGGCGAGGGTCGCGGAGACCGCATCGGTGAGGCGTTCCAGGTACGGGGGCCGGGGGGCCGTTCCCCGTACGGTGTGCAGCCGGCCCCGGTCGTCCAGGAGCAGCACCGTGCCGTCCGGGGCGGGCGCGAGGGCCGCGATCCGGCCGGGCACGGCGTGCGCCAGGCGTCCGGCGGAGCTCGCGTCGGCCTCGTGCAGCAGGCGTACGGTGCCGGTGCGGTCGCCCACGAGCAGGGTGCCCTCCAGGGGGCCGCCCGCCGAGCCGAGGACGGTGGCGGGTCCCGGCCAGGGCGGGGTCAGGTCGCCGCGGTGGCGGGCCCAGCGGAGCCGCCAGGGCGCGGCGGCCGCGAGGTCGGCGAGGGCGGGGCGCAGCCGGGGGTCGGCCCCGTCGCCGAGCGCGGCGAGCAGCACCAGGGCCCGTTCCGCCGGGGGCTGGGCGCGGCAGAGCGACTGCCCGGCCCGCATCCAGGCGGTGCGCAGGCCGCCGTGGTCGTCGGCGACGGTCTCGCCGGGGCGCCCCGACGGCTCGGGCCCGTCGAGGGTGCCGGGGACCCCGGCCGGGGCGGACCCGGTGACGTACGCCGTGGTGACGAGCAGCGGGTCGGCGGCGCAGACGGCCGCGGGGTCGGAGAGGTCCGGGAGCGGCCGGGCGGGCTCCCCGGCCGGGTCGAGGGGGCCGGGGCCGCCGTCGAGGTCGACGACGGCGACCCGGCGGTCGGCGCGCAGGGCGGCGAGGGCGGGGGTGTCGTCGCGGGCCTCGACCACGAGCCGGACCCGGCCCACCCCCGCGAGGTCCGTGACCAGTCGGGCGAGCGCGTCGGGTTCGGCGGCGGCGTGGAGGTCCGTGAGGAGGAGGACGGCCCGGCCGGCGGGGCGCGCCTCGCCGGTGGCGAGGGCGTCGACGAGGTCGCCCGGGGTGCCGGCCACCACGCCGAGGCGGTCGGCGACGGTCCAGGCCGCGCCGAGGACGCACTGCCCGGCCAGCGGGACGAGGACCCGGGCGGGCCGGCGGCGGGTGCGGCCGGAGCGCGGGCCGTGCGCGGCGAGCCAGCCGAGCAGCGCCGTCTTGCCGCTGCCGGGGGCGCCGGTGACCAGACAGAGCCGGGGCGCGTCGGGGTCGGTGAGCCAGCCGAGCAGGGCCGCGGCCCCCGGCTCCGTACCGGTGGCGGGCCGGCGTCCGTCCCAGGCCGGGGACGGGGTCGCGGACGGCATGGGGACACCTCACGGACGGCACGGTGCGAGCGGCTGACGCCCCCGACCTTAGTCGTCCCGGGCGCTCAGCACTCCGATCCGGTGAAGTGCTCCCGTACGAGGGCCCGGACGACCGTCAGGTCCTGGGCGATCAGGGCGTCGAGCAGGGCGGTGTGCTCGGCGGCGTCGGCGACGAGGACGCCGTGGCGGAGGGCGGGGGCGCTGATCAGGGGCCACTGGGAGCGGCGGTGGAGGTCGTCGGCGACGGCGAGCAGTTGCCGGTTCCCGGCGAGGGAGAGGACGGCCCGGTGGAAGGCGCGGTCGGCCTCGGCGTAGTGGGCGCGGTCGCCCCGGGCCGCGGCCGTCGCGGTGGCCTCGGCCAGCGGGCGCAGCTCGGCCCAGCGGGCGGCCGGGACGGTGCGGGCGAGCCGCAGCATGACGGGGACCTCGACGAGCGCGCGGATCTCGGCCAGCTCGGCCAGCTCGCGGGGGGTGCGCTCGGTGACGCGGAAGCCGCGGTTCGGCACGACCTCGACGGCGCCCTCGACGGCCAGGCGCTGCATGGCCTCGCGGACGGGGGTGGCGGAGACGCCGAAGCGCCCGGCGAGCGCGGGCGCGGAGTACACCTCGCCGGGGACGAGCTCGCCGCCGACGAGGGCGGTGCGGAGCGCTTCGAGGACCTGCCCGCGCACGGAGTGCCGCCGCACGGGCCGGGGCCCGCGTCCGACCGGCTCGTCGTGGGGGTGCTCGTCCCGTGCGTACGGGACTCCGGGGGCCGGGGCCGCGTCCCGGTCGCCGCTCTCCGGCTCCGGAATCCGGGCCTGGCCCGGTACGCGGGCGGCCCGCGGGCCCCCGGAACCGGCCGGATCCGCCGGTTCCCCGTGCGCGGGACCGGCGGAGGGCGGGGGCGCGGACGGGGTGTCCGTCGTCCGCTCGCGCGCTGCGCCCTGCTCCACCCGGGTCCTCCTGCGGCCTCGTGCCGGGCCCGGCTCGCGTCGCGCGGGTCCTCTGTGCACCATAGGCGAACGGACCGGCGTCAGGGGTGTGAGGGACGCCTCGCAGGTCGGAGCGGTGCGCTGGTGGTGAGACACCCGATCGAATCGGGTAAGGTAAGCCTTACCTGCCAACGATCGCGATTCGGTGGTCCGCATGACCGTCCCCGCCCTGTTGCCCGCCTCGCCCGTCGCGGCCTCCTACGCCCGCCTCGCCGAGGTCTTCTCGTACCTGCGCATAGAGGAACACGCCCCCGGCGAGCTCCTGCCGCGAGGCGAGGGGTGGGTCGGCGGGGACGCGCTCGCGGCCGGCGGCCCCGAGCTCGACGCCTTCCTGGTCTGGGACGACGAGCAGGTGCTGCGCGACTACGGCACCCGGGCCCGCCCCGACGTCGTCGCGAGCATGGGACTGCACCGCTACGCCTGGCCCGCCTGCCTCCTGGTCACCGTCCCCTGGTTCCTGCACCGCCGGGTCCCCCGCCTGCCCGCCCGGAACGTGTCCTTCCAGCGCACCCTCGGCCGCATGGCGGTCCGGATCGAGGAGTTCGCCTGCCTGCCGGGCGACCCCGCCGCGGCCCTGCCCGGCGCCCGGGTCGTCGCCGACGAGGAGGCGCTGCGGGCCGAGGTGCGCTCCTCGCTCGCCGAGCACTTCGAGGCGATCCTCGACGGCTTCGGCTCCCGGATGCGGCGCGGCCGCCGGGCCCTGTGGGGGATGGCGACGGACGAGATCGTCGAGGGCCTCTGGTACGTCGGCACCCTCCTCGGCGAGGAGCGGCGGGCGAGGGAGGAGCTGGAGCTCCTGATGCCGGGCACCGCCAAGCCGTACAAGCCGTACGCGGGCTCCGCGGGCTTCCGGGAGCTGCCCGGCGCCGAGGGGCCGGACAGCGCCCCGCTCACCACCCGGGACCGGGCCACCTGCTGCTTCTTCTACACGGTGCGCCCCGAGGACACCTGCGTCACCTGCCCCCGCACCTGTGACGCCGACCGGGTCCGCAAGCTGACCGCGGCCGCCTGAGGCGCCGACGGCCGCACGACGATTACGCCACCCGGAAGGGTGGCGTCAATCGAACGCAACCCTCCTCCCCTGCAAGGGCGTTCGACCAGATCGCCCCCATTCGCATGGCCCGGCACCCCGATGGCGTGCTCTTGCTCCGAAACGCCGTGGGCTCCGCGCGGGGTCGGTCAGTATGGGCGACCGAACGCCCTACCGCGATGCAAGGGACACCGCATGAGACTGACCGACATATCGCTGGACTGGCTGCTCCCGGGCGGCGTGATGGTCGCCGGAGTCCTGACGGCGGTGGCGGTGCTCGCGCGCGGGAAGCGCGCCGGTGACCAGGCCGCGGCCGACGACTCCTGGGAACGCAGCGAGGAGCGCCGCCGGCGCAAGGAGGCCGTCTACGGGTTCGCCTCGTACGGCCTGCTCTTCTGCTGCGCGGCCGTCGCGGCCGCGCTCTCCTTCCACGGCCTGGTGGGCTTCGGCCGCCAGAACCTCAGCCTCTCCGGGGGCTGGGAGTACCTCGTGCCCTTCGGCCTCGACGGCGCCGCCATGTTCTGCTCGGTCCTCGCCGTCCGCGAGGCCAGCCACGGCGACGCGGCCCTCGGCTCGCGCCTGCTCGTCTGGCTGTTCGCGGGCGCGGCGGCCTGGTTCAACTGGGTGCACGCGCCCCGGGGCTTCGGCCACGACGGGGCCCCGCACTTCTTCGCGGGCATGTCCCTCTCGGCGGCGGTCCTCTTCGACCGGGCGCTGAAGCAGACCCGCCGGGCCGCGCTGCGCGAGCAGGGCCTCGTGCCCCGCCCGCTGCCGCAGATCCGGATCGTCCGCTGGCTGAGGGCGCCCCGGGAGACCTTCGCGGCCTGGTCCCTGATGCTCCTGGAGGGCGTGCGGACCCTGGACGAGGCGGTCGACGAGGTGCGGGAGGACCGCAGGGAGAAGGAGCAGAACCGGATCCGCAGGCGGGACCAGGTGAAGCTGGACCGGGCCCGGCTCAAGGCGATCAACCGTCAGCACCGCGCCTTCGGGCTCGGCCGCGGCGGCGGCCGCCAGGTCGAGATGGCGGCGCTGAACGCCACGGCCGCCCCGGGCTCGGCGCCCGCCCAGGTCTCCGGGTCGGGCTCCACGACGGGCGCCGTCCAGGCACCCGTCGTGGAGCCCGCCATAGCGGATCCCGGACAACTGCCGCTCCGCCCCCGGCCGTCCCTGCAAGCCGTGAAGGGCGATGAGCCCCGGACGGGAGACTCCGGGACGGGAGACTCCCGGACCGTGGACCTCACCGCCGAGGACGACACCCAGGCGCTGCCCCGTCTCGACTCCCTGGAGCGCAAGCTCAAGGACCTGGAGCAGCAGTTCGGCTGAGCGGTGCCGCATCACGCGGCACGGAAGCGCATCGTACGGAAGCACGGAGAACGGCGGGGTCGCCCCTCAGGCGGCCCCGCCGTTCAGTTCGAACCACACCACCTTGCCCACTCCCTGGTCCTCGACCCCCCAGGAGTCGGCCAGGGCCTGGACGAGGACGAGTCCCCGGCCGTTCGTGCCCTCGTCGGGGGGCGGCGCGTCCGGCGCCTTCAGGCCGGGGACGAAGTCGCGGACCTCGACCCGTAACTGCTCGGGGACGACCGTCGCGGTCACGACGGCCCCGTGGCCGGTATGGACCAGGGCGTTGGTCACCAGCTCGCTGGTGAGGAGTTCGGCCACGTCGGAGGCGCCAGGACCGCCCCACTTCCGCAGCAGTTCCCGCAGGGCGTGCCGCACCTCCGGCACCGCGGTGAGATCCGCGCCCCCCACCTTCCTGAGCAGCAGAGTCGGCTGTCGTGCCTCCCCGGTCATGTCCCCCCACCCGTGGTCGCGTCGAACAGGCTCACGGGGATGAATGCCCCACAGGACCGTCGGCACACATGGGTCGTGGCGGAGGGTCAGGGCCTGGGCACGTTCCGCAGGTTGGAGCGGGCCATCTGGAGCATCCTGCCCACGCCCCCGTCCAGGACCATCTTGCTCGCCGAGAGCGCGAAGCCGGTCACCATGTCCGCCTTGATCTTCGGCGGGATGGAGAGCGCGTTGGGGTCGGTGACGACGTCCACCAGGGCCGGGCCCTTGTGCCTGAAGGCGTCCTTGAGGGCGCCCGCGAGCTGCTTGGGCTTCTCGACCCGGACGCCGTGGGCCCCGGCGGCGCGGGCGATGGCGGCGAAGTCCGGGTTCTTGTTCGTCGTCCCGTAGGAGGGCAGGCCGGCGACCATCATCTCCAGCTCGACCATGCCGAGCGAGGAGTTGTTGAACACCACGACCTTCACGGGCAGGTCGTACTGGACCAGGGTGAGGAAGTCGCCCATGAGCATGGAGAACCCGCCGTCGCCGGAGAGCGTGACGACCTGGCGGTTCGGGTCGGTGAACTGGGCGCCGATCGCCTGCGGGAGCGCGTTCGCCATCGAGCCGTGGCTGAACGAGCCGATGATCCTGCGCCGTCCGTTGGGCGTGAGGTAGCGGGCCGCCCAGACGTTGCACATGCCGGTGTCGACGGTGAAGACGGCGTCGTCGTCCGCGAGTTCGTCGAGGACGGAGGCCACGTACTCGGGGTGGATGGGGACGTGCTTCTCGACCTTGCGGGTGTAGGCCTTGACGACCCCTTCGAGGGCGTCGGCGTGCTTCTTGAGCATCTTGTCGAGGAAGCGGCGGTCCTTCTTGGCCCGGACCCGGGGGGTCACGCAGCGCAGGGTCTCCCGGACGTCGCCCCAGACGGCCAGGTCGAGCCGGGAGCGGCGCCCGAGGTGCTCGGCCCGGACGTCCACCTGGACGATCTTCACGTCGTCGGGCAGGAAGGCGTTGTACGGGAAGTCGGTGCCGAGCAGGATCAGGAGGTCGCACTCGTGGGTGGCCTCGTAGGCGGCGCCGTACCCGAGCAGACCGCTCATGCCGACGTCGTACGGGTTGTCGTACTGGATCCACTCCTTGCCCCGCAGGGCGTGGCCGACCGGCGCCTTGATCCGCTCGGCGAACCGCATCACCTCGGCGTGGGCCCCGGCGGTGCCGCTGCCGCAGAAGAGCGTCACCCGGTCGGCGTCGTCGATCATCCGGACCAGGGCGTCGACCTCGGCGTCCCCGGGGCGGACGGTGGGCCGGGTGGTGACGAGCGCGGACTCCACCGCCTTCTCGGGGGCCGGCTCGTCGGCGATGTCGCCGGGCAGCGAGACGACGCTGACGCCGCCGCGGCCGACGGCGTGCTGGATCGCCGTGTGGAGCAGCCGGGGCATCTGCTTCGGGCTGGAGATGAGCTCGCTGTAGTGGCTGCACTCGCGGAACAACTGGTCGGGGTGGGTCTCCTGGAAGTAGGAGAGGCCGATCTCGCTGGACGGGATCTGCGAGGCGAGGGCGAGGACCGGGGCCATGGAGCGGTGGGCGTCGTACAGGCCGTTGATGAGGTGCAGGTTGCCCGGTCCGCAGGAGCCGGCGCAGGCGGCGAGGCCGCCGGTGATCTGGGCCTCGGCGCCCGCGGCGAAGGCGGCGGTCTCCTCGTGCCGGACGTGGATCCAGTCGATCCCCTTGGTGCGGCGGATCGCGTCGACGACCGGGTTCAGACTGTCGCCGACCACGCCGTAGAGGCGTTTCACGCCCGCGCGTACGAGGATGTCGACGAACTGTTCAGCGACGTTCTGTTTGGCCATGGCTCCATCAACACACGGCCCGGCGGATCACGCCTCCCAGACGGCCACCCCCGTACGGTCATCGGCGTAACCGGTCACCCTCACCTGGGTGTCGGCGAGGAAGGCGGCGAGGCCGGGCGGCTCCGCGCCGGCCCAGCGGTCGGCGAGCTCGCGGGCGAGGCCCGGTTCTCCGCGCATCGGCTCGGCGAGGCCGGGCGAGGCGAGCAGCAGGGTGTCACCGGGACGGGCGACGGAGGCCCGGAAGCGGAACGGCTCGGCGGGCGGCGGGACGGGCTCCTCGATCAGCGGTCCGGGCGCGGTGGTGATGCCGAGGTCCATGGTGAGCCGGTCCTCCTCCTCGGTCGCCTCCGGGACGGACGGGGCGGGCGGCGGGGAGCCGAAGCCGACGACGGGGGCGCCGACGGCGGCCCGCTCGGGAAGCAGGGGTTCGATGTCCTGCCAGGCGCCGTCGCGGAGCCGGAAGAGACCGCCGCCGCCGACGCCGAAGAAGACCCGGGTGCGGCACTCGGGGTCGGCGGGCAGGAGGAGGCAGCGGAGGGAGGCGGTGTACTCGTCGGGGGCGAGGCCCCGCTCGGCGGCGCGGGCGCGCAGCTTGCCGTACGTGCGGTCGGTGAGCCGGTGCAGTCCGGACTTGAGGTCGCCGCGGCGGCCGGACCTGATGTCCTCGGAGAGCCGGGTGTGGCTGCGGCAGACGGCCTCCGCGATCCACCGGCAGGCGTCGGCGGCGGCGAGGTGGGCGTCCTCGGCGGCGCGTGATCCGGCGGCGACGGCGACGAGGACGAGCGCGGCCTCGTCGTGGCCGAAGCGGGCGGTCAGGAGGGCGTCGCGGCGGGGCTCGCCCCGGAAGCGGGCCGAGTCGCCGCGCACGGAGGCGGCGCGCAGCGTGCAGGTGCCGTAGCGGGCGCCGTCCAGGACGGTGTCCGCGACCACGTCGGCGAGTTCGCCGGGGCGGGCGACGGGCAGGGCGGTGGGCTCGGGCTCGTAGGTGGGCGGCCTGCTGCCGACGAATCCGGTACGGGGCCGGGGCACGGGGAGGGCGACCTGGACGGTCGGGGCGTGGCCGGTACGGGCCGGGGGCTGCTCCCGCTCCTCTTCCTCCTCCGGCTCCCGCTTCTTCTCCGGCTCCTGGTCCCTCTCCGGTCCCTGTCCCTTCTCCGGCTCCTGTTCCGGATCCGGCGGGCCCGGAGGCGCCGGCACCTGGACGGTGGGGGCCTCGGCCGGCGGGGCGGGGAAGGTGCGCGGCCCCGCCTCGGCGGCCTCCCAGGGGGCCCGCCCGGGAACGGGTGGCACGGGAGCGGGCGGCACGGGGGCCGCGACCGGTGCGGGTGGTGCGGTCGGTACCGGTGGTGCGGGTGGTGCGGGCGGTGCGGGCGGCGGGCCTGGGGTCGTGTCGGGAGCGGTGCTCCTCGAAGCCGGTGCCGGTGCCTCGGCCCGGGGGTCCGGGCCCGTCGGGCGGGTCGGGCTCTTCGTGTCGGGCGGCGGGTCCGTCGTGGCGCGGGCCGCCGTGTCGAAGCGGTCGTCGAGCGTGTCACCCGAGGCCGTCGGGCCCGTGTCCGGCGCCGACTCGTCGTAGAGCTTGTCCCACCAGCTTTCCCCCTGCTGCGTCATGCCCTTATTGTCCACCGCGCGAGGGGCCCGAAAACGGCACATCGGGAAAAGCGTTGCGGCGAATGGGTGGTCCGCCGGGCGACCCCACCCCCCACGGGAAGGACGCCCGGCGGACCGGCGTGGTCAGCGCACGTCGTAAGCGCGGACCACGGTCTGGGTGACGGAGTCGCCCCTGGCGTCCGTCAGTTCGGTCTTCAGGGTGACCTGCTCGCCGGTCGCGCCCGTGTGGTTCACGGTCGCGGTCCAGCGGCCGCCCTGCTGGGAGACCCGCGCTTCGGTCCAGGTCGTACCGCCGTCGTAGGAGTACGAGAGCCTGGCCGAGGTGAGCGCCGCGGGGGTGTGGCCCGCGTGTCCCGTCACGGTGAGGCCGATGTGCCGGCCGTCGGTCGCGGCGGGGGTCTTGAGGCCGTCCTCCGGAAGGTCGTACCGGGGGAAGGAATCGGGATGCCCTGAGAATAGACGTTCTCGTCAAGCTTGGAGGTGAATTCCCCCACCGAGTTGACGGAAGTGGAGCGGGCCCACACCTTGCCGCCGATCTTCATGGTGTTCTGTTCGAGCCTGTACGTCCCGGCTTCGACCGGTACCTCGAAGACGCCGGACGGCCGACCGGTCTCGCCGAGGAGTTCGGCGTTCCGGCGGAGGCCGAGAGCGCCGATGCCGCCGAAGGAGGCGGGCTCGGCGTGGTGGGTGTCGTCCCCCCCACGCGGTCGCCGCCCCCGGGGCCGTACGCGACATCGGACGGATCGCCCTCCCTCTCTGATTCCGGGCAGGGCGGTGCGAGTCGCCCGTTCCCGGAGGCTGTCGGTGCTGCGGTGGCGCCACATTGGCAGAGGTGAGGGCGGTACGGGGATGATGAGCCCGGCGGGAATACGCCGTGGCCGTTTCCCGCCAGGTCACCAACGGAACGAAGGCCTCCGGTGAGCGCCCCCGGCAGACGCGGGACGCCCGGTGGAGGTGGGGCGAGGGGTGGGGCATCCATGCTGGGAGCGATAGGACTCGACGAGCGCCAGGAATCGGCGTACCGCGCTCTGGTCTCGCTGGGCGCGGCCGAGGTCGCGGACCTCGCCCACCGGCTCGCCCTGCCCGAGCGGGAGACCGAGCGGGCCCTGCGCCGCCTGGAGTCGCAGGGGCTGGCCGCCCAGTCCTCGGCCCGCACCGGGCGGTGGGTGGCGGCCCCGCCCGGGGTGGCGCTCGGCGCGCTGCTCACCCAGCAGCGCCACGAGCTGGAGCAGGCCGAGCTGGCGGCGGCGCTGCTCGCCGAGGAGTACCGGGCGGAGGCGGCGGAGGCGGCCGTGCACGACCTGGTGGAGGTGGTGACCGGGGCGAGCGCGGTGACCCACCGCTTCCTCCAGCTCCAACTGGGCGCGACGGAGGAGGTCTGCGCGCTGGTGACGGGCAAGCCGATCGCGGTCTCCGGTCTGGAGAACGACGCGGAGGAGCAGGCGGCCGGGCGCGGGGTGCGCTACCGGGTGGTGATCGAGCGCGAGGTGCTCTCCCTGCCGTCGGGGCTCCTGGAGCTGTCGGCGGCGCTCGGCCGCGAGGAGCGCATCCGGGTCGCGGACCGGGTCCCCACGAAGCTGGTCGTCGCCGACCGGACGCTGGCGATGGTGCCGCTGACCGGGCGGGGCGCGGAGCCGGCGGCGATCGTGGTGCACGCGAGCGGGCTCCTCGAATCGCTGATGGGGCTCTTCGAGTCGGTGTGGCGGGACGCGCTGCCGCTGCGGCTCGGGGCGGGCGCGCAGATCACCGAGGACGAGGCGGCGGGCCCGGACGCGGTGGACCTGGAGATCCTCTCCCTGCTGCTCGCCGGGATGACGGACGCGAGCGTGGCGAAGCAGTTGGACCTGGGGCTGCGGACGGTGCAGCGGCGGGTGAAGGGGCTGATGGAGCTGTCGGGGGTCTCGACCCGGCTGCAGTTGGGCTGGCACGCGTACGAGAAGGGGTGGGTCGCGCGCGGCTGAGGACGGGGCCGTGAAAGACGGCGCGCGGCTGGGGACGGGGGCGGTGAAGGACGGGTCGCGCGCGGTCGGGGACGGGGGCTGTGAAAGGGTGGGCGGCCGGTTCCGGACGTGTCCTCGTCCGCGCATCCCCGTCCGCGTCCAGCTCCAGGAGTACCCCCATGAACGGAAGGCGCCGTCGCGCCCTGCTCGCCGCCGTCCACCCCCTGCTCGAACCCGGGGAGCGGGTCGAGGTGACGGCCGTCGTGAACCTGAGCAGCGTCTCCGTGAAGCGGACGGCGGTGTTCGCCGTGGCGTCCGCGATCGCGTCCGGCGGAGCGATGGCGGTGGTGCCGACGCCGACGCCGATGTACCTGACGATGACCGACCGGCGGATCCTCGTGCACCGGGCGGACCCGGTCTTCGCCAAGCCGGTGGAGCACACCCTGACGCTTCCGCGCACGGGCCTGGTCCGCACGGAGGTCGTCGAGCGGTTCGTCAACTCGTCCTTCGTCGTCTCCCCGGCGGAGGGCGGGGCGGGCCTGAAGATCGTCTTCCCGCTGCTCGGCCGCAAGGAGCGCGACCTGGTGGCCGCCGCGCTGCCCGTCGCGGGCTGAGGCGGCCGGACGCGAGGCGGGCGCCCTTTCCGGGTCCCGCCCGCTCCTTACCCCGTCCGCTTCCCACGCCACCCGCTCCTTCCCCGTCCGCCCGCCGCGACCTGCGGGAATCCCCGGGGTCGTGCACGCTGGGCAGCGTGGGTGTGTGGCAGCTCCTGATGGTCGCGACGGTGATGCTGCTCGGTCTGTTCGGGGTCCTGACGCCCGGCGTGCCGGGAACGTGGCTGGTGTGGGCCGCGATGCTCTGGTGGTCGCTGCACGAGCGGACGGAGCTCGCCTGGATCCTGCTCGCCTCCTCGACCGGCCTGCTGCTCCTCACCCAGGTGGTCGTGTGGCAGTTGCCCGCCCGCCGGTTCCGGGGGGTCGGCATCACCCGCCGGATGGTGACGTACGCCGGGGCGGGCGCGCTCCTGGGCTTCGTCCTGGTCCCGGTGGTGGGCTCGGTCCCCGGCTTCGTCGGCGGGATCTACCTCGCGGAGCGGCTCCGCCTCGGCGGCCACGGGCAGGCGCGGGCGGCGACCCGGGCGGTGATGCGGGCGGCCGGCACGAGCGTGCTCGTCGAGCTGTTCGCCTGTCTGCTGATCGTGGGGGCGTGGGCGGGGGCGGTGTTCGGCGGCTGAGGCCGCGGGTCCTGGTCCCGGAGACGGAGGCGGCGTCCGCCCCGACGCCGATCCGCCGGGCGGAGATCGGCGCGATCCTGGACGCATGAGGGATTTCGAGGGTTTCAGCGAGACGGAATGGGCCTATCTCACGGAGGACCGGGCCCGGCTCGGCCGGATGGCGACCGTCGACCCGTCCGGGCAGCCGCAGGCCAACCCGGTGGGGTTCTTCCCGAGGGAGGACGGCACCGTCCTGGTCGGCGGGTTCGCGATGGGCCGTACGAAGAAGTGGCGCAACCTGCGGGAGAACCCGAAGGTGGCCCTGGTCGTGGACGACGTGGTGAGCGTCCGTCCGTGGCGGGTGCGGGGCGTGGAGATCCGCGGCGAGGCGGAACTCCTGGTGGGCCCGCACGACCTGGGGCCGCACTTCAGCGAGGAGGTCGTCCGGATCCGTCCGCGCCGGATCCACAGTTGGGGTCTCGACGGCTCCCGGGGAGCGGGCTCCTGAGGCCCACCCGGAAGGGTCACCCGGAGCGGGGCCCCGGGGCGGCCGGGGCCGTGAGGTAGCGGACGGCGTACGAGCGCCAGGGCCGCCACTCCTCCCCCGGCGGGTCATCCGGCAGGGCCACGTCGGGGTCCCCGAGGGCCCGCATCCGGATGAGGGCGGCGGCCCCGGGGGTCACGCCGGGGACGGCGAGCAGCGCGCGCTCGGCCTCGTCGCGGTCGGCGCCGGGGTCGAGGCGTACGGCTCCGTCGGCGAGCGCGCGGGCCAGCGGACCGGCGACGGGGTGACCGGTCAGGTCCCGGGGCGCGGGGAAGAGGCGGTCGAGGCCGCCGCAGGCGGTGGCCAGGGGGGTGCCGTGCTCCTCGACGGCGCGGGCGGACCCCTCGGCGCCGAGGAGGGTCCGCAGCGCGAACTCCTCGGGGTCGGCCGTGCCCGGGGAGCGCACGCCCGGCCGGGCGGCCACCTCGGCGGCGAGCGCGGGGG
The DNA here is from genome assembly GCF_042868165.1 of Streptomyces sp. NPDC007872. Lineage (NCBI taxonomy): Bacteria > Bacillati > Actinomycetota > Actinomycetes > Kitasatosporales > Streptomycetaceae > Streptomyces > Streptomyces sp. NPDC007872. Next base: position 37,340 of record NZ_JBIAEA010000015.1, read on the forward strand.
CGGCTCCGAGGCGTTCGGCGACGGCGTACGGGTCGGCGTCCAGGTCGAAGAGGCGGCGGAGACGGTGCACGGCGGTGGTCAGGTCGCGCAGCTCGGTGAGGTGGATGCGGGCGTCCAGCCAGCGTCCGGCGGAGCGCTCGTCGACGGAGACGATCCCGGTGCCGTACGGGAGGCGGAGGGTGCGCCGGTAGGTGCGGGCGCCGGGGGCACCGGCGACCTCCTCGACGCGGGGCACGGCCTCGGCGGCGAGCAGGTCGAAGACCTCGCCGGCCGCGTACGGCCCCCGGTGGGCGAGCCGCAGCGGCACTCCGGCGGCGAGGGCGGTACGGGCCCCCGCGCCGGTGCCGGCCTCGGCACGCAGGGCGGTGGGGGTGCGGGCGTAGACGGCGCGGATCGTGTCGTTGAACTGGCGGACGCTGGCGAAGCCGGCCGCGAAGGCGATCTCGGTGACGGGGAGCCCGGTGGTCTGGAGGAGCAGCCGGGCGGTGTGGGCGCGCTGGGCGCGGGCGAGGGCGACGGGTCCGGCGCCGAGCTCGGCGGTGAGCTGGCGCTGGACCTGCCGGGTGCTGTAGCCGAGGCGTCCGGCGAGGCCGGGGACGCCCTCGCGGTCGACGACGCCGTCCCCGATCATGCGCACGGCGCGCCCGACGACGTCGGCCCGCGCGTTCCACTCGGCGGAGCCGGGCACGGCGTCCGGGCGGCAGCGGCGGCAGGCCCGGAAGCCGTGGCCCTGGGCGGCGGCGGCCGTCGGGAAGAAGGCGACGTTCCGCCGCTTGGGGGTGACGGCGGGGCAGCTCGGGCGGCAGTAGATGCCGGTGGTCCGGACGGCGAAGAAGAACTCTCCGTCGAACCGCGCGTCCCTGCTGCTGACCGCCTCGTAGCGGGTGTCGTCGTCCTTCACGGTCTCCAGTGTGCGGCGGCGGACGGCCCGGGGCTCGCGGTTTTCGGACACCGCGCTCCCCGGGGCCGTACGCCCCCGCCCGTACGGGCTACCGCAGACGTCCGTTGCGCTTGAACTCGACGGCGGCGCGGCCGGCGGCCATCGTGCGCTTCCAGTCCCTGCGGATCTCGCCGCGCAGACGGGCGTCGGTCTTGGCCACGAGCCGCTGGTTCTCGCGCATGAGCTTGCGGAAGCTCTCCAGGCGGCGCACGGACAGGGTGCCGTCCTCGATGGCGGCGGCCACCGCGCAGCCCGGCTCCGCCTCGTGGGCGCAGTCGTGGAAGCGGCAGTCCCGGGCCAGCTCCTCGATCTCCGAGAAGACCTGGCCGACGCCGGCCTCGGCGTCCCAGAGCCCGACGCCGCGCAGGCCGGGGGTGTCGATGAGGACGCCCCCGCCCGGCAGGACGAAGAGGTTGCGGGTGGTGGTGGTGTGGCGGCCCTTGCCGTCGACGTCACGGGCGGCCTGGACGGACATGACGTCGTGGCCGACGAGCGCGTTGGCGAGGGTGGACTTGCCGGCGCCGGAGACGCCGAGCAGCACGGTCGTGCCGCCCGCGATCACCGCGGAGAGCACGTCGAGCCCCTCGCCGGTGGTCGAGCTGAGGGGCAGCACCTGCACGCCGGGGGCGACGGTCTCGACGTCCTCGACGAGGTAGGAGAGCCCGACGGGGTCGGGGACGAGGTCGGCCTTGCTGAGGACGACGGTCGGCTGGGCGCCGGACTCCCAGGCCAGGGCGAGGAAGCGTTCGATCCGGCCAAGGTCGAGCTCGACGGCGAGCGAGACGGCGATGACGGCGTGGTCGACGTTGGCGGCGAGGATCTGCCCCTCGGACCGCTTGGAGGAGGTGGAGCGCGCGAAGGCGGTACGGCGCGGCAGGCACGCCCGCACGTACCGGGGGTCACTGGCGCCCTCGGGGTCGACGGCGGCCCAGTCACCGGTGCAGACGACCCGGAGCGGGTCGTGCGGGGTCACGAACGCCGTGTCGGCACGGACGGTCCCGTCGGCGGTGGCGACGTCGCACTGCCCCCGGTCGACCCGGACGACCCGCCCGGGAACGAGTCCTTGGGCGGCGTACGGCGCGAAGGCGGCGGCCCAGCCGGAGTCCCAGCCGTGGGCGTCGAGCGGGGAGGGGGAACCGGGGGAAAGCGAGGAAGACAAGGGGAACCCTTCGAAGGGCGGCCCCGGCAGCGCGCTCCGAGCGCGCGGATCGAGTGGGTGTCAGCCGGAGGCCACGGAGGTGGGAACGATGAACTCCTGAATGCGGGCAGAGCCCGTCACCGTGACAGTCATCAATGTCCTCACCTCCTGCTTCCTATCAACGAACCAACACCATGTCCTCGGCAACGACACAGCCGCGCCTTGGAACGAGCAGAACCATAGCCCCATCCCAAGACACGGCACCACCGATTAAATTCGGGGCTTCACCTGGACGACCCCAACAGCCGGCGGACCAGCATCGTGCCGCGAGTCGTGGAGCGTCCTGAGCGAGGAGTTACGGAGCCTTTTCCAACCTCACGCTGACGCGTGGTGAAGGACGAGGACGGCCTGGACGATCGCTGTGATGCGGTTGGTGCTGCAGCGGAGCTTCCGTAGGAGACGTCAGCCCTTCAGGGTGGCCATGGCCTGTTCACCGAGGCAGCGGATCTTGGCGTGTGTGCTGTTGTGGCGGCGCTGCCACCGCTTGAGGCGACGGCCACGAAAGGGCACCCGGATGGGTCCGTCGGCGCCCTGATATGCCTTGTCTGCCCAGCACTTGAGGTCGGCCTTGGCGAGCACGTCGACGATGCCGTGGGTGCGGGCGGCGGTCAGGTCGTGGGTGGAGCCGGGCAGCGCGGGCGAGACCCACAACAGTCGACCGAAGGGGTCGGTGAGGACCTGTACGTTCATGCCGTGGCGCTTGTGTTTGCCCGAGTAATACGGGGTATCAGCAGCGATCCGGTCGATCGGCAGCAGAGTGCCGTCGAGGATCACGAACGCCTTGGTCCGAACGACGTGCATCACCTCGGCCAGGGTGGGCGCGAGGCCGGCCAGCACCTCGACGGCCTCGCGTATGTAGCGGTATGCGGTCGCGATGCCGATACCGAACCCGGAGGCGAGTTGGGTGTAGGTGTCACCACAGCGCAGATGGGCCAGGGCGAGCAGAGCCTGACGGCCGGCGGTCAGACTCCGCCACCGGGTCCCGATCTCCCTTCGCCGGGCGGCGAGTCGCCAGGTCAGGTACCGCAGGGTGTGACGGGACAGATCGATCGACGACGGGTAGACAAGCACACGAAGCTCCTGGTGGCTGCGGGCGACCTTGGTCGATAACCCGTCTATGAGGAGTTTCGTCGTTCCGCAGTTTCCTTCAGCACGTGTGACTGAGCGCTTCAGTTGGCCGGTTGAGCGTTGACCGGGCAGGTGCGCCGTCTCCCGTGCGGGCGTCGTCCCCGTTCTACTCCGCCGGCTCGCACCAGGCGGCGACGAGATCCTGGAAGCGCGAGAAACGGGTGCCAGGAACGGTCTCACCACTGAACGTCTCGCCGTTGAGCCAGCAGATGTCGAAGATGTCGGTCTCGGTGTCGAGGAGGCAGCACACACCACCGGTGGTGGCGGTGAGGTCGGTGAACACCTTCCTGACGCTCGCGGATTGCACGAACATCCGGCTCATGCTTGAGGTAGCGGCTGTGAACTGCAGTGACGCAAAGTTCGGGTGCCATGCGGGGGAGAACCTGACCGTCAGGTAGATGTACCCGACCGGCACTCGTCCCTGCTCGTCGACCCTATCGGAATCGCGGAGGAACTCGTGCACCGCGTCGTCGGCGCCGACGACGATCGAGGTGTCCAGTTCGAGCGAGCCGCCTGCCGAACAGTCGACCGGTTCGCTCTTGAACTTCGAGGTGAACGGCACGATCAACTGCTCTCCGCCCGGCAGGGTCACCGGAAGCGGTGGCGTCTCGCGGCCTTGGGGGGCGAGTTCGGCCAGCCGGGTCAGTGCCCTCGCAACGTTCCAAGGGGGCATGAAGATCTCATAGCTGTAGTCCAGCCCCATACCGCCTCCCCAGTCCTGAACCGTCATCCTGTCATGATCGGGATCGATCGCCCAGTCGATTCCAACGTGGCTGGCTTCGTCCGGACGCAGTCGGCAACGAAGCGCTCGGTTACAACGCGCGGCCACCGCCGTCAGGTTGGAAATGGCTCAGTGAGACCGTTACGATCCCTCACACCCACGACAGTGCGCTCCACTCAAGAAAACCAGGTCGACCCGCGACAACACGCCGCCCCACCACAGTCTCTCACTGCGCCGTCACGAAACCGAGAGATCGCAGCCTGGCGCTACCTGCCGCCGTCGTTCGACATCTCCCGGAAATTGCAAACCGACCCGGACATGAATCCGGGCCGGTTGCCTTATTAAGGCTGACGCACAAGAAGACAGTCGCACGAGAGGCTGCTACAGGCTATACAACCGACTGCCAGTTGACACAGCCAGGCAGCTCGCCATCTGAGAAGACGAATTCCTTGACTGCATCCCGAATGGAAGTTACGGGAATCTCCGCGTCTTCGGGAAAGAATGCTTCATGCCCAGCTACATGATAGAATAGCTCGTCGCCGCTCCCTCTATCACCTACGGTCGCAAAATCGCGGTCGCCGTAGCTGAAGGTGATGGCTCCCATTTGTTTATCGGGATTAACGCCAACGATGAATTGATGATCTGGGTCTCCAGACGGGAGCATCTGGCGCTTCAGAGACCGAAACATTGCCGCCGAATGGTATTCCTTCTCGGACGAAAGAAGGAAGTCGATCACTCGGTCCACGTCTTCGGGCCCTGCGATTTCCTGCCAAGCGGACGCGTGTTCCGAATTGTAGTAAGCCTCGACTTTCACTTCCATCTCAGCCCGCCTTTGGGTATTGCTCTGAGTGCCAGATACCATCATTGCCCTTCCAGTGCTCCCTTAGAGTGCCTACTCCTTGCAGAAGCCTGCTGAGGATATCATCACATCCAAGCTTTTCCGCGCACGACCCTTCTGGTTTGTTGATGACCAGATCTGCGTCAGTGACTCGAGGCTTCGCCTTGGCCATGATGGCGACAAACTTAGCTCCAGTGTGATATCGAGCGTAAACTTTATAACTGAGACCAGTTTTTTACCCAGTCGATCAATTCTGCGTCGCGCTTCTGCATTCCGCTTATGAGTTCATCCTGATCCCATTTTCGCCCATCACCGGACCGTGCCCGCCCCAAGGTTTTACCGGTGAAGGGACCCAGAGCTTCAAGCTCCGCGTCACGATCACAGAAAATCGGCGGGAATTTGTCGGAGGCCGGTTGCACCGCCTGCGCGGCATAGCTGACTTGACTGGCAACTGACCGGCGAGGGAGGGTTGGGCAGTTCGGAGGGTCTAGTTTTCCGTCCCTGCTCTTCCTGTACTTATTTGCGATCTCCTCAATTTTATCGCCAGCTTTTTTGAGGAGTTTGAGCTCACCTACAGGAAGAAGCCCGACAAGCGCCATGGCGCAGTCACTGGTTGCAGGGTCCTGGGCACACTTGAGTGCGTCCGGCCCTCCGCTTGCTTCTCAGAGGAGCGGGCCTAGAATTTCATAGAACTTTCCTATCTCTCGGTTCTGCGCGTCGACCTTGTCGCAGTCTTCCCACTTATATGTGCGCGGAACGAGCATTACGCACTTGTCATTGTCTCGTTTCCCTTGGCCCTTGCTCTCCTGCTCTCGCTTCTTTCTTTCTTCCTCAGCCTTCTCGAGTTCTTCGGCTATCTCCTTTTCCAGCTTGGATGCGACTTGCTCCCAAGCGGTGGAGGCCATCTCTTTTGCGTCTTCGGCGTTCTGGCCGGCTTGAACGGCGGAGGCTTTAGCGGCATCGCCTGCGGCAGCAGCCGAGTTGCGTGCGTAGGCTGCGGAAACCTCGGCCTGGTTGGCAGAGGCTTTTGCGGCGTCTGCGTCCTGGTCGGCGCGGTTGGCGGCGTCGCGTGCAGTGGCGGCTGACTGCTTGGCCTGGGTGGCACTGTTTTCCGCTGAGTCGGCCGCCTTATCGGCTTCGGCTGCATGGACTGCTGCTTGGTCTGCCGAAGCTTTTGCGTTGTTCGAGGCGTTCGTCGCCTCGGTGGAGGCGTTATTGGCGCGAGCGGCTGCTTCAGCGGCGAGCCAGCGGTTCTTGTTCGCGTTTGCCGCGATCAGTGAGCCTCTTTCATCCTGTGCTGGAGGGTGAAATGGGCAGGTCAGCGGGGGTGGTGACGAGGCAGGGCCCCTGGTCGTTGGCGTGGTGATTCCACTCATCACACCGGCAACCGAAGGGGCCCTGTTGGTTTCGTATCCTGCCATGCTCGACGTTCCTCATGAGCTCGTCGAGCATGTCACCTGGCTGCTGCGCGAACACCGCCAAGCCCGCAACACACACTGGCGCAAACTCGGCTGCTTCAAGCAGGCGTTGCTCACGCTGGTGCACCTGCGTAAGAACGAGACGTTCTCGCAGCTCGGGGCCGGTTTCGGGATATCCCAGGCCACCGCCTGGCGGTACGTCGGCGAGACCTTGGACGTGCTGGCGGGCTGGGCGCCGGGCCTCCACGAAGCGCTCACCGGTCTCGGTGAGGGCGATCACGTCATCGTTGACGGCACGCTGATCCCGATCGACCGGATCGGCGCGGACGAGCCGTACTACTCGATGAAGCATCGCAAGCACGGGATGAACGTGCAGGTCATTGCCCACCCCGACGGCACACCGCTCTGGTTCTCCCGCGCGACACCCGGCCGGACCCACGACCTGACCGCGGCCCGGGCCCACGGCATCGTCCAGGCCTGCCTTACCCGGCAGATCCTCGTCCTCGCCGACCGCGCCGACCAGGGCGCCGGCGCCACTTTCCGCACCCCGTACTACCACCACCGCGAACAGCCAGAGCACTACCAACAGTTCAACCGAGACCACGCTCGGCTCCGAGCCCCGGCGAACGCGCTTTCGCCCAGCTGAGGTCCTGGCGACTGCTCCGCCGGGCCAGATGCTCCACCCGACGCACCAGCACCATCGTCCAAGCCGCCCACACGTTGCTGACCTGCAACTATTCAGGATAAAAGAGGCTCACGGAGAGACGTACCTCAGTCGAGATTGGTGGGATTGATTACCCATGGAAGCGGATGCTTTGAGTCCGGCGGAAATCGAGATGGATTCGTTCCTATCGTCGTGGTTCAGACCGGCCAAATCGAGCACGAAGGGAATCGACCTTGAGTTTGACTGGATCCCGGCCGGGCTGAAAAAGTGGTATGAAATCACTTCCCGGTGGGAAATTCCGGTCGAGGGAGTGAAGCGGCTAATCCCTCCTTCCGAGATTTTGGAAGAAGAAGGAAAGTTCATCTTCCTAATGGATCAGGGCGGATGGGCATGGTCTTTCGACTTGACCGAGCCATCCTTCATCTTTGAAGCGAAGGATGACGAGCCGTGGCGGCGACTTGACGCGGATTGGGATGAGATGCTTCTTTGGCACTCATTCAGTGAAGCGGTCGAGTATGCTCCATTCGTACAGTGGTCGTCAAACGCTTCCGCCGAAGCCGTAAATGAGACCCTCTCGAATTTTCGAAAGGTTTCATTCACGGGTTCGATGTGGCCTTCTCCCGGATGGTCCTTCTACATCGCAGACGGAATGGTCGCGGATGCGGGTCCTAGCAAGTGGACTCCGGATTCGTTTTCGATTACCGTGGGTGCTAGTTCGAGGGAATCAATCACTTCCCTCAACTCGCTGACTGGTATCGAATGGCTAGTTCGACAGAAGTAGGAATTAGTCTCCATTGCAGTCATCCTTGACGGTCGCCTGATGATTCTTCCTCAGGCGACCGACAAGGAACCTTTCCGTCTCGCCCCTGAAAGGCTATAAGGCCTAGCCATCTGGGACGGTGACGTGGCAGAGCCCCCGGTCGTGGGGGGGGGGGGGGGGAGACGCCCCCCCCCCCCCCCCCCCGGGGGGGGTGTTGTGGTTCGCGGGCGCCTCGCGCGGCAGGAACACCAAGGTCTCTCACGGTGTATGGTCATGAAACACCCAGACCACCCGC
>NZ_JBIAEA010000015.1:45311-47057 GCF_042868165.1 Streptomyces sp. NPDC007872
CCCTCCCGCCGGGGGGGGCGGCCCCCCCCCCCCCCCCGGGGGGCGCCGCCCCCCCCCACCCCCCCCCCCCCCCCCACGACCGGGGGGCTCTGTTGGTTCCGTATCCTGCCGTGCTCGACGTCTCGTACGAGCTGGTCGAGCATGTTTCCTGGCTGATCCACGCTCGAACGCGTGAACTGAACTCGCCGTGGAGAAGGCTCGGTTGCTTCAAGCAGGCTCTCCTCACGTTGGCCCACCTGCGGAAGAACGAGATGTTTGCCCAGCTCGCGGCCAGCTTCGGTGCCTCGACCACGACTGCCTGGCGCTACGTCGACGAGACCCTCGATGTCCTCGCGGCGTGGGCGCCGGGCTTACACGAGGCCCTGACTGGACTGGGCGAGGGCGACTTCGTCATCGTCGATGGGATGCTGATTCCCATTGACCGCATCGCCGCCGACGCACCGTACTACTCTTTGAAGCACCGTCGGCACGGCATGAATGTACAGGCCATCGCCCGTCCCGACGGCACACCCCTGTGGTTTTCCTGCGCGACACCCGGCCGCACCCACGACCTAACCGCGGCCCGCGCGCCCACGACATCATGCAGGCCTACCTCACCAGAGAGATCCTTGTTCTCGCGGATCGTGCCTACCAGGGTGCCGGCGCCACTGTCCGCACTCCGTACAAGAACAACCGCGAACAGCCGGAGCACTACCAGCAGTTCAACCGGGGCCACGCGCGGCTGAGAGCTCCCGGGGAACGGGCCTTCGCGCAGCTGAAGTCCTGGCGCATCCTCCGCCGGGCCCGATGCTCCACCCGCCGCATCGGCACCATCGTCCAAGCCGTCCAAACGCTCCTGAACTGCAGCTATTCAGGATGAAAGAGGTTCACTGAGCTCTCTCAGAGTGGCCACTGATCGGGTGACGGACTGGGGTCCCGCAACACACAAGGCTCCTGTGCCGTTGAGAGAACGGATCTGGCCGCTCCGAACTACATCTGTGCGGGTGGGGACTGTCGCGTATTACTCGCGCTCTCGCAGGCCAGGGCGAGGAAGCGTTCGATCCGGCCGAGGTCGAGCTCGACGGCGAGCGAGACGGCGATGACGGCGTGGTCGACGTTGGCGGCGAGGATCTGCCCCTCGGACCGCTTGGAGGAGGTGGAGCGCGCGAAGGCGGTACGGCGCGGCAGGCACGCCCGCACGTACCGGGGGTCACTGGCGCCCTCGGGGTCGACGGCGGCCCAGTCACCGGTGCAGACGAGCCGGAGCGGGTCGTGCGGGGTCACGAACGCCGTGTCGGCACGGACGGTCCCGTCGGCGGTGGCGACGTCGCACTGCCCCCGGTCGACCCGGACGACCCGCCCGGGAACGAGTCCTTGGGCGGCGTACGGCGCGAAGGCGGCGGCCCAGCCGGAGTCCCAGCCGTGGGCGTCGAGCGGGGAGGGGGAACCGGGGGAAAGCGAGGAAGACAAGGGGAACCCTTCGAAGGGCGGCCCCGGCGGCGCGCTCCGAGCGCGCGGATCGAGTGGGTGTCAGCCGGAGGCCACGGAGGTGGGAACGATGAACTCCTGAATGCGGGCAGAGCCCGTCACCGTGACAGTCATCAATGTCCTCACCTCCTGCTTCTTCTCCGCGAACTGATCACCGCTCATTCACGAGCGGCCGGGCAGAACCCTAAGGGCTTGCAGATCATCAAGGTGTTGCTTCCCGTGCTGGCGCTCGTTGGTGTGGTATGCGCATCCCGGACGAGACTCGTGACCAACTCTCTG
>NZ_JBIAEA010000016.1:0-36969 GCF_042868165.1 Streptomyces sp. NPDC007872
GCCAAGTGCTTCGCCTCCGACGTCGCCATGGAGGTCACCACCGACGCCGTCCAGCTCCTGGGCGGCTACGGCTACACCCGCGACTACCCCGTCGAACGCATGATGCGCGACGCCAAGATCACCCAGATCTACGAAGGCACCAACCAGATCCAGCGCATCGTCATGGCCCGCAACCTCCCGTAGGGACGGCGGAAGGGCGCCCCCGTCACGTGACGGGGGCGCCCTTTCCGTACGCCCGGAGGGTCAGCGGTTCGACTCGACCGTGACCTTCTCGTCGTTCCTGATCTGCTCCACCAACTGCTTCACCTTCGGCATGTCCCACTTCAGGGACCCCTGCGGCGCGGAGCCCGCGATCGGCATGTTCATGGACCTGCCGTCGCCGCCGCTGATGCCCTTCATCGCGAAGAACATCTTGCCGAGGTCGTACAGCGACATGTCCTTGTCCACGACCAGCGTGTCCAGACCGGCGCCCAGCGTCGGGTACAGCGCGAACGGGTTGAGGATCGTGCCCGGCGTCGCCGCCTGGTTGGCCAGGGCGGAGAGGAACTTCTGCTGGTTCTTCGTCCGCGCCAGGTCCGACTCGGCGAACGCGTACCGGGTGCGGACGAAGGCCAGGGCCTGCTCGCCGTTGAGGGTCTGCGTGCCGGCCTGGAAGTCCGCGCCGGACTTCTTGTCCTTGAAGCCCTTCTCGATGTTCAGCTCGACGCCGCCGAGCGCGTCCACGATGTTCGCGAAGCCGGCGAAGCCGATCTCCGCGTAGTGGTCGATGCGCAGGCCCGTGTTGTACTCCACGGTCCGCACGAGCAGCTCGGGGCCGTCCATCGCGTAGGCCGCGTTCAGCTTGGAGCCGCCGCGCGCCGCGTACTGCTTGCCCGACTCGGAGCCGACGAACGACGGGATCGTCACCCAGGAGTCGCGCGGCAGCGAGACCATCGTGTTCCCGCCGGAGCAGGCCGCGAGGATCATCATCGAGTCGGTCCGCTTGCCCTCGGCGGAACCGGTGTGGAGCTTCTTCTTCTCCTCGGCCGACATGCCCTCGCGGCTGTCGGAGCCGACGATCAGGTACGTGGTGCAGTCGCCCTCGGAGGGGCGCTCGATGACCTTGGAGAGGTCGACCTCGTTGCGCATCCGGGAACTCGCCCAGGCGTACGTGCCGATGCCCCAGGCGGCGACGGCGACGACCAGGACGATCGAGCCGACCTTGATCCGCTTGCGCCAGTCCGGGGCGGGACCGGTGCCGGAGCCGCCGGGCCTCCCGGGCGTGTACTGCGGGGGGATGCCGCCCCGGCCGTCACCGCCGCCGCCCTGGGCGCCGCCGTAGACCTGGCCCGTGTTGTAGCCGGAGTCGTAGCCGGTGCCCTGCGCCTGCGTGAAGCTCGGGTCGTGGTCCCGGCCGCGGCCCTGGTCGTAACGGGGCGGCTGCTGCGGAACCTGCGGGCGCTGCACGTGGCTCATCCTGCGGGGACCCTCGGGCTGGGGGTTCGCGGGGCCGCGGCCGTATCCGCCGTCATCGGGCCAGTCATTCATGTGGACCAGTGTGCCGGGCAGGGGTTTCCCCGCGACAGGGCGGGTGGAGGATCGGGGCGGTGCTGTTGCCAAGCTGATGCAAAGCGGACCGGACGGGGGCGTCGCCAGGACCCGGCATAAGGTGGAGGGCATGACAGATCAGGGCGACATCCCGGGCAAGCCCACCTCGGCCTCCCGCACCACCCTCAGCCACATCATGACCAGCCACGACACCAACCTCCTCGGCACGGTGCACGGCGGCGTGATCATGAAGCTGGTGGACGACGCGGCGGGCGCCGTCGCGGGCCGGCACTCGGGCGGCCCGGCCGTGACCGCCTCCATGGACGAGATGGTCTTCCTGGAGCCGGTCAGGGTCGGCGACCTGGTCCACGTGAAGGCCCAGGTCAACTGGACGGGCCGGTCCTCCATGGAGGTCGGCGTCCGGGTCATGGCCGAGCGCTGGAACGAGTCCACGCCCGCCACCCAGGTCGGCTCGGCCTATCTGGTCTTCGCGGCCGTCGACGCGGAGGGCAAGCCCCGCCCGGTCCCGCAGGTCGTCCCGGAGACGGAGAAGGACAAGCGGCGCAACCAGGAGGCCCAGATCCGCCGCACCCACCGCCTGGCCCGCCGCCAGGCGATCAAGGAACTGAGGGAACGGCGCGTGGCGGAGGGGTACGAGGACTGAGGGGTACGGGCCCGGCGCCCGGCTACGGGCACACCGCCCAGTCCCCGGCGTGACCCCCGCCCCCGCCCCGGGCTACGGGCACACCACCTGGTCCCCGGTCACCGCCTCGAACGGCGTCTCCGGCTCCTCCGCCCGGACCGCCCGCACCCCCTTGTAGTCCGCCCCCACGATCACCCGCAGCGTCCCGCCCCGGCCCGTCACCGCTTCGAGCCGCGCGCCCGGCACGGCCGCCGCCAGGGACTTCGCCGAGCGGTCCCAGCGCGGGTCGTACTCCACGACCGTGTGCTCCCGCTCCGCCCCCGGCGCCGTCCTCGGGGTCCGGGTGGTGGCGAAGCCGGTCCCGCGCAGCGCGTCGTCGACCTTCCGGCCGAGGCCGTCCGTCCGGGTCCCGTTGTGGACCTGCACCCGGATCGTGTCCGGCGCCACGTCCACCACGACGTCCTTCGGCGCCTTCGCCGAGGCCGCCGACGCCGCCGCCTTCTGCGGGGCGATCGGCCGGTCCTCCCGCAGCGCCTGGAAGAGCTGCTGCGCCTTCGCCGCGTCCCACTTCACCGTCGAGCCGATGCCCTTCACGGGAAAGCTCACGTCCCCGACCGGCACGGACACGAACTCCGACGACGCGGGCGTGAAGCCGCGCATCGCCTTGGACAGCGACAGCATCTGGTCCGTGCCGAAGCCCTCGTCGGCCCGTACGGAACTCAGCATGCTCGTGGCCACCGCCCGGAACCGCACCGGGTTGAACAGCACCCCGCCGCTCGTCACCTGCTCCACGAGCGCCGCCAGGAACTTCTGCTGCCGCTGCATCCGCCCGATGTCGGCGGCCCCGTCGACGTGCCGGGAGCGCACGTACTGGAGGGCCTGCCCGCCGTCCAGCTCGTGGGTGCCGGCGGCCAGGTCGAGCCCGGTGTACGCGTCCTTCAGCGGCTTCGGCGTGCAGATCCGCACCCCGCCGACCGCGTCCACGGTCCGCATGAAGCTGGTGAAGTCGACCTCCAGGTAGTGGTCGATCTTGACGCCGGTCATCGACTCGACGGTCCGCACGGTCAGCGCGGGCCCGCCCTCCGCGTAGGCGGCGTTCAGCTTCACCGGGTGCGCGTGGTGCCTCTCGCCGCTGGTGAGGTCGGTGTGCTCGGGCATCTCGGCGTACGAGTCGCGGGGCAGGCTCACCACGCTCGCCCGGTCCCGGTCCTGCGAGACGTGCACCAGCATCACCGTGTCGGTGCAGTTGCAGGGCGCGCCGCCGAGCCGGTACTTCGCCCGCTCCTCCGGGGTGATCCGGTCCCGGCCGTCCGTGCCGACGACGAGGACGTTCATCCCGTGCCCGGCCTGCGGCCGGTTCTTCATGTCCTTGAAGGGGTCGACCCGGGTGAGCCCGGTGTCCAGGCCGGTCATCAGGGCGTGCCCGATCCCGCCCGCCGCGAGGACCGTCACGGAGAGCGCCGTCGCCGTCCGCACCCCCCACCGGGACCGCCTCCGCGGCCGGCGCGCCGGTACGCGGCGGGCGGCGGGCCGGGGACGGGGCGGGCGGGGCGGTGTGGGCACGGACGGACACCTCCGCGGGTGGGACAAGGGGGCCGTGAGCACCGTAGGCCCATACGATCAGCGCAAGGGAGCGCCACCCGGGCGGCGCGCACCCGTGTCCCCCGTTCGCGGTAACGTGGCGGGCGAAAACACCGTCTCCGTCTCGCGGGGGACGCCTCCCCCGCACCGCCGAGGAACCATGCTGCCCCCCGTCTCCGTGATCATGCCGGTCCTCAACGAGGAGCGGCACCTGCGCAACTCCGTCCGCCACATCCTGGAGCAGGAGTACGAGGGCGAGATGGAGGTGGTGATCGCGCTCGGCCCGTCCACGGACCGCACCGACGAGATCGCCGCCGAGCTCGTCCGCGAGGACCCCCGCGTCAAGACCGTGCCCAACCCCACCGGCCGTACGCCCGCCGCCCTCAACGCGGCGATCGGGGCCTCCCGGCATCCGATCGTGGTGCGCGTCGACGGCCACGGCATGCTCTCCCCGAACTACATCGCCACCGCCGTGCGGCTCCTGGAGGAGACCGGCGCGCAGAACGTCGGCGGCATCATGCACGCCGAGGGCGAGAACGCCTGGGAGGACGCGGTCGCCGCCGCGATGACCTCGAAGATCGGCGTCGGCAACGCCGCCTTCCACACGGGCGGCGAGGCGGGCCCCGCCGAGACCGTGTACCTGGGCGTCTTCCGGCGCGAGGCCCTGGAGCGCCAGGGCGGCTACAACGTGGAGTTCATCCGCGCCCAGGACTGGGAGCTGAACTTCCGGATCCGCGAGGCGGGCGGCCTGATCTGGTTCTCGCCGGAGCTGCGCGTCCAGTACCGTCCCCGGCCCTCGGTGAAGGCCCTCGCCAAGCAGTACAAGGACTACGGGCGTTGGCGCCACGTGGTGGCCCGCTACCACCAGGGCTCCATCAACCTGCGCTATCTGGCCCCGCCGACCGCCGTCTGCGCCATCGCCGCCGGCGTGGTCGTGGGCGCCCTCGTCACCCCGCTCGGCTTCGTGGTCCCGGCCGGCTACCTCGCCGCGATCACCGCCGGCTCGGTCCCGGCGGGCAAGGGCCTCCCCCTCAAGGCCCGCCTCCGGATCCCGGTCGCCCTCGCCACCATGCACATGTCCTGGGGGTACGGCTTCCTCACCAGCCCCCGCTCCCTCGCGAAGAAGGTCATCGCGAGCCGCCGCCCGGCGGTGACGGCGGGGGAGACGGAGACGGTCTGACGACCGCGACCGCACACGGCGACGGCCGGGCCCTTCTCCGGGGCCCGGCCGTCGCCGTGTGCGGGGAGGGAGGGGGAGCGGGTCAGCTCTTCCCGTCCCACTTGTAGACGGAGTAGATGTCCATGCAGTCCGCTTTGTCGTCGGCGCCCTCGGGCAGGTCGCCCGCGGTGTGCGTCGGCCTCTTGTAGACCGTGCCCTCGCGCCAGTCGGAGCCGACGATGAGCTTGATGCCCTCGGCCTTGGCGTCGATCCGGACCGCGGAGTCGGGCAGTCCGAGGGCCTTGGCCACCGACTGGGCGTTCGCCTTGCCCTGCTCGCCGTCGCCCTTGGGGTAGACGACCACGGTGTCCTTGCGGGGGCCGCCCTCCGTGGAGGACTCGGCCTGCGTGAAGCCCTTGGCCCGGAGGGCCTCGGCCAGGGCGCGGGCGCGGCCCTGGACGGCCGCCTCGCCGTTGCCGTCGGTGCCGTTGACGATCGTCACGCCGAAGGAGCCGGGGGCGTCGGCGGGCGTCGTCGGCTTGGCGGAGGCCGTCGGCTTCGGCTTGGCGCCGGCCTTGTCGCCGTTCTTGTCGAAGGCGATGTCGTCCCGGATCATCGTCCACATCTTGTCGGCGGACGACGGGACGAGCTGGAGCCACTCGTTGGGCCGCTGCGGGTACGCGACGGTCGGGACCGTCGCCGTGGTCAGACGGTCGAGCTTGACGTTCTTGAGCTGCATCGACAGGTCGAAGAGCTTCTTCACGCTCTTGATCTCGTCGGAGACCTGGAGGGCCCGCGTGGCGGTGTCGGCCAGGCCCATCAGACGGCCGGTGTCGGTCCAGGCGTTCTGGCTCTGGAGCTTCTTCATCATGCCGTTCATGTACATGTGCTGGGCCTTGGCACGGTTCTGGTCGCTGCCGAACGCGTGCCGGGTGCGCAGCCACTGGAGGGCCTGCTCGCCCTGGACCTCGGAGGTGCCCTCCTTCAGCTTCAGGCCGGACCCGCCCTTCACGACCGCGTTCGACTTGTCCCACACGCCGGTCTTCACGCAGACCGGGACGCCGCCGACCTCGTCGGCCATCGCCACGACACCGGCGAAGTCGACCATCATCCAGTGGTCGATGTAGACCCCGGTGAGGTTCTCCCAGGTGGTGAGGGTGCAGCCGGGGCCGCCGCGCTGGAGGCTCTCGTTGATCGGCCGGTTGGTCGTGGCCTTGTAGGTCGTGCCGTCCTTGTCCTTGCACTCGGGGATCGGGACGACCGTGTCGCGCGGGACGGAGACGATCGAGGCGTTCTCCCGGTCCGCCGAGATGTGCAGCAGCATCTGCACGTCGGCCAGGGGCTTGCGGTCCCGGTCGTTCTTGCCGCCGCCCAGGGCGACGTTCTTCTCGTTGGCCCGGTCGTCCGAGCCGATCATGAGGATGTTCAGCGGGGTGTCGCCCAGCGCGTTCGGCGCGGCCTTCTTCACGCCGCTGTTGCCGCCCGCGCGGCTGCCGCCGCGGATGTTGCCGTTGAGGTGCTCGTAGTACAGGTATCCGGCGCCGGCCGTCCCGAGTATCAGCACCGCCAGGGTGATCGCCACCCAGCGCAGCGCCTTCCGCTTGCCGGCCTTCTTGCCCGTGCCCTTCTTCCCGGCGCCCTTGGGGCGCCGGCGCGAGCCGCCGCGGCGGGAGCCGCTACGCGCGTCACCGGCCGCCGCTCCGCGCCGCCGCTCCGCGCGGGTCGTCCCGTCGGGGGACCCGGCCTCCCCGGCGGCGCCGGTCTCGGCGCCGGTCGCCTCGCCGGCCCCGTGCAGGTCGTCGTCCCAGCCCAGTTCACGGGCGCGCGGGACGTTCCCCCGCGTTCCCTCCCCGCGCACGCTGTTCTGTCCCACCCCAGGTCCCCTCGTGGATCAGGAGTGCGCCGGGACCCGGTGTTTCCGGGTCACTTGGCGCACACCTGCTTGTCGGCTTCTACCTTCTCGACGTCCGGCGCCTTTGCCGGACCGGTGACGGGCACCCCCGCGCCCTTGAAGTCGGCGCCGAGGACGAGCGTCATGGGCTCGCGCTCCCCGGCGTCCTGCGTGCCCGGCTGGAGAGCCGTGGCGGGCAGGCCCATCAGGTCCGCGAGCTTGCGGGCCTGATCGGCCTGGTTCGGTGCGTAGGTGAGCGTGGTCTTCGCCGCCTTCTCGGGGGCGTTGCTCTTGTTGGTCGAGCGGGGCACGCCCTGCTCGTTCTGGAGCCAGAGCAGGGTCGCCTGGGCCGCCCCCCGCACGCCGCTGCCGTTGTAGACGTCGACGCGCACGTCGGCGGCCTGGGCCCGGGGGCCCTGGAGGAGCTTCGCCCGGGCCTGTGCCTGGGCGTTCTTGGCGTCCTGCTGCTTCTTCTTCACCTCGGTGAAGGAGACGTCGTTCTGGATCATGCCGAAGACCTGCGGGGCCTTGACGGGATCGAGCACCACCGTCGCCCTCCTGGCCGGCGGCTCGTCCGGGTTGTCGATCACCGGGACGGTCATGAAGCTGATGTTCTTCAGGTCGACCTTGCCGATCTCCTTGGCCAGGGAGGTCAGCTTCAGGGCGCTCCCTATCCCCTTGTCCACGGTGAGCGCCTCGGTCGCCGCGTTCGCGACCGAGAGCAACCGCGTCGGGCTGCCCAGGGTGTCTTCCTTCAACTGGCGCATCATCGACGCGAGGAACTGCTGCTGCATCTTGATGCGGTCGAGGTCGCTCTGGTTGCCGAGGCCGTGGCGGTTGCGCAGGAACGCGAGGGCCTGCTCGCCCTGGATCCGGTGCTCGCCCGCCGACAGGTCGAGCTTGGAGTAGTTCATGTCCCGGATGGGCTTGGTCAGACAGACCTCCACGCCGCCGACGGCCGCCGACAGCGTCTTGACGGCGTTGAAGTCGACCATCATGAAGTGGTTGATCCCTATGCCGGTCATCTCCTTGACCGTGCGCATCGTGCAGCCGGGGTCACGGCCGTTCACGCCGAACGACTCGTTGAACTTGGTCCTCCCGACCGAGCCGGGGATGACCTTGGTCGACCCGTCGGGCTGCTTCGTGGGGCAGTCCGGGATCTCGGTCTTGAGGTCCCGGGGGATGCTCAGCGCCGTCGCATTGGTCCGGTCCTCGGACACGTGGATGAGGAACGTGGTGTCGGCGTGTCCGGTGACGTTGCTCTTGTTCCCGTAGCTCTCGTTCCCCTCACCGGTCCGCACGTCGTTGCCGATGATCAGGATGTTGAGCGGGCCGTCCATGCCGGGCGCGCCGACGGCGGCGTCGCCGACGTCCACCGTGCCGATGTTGCCGTTGAGCTTGTCGTAGATCAGGTACGCGCCGGTGGCGCCGGCCACCAGGACGACGGCCATCGTGCCGCCGGTCCACAGCAGGACCTTCTTCTTGCGGGAGGCGCCCTGCTTGGGCCTGCGGCGGCTCGTGGGCGTCTGGCGGCCGCCCCGGCTCTGCTCGGGGACCCGGCGCCGGCGCTGGCCGGGGACGGGGGCCTCGGCCGCGGCGTCCCGCTTCGGGGGCCCGGAGGCGGTGCCTCTTCCGGAGGCCCCGGTCGCGGCGGAGGCGGACGAACCGCGGGAGGGGGACGGAACCGCCGACTGCCCAGCGGAGCGGTCCAGTCGCAGTTCGTAGTTGCCCGTCTGCGGGTTGAGCACCCACTGGTCGGCGGGGTCGATCTCGTCCGCCCGTCCACGGCTGTGCGCGTCCACGGTTACTCGAGTCCTCCGTCGGTGCCACGCGGGGCGCCCTCCCCACGGGGCGCCGCTCTCTCGGTCGTTTGATCCCTGGTGAGGTGTGACGACCACGTGGTCGGGGTACACCGGATCGGGTCACAGTATCCGCCCAGTTCAGCGCGGGGCGACGCCCGTGACAAATTCCACGCCCCTTACAACCGGGCAATGCGCCCAAACCACACCGCTCCCTTCCCTCCCCTTGGGGCGCCCTTTACCCACCCTTCCCGCGGCCCGCGCCCCGTCCCCCGGCACGCCTCCGGTCAGGAGCACGTCCCTTCCGCCGCGCTCCGCCCGGTGAACGTCGGCGTCGGGGCGGGGCTCGGCGGGGCCTCCGCGTCGTCGGGCTTGCGGTCCTCGTCCTTCTCCCCGGGCTCCACCACCACGGGCCGGTCCTCCCGCAGTTGCCGGAAGAGCTGGCTCGCGGCGGGCTGCACCAGTTCGTCCCGGTTCGCGTTGTACGTGTACGGGCGGCGGGGGACCGTGAGGAACTGCACCCGCTCGGTCGGGATCGCCCGCATCGAGCGCGCCAGGTCGTACAGGTCCCGCAGCGAGTCGAGCCCCGCGTCGGTCGTGATCGACCTGGTGGCCGCGTCCAGGACCGGATAGAGCCTGGCCGGGTTCAGCAGGACCCCGTTGCTCTGCACCTTGTTGACGAGCGCGCCGAGGAACTGCTGCTGCCGGTCCATGCGTTCGGTGTCGCTGCCGTTGCCGAGCGACTTCCGGGCGCGTACGAAACCGAGGGCCTGCTCCCCGTGGAGCGTCTGGCGCCCCGCCGGCAGCTTCAGGTGC
Organism: Streptomyces sp. NPDC007872; assembly: GCF_042868165.1. Classification (NCBI taxonomy): domain Bacteria; kingdom Bacillati; phylum Actinomycetota; class Actinomycetes; order Kitasatosporales; family Streptomycetaceae; genus Streptomyces; species Streptomyces sp. NPDC007872. Next base: position 9,417 of record NZ_JBIAEA010000016.1, read on the forward strand.
GCGTCGGCGTCGTCCACGGGCTCCTTGAGGCAGACCTCCACCCCGTCCACGGCGTCCACCATCTTCTTGAAGCCCTGGAAGTCGATCACCATGTGGTGGTCGACCCGCGTCCCCGTCAGCTTCTCGACGGTACGGATCGTGCACGCCGTGCCGCCGACCTCGAAGGCCAGGTTGAACTGCTCGAACTGCTCCCGGGTGCGGGACCCGTCGGGCTTGCGGCAGCTCGGGACCGTCACCATCAGGTCGCGGGGCAGGGAGACGGCGGTCGCGCTCCCCTTCCCCGCCGCGAGGTGCAGCAGGATCACCGTGTCCGAGCGCTGGGTGCCCTTGTCCCTGCCGTACCGCTCGTTCCCCTCGCCGGACCGGGTGTCCGAGCCGATGAGCAGGATGTTCCGGGCGGCCGACGCACTCGCGGGCGGCCGCTCCTTCTCGTACCTGCGCAGCTCGTCGGCGGCGGTGGTGTCCGTGGTGATGTTGCCGTCGAGCTTGCGGTAGAACCACCAGCCCGCCCCGGCCGCGCCGAGGACGACGACCGAGACGCCGAGCGCCGTCCAGCGCAGCCAGTGGCGGCGGGGCTTCCCGGGACCGCCGTCCTCCGCCCCCTCCGGGGCGCCGGCCGTCGCGTCCCCGGCCCCCGCGTCCCCCGCCGCCCCGTCCTCGGGCGCCGGGGGGTCCGGTTCGGCGGGCGTGCCTGCGCGGTCCGTCACGTCTGCGTTCCGTCCTTCGTGGCGTCGGCGGCGCGCCGGACGGCCGCCGGCCGTGGAAGGAGCCGGCCGGGTCCGACGCGTGGTGGTGCGGAAGGAGACGACTCCCCCCGGCCGATCATCCACCGGACCGGGCGCCCGAACCCGGGGACCCGGCCCGTCGCTGGGCCGAACGGGTGCGGTTCCACCGGGTCGCACGACGACGAAGGTCACACGGCGGTGGGGCTCACGCGGCGGTGGGGCTCACACGGCGGTGGGGCTCACGGAGCGGTGAGGCTCACAGGGCGGTGTCCGTCACCCGCTCGCTCTCCACCCGCTTCTCGAACGCCTCGGGCGCGAGCCGGTCCAGGTTCCGGCACAGGACCACCGAACCGCCGGCGGCGAGCGGCGCGTACAGACCGGTCGAGACGCCGGTCCAGTCGCCGTAGCCGAGCCCGGAGAGCAGCCGGGACCCGGGGGCGAGACCGAGTGCCGCCGCGTCCACGCGGGCCTGCTCGACGAGCTGGACGCCACTGCGTTCCGTACCGTCGACGACCAGGGCGGGAGCGTCCGGATCGACCGGTACGAACGGGGCGAACCGGTCGCCCTGGCTCGGCACCTCGACCGCGTAGTCCGCGTAACCGGCGGGCGCGGCGGGGAAGCGGCGGCCCAGCGGCGCCAGCGAGAGCGCGATCCGCTCCCCGGAGCAGGCGAGCCCCGCTTCGAGCGTCTCCGGGCCCGCGACCACGACGTCCGCGCCGGCCGGGTCGCCGCCGAGCTCGGCGGTCACGCCCACCGAGGAGCAGGCGAGCAGCCAGACGGCGCTCTGCCAGTGCGCGGGCAGCAGCAGCGCGACCCGGTCGCCGGGTCCGGCGGACAGCTCGCCCTGGATCAGGTTCGCCGTCTTGGCCACCCAATTGGCGAAGGTGGCGACGGACAATTCCACCCGTTCACCGGTGGCGTCGTCGTAGAAGGTGACCAAGGGGCGGGCGGGGTCCGCGGCGAGCGCGGATCGCAGCAGGTCGGCGGGGGTGCGGTCGCTGGCGTTCACGCCGGACAGCGTACGCGGCGGGGCCCGCCGGGGTCCGCCGTACCGGTGACGCCGTCCACCGGTCGGACCGATCGGCCGCCGCTTTCCGGACGGTGTCCCGCCGCGCGGAACGGCCCGGCGGTACGCACGATCGGCCCATGCGTGCCTCACTCGCCTCCTCGATCGCCGTCACCTGCGCGGCGGTACTCGCCCTGCCGGTCTCCCCCGCCGCGTCCGCGGCGGCCGAGGTGCTCGCGCAGCCACCGGCGGCCTCCGCGCTGCCCCCCGCGCCCGACCTCTCGGGCTCCACCCAGTCCCTGCCGCTCGGCCCGCTGGGCCCCTCCTCACGGGCCGGCGGCCCGGGGGAGCAGGGACTCACCCGACGCGACGTCAAGCCCTTCTCGCTCGTGGGCGTGGTCTGGGACGACCCCAGGGCCCCGCTGCACGGCACCGTGCAGGTCCGCACCCGGGCCACCGGCACCGACACCTGGTCGGAGTGGCAGGACGTGGAGACCCACAACGACGAACACGGCGCCGACCCGGACACGGCGGAGGGCACCTCCCGGGCGCTCCGCGGCTCCACGGCCCCGCTGTGGGTGGGCGACTCGGACGGCGTCGAGATCCGCGTACGGGCGGAGTCCGACGAGACGGGCGGCGCGGCGCCGCTCCCGGCCGGCCTGCGCCTGGAACTCGTGGACCCGGGGGAGGACCCCGGGGCGACGAGGGACAGGGACACGGAACCGGTCCTGGAGACGGAGCCGGGCACGGAGGTCGAACAGGCCGCGGCCACGGGGCCGTACGCCGGGGAGCCCGGGGACGGATCCACGGAGCCGGTGACGGAGCCGGTGCCGGAGGCGGCCCCGCCGCGGACCCGCACCGCCGTGGCGCCCGCCGTCGCGGCTCCGGAGGCCCCGCTGCCCCCGGCCCCGACCGCCCCTGTCGCACCGGCCGTCCCGGACCCGGCCCAGGCCGCCCCGGCCCCCCTGTCCCTCTCCGGGCTCCTCGCGGACCTGGACACGATCGGCTCCCGGCTCACCCCGTACCTCGCGCCCTGGCTCCCGCTCCTGCCGAAGGAGGCGGCCGACGCCGTGGCCCCGTACCTGCCCCCGTTCGTGCCCCGCACGCCGACGTCCGGGTCCGAGTCCGACGAACCGGCCCGGGATCCGGCCCAGGACCCGGCTCAGGAATCGGCCCAGGAGCCGGTCAAGCTCCAGGACCTGTCCGGGGTGCAGACGGCGGCCGAGGCGGCGGCGGCCGCGCCGTACGTCGGCCCCCGCCCCGCGATCATCACCCGCAAGGGCTGGGGCGCGGACGAGTCGATCCGCGAGAAGACCTTCGTCTACACGAACACGATCAAGGCGGCCTTCGTCCACCACAGCGCCACCGGCAACAACTACACCTGCGCCGAGGCCCCCTCCGTCCTGCGCAGCATCTACCGCTACCACGTGCTGAGCAGCGGCTGGCGGGACTTCGGCTACAACTTCGCCGTCGACAAGTGCGGGAACATCTACGAGGGCCGGGCGGGCGGCGTGGACAAGCCGGTGCTCGGCGCGCACACCCTCGGGTTCAACACCAGCACCATGGGCATCGCCGTCCTCGGCACCTTCAGCAAGACCGCCCCGCCGGCCGCCTCCGTGACCGCCGTCGCCCGCCTGACGGCCTGGAAGCTCGGCCTCCACGGCATCAACCCGGTCGGGACGGTGACCCTCACCTCGGGCGGCGGAAACCTGTACGCGAAGGGCACCAAGGTCAAGTTCCACGCCATCGCCGGACACCGTGACGGATTCGCCACGGACTGTCCCGGATCGCTTCTGTACGGCAAGCTCGGCACGGCCCGGACGAGCGCGGCGTCCTACCAGGGGAGGTAGCGGGGCCCGCCGGTGCGGTCGTCTGCATAAACTGACCGGTCATATCGCAGGGACGACCGGGAACGGGCGTGCCGACCGGCGCCGAACAGGAAGCAGAGACGACAAGGTGACAGAAGCGATCCTCCTGGTCGGTGGCAAGGGGACACGGCTGCGGCCGCTCACGGTCAACACGCCCAAGCCCATGGTCCCCGCGGCGGGCGTCCCCTTCCTGACGCACCAGCTCGCCCGCGCCCGCGCCGCGGGCGTCGAGCACATCGTGCTCGCCACCTCCTACCTGGCCGAGGTCTTCGAGCCGCACTTCGGCGACGGCTCCGACCTCGGCCTGAGCCTGGAGTACGTCACCGAGGAGGAGCCGCTGGGCACCGGCGGCGCGATACGCAACGTGGCCTCGCGCCTGCACTCGGGCCCCGACGACCCGGTCCTCATCTTCAACGGGGACATCCTCACGGGCCTCGACATCGGGGCCCTCGTCGACACCCACTCCTCCTCCGGCGCGGACGTCTCGCTCCACCTCACCCGGGTCGACGACCCGCGGGCCTTCGGCCTGGTCCCCACGGACCCCACCGGCCGCGTCACGGCCTTCCTGGAGAAGCCGCAGACGCCCGAGGAGATCGTCACCGACCAGATCAACGCGGGCGCGTACGTCTTCCGGCGCTCGGTCATCGACACCATCCCCACCGGGCGGCCGGTCTCGGTGGAGCGCGAGACCTTCCCGGAGCTCCTGGCCTCCGGCGCCCACCTCCAGGGCATGGTCGACTCCACGTACTGGCTGGACCTCGGCACCCCGCAGGCCTTCGTGCGCGGCTCCGCCGACCTGGTCCTGGGCCGCGCGCCCTCCCCGGCGGTCCCGGGCCGCTGCGGCGACCGCCTGGTGCTGCCGTCGGCGCGCGTCGCCCCGGACGCCAAGCTGACCGGCGGCACGGTCGTCGGCGCGGACGCGGTGGTCGGCGAGGGCGCCCGCGTCACGGGCTCCACGCTCCTGGCGGGCGCGGTCGTCGAACCGGGCGCGGTCATCACCGACTCCCTGGTCGGCGCGGGCGCCCGCATAGGCGCGCGTACGGTCCTCAGCGGGGCGGTCATCGGCGACGGCGCCCAGGTGGGCCCCGACAACGAACTCCGCGACGGCATCCGCATCTGGTGCGACGCGACCCTCCCGGCGGGCACGGTCCGCTTCTCGTCGGACCAGTAGGGGAAACGGGGCGGGCCCCGCACCGGACCCGCCCCGTTACGCTCGTCCCCATGGCCGGCCGCTTCCCCCAGAACCCCACCGCACCCGCACGGGCGACCGGCCGCACCCCCGGCCCCCCGCCCCGCACGCGCTCCCTCCCCCTCCCCCCGGGGACGGACCTCGCCCTCACCCTCGGCCCCCTCCGCCGGGGCCCCGCGGACCCCGCCTACCGGGCCGCCCGGGACGGCTCGTTCTGGCGGGCCAGCCGGACCCCCGAGGGCCCGGGGACCCTCCGGGTCACCGCCCGGGACGGCACCGCGGAGGCCCACGCGTGGGGCGAGGGCGCCGCCTGGCTCCTGGACCGCCTCCCGGCACTCCTCGGCACCGAGGACGACCCGACCGCCTTCGCGCCCCGCCACAGACTGCTCGCCGCGGCGCACCGCCGCCGCCCCGGCCTCCGCCTCCTGCGCACCGGTCTGGTCCTGGAGTCGCTGATCCCGTCGATCCTGGAGCAGAAGGTCACGACGGACGAGGCGTACCGGGCCTGGCGGCTCCTGGTGCGGACGTACGGGGAGCCCGCGCCGGGCCCGGTCCCCGACGGCATGCACGTCATGCCGGACGCGCGCGCGTGGAGCCTGATCCCGTCCTGGGAGTGGCACCGCGCGGGCGTGGACGACAAGCGGGCCGCGACGATCCTGCGCGTGTGCCGGGTGGCCCGCCGCATGGAGGAGGCCGCGGACATGGCCCCGGCCGACGCACGCGGACGCCTGGAGCTGATCCCGGGCGTCGGCCCCTGGACGAGCGCCGAGGTGGTCCAGCGCACCCACGGCGCCCCCGACGAGGTCACCACCGGCGACTACCACCTGCCCGGCATCGTCGGCTGGGCCCTCGCGGGCGACCGCACGGCCGACGACGCGGCCATGCTCGACCTCCTGGCCCCCTACGCGGGCCAGCGCCACCGGGCCGCTCGCCTGATCCTCCTCAGCGGCCGCATCCCGCCCCGCAGGGCGCCCCGCATGACCCCGGGCAACATCGCGGCCCTCTGACCCCGGTCCGGCCCGACCCCGCCCGATCCGGCCCGACCGGCAAGGTCACCGCACCTCGACGAACTCCGAGACCGTCCGCGCCGCCCGCTCCCGCGGCGCCGCCGCCGGGTGCCCGATCGCCACCGCGCCGAGCGGGTCCCAGTCGTCCGGCAGGCCGAGGACCTCCCGTACGACGTCCCGGCAGAACATCGTCGAGGACACCCACGCCGAGCCGAGCCGTTCGCCCGCGAGCGCCACCAGGAAGTTCTGCACGCCCGCGCCCGCCGCGACCAGGAACATCTCGCGCTCGGCGGTGTCCCGGCGCGGGTCGCCGTAGTGGTGGGAGCCGTCCGTGACCAGGCACGGCACGGCCAGGCAGGGCGCGTTCCGCAGGACGTCCCCGCGCCGCACCCGCTTCGCGATCGACTCCTCGGACCTCCCGTCCCGGCGCAGGTCCGCGACCCACGCCTCCCGCATCGCGTCGAGCAGTCGCGTCCGCGACTCCGCCGACTCCAGGAGCACGAACCGCCACGGCGTTGTGTGGTGCGGGGCCGGCGCCGTCACGGCCGCGGCGACCGCGCGCCGCACCGCCCCGGGGTCGACCGGCTCGGCCGTGAACTCCCGTACGGTCCGCCGCAGCGTCACCGCCTCCCGTACGGCCTCGGAGGTGCCCAGCCGGAACATGTCGTCGGCGGCCCCCCGCACGAGCGCGCGTGCGCCCGGCTCCCCGTCCCCGCCCACCACGTGCGGCAGGCCCCGGACGACGGCCACCGGGAGCCCGGCCGCCTTGCCCTTCACCAGGTCCCCGGCGGCGGCGAGTTCGTCGGCGGTGGCGACCACGGTCGCGCTCAGCGGATTGCCGTGCGCGTCGGTCCCGCCGCGCAGGTCGTCCAGGACCCGCACCCCGGCCGCCCCGATCGCCACGTCCGTGAGCCCGCTGCGCCAGGGGCGCCCGAAGGTGTCCGTGACGACGACGCCCACGTCCACGCCGAGTGCCTCGCGCAGCCCCTCGCGGATCCGGCGGGCCGAGGCGTCCGGGTCCTCGGGCAGCAGGAGCACCGTCCCGGCGGGGGTGTTGGAGGCGTCGACCCCGGCGGCGGCCATGACGAGCCCCTGCCGGTTCTCGACGATCCGCAGGGCGCCGCGCCGCGCCACCACCCGGACCGTCTCGGCGTCGATGGCCGCCTCGCGGTCGTCGGCGGCGACCACCCGGCCCTCCGCCTTGCTCACGATCTTGGAGGTGACGAGCAGCACGTCCCCGTCGGCGAGTTCCGGCGCGGGGGAGGCGGCGGCGGAGGCGATCAGCTTGGCCAGGTCGTCCCCGGCCGCCACCTCGGGAAGGCCGGGCAGCGCCCACACCCGGTAGGCGGGGGCGGCGCTCACCCGCGTACCTCCTCGGCGAGGGCGAGCGCCTCGCGCGCCATCGCCGCCGTCGCGTCCACGTCCGTCATCATCAGCGGCACCGCGCGGCAGGCGATGCCCGCCGCCTCGACGTCCGCGACCGCGCCCGCGTCCACGGTGTCCACGAGCCAGCCGTCGAGCAGTCCGGTGCCGTAGTGCCGGGCCACCGCCGCCGCCGTGGACTCCACGCCCACCGCCGCGAGGACCTTGTCGGCCATCCCGCGCACGGGCGCGTCCCCGACGATGGGGGAGAGGCCCACGACCGGCGCCCCGGCCGCGGCGACCGCCTCGCGGATCCCGGGCACGGCCAGGATCGTGCCGACGGACACGACCGGATTGGACGGCGGGAAGAGGACGACGTCCGCCTCCGCGACGGCCTCCAGGACGCCCGGCGCCGGCTTCGCGGCCTCCGCGCCGACCGGCACGACGGCCTTGGCGTCGACGGAGGCGCGCAGCTTCACCCAGTACTCCTGGAAGTGCACCGCCCGCCGCTCGCCGTCGACCTCGATCGCCACGTGGGTCTCGACGCGGTCGTCGGACATGGGGAGCAGGCGCACGCCAGGCTGCCAGCGGGCGCACAGCGCCTCGGTGACGGCGCTCAGCGGGTAGCCCGCGGCGAGCATCTGGGTGCGGACGATGTGGGTCGCGAAGTCTCGGTCGCCGAGGCCGAACCACTCGGGCCCGACGCCGTACGCCGCGAGCTCCTCCTTGACGGTGAAGGACTCGTCCGTACGCCCCCAGCCCTGCTCCTCGTTGATGCCCCCGCCGAGGGTGTACATCACCGTGTCCAGGTCGGGGCAGACCTTCAGCCCGAAGAGATGGATGTCGTCACCGGTGTTGCCGACGACCGTGATCTCCGCGTCCGGGGCGGCCCGCTTGAGGCCGCGAAGGAACCGGGCACCACCGATGCCGCCTGCCAGAACCACAATGCGCATGGAGGGCAGTGTGTCAGGCGACGATCACTCCCGGCGCCTCCGGGGCGGGGGTCACCGGGGCGCACTGCGCGCGGAGCGACTCGTGCATGGGCATCTCGGTCAGGCCCGGGAAGTAGACGTGCAGGCTGACGGCCGGCTCCAGGGAGTCGTTGACGACCTCGTGGACGTACCCGGGGGCGAACACGCGCTGCGCGCCGCCGGCGAGCGTCCGCACGCCCCGGTCCGTACGCTCCGTCAGCTCGCCCTCCAGGACGGTGAGGACGCCGGAGGAGACGCCGTGGTCGTGGAGCCCGCTGCCCTGTCCGGGCACCCAGGAGAGCAGCCACACCTCGTAGCCGGGCCCGGTGCGCAGGCGGTGGTACCAGCGGGTGGTGGCGTCGTACTCGACGTACGGGGCCCACTGGGAGCGGTCGTCGGCGATCGAGCGCGCGAGGCCGGCGAAGTCGGCCACGGTCACGGGGTGGACGCGCTCGGGCTGGAGGAGGTGGGGGACCTCCATGATGTCGCCGGCGATCTGGAGGTCGCTGTCCATGTTCATGGGGTGGGGTGGTTCCTCAGCAGAAACAGAAGCGGTGGGGGGTCACGGGGGAGCGGTGACACGGGAGACGCGGGTGACGCCGGGGGAAGAGCTGGAGCGCGGGGAGCGAGAGCCGGAGCTCTGCGGCATCAACAGCCGGGACAGCAACAGCAACAGCGCGCCTGGACAGCGCGGCGGAACCCACGGGTGTGGGTCGCGGAGGGCGCTGCGGTCGCTGGCATGCCACCAAAGGTGGCCGGAGGGGCACCCGACTGTCAACTCAATGCCCGATTTGGGGGTAATGTTTCACCTCATCCGGTTGCCCTCTCTGGAGAAAGGTTTGCTCATGCGCGGACCAGGAGAGATGGCGCTTCGACCGTGCCCGCGAACGCGGTGGTGCGCGCGTGTCGGTCCGGACAGGGGGCGGCTCGTGACCCGACTGTGATCCGGATCGCTTCCGTGGCTGGATCGCAACAAGATCCACGCCCCGGTCGTCCTTCCCCGTGGAGGCCGTGCCGCACGGTCGCATCGGTACCCTGTGTCACGGTTTTTGGTGATTTGAACACTTAGCGCATACGCTTGGTTCCGCAGAGTGAATACGGGGCCCGATAGCAGATCTCAGCTTGACTCGCACAGAGCACGAACTTGTAATTTCACTCGTGTCGTTCGGCCGTGTTCGCACGGCAACTCCACGGGACGCACAGAACAGACGAGGGGCGCACATGACCGAGTTGTTCCAGGAACTGCTGGTCGAGGACGCGGACGAGGAACTCGGCTGGCAGGAGCGCGCGCTGTGCGCCCAGACCGATCCCGAGTCCTTCTTCCCCGAGAAGGGCGGCTCGACCCGCGAGGCCAAAAAGGTCTGCCTCGCCTGCGAGGTCCGTTCCGAATGCCTCGAATACGCCTTGCAGAACGACGAGCGCTTCGGCATCTGGGGCGGCCTCTCGGAGCGCGAGCGACGCCGCCTGAAGAAGGCCGCCGTCTGAACCGCCGCTGTCCGAAAAGCAGCCCGAGCGGCCGCCCGAACCGCCGGCACCCGACCGCGTCCGGACCCCCGAGCCGGGACGCGTCCACCGGGACCGCGCCGGAACGCGCGCACCAGGTCGCCCCGAACGGTCCGCCCCCCGTGCACCCGAGCACGGACGGCGGACCGTTTCGCGTATGCGGCACATCCCGCGTATCCGGCGCATCTCACGTGCCCGGCACATCTCGCGTATCCAACGCATCCCGCGTACTCCGCACATCCCGCGTATCCGGCGCATCCCGACCGGCCTCCGCCCCGCGACCGTTCCGTCCCCTCTGTCCACAGGGGTCCGGGAGCTCTGTCCACAGGGCGGCGGACCGCTCCGCGCACAGCCGTTAGTGTGGGCCTCCGTCCGAGACGCTCCCCACGCCCCCCGCGGGCGACCCCCGGCCGGAGGGCCCGTAGCTCGATGTCCTCAACTCCTGAGTTCCCGCGACACGTCGTCACCGCCGTGCTCGTCACCCACGACGGCGCCCGCTGGCTGCCCGACGCCCTGGCCGGCCTGCTCGCCCAGGAACGCCCCGTGCAGAACGTGGTCGCGGCCGACACCGGCAGCGCCGACGACTCCGCACAGCTCGTCGCCGACGCCGTCGGCGCCGACCGCGTCCTGCACCTCGCGCGCCGCACCGGATTCGGCGCCGCCGTCGAGGAGGCCGCCCGCACCGCGCCCGTGCTCGGACCCGAGGACCTGCCCTACCTGAAGCGCCCCAGCGGCTGGGACCCCGTCAGCCGCACCTGGAACGACGAGGCCTACGACCTCCCCGAACTCCCGCACGGCGAACCGGTCCAGTGGCTCTGGCTCCTCCACGACGACTGCGCCCCCGAGCCCGACGCCCTCGCCGAACTCCTGCGCGTCGCCGACTCCGACGCGTACGCCGCCGTCGTCGGCCCCAAGCTGCGCGGCTGGTACGACCGCAAGCAGCTCCTGGAGGCCGGCGTCTCCATCGCCCGCAGCGGGCGCCGCTGGACCGGCCTCGACCGCCGCGAGCAGGACCAGGGGCAGCACGACCAGGTCCGCTCCGTCCTCTCCGTCTCCACCGCCGGCATGCTGGTCCGCCGCGACGTCTTCGAGGAGCTCGGCGGCTTCGACCGGCGCCTGCCCCTCATGCGCGACGACGTCGACCTGTGCTGGCGCGCCCACGCCGCCGGGCACCGCGTCCTCGTCGCGCCCGACGCCGTCCTGCGGCACGCCGAGGCCGCCGCCCGCGAGCGCCGCACCGTCGACTGCGCCGGCCGCACCGCCGCCGACCCGCACCGCGTCGACAAGGCCGGAGCCGTCTACACGCTCCTGGCCAACACCCGTGGCGCCGCCCTCCCGTACGTCTTCGTGCGGCTCGTCCTCAGCACCCTGCTCCGCACCCTCGCCTACCTCGTCGGCAAGGTCCCCGGGCAGGCCGTCGACGAGGTCATGGGCCTCCTCGCCACCCTGCTGCGGCCCGAGAAGATCCTCGCCGCCCGCAAGCGGCGCAAGAACCCCGCCGTCGCCGCGGCCGAACTCCGCCCGCTCTTCCCGCCGCCCGGCGCCACCGTCCGCGCCGCCGCCGAACAGCTCACCGCCAACTTCGGCGGCAACGAGGCCGACTCCGGCGGCTCCCGTCACGGCGTCGTCGAATCGGGACCCGGCGGCGACGACGCCGACTACCTGGAGATCGAGCAGTTCGCCCGGCTCAAGAAGATCGCCCGCAGGCCCGGCCCGGTCCTTTTCGCCCTCCTCCTCGTCGTCTCCCTCGTCGCCTGCCGCAACCTCTTCTCCGGCGGCTCCCTGGCCGGCGGCGCCCTGCTGCCCGCCCCCGACACCGTCTCCGGACTCTGGTCCCGGTACGCCGACACCTGGCACCCCCTCGGCACCGGCGGCACCCAGTCCGCCCCGCCCTACCTCGCCGTCCTGGCCGCGCTCTCCGCGCTGTTCCTCGGCTCCACCTCCACCGCGCTGACCGTGCTGCTCGTCTGCTCGGTCCCGCTCGCCGGCTTCACCGCGTACTTCGCCTCCCGGGGCATCGTCGAGTCCCGGCTGCTGCGCGCCTGGGGCGCCGTCGCGTACGCCTTCCTGCCCGCCGCCACCGGCGCCCTCGCCGCCGGCCGGCTCGGCACCGCCGTCCTCGCGGTCCTGCTCCCGCTGATCGGCCGCGCCGCCGTCGCCGCCCACGGCTTCAACCGGCCCGACCGGGGCAGTTGGCGCGCCACCTGGGCGTACGCCCTCCTGCTCACCCTCACGACCGCGTTCACCCCGGTCGTCTGGCCCCTCGCCGTCCTCCTCGGCCTCGGCGTCCTCGTCGTCCGCCGCTCCGACATCACCGCGTACGGGCTCCGCTTCCTCGCCGCCGTCGGCACCCCCCTGCTCGTCCTCGCCCCCTGGTCGCTCACCCTCCTGACCGACCCCTCCGCCCTCCTGCGCGAGGCCGGCGTCGACGTCCGCACCGGCACCGCCACCGCGCTCGACCTGCTCGGCACCAGCCCCGGCGGCCCCGGCACCACCGGTGGCCTCCTCCTGATCGGCCTCGTCCTCGCCGGCCTCGCCGGGCTGCTGCGCGAGGAGCGCCGGCTCGCCGTCCACGCCGCCTGGGCCGCCGCCCTCGCCGGCCTCCTCCTCGCCGTCCTGACCAACGGCGCGGGCGGCACCGGCTGGGCCGGTCCCGCCACCCTCGTCTACGGCGCCGCCCTTGTCGCCGCCGGCATGATCGGCGCCGAGGGCGGCCGCACCCGCGTCGCCGCCCACGGCTTCGGCTGGCGCCAGCCCGTCGCCGCCCTGATCGCCCTCGCCTGCGCCGCCGGCCCCGCCGTCGCCGCCGTCAACTGGATGATCGGCGGCGCCGACGGCCCGCTGACCCGCCGCGACCCGGTCCAGGTCCCGGCCTTCGTCGCCGAGGAGAGCGCCACCCGCGACCAGCCCCGCACCCTCGTCCTGGGCGGCTCCGCGCCCGGCCGGGTCGCCTACACCCTGGTCCGCGGCTCCGGCGCCCGCCTCGGCGACGCCGAACTCACCGAGACCGCCGCGGGCGACCCCCACCTCGACCGGGTCGTCGCCCTCCTCGTCGCCGGCTCCGGCGCCGACCAGACCGAGCAGCTCAGCGGCTACGCGATCCGCTACGTCCTCGTACGGGACGGCGCCCCGCGCCAGATGAGCCGCGTCCTCGACGCCACCCCCGGCCTCAGCCGCCTCAGCCAGATCGACGGCAGCGCCCTGTGGCGCGTGGACCGTGAGATCGCCCGCGTCATGATCACCCCGCCCGCCGCCGGTGCCGGTGCCAAGGGGGAGACGGCCGCCAAGGCCGTCGCCGTCGCCGCCGGGCCCGTCGAGGCGCACACCGAGATCCCCGCGGGCGCCGCCGGCCGCGTCCTGCGCCTCGCCGACCGCGCCGACGAGGGCTGGACCGCCACCCTCGACGGCAAGGCGCTGACGAGGACCACCGTCGACGGCTGGGCCCAGGGCTTCGAGCTCCCCGCCCAGGGCGGCCGCCTCGACGTCACGTACGACGAGCCGCTCACCCACACCGCGTGGATCTGGACCCAGGTCGCCCTCGGCGTCGTCCTGCTCGTCCTCGCCCTGCCCGGCCGCCGCCGCGAGATCGACGACGACCTGCCCGAGGAGGAGCTCGCGATCCCCGCCCAGGCCGCCGAGGGCGACGGCCGCCGCGCCCGCCGCCTGCGCGCCGCCGCCGAGGCGGAGGCCGCGGAGCAGGCGCCCGCCGACGTGCCGGAGCACGAGCCGCTCCCGATCCCGGAGCAGCAGACCCACGAGCCCGGGGACCGGCAGGAGGAGTGGGACGGCGCGTACGACCCCGCCTACGCCCCGGCCCCGGACCACGCCCAGCAGCCCTACGCCGACCAGGGCTCCTACCAGGAGTACGCGGCCGACCCGTACCAGCAGCAGCCGTACGCGTACCCCCAGCAGGGCTACGAGCAGCAGCAGTACGACCCGCAGGGCTACGAGCAGCAGGGCTACGACCCGCAGCAGTACGGCGGACAGGGCTACGACCCGCAGCAGTACGACCCGTACGGCCACGGCTACGGGCACCCCCAGGGCCACGAGACCGAGCAGCGTCCCGACGGGAGCAGCAACCAGTGAAGCGCACGACCCTCTCCCTGATCGCGGGCGCCACGGCCCTCGCCGCCGTCACCGGCTTCGCCGCCCTGACCGCCCCCGACGGCACCGCCGCCCCCGAGGCGGCCGGGGCCACCACCCGGCTGCCGGTCGAGCGCGTCGGCCTGGCCTGCCCGGCCCCCAGCTCCTCCGAGGTGGCCGAGACCCTCTACACCTCGTACACCCCGACGGGGACGGACAAGGCCGCGGGAGGCGCCGAGGCCCCCGGCACCGGCAAGGCCGAGCGGCCCACGGCCCTCCTGAGGCCCGCCGCGGGCACGACCGCCGACGGCGGCACCGGCAAGGACGGCAAGAAGCCCGCCGCGGCCAAGGCCCCCGCCACCGTCACGGCCCCCGGCAAGCCCGTCACCGCCGAGGCGAACGGCGCGTCCGCGCCCGCCCTCACCGGCTCGGCCACCGGCACCCTCGCCCCCGGCTGGACCGTCCAGCAGACCACGGTCGTCCCGGCGGGCGGCTCGCGCGGCCTCCTCGGCCTCACCTGCGGCGCCCCCGACACCGACTTCTGGTTCCCGGCGGCCTCCACCGCCAAGGCGCGCCACGACTACGTCCACCTCACCAACCCGGACGACACGGCCGCCGTCGCCGACATCGCGCTCTACGGCCCCGAGGGCGTCCTCAAGTCCCAGTTCACCGAGGGCATCCCGGTCCCGGCCCACTCCACGGTCCCGGTCCTCCTCTCCACCCTCACCCACGAGGCCGCCCAGCGGGACGTCACCGTCCACGTCACCACCCGCAGCGGGCGCGTCGGCGCGGCCCTCGGCGTCGCCGACGAGAAGCTCGGCAGCGACTGGATCTCGGCCTCGGCCGACCCGTCGGGCAGCGTCGTGCTCCCCGGCATCCCGGCCGACGCCACCTCGGTGCGGCTCGTGGTCATGGCCCCCGGCGAGGACGACGCCGACCTGAAGGTCAAGCTCTCCACCACGAACGGCGCGATCGTCCCGGCGGGCGCCGACACCCTGCACGTGAAGTCCGGGATGACGACCTCCATCGACCTGCCGGACCTCACCCGCGGCTCGGCGGCCTCCCTGTACCTCGCCCCGGAGGACCCGAAGCATCCCGTCCCGGTCGTGGCCGCCCTCCAGGTGGTCCGGGGCAAGGGCGACAAGAGCGAGATCGCCTTCATCCCGGCGGCGGGGGCGATCTCCGCCCGCGCGACGGTCGCCGACAACCGCGCCAAGGCCTCGACGCTCTCCCTGACCGCCCCCGACGCCGACGCGCAGGTCAGGGTCACGGCCTCGGCCGGCTCCGGGGCGGGCACCCCGGTGTCGAAGACGGTCACGGTCAAGGCGGGCACCACGACGGCCCTCACCGACCTCGTCCCCCAGGGCCTCAAGGGCTCCTACGCGCTGACCGTCGAGCCGGTCTCCGGCGGCAAGGTGCACGCGGCGCGGACGCTCGCCCTGCCGCAGGACGGCGTCCCGATGTTCACCGTCCAGACCCTCACCGACGACCGGGGCACGGTCGAGGTCCCGTCGGCCCACCAGGACCTGGGAGTACTGGACTGACCCGGGGCCCTCGGGGACGAAACCGGGACCGGAGGCCGTACGGCTTCCGCCCCCGCCCGGCTCAGTCCTGTCCGTACCGGGGGTCGACCGACTCGGGGGAGAGCCCGAGGAGTTCGGCGACCTGCTCCACGACCACCTCGTGGACCAGGAGCGCCCGCTCGTCCCGGCTCTTCGAGCGGATCTCGACCGGCCGCCGGTAGACGACCACCCGGGCGGGCTCGTCCTTCTCCGCCGAGACCGAACCGCCCAGCGGCACCGTCTCGCCCGACAGGGGCGGCGGCACCTCCAGGACCAGGAACTCGACGTCGGCCAGTTGCGGCCAGCGCCGTTCGAGACGCTCCACCGAGTCGAGGACCAGATCGCGGAAGGTGTCGGCCCGGCTCGCGGAGAGCGGCACCTGCGGCGGCGCGACGGGGCCCCGCATCCCGCGGCCGTGCCGGTCGCGGCGGCGGACCCGGGGCTCCGCCGGGGGCTCCGCGGGACGGTGCGGGGGGCTCGGCGGCACAGGACTGTCCATCACCGACGCAGCGTAACCCCCATCGGACCTCCGCACCGTGGCGTGTCCTCGCCACCTTCCCCGACACGCCCGGCCCACTCCCGGCACGTCCGCGCCTCCTTTCCGCCCCTCCTGTCGAAACCCGAACGTTCCGGTCGGCCGCACGCCCGATCCGGCGGCCCGTCACGATCGGCCATCTGGCCCTGATTGACCGGATTCCTCTCCCCGACTGTCCGAATCTCCACCCCTCTCCGGACCCCCGCCCTCCCTTCCCCGCAGGTCGGAACGGCCGCCCCGCACCCGGGCGGGGAGGGGTTCCCGCCGCGACACGGTGGAGTGACCCGAGGAAGAGTCGTCGCGGCCCGCTCAAGAGTGCGGTACCGTCCAACGTCGTGAGCCCTGTACGTCGCTGTTCGCGCACCGCGTGCGGCCGCCCTGCCGTCGCGACACTGACGTACGTCTATGCCGACTCGACTGCGGTCCTCGGCCCGCTCGCCACCTACGCCGAGCCCCACTGCTACGACCTGTGCGCCGAGCACGGCGAGCGCCTCACCGCCCCGCGCGGCTGGGAGGTCGTGCGGCTCTCCGACGGATCCGCCCCCAGCCGCCCCAGCGGCGACGACCTCGAAGCCCTGGCCAACGCGGTACGGGAGGCGGCCCGCCCCCAGGAGCGCGCGGCCGGGTCCGGCGGCAAGGGCGGAGGCCGTGGCGGCGACCCCATGGAGGTCGGGCGCCGCGGACACCTCAGGGTGCTCCGTTCCCCCGACAACTGAGCCCGGCCACCGGCCCGCCGACCGGTCCGCCGACCGGTCCGGCCCGCTCGACCACCGGACCGGGACTTGCCCACAACGCGGCACAACCGGCCACCGTCCGCTTCGCTCCGCTCCACTCCGGGTAGTTTTGGCGTTCCGTACACGCGCCGCACACGCGTGCCCAGAACTCAGGAGGGTGGATCCGTGACTGCCGATCTGTCGCAGATCGTGAAGGCGTACGACATCCGCGGAGTGGTACCCGACCAGTGGGACGAGACGCTCGCCGAGCTCTTCGGCGCCGCCTTCGTCCGGGTGACGGACGCGGACGCGATCGTCGTCGGCCACGACATGCGTCCCTCGTCGCCCGGCCTCGCGGGCGCCTTCGCGCGCGGCGCGGCCCGCCTCGGCGCCGACGTCACCCTCATCGGGCTCTGCTCGACCGACCAGCTCTACTTCGCCTCCGGCAGCCTCGGCCTGCCCGGCGCGATGTTCACCGCCTCCCACAACCCGGCCCAGTACAACGGCATCAAGATGTGCCGCGCCGGAGCCGCCCCCGTCGGCCAGGACACCGGTCTCGCCGACATCCGCGCCCTCGCCGAGGAGTGGTCCGGGAAGGGCGCCCCCGAGGCCGCCGCCACGCCCGGCGCCATCACCGAGCGGGACACCCTCCAGGACTACGCCGCCCACCTCAAGGGCCTCGTCGACCTCACCGGCATCCGCCCGCTCAAGGTCGTCGTCGACGCGGGCAACGGCATGGGCGGCCACACCGTCCCCACCGTCTTCGAGGGCCTCCCGCTCGACACCGTCCCGATGTACTTCGAGCTGGACGGCACCTTCCCGAACCACGAGGCCAACCCGCTCGACCCGAAGAACATCGTCGACCTCCAGGCCCGCGTCCGCGAGGAGGGCGCCGACATCGGCCTCGCCTTCGACGGCGACGCCGACCGCTGCTTCGTCGTCGACGAGCGCGGCGAGCCGGTCTCCCCGTCCGCGATCACGGCACTCGTCGCCGCCCGCGAACTCGCCAAGCACCCCGGCGGAACGATCATCCACAACCTGATCACCTCCTGGTCCGTGCCCGAGGTCGTCCGCGAGCAGGGCGGCGAGGCCGTCCGCACCCGCGTCGGCCACTCCTTCATCAAGGAGGAGATGGCGAAGACCGGCGCGATCTTCGGCGGCGAGCACTCGGCCCACTACTACTTCCGGGACTTCTGGAACGCGGACACCGGCATGCTCGCCGCGCTCCACGTCCTCGCGGCCCTCGGCGGCCAGGAGGGCACCCTCTCGGAGCTGGTCGCCGCCTACGACCGTTACGCCTCCTCCGGCGAGATCAACTCCACCGTCACCGACCAGGCCGCCAGCACGGCCCGCGTCCGGGCGGCGTACGAGGGCGGGGACGGGATCACCCTCGACGAGCTCGACGGCCTCACCGTGACCGCCGCCGACTGGTGGTTCAACCTCCGCGCCTCCAACACCGAGCCGCTCCTGCGCCTCAACGTCGAGGCCCGCGACGAGGCCACCGCGGCCCGGATCCGCGACGAGGTCCTCGCCCTGGTCCGGGCGACGGACTGACCCCGCGCCCCACCGCCGGGGAACGGGGCGCCCCCCGTTCCCCGGCGGTAGGCTGACCTGGCCCGAAGGCCGGTCCGACGACCCGGTCCGAAGACCCGGTCCGACGACCCGATCTCCCGAGGACCCGATCCGAGGAGCCGGTCCCGAGGGCAGCACCACCACCGTTCGCCCGCAGTTCGTCCGAAGGGACCACCCCATGCCGCTCGAAGCCGGCCTCCTGGAGATCCTGGCCTGCCCCGCGTGCCACGCTCCGCTGAACGACCGCACGGCGGACGAGACCCCCGAACTGGTCTGCACCGGCACCGGCTGCGGCCTCGCCTACCCGGTCCGCGACGGCATCCCGGTCCTCCTCACGGACGAGGCCCGCCGCCCCGCGTAACCGGACCCGCGTCACCGGACCCGAGGACGCCGGCCGCCGACGGGATCCGGGGCCACCCGGGGCCACCCCGAGCGGCGGCCGCCGACGGCGGGTACCCCTTACGGGAGACCCCGCACCTCCGTGACCCGGCGGCACGTGTCCCGTAGGTATCCCGTACGGGCCGCGTACGGGTCGCAGGGGCGCGAGCCGGACCGGGGACCGGGCGCACCCGGGAGCCCGTACGGCACCGACCCCGTCGCCCACCGCCCCGTTCCGCCCCCCGCCCGAGGGGCCCCACCGAACCCGTTCACCCCGGGAGGCACCAGATGCTCGACGAGAACCTCCTCGACGCCCCGGACGACCTCGCCCTGGCCGACCGCCGCGGCCTCCTGCGCGGCGCCGCCGAAGCCGGCGCGCGGGTACGGACCGCCGCCCGCCACGCCGCCGACGCCGGCATCGCGGACCTCCGCCCCGAGGGCCGCCCCCGCGCCGTCCTCGTCGCGGGCCCCGGCACCGCCGCCACCGGCGTCGCCGACCTGATCGGCGCCCTCGCCGGAGCCTCCGCCCCCGTCGTACGCCTCCGCCCCACCGGCGTGGCCCCCGCCGCCGGAGCCCTCCGCTGGGCACTGCCCGGCTGGGCCGGCTCGGTGGACCTGCTGCTGCTCCCCACCACCGACGGCTCCGAACCGGGCCTCGCGCTCCTGGCCGAGCAGGCGTACCGCCGGGGCGTCACGGTCGTCGCCGTCGCCCCCCAGGGCTCCCCGCTGGCGGAGGCCGTCGGCGGCTCCCACGGACTGTTCGTCCCGATGGCCGTCGCCCCGAACGAAATCCCCGACGAGGACGGCGAGAACAGCGCGGCCGGCTCCGACGCCCTCTGGGCCCTGTTCACCCCGCTGCTCGCCCTCCTCGACCGCGTCGGCCTCCTGGAGGCGCCGCCGGAGACCCTGGAGAAGGTCGCCGACCGCCTCGACCGCACGGCCGAACGCTGCGGCCCGGCCGTCGCCACGTACGGCAACCCGGCGAAGACGCTCGCCGCCGAGCTGGCGGACTCGCTCCCGCTGATCTGGACCGAGGGCAGCGCCGCGGGCCCGGTCGGCCGCCGCTTCGCCGCCGTCCTGGCCGAGCTCGCCGGGCTGCCCGCCCTCGCCGCCGAACTCCCCGAGGCCCTGCCCGCCCACGGCGTCCTGCTCGCCGGCGACTACGCGGCGGGCGCCGACCCCGACGACTTCTTCCGCGACCGGGTCGACGAGCCGCAGGCCCTGCGCGCCCGGGTGGTCCTGCTCCGCGACCGGCCGGCCGGCGGCCTCAGCGCCGCCCCCGCCGCCCGGGAGCTGGCCCTCGGCCACGAGACCGCCGTCAGCGAACTGGAGCCGGAGGAGGGCGACGACCTGGAGACGCTCGCGGAACTCCTCGCCGTGACCGACTTCGCGGCCGTCTACCTGGCCCTGGCCACCCGGGGCACCCCGGCGCCGTAGGGCCCCGGTCCCGTAGACCCCGGCCCCGTACGGTCTCGTCCCCGTACGCCACGGACCGCGGGGCCCGGACCGCGAGACCGCGCCGGAGCGCCGGGCCCCCGGCCCCGGTCCGCGGAACCGCACCCCACTCCGGCCGCGCGGCCCACCCCGTACCGTCCCCGCCCCGTCACCCACCCGTCATCCACCCCCTGTCATCTGTCTCCCGTGTCTCCCGACACCCGCACATCCGTCACCCACCCGAGGAGCTGGCAGGCACCATGGACCGCCTCGTCAACACCGTCCGCCCCTACGCCTGGGGATCCACGACGGCCATCCCGGAACTCCTGGGCACCGCCCCCACCGGCGAGCCGCAGGCCGAGATGTGGATGGGCGCCCATCCCGGTGCCCCCTCCCGCACCGAGCGCGGCCCGCTGAACGAGCTGATCGCCGCCGACCCCGTACGCGAACTGGGCGAGCGGACCGTCGAGAGGTTCGGCCCGCACCTCCCCTTCCTCTTCAAGGTCCTCGCCGCCGGAGCCCCCCTCTCCCTCCAGGTCCACCCCGACCTCGACCAGGCCCGCTCCGGATTCGCCGCCGAGGAGGCCGCGGGCATCCCGGTCGACGCCCCGCACCGCACCTACAAGGACGCCAACCACAAGCCCGAGCTGATCTGCGCCCTCACTCCCTTCGAGGGCTTCTGCGGCTTCCGCGCCCCCGCCGACGCCGCCGACCTGATCGCCGCCCTCGGCGTCGACTCCCTCAAGCCGTACGTGGACCTCCTGCACGCCCACCCCGAGGAGGCCGCGCTCCGCGAGGTCCTGACGGCCCTGCTCACCGCCGACCCGGAGGAGACGGCGCGCACCGTCGCCGAGGCCACCGCCGCCGCCGACCGCCTCGGCGGCGCCCACGCCCCGTACGCGCGCCTCGCCCACCACTACCCGAGCGACCCCGGCGTCGTCGCCGCCATGCTCCTGCACCACGTACGGCTCCAGCCGGGCGAGGCGCTCTACCTCGGCGCGGGCGTCCCGCACGCCTACCTCGACGGCCTCGGCGTCGAGATCATGGCCAACTCCGACAACGTCCTGCGCTGCGGCCTCACCCCCAAGCACGTCGACGTCCCCGAACTCCTCCGGATCGTCCGCTTCGACCCCGCCGACCCGGCGATCCTGCGCCCCGAGGCCTCCCCGTCGGGCGAGGAGGTCTACGAGACCCCGACCGACGAGTTCCGCCTCTCCCGCTTCGTACGGGCGGAGGGCGCCGCCCCCAACGACCTCACCGCCCCCACTCCCCAGATCCTGCTGGCCGTCGCCGGCCGCCCGACGGCGGGCGAACTCGCCCTCGCACCCGGCGAATCCGTCTTCGTACCGGCGGGCGAGCGCATCCAACTGACCGGAGCGGGTACGGTCTTCCGCGCCACCGTGGCGGCCTGATGCGACAATGACCGGCCGAACCGCGGCGATCGAGCCGGAGCACCGACGAAGGGAACCCGTACACCCATGAGCGCGTCAGGCGGAACCAAGGCGATCGTGGCGGCGCTCGCCGCGAACCTCGCGATCGCCGCAGCCAAGTTCGTGGCGTTCCTCTTCAGTGGTTCGTCCTCGATGCTCGCGGAGAGCGTCCACTCGCTCGCCGACTCCGGCAACCAGGGCCTGCTGCTCCTCGGCGGCAAGAAGGCCCAGCGCGAGGCCACCCCGCAGCACCCCTTCGGCTACGGCCGCGAGCGCTACATCTACGCCTTCCTCGTCTCCATCGTGCTCTTCTCCGTCGGTGGCATGTTCGCCATCTACGAGGGCTACGAGAAGATCCACGACCCGCACGCGATCGAGGCCTGGTACTGGCCGGTCGGCGTCCTCGTCTTCGCGATCATCGCCGAGTCCTTCTCCTTCCGCACCGCCATCAAGGAGTCGAACCCGCTCCGCGGCAACCTCTCCTGGAAGGAGTTCGTCCGCCGCGCCAAGGCCCCCGAGCTCCCCGTCGTCCTCCTGGAGGACCTCGGCGCCCTCGTCGGCCTCGTCCTGGCCCTCGGCGGCGTCGGCCTCGCCCTCCTCACCGGCAACGGCGTCTGGGACGGCATCGGCACCCTCTGCATCGGCGTCCTGCTCATCCTGATCGCCCTCGTCCTCGCCGCCGAGACCAAGTCGCTGCTCCTGGGCGAGGCCGCCGGCACCGACGAGGTCAAGAAGATCGAGGCCGCCGTCGTCGACGGCAGGACCGTCACCCGCCTCATCCACATGCGCACGCTCCACCTCGGCCCCGAGGAGCTCCTCGTCGCCGCCAAGATCGCCGTCGAGCACGACGAGACCGCCACCGAGGTCGCCCGGGCCATCAACGCGGCCGAGGAGCGCATCCGCGCCGCCGTCCCGATCGCCCGGGTCATCTACCTGGAGCCCGACATCTACAGCGAGAAGGAGGCCGCGGCGGGCCCGGACCCGGCCGCGACCCCGGGCGGTCCGGGCCACTGACCCGCCTCCGCTCCCTCGACGGCTGGACTCCCCCGGCGGCTTGATCCCCTCAGGGACTGAACCCCTTCAGCAACTGAGTCCCCTCAACGGCTGACTCCCCTCAACGGCTGGATCCAGCCACCGAGCCCACCCGACCGGGCCCCCGGACCGCGTACGCCGCCCCGTACGTACGGACCGGGGGCCTGGTGCGTTCGACCCGCGCCCCGGAGCGGCCCCGGGACGGCCCCGGACCGCCCCGGAGACCTGCCGGGGCTCAATGCGGACTGTGGCCCGCCGTCCCGATCGGTGTAGATTCGTGACCAGCCAGACGTCGCTGCTGATGGCGGTCGGGCGGTCCGCAGGACCGGCCGAGGGAGAGAGGGCCTCCGACGACGGCACCATGGAAGTCCGGGCATTCGTGTGCCCAGGACCACCCCCGTGGTGCCCTGCGCCCGAACGACCCTCGTACCCGACCCATGAGGAGCAGCCCCGTCATGACGACCGCAGCCCACCAGGACTTCAAGGTCGCCGACCTCTCCCTGGCCGCCTTCGGCCGCAAGGAGATCACCCTCGCCGAGCACGAGATGCCCGGCCTGATGTCGATCCGCCGCGAGTACGCGGAGCAGCAGCCCCTCGCCGGCGCCCGCGTCACCGGCTCCCTGCACATGACCGTGCAGACCGCCGTCCTCATCGAGACCCTGGTCGCCCTCGGCGCCGAGGTCCGCTGGGCCTCCTGCAACATCTTCTCCACCCAGGACCACGCCGCCGCGGCCATCGCCGTCGGCCCGAACGGCACCCCCGAGAACCCCCAGGGCGTCCCGGTCTTCGCGTGGAAGGGCGAGACCCTGGAGGAGTACTGGTGGTGCACCGAGCAGGCCCTGACCTGGCCGAACACGCCCACCGGCGGCCCGAACATGATCCTGGACGACGGCGGTGACGCCACCCTCCTCGTCCACAAGGGCGTCGAGTTCGAGAAGGCCGGCTCCGCGCCGGACCCGGCCACCGCGGACAGCGAGGAGTACGCCCACATCCTGCGCCTCCTCAACCGCACCCTCGGCGAGAACCCGCAGAAGTGGACCCAGCTCGCGTCCGAGATCCGCGGCGTGACCGAGGAGACCACGACGGGCGTCCACCGCCTGTACGAGATGCACCGGGACGGCACGCTGCTGTTCCCGGCGATCAACGTGAACGACGCGGTGACGAAGTCGAAGTTCGACAACAAGTACGGCTGCCGCCACTCCCTGATCGACGGCATCAACCGCGCCACCGACGTCCTCATCGGCGGCAAGACCGCCGTCGTCTGCGGCTACGGCGACGTCGGCAAGGGCTGCGCCGAGTCCCTGCGCGGCCAGGGCGCCCGCGTCATCGTCACCGAGATCGACCCCATCTGCGCCCTCCAGGCGGCGATGGACGGCTACCAGGTGACGACCCTGGACGAGGTCGTGGAGACGGCCGACATCTTCATCACCACGACCGGCAACAAGGACATCATCATGGCCGCCGACATGGCCAAGATGAAGCACCAGGCCATCGTCGGGAACATCGGCCACTTCGACAACGAGATCGACATGGCCGGTCTCGCGCAGATCCCCGGCATCGTCAAGGACGAGGTCAAGCCGCAGGTCCACACCTGGAAGTTCTCCGACGGCAAGGTCCTCATCGTGCTGTCCGAGGGCCGTCTGCTGAACCTGGGCAACGCGACCGGTCACCCCTCCTTCGTGATGTCGAACTCCTTCGCGGACCAGACGCTGGCCCAGATCGAGCTCTTCACCAAGCCGCAGGAGTACCCGACCGACGTCTACGTCCTGCCGAAGCACCTGGACGAGAAGGTCGCCCGTCTCCACCTGGAGGCGCTGGGCGTGAAGCTGACGACCCTGCGTCCGGAGCAGGCCTCCTACATCGGCGTCGAGGTCGAGGGCCCGTACAAGCCCGACCACTACCGCTACTGACGGACCCCGCGGAGAAGATCCGCGGAAGACATCCGTAGAGGAACCAGGCAGGCCCCCCGCACCCCCGTGTCGGGGGGCCTGCCCCGTCCCGCCCCCCGCTACAGCTCCTGGAAGCCACCCGAGGACCCATGCCCCGCGGCCGTTATTCGCTCCATGACCCGCACGATCACACCCCCCTCGGCGAAGAACACTTCCACTGCGCGCCGGGCCCCTCCGGCTGGCGCTACGTCGCCCAGGCCACCACCCCCTCCGGTGATCACCGGGGCTCCGTCGACCTGGCCGTCGACGAACTGGGCCGCCCCATCCGCCTCGAACTGCACGCCGCCGGCTGGCAGGTCCGCGGCGCGGCCCTCGACGGCGTCACCTGGGTCCGCACGGACCCCACCGGAGCCGAGGCCACCGAAGGCAATGTGCGCGCCCACGCCTTCACCGGCAGCTCCCCGGCCTTCCTCGTCGCCCTCACGCGACTCCTGCGTCTCACCCCCGATTCCCCCGAGACCCGTGTCAGGCTCGTCGCCTTCACGGACCCGGTGCTCGCCCCCCTCACGGTCGACCAGTCCTGGGCCCTGCTGAGAAGTGAAGCGCACCCCACTGACAACGGCCCCCTGACGGTGGACGAGTACCAGGTCAGCGCCCTGGACACGGGCGAGCGGCACACCGTCCACATCGCCGGGGACGTGGTCCTCGCGGCCCCCGGCATCGAACTCGAAGACCTCGACACCCCGCCCTCGGTCTTCTCCTGACCGGAGGCCCCGCCGAGCGCCGGCCCCCCGGACGTCAGGCGGGCGGAGCGAACCCGGTGGCGGACGGCCCGCCCTCACGGGGGGCCTCGGAGCCCGGGGGAGCGACCGGCGGGGGAGCCACCGGAGAAGCGGCCCCCGGAGGAACAGCCGGAGAAGCGGCCGGAGTGACGACCGGACGAACGCCCGGAGGGACGGTCGGAGCGACGGCGGCAGGAAGAACCGCTCCAGCCGGAACGCCGACGACCCCACCGGCCCCGAACCCGCCCCCAGCTCCAGCCCCGGCTCCTGCCCCCGCCATGGCTCCGGATCCGGATCCGGCCTCCGTGAACGCCCGCCGCGCGTCCCGCGCCTGCCGCTCGGCGACCACACCCGCCAGATACGCCTCCGCCGGCACCCCGGCGGGCGGCGGCGTCCCCGTCCGCCTCACCAGCTCGTCGGCCAGGCGCTCGGCGAGCTGCCGCCCCACGGCCGGATCCAGTTCACGCGCGCGCGTGAGGTACTGGCGTGTCTCCAGCCACAGGGCCTCCGACACCGCCGAGAGGTCGAGCCCGGCGAACCGCCCCACCAGCCACGGCGGCGGCGGAGGAACGGGCCGGACCCGTGCCGCGGGCATCCGCTCCCGTACGACCAGGGTCCCCGCGAACACGTCGCCGAGCCGCCGCCCGCGCTCGGACACCAGCGACGCGACACAGGCGACGACGCCGAAGGTCATCAGGATCTCCACGACCCCCATGGCACCCCGCACCAGCGCGTGCCGGAACCGGATCGGCCCGCCGTCGTCCCGTACGACCCGCAGACCACAGGCCATCTTCCCGAGCGACCGTCCGTGGGACAGCGTCTCCACGGCGATCGGCGCCCCCACGAGGACCAGCAGGAAGGCCGCGACGGAGACGGCCGTCACCGCCGCCTCGTCCAGCGAGGCCGTGGCGACCGTGAGCCCGACCATGACCAGCAGGTACACGGCCCACACCACGGCCAGGTCGACGAGCACGGCGAGCGCCCGGCTGGGCAGCCGCGCGGGCTGCAACCCCAGTACGACGGCATCGCCCGTCACCACACCACTCACGGCACCCACCCACCCTTCTCCGGCCTTCCCGACCCCTCCGAACGCCAGTCTGCCAAGCTGACCCCCAGCGCGCCGCAGTAGTACGGACCCGTCCGCAGCCAGTCCTGGAGCAGCAGCCGATCATGGACCTCGACGTCTACGTCACCGCCCACCGCGCGGAGTGGGAACGCCTCGACCACCTCCTGCGCCGGGGCGGGAAGCTCACGGGCGCCGAGGCGGACGAGCTCGTCGCCCTGTACCAGCGCGCGGCCACCCACCTCTCAATCGTGCAGTCCAGCACTCCGGACCCCATGCTCACGGCCCGGCTCACCCAGCTCGTGGCACGCGCCCGCGCCACCGTGACCGGCACCCGCCGCTCCTCGTGGCGCGACGCGGCCCGCTTCCTCACGGCCGGCTTCCCGGCAGCCGTCCACCGCTCCCGCCACTGGTGGATCCCCACCGCCGTCCTCTCCACCCTGCTCGCGGTCCTCATCGGCTGGTGGATCGGGACGCACCCGGAGGTCCAGGCCTCGATCGGCGCCCCCGCCGAACTCCGCGAGATGACCCGCCCCGGCGGCCAGTACGAGACGTACTACTCCAGCCATCCGGCGGCCTCCTTCGCCGCCCAGGTCTGGACGAACAACGCCCAGGCCGCCGCCATGTGCCTGGTCCTCGGCGCGTTCCTGGGGATCCCGGTCCTCTGGATCCTCTTCCTGAACATGCTGAACCTCGGCGTCGGCATCGGCCTGATGACCTCGGCCGGCCGCCTCGACGTGTTCCTGGGCCTGATCCTTCCGCACGGCCTGCTCGAACTGACCGCCGTCTTCGTGGCCGCCGGCACCGGCCTCCGCCTCGGCTGGACCGTCATCGAACCGGGCCCCACCACCCGCCGCGCGGCCCTCGCGGAACGGGGCCGCGCGGCCGTCGGCATGGCCATCGGCCTGGCCCTGGTCCTCTTCGTCTCGGGCCTCATCGAAGGCTTCGTCACCCCTTCCGGCCTGCCGACCTGGGCCCGCATCGCCATCGGCATCGCCGCCGAACTGGCATTCCTCGCGTACGTCCACGTCCTCGGCGGCCGCGCCTCCCGCGCCGGTGACCGGGGCGACCTCGAAGAGCCCGACCGCAGCGCCGCGCTCCCCACCGCGGCTTGATGTGCGTACGCCCCCGCTGAGCTGCTAGTCTCCTCCGGTGCCCGCAAAAGCTGTTGACACGGCGATTGCGGGGAGGTAGATTTGAACAGTTGCCTGGAGCTGGACAGCTCGGCAGCAACCAAGTAAAGTCTCACTCACTCCGGTCGGGAATTTCGATTCCCCGGAGTCACTTCGATTCTTATCCGAATCACGAAAGCCACCGATTAGGTCGGCCGAAATGAATCTGATAAAGTCGGAACCGCCGGAAGGGCCCGGAGCGAAAGCGAAAGGGACCGGAAAGCACCGAGGAAATCGGATCGGAAAGATCTGATAGAGTCGGAAACGCAAGACCGAA
>NZ_JBIAEA010000017.1:0-15399 GCF_042868165.1 Streptomyces sp. NPDC007872
AATGCGGCATCGGGTTCGGGGGCGGTGGACTGGGCTGGTGTGCATGCCGGCAAGGGGCATCGGACGACGTCCCTGCCCACCTACCCCTTCAACCGACAGGACCTCGTGGCACCCCCGGCCCGCCGCGAACGCGCGGCGAGCCCCCTGGGCCACCCGCTGTTCGACCGTCACTACGAGCACCGGAGCGAGGGACAGTGACGAATCCGGCCGAGACGTACGAGAAGACGTTCACGGGCCAGGAGCCCTTCATCGCCCAGCACCGCTCCGAGGGGACCGGGCTGCTGCCCGCCGCCGTGCAACTGGAGATGGCGCTCGTGGGCGTCGCGCGGCGCCGACCGTTCGCTCCCCTGGAGCTGACCGGCGTGTCGTTCCTCCGCCCCCTCGCGATCGCCGACCGGGCCACGGCGCCGGTCCGCCTCGACGTGACCCCCGGCACCGACCGGACCCGCTTCGAGCTGACCACCGTCGTGGCCGGCAACCGCAAGCACCTGTCGACCGGCGCCGGACGGTTCCTCCCGGCGGACGCACGGCCTCCGCGCGCCGACGCGGACCACGGGACCGCCGCCGCGCGGGACATCGCCCCCGAGCGGCTCTACACCGGATGGGAGCGCGAGGGACTTCAGTACGGCCCCGACTTCCGCACCGTCCGCGCGCTGTCCGCCGGCGACGGCGGCACGGCCCGCGCCACCCTGCGGTCCGACGCCGAGCCGGTGCCCTGGTACGCCCACCCGCTGCTGGTGGACGGCGTCTTCCAGGTCGTCAGTTGCGCCCTCCAGGACCTGACGGGCCCGGACGGCCCCTTCCCCATGCTGCCGATCGGCGTGGACCGGCTCGCCCTCTTCGCCGAACTGTCGGCGCTGACGGGCGGGGTCACCGTCCACGTCCGCCGCACCGGCGACGACGGTGCCTACGCCACCGCCGACGCGCTGCTGCTGGGCCCCGCGGGCGACGTCCTCGCCGAGTTCCGGGGCGTACGGATGCGGCGCACGACCACCGTGACCCGCACGCCCGCCGTGCCCCGTACACCCGCCGTGACTCACGCACCCGCCGGGGCGACCGGCGCGCCGGCCGCCGCCCCGGTCCGGCGGGAGCCGCTGCCCGTCTCCCGCATCGACTGGCGTCCCGAGGAGGGCGACGCCGCCCGCCGCGAGGCGGCGACCGGCACCTGGGTGGTCCTCCACCACGGTCCGGCCGACCGGCTCGGCACCGGCGCCGCCGAGGCGCTGCGCGCCGGCGGCGCCCGCGTCGTGGAGGTCGCCGCGGGCCCGGCCGCCCCGCCGGACGGCGCCCCCGGCCCCGACCGGCTGACGCTGGAGCGGCTCGACCCGGACGCCTTCCGGGCACTCTGGGAGCGCGTCGGGGACCCCGTCGCGGGCGTGGTCCACCTGTGGAACGCCCACGGCCCGACCGACGGCGGCCGCGGTGAGGAGGAGGAGCTGGGCCTCGGCCTGTACGCCTGCCTCGCCGCCCTGCGGACCCTCGGCGAGCGGCAGCGCAAGTCCCGCTTCCTCGTCGTCACCCGCGACGGCCAGCCCGTCGCCGACGGAGACCGGCCGGTCCCCGCCCGCGCCGCCCTCTGGGGCCTGATGCGCACCGCCGCCATCGAGTACCCGGGCCTGCGCCCGCGCCTCGTCGACCTCGGCGGCGACCCCGGCACGCTGCTCCCCGCCCTCGTGGCGGAACTCGGCGACGCCCGCGGGCCCGTCGAGACCGGCTACCGCGACGGCGTCCGGCACGTGCCCGTCCGCGTGCGCGACCGTTCGGCGTACACCCTGCCGCGCCCCGCCGGGCAGGGCCCCGTCCGGCCCGGCGGACGCTACCTCGTCCTCGGCGGCCACGGCGGCCTGGGCCTGGAGGTGGCCGAGCGGTTCGCCCGCGAGGGTGCCGGAGTCGTCGCGCTGGTCTCCCGCTCCGGCGGGAACCCGGGCTCCGACGAGCGGGCCGCCGCCCTCGCCGCCCACGGCTGCCTGGCCGTCTCGTACAGCGCGGACATCACCGCCCCCGGCGCCCTGACGGCCCTGGTGGAGCGGATGCGGCGGGAGCACGGCGAGGTGCACGGCGTCGTCCACGCCGCGGGCACCCTCAAGGACGGTCTGATCCGCAGCGCCACCGCCGAGGACGTCGCGGCCGTGATGCGGCCCAAGGCCGACGGGGTGCGCGAGCTGGCCGCCGCCGTGGCCGGGGCGGACCTGGACTTCGCGGTGCTGTTCGCCTCCGTCTCCGGCACCTTCGGCAACCTCGGACAGGGCGGCTACGCCGCCGCCAACACCTACCTCGACGGCTACGCCCACGCGCACGGCGCTCCGTGGCTCAGCGTCGACTGGGGCCTGTGGGGCGAGGTCGGCATGGGCACCGCTGTCGCGGACCGGCTCCGGGCGCGCGGCGTCCGGCCGTTGACCACGGCGGAGGGCCTGGACGCCCTCATCGCCGTCCTGGGGACGGAGCGGTCCGCCCGGCAGCTCGTCATCGCCCACCCGGACGCCGGCACCGAGATCGTCGAGCCGGACGACCCGGAGGCCCGCGCCGACTCCGCCGCCTCCGCCGACGCCGCCTCTGAACAGACGGGAAACGCCGACGGCTCCGGTGAGGCCGCCGGGGACGCCGTGGGGCGCGTCGCCGACGCACTGGCGGCGTTCCTCGCGGAACGGCTGGGGGTCGCGTCACTCGACCGCGAGGCACCCCTGTCGGAATACGGCATGAGCTCGATCATGAGCGTCGAGCTGTCCGAGGAGCTGTCCCGCCGGTGGGGCGTCGGCCTCCCGGCCACGCTCTTCCTGGAGTACGGCGCCTTCGGCGAACTCGCGGAGGCGCTGGTCGAACGCTACGGCGCGGCGGCGGCCCTGCCGGAGCCGTCCGGAGACGAGAACACCGGGGCGGCCGCCGGGGCCGCCGGCACGGAGGCCGCCACGGAGGCCGCCCGACCCGCCGAACCCGCCGTCCCCGAGGACGCGACAGGTCCCGTGGCCGGTCCCGCCGCCGCGACCGCCCCCGTCCCCGCGACCGCGACCGTCCCCGCCGCCCCGCCGCGCTCCCGGCGCCCGGCGCCCGGCGGGCGCGACCCGGACGTCGCCGTCGTCGCCGTCTCCGGTGACCTCCCCGGCGCGCCCGGAGGCGTGGCGGAGCTGTGGCCGCTCCTGCGCGCGGGAGGCCACGCCTTCACCGACGTACCCGCCGAACGCTGGGACGTCGAAGCCCACTTCGAGCAGCGCGGACCCCGCATGACGGGCACGTACTGCCGCAAGGGCGCCTTCCTCTCCGGCACCGACCGGTTCGACCCGGCCTTCTTCGGCATCTCCGTGCGCGAGGCCGAGGAGATGGACGTCCAGCAGAAGCTGCTGCTCGAGCACGCCTGGGCGGTACGGGACGACGCCGGCCTCGCCGGCCGCCGTGACATCGGCGTCTTCGTCGGCGCCACCTACACCCACCACCGCGACGCACAAGGTCTGGAGACCGTGGGCCCGCACACCGCGCTCGGCTCCATGAACGCGGTGCTCGCCAACCGGATCTCGTACGCCCTCGACCTCACCGGCCCCTCGCAGACCGTCGACACCCTCTGCTCGTCCTCGCTCGTCGCGCTCCAGCAGGCGGTCGCCGCGCTCCGCGCCGGTCATTGCGGCGCCGCGATCGTGGCGGCCTGCCAGGTCGGTCTGACGCCGTGGTACTACCGCAGCCTCAGCCAGCTCGGCGCCCTGTCGGAGGGCCTGCCGAAGCCCTTCGACGAGCACGCGGACGGCTTCCTGCCCGGCGAGGGGGCCCTCGCCGTCCTGCTCAAGCCGCTCGCGGACGCGGAGCGCGACGGCGACCTGATCTGGGGCGTCGTCCGGGGCACGGCCGTCAACCACGGCGGGCGCGGCAGCGCCCTGCCCGTGCCCCGCAGCGAGGCCCAGGCCGCCGTCGTCCGCGCGGCGCTGGACGACGCCGGGCTCGCCCCGGCCGACATCTCCCTCGTCGAGACCCACGGCACCGCGACCCGGCTCGGCGACCCCATCGAGATCGCCGCCCTCACCGAAGTGTTCGGCGACGACCCCGAGCGCGAAGGACCGTGCCACCTCGGCGCCGTCAAGGGCAACATCGGGCACCTGGAGCCCGCCGCCGGGCTCGCCGGACTCGTCAAGGCCCTGCTGTGCCTGCGGCACGGGGAGATCCCCCCGGTCGCCGGGTTCGAGAAGCCCAGCAGCCACCTCGACCTGTCCTCCGGGCCGTTCGAGATCCCGACCGAGTCCCGCCCGTGGACCTCGGACGGGCCGCGGCGCTTCGGCGTCAGCTCCTTCGGCATGGGCGGCACCAACGCCCACGTCGTCGTCGAGGAGTACGTCGCGGGCGACCGCGCCGGCGAGACCGGCGGCGGACCGGCCGCCGAGGCCGCCCGCGCGGACGGCGCCCCCGGCGAGCACCTGCTCGTCCTCTCCGGCCACACCACGGAGGCCCTGCTGCGGCGCGTCGCGGACACGCGGGCGCTGCTCCGCGGGGAGACCGCCTCCGGTCTGCCGGAACTGTGCTGCTCCAGCGCCGTCGGACGCGACCACCGGACGTACCGGATCGCCGTGCTCGGCGGCACCGTCGAGGAGATCGGCGCCGGACTGGACCACGCCCTGCGGCTCGCCGACCGGGCCCCCGGCACCGTCGTGCGCGGCTCCGCCGTGGTGGAGACCGCGACCGCCGGGCTCGGCGTCCACGCCCTCCGCCACGCCGGGGGCAAGACCGTCGACTGGGCGTCGGTGTACCCGGCCCCGGCGGTCCGCCGCCGGCCGCTGCCGCCGTACCCGTTCGGCGCGGCACCCGCGGCCGCCCCCGTCGCCCCTGTCACCTCCTCGGACGCGTCGGCCGGCTCGGCCGCTGCCCGGGACGAGGTGGCGGCCCGGGGCGAGGACGTGGCCGAGGCCGTGCGCGGGCTCTCTCGCGCGCACCGCCTGTTCGGCGAGCAGACCGTGCCCGGCGCCGTGCCCCTCGCCCTCGGGCTGCGGGCGGCCGGCGAACTGCGCGCCGTCGCCTTCACCGGCCGGGGGAGCGGCCCCCACGCGCTCACCACCGACCTGGACGAGCCGGGCCGCACCGGTCCGGCAGCCTTCCGGCACGCCGGCCGTACCATCGCCCGGCTCACCACCGGCGCCGCCCAGGCCGGGCCCGCGCCCGCCGCGCGGGACCTGGACGCCCTGCGCGCGGAGCTGGACCGCGACCTGGCGCCCGCGGGCCTCTACGCCTGGTTCGCCGCCAAGGGCATGGAACTGACGGCCCCGCTGCGGTCGATCGCCGAGATCCACTACGGCCCCCGCCGGGTCCTGGCCCGCGTCGACGTCCCGGCCGGCGGCCCCCTGGCGGCCGAGGTGGCGGCGCTCGACGCCGCCCTCCAGGCCATGGCCGTGCTCACGCTCGCCGACCCCGAGGCGCCGACCGGCACCTTCCTGCCGGTCTCCGTCGACCGGGCGACACGCTGGGGCGACCCCGCGCGCACCGCGTTCGTGCTGCTGGACGGCGCCGAACCGGGCGCCGACGGCACCCGGCGCGGCGACGCCGCCCTGCTGGCGGCCGACGGCCGCGTCCTGGTCCGCCTCGACGGCATCGAGTACCGGACGGTGACCGGGAGCACGACAGCGACGGGGAATCCGACGGGCGCCGAGAACACGACGGGCACCGGGAGCACGCACGGGACGGGCACCGTCACCGCGGCCGGTTCCCCCGCCGGTTCCCCCGCCGGTTCCCCCGCCGGTCCCGCCGCCGCGTCCGGTCCCGCGCCCCGCTCGGCACGGCTCGCGGCGGCCGAGGCGGCCGTCGTCGAGGTGGTGCGGGCGGCCCTGCACGACCCCCGGATCACCGCGACCACGTCGCTGTCCGCCGTCGGCATCGACTCCCTGCTCGCGACGGCCGTCGCCGCCGACCTGGACGAGCGGTACGGCGTGCCGCTCAGCCCGACGGACGTCCTGGACGCCGCCGACTGCCGCACCCTCGCCGTCCACGTCGCCGAACTGGCCCAGGAGGACGCCTTCGTACGGCCCGGGGCGGCACCCGCCGCCGAAGCGGCGCCGCGGACCACCGGCGAGCCCGCCGAGCCGGTCACCGGCCGGGCCGCCCACGGGACCGCCGCCGTTCAGGCCGCCTCCGCCCGGACCGCCGACCCGGCCGCGCTCTACGGCGCGGACCCCGGCGAGGCCGTCTCCGCCGACGACGTCGCCGTGATCGGGCTGGCCGTGGCCCTGCCCGGCGCCACGGACCCGCAGGGCCTGTGGGACGTCCTCGCCGGATCCGTCGACCGGGTCGGCCCCGCGCCGGCGCACCGCTGGGGCCGGTACGCCGACGGGCAGGAGCCGGACACCGGCGGATTCCTCGAAGGCGTCGAGGAGTTCGACGCCCGGTTCTTCGACTTCTTCCCCAAGCAGGCCGAGGCGCTCGACCCGCAGGCCCGCTGGCTGCTCCGCACCACCTGGGAGGCACTGGAGTCGGCCGGCCTGCCGCCGCACGGACTGTCGCCCGCCACGGGCGTGTTCGTCGGGGCCAGCTACCAGCACTACAAGGACTACAACCTCTCCCCGGAGCTGGACGCCCCCGCGGGGCTGGGCAACCACAACGCCTTCCTGGCGAACCGGGTGAGTTTCTTCCTGGATCTGCACGGGCCGAGCATGACGATCGACACGTTGTGTTCGTCGTCGCTGGTGGCGTTGCACACGGCGGTGCGGAGCATCCGTGCCGGGGAGTGCGAGCAGGCCGTCGTCGCCGGCGTCCGGGTCGCCGTCTCCCCGCTGCACTACGTCACCATGCGGAACCTGCGCGCCCTGTCACCCTCCGGCCGCTCGCGGCCGTTCGATTCGGGTGCGGACGGGTTCGTGCCGGGTGAGGGTGTGGTGACGGTGGTGTTGAAGCCGTTGCGGGCGGCGTTGCGTGACGGTGACCGGGTGCGGGGTGTCGTGAAGGGCACGGCGGTGAACCACGGTGGCCGTACGAGTGGGTTGACCGTTCCCAGCAGTGCGGCGCAGCAGTCGGTGATCTCGGCGGCGCTTGCGGATGCGGGGGTGTCGGTGGAGTCGATCGGTCTGGTGGAGGCGCACGGGACGGGGACGGGTCTGGGTGATCCGATCGAGGTGGAGGGTCTGACGCGTGCGTGGCGTGCGGTGACGGACCGTTCGCAGTTCTGTGCGATCGGTTCGCTGAAGGGCAATGTCGGGCACCTGGAGCCGGCGGCGGGTCTGGCGGGTCTGGTGAAGGTGCTGTTGTCGATGGAGCGGGGTGTGGTGCCGCCGTCGTTGCACGTGGTGCGGCCCAATGACCACATCCGTTTCGAGGACACGCCGTTCTTCCTGGCGGACCGGGTCATGGAGTGGCCGCGTCGGGGGGACGGTCCGCGTCGTGGTGCGGTGAGTGCGTTCGGGATGGGCGGGGTCAACGCCCACGTCATCCTGGAGGAGCCGCCTGCCACCCCGGCCCGGGACGTACCCGCCCCGGAGTCGCTCGTGGTGCGCGTCACCGGTGCGGACGAGACGGCCGTACGGACGCTGGCCGCCGCGTACGCCGCCCGCTTCGAGACGGCGCGCGACGCCGCCGAGACCGCCGACCTGTGCCACACGGCCAACACCGGCCGCTCCCCGCTGGAGTTCCAGACCGCCGTGCACGGACGCTCGGCGGCGGACCTCGCGGCGGCGCTCCGCTCCGTCGCGGACGGGACCCTGCCCGTCGCCCGTGTCGACATCGACCTCACCGCCGGCGCGGCGGCGGCGCTCGGCGGGACGACCGCCGACCCCGGCCACCCGGCCGGCGCGGCGGAGCTGGCCAGGGCCGGATACGCGCACGTCGACTGGGCCGGGCTGTCCCCCGCGGGAGCCCGCGTCACGGACCTGCCCACCTACCCGTTCGCCGGGACCCCGTTCTGGCGCGGCCCCGACACGACCGGCCCCGACACGACCGGCCCCGACGCGACCGACCACGCCGGGACCCCGGCGCGGGACGGGCGGCCGGGCACACCGGCCGTACGGGTCCGGTGGCACCCCCGCGCGCTGACCCCGGCAGCCTCCGCCGGACCGGCGACGGTGAGCCTGGCCGTCGCCGACCCCGCCCTCGGGCAGGCCCTGACCGGACTGCTGCGCGACCGGGGCGTGACCGTCGTCGCACCCGGCGCGCCCGCCGACGCCGCCCTCGTGGTCGGCGCCCGGGACACCCACCCCGCAGATCCCGCCGAACTCGGCGCCTCCTGGTCCGAGTTGGGCGACCTGATGAGGACGCTGCCGCAACGGGCCGGGGTGCTCTGGGCCTCGTTCGGCGGAGCGGACCTCCCCTCCGCCGCCCGGACCGGTCACGGCACGCACGGCGGCGGCACCGGTCCGGACCCGGTCCGGGCCGCGACCGCCATGGCCGTCCGGGCCGCGGGCGCCGAAGGGGGCCGGCCCACCGCCGTCGTCCACCTGGACCCCGCCGACCCGGCCGCCTCCCAGGCCGCCGACCTCGTCGCCGAGCTCGCCGAGCTCGCCGCACCGGCGTCCGGCGCCCCGGAGGCCGGCGCCGCCGACCCGGCCGACCCGGCCGACGCGGGGACCACCGTCGCCGCCTACCGGCAGGGCGTCCGGTACGTCCCGGAGACCGTGCCCGCCCGGCCCGGCCGTCCGTACTCCCTCCCGGCCGAGGGCTACTGCCTGGTCACCGGGGGGCTCGGAGCCGTCGGGCTGCGGCTGACCGAACGCCTCGTCGCGCGGGGCGCCCGGCGCGTCGCCGTCGTCGGCCGGTCGGACCTGGACGCCACCCGCGCGCAGGCGCTGCGGGAGCTGGCGACCGGCGGGGCCGAGGTCGAGTACCTGCCCTGCGACGTCTCCGACCCGGCGGCCCTCGCCGCCGTCGCGGACCGGCTCGCCCGGCGGTGGGGCCGACTGGTCGGCGTCGTGCACGCCTCCGGCCGGGTCAACCCCTTCGGGGCGATGCACCGCCGCCCCTGGAGCGACGCCGAAGAGGTGCTCGCGCCCAAGGTGGCCGGCTCGCTGCACGTCGTCCGCCTGGCCAAGGAGCGGCGCGCCGACTTCGCCGTCCTCGTCTCCTCGATCGCCGGCACCCAGGCGTCGGCGGGTCGCGGCCTGGTCGACTACAGCCTCGCCAACGCCTTCCAACTGGCTCTCGCCGAACGGGAGGACGACGAGGTCACCGCGGTCACCGCGCACGCCTGGCCGAACTGGACGGACATCGGGATGAGGGCCGACGACGCCTTCTCCGCCGCGCACTCGGTCGGTGCCGGGGAAGCGCTCGACGCCTTCTCCGACCACCTGCGGTCGGGCGGCGCCGTCGTCTTCCCCGGCACCGCGCCCGCGCCGGAGGAGACGGGGACCGCGGCCACCGCCGCACCCGCCCCCACCGCTCCGGCCGTCCCGGCGGCACCGGCCGCCCCGGTCTCCCCTCCCGCGAGTTCGGCGGCGGCGGGCGACCGAGGGACCACCACCGCCATGCGCGCCCGCGTCCGGGACGCCTTCCTCCACGTGCTGGGGGAGGACCCCGGCGACCGGCCCCTCCAGAGGCTCGGCCTGGACTCCCTGATGATCGCGGAACTGACCACCGCCCTCGAACGGGGCGGCGGCCTCACCGTCGACCCGTCCCTCCTGATGCGGGCCCGTACGGCCGACGACATCGCGGCCGAACTCGCCGTGTCCGCCGCCCCGTCCGTATCCGCAGCCCCGCTCGTATCCGCAGCCCCGCTCGTACCCGAAGCCCCGCTCGTACCCGCCGCCCCGGCCGTACCCACCGACCCTCCGGCGCCCACGGCCGCGGCGCACACCCCTTCGCCCGACCACGACGGGGCCGCCGGCTCCGCCCTGAGCGCCCTGCTGCGCCCCCTGCTCGACCGCGACGGCGGACGCGGGGTGGTCCAGGCGTGACCGGCGAGCAGAACGAAAGGACAACCGTGAGCGAGTTCGACACCCGCATCGCCGTCATCGGCCTCGCGGTGAGGCTCCCCGGCGCCGAGGACGTCACCGACCTGACGGCCATGCTGGGCGGCGACGGCGTCGAGGTCGGCGAGGTCCCGCCGAGCCGATGGGCCCGCCACCTGTACCTGGGCGAGGCACCGCACCGCGGCACCCACCACCGGGGCGCCTTCCTGGTCGACCCGTTCTCCTTCGACCACGAGGCCTTCGGCATGACCGCCGAGGACGCCGTCCTCCTCGACCCGCAGCAGCGGGTCATGCTGGAGGTCGGCGCCCGGGCCCTGGAGGACTCCGGCTACCTCGGCGCGCGCCGCAGGCTCGACGCGGGCGTGTTCGTCGGCGCCCGGATGAACGCCTACGGCTTCGACCGGGGCCGCGGCACGGTCGCGCCCGGCCTCCCGGACCCGGCGGCACCCGCCCCGGCCGGAGCCGCCGGGCCCGGCCCGGCCGCCCTGTGGGGCCGGTCGCAGAACTTCATGGCGGCCTGGCTGTCCGACCGCTTCGACCTCGCGGGCCCCGGCCTCGTCGTCGACACGGCCTGCTCCTCGTCGCTCTCGGCGGTCTGGCTCGCCTGCCAGAGCCTCGCGTCCGGAAGCTGCGAACTGGCCCTCGTCGGCGCGGTCGACCTGCTGATCGACCCGCTGACCTTCGTCCTCCTCTCCCGGACCGGGGCGCTCTCCCCGGACGGGCTCTGCCACACCTTCGACAGCCGTGCCAACGGCTACGTCCCCGGCGAGGGGGCCGCCGCCCTGGTCCTGAAGCCGATGGCGGCGGCGCTGCGCGACGGGGACCTGGTCCTCGGCGCGATCAGCGGGGCCGCTGTCAACAACGACGGCCGCACCATGGGCGTCACCACGCCCAACCTGGAAGCCCAGCGGGAACTGCTCGACAAGGTGTACCGGACCGTCGACCCGGCGACCGTGCAGTACGTCGAGGCGCACGGCACCGGAACCGCCATCGGCGACCCCATCGAGGTGCGGGCCCTCACCGAGGTGTTCGGGCGCCACGGCGTCCCGCGCAACTCGGTCGCGCTCGGCTCGGTGAAGCGCCGGATCGGCCACCTCCATTCGGCCTCCGGGCTCGCCGGCCTCGCGAAGATCATCGTGTCGCTGCGGGAAGGCACCGTCCCCGCGGTGGCCGTCGAGTCCCCGAACCCCCGCCTCAACCTGGCCGACAGCCCCTTCCACCTGCCCGGGACCCCCCGGCCCTGGCCCGACGTGCCGGTCCGCCGGGCCGCCGTGAGCGGCTTCGGCTTCGGCGGCACCAACGCGCACGTCGTGGCCGAGGCGGTCCCCGCCCCGGCCCGCCGGACCGGGACGGCTCCGGCCGGGGCCCGGCGGCCGCTCCACGTCCTGACGCTCTCCGCCGACACCGCCTACGGGCTGCGCGAACTGTGCGCCCAGTGGGTGGAGTTCCTGCCGCCCCTCCAGGACCGGCCCGAGGAACTGGCGGACGTGTGCGCCACCGCCCGGCTCGCCCGGCCGCACCGCGCCGTGCGGCTGGCCGTCGTCGGCGAGGACGCGCGGGAACTGGCGGCCGCCCTGCGCGCCAGGCTCCTCGCCCCGGGAGCGCCCGGCGTCCCCGGAACCCCCGGAACCCCCGGAACCCCCGGTACCCCCGAGGCCGTCGGCACGGGCGTCGGCACGTCCCGCACCGCCGTCTCCGTACGTCCCGAGGCCGCCGCCGCGCCGCCCGCGTGGCTCACCGTCCTCGACCGCTCCACCCCCGCCGTGCACGAGGTCGTGCGCCTCTTCGAGACGGCCACCGGCACCCCGCTCGCCGCGTTCTCCGGCGAACTGCTGCGCGTCCTCTCCGGAGTCGCCCTCGCCATCGCGCTGCGCGACCTGGGGCTGCCCGGCGCCGCCGTCGACCTCCCGCCCGGTTGGGAGGCGGTCGCCGACTTCGTACGGGGCACCCTGCCGCTGGAGCGGGCGCTCGGCGAGGTCCTGCGGCACGACGACGACCCGTCCCGCGGCCCCGGGCACCCGGACACCACCGGTCCCGACGTCGGCGCGCGCCTGGCCGGGGCGCACGACGAGCGGACGGCCGCGACCGTACTGGCGGCCCTCACCGCCGAACTGTTCGAGGCCGGGAGCGACATCGACTGGACAGCGTTCCAGAAGACCACCGGCGCCGCCTGGAGCAAGCGCCTGCTGCCGGCCGCCCAGCCGCGCGGACGCGCCCTGAACCTCGCCGAGCCGCTCCGGTCCGCCGAACCCGGCTCGCCCGCCGAGCCGGTGACCGACGACGGACCCGCCGGATACGCGTACGCCCGGGTGTTCGGGCCGGGCGAGGCGCCCCTCGCCCAGCACTCCGTGTACCGCACGCTGATGCTCCCGGGCGTCGCCTGGTTCGACTTCCTGCGCGAGGGCGCCGCCCTGCGCGGCGACCCGTTCCACGGCGCGCTGGACGTCCTCTTCCACCGCCCCCTCATCCCCACCGGGGCCCGCCGCGTGCTCGGCCGGGTCGACGGGGACGGGCGGTTCCGGGTGGAGGACGGCGAGACCGGCGACGTCTACGTCACCGGCCGCCTCGCCACCCGTGCCGAGCCGGCGCCCCGCCTCCCGGTCGCCGCCCTGCTGGCCGACTGCGCGGACTCCGCCGTCCACGCGGGCTCCGGCGTGTACCGGTGGCTGCGGCGGATCGGCTACCACCACGGGCGCTACTACCGGAACATCTCCTGGGTGGCCGGCCTGCCGGACGGCGGCACCCTCGCCCGGATCGAGGGCCCCCGCCAGCGGGAGCTGAACCCGCCCGGCGTCCGGCTCTTCCCGGGCCTCCTGGACAGCGTGACCGTGGCGGCCATCGACCCGGCCAACCCGGTCTTCGGCGCCGCCGACGCCTCCGCGTTCATCCCGCTGTCGGTCGGCCGGCTCGACGTCCTCGGCCCGCTGGACGACGCCGCGTACGTCCGTACCGAGATCGCCTTCTGGAACGACGAGGCGTGCCGGGTCACCCAGACCGTCACCGACGAGTCGGGCACGCCGCTGCTGGTCTTCGGCGACATGTCCTCCAAGCGCGTCCCGGCCGCGGCGTTCCGCGAGGACACCGCGACCGGCGGCGCCGCGACCGCGACCGGCGGGGCCGCGACCGCGACCGCTCGGGCCGCGGCTCCGGCCGCCGCCCCGAATCCGGCCGCCGTACGGGCGGTTCCGGCCGCACCGGCCGCCGAGCCGGTACCCGTACCCGTACCCGCTGCCGTTCCACCGCTCCCGGCCGAGCCCGCCCCTGCGGCCGAGCCCGTCCCCGTGGCCGGACCGGACCCCGTCACCGCGCCCGCCGCGCCGGTGGCTCCGGCCGCCCCGGTCGGTTCGCCCTCCGCGCGGGCGCTGGCCTGGTTCCTGGCGCTGACGGGAACGTCCGAGGAGCACGCCGACACCGAGTTCCTCTCCGCCGGCTTCGACTCGGTCGGCCTGGTGGGGCTGAGCGAGCGGATCTCCCGGGAGCACGACCTGTCGCTCTACCCGACGGTCTTCTTCGAGTACCCGACGCCCCGCCAGTTCGCCGACTTCCTGACGGAGGAGGCACCGGAACTCGTCGACCGCCTCCCGAGCCCGGCGGCCCCGGCGGTCACGGAGCCCGCTCCGGCCCCGCAGGCCCCGGCTCCCCCGGTCGCCGAGGCCGCTCCCGTGGGGGAGACGGCCCACGAGACCCCGGCACCCCCGGTGGTCCCGTCGGCACCGCCCCGGTCCCCCCGGCCGCCCGCCCCGGCGGCGGTCGCCACGGCCGTCCCCGGGCCCCGCGCGGCCGACGAGGCCGCGGCCGCCCCCGCGACCCGGCCGCGCGACGTCGCGGTCGTGGGCGCCGCGGTCAGGCTGCCCACGGCCGGTACGCCGGCCGCCTTCGCCGACCTGCTCGTCGAGGGCCGCGACACCGTGGGCCCGCTGCCCGAGAGCCGTCGGGGCGACGTCTCCGGGCCCCTCCCGCACGCCTCCTTCCTCGACCGGGTGGACATGTTCGACCCGGCCCCCTTCCGGATGTCCGCCCGCGAGGCGCCGCTGATCGACCCGCAGGCCCGCATCGTCTACGAGACGATCTGGGAGGCCCTGGAGGACGGCGGACGCGGCGGGGCCCGCGCCGGCGAGGACCGCACCGGGCTGTGGATCGCGTACAGCCACGACCACTACCACGAGGAACGTTTCCGCCACGGCGTGACCGAGGGACGCGGCCTGGGCCTGGAGGCGATGATCGCCAACCGGCTCTCGTACCTGATGGACTGGCGCGGTCCCAGCACGGTCGTCAACACGCTCTGCTCGTCGTCGCTGGTCGCCCTGCACTCCGCGCTCCAGCACCTGCGCTCCGGCGACATCGACACGGCGGTCATCGGCGCCGTGCACGCCGGCATCAGCCCGGAGTACTTCCGGTCGATGGGCGACATGAGGGCACTCTCCCCGCGTCACCGCAGCCGCGCCTTCGACAGCACCGCCGACGGCTTCGTCCCCGGTGAGGGCGCCGTGGCCGTGGTGCTGCGGCGCTGCGACGACGCACTGCGCGACGGCGACCGGATCCGGGGCGTCGTCAAGGGCGCGGCCGTGAACCACGGC
Source organism: Streptomyces sp. NPDC007872 (assembly GCF_042868165.1). Lineage (NCBI taxonomy): Bacteria > Bacillati > Actinomycetota > Actinomycetes > Kitasatosporales > Streptomycetaceae > Streptomyces > Streptomyces sp. NPDC007872. The sequence goes on from NZ_JBIAEA010000017.1 coordinate 14,432, forward strand.
GGCCGTACCACCCGCTACTCGGCGCCCAGTCCGCGCGCCCAGGCGGAGGTCGTCTCCGCCGCCCTGGCGGACGCGGGGGTGTCGGTGGAGTCGATCGGTCTGGTGGAGGCCCACGGGACGGGGACGAGTCTGGGTGATCCGATCGAGGTCGAAGGTCTGACGCGCGCGTGGCGTGCGGCGACGGACCGTTCGCAGTTCTGCGCGCTCGGCTCGCTCAAGAGCAACGTCGGGCACCTGGAGCCCGCCGCCGGCCTCGCGGGAGTCGTCAAGGTGCTGTTGTCGATGGAGCGGGGTGTGGTCCCGCCGTCGTTGCACGTGGTGCGGCCCAACGACCACATCCGTTTCGAGGACACGCCGTTCTTCCTGGCGGACCGGGTCATGGAGTGGCCGCGTCCTGAGGGTGGTCCGCGTCGTGGTGCGGTGAGTGCGTTCGGGATGGGCGGGGTCAACGCCCACGTGATCCTGGAGGAGCCGCCTGCCGTCCCGGTGCGGGAGGTGGTGGCGCAGGAGTCGTACCTCGTCCGGGTGGACGCGGCCGACGAGACCACCGTCCGGGCCCTGGCCGGGTCCTATGCGGACGCCCTGGCCGCCGTGGGCGAGGACCGCGTGGGCGACTTCGCGTTCACGGCGAACACCGGCCGGGCGGAGGGCAGGTTCGGCACGGTCGTCTCGGGAGGTGACGCGGGGGAGCTCGCGGTGGCGCTGCGGGACGTCGCCTCGGGCACTTCCGCGGTCACCCGCAAGGGGGGCCGGAGCTCCGCCCCGGTCGCGTTCATGTTCACCGGCCAGGGCTCGCAGTACAGGGGCATGGGCCAGGGGCTCTACCGCACGGAACCGGCCTTCCGGGCGGCGCTCGACGAGTGCGCCGACCTACTCGCCGGCCACCTCGAAGTACCGCTGCTGGACCTGCTGTTCACCGATGCCTCCGGCGTCCTCGGCCGTACCCGTTTTGCTCAGGTGGGGATTGT
>NZ_JBIAEA010000018.1:0-11919 GCF_042868165.1 Streptomyces sp. NPDC007872
AGTGAGCCGTGACCGCGCTCCGGACCGGGCCCCGGCGCCCGGTCCGGAGCGCGGTGCGACCTAGGCATCTGTCGGTTGGCGCGGGCGGTGCGGGCCGTCAGAGTTCCGAAGGGCCGCGTCCCACCGCCGTACTCCGGGCGCACGCGTCCGCCCCCGAAAGGAGAACGTCGTGAACCGTGGTCAGGCCACCCGGCCCTCCCCCTCCCCCTCTCCCTCCATCACCTCCCCCGCCGAAGGAACCGTCCGCTGGACGGAGGCGCTGCTGCCGTCCGGCGGCCACCAGGTGCCGGTGCGCGTCTACCGGCCGGAGCGGTCGCTCGGCGGCTGGCTGGTCTGGGCGCACGGCGGCAGTTGGCAGCACGGCTCGGCGGCCCAGTGGCACGAGGTCACGTCGGACCTCGCCCGCTTCTCGGGCCACAACGTGGTCGGCGTCGACTACCGCCTCGCCCCGGCGCACGCCCACCCGGCCGCGCTCCTGGACGTGCTGGCGGCGGTGCGCTGGGCACGGCGCGAGGCGGTGCGGGAGACCGGCACCGCCCTGGTGGCGGTGGGCGGCGACAGCGCGGGCGGGACGCTCGCGGCCTCGGCCGCGCTCGTCCTGCGGAACGCCGGGCAGTCCCCGGCGGGGCAGTTCCTGGCCTACCCGCCGACGGATCCCGGCTGCCGGGCCCCGTCGTACCGGGCCGAGGCGGGCGCGTTCCCGTCCGCCGACCAGATGCGGGCGGCGTGGCACGTCCACCGGGGCTCCGCGCCGGTGCGGCCGCTCCCCGGCGCGGACGCGCTGTACTCCACCCCGCTGGAGGCGCCGGACCTGAGCGGCGCGGCCCCGGCGTACCTCGCCGTGGGGGACCTCGACCCGGTGGCCGACGACGTGCACGACTACGCCGGGGCGCTCCGGCGGGCCGGCGTCCCGACGACGCTCCGGACCTTCCCCGGGACGCCGCACGCGGCGCTGCTCGTGCCCGCCGCGCAGTGGGGACCGGGCCGGGCGCACCCGATGCGCCAGTGGCTGGGCCGGATGGTCTCGGCCCGCTTCGAGGCGGTGGCGGACTCGGCGCCGCACCGCACCCAGTGACGATCAGCGATCCGCAACAGGAGGACTTGTCATGACGACCGACACGACCGGTACGACCGGTACGACCGCCGTGGTCCCGGAGACCGCGCACCTGGACGCCCTGGAGCGCCACTTCGGGGACCTGCGGGACGGCACCCACGGGGACGCCGTGTCGCGGCAGGCGAAGGAGCGCCTCTTCCGCGAGGCGGTGGCGCTCCTCGACCCGTACGCCCTCCGGGTCCTGGAGGAGTTCGACGAGGGGATGCTGGAGGGCACCGGGACCGTGGGCGCCACCGGCGTCACCCGCACCGCGGACGGCGGCCTGGCGGCGCTGTGGACGCTGTCCTGGCCCGAGCAGACCGGGACGGGGATCCAGCCCATCACACTGATGGCGTACTACGGGAGCGGCTTCCACCACCCGCACCTGCGCGGCGCCACGGTGGCGGACTGGCCGCTGAACGTCTTCACCGAGGAACAGGCCGCCGCCGAGGTGCCGACGCTCCGGGCGATCGCCTCCGCGGACCTGCACAACCTGGTGTTCCAGCGGGACTTCCGCATCGTGCCGTCGATCGTCTCGGGCGGTGGGGAGGCGTGAGTACGCTGCGGATCTCCGTCCTGGACCAGTCCCCCATCGGCGAGGGGCACTCGGGCGCCGACGCCCTGCGGGCCTCGCTCGACCTCGCGCGCCGGGCCGACCTGCTGGGCTTCGAGCGGTTCTGGGTCGCCGAGCACCACCGCTCGGCGGGCTTCGCCGGCAGCGCCCCCGAGGTGCTGGCCGGTGCCGTCCTCGCGGCGACCGGCCGGATCCGGGTCGGCACCGGAGGCGTCCTGCTGCCGCGCTACCCGGCGCTGAAGGTCGCCGAGGTGTTCGGCGTGCTGTCCTCGCTGTACCCGGGCCGGGTCGACATGGGCATCGGGCGGGCCGGCGGCCCGGCGGGCGACTTCCCCGCCCGGCTGCGGGAGTTGAGCTCCGTCCTGCGCCTGCCGAGCGGCGGGGAGCCGTACCCGGGGGCGCTGTCGGCCGTCCCGCCGGTGCCGCCGGAGCTGTGGCTCCTGGGCGCGAGCGAGGGGTCGGGCGCGGCCGCCGGCGAGCTGGGCGTGGGCTTCGCCTTCGCGCACTTCCTGGTCCCCGGCCCGAGCACGCGCGCCCTGGAGGCCTACCGCGCCGCGCACGCGGCCGCGACGGGCGGCGCCGGTCACGGCGGGCTGCTCGCCGTACGGGTCGTCGTGGCGGACACGCGGGAGCGGGCCGACGAGCTGGCGGCGTCGCTGCTGCTGTGGCGCGCGCGGAAGGACCTCGGGGACGACAGCCCGCTCCCCTCGGTGGAGACCGCCCGGCGCCACCGGTGGACGGGCCTGGAGGCGGAGCGGGCCGCCCACCACCGGCGGTCGCTGATCCACGGGACGGCCGAGGAGGTCGTGCCCCGGCTCCGGGCCCTCGCCGAGGCGAACGGGGTGCGGGAGCTGATGGTGAACACGCTGGCGCAGGACCCGGCCGACCGCGTCCGCACCCACGAGCTGCTGGCCGAGGGCTTCGGACTCTCCGGTACGGCGGCGGGCGGGGGTCCGGTCACCGCCGAGCCGTTCGCCGTGGCGGCCGGCTGAGCGTCCGCGCGCCGGAGGCCCGTACGTCAGTCAGAGGCCCGTATGCCGGAGGTTCACGCGCCGGAGGCCCGTACGCCGAAGAGGGCCCGCCCCGTGGGGGGCGGGCCCTCTCGTCGTACCGGGAGTACGGGAGACGTACCGGGAGTGCGGAAGGCGTGCCGGCGGTACGGGAGGTGCGGGGGCTCAGTCCAGGAAGTCCCTGATCAGCCCGGCCAGTTTCTCCGGCTGCTCCAGGAGGACGTTGTGGCCGCTGTCGAGTTCGGCGTAGCGCGATCCGGCGATCCCGGCGTGCAGTTCCCTGGCGTGGGCGACCGGGATGACCTGGTCCCGGCTCGCGCCGACGACGAGGGTGGGGGCGCCGATGCGCGGGAGGCGGTCGCGGATGTCGACCACCAGGTCCAGGTCGAGCTGGCGGCGGGCGCCCTCGGTGGGCAGGGCCGCGGCGGCGAGGGCTTCGAGCTGCGCGCCGTCCAGCCCGGCCAGGTGCTCGGGCGAGTGCGCGAGGAGCGTGATGTACCGCTGGTAGGCCCACGGGTCGGTGTCGGCGAGGTGGCGCCACAGGCCGAGCGCCATCGCCTGGCGGGGGTCGTCGTTGCGGGCCCAGCCGACGATCAGCACCAGGCGCTTCACCAGGTGGGGGTGGTCGGCGGCGAGCGCGGCGGCGACGACGGCGCCGAGGGAGGCCCCGGCGACGTCCACCGGGCCCTCGGCCCGGGCCTCCAGGACGGCGGCCATCTGGGCCGCCAGGTCCTCGACGGCGAGTTCGCCCCCGGGCGGCAGCGGGGTGCGGCCGCTGCCGGCGTAGTCGGGGAGGATCAGGGTGCGGCCCGCGGCCAGGTGGGGGGCGAGGAGCCCGAAGTTGGCGGCGGAGTCGCTGGTGGAGCCGTGGACGAGCAGCAGACCGGGTCCGGATCCGGTGGTGCGGTGGTCGACGGCGGTTCCGTCGGGGGCGGTGGTGGTGGGCACGGGAGTGCCTCCTCTCAGGTGAGTTCCTTCTCGGCGGCCGGGGCGGCGGCCGGGGAGGGGACGGCGTCCAGGACGGGGGCGGGGGTCGTGGCGGGGCCGGGGTTCGTGGCGGGGCGCCGGGCCGGGAGGGACACCGCCGGGGCGGTGGCGGCCGGCTTCCGGGAGCGGCTGAAGCGGCGCATGGCGGGCATCTCCACGTACTGGTAGAGCAGCCATCCGGCGAGCAGCGAGACCGCGAAGAAGAGCGCGATCACGAGCAGGGCCACGGGGGTGCCGAAGGGCTCGTCGCCCAGGAGGGTCCGCAGGTAGAAGATGGTGACGCCCTGGACGAGGTAGAAGCCGAAGGAGACCTCGCCGAGCCAGACCACGGGCCGCTTGCTCAGCCAGGTGGAGCGGGAGCGGGCGTCGCTGTCGGCGACCGCCGCTATGAGCATGCCGATGGGGACGAGGGTGGCCGTGACGAAGGTGTACTGGAACGGCACCCAGAACGTGGCGGCGTAGCCCGCGGCCACCAGGACCAGCGAGGGCACGATGCCGAACCGCCGCGGCCAGCGGCCGGCGAGGACGATCCGCGCGAGGATCGCGCCGAGGACGAACTCGAAGAGGCGGCCGGGCGGGAAGAGGTAGCCGAACCAGAACTGCATGTCGGAGATCGGGGTGATCGCCGACTTGGGGGTGGCGGGCACGAGGTGGGTCGAGACGAGCTGGACGGCGACGGTGCCGGCGACCATGACGGCCGCCCAGAACCACAGGGCCGCGCCGCGGATCTTCCGGATCGGGACGATGAGCAGCGGGAACAGCAGGTAGAAGAGCAGCTCGCTGCCGAGGGACCAGCTCGGCGGGTTGAGGCTGAGGTTGACCAGCGGCTGCGGGAAGAACGTGTGGATCAGGAGCAGGTTCGGCAGCCACTGCGAGACGCCCGTGAGGGTGGCGCCCGCGAAGAGCACCACGACCGCGGCGGAGACGACCAGGTGGTTGGGGAAGATCTTGGTGACGCGGCGGCGCCAGAAGGAGGTGAGGCGCTCGCCGGGCCGGGACGACCAGGCGAGGACGAAGCCGGAGAGGACGAAGAAGAACGAGACGCCCATGTAGCCGGTGGAGACGAACGTCTTCTCGTACAGGTGGGCCAGGGTGTCGTTCGCGAAGGGGTTGATGGGGGCGTTGGGCGGGATCGGGCTGTCGGCCAGCGAGGAGTGGAAGAAGAAGACCAGGAGCGCGGCGAAGAACCTGAGGCCGGTGAGCGAGGGCAGCTTCGCGGGCCGGGAGGAACCGGCGCGGGTGCGGGAGTCGTCCGGCGGTGCGGAGGCGGAGGCGGAGGCCATGACGGCGGCTTTCTGTTCGGGGCGCCGCCGCCCGGCCCGGCGGGGTCGGCGGGCGGGGCGGCGGCGCGGGGGCGGAGAGGGGGTGGGGGCTGCTCGTGGTGTGTCGCTCGTGGACTACTCGGCGTCGCCCTGCGGGGCCTCGGCACCGGCCTCCTGGAGGACCTCCGCGCCGGCCTGCGGGGTCCCGTTCCGGTAGAGCATGATCTTGGCGTCCTTGGCCACGTAGTAGTTCTGGACGGAGTACGCGATCGTGGCGAAGTCCAGGCGTCCGTCGCCGTTGAAGTCGCCGGTGGCGATCCGGGCGACGGACTCGTCGCCGATGCGCCACTTGGCCCAGACGCCGGCCGCCAGGTCGACGGCCTTGTAGTACATGACGCCCTGCCAGGGCCACGGCCCACGCAGCGCCACGAGGAACTCCTCCTCGCCGTCGCCGTCGAAGTCCGCGCAGACGATCTGGTGGCCGGGGCCCTCGCCGCTGTCGTTGGGGTCGCCGTAGACGTCGAGGAGGGTGCGCTCCCAGACGGGGTCGCCCTGCTCGTCGGTGCCCGACTTGGTGTAGACGGCGACGGTGTTGCCGTGGAAGGGCTCGATCGCGGCGACGTACGCCATCGGGTCGTCCCCGACGCGGCCGGCGTTGACGTCGCCGCTGCCGCGGAAGCCCGTCCGCTCGAACTGGGTCAGCTCGCCGGTGCCGACGAGCCGGCGGACCCACTCGCGCTTCGCCTCGTCGAAGTACAGCCAGGTGACGCCCTCGTCGGACGCGAAGAGCAGCGAGTCGAGGTCCGAGCCCGGTATCAGGCCGGCCTTCTTCTCGGCCCCGTGGATCATGCGGAAGTGGCTGTCGTCGATGGTCTCCATCGGCCACTCCTCGGCGGCGTGCACGTCGTCGGGCTGGGTGAAGATCACCACCGGCAGCACGGCGTGGACGTCCGCCTGCGCCACGATCGGCACGCCGACGATCTGGAGCCGGTCGGTGCGGGTGAAGTGGCCGACCCGCAGCCGGTGCATGCCGGTGGCCCGGCCGACGTAGTGCCGCTTCCAGCGGGACTCGTCCTTGTCGGGGCTGCCCGGGTTCTCCAGCCAGTCGATCTTGCCGCCGACCGGGTCGGGGTCGTGGATGGTGCCGATCGGACCGTAGAGCTCGTAGCAGACGACCACGTCGGGGTGGCCGTTGCCGCTGATGTCGGCGAAGTCGGCGCCCACGGGCATCCGGATGCCGTCGGCGACCAGGCGGCGGGTCCACTTCTCGTCGTTCTGGTACCAGTAGATCTCGCCGAGGCGCAGGCCGTAGCCGAACAGGTCGGGCTTGCCGTCCTGGTCGATGTCCGGGGCCTCCAGCCAGTAGCCGTCCCGGAGCTGTTCGGCGACGACCTCGGGGGTGAAGACGGGCGGGATCGGGGTGGTGACGCGGTGCTCGCTCATGGCGGTTCCTTAGAGGGAGGTCAGTGGGTGGGGAGGTGGTACTCGACGGCGAGCCACACGCAGTCGGTGTCGGCGCGGTACTGGTGCCAGGGGTAGAGGTAGCCGCCGTCCGGGTTCGTCCGGCAGAACGGCTGCGGGGTGGTGTAGCCCGGGGCCATCGGGACGTCCTGGTACAGGGAGGCGTGGTCCGGGGCGTGGAACTTCTGCATCCGGCCCACTCCGGTGATCTGGGTGTGGACCTCGATGAAGTCGTGCCGGTTGTGGATGGCGCAGTCGGTGCCGGCGGGGGCGTACCAGAGGTTCACCCGGAGCTCGTAGGGCTCGCCGGGCCGCCGGTCGGGGCGCTCCCCGAGCAGGTGGGGCGCGTCGAGGAGGACGGTGCCGGCCTCGTCCTGGGGGCCCTTCCAGAGCGGTACGTCCCGGGGGAATCCCCCGGTTCCGTCCGCCGCGGGCGGGCCCATGAGGTCCCCGAGGAGGTGCCAGCCCGGGTCGCGGATCACGTCGGCGGCCGGGACGTCGCTCATGGCGACGAGGACGACCGACGGGGCGCTGACGATCACGGTGTCCCTGACGATCGTGGAGGACAGGGGCGGGATCGCGACCGGCGGCGACACGTCGAGCGGGACCGGGTCGGGGTGGGGGTTGACGACGACGGCGGAGCCGCGCACCCGGTAGCGGTCGACGTTCTCGACCAGCAGGGCGGGGAGGTGCGGGGTGCCGAGGCGCAGGGGGCGGACGGCGTTCGGGGCCGCCCCGGTCAGGAGGGTCTGGTTGGTCTGGTTCGTCTGGATCGTCTGGCTCATCGGGAGGGGTCCTCGTGGCTTCAGGAGGCCGGCTGAGGGGCGTGCTGCCGGTAGCCGGCGACACGGGCGAGTTCGGCGGCGAACTGGTCGACCGGCGTCTCCGGGACGAAGTCCTCGGGCCGGTCGCCGAGACCGAGGAAGCAGGCGATGCTGTCGACCGTGCGCAGGGCCGCCCTGCCGTCCCCGTACGGGTTGGCGGCGCCCGCCATGCGGTCGTACGCGGCCCGGTCGCGCAGGAGCTCCAGGGCGGCGGCGGCGACGCCCCCGGTCGTCTTGCCGACCAGCTTGGCCGTGCCGGCGACGACGGCCTCGCTCCGCTCGGTCACGTCGCTGAGGACCAGGGTGGGCTTGCCGAGCGCGGGCCCCTCCTCCTGCGCGCCGCTGCTGTCGGAGACGATGAGGTCGGCCCGCTTGAGCAGCTTCATGAAGCTCAGGTAGGGCAGCGGGTCGGTGAGGGTGACGTTCGGGTGTCCGGCGAGGACGGGGAGCATCGCCTCGCGCACCGCGGGGTTGCGGTGCAGCGGGACCACCACGCGGGTGCCGGGCTCGTCGGCGATCCGCCGGAACGCGGCGGCGATGTCGGCCAGTTGCGGCCAGGCGTCGCGGCGGTGGGCGGAGGCGAGGACGACGCGGCGGGGGTCGGCGTCGAGGTCGTCCAGCTCGGGGCGCCCGTAGTCGGCGGCGTGGTCGCCGGCCCAGCGCAGGGCGTCGATGACCGTGTTGCCGGTGACGACGATCGTCTCCTCCGGGATGCCCTCGCACAGCAGGTTGGCGCGGTTGGCGGGGGTCGGTGCCAGGTGGAGCGCGGACACCTGGCCGACCAGGCGCCGGTTGCCCTCCTCCGGGAACGGGGAGGAGAGTTCGCCGCTGCGCAGGCCGGCCTCGACGTGGACGACCGGGACGCCGTGGTGGAAGCCGGCGAGGGCGCCGGCGAGCGTGGTGGCGGTGTCGCCGTGCACCAGGAGGGCGTCGGAGCCGAGCCGGGGGAGTACGGACTCCAGGCCGCTGAGGATCCGGGAGGTCACCTGCGACAGGGTCTGCTTGGGGGCCATGACCTCCAGGTCGATGTCGGCCGACAGGCCGAAGGCGTCGAGGGTCTCGTCCAGCATCTGGCGGTGCTGCCCGGTCGAGATGACCACGGGCTCGATGTCCGGACGGGCGTGCAGGGCCATGATGACGGGAGCCATCTTGATGGCCTCCGGGCGCGTGCCGATGACCACGGAAACGGTTCGCATTCTCTTTCTCCACCCGTTGGATTTCGCATCGCCTTCGTTTCCCTGTCCGGGAGGGCGACGCTCCGACAAGAAAGAGAGTTCCATTCGCCCGAGAAATGGTCAACGCGTTCGATTTCCCACTTGCACGCACGGGCAAAAAGAAAAACGGCCCCGCTCCGAAGAGCGGGGCCGTTTTCACGGAAAGGCCGTCAGGGCGTCCTGGAAGGCGTGATGGACATGGAGTGGCGGAACACGTTGGCGGGGTCGTAGCGGCGCTTCACGCGCTGGAGGCGGGGATAATTTCCCTTGTAGTAGAGCGTGGTCCAGGGCGTCCCCGAGCGGTTGTGACGGGGGTCGGTCATGTCCCGGTCGGGATAGTTGATGTAACACCCGTCCGTGGCGTCGTTGATTTCCGGCACGCCGTTGCTGGCCGCGAAGAATTCACCGTAGAGATCACGGAGCCAGCCCAGATAGAAATCGTCCTCGGCCGGGTCGCTCCAGAAGGTCTGGAAGCACATCTTGAAGATGGCGGACCGCTGGGCGTTGGCGGTGGCGTCCTCCGGCAGGGCGTTCACCCGGCCACCGAAGGAGAACAGCACCAGCATGGTGTCCGGATTGGTGAAGTCCGGCCGCGTCATGTGCTTGTACAGCGCCGCGAGCTGCGCGTCGGTGAAGTTCTTGCGCATGTACGCGGACTTGTGGCCGCCGCGCGAGGTGGGGTTGGTGATGGTCGGGTTGTCGGTGCCGACCAGCCGCGTCGCCTGCAACCAGGGCAGCTCCCTCGGCCGGTCGAGGCCCGGCATCGCCGGCAGCTCCCCGTTCCCGCGGTCGAGGGACCGCACCTCGACCCCGGTCCCGCTGGTGACGGCCGCCATGTACGAGTCGAGCATCTCGCGCGCGCCGGGGACCGCGGCGTCGATCTGGGTGAACATCCCCAGGCTGCCGTGCGCCTTGGCGGACACGTTGAACAGGCTGCTGAGGTGCCGGTAGGGGCTGTCCGGATCGCTGTGCTCCGCGTGCCAGGCGCCGAAGTTCTTCACCAGGCGCTTGAAGGACCGCTCGTCGAGGTCGTCCCAGGGGATGGAGACCGCGCTGACCAGGACCGTCGACGGCGCCTTCACGAGCTGCTCGGCCGGCTCGGTGCCCCGGGCGCCGGGCGAGCGGAACCAGTACTTGGTGACGAGGCCGAAGTTGCCGCCCCCGCCGCCGGTGTGCGCCCACCACAGTTCGCGGTGCGGGTCGTCGGCCTCCCGGGTCGCCGTGATCGTACGGGCCCGGCCGGCCTCGTCGATCACCACCACCTCCACGGCGTACAGGTGGTCGACGACCAGGCCGTGGGCGCGCGAGAGCAGGCCGTAGCCGCCGCCGACGATGTGCCCGCCGGCGCCGACGCTGTAGCAGATGCCGCCGGGCACCGTGACGCCCCAGCCCTTGAACAGGGACTCGTAGACGTTGAGGAGCCGCGCGCCCGGCTCGACGTAGAAGGCGCGCATCCTGCGGTCGTAGCCGACGCCGGTCATCTCCGAGAAGTCGATGATCACCTCGATCTCGGGGTTGCAGGTGAAGTCGGCGAAGCAGTGGCCGCCGCTGCGGGCGGAGACGCGCTTGCCGTCGCGCACCGCCTTCGCGAGCGCCCGCTCGACGTCGGCCGGGGAACGGACCATCTTCACGTAGTCCGGGGTGGCCACGAAGCGCTGGTTGTTGCCCGTCCGGAGGGACGGGTAGCGGGAGTCCTGCCGGGTCACCGTGCTGCCGAACTCGACGGCGCCGCCTCCGGCCGCCGCCGCGACCGCGTCCGCGTCCGCGGCCAGGAGGCCGGTGGTGGCCACGGCCGCCCCGCCCGCCACGGCCGCGCCGCGGCCGAGGAGGGCGCGTCTGCCTATTCCGCTCATGTCATGGGCTCCTTCGCTCGTATCGGGGAAGTGCTGTCCGTGTGGGGGGAGTCGGCGCGAGCGGTGCTCGTGCGGTGGGGACCCGGGTGGGGATTCGGGCGGAGGCCCGGGTGAGGGTCCGGGCGGGGATCCAGGTGGGGATCCGGGCGGAAATCCAGGTGGGGATCCGGGCGGGGATCCAGGTGGGGGTCCAGGTGAGGAATCAGCTCCCGCATGCGGCGGCGGCCGCGGTGCACGCGCGAGCCCACCGTGCCGGTGGCGATCCCGAGGAGTCCGGCGATCTCCTGGTAGCTGCGGCCCTCGACGTCCGCCAGGCGCAGCACCGCCGCGTACTCCCGCGGGAGGGACCGCAGCGCCCGCCCGATCTCGGGGTGCACGAACCCCTCCAGGTGCTGGTCCTCCGCCGACGCCAGCCGGTAGGAGGCCGGCTGGTGCGCCGGCCGGACGTGGGCGTCCTCGTCGTAGGGGCCGACGATCCGCGGCCGCGTCCGGGCGCTGCGGTGGTGCGTGAAGTACGTGTTGGTCATGATCCGGTACAGCCAGGCACGGACGTTGGTGCCGAGCCGGTACTGGTGGAAGGAGCGGAACGCCTTCAAGTAGGTCTCCTGGAGGAGGTCCTCGGCGTCCGCGTGCGAGCGGACGAGGCGGACGGCAGCCGCCAGGAGCTCGGCGCGGTACGGCACGGCCTCCGCCTCGAACTCCTCGACGCGCGAACGGCTTTCGGCCGGGGCGGCGGCTGCGGACGCGGGGGCTGCCACGGTCAGACCTGCCGCAGGGCGCCGCCGTCGACGGCCCACTCGGCCCCCGTCACCTGCGAGGCGAGCGGCGACAGCAGGTAGGCGATGACGGTGGCGACCTCCTCGGGCGTCCCGATCCGTCCGCTCGGCAGGCGCCGTTCCTCGCGGATGAAGTGGTCGACCGCCTCGTCGGGCGTCGTGCCGAAGCGTTCCGCCAACTGCTCGGCGAACCCTCCCGGCGCGTCGAACAGGGCGGTCCGGGTGGGGCCGGGCGACACGATGTTGGACCTGACGCCCCGGCGGCCGTACTCGGCGGCGAGGGACTTGGAGACGGACAGGAGGGCCGTCTTGGAGGCCGCGTAGGCGGCGATGGAGGGGTCCGGGAAGCGGGCCGCCTCGCTCGCCACGTGGACCAGACTGCCTCCGCCGCCGTCGATCAGGTGCGGCAGGGCGGCCCGGGCGGCGCGGACCGCCGCGTGGACGTTGAGCTCGAAGATCTCGTGCCAGTCGGCGTCCGTGGCGGCCAGGAAGCCCTCGTGGGAGCGCAGGGCGCCGGCGTTGTTGACCAGGCCGTCGAGGCGGCCGAAGCGTTCGACGGTCCGGCGCACCGCGTCGTCCGCGGTCTCCGGGCGGGTGAGGTCGCCCTCGTGGGCGGTGATGTTCGGGTCGGTGTCGAGCAGCGACGCGGTGTTCCGGGCCACGCCCACCACCTGCGCGCCCTCCGCCGCGAGCACGCGGGCGGTGGCGTGCCCGATGCCGGAGGAGGCACCGGTGACGAGGTAGACCCGTCCCTTGAGCTGGAGGTCCATCGGGTTCCTTCGACGGGGACGGGGTGGGGAGGGAGTCCGGAGGAAGGCCGGAGGACCGCCTCCCCTCCCCGTCCTGACGGGCGTTGCCTACTTGG
>NZ_JBIAEA010000019.1:2500-4977 GCF_042868165.1 Streptomyces sp. NPDC007872
AGTTTGCGGTGTGTTGCGAGGTTAACCCGTGTGGGGAAGCCGTAGCGAAAGCGAGTCCGAACAGGGCGCTTTAGTAGCACGCTCAAGACCCGAAGCGGAGTGATCTAGCCATGGGCAGGTTGAAGCGGAGGTAAGACTTCGTGGAGGACCGAACCCACCAGGGTTGAAAACCTGGGGGATGACCTGTGGTTAGGGGTGAAAGGCCAATCAAACTCCGTGATAGCTGGTTCTCCCCGAAATGCATTTAGGTGCAGCGTCGTGTGTTTCTTGCCGGAGGTAGAGCACTGGATAGGCGATGGGCCCTACCGGGTTACTGACCTTAGCCAAACTCCGAATGCCGGTAAGTGAGAGCACGGCAGTGAGACTGTGGGGGATAAGCTCCATGGTCGAGAGGGAAACAGCCCAGAGCATCGACTAAGGCCCCTAAGCGTACGCTAAGTGGGAAAGGATGTGGAGTCGCAGAGACAACCAGGAGGTTGGCTTAGAAGCAGCCACCCTTGAAAGAGTGCGTAATAGCTCACTGGTCAAGTGATTCCGCGCCGACAATGTAGCGGGGCTCAAGCGTACCGCCGAAGTCGTGTCATTGCAGCACATACTCCCAACGGAGGCTGTGATGGGTAGGGGAGCGTCGTGTGCCGGGTGAAGCAGCCGCGGAAGCGAGTTGTGGACGGTTCACGAGTGAGAATGCAGGCATGAGTAGCGATACACACGTGAGAAACGTGTGCGCCGATTGACTAAGGGTTCCTGGGTCAAGCTGATCTGCCCAGGGTAAGTCGGGACCTAAGGCGAGGCCGACAGGCGTAGTCGATGGACAACCGGTTGATATTCCGGTACCCGCTTTGAAACGCCCAATATCGAATCAGGCGATGCTAAGTCCGTGAAGCCGCCCCGGAGCCTTCGGGCAAAGGGGAGTGGTGGAGCCGACGAACCAGACTTGTAGTAGGTAAGCGATGGGGTGACGCAGGAAGGTAGTCCAGCCCGGGCGGTGGTTGTCCCGGGGTAAGGGTGTAGGACGTCACGTAGGCAAATCCGCGTGACACGTAGTCTGAGACCTGATGCCGAGCCGATTGTGGTGAAGTGGATGATCCTATGCTGTCGAGAAAAGCCTCTAGCGAGTTTCATGGCGGCCCGTACCCTAAACCGACTCAGGTGGTCAGGTAGAGAATACCGAGGCGTTCGGGTGAACTATGGTTAAGGAACTCGGCAAAATGCCCCCGTAACTTCGGGAGAAGGGGGGCCACGCCTGGTGATGGAGTTTTCCTCCTGAGCTGGGGGTGGCCGCAGAGACCAGCGAGAAGCGACTGTTTACTAAAAACACAGGTCCGTGCGAAGCCGTAAGGCGATGTATACGGACTGACGCCTGCCCGGTGCTGGAACGTTAAGGGGACCGGTTAGCTCTGTTTCGACAGGGCGAAGCTGAGAACTTAAGCGCCAGTAAACGGCGGTGGTAACTATAACCATCCTAAGGTAGCGAAATTCCTTGTCGGGTAAGTTCCGACCTGCACGAATGGCGTAACGACTTCTCGACTGTCTCAACCATAGGCCCGGTGAAATTGCACTACGAGTAAAGATGCTCGTTTCGCGCAGCAGGACGGAAAGACCCCGGGACCTTTACTACAGTTTGATATTGGTGTTCGGTTCGGCTTGTGTAGGATAGGTGGGAGACTGTGAAGCAGCCACGCCAGTGGTTGTGGAGTCGCCGTTGAAATACCACTCTGGTCGTGCTGGATGTCTAACCTCGGTCCGTGATCCGGATCAGGGACAGTGTCTGATGGGTAGTTTAACTGGGGCGGTTGCCTCCCAAAGGGTAACGGAGGCGCCCAAAGGTTCCCTCAGCCTGGTTGGCAATCAGGTGTTGAGTGTAAGTGCACAAGGGAGCTTGACTGTGAGACCGACGGGTCGAGCAGGGACGAAAGTCGGGACTAGTGATCCGGCGGTGGCTTGTGGAAGCGCCGTCGCTCAACGGATAAAAGGTACCCCGGGGATAACAGGCTGATCTTCCCCAAGAGTCCATATCGACGGGATGGTTTGGCACCTCGATGTCGGCTCGTCGCATCCTGGGGCTGGAGTCGGTCCCAAGGGTTGGGCTGTTCGCCCATTAAAGCGGTACGCGAGCTGGGTTTAGAACGTCGTGAGACAGTTCGGTCCCTATCCGCTGTGCGCGTAGGAATATTGAGAAGGGCTGTCCCTAGTACGAGAGGACCGGGACGGACGAACCTCTGGTGTGCCAGTTGTCCTGCCAAGGGCATGGCTGGTTGGCTACGTTCGGGAGGGATAACCGCTGAAAGCATCTAAGCGGGAAGCCTGCTTCGAGATGAGTATTCCCACCTCCTTGAGAGGGTAAGGCTCCCAGTAGACGACTGGGTTGATAGGCCGGATGTGGAAGCCCCGTAAGGGGTGGAGCTGACCGGTACTAATAGGCCGAGGGCTTGTCCTCAGTTGCTCGCGTCCACTGTGTTAGTTCTGAAGCAACGAAC
>NZ_JBIAEA010000020.1:0-1719 GCF_042868165.1 Streptomyces sp. NPDC007872
TTTACGGGACAACCCTTAGGGCCTGCCGATCATTAACACGTCGTCTTGATCTTGCTGCTGGCCTTACTGGTCTGAACGAGAACCCGCGCGTGGAGGACCGTGAGGGCGGCTGGTGGAGTGGCCGCGGGTGGGATGACGATGCCGTGGGCCTTGAGCAGTTTCCTGACCTTCAGGAGGGTGCGGTGCATGGCGGTGCGGCTGCTGGCGAACAGCACGGCGAGTGGTTCCGCCGCCAGATTGACGTGCAGGTGGAGCACGGTGGCCAGGACTTGGTCGTGAAAGGCGAGGTGTGGCGGGCGGCCGCGCCGGGTGTCTCCTTCCGGTTCCAGTGCCTGGACCAGGTCGTGCAACTGGTCGGGAGACATGCCGGTCAGCGCGGGGTCGGTCAGCAGGGCCGGTGTCCATTCCGGCTCGCACGGTTCCGGAGTCCGGGCCGCCGGAACGAGTGGGGCCGGATGGGGGTGCAGGACGTAGTTCCAGTCGCCGTGGAAGGCATGCCGGGTCAGTGGCAGAGCGGCCATCTCCGCATCACCGATCGTGACTCCGGTCGGATAGGCATTGGTGTCCAGCTCGGCCGTGACCTGCAGTCCGGTCCGGGTGGTGGTTGCGGCGATGGATTGGACGATGACTTCGTGGCTGGTCAGCGGGCGGCCGCGCCAGTTTATGGTGATGTGGGAGAAGAGGCGGTGCTCGATCTTGTTCCACTTCGACGTGCCTGGCGGCAGGTGGCAGACGGTGATCGTAAGTCCGGTTTCGGCGGCGAGGCGGGCGAGTTCGAGTTTCCAGGCCCGGGTGCGGTAGCCGTTGGATCCGCCGGCGTCGGCGGTGATCAGCAGCCGTGTCGCCTGCGGGTAGGCGGCGTGGCCCTGGCCGTGCCACCAGCGGCGGATCGATTCCACCGCGAACGCGGCGGTGTCGTGATCGGTGCCGACATTGACCCAGCCGGTGTTCGCAGCCAGGTCGTAGATCCCGTACGGGATCGCCTTGCCCAGCTTCGGGTCGGCGAAGTCGTGCATGTTCACCGACACCGGATCACCGGCCGGGCGCCACTGGCGGCCGTCGTTCTTGAACTCGCCGACGAGCTCCTTCTTCTTGGTGTCCACGCTGATGACCGGCTGGCCGGCGTCCCGGTGCTCGCGGGCTTGCTCGTTGAGGTAACGGAACTGTGCGTCCCGGTCGACGTGCTGGCTGCCCTCGAGCGTTTTGGCGTTGGCCTGCAGGCTGAAGCCTTCCTCCCGCAGCAGATCCGCGACGGTGTTGGCACTGACCCGGTGCCCGGCCCGGGCCAGTTCCCTCGCGAGTGCGCGGGTCGACTTCAGCGTCCATCGCAGCGGCGACATCGGATCACCCCGCACATCCGGCTCGACCAGCGCCAGCAAAGCCGGCCGCAACCCCGGATCGAGATCCGCGACCCGTTTGCGACCCCCGCCCGGACGCCGCACCCGGCCCAGGGGCTCCTCACCAGCTTCCAGCTCGAACACGCCCTTGCGGACCGTCGTCTCACTCATCCCGGCTGCCCGTGCGGCAGTCCGAACGCCGCCGTGCCCCAGGACACGAGCCTCGGCAGCCATCAACAATCGACGCTGCCGCTCGTCCAGGTGCGGAAATAACACCGCGAACTTCACAGAGAGTTGGTCACGAGTCTCGTCCGGGATGCGCATACCACACCAACGAGCGCCAGCACGGGAAGCAACACCTTGATGATCTGCAAGCCCTTAG
>NZ_JBIAEA010000021.1:0-1437 GCF_042868165.1 Streptomyces sp. NPDC007872
TGATCTCCGAGACGTCTTGGACATGGTTGGCCGCAGTACGGGCCAGCTTGCCTATCCGGCGAGGGCGAGGTTGTGCATCCGGGCGATGCCGAGCATGGCGTGGTGGACGCCGTCTCCTTTAAGGCGGCAGTCGCGGAGGATCTTCCAGGTCTTCATGCGGGCGAAGACGTGCTCGACGCGGGCCCGGACCTGCTTGTGGGACTTGTTGTGCTCTTCTTTCCAGTCCGGGAGTTCGGTCTGGCCGCGCTGGCGGCGGTGCGGGATGACGAGTCCGCTGCCCGGGTATCCGCCGTCGGCGATCGTGAGGGTCTTGCCGACGGCGGCCTTGGCGCCGGATTCCTCCCACGCCTTGCAGTCGTTGCGGTTCCCGGCAAGCGGCCGGCCGACCACGACGACCAGGCGGGTGTCGGCGTCGATGACGACCTGGTGGTTGGTGGAGTACCGGTAGTTCTTCGACCGCTCGGCGACGCTGTGATCCCGGGTGGGGACCAGGGTGCCGTCCCCGATGAGCACGGTGTCCTTCGCGAACCGCTTACGGGGCTGGAGCGCGAGCATCGGCCCGAGGTCGTCGATGATCCGGTCCGCCGCCGACTTCGAGACCCCGAACAGCGGAGCGAGCTGCCGCATGGTCAGGTTGGTTCGCCAGTAGGCGGTGACCAGCAGGGTCCGGTCTTCCAGCGGAAGGCTCCACGGCCGGCCCTTGCGGGCCGTGTCCACACCTGCGCGACGCAGCACCGTCACCAGCTTCCCGAAGGCACGCGGACTCAGCCCGGAGAACGGGGCTATCCAGGACGGCTCCGACGCCGTAATCACACCAGCCACATCGAGATCATCTCGCCCCATGCGACCACTTCTGCTCAGGCCCGTGGTCGAGAATCCTGCCATGAGCGAAGGTGACTGCCACGAGGCATCCACACGTACATTTCTTGCATGCGCAGCCGAAGTGGCCCGCCTGCTGGACCTTGAGGCTGCGGCCGACGTGCCTGAAGACCGACGTGCGCGGCACCTGGCCGGAGCCGCACGAAGGCCACTGCTGGAACGCGCCACCCTGCCCGAGGAGTTCTTCGATCCGCTGATGGCCGCTGCTGTCTACGACCCGGACCCAAGCTTCTGCCGCTGGTTCGTCGAGCCGGCGCTCTACGCATTCGGGCGCCGCAGGGTCATGACAGCACTGCTCGGCTACCTCCGCACGGGCACGCCCGCAGAGATAGCCGGTGCCCGCCGGGCCTGGTACTGCGCACACCTGCCACTACGCGCTGACCGGTCACCGGCCTACGCGCCCAGCGGAAGCCGCGATCCTGCCCTGGACGAAGTAGACGACGTAATGGACCAGTGGCGGAAGTCGTCCAGCACCCAGCAGCGTGATCACAGAGCCTCAGCGAGCCACGACCAAGCCTGAGACCCCCTGGCCAGAGGGCCGTGGCGCAACTCCTCGGG
>NZ_JBIAEA010000022.1:0-1388 GCF_042868165.1 Streptomyces sp. NPDC007872
TGGTGGTGGGGGTGCGGAGGAAGAGGGTGGTGGTGAGGGCGGTGATCAGGACGAGGGCGGTGTTGACGGCGATGGCGGTGTGGATGCCGCCGAGGATGCCGGTGAGGGTGGTGGTGGTCATGGCGCCGGTGGCGATGGCGCTCATGACGGGGGTGCCCATGGTGATGCCGATCTGCTGGCTCATGGTGGCGAGGCCGGTGGCCATGCCCTGTTCGTGGTCGGGCAGGCCGCTGGTGGCGGTGACCATGAAGCCGACGATCAGGAGCATGTTGCCGACGCCGCCGATGAAGGTGGCGGGGAGCATCAGGGCCAGGCCGGTGGTGGTGTTGGTGCCCAGGGCGAGGAGGGCGGCGGTGGCGGCGGTCTGGATGAGGGCGCCGGTGATCAGGGTGGTGCGGGTGGAGGTGCGGGCGATGACCCTGGGGGCCAGGGTGCCGCCCAGGACGGTGCCCAGTCCCAGGACGCCGAAGGAGAGGCCGGCGGCCAGGGGGGAGAAGCCGAGGACCTGCTGGAGGTAGAGGGTCAGGAGGAAGACGAGGGAGGTTTCGGTGACGAAGGCCAGGACGCCGGCGATGTTGCCCCAGGCCACGGTGCGCCGTCGCAGGACGGTGACGGGGACCAGGGGGGCGGGGGAGGTGCGCTCGATGAAGTAGAAGGCGATCAGGAGCAGCACACCGGCGGCCAGTGCGCCCAGGGCGGGCAGGTGGGTCCAGCCGTGTTCGCCGGCCTGGGTGAAGCCGAAGACGACGGCCAGCAGGCCCAGGGTGACGCTCAGGGCGCCGGGCAGGTCCAGGCGGGGGCGCTGTTCGGGGCGGGACTCGGCGATGACCATGGGGGCGATGATCAGGACGGCGGCGGCGACGGGCACGTTGATGAAGAAGGCCCAGCGCCAGGACAGCAGGTCGGTCAGGACACCGCCCAGGATGGCGCCGGTGGTGAACCCGGCCGACATCAAGGCACCGTTGAGGCCCAGGGCCTTCTCCCGCAGGGGGCCTTCGGGGAAGGAGGTGGTCAGCAGGGACAGGCCGGCCGGGGTGACCGCGGCGGTGGCCAGGCCCTGGAAGATCCGGGCGGCGATCAGCACCTCGGGGCTGGTGGCAAGACCACCGGCCAGCGAGGCCAGCCCCAGGACGGCCAGGCCGCCCAGGAACAGGCGCCGCCGGCCGAAGAGGTCGGCCACCCGGCCGAACATCAGGGTGAAACCGGCCGCGCACAGGGCGAACGCGGTCGCGATCCACTGCAGGTTCGCCAGCGAGAAGCCCAGCCCCTCACCCATCACCGGCAACGCCACGTTCAGGATCGAGAAGTCCACCGCCAGCATGAACTGCGCCACCAGCAGCACACCCAGCGTCAACCGCATCCGCGGCGTCAACACCCCGCCCGAACCC